>NZ_JBDGIT010000002.1:0-1383454 GCF_057657265.1 Variovorax sp. Soil_C_17
GATTGGACCCGGCTCCAGGCTTGCGAGCCGTCCTGGTCGTAGTCGTACCAGTTGCGGCTGCCGTCGTCCATGTACAGATTGGCATGCGCTTCGCGGCCCGAGGCGTCGAAATGCGAGACCAGCGCGCCCCAGCCCTGGCTGCCATCCTGGTCGTAGTCATACCAATCGCGGCTGCCGTCATCCAGGAACATGCTGGCGTGGGCTTCGCGGCCCAAGGCATCGAAGTGGGACTCCACCCGATTCCAGCCTTGCGAGCCGTTCTCGTCGTAGTCCAGCCAATCGCGGCTGCCGTCGTCCAGGTACATGCTGGCGTGCGCTTCGCGGCCCCAGGCATCGAAATGCGACACCACGGCATGCCAGCCCTGGCTGCCGTCCTGATCGTAGTCGTGCTGGTCGCGGCTCCCATCGTCCAGGTAGACGTTGGCGAAGTCTTCACGGCCGCGGGCGTCGAAATGGGAGGCCACCGCGCTCCAACCCTGGCTGCCGGCCTGGTCGTAGTCGGTCCAATCGCGGCTCCCGTCGTCCTGAAAGATGTTCACCCAGTCCTGGCGGCCCCAGGCGTCGGTGCGGTTCTGAAAGATGCTGTCGGCGCGAACATTGGTCTGGTCGTAGTCGGTGAAGTCCACACTGCCATCGTCCTGGATCACGTTGGTCCAGTCGGTGCGGCCTTGCGCATCGACGTGCGTCTGCCAGGTGCGGTCACCGCGCGCGTTGGTCTGGTCGTAGTCGTAGAAACTCCAGCAGCGCCGATGAAAAATGCTTCGCGACCGGTACCGGGTTGCCCGGCGTGGTCAGCACCTTCGGCGGGATGACCCAGCATCCGGGAAGGGCCAGGGCCAGGGCCAAGGCATACAGCACACTCGCTGCAGCGGCGCGAAGCCAGGGGGTGCACCCCGCGATGGCTCCTCGGATGAACGCAGCCACATGCATTGGCCAGGGACTCTTCCGAGCTTGCCATCTGCGTTGTCTGAAGAATCCGAGGTCGAAAAGGTTGTCCGTAGGGTCATGCATTTCCTCCGATGCACCGGTGCCGACGTTCAAGTCCCGTCCCGGATGCGCTGAATACGGCACGGATGTTCCCGGTTTCCCCGCCGTGTGCATAGATGACAAATGTCCCTCTACATGAGCAAAGCGATGAGCTCCGTCCTCTTGCACACGCCCACGCGCGCGTAGACTTTCGCCAACTGATTGCGAACGCTCTTTTCGGTGATGCCGATCGACAGTGCGATGGCCTTGTTGCTCTTGCCGGCGGCCAGCTGGCGCACGATCTCCTTCTGCCTCGGCGTCGATCCATCGAGCCCGCTCGCCGCTGCGTGCCGCGGCGGCGCGATGTGGGACAGCATCAGGTCGTTGAGTACCGGCGCAATCAGCGTCAGCGCTTCGAGGTGCCAGTCGCCCAGCGGCTCTCTGACGCCGGCGAATCCGAAGTAGGTTCCTGCATTGGCCTTGACATTGAGCACGCCGTGCCCCGCCACGTTGCCAAGGCCGAAGCGATCGATCTCGTCGAGCTCGAAGGCACTCGCATGTGAAGGAGGATGCTTCGGATCGATGTGGAAGGGCCGGCGGTTCGAGAACCACCACCCCAGGGATCCGCGCTCGGTCAGCTCGAAGGTTGTCGCAAGCTGCCGCAGGTACGCTTCGTCGTGGCCCGTGGCGAGCATGTGCGTGACCTCGAGCTGACCCGCGACGAGCTCGCCGTGCCCGAGCACGACGCCCTTGAATGGGAAGAACTTTCGCAGCGGCCCTTCGAGCCATGCAATCAGACTGTCGGCCGAAGCGAGCGGATGGGTCACGGCGGCGACCCAGGCCTTCAGATCATTCTTGGTGAGATGCTTCATTCATCGACTCCCTGTCTCCAACTTCATCGCTCCCGCATGCTGCGCCGAGGTGTCGGTCGCCCACCATGCCGCCAGCGAGAGAGCGGCAGCGACCCACAGCATGAGCAGGGCCTCGCTGCCCTGGCTGGTGAGCACCCGATCGTGGATTTGCAGCGTGATGAGCGTCGCGATCACCAACAGCAGGTGAACCTTTGAGCGCCGGCGGACTGTACCGTGGCCCAGCATCACCCGATCAGGGGATTGACGGGACCTTTCGCGGCTGCTAGCCGCTGTGTTTGTCGCTGGTCCCGCCGGGTGCGGCAGTCGGCGCTGTGCCGACCGTCCGGGACACGAGTCCCGGTCTTCGAGCCTTGAATGGCGCCGGGGGCGGTCCGGACGGGACAAAGGCCCCGGGACGGCGGGCCCTCGCTCACCTAACAATAAAAGCTCCCCTTCATGTTTTTCGTGGGAGGCTCCGATGTCCGTCTACGCGATCCACGCCGCGCCCGCCAAGCGCTTTCATGTTGCGCATGCCTGCGCCGCCGCCGCCCTGCCGACCCGGCATGTGGCCTCGCTGGGCCTGGTCGATGTCGAGGCCCTCGGGGGTGGCGTACACCGGGGACTGCCGCATGAGCTGTTCATGGTCACGGCCTACTGCGACGAGCGGCTGGACTGCCGCAGCGCCGCCGACAGCGGCGCGTTGCGCGTGATGGTCTCGGCCCTGCGCACGCAGGCCGTGAGCTTCCAGACGCAGGGACGCGGCCAGCTGGCGATTGCCATGCTGACGCCGCTGGGCCTGCTGCGCGCCTTCGGCCGGCCCTGGGACCGCCTGTGCAACGAGCGCCTGCCGCTGCGCGAGATCGTGCCGGCGTGGCAGGAGGCGATGCTGCACGGCGCGCTTCTCGCTGCTCCTTCGGGGCCGGAGCGCTGCGCGGTGTTCGGGCGCTGGCTCGAAACCCGCATCGGCGAGCGCCGCCGGCTGGGCTGGCAGGCCGAGCGCGTGGCGGCGGCGGCGATGTCGCTGCTCGAGGCGCCGGAGCTGTCGGTCGACGAGCTGGCCGCCCAGCATCGCGTGAGCCGGCGCCAGCTGGAGCGCGACTTCCGCCACTGGCTGGGCGTCGCGCCGGCCGGCTACGCGCGGCTGGTGCGCTTCCAGCGCGCGGCCTGCGCGATCGCCGAGGGGACGCCGCTGGCCCATGTGGCGGCGGAGCAGGGCTTTGCCGACCAGGCCCACATGACACGCGCCTTCTCCGAAACGGCCGGCGTCACGCCGCGCCAGCTGCGCGAGGGGGGCGGCCCCGCGTCTGCGCTGCGCTCGGTTTTTGCGCAGCGCATGATCATGCTGCCCGCGGCCGGCGAGGCCGAAGCGCTGCGGCTGGCGGCCTGAGAGGCTGAGCGCCACACGAGGGAACATGCTCATCTCCTTGCGTCGCATCGAGTGATCGATGTTCGGCGCAAGGGCCCCTTCGGGTCTTGCAGTTTTGCGACACCTTGCAGGTGCGGGCGCTAGACTGTCCGCATGATTCGCTGGCTGATCGTCGTCGTGCTCGCGCTGGTCCTGATGAGCGGCCTGACGCAATGGCTGCGGCGCTTCGGCTTCGGGCGCCTGCCCGGCGACTTCGAGTTCCGCGCCTTCGGGCGCGAGTGGCAGCTGCCGATCGGAAGCACCGTCGTGCTCAGCATGATCGCGGCCCTGATTGCACGATGGATATGACCCCATGAGAGCCTGTGTCGATATCGGCGGCACCAAAGTGGCCGTGAGCCTGTCGGCCGACAGTGCCTCGCCCCTGATCGGCCGCCGCACCGAGCCCACCGCCAAGACCGGCAACAACGACGCGGTGGCGCAGCAGATCCTGCGGCTCGTCGACGAGATCTGCGCCGAGCAGGGCATCGCCCCCGCCTCGATCGAGCGCGTCGGCGTTTCCTCGGCGGGCCCCTTCGTGCTGCGCGACGGGCTGGTCGAGCTGGCCACGCCCAACATCTGCGGCGGCATCGCCGGCCCGGCACGCGGCCTGCCCAACGACTGGATGACGGCCGTCGTCGAGGCGCCGCTCAAGCAGCGCTTCCGCCATGTCCGGGTCGAGAACGACGCCGTCGCCGCCCTCGAGGCGGAACGCAGCTGGGGCGCGCTGCAGGGCACCAACCACTGCGCCTACGTCACCTGGAGCACCGGCGTCGGCGTCGGCCTGTGCGTCGACGGGCGCATCCTGCACGGCAAGAACGGCAATGCGGGCCATGCCGGCCACAGCTTCGTATCCGACGACGACAGCCATGCGCTGTGCGGCTGCGGCAACGTCGGCGATGTCGAGGCCCTGGCCGCCGGCAACGCGATCGCCCGCCGATTCGGCCGGCCGCCGCCGGAGCTGTTCGCCGCCGCCGCGGCCGGCGAGCCGAAGGCGCTGGCCATCACCGAGGAGGCATGCCGAGTGATGGGCCGCATGCTCTACAACCTGATCGCCACGCTCGACCTCGAGCGCATCAGCCTGGGGGGCAGCGTCTTCTGGCACAACCGCGATTTCCTGCTGCCGCGCCTGCAGGCCGAGGTCGAGGGCAAGCTGGTGCCGCTGACGCGCGGCGCGGTGCTGGTGCCTGCGGGCCTGGGCGACAAGGTCGGCGACTTCGCGGCCCTTGCGCTGCTCGATTAAAGGAAGCTCCCGCCCGAGAGACCTCGATGCGCTGCCCGGCGATCCAGCGGTTCTCCGGCTGCAGCTGCGAAGCGATCGTCGAGAGGCAAGGTGGCCGAACTGGCTGGCGCAGACGCTGGGGCCGTCGCTGCATTGGCAGCGCCCGGGCGGCACAAGTCCGTGGCGATGGCGCCCAGCCGCCGCAGCGCCCCATCGACCGCCGCCCCGTAGGGCCAGCCGCAGTTGATGCGCAGGTAGTGGTCGAAGCGCGAGGAGTTCGAGAACAGCGTGCCGGGCGCGACCACGATGCGCTCGGCAAGGGCCGTCTCGAAGACCCGCCACGAGGACAGCCGTTCGGGCAGCTCGACCCACAGCTGCAGTCCGCCGGGCGGCAGGTTGATGCGCGTGCCCGGCGGAAAAAAGCCGGCGATCGCATCGGCGGTCTGCTCGCGCTGCGTCTTGAGGCATTGGCGCAGGTGGCGCAGGTGGCGCTCGTAGCCGCCGGTGGCCATGAACTCGCCGGCCGCCGCCTGCGAGAGCGCCTCGTTGTTGCGGGTCTGTGCGAACTTGAGCATCTCCACCCGCGCCTGCCAGCGCCCGGCCGTCATCCAGCCCAGTCGCATGCCGGGCGCCAGGAGCTTGTGCAGCGAGGCGCAGTAGATCACGTTGCCCGAAGCGTCGAAGGACTTGAGCGCGCGCGGCGGCATCGGCGCGTCGATCAGCTCGCTGTAGGTGTCGTCCTCGATCAGCGGGATCGCGTGCTGCTCGCACAACTGCGCGAGCCGCGCCTTGTGGGCGTCGGGCATCACGCTGCCCAGCGGGTTCTGCAGATGCGGCACCACCACCACGGCCTTGATGTTGTCGTAGGTGCGGATGGCGAGGTCCAGGGCCTCGATCGAGAGGCCGGTCTGGGGGCTGGTCGGGATCTCCAGCGCCTGCAGCCCGAGGCTCTCGAGCACCTGCAGCAGGCCGTAGAAGGTGGGCGACTCCACCGCCACCGTGTCGCCCGGCTGCGCGACTGCGCGCAGCGCGAGGTTCAGTGCCTCGATGCAGCCGTTGGTCACCAGGATGTCCTCCGGCGAGAGCGTCATGCCCACGCGCAGGCTGCGCTGCGCGAGCACCTCGCGGAAGGGGAGATGGCCCTTGAGCGGCGCAGCGACCGCCAGCATGCCGGGCCGCTGGCGCAGCGCGCGCGTCATGGCATTGCGCAGGGCCTCGGCGGGGTAGAGCTCCGGCGCGCCGCGTGCGATGGAGAGGTCGAGTTTCTCGGTCACCTGGCGGCGGCGCGCCACGAAGTCGGACACCTTGGCGTGGATGCCCACGTACTGCGCCCGATCCGGCGTCCGGTCGGCAGCGGGCTCGTCCATGGGCGCCATCGAAAGGCGTCGCGGCCGACGCACGAAGTAGCCCGAGCGCTCGCGCGCCTCGACCCAGCCCTCGCTTTCCATCGAGCGGCACAGCTGCAGCGCCGTCGACAGGCTGATGCCGTGCTGCCGCATCAGATGGCGCAGCGAGGGCAGCTTGTCGCCCGGCTTGAGCGAGCCGGCGCGGATCGCATCGAGGTAGTGCGCGGCCAGCTGGCGGTAGAGCGGGGTGGAGTCCATGGGGCGATGCTGCGGGAAGGACGGGGGCCGCAACAGATGCAGATGGCGGCGAAAACCACCATAACAGATGCCGCGCGGGGCGGTCTGTTGTGCCTTCGAACATCCGTGGCTGTGCCTGTTTTTCGAGCGGCCCGCTGCCTACGATTTCAGCATCCACCACTCGCCGAGGCCCGCCATGATTTGCACCGATTTCTCTTCCGCCGCCAGGCTTGCGACCGGCCAGTCGCTGCGCGTCGCCCTCGATGCCGGCACGTCGCTGGTGGTGCTGGAAGGCCGCGTGCGCGTGGTCTCGCCGCCCACGTGGTTCGGCGAGACCGCCTTCGCCGTGAAGAACGACTACCAGGAGGGCGAGGCCTACGTCGCCGAGCGCGCCGGCTGGGTCGAGATCGAGGCGCTGGCGCCGGCGCGGATTTGCAGCGCGCCGCGGCCGGCGGCGGGCGGGGCGCCACGCCCTTCGCCCGTGGCGCGCCTGCTGCGCCTGCTGCTCGCCTAGCGCACGCTCTGCGCCTCGCGCAACGCGCCGAGGAAGGTGCGCCGCCACCAGTGCACGTCGTGCGCGCGGATGTGCGACAGCAGCATCTGGTGGCGCTCGCGGCGCTCTTCCAGCGGCATCTGCAGCGCCTGCTGCACCGTCTCGGCCGTGCCGTGGGTGTCGTAGGGGTTGACCAGCAGGGCTTCCTTCAGCTGCTCGGCCGCGCCGGCGAAGCGCGACAGCACGAGCACGCCCGGATCGGCCGGGTCCTGGGCTGCGATGTACTCCTTGGCCACCAGGTTCATGCCGTCGCGCAGGGGCGTCACCAACCCGACCGCTGCCGCGCGGCACAGGCCCGGCACGCGCTTGCGCGCCACCATGCGGTGGATGTAGCGCACCGGCATCCAGTCGAGCTCGCCGTAGTCGCCGTTGATGGCGCCGCAAAGCGACTCGAGTTCGCGCCGGATGTCGGCGTAGGCATCCACCGTTTCGCGGGTGGGCGAGGCGATCTGGATCAGCGTCGCGCTGCGGCGGTTCTCGGGGTAGTTGGCGAGCAGCTCGCGGAAGGAGCGCACCCGGTTCGGGATGCCCTTGGAATAGTCCAGCCGGTCGATGCCCAGCAGCAGTCGCCGGCTGGAGTATTCGCGCCGCATGGTCTCGAACATGTCGCGCGATTCCTTGGCGTGCGTGAGCGCCGCGAACTCGTCGACGTCGATGCCGATCGGGAAGGCGCCGCAGCGCACCGTCTGGCCGTAGGCGCGGTACAGGTCGCGGCCCACGAACTCGCCGTTGGCCTCGTTGCGCACGTACTGCTCGAAGTGCTGCACGTCCTGGCGGGCCTGGAAGCCGATCAGGTCGTAGGCGAACAGCGAACGCATCAGCCACTCGTGCTGCGGGATCGCCGCCATGATGATGTGCGGCGGCAGCGGGATGTGCAGGAAGAAGCCGATGCGCTGGCGGCAGCCCATGCCGCGCAGCTCGGCCGCCAGCGGGATCAGGTGGTAGTCGTGGATCCAGATGATGTCGTCCTGCTTCAGGAGCGGCAGCAGCTTGCGCGCGAACAGCTGGTTCACGCGCCGGTAGCCGCCGATGAAGCCGGCATCGAAGTTCGCCAGGTCCAGCCGGTCGTGGAACACCGGCCACAGCACGTCGTTGCTGTAGCCCAGGTAGTAGCTGTCGTGGTCCTCGCGGCTCAGGTCGATGGTGGCGAGCGTGACCTTGCCGGCCTGCTGGATGCGCAGCTCGCCTTCGCCGGTGGGGCCGTCCTCGACGATGTTGCCGCTCCACCCGAACCAGAGGCCGCCGGTCTGCTGAAGGCTCTCGCCGAGGGCGACGGCCAGGCCGCCCGCGGCGGGCTTGCGGGGGTCGGCGATGCGATTGGAAATGACGACGAGACGACTCATGAGCTCCTTGTTCTTCTCGCGCTCAGATGCACGAGTCCCACGGCGCCGACAGGCGCACCGCCGCGTTGATGATGCCGACCATCGAATAGGTCTGCGGGAAGTTGCCCCACATCTCGCCGGTGACCGGATGGGTGTCCTCCGACAGCAGGCCCAGCGGATTGCGCGCGGCCAGCATGGTCTCGAAGATCTGGCGCGCCTCGGCCTTGCGCCCGATCTTGGCCAAGGCATCGATGCGCCAGAAGGTGCAGATGTTGAAGGCGGTCTCGGGCTTGCCGAAGTCGTCGGCCGCCTCGTAGCGGCGCATGTAGGGGCCGTCGCACAGCGATTTTTCCATCGCGTCGACGGTGGAGATGAAGCGCGGATCGCGCGCGTCGATCAGGCCGACTTCGGTCATCAGCAGGATGCTGGCGTCGAGCTCGTGCCCGCCGAAGCTCTCGGCAAAGGCCTGCCGCTCCTCGCACCAGGACTTGGCGAGGATCTCCTCGCGCATGCGCGAGGAATGGTCGTGCCAGTAGGCCGCGCGCTCTGGCAGCCCCAGCGCGCGCGCCACCTTGGCGAGCCGGTCGCAGGCCGCCCAGCTCATCAGCGCCGAACTGGTGTGCACGCGGGCGCGCGTGCGCAGCTCCCACATGCCGGCATCGGGCGTGCCGTAGACGCGGATCGCCTGCTCGCCCACCGCCTCCAGGTGCGGAAACTCCGCCACGCCGCCGCGGCTGAGCAGCCGATGGTCGTGGAAGGCCTGCGAAGCGCCCAGCACGATGTTGCCGTAGACGTCGTGCTGGAAATGCTCCTGCGCCTGGTTGCCCACCCGCACCGGGCCCATGCCGCGGTAGCCGGTCAGGCCCTCGACGAAGGACTCGGGCAGCTCGCGCTCCAGGCCGATGCCGTAGAGCGGCTGGATGTGCTGGCCGTGCGAGCCGATCACCACGTTGGCCAGCCAGCGCAGGTAGTCCTCCATGGTGCCGACCTCGGACAGGCTGTTGAGCGCCCGCACCACGAAGAAGGCATCGCGCAGCCAGCAGAAGCGGTAGTCCCAGTTGCGCTGGCTGCCCGGCGCTTCGGGGATGCTGGTGGTCATGGCGGCCACGATGGCGCCCGTGTCCTCGTAAAGGGACATCTTGAGCGTGATGGCGGCACGGATCACCGCGTCCTGCCACTCGAAGGGAATCGCGAGCCGCTTGCTCCACGTGCGCCAGTAGGCGATGGTCTCCTGCTCGAAGTGGCGTGCCGTGTCGGCGATGCCGTCCATCAGCGTCTCGTCGGCGCCGAGCACGAAATTGTGCTCGCGCGACAGCACGAAGGGCTGCTTCGAGAGCACGTGCGAGACCGGGGCGTCCATGTTGAGGCGCAGCGCGAAGTCCGGCCCCACGTAGCGGATGTGGTTGCTGCCGCGCGTGATCTGCGGGGGCGTGCTGCCCCACTGGAAGCGCGGCACCAGCGAGACGCGGATGCGCGGCGTCCCCTGGATGGGCTTCACCCGGCGCACCATGGTGAGCGGCCGGAAGTAGCGCGAGCGGCTGTGGAAGCGCGGCGCGAAGTCGGTGATTTCCAGGCCCTGTCCCGCGCTGTCGAAGAGCTGGGTGCGCAGCACGGCGGTGTTCGGCTCGTACCACTGCTTGCTGGAAGCGAAATCCTCGATCTCGATGGCCCAGGCGCTGGCATCCTCGCCGGTGTGGAGCAGGGCGTCGAACACCGGCTCGCCGTCGAAGCGCGGCAAGCAGCACCAGACCACACGGCCGCGCGCGTCGATGAGCGCGCTGTAGGAGCAGTTCCCGATCACGCCGAGGTTGAGCGAGGGCTCCGCGGGCGGGCCGAAGCCGCCGCGCGCGGCCGGCCGGGTGACGGCTTCCGGGTGGGCTGCCGGCTTGTCGCTGGCGCTGGCGGCGCCTGCGATCGAGTCGCCGGCCCGGCTTTCCTGCTCCTGTTCTTCCTCCGTCGTGGTGACCTCTTGGGGGTTTTTCGTCATGCGGGTTTTCCTTTGGAATCGGATGGCGATTCGGCCAGCAGTTTGCGTGCCTCGACCAGCCATTCGAACACGGCGAGCGGCGAATCCAGCCGGTGCAGCGCCTGGCTGGGGCCCGATCCGACCTTGATCGCCACGCCGCCGCGCGGCTGCACCACTGCAAAGCCGCTTTCGTCGGTGGTGTCGTCGCCGGCGAAGACCGGCGTGCGGCCGACGAAGGGCGCCTCCCGCATGAAGGCGTCGATCGCGATGCCCTTGTTGATGCCTGAGGGCTTGACCTCGAACACGAACTTGCCGTGCATCAGCTCCAGCTGCGGCTGGTCGGTGATGGTGCGCAGCAGCGCATCGCGGCACACCGCTTCCAGCTGGGGCGCGAGCCGGTAGTGCAAGGCGATGGCCGCGTGCTTGCGCTCCACCAGCAGGCCCTCGTAGACGCGGGCCAGCTCGTTGGCGGTGTCCAGCACGTCGGTGAGATCGGGCGGTCGTGCTTCCTGCATATCCCCTTCGGCACTGCGGCGCTGCACGCCGTGCTCGCCCGCGGCCGGCAGGCGAAGGGGGGCGAGGAAGCGGTCCAGCACGTCGATCTGCCGGCCCGACACCACTGCCAGCGCCCCGCCGAGCAGATCGCGCAGGTCGCTGAGCAGCGGGACCAGTGCGCTGGGGACCTCGATCGCCTCGGGGGTTTCGGCGATGGCTACCAGCGTGCCGTCGAAGTCCAGGAAGAGCGCAGCGTCGGGGGTGAGGCGGGGGGGCGTCTGCATGGGGAAAACCATAGCAGACTCGGGCGGCCGAGCACGTCGGCCAAATCCGTCAATCGGTTTTTGTCTCTATGCCGACGAAAGGCGGCAGCTTGGCGGCAACCGCTGCCACCCTTGCACGCGCGATCGCCTCGCCGATGCGAGGCCCCGCGGCGCCGGCTTGCTGCGCTTCACGGGCGATCGTTTCGGTCTGCACCGACCGCGCCGCCGCCAGCGCGGCCAGCAGCCGCTCGCGCTCCGGATAGGCCCGCTCCTCCATCCCCAGCCGCCCCCTGGCATCGCACTCGCAGGCCAACAGCGCCTGCTCGAAGCGCCCCGGCTTGCGAAAGGCGTCGCAGCGTTCGAGCAGCCGCACCAGGGCCTGCGCGCCGAATCCGGCGCTGCGGTGGATGTTGCCGTGCTCGCGCGCCACCACCTCGGCCAGCTCGCGCAGTTCCACCGGCACGCGCCATCGCTCGCACACCTCGCGCAGCAGGTCCACGCTGCGCTGCTCGTGGCCGATGTGGCGCGGCAGCACCTCGGCCGGCGTGGTGCCCTTGCCGAGGTCGTGCACCAGGCAGGCGAAGCGCACCGGGAGCGGCGCATCCAGGCGGGCCGCCATGTCCAGCACCAGCATCAGGTGCAGGCCGGTGTCGACCTCGGGATGATGGGCCTCGGGCTGGGGTATGCCCCAGAGCCGGTCCACCTCGGGCAGCAGCACGGCGAGCGCGCCGCAGTCGCGCAGCAGCTCGAACATGCGCGAGGGCTTCGTCTCCATCAGCCCGCGCGCGAGCTCCTGCCAGACGCGCTCCGGCACCAGCGCGTCCGCCTCGCCGGCCGCGACCATCTCGCGCATCAGCGCCAGGGTTTCGGGCGCGACGCTGAAGTCGGCGAAGCGGGCGGCGAAGCGCGCGACGCGCAGGATGCGCACCGGGTCCTCGCGGAAGGCATCGGTCACGTGGCGCAGCACCTTGTGCTGCAGGTCTTGCCGGCCGTGAAAGGGATCGACCAGGTGGGCGAGGTCGGGCGAGGGCTCGGCCCGGTCGGCGGGCAGCGCCATGGCATTGACCGTGAGGTCGCGACGCGCGAGGTCCTGCTCCAGCGTCACTTCCGGCGAGGCGTGGACGACGAAGCCGCGGTAGCCGGGCGCGCTCTTGCGCTCGGTGCGCGCCAGCGCATATTCCTCGCGCGTCCGGGGGTGCAGGAAGACAGGGAAGTCGCGGCCCACCGGCAGGTAGCCCTGCGCGGCCATCTCCTCGGGCGTGGCGCCGACCACGACCCAGTCGCGATCGCTGCCGGGCCGGCCCAGCAGGACATCGCGGATGGCGCCGCCGACGAGGTAGGTTTGCATGCGCCGCAGTTTAGGTGCTGGGCGTCATGCAGGGGCGTTCTCAGTCCTCGATGCGGTACGGCTCGTCCACGACCACGAAGCGCTTCTCGACCAGTGCCTCGTCGATCCAGGCCTTGACGCCGGGCAACTGCTGCACGCGCTCGATGTAGGCCGTGATTTCGGCGGGCACCGGCAGGCCGAAAGTCTTGATGCGCACGCCCACGGGCGCGAAGTACGCATCGGCGATGCCGAATTCGCCGAAGAGCATCGGCCCCCCGTGGGCCTTCAGCAGGCCGCTCCACATCTGCACGATGCGCGCGAGATCGGCGCGCACCTGCGGCTGGTCGCGCAGGATGATCTTGCCCTGCACGCGCAGATCGGCCTCGATGTTCATGCCGCAGTGGTTGCGCAGGGCGCCGAAGCCCGCGTGCATCTCGGCGCAGACGCTGCGCGCGTGGGCCCGCAGGGCCTTGTCGCGCGGCCAGAGCTCCTTGTCGGGGTGGGTCTCGGCAAGGTATTCGCAGATCGCCAGCGTGTCGTAGACGACGATCTCGCCGTCGACCAGCACGGGCACACGGCCGGCGGGGTTGAGGGCCTCGATGGTCTTCTTGAAGTGCGAATCGGCATCGAGGGTATCGAAGGGCACCATCACCTCCTCGAAGTGGATGCCGGCCTGCTTCATCAGCACCCAGGGGCGCATCGACCAGGACGAGTAATTCTTGTTGCCGATATGGAGCGTGAGCATCGAAACCTCCTGGGGGTTCTTGAAGGGAAAGCCTGCGATGCTAGCGCCCGGCCGCTGCGGCATTGATGCCGAAGGCGCGCGGGATTGATGCTCAGCGCTGGGTCGTGTCGTCGTCGCTGCCGGGCGGCACGATCACGCGCTTGCCGTTGCCGTTGCCGTCCGAGGGCGGACCGACCACGCGTTCGATGGCCTTCACCACATGCGGCACCAGCGAGAGCACGGCCAGCGCCAGCAGCGCACTGAGCACCGCCGTCAGCTCGCGGCCCAGCCCGCAGGCCATGCCGATCGCGGCGGTCATCCACAGGCCGGCGGCGGTGGTGAGGCCCTGCACGTGCTGCTCGTCGCGGCCCTGCTTCAGGATGGTGCCGGCACACAGGAAGCCGACGCCCGCCACCAGGCCCTGGATCACGCGGCTCATGTCGGCCGGTTCGATGCCGGCCTGCTGCGGCACGAGCACGAAGAGGGCGGAGCCCACGGCCACCAGCATGTGCGTGCGCACGCCGGCCGCCTTGCCCTGCTGCTCGCGCTCGAAGCCGAGGGCGAAGCCCAGCACCGACGCCAGCACGAGGCGAATCAGGATGCGGGTGAGCTGGGCGATGTCGTCCACGTCCGAAAATTCGGAGGCGAACGTGGCGGCAATCTGGTCCCACCACATCAGGGCAGGTCCTTGTTGGGCTCCGGCTCGGCCGCGTCGCGCGGGCCCACGGTGCCGAGGCGCTCCTTGAGCGATTGCGGCCGGCCGCTGATCAGGGCCGCGTAGTTGGTGGTGTTGGCCAGCACTTTCTTGACGTAGTCGCGCGTCTCGTTGAAGGGCACGTTCTCCGCCCAGATCGCGGCCTCCATCACAGGGCCGTTGCGCCAGCTTCGCGGCCGGCCGGGGCCGGCGTTGTAGGCCGCGGCGGCCAGCGCCATCGAGCCGTCGAAGTCGTCGAGCGCCAGCTTGAGGTAGTTGGTGCCGATGGTGATGTTGGTGTCGCGGTCGTTGATCTGCCCGGGCGTGAAGCCGGACAGGCCGATCTTGCGCGCGGTCCAGCGCGCGGTGGCGGGCATCACCTGCATCAGGCCCGATGCGCCGACGCCGGAGCGCGCGTCCATGATGAAGCGGCTCTCCTGGCGGATCAGGCCATAGACGTAAGCGGGGTCGAGGCCGATCGCCTCGCTCTTGGCGACCACCGTCTCGCGGAAGGGCATGGGGAAGCGCTGCTCGACGTCGATCATCCCCTTGGTGCGCTCGCTGGTGTTGATGCAGCGGTCCCAGATCTCGCGCTGGCAGGCGAGGTCGGCCGCGGCCAGCAGCTCGCGGTCGCCCATGCCGCCCTTGTCGTGCAGGTTGGTCGCGTAGTTCCACTCGCGCACGCCCTCGGGGCGCAGGCCGATTTCGATGGCGTAGAGCGCGCGGGCGAGCGCGGGGTTGCTGCGCGCCGCCGCCTTCTCCTCCGGCGTGAGCGGCGCAGGGCGGGTGGGCGCGCTCGCGCGCTCGCCCAGCTCTTCGAGCGCGAGCAGCTCGTAGAAGCCGCGGGTGCCGGCGATGCTTTCGTACAGCGTGCGTGCTTCGGCGCGGCGCTCGTCGCCGCCTTGCGCGTGGAGGGCGCGCGCCTTCCAGTACACCCAGGTCGGGTCTTCCTGGGTCGAGTCGCTCATGCCGGCGATGGCGGCGCGCACTTCCTTCCAGTTGCCGGTGCGCAGGGCGGCGCGGGCCTTCCAGGCCAGCATGTCGTCGGACAGGTCGGCGTTCTTGGTGACGTTGGCGAAGGCGCCGGCGGCGGCCGGCGAGAGCTTCACCGCGTATTGGCGGCCGATCGCGCCCCACACCCAGTTGCGCTCCTCGGGCGAGAGCATCACGCTCCACTTGCTGTCGAGCTGGGAGGCGGCCATGTCCGGGTCGGCGATGACCATCTTGATCAGTGCCAGCACCACCAGCTCGCGCCGCCACTTGCCGGGGGCGACGCCGCGGCCGGCCAGGAACTTCGCCATGTTGGCGTTGAGCTCGTCGAACTGCGGCACCGCATCGGGCGAGGCCAGCATGACGGCGGCGCGCGCGGCCTGCGGCCGGTTGGCCTCGATCGCATAGCGCGCCTTCTTCCAGGCGTCGTTGGGCGACATCATGCGCGCCGAGATCATGCGGTCGGCTGCCGTGAGGCAGCCATCGTCGAGCTCGCGCTGGCCGAGCCAGTTGCGGCGCACTTCCGCGGCCTGGGCAGCGGTGGGTGCGCCCGAGCGCAGCGCCTCGACCAGCACCGCGTAGCAGCGGACCTGGGCGTCGTCGTTCATGCGGAAGGCCGGGTGCAGCGTCGCGAAGCCGTCCCAATCGCGGCGCTGGCCGAGCAGGACGAGCCAGTCGTTGCGCAGGCGGTCCTCCTGGTAGGTGCCGGCGTAGCGCGAGAGGAAGTCCTGCACCTCCGAGGCGCTGGCCTCGCCCAGGCGGGCCCTGAGCTCCCAGTACGCGGCCCAGGGTTCGAGCAGGTGGCCGCGCGCCTGCGGCAGCAGGGCGGCGAGGCGCGCCTTGTCGCCGCGCTGCGCGGCCTGCTTCATCTGCACGATGACGTCGTCGCTGCCGTTCTGCGCACGGGCCTGCTGCAGCAGCGCGGTGGCGGCGAAGACGAGCGAAAGAAGGAGAGTGGGGAAGGGGGCGCGCAGACGGTTGCGCGCAGGTGCCAAAATGCTTGCAAACTGCATCGGGGGATTATGGACAAGTCAAAGGGTGCCGACACCTCGGCAACTGCCAACTTTCTCAAGCAACAGCTGCGTTCCGCACTGATCGAGCAGCGTCTTGCCATGCCCGACCGCCTGGCACGCGCCGACCTGCTGCAGCGCGTGATGCGCATCTGGCTGGTGGGCCGGCCCGACACCGTGATCGGCGCCTACTGGCCCATCAAGGGCGAGTTCGATCCGCTGCCCGCGCTGCATCGCTGGAAGGAAGACGGCGAGTTGCAGGGCGAACCGCAGCGCCGCCGCATCGGCCTGCCGGTCGTCGACAAGGTGCACAAGACCCTGACTTTCCACGCCTGGCATCCCGGCTGCCCCATGGAGCCGGACGCCTACGACATTCCCAAGCCGAAGGACACCGAGTTGATCGTGCCCACGCTGCTGTTCGTGCCCTGCCTGGGCTACAGCGCCGGCGGCTACCGGCTGGGCTATGGCGGCGGCTTCTACGACCGCACGCTGGCGGCGCTGGAGCCGCGGCCCTTCACGGTCGGGCTGGGCTTCACCAACGGCTTCCTCGACGACTTCGAGCCGGAGCCGCACGACCTGCCCCTGGATGCCATCCTCAACGACAACGGGGTGGTCTGGCCGGTCGGCTGAGCCCTAGTCCATCTGGTCCACGGTGTCCGGATCGGGCACCTCCCCGATGGTTTCCCGCGTGATGGCCGCCTGCGCCTCCAGCCAATCGCGAAAGGCCTGGATCTCGGGCCGCTGCGTGCTGCGCGGACCGACGATCAGCCAGTAGGCCATGGGCGAATCCATGCGGTGCTGCGGCAGCACCTCCACCAGGTCGCCGTTGGCCAGGCTCTCGGCAATCAGCGAGCTGCGCGCCAGCACCAGGCCCTGTCCGGTGAGTGCGGCCTGCACCATCTGGTAGGCGTAGTTGAAATAGAGCCAGCGCTTGGGCTGCGCGCGCTGCAGGTCGTTCACCTCGAACCAGCGCCGCCAGGTCAGCCATTCCAGGTGGGTGCGGTGCGCGTCGCCGGCCTCGATCAGTGCGAAGCGTGCGATGTCGGCCGGCGTCTTGATCGGCGGGTTGCTCTTGATCAGCCAGGGGCTGGCCACCGGCGTGAGGTTCTCGCCGAACAGGCGTATCGCGCCGGCCGGCATGTTCTCGCCGGGGCCGTAGCGCAGGGCGATGTCGATGTCCGCGAGGTCCATGTCCAGCGCGGCGTCGGTGGCATCGATGCGGATGTCGATGTCGGGGTTGTCGCGTTGGAAGGCCTCGAGGCGCGGGATCAGCCACATCGAGGCGAAGGAGGCGAAGGTGGTGAGCGAGACGCTCTTGCGCCCCGCGCTCTGCCGGATCTGCCGCACCGCGCCGTCGATGCGCGGCAACGACTGCTGTACCGCCAGCAGGAGCTGGGCGCCCGCGCTGGTGAGCTCGACGGCGCGGGTGTGGCGCAGGAACAGGCCCACGCCCACTTCTTCCTCCAGCGACTGGATCTGCCGGCTCACGGCCGACTGGGTCAGCGCCATCTCCTCGGCCGCAGCGCGGAAGTTCAGGTGGCGGGCCACGGCCTCGAAGGCGCGCAGGTGGCCGGCGGAGATCGGGCGGGAGCGCAAGTGGGTCTGGGAATACTGCATGGGCTGGATCCGAGGGGTCCGGATTGATGCGAAAGCGGAATCAGTAGGGTAGCGCGTTTTCATTGGACCGCGAACGGGGCAAGGCAGATCATTCATTCCCGAAGCGCGAAATTGCGCTGATGGAGAAACCCCCTCTTTAGGAGTCTCGTATGTCCGCCGTCTGCACCACCTCCACGTTCCCGTCGTCCCCGGCCCTGGCCCAGCGTCCGGCCAACGTACCGCCGGCCGTTCGCCGCGGTGCATGGCAGCTGGGTGCCGGCGAGGCGACCAGCCTCAAGGCAGCCGGCGCGAGCATTCTGCGCGTGCGGCAGGGCCGGGTCTGGGTCACACGCGATGCCACCGCCCAATGGGGCAGCGAAGACCTGGTGCTGGCACCCGGCGAGACGCTGCGGGTCGAAGCCGGCGAGCGCATCGTGATGGAGCCGTGGGACGGCCACGGCGCCACCTACAGCTGGGATCTCGCGGCGGCCGCCGAGCGGGCTTGAAGCCGATCAGATGTCCAGCCGGGGGCGCAGCGCCATGAAGCGCGCCAGCGCCTCCACCCCGTCGAACTGCTGGACGATGGCGATGTCCTCGCTGTCCTCGACCTGGGCGAGCCCCAGGTCGAAGGCGTGGTAGCGGCGCTGCAAGAGCTCGCCCTCGTACACCACGCGCATCTGCACGTGCCTGGGGTCGGCCTCGAGCCGCTGCATCAGGCGCAGCACGTTGCCGCGCGGTCCTTCGAAGTGCTGGCAGAAGCGCATGCCGTCGAAGACCAGCAGCCCGGTGATCCCTTCCATCGCATTGCGGGCGCGTGCCTGGGCCACGATGTGGCCCACCACGTCGGTGGGCTGGTTCGGCGCCAGTTGGCTGAAGTAGAGGATCTCGTGGAGTTCTGTCATTCGTTTGGGAATCCGGGACGCCGCAGTGTAGGAGCGCGCTGCGGTGAGCGAAATGTGAAAAGACACAGATCGCGCGCCTATAGTCCGAAGGTGACCCTTGACTATCCAGCGCTCAGTCACCCGCCCACCGGTCCCGATCCCTGCGACCGCTGCCTGCTGCGTTGCAACCCCGCCTTCCTTCCGGTCACGACCGAGGAGCTGCGTCTCATCGAATCCTTCCGTACCGGCACGCGTTCCGTCGAGGCCGGCCGGGCGGTGATCGAGGAAGACCGCGCCAGCCCGCAGCTCTACACGATCTATTCCGGCTGGGCCTTCCGCTACAAGACGCTGAGCGACGGGCGGCGCCAGATCCTCGGCTTCCTGCTGCCCGGCGACTTCATCGGGCTGCAGGACGAGTTTGCCGACAGCCACACGCACGGCGTCGAGGCGGTGACCGGCGTCACGCTCTGCTGCTTCGCCCGCGATCGGCTGTGGGAGCTGTTTCATGCCCAGCCGAAGCTGGGCTACCACATCACCTGGCTGGCGGCGCGCGAGGAAAAGATCGTGGACGACAACCTCGTGACGGCCGGACGCCGCAACGCGGCCGAGCGGGTGGCGATGCTGTTGATGCATCTCTACCGGCGCGCCGAGCGCCTCGGCATGGCGCGCGAAGGCTGGGTCCAGTTTCCCTTCAACCAGCAGCACATCGCCGATGCGCTGGGCTTGTCGCTGGTGCACACCAACAAGACCTTGAGGCGGCTGCAGCAGCTGCGCCTGTACAAGCTCGAGGCCGGCTGGCTGCGCATCCTCGAGCCGCATGCGCTGGAGACGCTGGGCGACTACTTCGAGCGGCCGCTGCAGGCCACGCCGCTGATCTGACCGGTCCGTGAGCGGACCGGTCACGCCCATCGCGTATCGTAGAGGGCCTGTCCGCCCTGCGCGGACGAAGTCTCGACCCGGCAGCCGCCGGCCAACCCCATTGACCGTCGCCGCTCATCCGTGAAGCTCCTCCCCCGTCTGCGCCAGATCGCCCTGGTCGGCAGCGTCGAAACCTTCGGCGTGGCCATCGGCGGCATCGCCGGCCTGCTGATCGTCAACGTGCTGCCCAAGGACCAGTACGCGGCCTACACCTTCCTGATCGCCTGCATGACCTTGATGCTGGGGATCAGCGACCTGGGGCTGGCCCATTGCACCATGCCCATCGTCGGCCAGCGCGCCAACGAGCAGCCCTGGGTGGTGGGCGTGTGCCACCAGGTCTTTCGCAAGCGCTGGGTGCTGCTGGGGCTGGGGCTGGCCGTCATCGGGCCCTACTGGTTCTACAGCTCGCAGCAGCACGGCTGGTCCGGCGCGGCCTACCTGGCGGGCTCGCTGCTGATGCTGGCGGTGGTGCTGCTCACTCTGCGGGAGCATTACTGCAGCACGGTGCTGCTGATCCTCAGCCAGATCAACACGCTGAACCGCATCGCCTTCTACTCGCACAGCGTGCGAATCACCTTCGTGGGGGCGGTCCTGCTGCTCCCGATCACTTCCTGGTCGATGGTCGGCATCGTGGCCGCAACGGCCGCGGCCAGCTTCGTCAGCGTGATGTTCTACCGCAAGGCCTTCCGGACGCAGCAGATCGCGGACGCGCACCTCGACGCCGGCGACGCGAAGAAGGTGGATGCCGAGATCCTGCGCATCGCCAAGCCGCTGGTGCTGCCGGGCGTGTTCTACCAGGTGCAGGGCGTGATCACCGTCTTTCTGGTGTCGCTCTTCGGCACCGCCAGCATGCTGGCCGAGGTGGGCGCCTTCGGCCGGCTCGCGATGGTGCTGATGGTGGTCGACCGCGTCACCAACGTGCTGCTGTTCCCGGCCATCGCGCGCGCACCCATGGGCCCTCGGCTGGGCAAGATCGTGGCGCAGGCCCATCTCGCCTATTTCGCGATGGGGAGCGCGGTGCTGCTGACGTCCTTCTTGTTCCCGCAGTACTGGATCCTGCTGCTCGGCAAGCAGTACGAGAGCATGACGCCGCTGGTGTGGATGGTCTTCCTGGCGTCCATCGTGATGAACGCCTCGGGCTTTGCCTTCCGTACCCTGTCGGTGCGCGGTGCGACCGCGGGGCAGACCTACAGCATCGCGGTGACGCTGATCACCCAGGTGCTCTACCTGTGGCTGGTGGGCGTGAGCGACCTGCGCTCGGTGCTCTGGTTCGGCATCGCGACCAGCCTGGCCAATTTCGGCTACCAGTACGCGCTGCTGGCCGTGCGCTGGCTGGAGTGGCGCAAGGACAAAGCCCCCGAAGACGCTCAGGCGCGCTTGTAGAGCCGCCCGATTGCGGCCGCGATCTTCAGCGCCAGCGTGCTCTTTCGCAGCTCGCCGTCCGAATACACGCGGATCGGCGCGTTGGCGTAGCGCCAGTACCACTTGCTCGCGGCCGAGGGCGGCCGCCCGCTCAGGGCCTGTCGGATGAAGCCGCCGTGCCAGGGCTTGACCGAGCCGATGGCGTGCGAGAGGTAATAGCCGCCGGGCGCGAAATCCATCGCCTCGGGGCCTGCAGTGTTCAGGGGCGCCTCGCACACCGTCAAGGCGAAGTTCAGCGCGTCCTGGTCCGTCGAATGGAAAAGCTCGGCCGAGCCGCCGGCCTTGAGCTGCTTGGCGCCCTTGTTGTAGTCGACCACCAGGTCGCACAGCCGGCGCCACAGGTCCAGGAACTCGAAGTGCGCGCGCGACACCGCGATGAAGCCCGCGTTGTAGTAACGGTCCAGACCGCGACGGGGCGTGGCGCCGTGCGGTGCGAAGAAGCGGGCCCACAGCAGGCGCTTGGGATGGCGCGCCGGAAAGCACCAGTTGACGTCCTCGGCCAGCGAGATGCCGTCCTCCGTGAACCAGCCGGCGAGCGACGGCCAGTCGCACTTCACCACGATGTCCGGATCGATGTAGGCGCAGATGTCGGCCTGCGGGGCGTGCTTTTCCAGCATCTCGCGGATGAAGGTGGGCTTGTAGTAGGTGAAGTGCAGCGGCGTGTCCAGCTCCAGCATGCACAGCGTCAGCTGGGGCGCGACCTTCAGCCGGCCGCTGGCGCGGTCGAAGGCCGGCGCATCGACGATCCAGCCCGGCAGGGCGCCGCGGTAGCCCACCCACAACTCACCCTGGTAGCCGGCGGCGATCAGCGAGTTCGCCAGGGCCGCGACGCCGTAGTGGTAGTTTTTCTCGAAGAGCGTACAGAGCGTGATGTTCATGGAGGATGCGGGGGTGTGGCAGCTGAGTGTAAACAAATGTTCTACATTTTCGCGTGACGTCGGACTCAATGATCGGTCATCGGCGATCGTTCCCGGTGCGTACTCAGTGATCGGCGAACAGCTCGCTCAGGTCGCGTTCGTAGGCGTGCAGGCGGCGAGCCGCCTGGTAGCGCTGGGCCGCGCTGGTGCTGTTGTGCAAGGCCGCCATGTTGCGGCAGCCCTCCTGCTGCAGCGCCTGTTGCCGCTCGCGCCATGGGCCCGGCGGCGGGTCGGCGATACGCATCACGTAGGCATGGATGGCGGCGCGCGCCTCGGCCGGCGGCGTCCGCTCGGCCTGGAAGCGGCGCAGCAGCGCCAGCACCTCCTGCTGGCGTCTGCGCCGCTCGGCATCGAAGGCCTGGGGGTCGAAGCCCGACTGCGCCACCTGCTGCCTGAGCAGCTCGCGCTGGGCCGGCTCGAGGCGGCCGTAGAAGTCCTCGTAGCGCTCGAGGGTGCGCTCGTAGCGCTTCTCGTGCCAGCGTGCCGGGCCGTGCTCCAGCCATTCCTTGCGGTACTCGGCGTTGTTTTTCGCGTATTTGCGTTCGAGCTGCTGCAGCTGGGCTTCGCCCAGGCTCAGGGCCAACGCCGTGCCCGGGCCTTCGGCCTGCACGGCCACCGCGAGCAGCCGCTCGCGGATGTGGTCGGCGAACGCGCAAGCCTGCTGGGGCGTGATGTTTTCAGGCGCCAGTGCCTGCGCGCCACGGAGCAGCTCGACCAGCCGTGGCAACTCGTGGCGGCGATGCCAGGCCAGCAGCTCGGCCAGGTCGTCGCGCACCCGCGGGGTCTGCGCGCCGCCGAAATCCAGGTAGCCGTCCAGCCACCAGTAGCTCAGCTCGGGAAGGTTGTTGTAGGCCAGCTTGAGCGTGCTGCAGGCTGCCAGCGCCGCGGCCGCGAGCAGCACGCCGATAATTCGCGCCAGCCTGACCCAACGCATTCGAGAAAGTGGCATGAACAAGACTCCGCAGGACAACCAGGAACCGGTCGACGTCGTCATCATGGCGGCCGGCAAGGGCACGCGCATGAAAAGCAGCCTGCCCAAAGTGTTGCATCGTTTGGGTGGCCGCGCGCTGGTGGCGCACGTCGTGGACACGGCCGCGCGCATCGGCGCGCGCAACGTGGTGGTGGTCACTGGCCACGGCGCCACCGATGTCGAGGCCGCGCTCGGCGAGGGCGCGGCCGGTGCGGTGCCGCAGTTCGCGCGCCAGGTGCCTCAGCTGGGCACCGGCCACGCGATGCAGCAGGCGGCGCCGCTCCTGCCGGACGACGGCACCGTGGTCGTGCTCTCGGGCGACGTTCCCCTGATCGGCGACGCCACCCTGCGCTCGCTGATCGCGCAGAGCGGCGGCCGCCGTCTCGCGCTGCTCACCATCCGCGTCGAGGACCCGACCGGCTACGGCCGCATCGTGCGCGCGCCCGCCGCCGAGGGCGAAGGCGAGGTGCAGGCGATCGTGGAAGAGAAGGACGCGAGCGAAGCCCAGCGCACCATCCGCGAAACCTACAGCGGCGTGATGGCCGTGCCCGCCGCGCTGCTCAAGCCTTGGCTGGCGCGGCTGGACAACAAGAACGCCCAGGGCGAGTACTACCTGACCGACGTGGTGGGCCTGGCCACCATCGACGGCGTGCCCGTCGTGGCGCACCGCATCGAGGACCCGCTGGAGGTGGCCGGCGTCAACACGCCGGCGCAGCTGGCGGCGCTCGAGCGGGCGTACCAGCGGCGCCAGGCCGAGGCGCTGCTGGTGCAGGGCGTGCGCCTGGCCGACCCCGCGCGCATCGACGTGCGCGGCACCCTGGCCTGCGAGTCGGACGTGGAGATCGACGTCAACTGCGTCTTCGAAGGCGCGGTTTCGCTGGGCGCGGGCGTGCGCGTGGGGGCCAACTGCGTGATCGCCAACGCGCGCATCGAAACCGGCGCGGTGATCCATCCCTTCACCCACATCGATGGCGAGAAGACCGGCGTGACGGTCGGCGTCGGCGCGCGCGTCGGCCCCTTCGCGCGGCTGCGGCCCGGCGCGCGGCTGGGCGCCGAGGTGCATATCGGCAACTTCGTCGAAGTCAAGAATTCAACGCTGGCCGCCGGCGCCAAGGCCAACCATCTCGCCTACCTGGGCGACGCCAGCGTGGGCGCGCGCGTCAACTACGGCGCCGGCAGCATCACGGCCAACTATGACGGCGCCAACAAGCACCGCACCGTGATCGGCGACGACGTGCATGTGGGCAGCAACTGCGTGCTGGTGGCGCCGATCACCATCGGCGCCGGTGGCACCGTGGGGGGCGGCTCGACCGTGACCAAGAGCACCGAGCCGGGCGTGCTGACCATCGCACGGGGCCGGCAGGTCAGCTACGCGAACTGGAAGCGGCCCCAAAAGGCGCCGAAGGATTAGGACGCAGCCGGCAGCGGCACCCGCGGATCGAACTTCGCTCGCTTGACGCTGAAGAAGGCCTTCACGTTGCGCACGTTGGCATCGGTGGTGAACAGGCGCTGCGCGAGGGCCTGGTAGCCGGGCATGTCGCGCACCGTGGCGATCAGCACGAAATCCGGGCCGGGCGAGACCCGGTAGCACTGCTGCACCGATTCGTCCGCGACGACCCGCGCCTCGAAGGCCTCGAGTGCGGCGGCGTCCTGGCGGTCCAGCGAAATCTCGATTACCGCGGTGAGCAGGGCGCCGACGCGCTCCGGGTCGAGGATCGCGACTTCGCGTGCGATCCAGCCGGCTTCGCGCAGGCGGCGCACCCGCCGCAGGCAGGTGGCGGGCGACAGCCCGTGGCGCGCGGCCAGGGCCTGGTTGCTTTGGGAGGCGTCTTGCTGGAGTGCATCGAGCAGTTCCAGGTCGACGGCATCTGTGTTCGAAGATTTCATGGAGCGAAGCATACTGAAATATCATTGCATAATCATTGCATGCTGAGCGGCGAATGAAATCTCCCGGCGATTTCAACCGAAACTTGCATGCAAATTTCACAACGCCGTGCCTACCATCCTCGGACTTCCATCAGCAGGAGCTCATTCATGTGTGGCATCGTCGGCGCCGTCTCTGGCCGCAACATCGTTCCCATCCTCGTCCAGGGCTTGCAGCGTCTCGAATACCGCGGCTATGACTCCTGCGGCGTCGCCGTGCATGCGGGCGGCCTCGAGCGCGCCCGCACCACCGCCCGGGTGGCTGACCTGCTGGCCCAGGTGCGCGACGACCGCATCGAAGGCAGCACCGGGATCGCCCACACGCGCTGGGCCACGCACGGCGCGCCGGCCGTCCACAACGCGCACCCGCACTTCAGCCATGGTCCCGGCCCGGGTGCCGAGTCCGCCCGCCCCGGCCGCGTGGCACTGGTGCACAACGGCATCATCGAGAACCACGAGGCGCTGCGCGCGAAGCTGCAGGCCAAGGGCTACGTGTTCGCGAGCCAGACCGACACCGAGGTCATTGCCCACCTGATCGACAGCCACTACGACGGCGACCTCTTCGAGGCGCTGAAGGCCAGCGTGCTGCAGTTGCAGGGCGCGTACGCCATTGCCGCCATCTGCCGCGACGAGCCGCACCGCGTGGTCGGTGCGCGCGCCGGCTCCCCGCTGATCCTCGGCGTGGGACAGGAGGGCGGCGAGAACTTCCTTGCCAGCGACGCGATGGCCCTGGCCGGCGTGACCGACCAGATCGTCTACCTGGACGAGGGCGACCTGGTCGACATCCAGCCCGGCCGCTACTGGATCCTGGACCGGGCCCACAAGCCGGTCGAGCGCCCCGTGCGCACCGTGCTCGCACACAGCGGCGCCGCCGAGCTGGGCCCGTACCGCCACTACATGCAGAAGGAAATCTTCGAGCAGCCGCGCGCCATCGCCGACTCGCTGGAGGGCATCGAAGGCATCGTGCCCGAGCTCTTCGACGGCGTCGGCCAGGACGGCAAGCCGGGCGCTGCGGCCTGGCGTGTCTTCAAGGAAATCGACAAGGTGCTGATCCTGGCCTGCGGCACCAGCTATTACAGCGGCTGCACCGCCAAGTACTGGCTGGAGGGCATCGCGAAGATCCCGACGCAGGTCGAGATTGCGAGCGAGTACCGCTACCGCGACTCCGTTCCCGACCCGAAGACCCTGGTGGTGACCATCAGCCAGTCGGGCGAAACCGCCGACACGCTGGCCGCGCTCAAGCATGCTCGCTCCCTGGGCATGGCTCACACCCTGACCATCTGCAACGTCGCGACCAGCGCGATGGTGCGCGAATGCAAGCTGGCCTACATCACGCGCGCCGGCGTCGAGATCGGCGTGGCCTCCACCAAGGCTTTCACCACGCAGCTGGCGGGCCTGTTCCTGCTCACGCTGGCGCTGGCGCAGGCCAAGGAGCGCCTGAGCGATGCGGACGAGGCCCGCTACCTGAAGGAAATGCGGCACCTGCCGGTCGCGCTGCAGTCCGTGCTGGCGCTGGAGCCGCAGATCATCAGCTGGGCCGAGGACTTCGCGCGCAAGGAAAACGCGCTCTTCCTCGGCCGCGGTTTGCACTACCCCATCGCGTTGGAGGGTGCGCTGAAGCTCAAGGAAGTGACCTACATCCACGCCGAGGCCTACGCCGCGGGCGAGCTCAAGCACGGCCCGCTGGCGCTGGTGACCAGCGAGATGCCGGTGGTGGCCGTGGCGCCCAACGATGCGCTGCTGGAAAAGCTCAAGAGCAACCTGCAGGAAGTGCGTGCGCGCGGCGGCGTGCTCTACGTGCTGGCCGACGGCGACACCCACATCGAGCGCGGCGAGGACCTCCACGTGATCCGCATGCCCGAGCACTACGGGGCCCTGTCGCCGATGCTGCATGTGGTGCCGCTGCAGCTGCTGGCTTATCACACGGCTTGCGCGCGGGGAACGGATGTGGACAAACCCAGGAACCTGGCGAAGAGTGTGACGGTGGAGTAGGGGGCGCGTTTCTAGGGACGGTCTTGTCCGGCAAGAATGAAGTTCGTCGGAGAGGCCTCCACCTGGCCCGACTTCTGCGTCGGTCGCGCCTCACGTGGATTTGCTCCGACACGGACCAGCGACGGCAGAACTATCAGAGCCATGTGCCTCGCATGCTGTCTAGTTTGCGGCCGCGTCAGTCGAAGCCTGAGGACGCTACCGGCTACGCGGCGGCGCGGTGCTGCCGCGGTAGACGATCTCGCTGGCGAAGGACTGGCTCAGCGGGGGCGACTCGCCGTCCAGCCGCGCCAGGAGCTGCTCCGCCGCGGCGTGCCCGATCTCGGTGATGGGCGTGCGGATGCTGGTGAGCCCCGGTGTTTGCGTCGCGCCGAGGTCGGTGTTGTCCACACCGGTGATCGACATGTCGTCGGGAATGCGCACGCCCGCGCGTCGGCAGGCCAGCATGGCGCCCACCGCGAAGACGTCATTGGTCGCCACCAGCGCCGTGGGCGGCTCGGCCTGCGCCAGGATGCGTGCCATACCCTCCTCGGCCGCCGCCAGCGAGATGGGTGCGTACTGCACGCAGCGCTCGTCCAGACCCAGCCCGGCCTCGGCCAGGGCGGCGCGCATGCCGGCACCGCGGCAGCGGGCGCGGTCGTTGCCCTCGACCGGTGCGCTGAGCAGCCCGAAGCGGCGATGCCCCAGGCCGATGAGGTGGCGCGTGATGTCGCGGGTGGCGCCTTCGTTGTCGAAGCCGATGCTCGGATGGCGCCCGGCCGGATCGGTGCCCCAGGTCAGCACGTAGGGCCGCCCGTACTCGTCCAGCAGGGCAAACAGCGCCGGGTCGTGGTCGATGCCGACGAAGACGAAGGCATCGACGCCGCGCTGCGCGAGCTGGCTGGCAAGGCGCGCCTCGACCGTGAGGTCGTAGTGGTGCTCCGCCAGCACCAAGGCATAGCCCCGCTCGTCGAGGCGCTGCTGCAGCGCGCTGGTGGTGCGCGCATACAGCGCGTAGTCGAAGGACGGCACGACGGCGCCGACCATGCGGCTGCGCTGGCTGCGCAGCGAGCGCGCGGTGGCGTGCGGCACATAGCGCAGCTTTGCGACTGCGTCCATCACGCGCTGCAGGGTCTGGGGGTCGAGCTGGTCGGGGTTGTTGAGCGCGCGCGAGACGGTGGTCATCGACACCCTGGCCAGTTGCGCCACGTCCTTCGCGCTGGCGCGTGCACGCAGTTCGCGCAGGACAGGGGCCGGGGCGGGACGCGCAAGGGAGCTGCTCATCAGACCATTCTAGGTCTTTCAGGGTCGGAATCGATTTCTAGACGTTTGCGCGTATCGGGGAAATCACCAACATTTACCTATGGTTTTCGGCGCATGATCGGCTCTGGAATCGATTTCATGATGGGCGCCGCGCGGCGCCGCCCCGAACAGGAGACACCGCCGTGGACGATCGCACCCGCTATTCCTCTCCCGTGCAGGCCGGCCGACGCCGCCTGCTGCAGCGGACCGCCGCCCTCGGCGCAGCAAGCATCGCCGCGCCCTGGTGGGCGGCGTCTGCGTCGGCACAGGAGGCCGATCTGGCGCCCTACCGCAGCGCCAAGATCAACTGGCGCCAGGTCGAGGGAGAGACGATCTCGGTCGCGGTGATCCCGGCCAGCTACTTCGACAACCTCGGCACGCTGCTGCCGCAGTTCGAGGCGCTCACGGGGATCAAGGTGCGCGTCGAGAAGGTCCCGCCCGGCCAGATCCGGCAGAAGGCCACGCTCGACCTCTCGTCGAAGACCGGGACCTACGGCACCCACGCGGCCGACCCGATGTACTACCCGCTGTACGTGGCCAACAAGTGGGTCGACCCGCTGGACAAGTACCTGAGCGACGCCAGCCTGACCGACCCGGCCTGGTACAAGTACGACGACATCCTCAAGGCCTGGCGCGACGCCGACTCCATCGGCGGCAAGCCCTACGGCATCCCTTACGACGGCGAGGTGACGGTGCAGGTCTACCGCAAGGACCTGTACGACGCCAAGGGCCTGAAGCCCGCGACCACGCTGGACGAGCTCGTCGCCAACGCCAAGGCGCTGAACGATCCCGCCAATCGCATGCACGGCCTGGCGCTGCGCGGCTTCGCCGGGGCGGGGCAGAACATGTACATCTATCCGTCGCTGCTCAAGGGCTTCGGCGGCAAGTGGTTCGCCGGCAAGGACCTGGTCGTGAATTCGCCCGAAGCCGTGCGCGCACTCGATTGGTATGTCAACACGCTGACGCAATACGCGCCGGCCGCGGTGCGCAACTGGAACTGGCCGGACATCGCCGACGCGTTCTCGCAGGGCACGCTGGGCTGCTACATCGATGCGCATTCCTCCGCCGCGGTGCTGAGCAATCCCGAGAAGTCCAAGGTCGTGGGCAAGGTGGGCTTCGCGCGCTGGCCCAAGGGGCCGGCCGGCCCGTGCGCCACCTCGATCTGGAACTGGGGCTTCCCGATCAATGCCGCGCTGTCCGACAAGGCCAAGAAGGCCACGTGGCTCTTCATCATGTGGGCAACCTCGGCCGAAACACAGGCCCGCACCTCGTGGAAGTTCGCCGGCCCCGCCAAGCGCTCGGGCATCAACCGCCTGTCGCTTTGGAAGTCGGCCGAGTTCGCCGAGGCCATGAAGGGGGCGGGCGACAACTTCATCAAGGCCGCGCTCGACTCGCTGGAGCAGGACACGGACGTCGAATGGCGCCCGCGCGTGCCGCAGTGGCCCGCCATCGGCGAGACCATGGCCACCGGCATCCAGTCGGCGTTGGTCGGCCAGAAGAAGTCGAAGGAAGCGCTGGACGAAGCGCAGAACCGCATCGCCCAGATCATGAAGGGCTGACCCGTGGCGGCGGTTCTCCAGGGCGCCGCGCCGGCGAGCGCGCGCCCGTCCCTCACCCTCGCCGCGCAGGAGCGCCGCTTCGCCTTCACGCTGCTGGCGCCGGCGCTGCTGGTGCTGCTGCTGGTCACCACGGTGCCGCTGGTCTACCTGGCGTGGAACAGCCTGAACCGCATCGACCTGGGCATGCCGTGGATGTCGGGCTTCGCCGGGCTGGACAACTACGCCAAGATGGGCAGCGACCCGCGCTTCTGGAATTCGCTGTGGCTCACGCTGGTGTACACGGCCAGCACGGTGGTGCTGCAGGTGCTCATCGGCCTGTCGCTGGCGCTGCTGGTGCTGCAGATTCCCAAGGGCCAGGGCGTGCTGCGCGTGGGCGCGATCCTTCCGATCGTGCTGGCGCCGGTGGTGGTGGGCCTGTTCTGGCGCACGCTGGTGCTGGCGCCGGACACGGGCCTGCTCGACGTCGCCACGCGCGCGATGGGCCTGGGCAGCCACAACTGGCTGGGCGACCCGCAGCTCGCGCTCATCTCAGTCATCGCCATCCACACCTGGCAGTGGACGCCCTTCGCCTTCCTGGTGCTGCTGGCCACCTTGTCCACGCTGCCGGGCGACATCTACGAGGCCGCGCGGCTCGACCGGGCCGGCGCCTGGCAGCGCTTTCGCTACATCACGCTGCCGCTGATCCGCCCGGCCATCGTCATGGTGGTCATCATGCGCATGATGACCGCGCTGTCGGCCTTCGCGGCGATCTTCGCGGCCACGGGCGGCGGCCCGGGCTCGGCCACCGAGATCCTCAACCTCTACGCCTACCGCACCTCCTTCACAGAACTGAACATCGGCTATGGCGCCTCGCTGGCGATGGTGCTGCTGGGCATCACGCTGGCGGTGTCGTACCTGATGTTCCGCCTGCGCAAGGCGAAGTCGTGAGCACGGCTGCATACCCCACCGGGAGACGCCCATGAACAACAAGACGCTTCGCAAGGCAGCGCTGTGGGCCGTGGCGCTGGCGCTGCTCACCGTGTGGGCCTTCCCCGTGCTGTGGGGCCTGCTCACCTCGTTCAAGACCGAGCGCGACGTGCTCGCCTACCCGCCCAAGCTGATCTTCACGCCCACGCTGGACAACTACCGCGAGGTGATCTTCGGCGGCTCGTCGATCCTGCCCAACCTGTGGTCGAGCATCGTGGTCTCGTGCTGGACCACGGTGCTCACCATGCTCTTCGCGGTGCCTGCAGCCTACGCGCTGGCGCGGCTGCGCTACCCGGGCAAGCGCGGCTCGGGCTTCTATGTGCTAGCCACGCAGATGCTGCCGCCGGTGGGCCTGATCATTCCCTTCTACCTGGTGCTGCAGAAGATCGGCGGGCTCGACAGCTACAGCGGCCTCACGGCCATCTACCTCACCTTCTCGCTGCCTTTCGCGGTGTGGCTGATGGTGTCGTACTTCGAGGACATCCCCTTCGAGATGGAAGAGGCCGCGCTGCTCGACCGCGCGGGGCGGTTGCGCACGCTGTGGTACGTGATCCTGCCGCAGGTGCGCGGGGGCATCGCGGTCACGACCATCTTCGTCTTCCTCAATGCGTGGAACGAGTTCCTGTTCGCCGTGGTGCTGGGCGGCAACAAGGTGCGGCCTGTGACAGTCGCCATGTACAACTTCATCTCGCTGGAACAGACCCAGTGGGCGCGGCTCGCGGCCGGCGCCATGCTGGCGATGGCGCCGGTGATCATCGTCGGCCTGGTTGCCCAGCGCCACATCGTCAAGGGCCTCACGGTGGGCGCGGTCAAGGGAGGCGGCAGACGATGAGCGCCCGCAACACCGCCCTGGAGGGGGCCCACACCACAGTGCGTAGCACGGAGGTTTTCCGATGAGCCAGTACGGCAGTGTCCGCATGGAAGGCGTTGTCAAGAGGCACGGCAGCTTCACCGCGCTGCATGGCATGGACCTGAGCATTCAGCCTGGCGAGTTCTTTGCCCTGCTCGGCCCATCGGGCTCGGGCAAGACAACCACGCTGCGCATCCTCGCGGGCCTGGAAGAGGTCAACGAAGGCCGCGTGTGGCTCGACGACGCCGACGTGACGCACGCCCAGCCAGGCGAGCGCGACGTGGCGATGGTGTTCCAGAGCTACGCGCTGTACCCGCACATGTCGGTGGCCGAAAACATCGCCTTCCCGCTAAAGATGATCGCCAAACCCAAGGCCGAGATCGACAGCGCCGTCAAGGAAGCCGCGGCCAAGGTCAACATCGGCCACCTGCTGGAGCGAAAGCCGGGTCAGCTCTCGGGCGGGCAGCAGCAGCGCTGCGCGCTGGCGCGCGCCATCGTGCGCAAGCCGCGCCTGTTCCTGCTCGACGAGCCCCTGTCCAACCTGGACGCCAAGCTGCGCATCGAGACGCGGGCCGAGCTGCGGCGGCTGCAGCGCTCGCTGGGCGTAACGGCTGTGTACGTCACGCACGACCAGGAAGAAGCCATGACCGTCGCCGACCGGGTGGCCGTGTTCATGGAAGGCCGGCTGGTACAGACGGGCACGCCCAAGGAGATCTTCATGAAACCCGCCACCGTGGCCGTGGCCGGCTTCATCGGCACGCCGCCGATGAACCTGCTGGACGCCACCGTGACCGGCGGCCGGGTCCACGTGGCCGGCACCACGGTCGCCACGCCGCCGGTGCGCGACGGCGACGTGGTGCTGGGCGTGCGGCCGGGTGACCTGCGCCTCGCGGCCGACGGCATTCCCGCGCGTGTTGACTTCGTCGAGGACCTGGGCGACGCGCTGATCGTGAACCTCGCCATCGGCGACCAGCGCGCCAAGCTCAAGACCGACCCCAGCGGCACGCCGCCGGCCGAGGGCCAGGCCGTGCACCTGGCTTTCGCTCCCGAAGCGGCGCACCTGTTCGACCGCGCCAACGGCCAAAGACTCTGACCCCTACGGCAACCCACCATGACCAAGAAACCGAACATCGTCCTGATCCTCAACGACGACATGGGCTACTCCGACATCGGCTGCTATGGCGGCGAGGTCGAGACGCCGAACCTCGACCGCATGGCCGCGGGCGGCCTGCGCTTCTCGCAGTTCTACAACACAGCCCGCTGCAGCCCGTCACGGGCGTCGCTGCTCACCGGCCTGCACCCGCACCAGACGGGCATCGGCATCCTGACCTACGACTTCGGACCCGAGGGCTACGCCGGCAATCTCAACCATCGCTGCGTGACCATCCCCGAAGCGCTCAAGGCCAGCGGCTACCGCGCCTACATGAGCGGCAAGTGGCACGTGGCCGGCAACCTCACCGAGCCGACCGACGCCTGGCCGATGCAGCGCGGCTTTGACGCCTTCTTCGGCACGATCATCGGCGCAGGCAGCTTCTACGACCCGAACACGCTCACGCGCGGCAACGACAACGTCGAGCATGAGGCATCGGCCGACGAGAGCTGGTTCTACACCGATGCCATCAGCGACGACGCGGCCGCGGCCATCCGTCGCCACGCGAAGGAACACGCCGACGCGCCCTTCTTCCAGTACGTGGCCTACACCGCGCCGCACTGGCCGCTGCATGCGCACCAGGAGGACATCGCCAGATACAAGGGCCGCTTCGACGCTGGCTGGGATGAGCTGCGCGAGCAGCGCCTGCAGAAGCTCGTGGACAGCGGCCTGCTGCGCGACATCTGGAAGCTGACCGACCGCGACCCCACCCAGCCCCAATGGACGCACGCCGAGCACAAGGCCTGGCTGCTGCGCTGCATGGAGGTGTACGCGGCGCAGATCGACCGCATGGACCAGGGCATCGGCCGCATTCTCCGGGCGCTGGAAGAGACAGGTCAGATGGAGAACACGCTGGTCATCTTCCTGGCCGACAACGGCGCCTGCGCGGAAGACATCCCCGAGCACGTGACGGTCGACGAACTGGTCAACAAGCTGCGCATCGCCAAGGCCACGACCCGCTCCGGCGAGCCCGTGCATTTCGGCAACAACCCCGAGCTGATGCCGGGCCCGGAGAACACCTACCAGAGCTACGGCACGGCCTGGGCCAACCTGAGCAACGCGCCTTTCCGCCTCTACAAGCACTGGACGCACGAAGGCGGCATCTCGACGCCGCTGATCATGCACTGGCCGCAAGGCATCGCGCAGCGCGGCGAGGTGCGCCACACACCGGGCTACCTGCCGGACATCATGGCCACAATCCTCGACGTGACGGCCACGCCGTACCCTGCGCAGCACCAGGGCCACACGATCGAGCCGCTCGAAGGCCACAGCCTGCGGCTCGCCTTCGCACAGGACCTGGCCGAGCGGCCCACCATGTTTTGGGAGCACGAGGGCAACGCAGCGGTGCGCATCGGGAAATGGAAGCTGGTGCGCAAGTACCCGCTGGACTGGGAGCTGTACGACATGGAGGCCGACCGCACCGAGCTGCACGACCTCGCTCGCAAACACCCCGAGCGCGTGTCCGACATGAAGGCCCAGTACGACGCTTGGGCGAAACGTTGCGGCGTGATCCCGCGCGAGAAGATCCTGCAGCTGATGAAGGATCAGCAGACGCCGCCCGCCTTCTGGGAGGAAGAGATCGTGGAGGAAGCCCGCAAGGGTTGAGGGCGACGCCATGGACACGCTGCTGGCCGCACGCAAGTCCTGCTGCATGCCGCGGGCCGCTGGCACGGCGCTGCCGCTCTCGGACGCAGCGCCTGCGCGTGTCGGCGCCCGGCCGGAGATCGACTTGCTGGACCTGCGCGGCGGCGACTTCACCATGGGCACCGACAGCACGGAAGGCTTCGCAGCCGATGGCGAGGGCCCCAGCCGGCGCGTGCGCGTCTCGCCGTTTCGCATTGCGCCCACCACCGTGACCAACCGCGCCTTCGCCGTCTTCGTGCGCGAGACGCGGTACGTGACCGAAGCCGAACGCATCGGCCATGCCTACGTCTTCCACCTGCAGCTCGCGCCTGAGCGGCGGGCGGAGAGCCCCGCGGCGCCGGGGCTGCCCTGGTGGCGCGTCGTGGCGCACGCCTGTTGGCAGCGGCCCGAAGGCCCCGGCTCGCACATCCACATGCGGCCCGATCACCCGGTGGTCCAGGTGTCGTGGAACGACGCGAAGGCGTACTGCGACTGGGCCGGTGCGCAACTGCCCACCGAGGCGCAGTGGGAGTACGCGGCCCGCGGCGGGCACGAGGGCCGGCGCCTTCCCTGGGGCGACGCGCTCGCGCCCGGAGGCCAGCGCGCGTGCAACACCTGGCACGGCGACGCTTTCCCCGACGCGCCTGCGCCGGACTGGGCGCCCGGGCCCATGGCGGCCGACGCCTTCGAAGCAAACGGCTTCGGCCTCTTCAACGTCTGCGGGAATGTCTGGGAATGGTGCGCCGACGCCTTCCTGCCCGACTATCACCGCGCCACCTCCACAAACGACCCGCTCGATGCACGGGAGAGCGGTCAGCGTTCGATGCGCGGCGGCTCCTTCCTGTGCCACGACAGCTACTGCAACCGCTATCGCCTGGCGGCACGCAGTTCGAACGCGCCGCATAGCGCGGCCAGCAACATAGGCTTCCGGATTGCCGCACGGATGCCGCTTCACGCCTGAGCGACAGAACGATCGCCCGCTCGACGCGGACCACGTTCGTCGCAGTGGCAATCTCGCCGCGCAGATGCTCGACCACTGCCGGCGGCGTTCCGGCGGGTGCCGCGAGCCCGCCCCAGAAGCGCAGGGGCGGCCTATCGAAGCCTGCCTCCTGCATCGTTTGCACCTGGGGCATGCCCGGGTGACGCTGCACGTGCGGCTGGTTCAGTCCGCACCGAGGCCGACAGGGTTGGGCTGGCGCTTTTCGACGGCATGGCGCAGCAGCGCAGCGCTGCGGAAGAGGCCGTGGCCAAACTTGCCGTAGGGCATGGTGGCAAACAGGGCCATCACCGCGCCCAGGTGCAGGCACAGCAGCAGGGCCAGGGCGGGTGTGCCGCGGCCGAGCCAAAGGGCCAGGCCGCTGGCGCTGGTAAGGAACAGCAGGGCGATGAAGCCGAGGTCCATCGGCTTTTGGGCTGGGTCCCCATGCAGCGGATGCCGCTTGCGGTTCAGCTGCCACAGGCCGGCGGTGCCGAGCATCAAGCTGATGCCACCGACCACGCCGAGCAGCTTGGGCAGGCTGGGCAGGGCGTAGGGCGCAGTCCAGCCGAAGGCGTAGTGGTAGAGCGTGGCCACGCTGGTGGCGGCGAAACACAGCAGGAAGCCATAGAAGGTGAGATGGTGGAAGCGCCGGCGTGCCAGCGTGGAGGCATCGTCTTCGTTGTGGCAGCCGTGGCCATGGCCGCCGTCGAGGTACCTGAGTCGCAGCACCGCGTCGCTGGCTTCGGCCGTGGCGTGCGCATTCAGCGGCGCACCGCCGGTGGCGGGCGTGATTTCGCGCCAGAAGCGCCGCACGCCCATGGCCAACGCCAGCGTGGCGAACAGGAACACGGGGGCGAACAGACTCACCAGCAGGTTGTGAGGAAACACGCTGTAGAAGTTGTCGCCTGGCGCCGCGCCCCACAGGCTGCCCTTGAGCAACGCGGCGAGCGCCAAGAACAACGCCATCGCCGCGGCGAGGGCTAGCGACAGCGTCAGCCCGTTGCGCTGGTAGAGCACCCCGAGTGGAGGTGGCCAGGCGTAGTCCACATAGGTCTGTCCGCGCACCTCCGCCATGGCCTGAGGCACGTTGACGGCAAACTCATGCGGCGGCGCATACTGACAAGCATGCAGACAGGCGCCGCAGTTGTGGCAGAGGTTGGCCAGGAAGTGGATGTCGGCCTTGCCGAATTCGAGCCGGCGGGTCATGGCCGGGAACACGGCGCAGAAGCCCTCGCAGTAGCGGCAGGCGTTGCAGATGTGCATCTGCCTGCCGACCTCGGTTTCGGCGGCCGAAAGAATGGGAACGACGCGGCGCGGACCCACTGCGAGCGACACGGCCTCGCGTGCCAGGGCTTCAAGCGTTTGCATGCTTGCAATCTTTCTGCTTCAGGACGGCGGACGCGGCCTGGGTGCCGGCGATGCGACCAAAGGCAGTGCCGATGCTCATGCCCACGCCGGCGGTGTAGCCCTTGCCGAGCACGTTGCCAGCCATCATTTCGCCTGCCACGAAGAGGTTGGGGCTGGGCCGGCCGCCGAAGCGCACGGCAGCGGTGTCGTCCACCTTCAGGCCGAGGTAGGTGAAGGTGATGCCGGGCCGCAGCGGGTAGGCGTAGAAAGGTGCTGTGTCGATGGGGCGGGCCCAGTGGGTCTTGGCCGGCGAGAGGCCTTCGGTGTGGCAGTCGTCAAGCGCGGTGTGGTCGAAGCGGCCAACGCGGCACGCGGCGTTGTAATCGGCGATGGTGCGCAGGAAAGTCGCCTCGTCCAACCCGAGCTGGCGTGCCAGGTCGGGCAGCGTATCTGCAATGGTGCCGGGAAACACTGGCGGCATGAAGCGGCCCACGGCCTTCTGGTCGATGATGGAGTAACTCACCTGGCCCGGCTGCTGCGCCACCAGCCGGCCCCAGATGGCGTAGCGCTTGGGCCAGAAGTCTTCGCCTTCGTCGTAGAAGCGGTGGGCCTGGCGGTTGACCACCACGCCCAACGACACACAATCAATGCGGGTGCAGATGCCGCCGTCGTAGAGCGGTGCGCGGGCGTCGATAGCCACCATGTGGCCCTGCGACGGATCACCAATGGCGTCTGCACCGGCATCAATCATCTGTTTCAGCAACACGCCCTGGTTGAAGCGTGTGCCGCGGACCAGGAAGTTGTCGGCCGGCCATTCGCCGCGCTCGTTCTGGCCCCAGGCCTCGCGCAGCCATTCGCGGTTTGACTCGAAGCCGCCAGCCGCGAGCACGCAGCTTTTGGCGGTGATACGTTCGCCGGCCTCGGTGCGAACCGCTTCGAAGCGATCGCCGTCGAGTTCCACCGAAGTCACCGGTGTTTCGTAACGAATCTGCACGCCGAGGCGTTCGGCGCTGCGGTAATAGGCATTCACCAGCGCCTTGCCGCCGCCCATGAAGAAGGCGTTGGTGCGGGCCACATGCAGCGCGCCGGAGAGCGGCGGCTGGAAGTGCACACCGTGGCCGCGCATCCAGTCGCGGCAGTTTGACGAGGCGCGGATCACCAGCCGGGCCAAGTGTTCGTCGGTCTGTCCGCCGGTCACCTTGAGCAGGTCCTGCCAGTATTCTTCCTCGGGGTAGGCCGCGACAAGCACGTCCTGCGGCGCGTCGTGCATGCAGCGCAGGTTGCGGGTGTGCTGTGAATTGCCGCCGCGCCAAGCCTTCGGCGCGGCTTCGAGCATCAGCACACTGGCGCCGGCCTCTCGCGCCATCAGCGCGGCGCAAAGCGCAGCATTGCCGCCCCCTATGACCAGTACGTCGATCTTTGCTTCGGCCTGTTCATCGCTCACTGCTTGTCTCCTTGTGGGTCAGGAGACTCTAGGCCGGGGGGCGTTCAGGCGAAAGACCGGATCGGGCAACAGGTGTTCAGTTTTTGAGAAGACTTGCGCCGGCCCAGCGATTCTCGCGCACCAATCTGCGCGCGGTGTCGGCCATCACCACCCGGGTGGCCAGGGCGGCTGGCGACATTTCGTCGTCGGACAGGCTGACCAACAGGTTGCGCCGGCCCACATGGGCGTCGGTGATCTGGCTGCTGAGCACATCGTCCGCCAGCTGGCGTGCGACGGCGGCTCCGGGCTGAATCGTGGCGCCCAGGCCGGCGCGAACGGCGTCCATCAGCAGCGCCAGGCCGTCGATCTCGGCCACAACGTCGGGCACGATGCGCGCGCGGGCAAAGGCGGCGGTGAGGGTGGCGCGGAGCCCATGGCCGGCGCTGGGCATGATCAACGGTACGCTGGCGAGCTGGGACAGACGCACCCGGAGGCCAGCTGGCCGCTGCGCCAGCGTGGCGGCGGCGATGACGAACAGCTTTTCGTCGAGCAAGGGTTCGATGCTCCAGCGGCGCTGTGTGGCGGCTTCGAAAAGCACTGCAAGGTCGAGCTGGCGCGCCTGCAGCATGTTTGCGAGGTTGCCCGACAGTGACTCCACCAAGTGCAGCCGTACGTCCGGGTAACGCGAACGCATCGCCTGGATCAGCGGCAGGCCGAGCACCGAGGCCGTGGTCGGCGCTAGGCCCACGCTCACATGGCCGGACAAGCGCGCCTCCTGCGCCGCGCGCACCGCCTCGTCAGCATGGCGCAGCGTAAGCTGGGCCTGCTGCAGGAAGGCCACGCCCGCGTCGGTGGGGCTGACGCCGGTGCTGCCGCGCTGCAGCAGTCGAGTACTGAGTTCGCTCTCCAGGCGGCTGATCTGCTGGCTCAGGGCCGATGTCACCACGCCGAGCTCAATGGCGGCGCGGCCCATGCTGCGCAGCTCGCAGACCTTCACGAAATAACGGAGTTGGCGGAGTTCCATAGGTGGCGCGCTGGAGTAGGCCGAAGGCCATCGTGTTCGGTCGCCCCATCGTAAACGCGGCGGCAAAGCACAGACGTTCCAGCGCAAGGGCTGGCCACTCACACTGACCACGAGCGGCGGCCATGCAGTCCAGCGGTAAGGTCACTCGATGGTGCCAGCGCCTTCCGTTTGGCGAGAAGGTGAAGTCGTCGTTCTGGGTGCTGTGACGGCCTCTCTACGCTATGGCGTACCCTGCCTGGAACTCGCGGCCGTGCGCAAGCAGCGCCCAGACGGTTCGAGCAACATGTCCTGCGCCGGAGGCCCCGTCAGCGCGCCGTCACAAGTGCATGCGCCGCCTGTTTGTCTTCGGCAGGTTGGGCATTGATTCCGGAAGCCTCATGGCCGCGTCTTCCAGCGTCCTGAACGTCTTGGCGAGTTGCTCCCGTTCGGGCTCGGACAATCCCGAGAGCAGCGCGCGATTGATTGCCTCGACGTCGGGATACAGGGACTCGTAGACCTTCCGTCCCTCGTCGGTCAAAACGACCTCGACAAAACGTCGATCGCTGGACCGGGGCACGCGCGTGGCGAGGCCCTTCTCGACCAAGGCGGTAATGGCGCGCGAGGTGCGGGCGGGTTCGATGCTCGCCCGGTTTGCGAGGCCCGTGGAGAGCTGTGGGCCGTCCTGCGCGAGGATGACGATCAGGCGCCATTCGCGCCGCGTAATGCCGAACTGCCCTTCGCACAGCCTGATCAGTGGCCGGCCTGCCGTGGCGGCCAGCCGGTTCAACCGGAACAGAAACAGGTCCTTCGATCGATCCATTGCTGTTCGTAGTCGGGTGGTGCAAACCCTAAGGCTACTTCATTTTATGAAGTATTGACGCGCGTCATAGATTCTGCTGCAACGAGCGCCCCCAGCTCGAAGCTGAAGGAGACATCGAGTGAACGATCATTGGCGACGCCGCCTCGCGCGGGTGAGGCTTGTTTCGGGTTCTGCCTTCCTCGCGTGGGCGCTGGTGGCTTGTGGCGGCGGTGGCAGCGGTGGCGGCGGAAGCATCGTGGTGGGCGGCACGGGCGGTAACACCGGTGGTGACACGAGTTCGCAGCCAGGCGTCACGCTGCTGGAGAAGGTCAGCGACACGGCGGTCGACGGCGGGATGGTGGAGTCCGTTTACAAGGTCCAGGTCATCAATGGCCCGCATGCCTACTCCTCCGCGGTTGCGCGCGTCTCCGATGCGGGCACCGGTGTATCCGTGATCGACGGTATCGTCCGCATCGGAAGCCTGCCTGGCAGTGCGAAGGCGACGCCCGAAGATACAGTGACGCTGCGCCACGGTACGACGCCGCTGCCGGCCAACATGAAGCTCACTGCGTCGATTCAAGCCTACGAGGCTCCGAGTGCCGATACGTGCGCAGCTCTCCCGATGCAGGTCAGCAACTTGGATCTGTTTCCAAGAAACGTCAAGGTGACATCCGCAACCCTTGTCGCCGCAGCCGGCCAGATACCCGAACACTGCAACCTGCTCGGGACCATCAATGAACGCCGGGGCGCTGACAGTTCCCCTGGCAAGGAACAGAACTACGCAATCAAATGGCAGGTGCGACTGCCCACCGCGTGGAATGGGCGCTTCTACATGCCAGGTGGTGGCGGTTTGGACGGCAGCATTCCGAACACGACGGGGCATCTCGCCGACGGGTATGCCACTGCTGCGAACGATTCGGGCCACGACAACGACGTGAATACCGATGACATGGCCGCTTCGGCAGGTGCGTTCGGCACGGATTTCCAAGCGCGCACCGACTTCGCATATCGCGCGATCGAACTCACGACAAAGCTCGCCAAGGGCTTTATTGCGACCTATCAAGACAAGGCCACTGAGTACTCCTACTTCGAGGGCTGCTCGATGGGCGGCCGGGAGGCACTGATGGTCACGCAGCGGCTGCCCGAACAGTTCGACGGCGTCGTGTCCGGCGACCCTGCCTTGCGGTTTGCATCGGTGACGGCAAAGTCCGTCTACGTGTCCCAGATCTTCGGCGATCTCGCGAAGAACATGGGCGTTTACTCGATGAACGGCGTGCCACTCGCCAACAACACGTACACGAACCAAGACCTGCAACTGGTCTCGAAAGCAGTGCTCAACGCCTGTGATGCGCTGGACGGGCTCGTCGACGGCATGGTGAACCAGCCGCTGCTGTGCACCACGCCCGTTGTGACGCCGCACCTCGATGCAGTCCAATGTACGGCAGGCAAGACGGCGGCGTGCCTGACCACGGACCAGATCAGCACGATCAAGAAGTTCTACGCTGGGCCAGTTACGCCGACCGGGGCGCGCCCCTACACGGGCTGGATGTGGGACCCGGGCATCGCAGGCTGCACCAGCGCGACCGACTGCAATTCGCCTGCGTCGACGAACATCGCTGGCGGATGGAGAACCTGGAATCTTGGCAACTTCCAGACCAACTTGGCGACCGCAGTGAACACGGCGAACGCGTACACGGCTGCCCGTGGTGGCGCTGCAGCAACCGTAGTGGTGCCAACGCCCCCGGTGATGCCCTCTCCCGTGGCGAATGAGGCTCTCACCAACTACCTGATGAACTTGGACCTGGACCTGTACGTCGCCAGCATGCACAGGACCACGCCCGCCTTCCCCGTGTCGGGATACGACCTCTACGAGACTGCGTCGACCGATTTGTCGAAGTTCCGTTCACGGGGCGGCAAGCTGGTCATCTACCAGCCGCAGACGGGCGGACCCTTCTCTCCGCTGGCCATGGTGGACTACTACCAGAGCCTGAATGCAGTGAACGGTGGATCTTCTTTCGACTTCAGCAAGACACAAGCGTTCGCGCGGCTGTTCATGATGCCGGGGGCGCAGCACTGTGGCGGTGGCCCTTCCACGAGCAACATCGACGCGTTCGCTTCCGTGGTGAAGTGGGTTGAACAGGGAAGCGCACCCGATCGCATCGTCGGAACTGCGCCGAACAACACGCCATGGCCCGGCCGCACGCGCCCCTTGTGCCCCTTTCCAAAGACGGCCCAGTACATCGGCACGGGCAGCATCGAACAAGAGGCGAACTTCGTTTGCCGCTGACACAAGGAGCATTCATGCGCATGACCCCCACGACTTGCGACGCGGCACTGACACGTCGCGCACTCTCGGTGCTGCTGCTGGCGGCCGGCACCTGCTTGCTGCCCTCGGCGATGGCCCAGCAGTCATGGCCGAGCAAGCCTGTGACGCTGCTGGTCGGTGTTCCGGCCGGCGGCGCCCTCGACCCGTTTGCCCGGGCACTCGCAGACCAACTCGGCAAGGTGACAGGCGGAGTTTTCGTGGTGGAGAACCGCCCCGGGGCAAACGGCAACCTGAGCGCCGAGGCGGCGCTGAAGGCACCGGCGGACGGCCACACGCTGTGGATCGGCACGCAGTCGATGATGGCCATCAATCCCGCGGCGTTTTCGCAGCTGCGCTGGAAGCCGAGCGACTTCAAACCGGTTCTCAAGGGTGTCGAGGCGCCTCTCGTGCTGGTCACCAACCCGTCTGTGCCGGCCAAGAATTTCGCCGAACTGGCCAAATGGATCCAGGACCCGTCCAACAAGGCTGCATACGCTTCCTTCAGCCCTGGCACGCCGTCGCACTTCCTCGGCTACCAACTGAACGAGCGGCTCAAGGCAGACATGATCCATGTTCCCTATAAGGGTTCTGCGCCCCAGGTCACGGACATTCTGGGCGGACAGGTTCCCCTGGGGTTCACCCAGCTCGCTGCCGCGGTGCCACACATCAAGGAAGGCAAGCTGAATGCGATAGCCGTGACAAGCCCCAAGCGGTCACGTTATCTGCCGGGCGTGCCGACGCTGGCGGAGCTTGGCTACAAGGACCTTGGTACCACGATCTGGTTCGGGCTGTTTGCTTCAGCCGCCACCCCGCCCGCGGTCCTCGAAGCGGTCCGAGCCGCCGCTCTGAAGGCGCAAGCAGATCCCGCATACCGCGCGAGGCTCGAGGCCCTCAACTTCGACGTGCCAAACGACTCTATCGCGACGTTCGAAGAGACCATCGCATCGGAAAGCGCCCGGTGGGCGGCCCTGGTGAAGGCGACCGGATTCAAGGCTAGCGAATGACGCACAGGATCGCGTAAGGTGAAGCCGAACATCATCTTCATCGTCGCCGACGATCTTGGCTACGCCGACCTCGGCTGCTACGGGGGGCGTGATGCTGCTTTCGGCGCCGTGTCGCCCGTTCTCGATCAACTGGCGGCAGGCGGGGTCCGATTCACCGACGGCTATTCCAACTCGCCCGTGTGTTCTCCCACGCGCTTTGCACTGGCGACCGCAAGGTACCAGTACCGGTTGCGCGGTGCGGGCGAGGAGCCGCTTCATGGAGGTGCGGCGCAGCGACTCGGCTTGCCGCCAAGCCATCCTACTGTCGCATCGCTCCTGAAGGAAGCCGGGTATCGCACCGCATTAATCGGCAAGTGGCACCTGGGCAATCCCCCGGACTTCGGGCCGCTGCAATCCGGCTACGAGGAGTTTTTTGGTCCTCTTTCGGGCGGCGTGGATTACTGGACGCACTGCAATCCCGGCGGGCGGCACGATCTTTGGTTGGGCGATGTGCAGGCACCGCAAGAGGGTTACCTCACCGATCTGCTGTCCCGCCGCGCAGTCGACTACATAGATCGTATGGCGGGCGCACGCAACCCGTTTTTCTTGAGCATCCACTACACGGCGCCGCACTGGCCTTGGGAGACGCGTGACGATGCGCACCTGGCGCCGGACGTGAAGGACAACCTCTTTCACCTGCACGGCGGCAACATTCATACCTACCGCCGCATGATCCACCACATGGACGAAGGAATCGGCGGGGTGATGGACGCATTGCGCCACCACAGCCTGGAGCGCGACACGCTGGTGGTCTTCACTAGCGACAACGGCGGCGAGCGCTTCTCGGACAACTGGCCGCTGGTGGGCGGCAAGATGGACCTCACCGAAGGTGGCATCCGCGTGCCCTGGATCGCGTATTGGCCCGCTGGCATCCCCGCCGGGAGCGTGAGCGCACAGCACTGCATGACGATGGACTGGTCGGCCACCATGCTGGACGTGGCCGGTGCAAAGCCGGACGCGGAGTACCCGCTCGATGGCGTGTCGCTGCGACGGGTATTGCAAGCGCCCCATGAGCAGTTCGCGCGACCTCTCTATTGGCGCATGAAGCATCGCGGCCAGCGCGCGCTGCGCGACGGCGACTGGAAATACCTGCGCGTGGACAGCCACGACTACCTGTTCAACGTCGTCTCCGACGCGCGTGAGCGTGCCAATCTGGCTAAAGGCGAACCGGGACGACTGGTCAGGATGCGCCAGCAATGGGAAGCATGGAACGAAACCATGCCTTCGATCCCCGCAGATGCCAGCGTGAAGCTGGGCTACGGCATCGAGGACATGCCGCAACGGTAAGGCGCCGGCCCCTATTGGGCTTGTCCGCACGGCGCTGGTTCAGTTTGAATCATTTCTTCGCCACTTGCCCTGCTGCCATTCCATAAAGAAGCACTGGAGACGCTGATGAATCGACGCACTAATCTTTCCCGGTGGCTACGCCACCTCACACTTGCCGCACTCGCGACTTCGGCACTAGCGGCCTGCGGCGGAGGCGGAGGCGGCGGAGGTGGCGGTCCGATGGTCAGTACCGCGGCGCAAGCCGAAACTGCCGCGCCGATGCAGCCGAACATTCTCCTCATCGTGGCAGACGACATGGGGTATTCGGACATTGGTGCCTTTGGCAGCGAGATCCCGACGCCAAACCTGGACGCGCTGGTGGGCGACGGACGCGTGCTCACGCGGTTCTACGCATCGCCGGCTTGTTCCCCCACACGCGGAATGCTCATGTCGGGCGCCGACAGCCATCGCGTGGGGCTCGGCGCGATGGAAAACAATGTCACCGCCCTGATCGCCGCGAAGAACGCGCCCTTCGGCGTGGCCTTCAGCTACGACGGCGTGCCAGACGGCTACGCGGGGCACCTGCTCGATAGCGCGCTGTCGATGCCGCAGGTGCTGCGCGACGCCGGCTACCACACGTACATGACGGGCAAGTGGCACCTCGCTTACGAGTTCGCATCCACGCCGACGGGCGGCAGTTCCCGATTCCGGCCCGCGTCCTTCCCGAACAAGAAGGGCTTCGAGCGTTCGTTCGCGCTGCTCGACGGCGCCGGCGCGCATTTCGCGCCCGTTGCGGGCCGCCTCCCGACCCGGTACGACACCACCACGTACACCGAGGACGATGTCGCATTCCCGGCGACGAAGTTGCCGGCCGATTTCTATTCCACCAAGACCTACACCGACAAGCTCATCTCGTACATCGAAAGCAACCGCGGCGATGGCAAACCCTTCTTCGCGTATGCGGCCTACACAGCGCCGCACTGGCCGTTGCAGGCGCCCGACGAGGACATCGCTGCGCAGAAGGGGCGCTACGACGAGGGATACGATGTGATCCGGACGCGCCGCATCGAGCGCATGAAGCAGCTGGGCGTGCTGCCGCAGGGGTTCGTCGAAAACCCCGGCATGCAGAGCGTTTCCCAGGGAGGCTCCGGCAAGAAGCGCTGGTCGGAACTCACCGACGGGGAGCGTGCGCGTCAGGCCCGCGCGATGGAGGTTTATGCCGCAATGGTGAGCAACCTCGATGGCAACATCGGGCGGCTTGTGAAGTATCTGCGTGACACCGGCCAGTACGACAACACACTGATCTTCTTCATGTCCGACAACGGCTCGGACAGCAACCCGGCGGCCGGCGCCAACGTGACGGCGAGCACCGATCTTGCGAGCATCGGCCGTCCTGGATCCACGATCGCTTACGGCGAGCGCTGGGCGGAAGTGAGTGCGGCGCCGTTCCGGCTGTGGAAGACGTTCACGGGCGCTGAAGGGGCGGTGAGCGTGCCTGCCATCATCAAGATGCCGGGCGCCGCGCAGCCGCGCCGGCCCCTTGTCGCCGCAACGCTGGCGAAGGACTTGCTGCCGACGTTCCTGGACATCGCGAACGTGCCTATCCCTCGGGGCAACTACGCAGGCCGTGAGATCGTGCCCATCTCCGGGGTGTCGTTGCGCAATGCATTGCAGTCCGACGCCAGTTCCCCGCAACTGCGCGCGCCGCTGGAGACCATCGCGCTGGAGTACATGGGGCAGGGCTATGTGCATCGCGACGACGGCTGGAAGTTGAGCCGCTCGACGGTCCCCGGCGTGCCGGCAGCCACGTATGCTGACTTGCCGTGGCGCCTGTTCAACATGAACGATGATCGCGGCGAGACGCGCGACCGGGCTGCAGAACGGCCGGACATTGTTGACGCGCTGAAGAAGGAGTGGGACCGCTACGTCGGTGCCAACGGAGTCCTGGTACCAGCAACTCCGCCTGCTGCGAAGCGTGACCCAGCAGCGCTGTGACGCCAATGACACGCCTGCGTTCAGTCGGATGGCGGCTGGCTGCAGCCGGCATTGTGTCGGCAGCACTGGTCTCTGCGGTGGGCGTGTTGGCGGGGCTGGCCGCTGCGGGTGCGCCCCGGTCGCCCGCTTCTTCGTCGCCATCGTGTTTGAACGGAAACGGGACGCCAGCGGGTCTCGGCTCCGACAGGCATGCAGGCATGGTCCGCATCCCGGCTGGAAGCGTGCAGCTCGGGTCGCGCACTGGGTACGCCGACGAGCGGCCAACCGGCGAAGTTCTCCGCGTTCCGGCTTTCTGGATGGATCGCACGGAGGTCACCAACGCGCAATTCGCAGCCTTCGTGAAGGCCTCCGGGTATGTGACGCAGGCAGAGCGCGAAGGAGCGGCTGCGGTGTTCCGCGCGCCGCCGCGCGGAGTTCAGCGGCGGGACAACGACTGGTGGGTTTGGCAGCGTGGGGCCGACTGGCGCTTTCCGCAAGGCCGCGACAGCACGGTTCGCGCACAGCCCAATGAACCGGTGGTGCACGTGACCTACGCGGACGCCCTGGCCTACGCGCGCTGGCTGGGACGCGACCTACCGACGGAGGCCGAGTGGGAATACGCTGCGCGCGGAGGCGGCAGCCCGGAGCTGGTGGATCGCGAACCGAGGGATCCCCGCGGGCGGCCCGTGGCCAACTACTGGCAAGGCCTGTTCCCCGACGTGAATTCGGCAGAGGACGGCCATATCGCACTGGCACCGGTGGCGTGCTTCCCGGCCAGCGGGTACGGCCTGTTCGACATGATCGGAAACGTGTGGGAGTTGACCCGCGACCGCTATACGGGACCGCGCCAGCCGCACGGCAACGGCGACCCGGGCGCGCCGAGAAGCGCGGCCGAAGACTCGCGGCCGGGCGAACTCATGGTCATCAAGGGAGGATCGTTCCTTTGCGCAGCGGATTACTGCGTGCGCTATCGGGCGGCAGCGCGCCATCCGCAGGAAGCCGACCTCCCGACCTCGCACGTGGGCTTTCGCACGGTGCTGCGTGAAGCGCCGTCAGTTCCAGAAGAAACGGTGAGCCGCTAATCCGTCGGATCGAACAGATCCGCTAGATCGATGATGCGGATGCTCCCACGGTCCAGCCTCAAGCGGCCGGCCATTTCCAGGCGTTTCAGCTCTTGCGACAATTTGGGGCGGCTGACACCACTGCGCGCCGAAAGCTCTTCATGCGTCGCAGCGATGGAAACAGTTCCGTCCGGCCCCGGAGCCTGCTGATGGGCCAGCCTCGCGAGCGTGGCGCAGACTCGCTCATGCACTCCGCGCTCCAGCCAAGCGCGTTCTCGCGACTGCACCTCGCGCAGGCGCTGCACGAGAAAGCGAACCAGCTCGACCATCAACTCGGCGTCCGCGAGCAGCAATCGCTCCAGGTCCGAGACCGGTAGCCACCGCAGAGCTGCAGATTCGCCGACCACCACATCCACGAAGCTCGGTTGACGCGAGAACAGCTGAGACAGAAACACCACTTCGCCGGCGCCGAAGGACACCGGAATGATGAACGAACCGTCGTCGCCCTGGAGATGAAGCACGCTGTCGAGGCGGCCGCTGACCACCATCGGCAGGCGGTCCACCGGCTCCCCGGCTCGCAACACCGTGACTCCTTCGGAAACCTGCTGCACGGCAGCCTCGGCAAGCCCAAGCCTGTGAAGGAACGCCTCAGCCAGCCGCCGGCTGATCGCGCGGCTTTCCTTTCGCTCCTGGGTGCGGGCCGGACTCATCCGTGGGGATTGTGGCATGTGTTCCCCGGGGAACTGATAACGCCGGCCCCCGAGTGCAACATCGGGCTCTCAAACACCGGCCAGGCAGGCCAGCAAGGAAACCCGAATGACCGCCCAAAACGTTCTCGTGATCATGAGCGACGAGCACGACCCCAGGTACATGGGGTGCAGCGGAAACCCCACCGTGCGGACGCCGAACCTCGACGCCCTGGCAGCGCGCGGCACACGCTTTGCCAACGCGTATACCCCGAGCCCCATCTGCGTTCCCGCGCGCGCCGCCTTCGCCACGGGTCGCCGCGTGCACCAGGCGCGCCTGTGGGACAACGCATCCCCCTACTACGGTCAGCTCCAGGGCTGGGGCCACCTCCTGCAGGAGCGCGAGGTCCGCGTGGAGAGCGTCGGCAAACTGCACTATCGCCAGGAAGGTGATCCTGCAGGCTTCGACGTGGAGCACCTTCCGATGCACGTGGTCGGCGGCTACGGCATGGTGTGGGCGTCCATCCGCGACCCTTACATCAAGCGCGGCCAAGGCAAGCGGATGTTGGGCGACAGGATCGGCCGTGGCGACTCGCCCTACACGCAGTACGACGAGGCGGTCACCGAGCGCACGGTGCAGTGGCTGCGCGACGCCGCGCGGCGGAACACGCAGCCCTTCGCGCTCTACGTGGGACTGGTCGCGCCGCACTTCCCTCTGATCGCGCCCGCGAACTTCTACGACATGTACGACGGAATCGAATTGCCCCCGTCGAAACTGCTGCCTTCCTCGGGTTATCGACGCCATCCCTGGGTGCAGCAGTACGCCGACTTCGAGCTCAACGAGGAGAACTTCAAAAGCCCTGAGGAGCGGCGGCAGGCGATCACCGCTTACTACGGGCTGTGCAGCTTCCTCGACCACAACGTCGGCCGCATCCTGCAGGCACTCACAGAGAGCGGCTTGGCAGAAAACACGCTTGTTGTCTACACGTCCGACCACGGCGACAACCTTGGCGCCCGCGGCCTGTGGGGCAAGTCCACGCTCTACCAGGAGTCGGTGACCATCCCGATGCTGGCTGCTGGTCCAGGTATGCCGCGCGGCGTCTGCCAAACGCCCGTCGACCTGCTGGACCTCTTCCCGACCATCCTGCAGGCGACCGGGGTGGATCCCGCGCCGCTGATGGACGGCCGCCCCGGCCGGTCGCTCCAGGAAGTCGCCGCGACCCCCGCCGAGCCCGAGCGCGTGGTCTTCAGCGAATACCACGCCGCCGGCAGCAACACCGCCGGCTTCATGGTGCGCAAGGGTCGCTGGAAGTACCACTACTATGTCCGCTACCAGCCCGAACTGTTCGATCTGGAGAGCGATCCGGAGGAACTGAAGGACCTCGCCGGCGACCGCGCCTACGCGGCGGTGCTGCGCGACATGGAAGCGGAATTGCGCCGCATCTGCGATCCGGAGGCGATGGATGCCCTGTGCAAGGCGGACCAGCGCCGCATGATCGATGGCTACGGCGGCCCGGAGCGTGCCGCCGAAATGGGTTCCAAGGGTGCCACACCGGCCCCGGCCGTCGCTGCCGAGTGAGCCGCCATGACCTTTGACGAGAAGTACCTGGCCGACTGGAGCGGCCTCACCCGCGGCACACCCCAAGCCGTAGAGCGCCCCCGCAGTACCGAGGAGGTGGCCGCCGTCGTTCGGCGCTGCACCGGGTCCGGTGCACGCATGACGGTGCAGGGCGGACTGACCGGCATGGCCGGCGGTGCCGTCCCCGCTGATGGCGACGTCGTGATCAACCTGGAGCGGATGAGCGCCATCGAGCAAATCGAAGAGCTCGAGGGCATCATGATCGTACAGGCGGGCGCCACGCTGGAACAGGTGCAGCGTGCTGCGCGCGAAGCCGGCTGGTTCTTTCCGGTGGACCTTGGCGCCCGCGGCAGTTGCCAGGTCGGTGGGAATGCTTCCACGAATGCAGGCGGCGATCGCGTGCTGCGCTATGGCACGATGCGCGACTCGGTGCTCGGCGTCGAGGCCGTGCTGCCCGACGGCACCGTGCTCGATTCCATGACGCGGCTGGTGAAGAACAGCTCCGGCCTGGACCTGCGCTTTCTGTTCATCGGGGCGGAGGGCACTCTGGGCATTGTTACGCGGCTTGTCCTGAAACTGCAGCCTCCGCCGGGCCCAGCCGTGACGGCCTTCGCCGCCGTTGCGAACCTGGACGCAGTGGCCCGCCTGCTGCGCGACCTGAAGGGCAGTCTGGGTCCCGTCCTTCAGGCCTACGAATTCATGAGCGCTGCATTCGTCGAGGCGGCGGTGCGCCACGGGGGCGCGCGCCGGCCGCTGGAGTCCGACGCTTCGTGGTACGTGTTGCTCGAAGCGGCGGGGGCGACAGGACAGTCCGTGGAAGACGCCGTGCAGGCGGCCCTGGAACAGGCCGTGGAGCGCGAGCTCGTCACGGACTGCGCGATCGCCGCAAGCCTGTCGGATGCGGAAGATTTCTGGCGGCTGCGACAGTGCATCCCTGAATTGCTTTCGCATTACAAGCCCACCGTGAACTTCGACGTCGGGCTGCCGTGGTCGGAAACCACTTCGTACATCGAGCGCGTCAGCAAGCGCATGCAGGCCGAGTTTCCCGACGCGGAGCACCTCTTCTTCGGACACCTTGGCGACAACAACATCCACCTCATGACGGGGCCGCACCCGCTCGAGCGGCACCACGCCGTCGACGACGTGGTCTACGGCGAACTGGCGGGCCGCGACGGCACCCTCAGTGCCGAGCACGGCATCGGCTTCTTGAAGAAGCCTTTTCTGGCCACGACCCGCAATCCGTCGCAACTCGCGCTGCTGCGCAAGCTCAAGCAGGTGCTCGACCCCGGCAACCTGCTGAACCCCGGTCGGGTGATTGACTGAAACCTTCGGTTCCCGCGGGAACTGCGTGTTCCGGATCCAGCGCCAACAATCACGCCGACAACAACGTCGAAAAAACCCCTTCCTCCACCTTTACCCGAGCGAGACGAGCATGACCACCCGCAGACAGACCCTCTCCCTGATCGCGGCTGCCGCAGCCGCGGGGCTCGCGCCGGCCCTCGTGCGCGCCGCCGACGAAAGGAAGCTCACCATGCTCGTGGGCTTTCCCCCTGGAGGCGCCCCCGACACCGTGGCGCGCGCGATCGGCACCGCCATGCGCAGCTCGGGCTATACAGCCTTGGTGGAGAACAAGGCTGGCGCCGGCGGCCGCATTGCCATCGACGCGCTCATGGCCGCTCCGGCCGACGGCAGTACCGTCCTGCTGGCTCCGGCCGGTACGTTGACGATCTACCCGCACATCTACAGCAACCTTCGCATCGACACGATCAAGGACCTGGCTCCCATTGCCACAGCCTGCGACTTCCAGTTCGGGCTGGCTGTCGGTCCCGCGGTTCCCGCGAGCGTGAAGACGGTGACTGATTTCGTGAACTGGTGCAAGGCGAACCCGGGCAAGGCGCAATACGGTACGCCGGGTGCTGGCACAGCCATGCACTTCATAGCGATGGAACTGGGCCGCGTGTCCAACGTGCCGCTGCAGCACATTCCCTACAAGGGCGGTGCCCCTGCACTTACCGACGCCATGGGCGGCCAGGTGTCCGCGGTCTTCACGACGCTGCCGCTGCTGATCCAGCCGCACAAAGGTGGCAAGGTGCGCATCCTGGCGCACTCGGGCGACTCCCGCGTCGACTCGCTGAAGGATGTGCCCACCTTCAAGGAATCGGGCTTCCAGACGCTCACCCTGAGCGAGATGTTCGTCTTCGTCGCCTCCGCCAAGACCCCGCCGGCCGTGCAGAAGCAGGTCGCCGAGGCGCTCAACGCGGCGATCGGCACGCCCTCGGTGAAGACCACGCTCGAAGCCGCCGAATACAACTCGCTCACCCTGCCGCAGGACAAGATCGCTGCGCGGCTGCAGTCCGAACATCAGCGCTGGGGCCAGCTGGTGAAGGCCTCCGGCTTCAAGGCCGACTCCTGATGCCGGCGGCCCTGGGGACTTCCATGCGGCGGTACGAGGAAGGAAGCGACCGGCCAGCGTGCCGCGGCCATCATGAGATTGATCCAGTCAGCGAAGCTCAACGGGCCGTCGTCAAGACGGGATCACCGTGCGTACATACATGGACGCCCCCTATGCCAGGCTCTCAGTTCGCCGCGGCTCGAAGGTAAAGATTGCACCCGTACATCCGGACTTTGGTGCAGCGCTTTTGGCGCCGCGGTCCCTGATGGGATTTGCTGACTGGCTTCTCCATCGCTTGCACGCACTCAAGGTGCCACGCGCGGGGCGGGCTTCGCCAATCACGGTCTGACCTGTCTTGCCAACACTTCTTGATCGCCTGAGCAATCGGTGGTTCATTCTCACTGATGTCGTCGTTGTACGGGCGGGCTGTCAAGCAGTCATGCCTGGATCTTCGCCTTGAGCTCTCCGACTTGGCGGTCCAGGTCCTTGAGGTGATCCAGCAATCGCTCGATCAGTAGCCGAAACGCCCCAGCCAACTCGTTGGCGCCGTCCTCGATCAGATCAGGAACACGGCTAGCGATGTAAACATGGAGATGTCGCCGCGATGGCGTCCACGCCGGCGCGCGTGCTCGCGACCTCCGGCCGCATGGTGGAGCCTACGCGCCGTAGGCCGCCATGAAGACCCGTACGGCCTCGCGCAGAAGAGCCCTGTTTTCCCGGGAATCCGGCATCTCGAGCTTCAGCAGTCCGCGAAAGTGCCCGGAGCCCAGGAACATTGACAGGAACAGGTCCGCTGCCTGAAGCGGATTCCGCACCTTCAGCGTGCCCGCCGCGTGGGCACGGCGCAGGTATGCAGCCAGCTCGCCGGTCACACGCTCCGGGCCTTCCTTGTAGAACGCACGGCAGGCTTCCGACTGCGCCCCCGCGACGCCGTAGACAGAGCGCAACGCGCCCAGGGCGTCGTCCCCGCGCGCCAGCGCGAGAAACCGGGCCCCGATCGCCAGCAGCGCCTTCTCCGGCTGGTCCGGGTCCAGCGCCTCGGCGCCCGGGACGCCAGCCACCACCGGCGCCGTCCTGTCGCGCACGACCGCCTGGAACAGCCTCTCCTTGGAGCCGAAGTTGTTGTACACGGTCATCTTGGACACACCGGCGTCCGCGGCGATGGCATCCACGCTGGCACGCTCCAGGCCATGCTCGTTGAAGTGCCTTTGCGCCGCTTCCAGGATGCGCCGGACGCGCTCGGGATCGCGGGGCCGCCCGCGTTGGGGCTTGGGAGCGGGAGCTAGGGGACGGTCCATGGGCAGATTTATTGGATTTGACAGTTCACTATAGTCACAAGAGTTCGGCAGCGGGCCATCAAGCATGGCGGACTCGCGGAGTATTAATTGGACTTGACAGTTTACTATATCCGTCGCATATTACTGTACTTGTAGTCCAATAAACAAACGACCCATGACTTCCTCCTCCTGGAGCAGCCGCGGGCCGGCTCCCCGGGGCAATCCGCCTCCTGTCGCTCGCGGCATGGGCCGTGCTGTCGGCGTGCTCGACACCCCTCGTGCAGACTCCCGCACCCTCGGTGCCCTCGCGGCTGCCTTTGCCCACAGCCATGCGCAGACCACCTCCCTCCATCCACGACACGGAGCCCATCACCATGAATGACGTCATCATCATCGGCGGCAGCTTTGCCGGCCTCGCCGCCGCCCTGCAGCTCGGCCGTTCCCGACGCAAGGTCACCGTTCTCGATACCGGCCTGCCGCGCAATCGCTTCGCCGGCCACTCGCATGGCCTGCTCGGCCACGATCACAAGCCACCGCTGGACATCCTGGCCGAGGCGCGGCAGCAGCTGGCGCGTTATCCCTCGATCAAGCTGGTCAATGCCCGGGCCGACAGCGTCTCCGGCGCCATCGACCATTTCTCCGTCCTCACTGGCGACGGCGAAAGCCTTGGGGCGCGCCGCCTGATCCTGAGCTATGGCGTCGCCGACCAGATGCCCGATGTTCCGGGCTTTGCCGAAAGCTGGGGCACGTCCGTCGTGCCCTGCCCCTATTGCGACGGCTTTGAAGTCGCCGGCCAGCATTGGGGCCTCGTCTGGTCCGGCCCGCAATCGCACAATCAGGCCAAGCTGTTCCAACATTGGACCGAAAAATTGACTGTCTTCGCCGACGGCCACGAGATTCCGCCCGATATCCAGGCCGATCTGGCGCGCCGCAACATACCTGTCGCCCTTGGCCGGATCGTCGAGATCGCCCATCCCAAGGGCCATGTCACCACCGTCAATCTCGATACCCGCCGCAGTATCGCGGTCGACATCCTGTTCGCCCATCCGCGCACCAAGCCGTCCGCAAGCCTGCATGAATCACTGGGCCTCGACACGGTGGATACGCCGACCGGCATCGTCCTGAAGGTCGACGAGCGCCGCCAAACCAGCATGCCCGGCATCTACGCCGCCGGCGACCTCGCCACGCCCTTCTTGCCATCGGTCACCCAGGCATCATCGCAGGGCGCGATGGCGGGTATCTTCGCCCAGCAATCGATGGTGGTTTGAGGGCATGGATTCCCTTCTCCGGTTGCCGCGGGCTATCGCCAGAAGGGCAATCCCGGCGAGGGCGCGATCCGCAAGTCTTACCGCCAGTCAGGTGTGTGCGTGGCGGGTCATGCCGGGGCGCCAGGCCTCATCATGGAGTGAGTGTTATGAGCGTGCTTGAACTGAAGGTTCCGCCCCCGGTCGTGGCGCTTGTCCTAGCCCTTCTCATGTGGCTGACGCCAGCCGTCGCGGGCCTTGTGCAGATTCCCTATCCGGCCCGCGTGCTCTGCGCCGTCGTTTTGTTGTGCGTCGGCCAAGGCATCAGCATCGCCGGAATAATTGCGTTTCGGCGCGCCAAGACCACGGTGAACCCGGTCAAGGCAAGCTTGGCGTCCTCGTTGGTCGTCCAAGGCGTGTACCGGTACACGCGCAATCCCATGTATGTCGGGCTCTTGCTGACCCTGTTGGCGTGGGCAGTGTTTCTGGCGAATCCGTTCGCTGTCCTGTGGGTTGTCGTGTTCGTGCTTTACATCACTCGGTTCCAGATCATTCCGGAAGAACGTGTGTTGGCGTCTCTATTCGGGGCTGAGTACGAGGCTTACAAGGGGAGGGTACGCAGATGGGTATGAAGCCTGACGAGCTTGCAAGTACTTCCCCCTAAGTAGGTCTGCAAAACCTGCCCTACAGCGCTGATCGGCGCGGTAGGGCAGCTTGGAGCCGCGCGGCGCGCCATCCACAGGTTGCTCAGCGCGAACAGCTGTTACCTGATTGCGCGAACGGGTGCTCGACCTTGGCCCGGATGCTGGCCTTGATCTGCTCGACCCGGTCGGCCGCCCAGCGCCAGTGCGCGCCGCGTGCGTGCGACTGGATCAGCGCCACCAGCTCAGCCCAAGTAACACTTGGTTCATTTCGTCGAGGAGGGCTCCTTGCGTGGCTTCTTGGGCAACGGGTCAAGGCCGAACGAGATCTGAGCCTGTGCCATCGGTCCACATTTATGGACTTGACAGTCCATTATATTCGGCTACACTTAATGGACACGAAAGTCCACTAAATGAAGAAATGAAGCCTTCTTCCATGACGCCTGCTGCGGCGGCCGCCTTGTCGGTTTTGATCCTGGCCGCATGCTCCACCCCGGCGCCTCAGGCGCCATCCCCGTCCGTGCCGCTGGCGGTCAACTTCTCGAACGAGAAAGCTGCTGCCCCCGCTGCATCGGCCCCCGACGATGCCTGGTGGGACGGCTTTGGCGACGCCACGCTCGCGCGGCTCGTCAAGGAAGCCTTGTCCGCGAACCAGGATGTGGCCATGGCGCTGCAGCGCGTCGGGCAGGCGCGCGCCGGAGCCGACGCGCAGGCGTCCCGGCTGTGGCCCACGGTGAGCCTGCAGGCTTCGGCATCGCGCAGCGAAAGCGGAGTTCCTGAACCGGTCAAGCAAGGCATGCCGGACACGCGTGTGCTGCGCGCAGGTGTGGACCTCGCCTGGGAGATCGATCTCGCGGGTGGCGTTCGTGCGGCGCGTGACGCGGCGCGGGCCGATGCCGCCGCCGCAGCCGCAGGCGTCCATGGGGCCCGCCTGCTCGTGGCGAGCGAAGTGGGGCGGCAGTACTTCGTGCTGCGCAGTGCCGAGGAACGGCTGCGCATCGTGCAGGCCCTGGCTGCCGCGCAGCGCCAGACCGCGGCCCGGGTGGAAAGCCGCCTGCGCGAGGGCCAGGCCAGCGCATTCGACCTGGACCGTGCACGCGCCGAGGCCAATGCACTGGACGCTCAACTGCCGGCGCTGCGGATGCTGGTGGGTACCACGCAAACGAAGCTGGCCGTCCTGCTGGGCCGCAACCCGTCAGCGAAGGTTGTCGAAGGTGACAACGACTTCGCGTGGCCGGCGGCGCGTCCCATCTCGGCAGGCCAGCCCAGCGAACTTCTGAGGCGCCGTCCCGATCTGGTCGCCGCGGAGGCACGCGTCGGTGCCGAAGCGCTGCGCACCGCCGAAGCCCGCGCCCAGTGGTGGCCCAAGCTGTTCCTGAGCGCACTGCTGGGTCGCGAGGACTTGCGGCTGAACGCGCTGGATCTCGCGCCGGTTCACTTCTCCAACGTGGCTCTGGCCTTCGCCACGCCGATCTTCAATGCCGGCCGTATCGATGCAGGCATCCGCGTGCAGTCCGCGCGCGCCGATGAGGCCTTGCTGGCTTGGCAGAAGGCGGTTCTGGTGGCGGTCCAGGAAGTCGAGGACAGCCTGCTCGTGCGCTCGCAGGAAGGCGAGCGCACGGCGGCGCTGGCGCGCACCGTCGAGCACCGCCGCCGCTCCCTGCAGCGCGCCGAATCGCTGCAGCGCGAAGGCCAGATCGACCTGCTCGTCCTGCTGGACGTGCAGCGCTCCGTGCTGGCCAGCGAACTGGCCTTGTCGGACAGCCGCCTGCAGCAGGTGCTGGCCGACGTGCAGCTCTACAAGGCGCTCGGAGGAGGCCTTCCCCCGGGGGGCCAAGTCAGCGCCGACACAACACCTCTTGCCGCAAGGACGACCCAGTGAACAGAATCCATCTCACCTTCTCGCTCACGAGCATGGCGGCCGCCAGCCTGCTGCTGGCCGGCTGCAGCGAACCGCCCGCGCCTGCCGCGGTCGAGAAGCCCGTCTTCGTGACGACAGTCAGCCAGACCCCATCGACGCAGACACGCAGCTTCACATCGGTGGTCCGCGCGCGCGTCGAAAGCGATCTGGCCTTTCGCACCGGTGGCAAGGTCGTCGAGCGGCTCGTCGAGATCGGTGACAGCGTGAAGGCCGGTCAGGTGCTGGCGCGGCTGGACCTGGCTGACTATCAGTTGGCCGTCAAGGCCGCGTCCGACCAGGTGCAGGCTGCCACAGTCGATGCCCAGCAGGCGGCCTCCGACGAGGCGCGGTTCCGCCGCCTGTTGGCCGACGGCTCGGTCGGCGCGGCCGACCATGAGCGCCAGAAGGCTCGCTCCGACGCTTCGGCGGCTCGGCTCGATCAGGCCCGGCGGCAGGTGGAACTGGCGCGCAATCGCGAGGGCTACGCCGCCCTTGTCGCGCCCTATGCCGGCGTCGTCACCGCCATCCGCTTCGAGCGGGGTCAGGTTGTTCCGGAAGGCCAGCCGGTGGTCTCGCTGGCACGTGAAGGCGACAACGAGGTGGTGGTCGACCTTCCCGAGGACTGGGTAGGCCGCGCGCGCAGCCTCACGGCCACTGCAGCGCCGTGGACCGACCCGCAGGCCAGCCTGCGCCTCGTGCTGCGCGAGCTGTCGCCGCAGGCCAGCGCCCAAGGCCGGACCTACCGTGCTCGCTATGCCGCCGTGCCCGAATCGCGCGCGCAGGTGTCAGCGCTCCCCTTGGGCAGCACTGTGCAGTTGACGCTGTCAGCGCCTCAGGCAGGGCCGGCTACCGTCTCTCTGCCCGTCAGCGCGTTGGTCAAGGGCAGCGGCCCCGAGGGGGTCTGGGCCTTGAACGCCAAGGGTTCTGGCCTGGTGTTCACGCCGGTCAAGGTGGTCTCGATCGACGACGCCACGGTGCACGTCACCGGCTTGACCCTGGGCAGCCGCGTCGTGAGCGTCGGCGCCCAGAAGCTCGATGCCGGCACCACCGTGCGCGCCATCGAGCGCGCTCCTGACACCGTCACGACCACTGTCGCCAAGAGCCGCTGATGAAACGCTTCAATCTCTCCGAATGGGCCGTCACGCACCGGCCCATGGTGCTGTTTCTCATCATCACGACGCTGGTCGTCGGCGTGTTTTCGTTCAGCCGGTTGGGGCGCCTGGAGGACCCGACCTTCGAGGTGCCGCAGATGACGGCCATCGTGGTGTGGCCCGGTGCAACGGCGCAGGACGTGCAGGACCAGGTACTCAATCGCATCGAGCGGAAGCTGCAGGAGCTGGACCAGTTCGACTACGTGCGCAGCTTCGCACGCCAGGGCTACGGCGGCATCACGCTGTGGATGAAGGGCGGCAGCAGCAAGGAAGAGCTCGACAACGCCTGGTACCAGGTGCGCAAGAAGATCGGCGACGTCCGCCAGGAGTTCCCCGAAGGCGTGCGCGGCCCATTCTTCAACGACGAGTACAGCGACCGCTACAGCGTGCTCTATGCGCTGAGCGCGCCCGATCTCTCGATGGCCGAGCTGCTGACGGTCACCGAAGAGGTGAAGCGCCGCCTGCAGAGCGTGCCCGGCGCGGGCAAGGTCGACGTGCTGGGCAAGCAGGCCGAGCGCGTGTATGTGGAGGTCTCCACGCGGCGACTGGCGGCACTGGGCATCCCGCCCTCCGCCGTCTTCGATGCGCTGGCGCGGCAGAACCTGGTGACGCCGGCGGGTTCGGCCGACACCACGCACGACCGCGTGCAGGTGCGGGTGGACGGCCGCCTCGCCGGCGTGCAGGACGTCTCGAACGTCACGCTGGAGGTCGGCGGCCAGTTGCTTCGGCTGGCCGACGTCGCCACCGTGCGCAGCGGCTACGAAGATCCGCCCAGCCTGACCATCCGCCACAACGGCGTGCCGGTGCTGGCCATCGGCGTGACGCTGCAGCACAAGGGCAACGTGACGGACTTCGGCAAGGCGATGGAGGAGCGCCTGTCGCAGATCCGCCAGGAGCTGCCGGCCGGTGTGGAGATCCAGCAGTACGCCGACCAGCCCCGCGTGGTGGCCGATTCGATCTGGGAGTTCGAGCGCGCCTTCCTGGAGGCGCTGGCCATCGTGCTGGCGGTCTCGTTCCTGTTCCTGGGCTGGCGCACCGGCATCGTGGTGGCGGCCTCGGTGCCGCTGGTGCTGGGCCTGGTCGCGGCCGTGATGTACGCCGCCGGGTGGAACCTCGACCGCATCTCACTTGGCGCGCTGATCATCGCGCTCGGCCTGCTGGTCGACGACGCGATCATCGCCGTCGAGATGATGGTGGTGAAGCTGGAGCAGGGCTGGGACCGCCTGCAGGCCGCCACCTACGCCTACTCGTCGACCGCGTTCCCGATGCTGACCGGCACGCTGGTCACGGCCGCGGGCTTCATGCCGGTCGGGTTCGCAAAGTCCATCGCCGGCCAGTACGCCGGCGGCATCTTCTGGGTGGTCGGCGTCGCGCTCATCCTGTCGTGGCTGGTCGCGGTGGTCTTCACGCCGTACCTGGGCGTGATGCTGCTGCCCAAGAACCTCGGCTCGGGCCAGCACCACGACGTGTACGACCGGCCGGTCTACCACCGGCTGCGCCGCGTCGTCGACTGGGCCGTGCAGCGCCGCTTTGTCGTGCTGGCGCTGACGGTGGTGCTGCTCGGTGCGGCAGGCGCCGGCATGCTGAAGGTGCAGCAGCAGTTCTTCCCGACGGCGGCACGGCCGGAGCTGCTGGTCGAACTGCGGTTGCGCGAAGGCGCATCGTTCGCCGCGACGGAGCGCCAGGTCAAGGTGCTGGAAAGCCATCTGGCCAAGGACCCCGACGTCGAGTTCTTCACCGCCTACACCGGCGCCGGCACGCCCATCTTCTACCTCTCGATCCAGCCCGAGCTGCCGAACCCGGGCTTCGCCCAGGTCGTCGTCAAGACGGCCGGCATCGAGCAGCGCGAGCGGGTACGTGCCCGGCTCATGGAGCTGTTCGCCAAGGACGAAGCTCTGCCCGACGTGAAGGCGCGCGTCACGCGACTGGAGTTCGGCCCGCCGGTGGGCTTCCCGGTCCAGTTCCGCGTCGTCGGGCCCGACAAGGCCGTGGTGCGCGACATCGCCTATCGCGTGCGCGACGCCGTGCGACAGAGCCCGCTGGTGCGCGACACGCAGCTCGACTGGAACGAGCAGGTGCGATCGGTGAAGGTGCAGGTGGACCAGGACAAGGCCCGCCAGCTGGGCCTGAGCACCGCGGACATCCAGGGCCTGGTGCAGACCACGCTGGACGGCGCGCCGGTCACGCAGATCCGGCGCGGCGAGGAACTTGTCGACGTCGTCGTGCGGGCTACGCCGGAAGAGCGCAAGAGCATCGGCCGGATCGGCGACCTGCAGGTCTTCACGCGCAGCGGCGTGACGGTGCCGCTGTCGCAGATCGCCCGGATCGAGCCGACGTTCGAGGAGCCCGTGCTCTGGCGGCGCAACCGCGACATGGCGTTGACGGTGCGCAGCGACGTTGCCGACGGCGTGCAGGGCCCGTATGCCACGGCGCAGATCCGGCCATCGCTGCAGCCCATCCTCGACAGCCTGCCGCCGGGCTACCGCATTGAGGAGGGCGGCGCGATCGAAGAGAGCGACAAGGCCAACGAGGCCCTGTTCGCGGTGTTCCCGGCCATGTTCGCGGTGATGCTGACGCTGCTGATGATCCAGCTGCAGAGCTTCTCGCGGCTGTTCATGGTGTTCATGACCGGGCCGCTGGCAATCATCGGCGTCGTGCCGGCGCTCCTGATCTTCCAGGCGCCGTTCGGCTTCGTCGCGCTGCTGGGCGTGATCGCACTCGGCGGGATGATCATGCGCAACTCGATCATCCTCGTCGACCAGATCGACCAGGACATCGCCCGCGGCGTCGCGCCCTGGGCCGCGATCGTCGATGCGACGGTGCGGCGATCGCGCCCGGTCGTGCTGACGGCCGCGGCGGCCGTGCTCGCGATGATCCCGCTCACGCGCAGCGTGTTCTGGGGGCCGATGGCCATCTCGATCATGGGTGGCCTCGTCGTGGCCACGGCGCTGACCCTCGTCTTCGTGCCGGCGCTGTATGCCGCGTGGTTCCGAGTCCGGCGTGACAGCCCGGCGCAGGCATCGGCCGCTGCACCGCTCGCCGCCACGGCCGCACCCGCGGCCCATTGACGCATCCACCCGGTTTTCAGGAGACGAGCTTGTCTGCAACCACCGATTCCCATTCCGGAATCAGAGTCCCAGGAACCACCGAACACTTTCTTGACCCGCTCGGGCCGGAACCCCGAAGCCACGGCCTTGACGCGATGAAGGACCTTTTGAAAGTAGCCGAGCCCAGTGCCGCGATCACCGCAGAAGGACCAGCTCCCCTGCGCTGCTCAGCCAGCTGGATCGAACACCCTGAGGAACTCGCGTCGCGTCTTTGGCCCGTAGGTCCTGAAGTGAGGATCGGGTTTCTCCAGGTAGGCCATGCGCTTTCGGGCGACCGAGTCGCGGGCGGTGTATCGCTTCACTTCCGTCGGCGTCAAGCCGTACACGTTCGCGGCGTTGAGACCGAATATCTTGGCCCGCAGCGCAGGCGTCATCTCGGGATAGCCATGCCGTTCGCGCAGTTCCGCCGAGATCTGGAACGTCCGGAAGGCTTGGATCTGATCCTGCGGTGAACCGTACCAGATCGAATCCGTGCCCCACAGCACGTTGTTCTCGCCGCACGCGACGATCAGTTTCCCCAGGGCGTGAGCCGCCTGTTCGGGGTCCCGCATCAGGAAGCGCCACGTGCTGCCCAGCTCCGCATAGACGTTGCTGTTCGGCTTGACCTGGTGTTTGCGCAAGGACGCAATCAGTGTGTCGATGCCGTCGCTCTTGCCGCTCGCGTCGTAGGCCTTCTCGGTCACCGTGCTGACGAAGCCCGAGTGATAAATCAAAAAGTTCACGTCCGGGTAACGCCTGGCGACGACGCCGATGTCGCTGCACTGGCTGTGCTCGTAGGAGCGTGATCCGAACGGCAGGCCCTTGTGGATGCAGATGTTCTTGACGCCCAGTGCGCGAGCCTTCTCGATGAACCGGATTCCGACGTCGTCGTGCAGAAAGTAGCCCTTGCCGTTCGGTCCATACTGCGTGTAGGTCTTCCAGGCGCTGATGCCCCACTTCTCGTGCAACTCGTCCATGCCTTCGAGGTCTCCGGGCTGGTTCGGGTTGACGCGTCCATGCAGCAGCAGCCGGTGCGTTCCCTCGAGCTTGTCGACCAGCCGGCGCACCTCGTCGGCGGCCTGGATCGTGACCGGCTCGGCGTCGCGAGCGGAGGGCACGAAGGACAGCACCATCACGTCGGTGTCGCTGTCCATGAACACGTCTTTGAGGAAGACCTCCGCGCTCTTCGAATTGCCTTTGGGCGTGTCGATGAAGTGGCCCTGGACATCGAGGATGAACTCCTGCCTGGCAGGGCCGACCTGCGCGCGCGCGAGCTGCATATCCAGCGAGGCGTCGCGGGGCAGCTCGAAGAAGCCGCCTGTCCTTCCGGCCGCGGCATTGGCCGCGTTGAAGGCCAGCAGCGTGCTGGCTGCGCCACAAGAAGAGGTCAGGAACGCTCGCTTCGAGCATCCCAGCCGCTTGGCGTTCGTTGCCGCGGCCTCGTGTGCGAGGCGGTTGGCTTCGATGTTCGCCGGCCACAGCGACACCGGTGCGAACTCGCCATTCGAGGTGCTGTCGAGCTTGATGGGAAGGCGCTTGCCCTCAGGGTCGCTGTCATGCATGGTGGTCCCCCGGTTTGATCAAGAAGCACCGCCGGCCGCCAACGGCGCCATGAGCCCCCTTGGTTTCGACCAGACCTGCCAATTCTGCTCCGCGCCGCGGGGCTCCAAGAAAGCGACGCACTTCGGGCGAGCACTTGGCGCGAGCTGCGCGGATGGGGCAGCACCGTGTAGTCGCCAATGCGGCGCGCGCGCTGAGTGCTGTTGCTGCATCCTGCGTAAATTCGTCGCTTGCGACGATGCAGCCGTGGCAAGGAATTCCTAAAGTGGAGCATCTCTCGTAGCCTGCGTGCAGGCCGAGTTGCGGAACGGCTGCACGCTGGGACGACCTGGCAGACACTGACCATCATCTCGATTGAGGCCTCATCGAGCGAGCGTTTGCAGCCCGCTCCACACGCGCGGCACCTTTGGTTGCCCCTCTTGTGCGCTGAGAACTTTTGACTACACTGATGCGATGCGCTGCAAGTTTGTCCTGTTGCTTCTGGTGATGGCTGCGTTCTGGCAGACGATCGCCATCGGGGGGCAAGTTCGCGCTTATGGCAACCCGGAAGACTTGACGCATGCGATGCTCCACTGGGAGGGTCGAGCGCATCACCATCACGCCGATGGTTCAGTGACGCAAGACGACTCTTCCGAATCGGTGCAGCACGTCGTCGCCGATGCATGCTTGAGTGCACCTGCGGTCTGGTCCGCAGTCTGCGTTCTCCTGCCCTCATTCGAGGCGGCGCGACCGGTCGCCGCTGACGAATCCTTTGGACTGGGGCCGCATCTCGCCGGCCCTAGACGTCCCCCACGACTGATGACCTGAAGTCGCACCTGCTCGCCTAGCGTTTGCATGGGTGCGCCGTCTGCATGTCGGCCAACTCTTGGGTTCCCGGGGACGCTCCGCGCGTGCCTGGCTTGCCTGTGAAGTGGGCCCTATGGAGGCGCTTCGTGGAATCCGTCCCGTGGCCTTGGTTAGTACGGTGAATCTGGAAGCAGGCTCGCCCGCACCTTGACGCCGGCAGGCGGGAAATCTGGCGCACGCTCCGCCATCGGAACGGGTCGGCTGGGCCGTTGCCAAGTGAATCCAGTTTGACCAAAGACCTTCTTGGAGGATGTGATGTACATCGACAACCTGCATGCCGTCCGGAATCCGGCAACCCATCGTGTGTGGGCAGATGATCCCACCGGCTTCTCTACTTACAAGATTACGCCGCTTCATCACAACTTTCACGAGCATCCTCTTTTTCAGGTTCCCGAACTGGTGAAGCTCGGGATGGAACTCGCACCCTTGGAGCAGTGCAGGTTCACGAGACCGGGCTTGACGGCCGCCTCCGTGATCGCGCACGACAGCCGGCATCCGGATGGACGCAGCATTGAAGAATTCTTCCGGCGCGTAGAGGAGCCCGGCTCGTCGGTAGCCTTCTACAACATTGAAGTCATCCCGCGATACCGGGCGCTGCTCCTGTCCGTCGTGAACTCGATGCGCTCGGTCGTCGAGCGCGAGCAGCCGGACATCTTCAGGATAAATGGATTCGTATTCTTCTCCGCGCCGCCTTCGCTCACGCCTTTCCACATCGATCGCGAAAACAACTTCTGGCTGCAGTTGCATGGGCGCAAGATCATGAACGTCTGGGACCACCGGGACCGAAGCATCGTGCCGGCCGACGGGGTGGAGGATTTCATCGTCACGCATTCGCTCTCGAAGGCGCGTTTCAAGGAAGAGTTCCTGCCTCGCAGCTTCGAGTTCGACGCGCGACCGGGCGATGCCCTCTACTTCCCTAGCACCTCGCCGCATATGACGAGATCCAAGGCGGACTGGACAGCGCCCGGCGATCGCCTGTCGATCTCAATCGGCGTGACCTTCTACACATCGGTCACGCGCAAGGTGGCCCGTATCCACCAGGTAAATCGGATCATGCGCAAATGCGGGCTTTCGCCCTCATATCCCGGGACATCGCCCACCGCGGACGCAGTCAAGGCGTCCGTAGGAGGCCTGGTCGGCGCTGCTCGAGTCAGGCTCGTCGGCATGACCCCTTCGGCGCGACGCTTCAAGTTCGCGAGGACGCCGCCACCGGGCTCCTACTGAACGAGAGCACGCAGTGGCATCTATTTCAAACGCATGCGATCAGACTTCGCTTTAAAGACGCATGCACGGAGGGACCCCATGATCAAAGATTTGGTGCCTTTTCCGGGCCGCGAAGTGGCCTACCGACGCAAGTTCCTGGGGAACCGGGAGGAGAACCTTTTCATGGGCTCTTTCCTATTGAAACATCACACCTGGTGTCGGTGACTTTTAGGTCGGCGACGTGCCTCTTCGCGCTGTTCCAATCCAGGATCGACACGGTGGCATCGAATGCTTAAGCTGGACGCCTGTACCAGCGAAGGAGGTGCATCATGGCCGATCGCAATCCCGCTCAGGTGCTGCGCGAGATGGCGGCGGGACACATCCTGCCGCGCTGCCTGCACACGGTGGCTGAGCTGGGCGTCGCCGACGCGCTGGACGACGCGCCACGCAGCGTTGGTCAACTCGCTGCGGCGGTCGGTGCAGACGTGGACGCCCTTCACCGCGTGCTGCGCCTGCTGGCCGCCCAGGGCCTTTTCGAGCTGCGCGGCGACGAGGTCATGCATACACCGATGTCGCGCTTGCTGCGCACCGACCATCCGCGCTCGATGCGCCCGCTGGTGCGGATGATGGGTCTGGCGGTGCACTGGTCCAGCTATGGCCGGTTCGACCACGCGCTGCGCACCGGGCAGCCGGCGATCGAGCAGGTCGCCGAGGGCGGCCTGTGGGCACACCTGGCCCGGCACCCCGACGAGGGCGTGATCTTCGATGCCGCGATGCAGGCGCGCTCCCAGGTTCAGGTGCCCGCCGTCGTTGGCGCATACGACTTCACGCGGTTCACCGTGATCGGCGACATCGGCGGCGGCCGAGGCCATCTGCTGCGCGCCGTGCTCGATGGCGCGGCACAGGCCACAGGCGTGCTGTTCGACCTTCCGCAGGTGCTGCGCGACGTCCGGCAGTCCGAGCGCCTCTCGCTGCACCCGGGAGACTTCTTCAAGGATCCGGTGCCGGCCTGCGACGCCTACCTGCTGATGGAGGTGATCCACGACTGGGGCGACAACGAGAGTCTCGCCATATTCCGCGCAATCCGCCGCGCAGCGCCGCCGGCTGCACGGCTGCTGATCGTCGAGTGGCTCCTGACCGACGACCCTGGCCCGCACTGGACCAAGACGATCGACATCCACATGCTCGCCGTGGTGGGAGGCCGCCAGCGCACGCTCGACGAGTACCGTCGCCTGCTCGAGCCGGCGGGTTTCAGCTTGCAACGGGAGATTCCGACGGCCAGCGGCATCTCGATCATCGAGGCAGTCGCCGCCTGAGGGCCGCCCAAGATGGAATGGCAGATTCTCACGGTTGCAGCATCGAGAACCCAGGCGTACTGGGTGCCGCCAGGGGAGCGGAGGCCTCTACGATGCTTTCGCGAACCACGCTTTGGGCACCTTCACCGGCAGCGCCAGAAGGATCTGCCCCATGCCCTTGCCCAGCGAGTCGTTGCGCAGCGATGCCATGCCGCCGCCCGCCAGCGCCTGCTCGCACACAAAGTTGAAGGCCGCGATGCCTGGCAATTCGTAGCGTGTGACCTTTCCCGCGATCAGGTGCGACAGGTGCTCGGCCACTCTCGCTTCGCTCAGTTGCTGACGCAGCACGGGCAGCCAGTCGGGCTTGCGCGCGATCACGCCGATGTTGGAGATGTCCCCCTTGTCTCCCGATCGCGCCCAAGCGACCTGAATTAGCGGAACTTCGACCGTCTCGCTGGCGGCAAGCGCAGCCGGCTCCACCACCGCTTGTGCTGCTGGTTTGGCGGCTACTCGCGATGCAACGTCGCGCCCTGATGGGTCTTCGGGAATTGAAATCGCTGTGCCGTTCAGGACCACGGCGGGCTTCAGTTTGCTCTTGTCCAGCAGGAAGGCGTATTGCCGAATCAGTGGTGAAACACTCGGTCGCCCACCGATGCCAGTCGTACCCGGCGCCCAGGACGTGCCGGCAGACGCCACCTCGGATGCCAGAAGTTGCAGGGCCGCCTTGTCGGCGTGGCGCGCCGTGAGGCGCAAGATCGCTTCGCGGGTCTGCGCCACTGCGGGGTTGGCGAGTGGGCCGTAGCAAGACTCGGCGCCGAGCACCTCGAGGTGAGTCGCGCTGAGGGGCGCCAGTCCATGTGCTTCCAGCAACTCACCCACACGCGTGAGGATCGCCTCGCCCGTGCGCCGCGCCTTGGCCACGGCATCGATGCCGACGATGGTAAGTTGCGCCGCGGTCTTGTAGCCGTCCACATAGGTGGCGCAGACCTTGTAGCTGTCGGTCGGCGAGCGGCCGCGCGCACCCGTCACCCGCACATGCTCCGGGCCTGTCTGAACGATCTGCACCTGCATGAAGTCGCACACCACGTCAGGCAGCAGGTAGCTGGCCGGGTCGTGAATCTCGTACAGCAATTGCTCGGCCACGCATTGCGGCGCAATCAGTCCACCGGTGCCCTCGGGCTTGGTGACGCTGAAGCTTCCGTCCGCTGAACATTCGACGATGGGGTAGCCGATATGCGCCCAGTCGGGCACCGAGTGCCAGTCGGTGTGAAGCCCGCCGGTGCCCTGGCAGCCGCATTCGATGATGTGGCCGGCCAAGCTGGCGCCGGCCAGTTCATCGTATTGGTGTGGCGTCCAGGCGAACTCGTGCATCAGCACGCCCAGTGTCACGGCCGAATCGACACAGCGGCCGGTGATGACGATCTGCGCGCCAGCGTCAAGTGCTGCCTTGATGGGAACGGCGCCCAGGTAAGCATTGGCGCTGACCACCTCGGTAGGTAGCGTCGCGCCGCTTTGCAGCTCGGCGACGGGTGGCTGGACGTTGCGCAACTCGGGTAGCAACGGCATCACGTCGTCGCCGGTGACAACAGCGATTCGCACATCCACGCCGAGTTCCTTGGCCAGCGTGGCCAAAGCATCAGCGCAGCCCTGCGGATTCACGCCACCGGCGTTGCTGACCACGCGGATGCCCCTGGCCACCACGTCTTTGAGAACGCTTTTCATGGCGACGGACACGAAGTCCGTGGCATAGCCGAGTTCGGGCTTCTTGATGCGCGCGGCGGCCAGAATGGACATGGTGAGTTCGGCCAGGTAGTCGAACACCAAATAGTCGATCTGGCCGCTTTGCACGAGTTGCGTGGCGCCCACGCTGCTGTCGCCCCAGAAGCCGGAGGCGCCCCCGATGCGGATGGTCTTGTTCACGATCTGAAGCTCCAAGGGTCGGCGGATGCGGCTCGGTTCATTCAGGCTGAATGCCTGCGGCCTTGATGACGCGACCCCATTTGCCGGACTCGATCGCCTGGAACTGCGCCAGCTGCTCGGGCGTGCTCAAGGCCTCCTTGGGGCCGCTCACGGCCAGCGCACGCAGCTTGCCGCCTTCCACCTGGGGCAGTGCCGTCGGGGCATCGGCGAACATGAAGTCCACCTGTCCGCCCATGAGGTCGGTGATGGCCATGGGATTGCTCTTGTACGGCACGTTGACCATGTCCACGCCCGCCGTTTGCGCGAAGGGCACCACCAGCGTGATCGGCTTGCTCGGAAAGGCGTCCGCGTGCGCGGTGGGCAGGCCGAGGGCGCAGGCGGCCGCTGCAAGCAGCAGCCCGATTCGGCGGCGGGGATGGATCATGTTGTCTCCTTTGTTCGATGGGGTCGGCGATCAGACAGATACGAATTCCGGCAGACCGTAGTGGGCGTTGTGCTCGCCAAGGCGCGGCGCGGATGCGGCAATGGCGGGACGCTGCCCATCGAAGGACAGCGGAGATGCAGTGAGGCGGAAATCCTCGCCGGGCACATGTGCCAACAGGCCCAGCGCTTGCACCTGCGGGTCGTCCAGCGCTTGCGGAACGCTGTTGATGGGCGCGCAGGGCACGCCCGCGGCCTCGAAGCGTTCGGCCCATTCCGCACGCGAACGCATTTTCAGCAGGGGCGCCAATTCCGCCAGCATTTCCGCCTTGTGCGCCAGGCGCGCCCTGTTCATGGCGAATCGCTCGTCGTCCAGCCATTGACGCTGGTCCAGGACCTCGGCCAGCTTGGCGAAGAGCCGGTCGTTGCCGCAGCAAATGAGCAGCGGCCCGTCCGCCGTGTCGAAGGCCTCGTAGGGTACGAAGCCGGGATGGCCCGACCGGTGGCGCTCGGGCAGGCGTCCTTCGTTCAGGTAGGCATCGCTCTTCTGACCGTTCCAGACCAGGGCGTTTTCGAGCAGCGACGTCTGCAGCATGCCGCCGCGTCCGGTCTGCGCGCGCCGGTGCAGCATGGCCAAGTTCAGTGCGTCGCCGTGGCGATCGGCCGGACCCATGCGGCGTGCATCGTCGCCACCTTCGACGCGCTCGACCTTGACAACCTCCGCGCCCAGGTCCGCCAGGATGGCGCCGGCGAAGGGGCCTGCCAGCACTTGCCCGAGTTCGACCACACGCACGCCCGCAAGGGGGGCCGCTGCCGCAGTGTTCATGTTCTGTCTCCTTGATGGGGTCCAGTCTAGGCAGCCGGCACTGATATGGGAATCCACGAAAGAGGTTTTCTGTGATAGCTTGAACGTCGCGCTCTTGCCCTCGGCCATCGCCACCTTCAGGCAGCAGCATCCGCAGGTGGAGTTCAAGCTGCAGGAACTCGCGGCCGAGGCGCTGCTGGCCGCGGTGGAAGAGGGCAGGGCCGATTTCGGCATGTGCGCGAAGCCGGCGCCGGATCAGCGACTGCGCTACCAGCCGCTGCAGCCGGCGACCTTCCGATCGGTGGGCATCGTCACCCGGATCGGTCGCACCCTGGCACCGGCCAGCCTCGCGTTCATGAGAACCTTGGTCCAGCAGAGGCCCTAGGTCAGCATACCGGCCATTCAGGTTCGCCCTCTCCGCCAACGCCAACGATACGCCAATGCGGCGCTCGCCTTTCAGGGCGCTTCCACGAACGGCTCAGTCGGTTGCTCCTCTTGCGTCGAGAATGGCTGCGCTTCTGCCTTCCAGCACTTGGCGGTACAGCGCCAGATAGTTCGTCATCATCCGTGCTGCCGAGTAGTTCAGCGTGTTTTCCAGGCCCAGCGCGCGCATCTGCTCGAACTGCCCAGCGGCGCGCTCGATGGCTTCGGCCATGGCCTCGGGGTCGCGGGGGTCCAGGTAGCAGGCGCCGGGGCCGCCGATCTCGTTCATCGGCGCCAGGTCGGATGTGAATACCGGGCAGCCGCAGGCCTGGGCCTCGATCACCGGCCAGCCGAATCCTTCCTGCAGAGAAGGAAACAGCAATGCCGTGGCTCTGGCGTACAACGCACGGAGCTCCTCGTGCGAGACATCTTGCAAGGTCCTGATCCGATCAGCGAGACCATGTTGGGATGCCAGGGCGATCAGATCGGCATCCAGCGTTGGCCCTACCAGAACCAAGTGTTGCACGAGAGCGCGGGTGCCCGTTTCTGCAGCGCGGCGTTGAAGCGCGATGAACGTTTCAACGACTGCCCTGCGATTCTTGCGAGGCAAATCCAATCCGACGTGGATCAGGTAGGTGTCTTGAGCACCCACACCGAATCGTCCGATCAGCTGTTGGGCTTCTTGGGGGTGTACAAGTGAGAAGCTGTCGTTCAGGCCGTTCAGCACGGTCGATATCCGGTGCTCCTCCACCAACTGCAGACCGGCCAGATCGCGTGCGGTTGTGTGCGACACGCAGGCGATCAGGTCGGCCTTCGCCAGGCCGGACGCGATGAGGCGCTGAAACAGGCGGCCGCTCCATCCGACATTCCACCCTTCGACCATGCCTCTCGCGGCTTGCACTGCTATGACGTCGTGGCAGGTGATGATTGTCGGCCTGCGCCTGACCCAGCGTACGTACATGCTGTTGGAGTGATCGCAGATGTGCACCACGTCTGCCCAGCGTGCATGCAAGGCAAGGCTCGGAATGAAGAGGATGAACTTGTCGATGTAGCCGAGCCACTTCCGCCAGCGAGAAGCGGGCAGCAAGCCCTGGATTCTTTGCGGCGGCGTGACGACCCGCAGTTCGCATCCAAGATTGGGCAACCCGCGCTCGAGAGCGCGCAGGAACGCCCGCATGCTGGCCTGGTTGTCCGGACCGTAGTTGCCCACCAGCAGGACCTTCATCGATGAATGGCCTTCATCGTTGCAAGCCTCGATGCAGTCGGCATGCCTTTCGTGTGGCACTTGGATCTCCTTCGGACAAGCGGCGGCTAACGTGCAGCTTCGAGCCTGGTGACGGTGAATTTGCCCTCGATTTTTTCGGCCTGGAACCGCACCTTGTCCCCAGCCTGGACCTTGTCCAGCATGGAGTCTTCCCTCACCTGAAACACCATCGTCATGGCTGGCATGTCGAGGTTCTTCAAGGGACCATGCTTGAGCGTGAGCTTCTTGCCGTCCTTGTCCACCTTGCGGACTTCGCCCTCGGCGAGTTCGGCAGCGGTTGCGGCCGGGGCGCCGCTTGCCGCCGGCGCAGCGCCCTGGCTGGGCTGCGCATGCGCAACCATGGAGATGCCGAGTGCGGCAACTGAGGCGAGGAGTGCGTATCGAATGTTGATCATGTGAATTCCTTGGAGGAGAGGGGAAGGGGTCTGGGATCGGAGCTGCCGGAAAGAGGACACGGTTCTGCCCGCTCGCCTACTTTTTGGCGGCCTTCGACACATTCACAGCGCCTTTCATTCCAGCGTCGTAGTGACCCGGCTGCAGGCACGCGAAGTCCACTTTCCCCGCCTTGGTGAACTGCCAGACGATTTCGCCGGTCTTGCCACCCGCGAGGGTCACCATGTTCGGATCGGCGTGTTCCATCTCCGGGTTCTTCTTCATGACCTCGTAGTGCTCCTTCAATTCCTTCTCGGTACCGAGCACCAGCTCGTGCTTGAGCTTTCCGGAGTTGGTGACCACGAAGCGCACGGTCTCGCCTTGCTTCACGTCGATGCTGGATGGGTTGAAGCGCATGCCGTCGGTCATGTCGACGTTCACGGTGCGTGTCGCCTTCGCCGCGACACCGGGCTTGCCGATGGCCTCACCGTGGCCATGGCCACCCTCATGGCTTCCAGCTGCAGCGGCGCCACTTGCGGCAAGAGCAACGAGCGCGGCGATGGTGATGTTTCTGAGATTGGTTTGCATGGTGTCCTCAAGGAAGAAAAAGAAGGAAGGTCAGCGCACGGATGGTCACGACGCTTCTGGGGTACATGGAGATCCTCCTGCTCAGTGGCCGCTATGGCCGGTGGGTTTTCGAACCTGCACTTCGATGTTCTTGGCCGGCATGTTCTGCGCGGGCATGGCGGCCGCGCCGGCGCCGCGGGCCCGGGGCGGCTCGGGCAGCTGTCCATCGAGCTCGTAGGCCACCGTGCCTGGCGGATGCTTGAACCAGCCCGTATTCGAGTAGTCGCCGGGCTTCTGGCCCTTGCGCACCTTGACGACGCTGAACATGCCGCCCATTTCGACCGAGCCGAAAGGGCCTTCGCCGCCCATCATCGGCGCCGTGTTGTCGGGAATGGGCATCTCCATCTCGGTCATGTCGGCCATGCCGCGCTCACCCATCACCATGTAGTCGGGCACGAGCTTCGTGATCTTCTTGACCATGTCCTGGTGGTCGACACCGATCATGGTGGGCACGTCGTGGCCCATCGCGTTCATCGTGTGGTGGCTCTTGTGGCAGTGGAAGGCCCAGTCGCCTTCCTCGTTGGCAAGGAATTCGATCTGGCGCATCTGGCCCACCGCCACATCCGTCGTCACTTCATGCCACCGTGTGCTCTTCGGCGTCGGGCCGCCGTCGGTCCCGGTGACCAGGAACTCGTGCCCGTGCAGGTGCATCGGGTGATTGGTCATCGTCAGGTTGCCGAAGCGGATGCGCACCTTGTCGTTCAATCGAACGTTGAACGAATCGATGCCCGGAAAGATCCGGCTGTTCCACGACCACAGGTTGAAGTCCAGCATCGTCATGATCTTCGGCGTCGCGCTGCCGGGCTCGATGTCGTAGGCATTGAGCAGGAATACGAAGTCGCGGTCGACTTCGTCGATCAACGGGTGCTTCGCCTTCGGGTGGGTGACCCAGAATCCCATCATTCCCATCGCCATCTGCGTCATCTCGTCGGCATGTGGGTGGTACATGAAGGTGCCGGGGCGCCGCGCAACGAACTCGTAGACGAAGGTCTTGCCGGGCCGGATGGCCGGCTGCGTGAGGCCCGTCACCCCATCCATGCCGTTGGGCAGACGCTGGCCGTGCCAATGGATGCTCGTGTGCTCGGGCAGCTTGTTGGTGACGAAGATGCGGACCCGATCGCCCTCGACCACCTCGATGGTGGGGCCAGGCGACTGCCCGTTGTAGCCCCACAGGTGGGCCTTGAAGCCCGGTGCCATCTCGCGCACCACGGGCTCGGCCACGAGGTGAAACTCCTTGACGCCGTTGTTCATGCGCCAGGGAAGCGTCCAGCCGTTGAGCGTCACGACGGGGTTGTAGGGGCGGCCGGTGGAGGGCGCCAGCGGCGGCATGGTGTCCGGCCTGGTCTGCAGCACCGGTTCTGGCAAGGCGGCCATCGCGACCTTGCCGACCGAGGCGGTTGCGATCGCGCCGGTGATGGCACCTGCACCGCTCAGGAAGTTGCGTCTGTTCGTCATGTTGGTCTGTGGAAGGAATTCGCTCAGTGAGCGGCAGCGGCCGCCGGCGGTGCACCTGCGCTGGTCGTCGGCGCCGTCATGGCCGAGGGCTTGCCGATCACGGATGCCGCGAGGGCTGCGTCTGCAAGCCAGAACTGCTGCTGCGCGTTGATGGCGTTGTTCACGCTCGTGATCTGATCACGGGCTTCGGCCAGCAACTCGAACACCCCGATCAGCATCCCGTTGTAGCGAAGCACGTTCTCGTCCGCCATGGTCTGGCGCAGCGGCACGATCTCGTCCCGGTAGTGGCGCGCGATGTCGTAGGCCGTGCGATAGGCGGAATAGCCCTCGCGCAGCTGCGAAGTTGCGCCACGCACGGTGGCGTCGTAGCGGTTGGCTGCTGCGAGCGTCCGGGCATTCAGCGCATCGCGCTGGGCAGATCCCCAATCGAAGAGCGGCAGGCGGATGTCGAGCTCGAAACCGCGCCGCGTCCCGCGGGTTCCCTCGGCGTTGTCGAAGACCGTATCCCTCCGGATGCCGGCCTCCACATCGATGAAGGTCGACAGCAGACTGATGCCCTGCGACTTTCCTGCGAGGTCGAGCTGCGCCCGGGCTTGCTGCACATCCAGGCGTTGCTCCGTGCCGCTCGCTGCCACCTCGCTTGCCGCGCGAGGTGCCTTGGGCAGATCCGGCAGGCGCTCAGGCAGCTTCAGCCTGTCGGCCTGTGCATCGTCGAGGCCGAGGGCGCGGACCAGTTCCTCGCGCGCGGAGGTATCCGCATGGCGAGCCGTGGCCAGCTGCGTGGTGGCATCTGCATAGAACACCTGCTGGCGTGCGCGCTGCAGCTTGCTGAAGTTGCCGACGAGTTGCATGCGCCGGGCGAGCTCGGCGCTGGCCTCCGCCGATTCCTTGACCTGCTCTGCGTACTGCAGCGACTGTCGGGCCGCGACGGCGCGTACCCATGCTTGGCGTACCTGCGTCACCTGGTCCACCACCGCGCCGCTCAGCTGCACCTGTGCCTGAGCGGCCTGGCTTCGGGAGATCGACAGCCGCTGCGGCAGCAGGATCAGATCGACCAGGCCGAAGGACAGCAAGCGCCCGATTTCGAGCTCGTCGCCGAGGCGCAGGCGCTCGAAGGTGAAGACCGGATTCGGCAACCGGCCCGTTTGGTTGGCTGCGGCAATGTCGGCCCAGCCTTGCGCGATCAGCGCCTGCAGCGCGGGGCTGTTCGCGAGCGCCAGGCGGACTGCGTCATCCTGCGACAGCGGCTTGCCGAGCAGCTCTTGCGAGAGCGCGGCACGGGCCTCTCGCTGCTCTTCGGTTCGGCTCAGCTCGAGCTTTCCTCCCGTGAACTGCGAGGCGGAGGAGTTCGTCTCCTTCAGCGCATCGTCGACTCCAACGGAAGCACAGCCGGCAAGGAATGCAGCGGCGAGGGCGATCGATGCGATCTGCAGCGGCGGCCTCATGGCTTTTCCTTCGGTCCCGTCGACTTCGGCATGGACATCGAATGCCCGGTGTGCGGACCAGAGGCTTCGGATGACTTGTCCTCGACCTCGCCCGCGCTCTCCTTGGCGTAGGCGCGCCAGCCGCCGCGCTGGTGGACGGTGTCATTGGCCTCTTTCCATGGAACGGGCTTTTCGTCGGCAAACGGCTTGTAGCCGTCCATCGCCGACCGGAAGGAAAGCGCTGCCGCAGGTTCGGCGGCGGTTGCGGGGACCGGCGCAGGGCCGGTCTGAGCGCCCGCTGCCAAGGCGGCCAGGGCGGGCAAGGCAGCCAGCCAACGGGCCGGCAGGAAAGTGAACATGGGATCCTCGCGATGTTCATGAACGGCATGCCGTCAGAAGCCCGCGAAGGGCGTGACGACACGAGCGGTGCATGCGCGCCCCATCGCCGGCAGCAGAACTGCCGGGCGCTGGACGCAGTTACGCCCGAGGGGGTTTGTGGGGAACGCTGGGCGACACAGTCGCCATCGCGCGCAGAGGCTCTGCGAGATCGGCCTGGGGCAGACCGTGGAGAATGGGTGTGTCGAGGGTCGGCGTCATGCCGACCGAATGACACGCGGCGCAATTGCCGCATTTGTGAGAAGCGTCCGACGAATCATCATGCGCGCCCAAAGCATCATGGTGGCCCGAACTGTCATCGCTGCTCACACTTGCATGATGGTGCTCCGCGCCTTGCGTGCCGTGATCGTGCCGGCTGTGGTCGTGGACGACGCCCGAGCCCGAATGCGTCGGCTCGGGTGCGCAAAACGCCATGGCCACGGCCGCGTAGCCCTGAAAAGGCACCGCCAGCATCATGAGCCACAACAGGATTGCGCGGAGATGGAGCATCGGCGAAATTGTAGAGGGCTTGTTTGGCCTTGGCTATTCACCCTGCGCTGGAGGCCGGCGCGATCGCACCGGCGATCGCTAGCGCGCAAGCTCCAGGTGAGTGATGGTCGGCCTGCCTTTGACGACTTCCGCTTGAAACCGGATCTTGTCGCCGGGCTTGACCACATCGAGCATCTTCCTGTTTCCCACGTCGAACGCCATGGTCATGGCGGGCATCGCGAGATTGGGCAGATCCCCATGGTCCAGGACGAGCTCGCCGGACTCGCGAAGGACGCGCTCGACCGTCGCGTCGGCCAGGGGCAGAGAGGCCTTTTGAGCGGCTCTTGCGGCCTTCTGGGGAGCTGATGGGGCACTCGTGGATGTCTGCGCGTGGACGCCGGCAGTCGCGACGACCAGGCCCACCGCCAGGACCCGGGAAGCAGCCGCATGGCACAACCCAGAGCGAAGAACGGAGATCGCGGTGACTGCCAGCAGGTAAAGGCGTCTCTTCATGAAGTGTCTCGAGCAGGTCTAACAGGCTTACTCTACCTGCACAGTGCGCAGGCGCAGCGAATTGCCGATGACGCTCACCGACGACAGCGCCATGGCCGCAGCGGCGACGACCGGCGACAGCAGCAATCCGAAGAAGGGGTAGAGCACACCGGCTGCCAAGGGAATCCCGGCCACGTTGTACGCGAATGAAAGGAACAGGTTCTGTCGGATATTGCGCATGGTCGCATGCGACAGCGTGCGGGCCCGCACGATACCCATCAGGTCGCCCTTGAGCAGGGTGACGCCGGAGCTCTCCATGGCCACGTCGGTGCCGGTGCCCATCGCGATGCCGACCTCGGCCGCAGCCAAGGCGGGGGCATCGTTCACCCCATCGCCGGCCATGGCCACCACCCGGCCTTCGGACTTCAGGCGCTGAACGACCGAGGCCTTGTCTTCGGGAAACACTTCCGCGACCACCTCGTCGATGCCGAGCTGGCGTCCGACGGCCTCGGCGGTCGTCTTGCCGTCGCCGGTGAGCATCACAATCCGCACGCCCGCGGCCTTCAGCGCCTGGAGGGCGGACGGGGTGGTCGCCTTGATCGGGTCGGCGATGGCGACGAAGCCGGCCAGCTTGCCGCCCGCGCCCACGAAGATCACCGTGGCTGCCTTCTGGCGCTGGCCTTCTGCCGAAGCTTCGAGTCTGCCGACATCGATGGAATGTTCGGCCAGGAACTTGGCGCTGCCCGAGACGATGACCTCGCCGTCGACCCTGCCGATGACCCCCTTGCCGACCGGAGAGTCGAAGTCCGTCACCGGCGACAACGGCAGCTTGCGCTCCTGGGCGTCCATCACGATGGCCATGGCCAAGGGGTGTTCGCTGGCACGCTCGACGCTCGCGAGCTTTTGCAGCACGTCCTCGGCGGTGAATCCAGGCGCCGGCTCGATATGGACCACCTTTGGGCGGCCCTCCGTGAGCGTGCCGGTCTTGTCGACCACCAGCGTGTCGACCTTCTCCATGCGCTCCAGTGCCTCGGCGTCCCGGATGAGCACCCCGTGCTGGGCACCACGGCCGACCCCCACCATGATGGACATGGGCGTGGCCAGGCCGAGCGCACAAGGGCAGGCGATGATGAGGACGGCCACCGCGGTGATGAGTGCATAGCTGAAGGCAGGCGAGGGCCCCCAGACCAGCCACACCGCAAAGGTCAGCAGCGCCACGAGGATGACGACCGGCACGAACCAGCCGGCGACCTGGTCGGCCATCCTCTGGATGGGGGCGCGGCTGCGCTGCGCCGCGGCCACCATGTGGACGATCTGCGAGAGCAAGGTGTCGGCGCCCACCTTTTCGGCACGCATCACGAAGCCGCCCGTCTGGTTCAGCGTGCCCGCGGTGACCTTGGAACCCACGGCCTTCGAAACGGGGATCGGCTCTCCCGTGACCATCGACTCGTCGACGTTGCCTTTGCCCTCGATGAGCTCGCCGTCCACCGGCACCTTCTCGCCTGGGCGCACACGCAGCAGGTCGCCAACCCGGATGGCATCGACCTGGACCGCCTCGTCCGTCCCGTCATGGCGCACCTTGAGAGCGGTCTTGGGAGCGAGACCCAGCAGCGCCTTGATGGCGCCCGACGTCTTTTCGCGCGCTCGCAGCTCGAGGACCTGCCCGAGCAGCACCAGCACGGTGATGACCGCGGCCGCCTCGAAGTAGATCTGCACGGCACCGTCCGGCAGACGCAGTTCCGCGGGAAACAGTTGCGGCGCTACCGTGCCCACCACGCTGTAGAGCCAGGCCGCCCCCGTGCCCAATGCGATGAGCGAGAACATGTTCAGGCTGCGGTTTTTCACCGACGTTGCGGCACGCACGAAGAACGGCCAACCGGCCCAGAGCACCACGGGCGTGCCCAGGAGCAGTTGAATCCAGTTCGACAGCTGCTGGCCGAGCAGGTGATTCAGATTGGTCAGGTGGCCACCCATTTCCAACGCGAAAACCGGAGCTGTGAGCGCGGTACCGATCCAGAAGCGGCGGGTCATATCGCGCAGCTCGGGGCTTTCGCCGACTGCCTCGGTTGCCACGACCGGTTCCAGAGCCATGCCGCAGATCGGGCAATGGCCGGGCCCCATCTGCCGGATCTGCGGATGCATCGGGCAGGTGTACTCCACCTCCTTGCCGGATGGCACCGTCACGGTTGACCTGCCTTCCGAAGGAGCCTGATGGGAAGCGTGTCCTGAATGGCTGTGACCGGCGTGGTGGTGTTTCGTGCTGGATGGCGGCAAGGCGTTCTCCTGTTCTTGTCTGCCAGTTTCAACCTTGCCAGGGTGGGAAGGTCAAGCGGGTCGGAAGTGCCCTTACTGACGCATCGAAAGTGCGGCCGCTGCAATCCAGATGCTCAGCCCGAGAAGGCAGGCCCAGCAGAGCCAAAAGAGGGCGCGCTCCCACCAGGTGGCGGTCGCTCTAGTGGCCATCGACCGGGCGAGCGACGCTGCCCTTGGAGAACCTTGGAATGAAACGCGGCGTCGACGCGGCGTAGGCCTGCCAGGCTTGCCCGAAGGCTCTTGCGGAGTCCTGCTCCTCGGCGATGGACAGCCGGATATACATGACCACCAGGACGGGGAACATCGCCAGCGTCAACAGGGTCGGCCACTGGAGCAGGAAACCGAACATGATGGCGACGAAGCCGATGTATTGCGGGTGCCGGACCAGGCGGTACGGCCCGCTTGTTGCGAGCTGGTGCCGGCGCTGCGCGTGATAAAGCACGTGCCAAGCCTTGGAGAGCAACGCGAAGCCCGCGAAGATGAACACGATACTCAGAATGTGCAGGAACCCGAAGTGAGGGTTGCCATGCTTGCCGGTCAAGAGCCACCACAGGTGACCTGCATCGTGTCCGTAGAGGTTCACGCCAGGAAACGTGGAGCCCAGCCAACCCGATAGCAGGTAGATGGTGAGCGGAAACCCATACATCTCGGCAAACAATGCCACGATGAATGCGCTGTAGGCCCCAAAGCTTCGCCAATCCCGCAGGTCAACCGGCTTGAAGAAGCTGTAGGCGAAGCCGACAAAGATGATGGAATTGAGAACGACCAGGCTCCAAAGGCCATAGTCACTGTTGGCGCTGGTCATCGTCGGGCCTCTTCGGAGAGTTGGTGTGACCACCGTGATGACCTCTGTGCATGAATATGTGCATCAGCGGACAGGCCAGCACGAAGACATAGGGCAGCGCGCCCAAGACATGGGCGGTGTGTTCCGTGAGCAGGTAGAACCCTGCCAGGAGCAAGGCGACGCACAGCGTCAGCCCGGCGGGTGACCGCCAGAAAGGAGGCGGCTCAGGATGGTCATGGTCCATGGCTGAACTCCTCGGGTTGGTTTGACCATCCGGCGAGCACGATCACCGCGACGGTTCCAAGGCAAAACGAGAGTTTCATGTGCTTAGCCTCGCGCGCGACGCATTGCCGAATCGGCGTTGCAATGGACGCAGCATGCGACCGAGACGCGTCACGGACGTTGAGATAGATCAAGGGAAAGTCGGGTCGAGCAACACGGCGGACGGCGGCGATTGCCAAGGAAACTCCTCTTGTCCCGAGCCTCCCGTCGGGGGTACATGGTCCGGGAAGGAGCATGGAACGACCTCTTTTCAGTGCTGTGTCGGCCCACTCGAGCGCGTTCGAGTCAGAGTTGCCATCGGAAGGTCCGTGGCGCGGATTCGCCCGGGCGAACAATCCTTAGTTCGATCGCCGACGGTCGTGGGGTCGGAGCATCGAAGACCAAGATCCCTTCGCGGTGATGGCCGCCCGGAGCGGCCCCGGTCCAGCTTGTCGGTTCGAACGAGCGCCCATCTTCGGTCACCAGCCTCGCGCTCCGGGCGAGGTCGTCGGTCAGCTCAGCGCTGTGCGTGTCGAGCACGACGCTGAATTCCCATTGGCTGTCGGAAGGGCCGATCGCTTTCGGCGTCACCTTGATCACTACCCCGAGTTCGGTCGTTGACTGCGCAGCCAGCACGCCGGCGGTGGTTTGTGCCCCTGCTGGCAAGGATGACGACGCGATCAGGAGCGCTGCAATCGTCGCCCAACCGACTGCCCCGAACGACCGGGCACTGCGTGCTTGAGACATAAATGGACTCCTCTTCGCGTATATGAACGAGCGCAGTTCAGCTGCAGCAGCCGCAGCAGTGGCCCCGGAGTCGAGCGAGCCGCACACCTGGATTTGAGGAAAGGTCAAAGCCAATTGAAGCCGCCGCGGGTACCGGGGTCTTGTTGCATGGGCGGCATTTCATTGCTCCTGGTTTGCAGCTCGGGGAGGCCCCTCGTTCGGATCACTGATTCTTGTGGAACTTGGTGTGCTCGTGCACGGGCTTTGCCTTGGCTTTCGCGGCCGCGGTCGCAGGCTTGCCGGCGCAAGGACCCGACATTGGCCTGGTGATGCCTTTGTCGGCGAGATGGTCATGGCGCGCCATCGGCTTGCGGCAGTCCTGAGACCCAGATGCCGAGGTGGTCGGCGTCGACTCGGAGGCAGCCGGGGGCTGCTGGGCAAGAGCCGTTGTGGCGGACAAAGCGAGGCCGAACGCGAGCGGGAGAAGGCGAGGGACGTTCACGGTGAGACTCCTGTACAAAATGAACAAATCGAAGCAAGCGCCGGCCGAACATGGGATGCATGTCCAACTCCTTGAGGTCGCAAGAATTGCAGGATCAGCAACCACGGGGCTTGATCCACATCAAGGCGACCGCACAGCTCTGCGTTAGATTGGTCTTCCGGCAACGATGCCGAAAGGAGACTGACATGGGCACCCATGCACTTCCTCTGCAGCACGAGACGCCTTCGCCCGGACCGCTTCGCACCGGCATCGCGTTCTCAGTCACCGTGGCGGTGTTCTATGTGCTGTGTACGCTGATCTGGCTTGCCGCTCCCGGCCCGTTTGTCGGCTTCATGAACAGCCTCTTTCACGGGATGGACTTCACGCCGCTGCTGCGGCCCGCGCCATTCGCGTGGGGCAGCTTCATCGAGGCTTTGGTCGTTATGGCGATCTGGTCGTTCCTGGCCGGCACCTTCTTCGGGTGGCTGCGTAAACGCCTGGGGGCGTGAGACCCGCCGTCGCTTCGGCCTGGGCAATCGCAGATCCCGCGCGCTCCCACGTTGTGGAGCTTTCAAGTGGCGCGGTTGGGTGTGGAACCTTCGACCATCTATATTCCGGGGGTCCGAGGTCACCGAGCGCGTATACATGCCGCCATGCGAATGCCCCAGCCTCGCGCGTTGCGCTCGTTCCTCCTTCTCTACGTGTTGCTGTACGCCTCATTTGGCGTGGCGTCGCCCTTCTGGCCTCGCTATTTCGAGACGCGAGGGCTGTCACCCGAGCAGATTGGACTTTTGTTGGGGCTGAGCACGATCGTTCGCCTGATTGCCGGACCGGTTGCCGCGCGCATCGCAGATCGATCGCAGCGATTGCGTCACGTACTGGCCACGGCTGCCGCCATGGCCGCCTGCCTTGCTTTTGCTTTTGGCCAACCTTGGATCGGTGGTTTCTGGATACTTCTGGTCGTGCGCCTCTGCCATGAAGCTGCACTTACACCCACCACCTCGCTTGCCGATGCTTTGGTGTTGAATGCTTCGAGACCGCGCGCTTCGTCAGGCGTGAACTTCGAATATGGCTGGGTACGAGGCTCGGCATCGGCTGCCTTCGTGTTCGGGACGCTTGCCGCTGGACAAGTGATCGGCTGGACCGTACTCGCGTCGATTGCATGGATGCATGGCGCCTTGCTTCTGCTCGCAGCAGCAAGCACCATGCTCTTGCCGGCGCATGACACCAGGACCGACGCAAGCCCCCGACCATCATCGTCCTTCAGAGCCATCCAAGAGCTCATGGGGATCGTCTTGTTCCGGCGCATGGTGCTCGTTGCGGCCCTGGTTTACGGCAGCCATGCCATGCATGACGCATTCGCCGTCATCCGATGGAATGCGGCCGGCGTCAGTCCGATGGCGATCAGTGTCCTTTGGTCGGAAGCCGTCGTTGCGGAGGTGGTGGTCTTCATCCTGATCGGACCTCGATGGGTCGATGCACTCGGTCCGGGCCGCGCAGCCGCAATCGCATGCGCGGCGGCTGTGCTGCGATGGCTCGTGGTGGCATCCTCGACCCATCCTGGAGCGCTTGCGATCGTACAGCCCCTGCATGGATTGACGTTTGCGCTTCTGCATCTCGCTTGCATGCGGCTCATCGGGGCTTCTGTGCCTCGGCATCTCGCCGCGACGGGTCAGGCCATCTATGCACTCGGACCGGCGCTGCTCACAGCGCTGCTGACCTTGTCATCCGGCATCCTGTATGCACGCCTCGGAGCTGGCAGCTTCCTGCTGATGGCGCTGCTGCCGACCCTCGCCTTGCCGCTGTGCTCGCGGCTGAAAACTTGACCCTCTCGTAACGGCACGGTCTAGGATGCCTTCAACTTGAGGGGGCATGTTTTTGAAGATTGGTGAACTTGCCCGGCGCACCGGGTTGACCGTGCGCGCATTGCGGCACCATGAGGACATCGCATTGGACGACTGGCTCCTGGCGCTCGAAAGCATGGTCGCCGGCTCGAAGTACCTCAGGGACGACGAGCAGCGCAGGCTCAGGACGCAGCGCGAAGCTTGGACCGACGCAGTGAGGCCCCAGCGCGCCGAGTTGTCGGCGTGGCTGCAACGCCTCGTCGCGACCGGCGTTTCTACCGAGGAACCGGAGGCACAGGACCTGGCGCAACGTTGGATCGGACGCCTCGTCCAGAAGGCGCAGCTGCGCCTCGACTGATCAGGTCGGCGCCGCGCGCTGGCGCGCAGGCTGGCAACGCACCATACTTGCCCCACTCCCGTGGCGGGAGAGCAAGGATGCAGACGGCGTGAACAGCCTCAGAAGATTCCTCTTGAGCCTCGCGATGGGTGCAGCCTGCGCCCCGTACGCTTCGCTCGCGCAAAGATCGTCGCCGAAACCGCTGCGCATCGGATACCTGGACACCAGCTCGGCGCGCATCGCGAGCGACCGGCTCGACCGCCTTCGGGCGGGGCTGCGCGACCTTGGATACCTGGAGGGCAGGGACATCGTCATCGAGGCCCGATGGGCAGAGAGCGCGTACGAGCGCCTTCCCGATCTCGCGGCGCAATTGCTGGAGCAGAAGCTGGACGTCATCGTGGCCGCGGGGCCCGCCGCCATCCAGGTCGTTCGCCGGGCCACCACCACCTTGCCCATCGTCTTCGCAGCGAGCGGCGATCCGCTCGTCTTCGGCTTCGTCGAGAGCCTGCCGCGGCCGGGAGGCAATGTGACCGGCGTGTCGAGCGTCGGAGCCGACCTGAGCTACAAGTACCTGGAGTTTCTGCGCGAAGCCATCATCAGTCTCTCGACGGTTGCCGTGCTGGTGAATCCGGGTCATCCGGGCCACGCTGTCTACTTGAAGAACATCCAGACTGCGGCGCGGACGGCCGTGCGGGTGCTTCCCATGCAGGTGGCGGGCGCCGGCGAGATCGAGGCTGCTTTCGGCGCGCTCAGAAAGGGCCCCGCCCAGGCGCTCATCGTGCCGGGTGACGGTTTGTTTTTCTCGCAGGCGCGGCGGATCGCCGAGCTCGCCGTATTGCAGCACCTGCCCACGCTGTTCTCGAGCCGGGAACCCGTTCAGGCCGGTGGCTTGATGAGCTACGGCCCGAACCTGGCGGAGCAGTTCTACCGGGCAGCGAGCTACGTCGGCAAGATACTGGCAGGTGCGAACCCCCGGGACTTGCCTGTCGAGCAACCCACGACCTTCGAACTGGTCATCAACCTCAAGACCGCCAAGGCGATCGGGCTGACGCTGCGGCGGGAACTGCTGCTGCGGGCCGATGTTCTGGTGGAGTGAGACCCTTTCGCTGCAGCATCGCGGAGTGAGCCCTCTGGGTGCTCCGGGGGGCACCGCGCGAGGCGTGCATTCAAGTCATGGCGTGTCCGGTCCATCGGTCTTCAGCACGCCGCGGCGCACCTGGTCGCGCTCGATCGACTGGAACAGCGCCTTGAAGTTGCCTTCGCCGAAACCATCATCGCCCTTGCGCTGGATGAACTCGAAGAAGACCGGGCTTCCGAACGCCGTCTGCGAGAAGATCTGCAGCAGCAGGCGCGGCCGTCCGCCCTCGGTGCTGCCGTCCAGCAGGATGCCCCTTGACTGCAGTTCGGGCACGGGCTGGCCGTGGCCGGGCAGCCGCGTCTCCAGCATCTCGTAGTAGATGTCGTTGGGCGCGGTCATCAGCGGCACGCCGGCAAGCCCCAGCTGGTCGATGGTGTCGATCAGGTTGTCGCTCAGCAGTGCGATGTGCTGGATGCCTTCGCCGTTGAACTTCATGAGGAACTCCTCGATCTGGCCCGAGCCCTTGGAGGATTCCTCGTTCAGCGGAATGCGGATCTTGCCGTCCGGCGCCGTCAGCGCCTTCGAGGTCAGGCCGGTGTACTCGCCCTGGATGTCGAAATAGCGGATCTCGCGGAAGTTGAAGAGCTTCTCGTAGAAATGGGCCCAGTAGCCCATGCGGCCCCGGTAGACGTTGTGCGTCAGGTGGTCGATCACCTTGAGGCCGTGCCCTGGGGGATGCCGGTCCACCCCCTCGATGAACTCGAAGTCGATGTCGTAGATCGACTTGCCGTCCTCGAAGCGATCGATCAGGTAGAGCGGCGCGCCGCCGATGCCCTTGATCGCGGGCAGGCGCAGCTCCATCGGCCCGGTCGCGATCTCGACCGGCTGGGCGCCCAGCTCGAGCGCCCGCGCGTAGGCCTGGTGCGAGTCCTTCACGCGAAAGGCCATGCCGCAGGCCGAGGGGCCGTGCTCCGCGGCGAAGTAGGCCGCAGGGCTGTTCGGTTCGCGGTTGACGATGAAGTTGATGTCGCCCTGGCGGTAGAGCACCACATCCTTCGAGCGGTGCTTGGCGACCTGCGTGAAGCCGAGCTGCTCGAAGAAGGGTTCGAGCGTGTTGGGCGTGGGCGAGGCGAATTCGACGAATTCGAAGCCTTGCAGTCCCATCGGGTTTTCGAACAGATCGGTCATGGGCGCTCCGTAAAGGTTGGGGGTTGGGTGCGGCTCAGTCAGCCGTGATGTTGGCCTTTTTGACCAGGGCTGCATAGCGCTCCTGTTCCGTCTTGAAGAACTGCAGCGAGGCCTCGGGCGTCATCGGGTTGATGACGTTCTCCTGCTTGGCCATCGCATCCTTGGTCTCGGGCATGGCGAAGGCGGCCACGACCGCGCCATGCAGGCGCTTGACCTCGGCGGGCGGCAGCTTGGCGGGGCCGACCACGGCGAACCATCCGCCGATGTCGACCGTGGGAAAACCCTGCTCGGCCAGGGTGGGCACATCGGGCAGCGAGGGCACGCGCGTCTTGCCCATCACGCCGATGGCCCGCAGCGATCCGGCCTTGAGCTGCCCCTGCACGGCGGGCACCGCGAGCACGCCCATCTCCACCTGTCCGCCGATGAGGTCGGCCACCATCGGGCCGACGCCCTTGTAGGGGATGTGGCGCGCCTCCGCCCCCGCCGCGTCGAGGAACATCGCGGCGGCCAGGTGCAGGATGGTGCCGTTGCCGGAGGACGCATAGTTGTAGGCCTCGGGCTTGGCCTTGAGCATCGCCTGCAGTTCCTTCGCGTTCTTCGCCGGCACCTTGGGGTTGACCACCAGCACGAAGGGCGTGGCGCCCACCACCGAGATGGGCGTGATGTCCTCGACCGCGTCGAAGGGCATCTTCTTGAACACGCTCGGGTTCACGACGTGGTTGTTCGACACCACGCCGATCGTCTGCCCGTCCGCGGGCGCGCGGACGATCACCGATGCGCCCGTGATGCCCCCGGCACCGGGCAGGTTCTCGATGACCACCGCCTGGCCGCCCAGTGCCTTGGTCAGCGAGGGGGCGGCGGCCCGCATGATGGTGTCGACGCCGGAGCCGGCGCCGACCGGCAGGACGACGCGAAGCGGCTTGTCCGAAGCTTGCGCCATGGCCCCGCCGGCGAAGAGGGCCAGCGTGGCGATGAAGAATGCAGCGCAGCTGCGGCGTTGGATGGCGTGGGTCATCTCGTTGGTCTCCTTGAATTGCGGTTGGGGGTTGCGGACGTCAGGCGGGAACGTGGCGCTTGAGGCCCGAGAGCACCTCCTCGGTGTGCTGGCCCACGCGCGGCAGGGCACTGCGCACACCGGGGCGGCGCCCGCCCATCAGCAGGGGAAGCAGCACCACGTCGGTCATGCTGCCGTCGTCGGTTTCCATCGGCACGAGGCCGCCGCTGGCCTTCAGGTGCGGGTCGCTCATGAGCTGGTCGGGCCGCATGATGGGTGCATAGGGGATGCCCGCGGCCTCGAGCTTGGGCGACAGCTCCTCGACGCGGTGGTGCCGGAGGTGGCCGCCCAGCCGCTGCAGCAGGGCCGGGCGCACGGCGACGCGCAGCGCGTTGGTGGCCAGCGCCGGATCGGCGGCGAGCTCGGGCGCCTCGATCACCCGGCACAGCGTGAGGAATTGCTTGTCGCTCACCGCGCCGATGAAGAGCTGCTCGCCGTCCGCCAGCGTGAACACGTCGTACACGCTCCAGGCCGACACGCGCGAGGGCATCGGCGGCGGCGCCTCGCCCGTCATGGCGAACTGCTGCATGTGCTGGGACGACAGGAACACGCAGTTCTCGAACAGCGCGCTCTGCACCTCCTGCCCCTTGCCGGTGCGCTCGCGCTCGCGCAGCGCGGCCAGCACGCCGATGGCGCCGAACATGCCGCCCATGATGTCGTTGACCGAGGTGCCCGCGCGCAGCGGCCGGCCCTCGGGGCCGGTCATGTAGGAGAGCCCGCCCATCATCTGCACCACTTCGTCGAGCGCGAGCCGTCTCTCGTAGGGGCCGGGCAGAAAGCCCTTGTGCGTGACGTAGATGAGCTTCGGATACTTCTTCGACAGCGTCTCGTAGTCGAGTCCGAAGCCGGCCATCAGGCCCGGGCGGAAGTTCTCCAGCACCACGTCGCATTCGCCGGCCAGTTCCGCAGCCGTGGCACGGCCCTCGTCGGTGCCGATGTCGATGACCACGCTCTTCTTGTTGCGGTTGAAGGCGCGGAAGAAGCCGATGCCCAGGCCGGGCAGCTTGCGCGTCTTGTCGCCACCGGGCGGCTCGACCTTGATCACCTCGGCGCCGAGATCGGCCAGGATCATGCCGCAGGTCGGCCCCATGACCATGTGGGTGAACTCGAGGACGCGGATGCCGGCGAGGGGGAGGGATTGGGCGGTGGTTGTCATGCGGTGGTTGTTTCAGAGTGGATCAAGCTGCCGCAGCCTGCGCGGCAAGGCCGAAGGTCTTGGGCAGGCCGGCCTGCCACAGGGAGCCGTGCAGCGTTTCGCCGGCGAGCCATTGCGCCACCCGGGCGCGCAGGTCCAGCAGTTGCTCGATGTCGATGCCGGTGGCAATGCCCATGCTGCCGAGCATGTAGGCGAGGTCTTCGGTCGAGACGTTGCCGCTCGCGCCGGGCGCGTGCGGGCAGCCGCCGATGCCGGCCAGGCAGGCGTCGAACCGGGCCACGCCGACCTCGAGCGCGGCATAGACGTTGGCCAGGCCGAGTCCGCGCGTGTCGTGGAAGTGGCCGCACCAGAAGCGGTCGCCGGCGATCTTCACGGCGTCCTCGAACAGGTCGCGCACCATGCCCGGATCGGCATAGCCGACCGTGTCGGCGATGCTCACGCGGTCGGCGCCGGCGTCGAGCAAGGCCTGCATGAGGCGCAGCACTTCGCTCTTCTCCACCCGGCCCTGGATCGTGCAGCCGAAGGCGGTGCCGACACCGCCCTCGATCAGCGTCTTCGAACCGGCGGCGTCGCGCGCGGCGCGGATCTTGCCCAGTTCGGCCACGACGTCGTCGGGCGTCTTGCGCAGGTTGGCCAGGCTGTGCGCCTGGCTCGCCGACAGCGGCACGATCATCAGGTCGGCCTCGGCCGCGATGGCGTTCTCGGCGCCGCGCAGATTGGGAACCAGCACCGACACGAAGAGACCGGGCAACGTTTTCGCAAAGGCCACGAGCTCGGCCGTGTCGGCCAGCTGCGGCAGAAGGCGCGCCGGGACGAAGGAGCCGACCTCGATCTCGCGCTGTCCGGCGTCGTAGGCGGCGCGAATCCATTCACGCTTCTGCGCACTCGGAAGAATGGTCGCGATGCTTTGCAGGCCATCGCGCAGGCCCACTTCGCGAATGACAGCGCTGCGCGGCAGTCGGCTGCTGGAAGAAATCATCGGCTTGTCTCCTGGGTGTGGCGCACGGCGCAGCGCCATGGGGGAGACTTTAGAGATTCCCAGTTAGTTAGAAAAGCGGTAGATTGGAACGTTGGACGTTCCGTGTCGGAACGTCAAAGTCAAAGGGCATCCATGCGCGATCTCGACCTGACCACCCTGCGGCTGTTCCTGACGGTGTGCGAGACCCGCAACATCGCGCGCGCCGCCGAGATCCACAACATCGTGGCGTCCGCGATCAGCAAGCGGCTGCTGCAGCTGGAGGATTCGGTCGGCAACGTGCTGCTCGAACGGCGCCGGCGCGGCGTGATCCCCACGGCCGCCGGCGAAATCCTCCTGGAGCACGCACGCGCGATCCTGGCCGGCGCGGATCGCGTGGCGCGCGACATGGCGGCCTATGGCAAGGGCATCCAGGGCCAGGTCCGGGTGCTGGCGACGGTGTCCTCCATCGCGGAGTTCCTGCCGGACGACATCGCGAACTTCCTGCAGGTGCCCGCGCACCGGGACATCCGCATCGACATCGAGGAAGCGATCAGCCGCGACCTGGTGCGCGCACTGCGCGAAGGCGTGGCGCCCGTCGGCGTGTGCTGGGATGCCGCCGACCTGGAGGGGCTGCAGACGCGCGGCTACCGCCACGATCACCTCGCGATCGTCGCGCATCCTTCGCATCCGATTGCGCGCCGCAGACGCTGCTCCTTCGAGCAAACGCTGGAGTTCGACCACGTGGGCCTGCCCGCGTCCACCGCGGTGCATACGATGCTGGCACGCGCGGCGGCGATCATCGGCCGGCCGATCAGCTATCGCGCGGTGGTCAGCACCTTCGACGCATCGCTGCGCTGCGTGCGCGCGAACCTCGGCATCGCGGTGGTGCCGCGGGAGGTTGCAGAGCCGGTCGCGGAGAGCTTCGGCGTGAAGGTGGTTCAGCTGTCCGACGCCTGGGCCAGGCGCAGGTTCGCACTGTGCTTTCGCGATGCGGAGAAGCTGTCGCCGGCGGCGAAGCTGCTGCTCGCGCACCTGGAGAGATCGGCCACTGCGCGCGTCAAGTGATCGATCCCCTCTCCGTCGCCGCGACGGGCGTCACTGCGGCTCGATGCCCGCCTTCTTGACCAGCGCCGCGTACTTCGTCAGCTCGCTGCGGAATGTCGCCTGCGCCTGCTCGGGTGTGCCGATGGAGATCGTGTTGCCCTGCTTGGTCATCGCCTCCCGCACGGCGGGATCGTCGAAAGCGGTGACCACCGCATCGTGCGCCTTCTTCACGTGGGCGGGACTCAGGCCCTTGGGGCCGATGACGGCGAACCAGGCGTCCACCACGAAATTCGGCAGCCCCTGCTCGGCGAAGGTGGGGATCTCCGGTGCGGCCGGGGTGCGCTGTGCCGTGAGAACGCCGATCGCTCGCAGCGCGCCGCTCTTGATGTGCGACTGGACGCTGGGCAGGGCGGCGGTGCCGAACTCGACCTGTCCGCCGATGAGGTCGGTCACCATCGGGCCCACGCCCTTGTAGGGGATGTGCTTGGCGCTCACGCCGGCCTGCTCCAGGAACAGCTCGGTCGCGAGGTGCAGGATGGTGCCGTTGCCTCCCGAGGCGAAGTTGAGCGCACCCGGCTTGCTCTTGAGCAGCGCAATGAACTCCTTGCTGTGGGTCGCCTGCACCCTGGACGGGTTGACCACCAGCACCATGGGCGTGGCGCCGACCACGGCAATGGGCGTGAAGTCGCCCGGCATGTCGAAGGGCAGCGACTTGAGCACGCTGGGCAAGATCACGACGTTGTTCGACACGATCGACAGCGTGTTCCCGTCGGGTGCGGAGCGCGCGAGCGCCTGAAGCCCGACCACGCCGCCCGCGCCGGGCTGGTTGTCGACGACCACCGAGGCGTTGAAGGCCTTGGAGAGCGCGGGTTGCGCCGCCCGCGTGATCGTGTCCACGCCCGATCCGGTGGCGTTGGGCAGGATGAAGCGCACCGTGCCGGACTGGGCTCGCACGGCAAGAGGCCACGCGCCCATCGCCACAGCGGCGGCCGCCGAGCCCGCCAGCACCGAGCGGCGCGAGAAGTTTTGTCTCGAAATCATGTTGTCTCCTTCAGTCCTGCAAGCCTGTCCGCGAAAGCGGCGATTCATGCCACGACGTTTCGGGATCGTAGGCCTTCGACGTCGGCATCGCTATAGCCCATTTCCTTCAGGAGCGCTGCGGTGTGTTCGCCCAGTGGGTGGGCTCAGGCCGAACGCCGGTTCGTGGTGTGCTTTCGCGAAGCCGATCAGCTCTCGCTTGCCGCGCGCGCACTCATGGAGCACCTGGTGGCGCGAGGCCATCCCGGCTTCCGATGATCCGGTGACGGCTCGATCGCACCGGCTTCACGTGAACGAAGCGACCCAGTCCCACACCCGCGCGGGCGCCTCCACCATCACGTTGTGGCCATGCGGCCCCAGGTCCGAGGCCTCGGGGTCGAGCGCGCGCATCTGCGCCATCGTGACCAGCGCGTCGTCGTGCCCGCGGCCCAGATGGACCGGGCAGCGAGCCAGCGCCATCAGCTCCGACATGGGCGGCTTGCCGACGGCATGGGCGCGAGGGTCCATTGCGAGACGCCATCCTTCGGCGCTGCGCTGGATGCCCCGCGCGGTCACGGGGGCTGCTGCGTCGGCGATCCCCGCGAGGCCCGAGACCTTCAGGTACCGCTCCCACGCTTCTTCTTCCGTGGAGAAGTTCCTGGCGGGCTGGGAGGCCAGGCTCTCCATGCGGCGGAGCTCGTCGTCGCTCCACGCGATCTTGATGCCGGCCCCGAAGACGTGCTGCGGCGTGACGCCGAACCAGCCGGTGGCCAGGGCAAGACCGATCACGCCGCCCAGCGAATGTCCGAGCACCACCAGCCGGCCCGCGGGATCGACTTGCGGCAGGACGGCGCGTGCCACCGCCGCGGCAGTCTGGCCGATCGCGTAGGCGTCCTGGCGATCGGATTGCCCATGGCCGGGCAAGTCCAGCGCGATCCACCGGCCGGCCCAGCGATTGCCGGCCTCTCTGCAGAGGGGCGACCACACGGCCCCCGTTGCGCCCATCCCATGCAGCATGAGCAGCAGGTCCGGGCCCTCGCCGCCTTGTTCCAGGTACATGTCCACCACCTCCATTGCCATGTCGATGGGGGCGAGACTACCCGACCGCGGCGGGCGTCTCCTCAGTGCGCCTGCTTGGGCAGGTTCAGGCTCTGCAGGAGCGGCACCCAGCGATTGAACTCGGTGTCGACGAACTTCGCGAGATCCTCCGGGCTGCCGCCGCGCGGCTCCATGCCCACGGCCCGGGCGCGCTCGACGAACTCCGGATCGGCAATCACCTGGTTGACGGCACGGTTCAGGCGTTCGACCGCATCCTTCGGGGTGGCGGCTGGCACCGAGAGCGAATACCACAGGGTGGCCTCGAGGTCGTAGCCCAGTTCCTTGAAGGTCGGCGCGTCGGGCACCTGGGGCATCCTCTTGCTGTCCATCACGCCCAGGACCCGGAGCTTGCCGCTGCGCACATGGGGCAGCGAGCCCGTGATGGAGGTGCCATGGATGTCGATCTCGCCGCTCAGCAGCGCCTGCACCGCGGGGGCATCGCCGTTGAAGGGGATGTGGGTCGTGCTGAAGCCGTTGTTTTTCTCGAAGCTCAGGGGTGCGAGGTTGGTCAGGATGGCCGCGCCCGGCGAACCCCGGTTGATCTTGCCGGGGTTGGCCTTGGCATAGGCCACCATCTCGCGGATGTTCTTGTAGGGCAGGTCGGCCCGCCCGACGATGATCGCGGGCTGGTAGGCGATCTGCGAGACCGGCGCGAAATCCTTCTTGGGGTCGTAGGGCAGCTTTTCGTACAGGATGGTGTTGTTGGCCAGCGTGCCCAGGGACGACACCAGCACGGTGTTGCCGTCCGCGCGGGCCCGCGCCACGTAGTCCGCGGCGACGATGCCGCTGGCACCGGGCTTGTTGTCCACGATGACCTGCGTGCCGCGCTTGGTGAGTTCGGCCGCGAGGAGGCGCACGTACTGGTCGGTGCCGCCGCCCGCGGCGAAGGGGACGACGATGCGGATGGGCTGCTGCGCCTGGGCCGGGCCCAGCGACGCGAACAGTCCGAACAGCACGCCGGAGATGAATTTCCTGTAGCTCACTTTTGTCTCCTGATTGACTCTCATGGGGCCTGCGACATGGCGGCATGTCCGACCGGGACCGCCGCGCCGGGCCAGTCTAGGGCGGGGCAGGGTGGGCCGGCGTGCAAGGAATGAAAAGCTGCTTTGTATGCCGTGCACGCGGGCCGGACGCATGCGCCTTCACCTGGGAACACCCGCGGGCGCTGCCTTGACCACCCCCGACGCATGCAGCGCCGCGATCTCCTCGGCCCCGAAGCCCGCCTCGCGCAGCACCTCCTCCGTATGCGCCCCGTGCGCCGGCGCGGCCTGGGTCGGCCGGCGCGGCGTGTCGCACAGCTCGTAGGGCAGTCCGAAGCTGGCATAGCCCGGCCGCTCGCCGTTCGGCGCCACCTCGATGACCATGCGGCTCGAACGGAAGTCCTCGCCCGCCAGCGCCTCGCTGTAGCTGCGCACCACGCCCACCACGATGTTGTTGCGCGTGAGCAGGTCGACGCACTCCTTCGTGCTGCAGTGCGACAGGCGCGCGCTCACCGCCTCCTTCATCGCCGGACGGTGGGTCACCCGCAGTTCGTTGGTGAGGAAGCGCGCATCCGACGCCAGCGCGGGGCAGCCGATCGCCTCGCACAGCCGCACCCAGTGCGATTGCACGTAGGCCGAGATCACCACCATCCCGTCGCGCGTGCGGAAGATGTCGGCCGCCGGGGCGTTCATCGGCTGGCCGTCGCCGCTGCGGGTGGGCTCCACGCCGCGCACCAGGTAGTCGCTCCAGTTGGGCAGCTGCAGGTTCAGCGCCACCTCCAGCAGCGAGACGCGGATGGTCTCGCCGAGGCCCGTGCGCTCGCGGCGGAACAGCGCGGCAAGGGTCGCCTGCGCCGCCACCTGAACGGTCGCCGCATCAATGATGGTGGCGCCCACCTTCTGCGGCAGCCCCCGGGGCTCGCCGGTGACCGACATCATCCCGCTCTCCGCCTGCGCCGCGATGTCGTAGCCGGGCCGGTCCCGCGAAGGCGCCTCTGCCGGGAAGCCGGCGATCGACACGTGGACCAGGCCCGGCTGCTGCGCACGCAGGGCTTCGGCGCCCAGGCCCAACGCCTCGGCGGCGCCCGGCCGCAGGTTCTGCACCAGCACGTCGGCGCCCGCGATCAGGCGCCGCGCGACCTCCTTGCCGCGCGGCTGTCGCAGGTCGAGGGCGATCGACTTCTTGCTGCGGTTGTAGGCCCGCAGCATGGCGTGGCCGAAGTGGCCGGTGTGGCGCGCCATGTCGCCTTCCATCGACTCGATCTTCACCACTTCGGCGCCGAGGTCGCCGAGCGTCATCGCGGTGCCGGGGCCTGCGATGTAGTTGCCGAGTTCGACGACGCGGATGCCCTGCAGGGGCGGCGGGGGAGGTGCAGCTCGTTCGTTCATCCGCGGGACTCTAGGAGGCCGGGGCGGCGGCGCGAGACCGGCAACTGCAAAGCTGGTTTGCAAGGCGCGGCGCTGCGGGCGCCGGATCGTTGCCACACTGCGGCGCAACGCGCGAACACCGGGACATCATCATGACCGTCGAGATTCGAAGACTTGGAGACACGAAAGACCTGCTGGGCGAGAGCCCTTGCTGGGATGCGCCGGCGGAGGTCCTTTGCTGGATCGACTCGCTGGCGGGCATGCTGCGGCGCATGCGGCCCGCGACCCGGGCGATCGAGCAGCACAGCCTGCCCGCGCCGGTCGGCTCGATCGCGCCCTGCGAGAGCGGCGCCGTGGTTGCGGCGCTGAAGAACAGTTTTGCCCGCTACGACTTCGCCACGCGCGAGCTGGAGTTGCTTGCGAGCATCGACGTCGACCATCCGGACGTGCGCCTCAACGACGGCAAGTGCGATCCCTGGGGCAACTTCATCGCCGGCACCATGCACAACAACCGCCAGCCGGGCGACGCCATCCTCGGCGGCCTGTACCGGCTGCGGCCGGACCGCTCGGTGGAGAAGATCGCCGACGGCATCGGCCTCACCAACGGCCCCTGCTTCAGCCTCGACGGCCGCACGCTGCATGTGGCCGACAGCACGGTGCGCACGATCTGGGCCTACGACTACGCGCCCGACGCGCCGCTTTCCAGCCGGCGCGTCTTCGTGCACACGGAAGAGTTCGGCTCCGGCCCCGACGGCGCGACCGTGGACGCCGAGGGCTTCGTCTGGACGGTGCTGCCACGCATCGGGAAGATGGCCCGATTCACGCCCGACGGCCGGCTGGACCGCCTGGTCGAGCTGCCGGCCACCTACCCGACCAGCCTGTGCTTCGGCGGTCCGCGGCTTGACGTGGCGTTTGTCACGTCGATCTCCAGGAGCACGCACCTTGCGGGAGAGCGGGCGCAGGATGGTGGGGTGTTCGAGGTGAGTGGGTTGCCTGCGGGCGGCGTGGCGCCGGATCGTTTCGCGGACGGACGCTGAGCCGGTACTCCGGTGTTAGCGGTCGAGATGACTGGCGCGTCGACGTAATACATCGGCGTTTTTTTTTGGGTCTCAGGAGCCAACCATACCCCAGCGGTCGAACCCAATATCAAACCAGAGTCCGTTGAAGATTTGCGAGTAGTAGAGGCGTGCAGAGTAGACGAGCGCACCGGCTGCGATGAGTGGAATTATGATTTTTTCATCGAACAGATACTGCTTGCGACGGCAACGGATTACATGCATGTCTTGCCCCCTGCCATCACGCATCCAATCAGGCTTCCCGTAAAGAAAAAAGGAGGGAAAAACAAAACAATAAAGAATGAAAACAATACCGCCCCGATCATTGTCCAGCGAGGAGTGAAATTTTTGACCTTGGAGACAAAAAGAAGGACCAGAATGAGGGCGAAAGGAACTATGAGCGTCAGTGCTCCTCCAGCAATGCAATATATGGACTGAAATCATACGCGGGTACAGATCCTGTCGCTGATCTAAAAATGCCGGCGGCCCACGAATTGCTGTTATATTTTGAACCCCCACTTGTCCTTCGAGGGTCAGTGGAACCGAATACGGTATCGTGCAGCAAATGCCACGATGGGTTGCCCCGTTGGCGATTAATCGAGTAAGGTCCCCACACGATATTCGGCTTTGGCCCGCTTTCGATGTTGCTATTCAAGAAAAGCCTGCAATAAGCGCCAATTTGGGGCCGCGATGTTCCCACCTGTTGCCCGCAGCCTGCGCGTGCCCTGCAATGGACAAAGAACCGTTGCACACGAGATAGCCAAAATGCACGAGATAATTGATGGCAATTTTTAACAGCCAAGGCCCAAATATCAGCATCACGCCCGCAAAAAGGGCTAAATCGGTCAATCTGAGGCGATTCGTTCCGAAAACACTTTGCCCTTCACCCGCGCCTTAATCTGCGCGCCCGCGAGATTCAAGTCGTGCCCTGCAGCAGCCGGGAGACTGCCACCGGAGTTGGTCACACCAGCGCACTATCACCGAGAACTCCTGACCTTATCTTTGACCCATGACCATACCGATCTGAGCAATTCCTCCCCCGTGTTTCGCTGTCCGAGCTGCTCCATCTGAGAGCCCATTCCCAATACAGCAACAAACAATCCTGCAATCACGGAAAAAAAATACCAAACGCGGCTCGGGGCATGGAGCAGAAGCCAGGGCCCCAAGCCAACGGCCAAAGCTACCAGCAAAGCAACGTCAAACAAAATTTTTCTCATTGTGAGCCTCTTCGGATTGGGTCATATATGAGATTTTTGGCGTCTTGAAGCCGTGGCTTGATTTCTCTCTCGGCAACTTCCATCTCAAGAACAGAACAGCCCCGAGGTCTGTTGGTTTTCCATGAGCCAGGAGTAGTTGCAGTGGTTGCGCTTTGCGTTTCATTTCACAGAAATCAGCCGCGCCCGACGACTTGGGTTGTTGATCAAGAGCCAAGGCCCAAATCAAGACTCAGCCCAACAAGCAGAAAAATTGTCGCGAGATCAGATTCGATTAAGGGCGCATGCGGTGAAGGCATGGATCATCCGTTGCATTCAATCTAACGATCTTGGTGGATTTTAAATAGGCTTTTGATCCATATCCATGCAGATTGAAGCAAATCTTCTCCCGGATGCCCTCGCTTCAGCATTCGAGCTTGAGCGTCGTACCCTGCAATGGACAAAAGAACCGTCCCCACGAGATAGCCAAAATACACAAAGTAATTGACGGGAATTTTGAACAACCAAGGCCCAATTATCAGCATCACGCCCGTAATAACGGCCAAATCAGTCAATCTGAGTTTCATTTTTTTGCTCCAATATAAGAATCGATCCAGTCTCGCATGTCCTGCAATTTTGGTTTTATTTCTCGCTCGACGATCTCATTCACCAGAAAAAGGGGGGTGCCGGTTCGTTCCGAAAACACTTTGGCAGCGAAATCGAGGGCAACCGTATCGACCAGCACTTTTCCTGCGCTGGGCGAAAAGGCCTGTTCAAGCAATCCGGCTACACCCGCCGCGATTTCAAACGACATGGTCACGGGTACGTTCCCTGTCGCTGTCGCCAAAGCTGCTGCGCGTTGGTAATCCGTACTCATTTTTCCGAAGTAAGCCCCGACAGCCTGTCGCTGCTGGGCTGTCAGAGGGGTGTTCTGTTGAACACCCACGCCGGATATACATGGCAGGCTCCCATTTGCACATTTGGCTGTCGATACGATCGATGGTGTATTGATCGGAGCGATTGCGTCCCGACTGACTGCATACGGCGTCCAAGGCGGAACCCCGTTTGTGCCGCCACCTGTGGTGGTGTTCGAAGTGATGTATTGCTGGATCTCCCAGTCCGCCCGGGCCGGCACCTCGATGACCTGCGTCGTTCCAGGTACCGGCAGTGGCTGTCCAGCGACTATCTGCTCAACGCCCTGGGCAGCGACCCCGATCGGGTCCAGAAGCGCCTGGGCGACGGGTTCTACGAGCAGCGCCTGATTCGCGAGCAGGTGGCGCAGCTGACCGGCTCCCGCTACCTGGATGGCTTCGACAGCGACGATGCCCAGTACGCGGCGCTGATGAACGCCGGGGTGAGCTTCGCCCACCGGCCCCATGCCACTCTGGTGATAGGACCACCGATCGTGCGCCTCCTTCACCCGCTGCCACTCGACGCTGTTCACGAACGCCGGGTCGTTGGCGAGCTGGTTCACCCAGCCCATGCCCGGCTGCTGCGCCAGCGTCGCCAGGCTGTCGCTCTGGCCGAGCTGCGCCTTCACCCCGCCGGCGGCTTTGATGCTCAGGTCCTTGACGTCGAAGCGGTTGTAGTGGCTGGTCTCGTCCGTGCGCCCACTGCCCGAGGCGGAGGAGAAGGCCGCATCGTTGTCGTCCTCCTGGCGGCGCATGGCACTGCTGGTGCTTTGCGTCAGCAGGTCGAGCTTGCCGCCGGCATCGATGGCCAGGCGCTCGCCCGTGTCGTCCAGGGGCTGAGCACTTCCGGCCTGCTGCCGGAGAACGTTGCCGATGCGACCAACGGCTCGGCCCGGTTCACGGACCAGTTGCAGCGCCAGTTGATCGATGGCGCGGCATCGGCGGTGGTGCGCAGTGCGGTCAACGGCACGAGCCTGGAGGACGAGTTGCGCGACGGGCTGACCAATGCGCTGCTGAGCGTGATCTTGCCGGCGTACATGCCCCCGAGCAGCGAGGAATCCAGTGCGAAGACGGGCGCGCTGCCGGTGCCGGTGGCCGGGCTGATCTGCCCTTGATCGGCCGAGACCTGGTTGGCGCCGGTCACCACCTTGAGCTCATTGGCCCAGAGGCCCGCGTTGACCTTGATGGCGCGTGCCAGGATGGCCGCGTAGTCGGTGCTCCTGGCATCGAGGCCGGCGCCCTCGATGCTGACGGTGCCGCCGCGCACCACGTAGCCGTCCAGGCCGCCGGCGGCATCGAGCTGAGGCGTGCCGGTGGTGAGCGTGGCCCGGCTGGCGTTGACGAAGGTGCCGCCATCGACGGCGATGCCCGCCGGGTTGGCCACGATGACCTCGGCGCGCTGGCCGCCCACCTCGATGGCCCCGCGCAGCTGCGTGGGGTTGCCGCTCACGATCTCGTTGAGGATGATCCGCGCCGGCCCGGTCGCCAGATAAGGATTGGCCTGCACCCAGCCGCCCAATTGCGTCTGCACATTGCTGCGGCTGTTGTTGAGGATGACGCCGCGGGATTGGACGTCGAACTGGTGGTAGAGGTTGCGCGAGACGCCTGCGGCCGAGGGGGTCTGGATGTTGACCAGGGGCACGCCATTGGGTGCCACCAGCACGGTGGGGCGCAGGCCCGGCGCCACGCCCGGTGCGCCCACGATCTGCGCTTGGCCGGGCAGCGCCACCAGCACGCCGAAAAGAGCGCCCGCCGCGATCGCGGGCGCTGTGCCGGCGGCCTTGCCCGCGCTCCTGGCCGTCTCCTGCACCGCCACGCGCAGGCCGCGCGCAGCATTGAAGACCACCCTGTAAAGGTGCTTGTTCATGTTCTTCCTTCCGGCCTGGGCGTCGGAAGAAAGCCTCCCCTGGCATTCATCACACCGGCCCTTCTTGTTTTTGAAGGGCCGGATTCTGGTGCGCCACCTCCGCAATAACGGCAGCGACGTCAGAAAACACCAGATTTGAGCGGTCGCCGGTGCGGCCCTACGGCGTGGCCGACCGATTTCTTGGATCTTTCAAGATGGCGCGTCGCCCTCGCGCAGCGCATCGGCCATGAAGTCCACAAAGGCACGCACCTTCAAGGGCAGCGTGCGGCTCTGCCGAAACACCGCGTAGATCCCGTTGGAAAAGGCCCGCACCGCAAACCGGTGCTCGGGCAGGAGCCGCACCAGCGATCCGTCCTGGATGCAGCTGCGCACGGTGGGTTCCGACAGCAGCGCAATCCCCATCCCGCCGATCGCGGCCAGCCGCAGCAGTTCGCCGTTGTTCGAGCTCAGCACGCCCTGGATCGCCAGCACCTGCTGCTGCCCCTGTTCGTCGATGTACTTCCAGGTGGTGGCCTCGTGCTCGCGGCGGTAGGTGAGGCAGCGAACCTGCGTGAGGTCGCGCGGGTGGCGAATGCGCTTGTGCACCTTCATGAAGGACGGGCTGGCCACCAGCACCTCGTCGCTGCTGAGCAGCCGCTTGATCACGAAGCTCGAATCGTTCGACTCCCCGGTGCGGATGTCGATGTCGAAATCCTGCTCCACCAGGTTCACCGGGTGTTCGGAGAGTTCGAACTCCAGCTGGATGTCCGGATGGCGCTGGGCGAAGCGCGGCAGCAGCGGCGCGATCACGCGCAAGCCGATCTGCGTGCGCGAGTGGATGCGCAGCCGGCCCTCGGGCAGCAGCTTGGAGCTGCGCGCCGCCTCCTCTGCCTCCGCCATCGCCTCCAGCACCACTTCCGCGCGCGCCAGGAAGGCCTTGCCCGACTCGGTGACCTTGAGATTGCGGCTGGTGCGGTCCACCAGCTGAACGCCCAGCTCTTCCTCCAGCGCGCTGATGCGGCGCGAAATGGTCGCGGGCGAAAGGCTGAGACTGCGCGCCGCGGCCGAGAGGCTGCCCTTGCGCAGCGTCGTCACGAAGATCCGCAGCGAGTCGAGGGCCTTCATTTCAGAAATCGCAAAGAAGGTGTACGCGGCGTGGTGAACATGAGAGGCACCCCACTCCTACCATCGACCGCACGCAACCAACAAGGAGCCCGGCGATGGATTTCGGAATCTTCATTCTGATGCAGCAGCGAAACAAACATAAGACCTCCCACCAGATCCTGCGCGATGCCGTGGAGCAGACGCGGCTGGCGGACGAACTGGGCTTCGGCGGCGCGTGGTTCGCGGAGCATCACTTCAGCAACTACGGCATGTGCTCGTCGCCGCTCACGATGATCGCGCACTGCGCCGCCGTCACCCGCAACATCCGCCTGGGCACCGGCATTGTCGTCGCACCGCTGTACACCCCGGCCCGCCTGATCGCCGACGTCGCGATGGTGGACCAGCTGTCGGACGGCCGCCTGAACCTGGGCATCGGCTCCGGCTACCAGCACTTCGAGTTCGAGCGCTTCGGCGTTTCGCTGGAGACCTCCAAACAGCGCACGCTGGAGATGCTGGACATGCTGGAGCTGGGCCTGAAGGAGCCGAAGTTCGCCTACGACGGCCAGTTCTACCAGCAGCCCGAAAGCGCGATCAGCCAGCGCGCGGTGCAGCAGCCGATGCCGCCGCTGTGGGTGACCAGCGTGGACCCGACCTTCCTGGCCCGCGCCGTGCGTGGCGGCCATCACGTGTTCGTCTCCGGCGGCGACGGCGGGGTGGAGAAGCTGCAGGCGACCCGCGCCCTGATCGACAAGGTGGCCCAGGGCGAAGGCAAGGACCCGGCCCAGGTGCCGGTCGGCGTGCTGCGCGCGGCCTACGCCAGCGACAACAAGGCCGAGGTCGACCGCTACCTCGATTGCGCCCGCTACCAGCGGCGCGTGGCACTCAGCCTGAAGCGCCGCACGGCGCAGATCGGCGAGGACTACCAGGTGGCCGAGACGATGGTGGACGGCGAGCCGACCCTCGACGAGATGCGTGCCCTCCTGCCCGTGGGCCCGGTGGACACGGTGATCGAGCGGGTGGTGCGCGAGATCCGCGCCATCAAGCCCGTGCACTACTGCTTCCAGACGCAGATGGGCGACTTCGACCATCCCACCATGCTGAAGCACCTGGAACTCTGGGCCAAGGTCATCATGCCCGCCGTGCAGCGCGAGATCGCCAACGACCCGCCGCACGTGGCCGAGCCGGCCATCGAAGCCGCCGCCGCCTGAGGCGCCAGGGCCTGCGCCATGACCTGCACGACCTTGCACCGCGATGGCATCGAGCCGGCGCTGTTCCGGCAGCTGCTCGGCTGCTTTCCGACCGGTGTCGCCGTCATCACCACGCGCGCTGCCGACGGAACGCCCGTGGGCCTGACCTGCAACTCCTTCAGCTCCGTCTCGCTGGAACCGCCGCTGGTGCTGTTCAGCCTGCGCAAGGAAAGCCGCCTGATGGCGACCTTCGCCGAGGCCGAGGGCTTCGCCATCAACATCCTGTCGCAGCGGCAGGATGCGCTGTCGGGCCGCTTCGCCTCCAGCAAGATCGCGGACAAGTTCGAGGGCGTGGCCTGGCACGCGGGCCCGCTGGGCATGCCCATCGTCGAAGACTGCCTGGCCAGCTTCGAATGCAGCCTCCATGCCCGTCACGAGGCTGGCGACCATCATGTCTTCATCGGCGAGGTCAGGCACATGAGCAGCGGCCCGGCCGACCAGGCCCTGGTGTTCTACAAGGGCGCCTACATGATGCTGGCGGAGTCGCTGCGCAACCTGGTGGTCCAGGGGCGGCTCGGCTCGCCCGACATCGACGAGGCCTACCGCACGCTGTACGGCACGCTGCTGCGACTGGCCTGCGAGCGCGCCAGCGACGGCGAGATCGATGCGATCGAGGCCGCCGTCGACGACATAGAAGCGCACCAGGCCACCGACACGCTCGCGCAGCGCATCGACTCGGCCAGCCGCTTCTTCTCCGCGATCGCCGCCGCCGGGCACAACGAGGCCCTCACGCTGATGGCGCAGACCATGACCACCGTGCTGCGCGAACGCATGACGCATGTTCCGGTGCGGCCGCGGCCGGACCTGTTTCCGCTGCGGCGCAAGGTCGTGCGCTGCCTGCGGGCACGCGACGCGGACGGTGCCGCCGCCGCGCTCGACGAGCTGATCGACAAGCTGCGCAAGGGCAGCGAGGCGCAGGCCGGCACGGACGCCGCGCCCGCCGAAGCCCGATAGACAACCACACTCACAGGAGACCCCATGTCGAACACCGACGCCGCCGGCGCCGAGGCGGATGCCTACGCCGCCTTTCGCCGCGAGCTGGAAGACTTCGCCCGCAGTGCCTGTCCGCCGGAAATCCGCGCGGTGGTGGCCGCGGGCCAGAAGGTCACCAAGCGCGAGTACCTGGGCTGGCACCAGGTCCTGAACGCCAGGGGCTGGGGCGCGCCCAGCTGGCCCGAGGAATACGGCGGCACCGGCTGGGACCTGAAGCAGCGGCTGATCTTCGAGGAGGTGATGGCCGAGGCGGAGTGCCCGCCGCTGTACCACCATGGCCTCGGCCACATCGGCCCGGTCATCATCCGCTTCGGCACGCCCGAGCAGAAGGCGCGCTTCCTGCCGCGCATCCTGGATGGCTCCGACTGGTGGTGCCAGGGCTACTCGGAGCCGGGCTCGGGCTCGGACCTGGCCTCGCTCAGCACCGCCGCCCGGCGCGACGGCGACGACTACGTGATCAACGGCCAGAAGATCTGGACCTCCCACGCGCACGAGGCCAGCATGATCTACATGCTGGTGCGCACCTCGAAAGAGGCGAAGAAGCAGGAGGGCATCTCGCTCCTGCTGGTGCCGATGGACACCCCGGGCATCACGGTGCGCCCGATCCGCACCATCGACGGCTGGCACCACCTCAACGAAGTGTTCTTCGATGAGGTGCGCGTGCCCGCCGCCAATCTGATCGGCGAGGAAGGCAAGGGCTGGACCTGCGCCAAGTACCTGCTGGAGCGCGAGCGCCTGCCGCCTGCGAGCGTCTCGCGGCTGGAGCTGGTGAGAAGGCAGGTCGCCCGCGTGGTGGACGAGGCCGCCAGGGACAGCGCCGGGCGCCGGGATTTCGGCAGCCTGCGCTACCGGCTGCTGCTGGCCGAGGCCGACCTGAAGGGCGCCCGCGCCGTGCTGGCCGATGCCACGGACGACCTGATGCACCAGCGCCCGCTCGGCGCGCAGCCGTCGACGCTCAAGCTCTTGTGCAGCGATGTCGCGCAGCGGCTGACCACCATCGCGCTCGATGCGGTCGGGCCGGACGCGGCGCATCGCTTCCTCGCCGACGCGGGCGAGGGCGAGCCCGGGGCGACCTGGGTGCAGAACTACCTGTTCACCCGGGCAAGAACGATCGCCGGCGGCACCTCCGAAGTGCAGCGCAATGTCGTCGCCCACGAACTGCTCGGAGCCTGACCTGTGCCTACCTCCTTCAATCCCCTGTTCCCCGGCATGCTGCTCGACGCGGCCGGCCGTTTTGCCCAGGACCACGCCACGGCGCAGGACTTCGCGGAGGCCGACCCGATCGCCGAGATGGGCTGGGCCTGCACGCTGGTGCCCGAGGAACTCGACGGTGCCGGCGGCACGCTGGCCGATCTCGCCTCCATCGTCGAGGGCCTGGCCACGCACGGCCTGCACCTGCCGGTGGTGGAGGCCTGCGCCATCGCCCCGTTGCTGCTGCAGGCAGCGCAGCCCGAAGCCGCCGCGCGCTGGCTGCAGGCCGTGTGCGAAGGCAGCGCCACGATCGCGCCGCTGACCGCGCTGGCCGCGCCCCTGGACGACATCGCCCTGCAGGCGCAGCAGCTCGACATCGGCTTTGCGCTCTCCGGCGACGCGCGGGGCGTCGATGTCTCGCGGGCCGCCACCCACTACCTGGTGCCCGCGGTGCTGCAGGGAACGCAGGAGACGGCGATCTTCCTCGTCGACGCCGAGCGCCTCGCGCCCGCCGCCACCTACCGCACGATGGAAGGCCGGCGCACCGCCGACTTCGGCCTGGCGCAGCTCGCCGTGCCCGCCGGCGCCTGCCTCGCGCGTGGCGCCGCGGCGCAGGACGCCTTGCTGCGCGCCCAGGACGCCGCCCTCCTGCTGACGGCAGCCGACACCGTGGCGGCGCTCGCCACGCTCATCGAGCAGACCGTCAACCACCTGAAGGAGCGGCGCCAGTTCGGCGTGGCGCTCTCGTCTTTCCAGGTGCTGCGCCACCGCACGGCCGACATGTATGTGCGCTATCTCGGCGCGAGGGGCCTGCTGATGCACGCCTTCCACGAACACGAAACCGGCGCCGCCGGCCTGCGCCGCACATTGGGCCTGATGAAGGTGTCGCTGGCCGAGACCGCCCGGGCCTGCGCCGAGGCCGCGATCCAGATGCACGGCGGCATGGGCGTGAGCGAGGAGGTGCTGGCCACCCGCCTGGCCCAGCGCCTGCTCGCTTCCGAGTTCCGCTACGGCGACCGCCTCGCGCATGCCGCGCGCCTGCTCGCACCCCAGGACCCCGAGGGCGCGCAGCGCGACCTCGCCGCTTCCCACGTTTCCAGGAGTTCACGATGAGCGTCAGCCTCGAAGTTTCCGAATTCATCGCCGTCGTACGGCTGGACAAGCCGCCGGTGAACGCACTGGCCCGCGAAACGCGGCAGCGCCTGATCGAGGTCTTCGACGAGATCTCCGAGCGCAGCGACATCCGCGTCGCCATCCTCACCGGCACCGGCAAGTACTTCTGCTCCGGCGCCGATCTCAAGGACCGTCCCGATCCGGACAAGGCCGGCGACTTCCTCGGCCACAACCGCCTGACGCGCGAGACCGGCAACGCGATCCGCGAGTGCGCCAAGCCGGTGATCGCGGCCGTCAACGGTCCGGCGCTGGGCGCAGGCATGGGCCTGATGGCGGCCTGCGACATCTTCCTCGCCTCCGAGGACGCGAGCTTCGCGATGCCCGAGATCAACGTCGGCCTGGCCGGCGGCGTGTCGATGCTCAGGACCATGGTCGGGCGCTCCTTCACCCGCCGCATGTTCTTCACGGGCATGCGCGTTCCGGCTGCCGAGATGTACCGCCGCGGCGTGCTGGACGAAGTGGTCCCCGCCGAGCAGCTGATGCCGCTGGCGATGCAGATCGCGCAGGAGATCGCGTCGAAGAGCCCGGTCGCCATTGCCTATGCCAAGCAGGCCGCGAACATGATGGACCTGATGCCGCAGCGCGACGGCTATCGCTTCGAGCAGAACTTCACCATGGCGCTGTCGAAGACCGACGACGCGAAGGAGGCCCGCCAGGCTTTCCTCGAGAAGCGCAAGCCGGTCTACAAAGGTCGCTGAACATGGGCGCAGCTGAACTCGACAAGGTGGCACCGGTGTCTGAAGTGGCTGATGTCGCCGAAGCAGGCAGAGGCCTCGACGCGCTGTTCAAGCCGCGCTCGATCGCCATCTTCGGCGCCTCGGACGACGTGACCAAGATCGGCGGCCGGCCACTGCAGTTCCTGCAGAAGTACGGCTACGCCGGCGCGATCTACCCCATCAACCGCAAGGGCGGCACGGTGCAATCGCTGCGCGCCTACGCCGGCGTGGGCGAGCTGCCGGAAGTCCCCGAGCTGGCCGTGGTGGCGGTGCCGCCCGACGGCGTGCTGGAGGTCGTGCAGGCGTGCGCCGCCCGCGGCGTGCGCGCGGCGGTCATCCTGACCGCCGGCTTCTCCGAGATGGGCGAGGAGGGCGCCCGGCTCCAGCGCGCCATCGGCGAGGTGGCCCGGCGCTCGGGCATGCGCGTGGTCGGCCCCAACTGCCTGGGCTCGATCGGCGTGCCCGAGAAGAGCATCGCCACCTTCTCCGTGGCGTTGGAGTCGGCCTTGCCCGCCGCGGGCCCGGTGGGCATCGTGTCGCAGAGCGGCAACCTCGGCAGCTACACCATGCGGCTCGCGGCCGAGCGCGGCATCGGCATCAGCCGCTTGCTCACCACCGGCAACGAATGCGACGTCGACATCGCCGATGCCATCGCCTCGCTGGCGCGCGACCCCGGCACCTCGGTGATCCTGTGCTGCATGGAAACCTGCCGCAATGGTGCCAAGCTGCTGCGCGCCATGGCGATGGCGCGCGAGGCCGGCAAGCCGCTGGTGGTGCTGAAGGTCGGCGTCTCCGCCGCGGGCAGCGAAGCGGCCGCATCGCACACGGGCGCGCTGGCGGGTTCCGACGCCGTGTTCGACGTGGTGCTGCGCAACGGCGGCGCCCTGCGGGTGCCCAGCATCGAGCAGCTGCTGGAAGTGGGCCACGCGATCTCGGTGGTGGGCGCGGACCGCGCGCCGAAGGGCAACCGCACGGCGCTGATGACCGCCTCGGGCGGCTTCGGCGTGCTGATGGCCGATGCCGCCAGCATGCACGGCCTGGCCTTGCCGAAGCTCTCGGCGCGCACGCAGGAGCGCATCGTCGCCGCGCTGCCCTTCGCATCGGCAGCGAATCCGGTCGACATGACGGCCCAGGTGTCGAGCCGTCCGGAGCTGCTGGTGCAGGCGCTGTCCGCCGTGGCGGACGACGAGTCCTGCGATGCGCTGATCCTGCAGTCCGCCTATGCCTTCCAACTGCCGCGGCTGCGCGACGTCTACATCGCCGCGCTGGAGCAACTGCGCCGGGACCATCCCTCGCGCCTCGTCCTGCTGTGCTGCAAGCCGCCGCGCGAGGTGGCGGCCCAGCTGCACGGGATGGGCTTCCCGACCGTGGAGACCATCGATGCGGCCTGCGCCACGCTGGCGGCGCTGGTGCGGCTCGGCACGCGGGGCGAAGCGCTTCGATCGGAGGCGGTGCCGGCACCGAAGGACGCGCTGTCCGCCGAGGCCTTTGCGAACGAGGCCGGCGCCAAGGCCGCACTCGCGCAGGCCGGGCTTCCCGTGCTCCGGGAGATCACGGCATCGAACCGTGACGCGGCGCTGGCGGCAGCGCGCGAGATCGGCTTCCCGGTCGTGCTCAAGATCGTCTCGCCCGACATTGCGCACAAGACCGAGGTCGGCGGCGTCGTCGTCGGCGTCGGATCGGAGGCGCAGCTGCTGCACGACTACGACGAGCTGCTGGCGCGCGTCGCGCAGAAGGCGCCGCGGGCCCGCATCGACGGTGTGCTGGTGGCGCAGATGGCGCGCGGCGGCACGGAGCTGATCCTCGGGACCAAGAAGGACCCGGTCTTCGGCCCGGTGGTGATGGTGGGCCTGGGCGGCATCTTCGCCGAGGTGTTCAAGGACGTGGCCCTGCAGCTGGCGCCGGTGAGCGAGACGCAGGCGGCCGCGATGCTGCGCTCGCTCAAGGCCTTCGCCCTGCTCGACGGCGCGCGCGGCCGGCCGCGTGCGGACGTGCAAGCCGCCGCGCATGCGGTGGCGAGCCTCTCGCGCTTTGCCGCGCGGCATGCGGATGCCGTCGCGGAGATCGACATCAATCCCCTGGTGGTGCTGGACGAAGGGCAGGGCGCCTTCGCGCTCGATGCGCTGCTGGTGCCGCAAACGAAAGACAAACCATGAATGCATCCCTGGAAGGCCGCGCGGCCTTCATCAGCGGCGCCGGCCACGGCATCGGCCGTGCCACCGCGCTCGAGATGGCCCGGCTGGGCGCCACCGTCGGCGTGAACGACCTCAAGCCGGAGTTCGTGGAGGACACCGCCGCCGAAATCCGCCGGATCGGCGGCAAGGCGGTCGCGGTGCCGGGCGATGTCTCGACCCGCGACGGCATGCGCGAGGCCGTGCTGCGCTTTGCGCGCGAGGCGGGGCGCCTGGACGTGATGGTCAACAACGCGGCCTGGGTGCGCTACCAGCCGCTGGCGGAGATCACGCCGGAGGTGATGGACCGGATGGTGGAAATCGGCTTCAAATCGGTGATCTGGGGCATCCAGGCGGCCGCCGAGGCCATGGACCCGGAGCGCGGCGGCTCGATCGTCAACGTGGCGTCCATCGCCGCCTTCAAGTCGCCGGCGCGCTCGGTGGTGTACAGCGGGTTGAAGGCCGGCGTGCTCGGGATCACCCGCGCCGCGGCGGCCGACCTGGGCGCGCGCCGCATCCGCGTCAACGCGGTGGCGCCGGGCGCGGTGCCCACCGAGGGCACGGCCAAGCACCGCAACGCCGAGCTCGATGCCAGGCGCATCGCGCGCACGCCGCTCGGCCGGCTCGGGACCGTGGAGGACATCGCCGACGCGATCTGCTTCCTGGCCGGCGACGGCGCGCGCTTCATCAATGCGGATGTGCTGCGCCTCGACGGCGGCGCCTCGGAGACCTCGCTGTGAGCGCCACTCCTCCCAAGCGCCTGCAGAACGTGTACGTGGTGGCCGAACGTCCGGCCGAGCTGCACGCCTTCTACGAATCCGCACTGGGGCTGCAGCTGAAGTTCCGCGACCAGGAGCGCTGGTTCCAGTACGGCGTGGGCAACACCAGCGTGGCGCTGGCCTGCCGTGAAGAGGCGACGCCTGCGACTTCCGGGCTCGTGATGGTGTTCGAGGTGGAGGACTTCGCCGCGGCGCAGGAACGCATCGCCGGTGCGGGCGGACAGGTGCTCGGCATCCGCGACATGGGCGCGCACGGCGCGGTCCTCTCGCTGCGCGACCCGGAAGGCAACGTCGTGCAGCTGTTCAAGCGCGCGGCGACGCCGGCGCCATGAGCTCGGCAGCGCAAGAGCCGCTGCAGGCCTTGCTCGACCGCGAGGCCATCCGCGAGTGCTTGTACCGCTACTGCCGCGGCATCGACCGCGCCGACGAGGCTGCCCTGCGTTCCGCCTACTGGGAGGACGCCACGGACTGCCACGGCGCCTGGAATGGCAGCGCCGCCGGCTTCATCGAGCAGGCCCTGCAACGCCTGCGCGGCGGCGGCCGGCGCGTGCACCAGGTGTCGAACATCTGCATCGAGCTGCATGGCGGGCTCGCCGCGGTGGAGAGCTGTTTCCTGGCGCTGCAGGCCCCGGCCGGCGCGACGGTGCAGACCCTGCTGTGCGGCCGCTACGTCGATCGCTTCGAGCGCCGGGATGGCGAGTGGCGCATCGCCGCAAGGACGGTGGTGTACGACTGGATCGAGGAGCGGCAGCGGCCGGAGCTGGCGCTCGGCGACGAGGCGCTGTTCGGCATGCGCCAGCCCGTGGGCCGTGCGGCACCGGACGATGCGGTGTATGCGCTGCTGCGCGAAGTACGCCCGCTGCCCAGGTGACCGTGACCCGCTGATGCGCGGGTAGCCCCGGCCCGGCGCTCGCCGGCTTGCAGGATCCTTGCGCATGTTTGCACGATCCTGCAACGCGGGCGCCGAAGCCCGGACAAACGGCGCCAAAGCTTTAAGCTTCGGCGCATGCTGACATCCCTCCAGAAAGCGCCGCAGGACGACCGATCGTCCGATCAGTTGCAGGTCACCGTCATGCGGGCCGAGCTCGCCGCGCTGATCGACCGGCTCACCGGCGGTGCCGATGGCGTGCATCCGACGGCGGTCCCGCGCCTGGCGCTCGCGCGGGTCTCGCAGGCGCAGCATCCGGTGCATGCGGTCTACGATCCGGCCTTCTGCGTGCTGGCGCAGGGCAGCAAGCGGGTGCTGCTGGCCGACGAGGTCTATGTCTACGACACCAGCCAGTACCTGGTGGTGGCGCAGAACCTGCCGGTGTCCGGCCAGGTGATCGACGCCTCGGCGGACGCCCCCTACCTGGGCCTGAAGCTGAGCTTCGACGTCAAGGACATTGCCGCCGCGGCGCTGGAGTTCCGCTTCGGCGAAGCCGCGCCCGCACGCGCCTCGTCGCGCGGGATCTACACCGGCGAGCTCTCCACCGCGGTGCTGGACCCGGTGCTGCGCCTGGTCAAGCTGCTGGCCTCGCCCGAGGACGTGCCCGCGCTGGCGCCCCTGATCGTTCGCGAGATCCTGTACCGGCTGCTGAAGTCGCCCGATGGCTGGCGCCTGGCCCAGATGGCCATGGTGGACAGCCACAGCCAGCGCATCACCCAGGCCATCAGCGTGCTCTCGCGGCGCTTCCAGGAACCGCTGCGTGTCGAAGCGCTGGCGGACGAGGTGCACATGAGCGTGTCCTCGCTGCACCACCACTTCAAGGCGGTCACGGCGATGAGCCCGCTGCAGTTCCAGAAGCAGCTGCGGCTGCAGGAGGCGCGGCGCATCATGATCGGCGAGAACGTGGACGCCGCCACCGCGGGGCATCGCGTCGGCTACGAAAGCCAGTCGCAGTTCAACCGGGAGTACAGCCGCTTCTTCGGTTCGCCGCCGGCGCGCGATGTGAAGCGGTTGAGGGAGCTGCAGCTGGGGCGGGCGAGCGGTTGACGCGGCCTAGGCCTGTCAGGGCGCCAGCCGAATGTTCGCATCCTTGATGATCCGCGCATAAATCGCCGCGTCCGTGCGCACCACCTTCTGGAACTCCTCCGGCTTCCCGCCCCCCACCTGCAGCCCCAGCGCCTCGATCTTCGCCGTGACCTCCGGCAGGCGCAGGATGCGGTCGATCCCCTCCGACAGCTTCTGCACGACGGGCGCCGGCGTCGCTGCCGGCAGGAACACGCCGAACCAGCCGTAGGGATCGAAGGACTGGTAGCCCAGCTCGGCGAAGGTGGGAACGTCCGGCAGCCCGGGCATGCGCTGCGTGCCGGTCACCGCCAGCGGACGCATGGACTTGAGATGCGGCCGCGCGCTGGCACTGTCGATGAACGCCGACGCCAACTGCCCGCCGACCAGGTTGGTGACCAGCGGCGCGGCGCCCTGGAAGGGCACGTGCACCAGGTCGATGCCGGCCTGCATGTTCAAGAGCGCACCCTGGATATGCGAGGAGGTGCCGGCGCCATAGCTGCCGAAGTTGTGCTTGCCGGGACTGGCCTTCACCATCGCGATGAAACTCTTCAGGTCCTTCGCGGGCGAATCGAGCGGCACCGCCAGCATGCTCGGGCTGCGCGCGATCATGGTGACGGGCGCCAGGTCCTTCAGCGGATCGTAGGGCAGCTTGTCCATCAGCGACTGCTGCTGGATCAGCGCCGTGATGCCGATCAGCACGGTGTAGCCGTCGGCCGGCGCCTTGGCAACGAAGGCGTTGCCGATGGTGCCGCCGGCGCCGGGCCGGTTCTCCACCAGGGCGGGCTGCCCCCAGGCTTCCTGAAGCTTCTGCCCGATCGTGCGCGCCAGGGTGTCGGTGGCGCCGCCGGCGGGGTAGGGCACGACCAGCTTCAGCGGCTGGCCGGGGTAGGGGCCTTGCGCCGCGGCCGGTGCGGCCAGCAGCGCCGCCAGGCCGGCGGCCACGCAGAGCCTGCGCATCGTCGATGTCTTCTTCACGGGCTTGTCTCCTCTTGAAGTTGGGAAAAAACTCAGCGCATCGCTTCGCGCACCAGGTTGCGCGCGATGACGATCTGCTGGATCTGCGTCGTGCCCTCGTACAGCCGGAACAGCCGCACGTCACGATAGAAGCGCTCGATGCCGTAGTCGGCGATGTAGCCCGCCCCGCCGAAGATCTGCACCGCGCGGTCGGCGACGCGGCCGCACATCTCGGAGGCGAACAGCTTGCAGCACGATGCTTCGGTCGACACCTCGCGGCCCTCGTCGCGCCGGCGCGCCGCATCGATCACCATGCTGCGCGCGGCGTAGATCTCCGCCTGGCTGTCGGCCAGCATCGCCTGCACCAGCTGGAACTCGGCGATCGGCTGGCCGAATTGCCGGCGCTCCACCGCGTAGTTCAACGCGTCGCGCAGCATGCGCTCGGCCACGCCGACGCAGATGGCGGCGATGTGGATGCGGCCCTTCTCCAGCACCTTCATCGCCGTCTTGAAGCCCTGGCCCTCGCGGCCGCCGATCAGCTGCGCCGCGGGCACCTTGCAGTTTTCGAAGATCACGTCGGCCGTGTGGGCGCCGCGCTGGCCCATCTTGCGGTCCTTCTTGCCGATGGTGATGCCCGGCGTGTCCGCTTCCACGATGAAGGCCGAGACGCCGCCGGCGCCCTTGTCCCCGGGGTCGGTGCGCGCCATCAGCGTGAAGATGCCGGCGTGCGGCGCGTTGGTGATGAAGCGCTTGGTGCCGTTGACGATGTAGTGGTCGCCCTCGCGGATGGCGGTGGTGCGCAGCGAGGCGGCGTCGGAGCCGGCTTCGGGCTCGGTCAGCGCGAAGGAGGCGATCAGTTCGCCCGTCGCCAGGCGCGGCAGGTATTTCTTCTTCTGTGCCTCGGTGCCGTCGAAGAGGATGCCCTGCGAGCCGATGCCCACCGTGGTGCCGAAGAGCGAGCGGAAGCAGGGCGATGTCTGGCCCATGGCCAGCATCACCATCACCTCCTCTTCCATCGTCACGCCCAGGCCGCCGTAGGCCTCGGGCACGGTCAGGCCGAAGAGGCCCAGCGCCTTCATCCCGTGCACGAGGTCGTCGGGGATCTCGTCGGTCTCGGCCACCTGCGCTTCGGCCGGCACCAGCTGCTCGCGGACGAAGCGGTTGACGGCGTCGAGCAGGGCTTCGAGGGTTTCGGGGTCGCGGATCATGGTCGGGTCCTCAAAGGGCGTCGGCAGTGCCGAGAATGGCGGTGGCCTGGCTGGACAACATGCCGCCGTTGCCGTGCGCGATGGCGGTATGCGCGTTCTTCACCTGCCGCTCGCCGCAGTCGCCGCGCAGCTGCCGCACCGCCTCGATGAGCGCGAAGATGCCGTACATGCCGGGGTGCACGCACGAGAGCCCGCCGCCGTTGGTGTTGACCGGCAGGCGCCCGCCGGGCGCGATGGCGCCGTCGGCCACGAAGCGGCCGCCCTCGCCCTTGGGGCAGAAGCCCAGGTCTTCCAGGAACAGCAGCGTGTTGATGGTGAAGGCGTCGTAGAGCTGCACCACGTCGATGTCCTTGGGCGCCAGCCCCGCCATCGCGAAGGCCTCGCGGCCCGACTGGCTCGCCGCTGTGATGGTGAGATCCTTCATCGACGAGATCTGCCGGTTCCACACCGCCGTTGCATTGCCCAGCACATAAACCGGCTTCTTGGGCAGGTCCCGCGCGCGCTCCGCGCTCACCAGCACGTACGCGCCGCCGCCATCGGTGACCAGGCAGCAGTCGCGCACGGTCAGCGGGTCCGACACCATGCGCGCCGCCAGCACCTGCTCGCGCGTGAGCGGCTCGCGCATGAAGGCTTCCGGATTGAGCCGAGCCCATGCGCGCGCCGCCACCGCCACGTCGGCGAGCTGCTCGCGCGTGGTGCCGAATTCGTGCATGTGGCGCGAGGCGGCCAGCGCGTAGGCCGACACGGGAAGCATCGGCTCGTAGGGATGCTCGTAGGGCTGCGGGTCGAGAAAGCGGCGCGCCGCCACGATCTCGCGCCGGCCGAAGGCGGCGCTGCGCTGCGCGCTGCCGTAGCAGACCAGCACCGCGCTGCACTGGCCGGAGCGGATGGCATGCATCGCGGGCAGCAGGTGCGCGATGAAGCTGCTGCCGCCGAGCATGGTGCCGTCGATGTAGCGCGGGTTCAGGCCCAGGTACTCGACCACCGGCAGGGCCCACGTCGCGGCGGAGGCGCTGGCGGTGCACAGGCCGTCGATGTCCCGCATCGTCAGCCCTGCGTCGGCCACGGCGGCGTGCGCCGAGCGCGCCAGCAGTTCCATGTCGGTGAAGCCGGGCGTCTCGCCGCAGCCGAAGGTGGCGACGCCGGCGATGGCGGCGCTGCCGCGCAGCGCGTCCAGACCTGTCTTCATGCAGCGTCTCCTTCGATCGCATCGAACAGCACCAGCCCGCGGCCGTCCTTCACCTGCACCCGCGCCCGCACCCGCTGGCCGATGCGCACCGCATCGGGCGCCAGGTTGTCCACGCGGCTCATGAGCCGCACGCCTTCGTCCAGATCGATCAGGCTGACGTTGAGATCGCCTCCGTCCGCAGGCTTGCGCCGCACGGTCGTCACGGCATGCACGGTGCCGAGTCCGTTGAAGCTTTTCCACTCCAGCGCGGTGCTGCCGCAGTGCGGGCAGCCCTCGCGCGGGTAGTACACGTGGCGCCCGCAGGTGCCGCAGCACTGCAGCAGGAGGCGGCCGGCGTCCAGCTCGCGCTGGTGGAAGGCCTGCACGCCGGTGGCACCTTCCTCGATGGTTTGCGTCGTCATGCGCGTCCTCAGATCGGGTCCCAGCTGAACACGTCGCCGGAACGCTCGAGCTCATGGAAGCTCGCCTTCAAGGCGGGCAGCGCATGGCTGGCCACCGTTTGCGGGCTCCAGCCCTCGCTGCGGTGCACCGAGCGCACCGGCCGGGGCTGGCTCATCAGGAAGATCTCGTTGTTGCGCACCGCGAAGATCTGGCCGTTGACGTCCTTTGCGGCATCGCTGGCCAGGCACACGGCCAGCGGCGCGATCTTGGCGGGCGTCATCTGCTTCAGGCGGTCGACGCGCGCCTGCTCCTCGGGCGTCTCGGTCGGGATGGAGCCGATCATCCGGCTCCAGGCAAAGGGCGAGATGCAGTTGGAGCGCACGTTGAACTTCTGCATGTCGAGCGCGATGGACTTGGACAGCGCGGCAATGCCGAGCTTCGCCGCGCTGTAGTTGGCCTGGCCGAAGTTGCCGATCAGCCCGGAGGTGGAGGTCATGTGGACGAAGCAGCCGCCTTCCTGCTCCTTGAAGTGCGGGGCGGCTGCGCGGCTCACGTAGAAGCTGCCGTAAAGATGGACCTTGATGACCGCATCCCATTCCTCGGCGCTCATCTTGTGGAAGAAGCGGTCGCGCAGGATGCCGGCGTTGTTGACGACGACGTCGATGCGGCCGAAGGCCTCCACGGCCGTGCCGACGATGCGTGCCGCGCCCGCCTGTTCCGACACGCTGTCGGTGCTCGCCACGGCCTGCCCGCCGAAGGCCTCGATCTCGCGGACCACGGCCTGTGCCGGCCCTTCGTCCTTGCCTTCGCCGCCGACCGAGGCGCCGATGTCGTTGACCACCACCTTGGCGCCTTCGCGCGCCATGGCCAGCGCCATGTCGCGGCCGATGCCGCCGCCGGCACCGGTGACGACGACCACCTTGTTCTCCACCATCCTGCTCATGTCGTTCACTCCTTGTCCGTGCGCGCCGGCCACTGGAAGGCCGGCGGCGCCTTGTCGAAGAACCGCTGCAGCGCCTTGCGGTGCAGCGTGGTCTGGAAGCACAGTGCCTGGCCGTCGGCCTCGGCCGCGAAGGCGGCTTCCATGGCGCCCGCGTCGAGCGCGATGCGCTTGACCAGGCCCACCGCCATCGGCGAGGCGCCGGCGAAGCTGTCCGCCAGGGCCAGCGCCCGCGGCAGCAGCGCGGCCTGCGAGTGCTGCTCCATGGCGATGCCGAGCGCCAGCGCCTCCCGCGCGTCCACCTCCCGGGCCGAGAGAAACAGCTCGCGGGCGCGCTGCGCGCCGACGATGCGCGGCAGCGTGTAGGTGGCGCCGCAGTCCGGGATGAGCCCGACCCGCATGAAGACCATGCAGAAGCGGGCACGTGGCGTCACCAGCACGAAGTCCGCCGCCAGCGCCAGGCTGAAGCCGGCGCCGTAGGCCGCACCGTCCACCGCGGCGATGACGGGGCGATCCAGGGAGAGCAGCTCGCGAAAGATCGAATTCGCGCTGTGCATGCGGGCGCGCAAGCCGTCGCTTTCGAGCCCGCCGGCGGCGGCAATGCCGCGCAGGTCGCCGCCCGCGCAGAAGGCGCCGTTGGCGCCGGTGATCACCATCGCGCGCACGCCGCTGTCCGACTTGACCCGCGCGACGGCGGCCGCCAGGCCCTCCTTCAGCCCGGGGGTGAGCGAGTTGCGGGTGGCGGGGTCGTCGAGGGTCACGACGGCGGTGGTGCCGCGGCGTTCGTAGCGAACCGGGGTGTCGTTCATGGGGCTGGCTTTGTGATGGGTGCTGAGGCAGACACCGGCCGTCTCATTCGGACTTCTTCCGAGCTGCGGCGCGATGCTGCTCCTGCAGCTCACGCCAGAGGATCTTGCCGGTCCCCGACTTCGGCAGCGCGTCCATGAATTCCACGAAGCGGGGCGCCTTGTAGACCGCCATCCGGCCGCGCGCCCATTCGACGATGTCCTGCGCCTGCACTTCGCCGCGCAAGCCCGGCTTGAGGGAGACGATCGCCTTCACCGCCTCGCCCTGCCTCGTGTCGGGCACGCCGATCACGCAGGCCTCGTGGATCGCGGGATGCTCGTACAGCATGTTCTCCACCTCGGCCGGCCAGACCTTGTAGCCCGAGGTGTTGAGCATTCGCTTGAGGCGGTCGCGCATGAAGAAGTAGCCTTCCTCGTCCATGCAGGCGAGGTCGCCGGTGCGGAAGAAGCGCTTGCCCTCCAGCTCGAAGAAGGCCTCGCGGTCGGCCTGCGGGTTGCGCCAGTAGCCGAGGGTGTTCTGCGGCGCATGGGTGACCAGTTCGCCCACCTCGCCCTGCGCGAGCTCCTGCAGGGTCTGCGGGTCCACGATGCGGGTGTCGACCCCCTGCGCCGGGATGCCCAGGCACTGACGCTTGCCGCGTGCGAGCGGATTGGCCTGCAGGAACGAGGCGGTCTCCGTCAGGCCGTAGCCTTCGTTGTAGGTGATGCCCCAGCGCTGCTGCATCGTCGCCGCCACCGCTTCCGGCATCGCCGCGGCGCCGCCGGAAAGCAGGGTGAGGCTGGAGATGTCGCGCTGCGCCACCTCGGGCTCCGCGAAGAAGTCCAGGATCATCGCCGGCGGGGCCGTCCAGGCGGTCACGCGGTGCCGTTCGATCAGGCGCGCCGCCACGGCCGGATTCCAGCGCGGCAGCATCACCGAGGTGCCGCCCAGGAAGATCGGCATGTTCATGCCGTTCTGCAGGCCGAGCATGTGGAACAGCGGCGCGACCGCGAGCACCACCGTCTCGCAATGCAGGCCCTTCCAGACGTGCGAGGCCGCCAGCGAGGCGATCACCGTCCGGTGCGTGTGCATGCAGCCCTTGGGATGGCCCGTGGTGCCGGAGGTGTAGGGGAGCATGGCGAGGTCCGTGGGCAGGACATCACCATCGATGCCGTCGCCCGTTGCCGGCACGCCGTCCCAGCCTGTGCAGTCCGCGCGTGAGGCCGGGCGCAGCGGCGCAAGCACCCAATCCGGGATCTCGTCGCCGGCGGTGTCGCCCACGGCCTCGCTGTACGCATGCACGACGATGCGGTCGAACAGGCCGGGCTCGAAGTGCTCCAGCAGCTCCTGCGCCACGAAGGCAATGCGCGCGCCGCTGTTCTCGGCGTAGTAGCGCACCTCCTGGGCCTTGCTCATGGGATTGACCGGCACCACGACGCCGCCCGCGCGCAGGATGGCGTAGCAGGCGATCACGAATTGCGGGCAGTTCTGGCTCGCCACCAGCACGCGGTCGCCGCGCTTCAGCGCGAGCGTGTCGCGCAGCCAGGCGGACATCGCTGCCACGCGGTGCTGGAGCTCGGCATAGCGGAGGACGCTGCCGCAGTAGACGATCGCCGCCTTGTCCGGATAGCGCCGCGCCGCGAGCTCGAGGACCTCCGGCAGCGTCGCCTGCGGCACGACCAGCTCGCGCGCGACGCCCTTGGGCCAGAAGCGGAAATGCGGACGGTCGGAAACGGTGCCCCCGCGCTCCCCCACTGCGTGTGGGCCGCTGCCCCCCAGGGGGGGCTTCGCGCTTTCGGGCGGCCGTGCGGCGCTCACCATCATTGCTTCTCCATGGCCCGGGCGATGAGCTCTTTCATCACCTCGTTGGCGCCGCCATAGATGCGGCCGACGCGCACATCGGCGTAGAGCCGCGCGATCGGATACTCGTTCATGAAGCCGTAGCCGCCATGCAGCTGCAGGCACTCGTCGACGATGCGGCAGCAGGCATCGGTGGTCCACCACTTGGCCATGGCGGCGGTCGGCACGTCGAGCTCGCCGTGCATCAGCCGCGCGATGCAGTCGTCCACGAAGGCGCGCGCCACCTGCGCCTGCGTCTCGCACTCGGCCAGCTTGAAGCGGGTGTTCTGCATCTTCAGCAGCGGCTGGCCGAACACCTGGCGGTCGCGCACGTACTCCAGCGTGTCGTCGATCGCGCGCTGCATGCTCGCCACCGTGCCCACGGCGATGAGCATGCGCTCGCGCGGCAGCTGGTTCATGAGCTGCGCGAAGCCGCCGCCTTCCTCGCCGCCCAGCAGGTTCTCGGCGGGCACGCGCACGTCGTCGAAGAAGAGCTCGGTGGTGTCCAGCGTCTTCTGGCCCATCTTGTCCAGCAGCGGCCCCCGGCGGAAGCCCGCCGTGCCCTCGGTCTCCACCATCAGCAGCGAAATGCCCTTGGCGCCGCCTTGCGCATCCGTCTTCGCGGCGACGCAGACCAGGCCGGCGTGCATGCCGTTGGTGATGAAGGTCTTGCTGCCGCTGATGCGCCACGCGCCGCCAACGCGGCGCGCCTGCGTCTTGATGCGCTGCAGGTCGGTGCCGGCGCCGGGCTCGGTCATCGCAATGGCCGCCACCAGCTCGCCGGTCGCCATGCGCGGCAGCCAGCGGCGCTTCTGTTCTTCGGTGCCGTAGGCCAGCAGGTAGTGGGCGACGATGCCGCTGTGCACGTTGTTGCTGAAGCCCTGTGCCATGGCGCGCATCTGCTCCTCGCAGATCACCGCCTCGTGCAGGAAGCTGCCGCCGCCGCCGCCGTACGCCTCGGGAATGCTGGCGCACAGCAGGCCGGCCTGGCCGGCCTTCGTCCAGATGTCGCGGTCGGCGTGCTGCTGCGCGCGCCAGCGCGTCTCGTGGGGGACGCATTCGCGCTCGAAGAAGCGGCGCGCGCTGTCCTGCAGCATCTGCAGCTCCTCGGTCATCCACGGCCGGGTGGCGTTCACGGCCGGCCGCCTCCGCAGACCAGCACCTGTCCGCTGACGTAGTTCGACTCCGGAATGCAGAACATGTACACGGCCCCCGCCGCTTCTTCCGGCGTGCCGCCGCGGCCCAGCGGGATCAGCGCCTCGGCGTTCTTCAGGATCTGCGGATTGACGCCCACCTTGATCTGCCGGCCCTCGATGTCGATGCTGGCGCCGGCGCCGGCATCCGCTTCGGTCAGCCGGGTCTTGATCAGCCCGAAGGCGACGCTGTTGACGTTGACCTTGTAGCGGCCCCATTCCTTGGCCATCGCCTTGGTCAGGCCGTTGATGCCGGCTTTGGCCGCCGCATAGTTGGCCTGCCCCGCGTTGCCGTAGACGCCGGAGGTGGAAGAGATGTTGACCACCTTGCGGAACACCTCGCGTCCTTCGTCCGCCTCGCGCCTGGCCGCATCGCGGATGAAGTTCGAAGCCGCGCGCAGGATGCGAAAGGGCGCCGTGAGATGCACGGCGAGCATGGCCTCCCACTGCTCGTCGCTCATCTTCTGCACCACGCTGTCCCAGGTGTAGCCGGCGTTGTTGACGATGATGTCCAGGCCGCCGTAGGCATCGACAGCCGCTTGCACGAAGCGCTCGGCAAAGCCGCCGTCCGTCACGCTGCCTGCGCAGGCGATGGCGCTGCCGCCCGCGGCCACGATCTCGGCAACGGTCTGCGCGGCCGGTTCGGGGTCGAGGTCGTTGATGACGACGCGGGCCCCTTCGCTCGCCAGCTTGAGCGCGATCTCGCGCCCGATGCCGCGGCCGGAGCCGGAGACGATGGCGACCTTGTTCTCGAGTTTGCGGTTCATTCGGTGTCTTTCCTTTGCCTGTGTCAGGGCCAGGCGACGAGCGCCTCGCCGCTCAGCTTGGTGATGCCGTCCTGGTTGGCCGTCATGACGTGCAGCCGCACGCAGCGCCGGCCCTCGTGCTCGAACTTCTCGTGGACCTTGCCCGTGCAGGTGATGCGTTCGCCCACGTGGGTGATGGCGGCGAAGCGAATGTCCAGCGAACGGATTGCCGGCTGCGGGACCCAGTTCGTCAGCAGCCGGCCCAGCCAGGCGGCAGACAGCATGCCGTGCGCGAACACGTCGGGCATGCCGGCGGACTGGGCGAAGTCCGTGTCCACGTGGATCGGGTTGTGGTCGCCGGAGGCGCCGCAGTACAGCGCCAGGGCAAGGCGGGTGATGGGGGGCAGTTCCAGCGGGGGGAGGGTGTCGCCTTGCTGCAGGGCGTCCCAGTCTGGAAGGGCAGGTGTCGTCATCGCGTGAGGCCTTGGGGTCGAGGGCGGGTCTTGAACGGTGCTAGGCATTGCGCACCACCGTCACGCAGCGCAGCTGCGCCACCAGCTCGTCGCGCTGGTTGCTCACACGCGTTTGCCGCACCACGAATTCGAGCGCGCCGCCCTTCTTGTCGTAGATGTCCGCGATGCGCTGCTCGTAGCGCAGCGTGTCGCCGGCATAGGCCATCGCGTGGTACGTGAAGCCCTGCTCGCCATGCAGCAGCGTGCGGTAATCCATGCCCAGCAGCTCGCGAATCGCCGCCGGGTTGGGCGCTTCCATCTCCAGGCAGAAGAGAAAGCTGGGCGGCACCGGCAGGCCCGGATGCCCCGCGTCGCGCGCCGCGGCTTCGTCGATGTAGACCGGGTCGGCTTGACCGGTTGCCTTTGCGAAGAAGCGCAGGCGGCCCGCTTCCACCGGCACCTGGAAAGCCGGCAGCGTGTGGCCGATGTGGCGGCGATCGATCATCGCTGGCTCTGGTAGAGCGTGACGACACAGGCGCCGCCGAGCCCCAGGTTGTGCTGCAAGGCGAGCCGTGCTCCCTCGACCTGGCGCTGCTCGGCCTGCCCGCGCAGTTGCCACACCAGCTCCGCGCATTGGGCCAGGCCGGTGGCGCCGAGCGGATGGCCCTTGGAGAGCAGGCCGCCGGAGGGGTTGGTCACCACCCGGCCGCCATAGGTGTTCTCGCCCTCGACGATGAAACGCTCCGCCGTGCCCTCGGGCGTGAGGCCCAGCGCCTCGTAGGTGATCAGCTCGTTGGCGGTGAAGCAGTCGTGCAGCTCCACCACGTCCAGCTCCTCCGGGCCGATGCCCGCGGCCTCGTACACCTGCTTCGCCGCGGCCGCCGTCATGTCGTAGCCCACGAGCTTGCGCATGTCCCCGGTCTCGAACGTGGACGGCGTGTCGGTGGTCATGGCCTGCGCCGCGATCGCGACGCGCATGTCCAGCCCATGCTTCTTCGCGAACTCGGCCGAGCAGACGATCGCCGCGGCCGCGCCGCAGGTGGGTGGGCAGCACTGGAAGCGCGTGAGCGGATCGAACACCAGCGGCGCAGCCATCACCTCGTCCAGCGTCAGCGTCTGCCGGAACACCGCCAGCGGGTTGCGCGCCGCATGCTGGCGCGCCTTCACCGAGATGCGGCCGAAGGTGTCGCGGCGGATGCCGTGCTGTGCCATGTAGTCGCGGCCGGCGCCGCCGAAGAACTGCGCGGCGCGCGGCGCTTCGGGGATGAAGCCCTGCTTCTGCGTCATCACCTCCGCGAAGCGCCCCATCGGCGAGGGCCGGTCGTCGTAGGCGCCCTTCAGCGCGCCGGGCTGCATCTGCTCGAAGCCGAGCGCGATGGCGCATTCGACCACGCCGCTCTCGACCGCCTGGCGTGCGAGGAACAGCGCGCTGGAGCCGGTGGAGCAGTTGTTGTTGAGGTTGAAGACCGGGATGCCGGTGAGGCCGACGCCGTAGATCGCCGCCTGCCCGGCCGTGGAGTCGCCGTAGACGTAGCCCACGTAGGCTTGCTGCACGAGGGCGTAGTCCACGCCGGCATCGTCGAGCGCCAGCTTCGCGGCCCGCGCACCCATCACGGTGTAAGGGTCGCTCGCGCCGGGCTTGGTGAAGGGGATCATGCCGACGCCGACCACATGGACGGGACGCTGCTGACGTGTCATGGAAGCTCCTGATTGGGACGTGTGACGATGAAGAGAAGTCTCGGCTGCCGCGTGGGGTTCAACAATCGCGGATCGGCCCAAAACGATTGGCCGAAACGCTCACGCGGGTTCGCGGTAGCGAAAGGTGCCCATGGCGCGCGCCGCCACTTCGCCGCCGGCATCGACGACGGTGGCTTCGCAGAAGCACACCGAGCGCCCGCCACCGCTGGCGCGCCCTTGCGCCTGCAGCCGCCCGCTGGCGGGCCGCATGAAGGCGATGTGCATGTCGATGGTGACGACCTCGCGCGCATAGCCCACGCGCGAGAGCGCGGCATGCGCCATCGCGCTGTCGAGCAGCGTCATCAGCACGCCGCCGTGGCCGCTGTCGTGGTTGTTCAGCAGTTCGGGGCGCAGCATGACCGACACCAGCGACTCGCCGCCCTCGGCGCGTTCGACCTGCAGGCCCAGGTGCTCCGAGAAGGGCACGTAGCGCTGGGGGCCGCTGCGCGGCTTGTCGCCTTCCTGTTCCCGCGGCGTGCCGGCGAGATGAAGGCTCATGCCGTCTCCCGCTTCGAGGCGGCCGCCGCTGCCGTGAAGTCCCGCGGCCCGGTCAAGCCCAGCCCGCCATCCACGGGAATCACGGCGCCCGTGATGTACGAGCCCCAGTCGCTGGCCAGCAGCATCGCCATGCGGCTGATGTCCTCGATGCGGCCCAGGCGCTGGAGCGGCACGCGCTGCGCCATCGCCTTCATCGTCTCGTCGGTGGGTGCGAGGCGCTTCAGGCCCTCGGTGTCGGCAATCGGGCCGGGCACGATGGAGTTGATGCGGATGCCCTGCGCGCCCCATTCCAGCGCCAGCACCCGCGTGAGCATGTCCACGCCCGCCTTGGCTGCGCACACGTGCGCCTGGAAGGGCGTGGGGATGAAGGCCTGCCCGGCGGAGATCTGGATCACGCAGGCGCCGGGTTGGCGCAGGTGCGCATGCGCCAGCCGCGCGACGTTGAAGCTGCCGAGCAGGTCGATGTCGACCACCGTCTTGAAGGCGTTGGGCGACATGTCGCGCGCGCTCGCGAGGAAGTTGCCCGCGGCGCCCGAGACCAGCACGTCGATGGGGCCGAAGCGCTGCGCGGCCTGCGCGAAGGCGCGTTCCAGCGCCTCGGGCTGCCGCACGTCGGCGGGGATGCCGAGCGCCTCGGTGCCGAGGCTTTCGAGCTGCTGCGCGGCAGTGGCCACCTTGTCGGCCGAGCGGCTGAGCACCGTCACGCGCGCACCGGCACGGGCGAAGGCCTGCGCGATGCCGAAGTTGATGCCGCTGGAGCCGCCGGCGGCGAACACGTGGCGGCCCTGGAAGTCGAAGGCAGAGAAGTCCATGAGCTTCACTCCGGCTTGAAGCCGATCTCGGCCAGCATCTTCCGCTCGCGCTCGAACTGCGCACGAGCGTAGTCGGCATAGCGCTCGCCGGTCGTCAGCTTGGGCTGCATGTCGAACAGCTCGAGCTGCTGAAGGTAGGCCGGGTCCGCCGCGGCCTTGCTGAAGGCCGCGTGCAGCCGGGCGGCGATCTTCGGATCGAGGTTCTTCGGCGCGACCAGCCCCACCGGCGATTCGATCACCATGTCGTGGCCCAGCTCCTTCACGGTCGGCGCGTCGTAGCGCTTCAGGCGCTCCGCGGTGAAGGTGGCGAGCAGGCGCACCTTGCCGCCCTGGACCTGGGGCCCGAAGCCCGGGTCGCCGTAGACGTCGAGGTGGCGCCCGATCACCGCCTGGAAGGCCTCGCTGCCGCCCTTGTAAGGCACGAGGTTGAAGGAGGTGCCTGCCTGCCTGGCGAGCCGCTCGGCGTAGATGCGGTTGATGCTGATCGCACCGACGTTGCCCCAGCTGATTGCGCCGGGACGCTTCCTGGCGTCGGCCAGCAGCTCGGGCAGCGACTTCCAGGGCGCGTCGACGGCCACCACGATGCCGGTGGTGAGGCCGGCCAGTCCGATCAGGTAGGTGAAATCCTTGAGCGGGTCCCAGCTCACCTTCTGCACCAGCGGCGCGCGGATCACCGAGTTGTGCATCACCGCGATCGTGTAGCCGTCGGCTTCGTGCATGGTCGCCAGCGATGCAGTGCCGGTGACGCCGCCGGCACCCGGCTTGTGCATCAGCACGATGGGCTGGCCGAGGTCCTTGGACGCGGCCTCGGCCAGCGTGCGGAAGATCGGGTCGAAGGAGCCGCCCGGCGGAAATGGCAGCACGAGCTGGATCGGCTTGCCGGGGTAAGGGTCGGCGGCCTGGGCCAGCGGCGCGGCCAGCGCGCAGGCGGCCAGTGCGGTCAGAGCCGCGCGGCGATGCATCTTCGTCATGGTGTCGTCTCCTGAGTGTTGGAAGCCGCCTGCGGCAGCGGCAGGTAGCGGAAGGACCCTTGAGCCTGCGCGACCAGGCGGCCGGCGGCATCGGTGATGGCAGCGCGGCACCAGGCCACGCTGTCGTCGTGGTGCAGCACCTCGCCGTCGGCGCTGAGCCGGCCGCGGCCCGGTTCGAGGAAGCTGGTGTCGAGGCCGAGCGTGACGGCGGTGCGCGCGAAGTCGAACACCGACACGGCCGCGCTGGCCATCACCACGTCGAGCAGCGTGACCAGCACGCCGCCATGCACCGCGCCGATCACGTTGCCGAGCTCCGGCCGCGCGTCGATCACGACCCGCGCGCGGCCCGCTTCGGCGTATTCGCGGCGCGCGTCCAGCAGGCGCATGAAGGGCACGCGGCCGAAGACGTTGCGGCGGTCTCCGCCGGCGACCGGCGTCATTGAAATACCTTCGCCTTCGGCTGCGGTACGAGCCCCCTTCGGAGCGGCCGGGCGGGGGCTCACGCGCTCACCTGCTCGCGCAGCACGTTCTTCAGCACCTTGCCGGCGGCCGACATCGGCAGCTCGCGCACGAAGCTGATGCCGCGCGGGCACTTGTAGCCGGCCAGGCGCTCGCGGCACCAGGCGCGCAGCGCATCGGCATCGGCGGCGGCATCGTCGGCCATCACCACCGCGGCATGCACCGCCTCGCCCCAGCGCACATCCGGCACGCCGACGACCGCCGCCAGCCGGACCTGGGGATGGCTGCGCAGCGCGGCCTCGACCTCGGCGCAGTACACGTTCTCGCCGCCGCTGATGATCATGTCCTTGAGCCGGTCGACGATGAAGAGATGGCCGTCGGGCAGCATGCGGCCGGCATCGCCGGTGTGCAGCCAGCCCTCGCGCAGCGCGGCGGCGGTGGCCTCGGGGTTGCGCCAGTAGCCCTGCATGACCATCGGTCCGCGCGCCAGCACCTCGCCCACTTCGCCGCGCGGCAGCTCGCGGCCGCTCTCGTCGGCGACGATGATCTCGGCGCCGAGGCCGGCCCGGCCGACGGAGTTCAGCAGGCCCGGGCCGCGTGCCTCGGCGCGGTGGTTGGCCGGCAGGTTGATGCACACGGCGCCCGCGGTTTCGGTGAGGCCGTAGGCCTGGAAGAACTCGGCCTGCGGCCAGGCAGCCAGCGCCCGGTCCAGCAGGTCCGGCGGCATCGGGGCCGCACCGAAGGCGATGCGCGTCAGGCTTTGCACGCGGCCGGGTGCGAAGGCCGGGTCGTCGAGCAGCGACTGCAGCATGCTCGGCACCACGATGATGTCGCCGATGCGGTGCGCCTCGACCGCGTCGATCACCGACGCCGGGCGGAACTGCGCCATCGTCACGCAGCTGCCGCCGACGATGAGCTGGCCCACCAGGCGTCCGAGGCCCGCGACATGGAACAGCGGCGCCACCAGCAGCGAGACCGAATCCGGCGCGTTGTTCAGCTCGGCGCCGCGGGTCATGGAGGCGGTCCAGAAGTTGGCGTGGCTCAGCATCACGCCCTTGGAGCGGCCGGTGGTGCCGCCGGTGTAGAGGATGGCGGCGAGCGCGTCGCCGCCGGTGCGCGTGTCGGGCAAGGGCGCAAGGGCAGCGCCTTCTTCTTCCAGCGTGGGCAGGCGAAGCAGCGTGGCTCGGCCGGCCGGTGCGAGCGCGGCCAGCGTGTCGTCGGCGAGCAGCAGCGAGGCTTCGCTGTCCTGCAGCGCGTGGGCGAGCTCGGGCGTGCTCCAGCGGATGTTCAGCGGGCAGGCGACGGCACCCAGCCACCAGCAGGCGAGGATGGCGCTGACCAATCGGTCGCTGTTGGGCGCGAGCAGGGCGACGCGGTCGCCGCGAGCGATGCCGCGCTTCGCCAGCGCGGCCGCCTGGCGGGCGATGCCGTTCGCCAGCTGGGCATGCGTATGGCGGCGCGTGCCGGCGTCGGCGATGTGGGCGAGCGCCGTCTGGTCGGGCTTGCGCTGCAGCGTGCGATGCAGTCCTTGGGTGAGATACACGATGGGGCCGCGGGCTGGTGGAAGATGCGGCAAAGCTTAGGTCGCGTTGCGGCGCGGACCCATGGCAGGAAGCGCCAAAGGGCTTGGCGAAAGCGTCCAGGCGTGGCCATGCCAACAGCCCGAAGGCTCAGCGTTCCGGCCCGTGCGCGAGCCGGTACTCCCCCGGCGCCACGCCCGTCCACTGCTTGAACGCCCGGTGAAAGGTGCTCGCCTCCGAGAAGCCCACGCGATTGGCGATCTCCAGCAGCGGCAGCGGCGTGTGCAGCAGGTATTCGATGGCGGCGTCGCGCCGCAGCTCGTCCTTGATCTGCTGGAAGCCGCGGCCCTCGTCGCGCAGCCGCCGGCGCAGCGTCTGCGGTGTCACGGCGAGCGCCTCGCCGACTTCTTCGAGCGAGGGCAGCTCGGCGCCCAGTTGCTTGCGCAGCAGCCGGCGGATGCGCTCGGTGAGGCTGCTGGTGTCGCGGTACCGCACGATCAGGTTGGCGGGCGAGCTGGCGAGGAACTCGCGCAGGCTTTGCGGCGACTGCACCACCGGCAGCGCCAGCCAACGCGCATCGAACCAGAGGCCGACATGGGGCTGGCCGTACCGGATCGGCACCTGGTACACCCGCGAGCTGTCGGTGCTCGTCTGCTCTGCCGTGTAGTCGACCTCGAGCAGCGGGATGCGGCGCGCCACCAGCCAGGAGAAAGCGTTGAAGGCCAGCAGCATGAAGGCCTTGACCGCATAGTCCAGCCGCGCATCGGAGGCCCGCCGCAGCACGAACTGGACGTGCGCGCTGCCATCGTGCACCGACAGGCGCGGCACGAAGTCGCGCAGCAGCAGGTGGTACCAGGCGAAGCCATCGCGCAGGGCCTCGCCCAGCGTGGCGCAGCGCACCAGCTGGCGCATGCACTGGCCGAAGCTTCCGGGCGGCAGCGGATGGCTCAGCAGGCCCCACATCTCGTCGTGCAGTTCCCGCCGCAGCGCGCGGATCAGCAGGGCGTACTGGCGCTGGGAGATGCGCGCCAGCGGCGACTCCAGCAGCGAGGGAGCGATGCCCGCCCGCGCCAGCAGCGGCGCCGCCTCGAGCCCGCGATGGCGCGCGCCCATCAGGATGCTGTGCACCTGCTGGATGGCAACGGTGTGGTGGGTGAGCGTCATCGATGGCGGCCGCCGCGGCCCGGCCGCCCGGATTGTAGGCAGCACCCGGCCGGCCGGGCTCAGTCGACGGCGCCTGCGGCGCGCAGGACGGCGACGGCTGGCGCGTCGAGCCCGGCCTGGCGCAGGATCTCGTCGGTGTGCTCCCCGGCGCGCGGCGCGGGCCGCGGAGGCGAGGGCTCGAAGCCGGTCATCTTGATGGGACAGCCGAGCTGCGGCGTTGCGCCATCGGCGCCGGCCGCGGCGCGCATGCCGCGCGCGCGGAAGTGCGGATGCGCCAGCGTCTCGTCGATGCGCAGCACCGGCGTCACGCAGCCGGCGCCGTCGCGGAACAGCTCGCGCCAATGCGCGAGCGGCTGCGCACCGAAGATGGCGGCCAGCTCCGCGCGCACGCTTTCCTCCGTCGCCCGGTCGCTGCTGCGGTGCAGGGGGACCAGATCGGGGCGCTCGAGCCTGCGGCACAGCGCCTCCCAGAACTTCGGCTCCAGCGCGCCCACCGCCACGTGGCGGGCGTCGGCCGTGCGGTAGAAGCCGTAGCAGGCGAGCGCGCCCGTCAGCGCGCTGTGGCCGATCTGCGGCACCTTGCCGTGCTGGTGAAGCCCGGCGAGCGGCAGCACCGCGTGGGCGAGCACGCCGTCGGCCATGGCGATGTCGACGTGCCGTCCGCGGCCCGTGCGCGCGGCGTCGAAGAGCGCGGCAAGAATGCCTGCCGCGGCCGTCATGGTGCCGCCCAGCAGGTCGGCCACGGGCAGGTTCGACAAGGCCGGCCCGGCGGCGTTGCCGATCTGGTCGGCCACGCCGGCGAGGGCCGCGTAGTTGAGGTCGTGCCCCGGCATGTCGCGCAGCGGCCCGGTCTGGCCGAAGCCGCTGATGCTGCAGTAGACGATGCGCGGGTTGGCGGCCGCCACCGCCTCGTAGCCCACACCCAGCCGCTGCATCACGCCGGGGCGGAAGCCTTCGACCAGCACATCGGCATCGCGGCACAGGCGCAGCAGCGTGGCCACGCCTTCGGGGTGCTTGAGGTCGATGCGGATCGCCCGCTTGTTGCGGTTGACGAGCGCGCGCACCGCGGGGCTGGCGTAGTCGCCGGCGCCGGTGTCCTCGATCTTGAGCACGTCGGCGCCGAGGTCGGCCAGGTGCATGGTGCCGAGCGGGCCCGGCAGAAGGCGCGTGAGGTCGAGCACGCGCACACCGGCGAGCGGTGCGCCGGCGGGTGCGCTCGCGGCGGAGTCAGGGGAAGAGGTCATGAGGCCTCCAATCTAGGCGGCGCGGAATGCAGCGGCAATGGCGGCAGCGGTCGCGGGGATTGGCGAAAAGCGTCAGGGCTGGCAGGACGACGCCTGCCCGGTCACGCCAAGCCCGAGAGATGACGGAGGTGGTCATTGCTGTTCAGTGCTGCAAATACCGCAACTGTCGTCTTTGCAGCAACGAACAACATGAGCACCGTACCAGAGGCGCGTCATCCAGGCTTCGTAGCGCGGCCGGCAAGGTGAACGGCCGCCGTCGGCGGCTCACACCGCCAACGCGATGATGGTGAAGTCGTCCTCGAGCACGCCGGGCCCGTGCATGTCCCGCGCGAAGTCCAGCAGCCGGTCGAGCTCGGACTGCCCCTCGGGCACCGGGCGCGCGAGCACTTCGGCGAAGTCCGAGAACGCCAGCATGGACCCGTCCGGCCGGGTGATCTCGTAGGTCCCGTCGCTGAACACGAACAGGCGGGCCGGCGATTGCAGGTTGCAGTGCTCGTCGCCATAACGCGCGGCAGGCGAGATGCCGATGCTGGGGCCGCTGGCCTTCAAGGGCACACAGTTCCCGGCGGCTCCGCGCGGGCCGCTCACGAGCATGGCGGGCGGGTGGCCGGCCGAGGCATAGCGCAGGCTTCCGGTGCCGCGCTGATAGACGCCGTACCAGACGGTGCAGAACAGCTCGCCGTGGCGCTCCATCTGGTAGGCCTGGTTGAGCGCGGCGAGCACCTCCGCGGGCCGGCGGAAGTCGGTGCGCGGCAAGGCCTCCGAGCGCAGCGTGTCGGCGACCGCCACCGAGAGCAGGGCAGCGCCCACGCCGTGGCCGCAAACGTCGATGAGATAGAGCGCGAAGTGCTCGTCGTCGATCCAGTGGTAGCCGAAGGAGTCGCCGCCCAGCTCGGTCGAGGGCACGAAGCGCCAGTCGATGGCGAGGGGCTCCGACAGCGGCGCAGGCAGGATGGAGCGAACGTAGCGCTCGGCGTCGCGCAGCTCCTGCTGCAGGCGGTCGTGCGTGCGCTGCAGGGCTTCGCGGGACGCCGCGAGCTCGCTGTGGGCGCGCCTCAGTTCCTGGTTGGCCGCCTCGAGCTGCTCGATCAACCGGGCCTCGCGTTGGCTGAGCAGGGTCATGTCGTAGGCCTTCTGCTGCACCCGCTGGGCCTCGTCGTGTTCCGTCGTCACGTCGAGCAGGACGATCCAGACGGTGCTGTCCTCGGCGAACAGATGCACGTCCGCCACCCGCCCGCTGGGCATTTCCATGGAACGCAGGAGAAAGGGGTTCTCCGCCAGCGGCAACAGGCCTTCCAGAAAGGAAATCCGGTCGCAGGCGGAATCGCCGGGCTGGAGGCCGGCCAGGCCGTAGTGCGCCAGGTCGCCGCCCACATGCACCAGCTTCTGCGCGTCGTCGACGGCCAGGTGCGCGAGCGCGCGCTGACCGTGGACCAGCAGCATGAGCGAATCGGAAATCTGCGCCGGCAGGTCCAGCATGGCTATCGCGCGAGCAGCGCCGCCAGGTCCTCGAAGCTGGCCTCGACGCCCTCGCCGGTCTTGGCGCTGGTCCGGCGGAAGGTCCAGCCCGCGCTTTCCAGCGCCTGCAGCCGCGGCGCGGGCAGGGCCCAATCCTCGACCAGGTCCGCCTTGTTGAGCAGGGCGAGGAAGGGGATGCTGCCGACCTCGGCGTCGACGCGCGCCCGGATCGACGCCGCGGTCTCCAGGGTTTCGGGGCGCGTGCCGTCCACCACCAGCAGATAGCCGGCCGCGCCGCGCAGGTAGCTCAGCCGCACCGCCGACATCTCGTCTTCGCCGGCGATGTCCCACAGGATCAGCGCCAGCGGCTCGGTGCCGATGGTCAGCACTTTCTTGTCGATCTTCACGCCGACCGTGGTGAGGTAGGCGTCCGAGAAGATGGTGTCGACGAAGCGGCGCACCAGGCTGGTCTTTCCGACGCCGAAGGCACCGAGCAAGCAGATCTTTTTTTGCAGCATGGGTTGGCAGGGCCTCAATCGCTGGTGCCGACGACGAAGGACACGCGGCGGTTCATCGACAGCTCGTCGGCGCTGGCGCCGGGCCGCAGCGGCTCCAGCGGGCCGGCGCCGCGCACCGAGAGCAGGGTCGGGTCGATGCCGCGGGCCCGCAGCATGGAGCGCACGACCTCGGCGCGCCCCAGGCTCAAGGCCAGGTTGGCGGTGTCCTTGCCGGTCGCATCGGCGTGGCCGACGATCGTGACCTTGACCGAGAAGCCCAGGCCGCGTGCCACCCGCACCAGCTCGCGCAGCTCGAGCGCAATGGTGTCGAGCTCGGCGCCCTGTTCCGCCGTGGGGCGCGGTGCGTTGTTCTCGAAGGGGATGACGTGCGCCTGGATGGCGTCGCGCAGGCGGATGTAGTCCGGGTCCTGGACGTCCTTGAGGGCGCTGAGATCCACCAGCGGGGCGCCGGCGGGCAGGCTGTTCACGAAGGCCCTCGCCTTGTCGACCCAGTGCTGGGGGGCGCTGCCGTCGGCGCGAATGCCGTTCGCGTCCTGCGAGAGACTGACGGTCGGGGGCGGATTCAGGGTCGCCTGCAGGCGCTTCCGCATGATGGCCGGATGCAGTGCCTGGTAGGGTTCCCAGCGGCCGACGACGCGCGACGGGTCCAGCTTCGCCGGCGCCAGCAAGGTCTCCGGCTGCGCGGCCAGCGGGTCGCGCAGCCCGGACACCCGCCACTTGCCATCCTGGCGGTCGGCCCCCATCACGACGATGCCGGGCTGGTCTCGCAGCGCCGCCACGTAGCGGTCGACGCGCCGCTCCTCCACCAGGCGTTGACCGAGCCAGTAGCCCAGCAACAGCAGCAGCAAGAGGGGGACGCCCCAGAGCAGGGGCGACAGTCTTTTCTTCGACTCGGCCCCCTGCGACCACAGGCTGGGCCGCAGCCGCTGCTGGCCGGTCTGCTCGAAGGGCGCGGTGTCGCCCTGGAAATCGTCGAGCGCCGTGCGCCATTCGTCATGGATGGCGGCCAGCGTCTCCACCAGGGACAGTCGCAATGCCGGGGGTGGGTTGCCGTGGATGACAGCGGCGAGGAAGGCCGAGGGACCTTCCTCGCACCACAGCAGCAGGTCGCCCAGGCGCAGGCTGTCGATGCTGCGGCCCTTGGCGCCGCCCTCGGCCGATTCGTCGAAGGAATCGCGCACGAAGTCCTGGATCGCGGAGAGCATGGCCGACACCAGTTGCGGATCGCGCGAGGTCGCGTCGTCGGCCGCCTCGTGCGCCAGCAGCAGGCCGGTCTTGCGATGCACCAGGAACAGGTGCTCGACGCGGAAGACGGCGGTGTGCTTGAGCACCACGTCGGCGAAGGCGCTGCCGCTGCGCCAGGCCTCCAGGCGCCACTTGATGCCGCGCCAGGACAGGCTGTGCTTGAGCGCCTGGTTGAGCGACTGCAGCTTGCCTTCGAGCGTCTCGGCGATGGCCTTGCGGATCGCCGGCCCCATCACGGGGTACAGGATGTCGACCATCGTGTCCGGATTCTTCCGGATCGAGGCCTGGGTGGCCTTCTCGACGGTGGGGGCGATCACCTGGCCGAGGCGCTCGTCCTGCGCCGCCAGCTCGAAGGCGGCGGGCAGCACGGCACCGACCGCATCGGCGAATTCGCGCGGATCGTCGAACTTGCGCTGCAGGCGCGCCAGCGCCACCTGCTCGCGTTCGAGCAGCACGTCGCGCAGCGCCTCCATGCGCGGATCGGCCGCCGGGCGGGGCGGCACCGGCAGCGGCACGACCACGTCGGGGTTGACGCAGCGGGCCAGCTCCAGCAGCAGGCCGGCGAGCCGGCGGTTCGGATCTTCTTCGGGGGGACCGCGGGTCGCAGCCAGCGGCAGGCGCGCTGTCACGCGGCCTCCTCCGCCCCGGCGGTCTGTCGCGGGGGCGCGCGGCTCACTGGAGCACCTTCGCCTTCGGCTGCGCTGCCAGGGGCCTTCGCAGCGGCCGTGCGGCTCAGGCGCTCGCGCCGTTGCCGCCCTTGGGCGACATGTCCTGGTTCAAGCATTTGGCGATCTCGACGAACAGTCCCGCGAGCAGGTTGCGATCGGTCTTGACGTTGCTGAGCTCGGCGAACATCCGCTCGATGGTGGCGCGGGTGTCGTCCTGGCGCCGCCGCATCTCGTCGCGCAGGCCCTGGACCTCATGGCCCAGGCTGTCGGTGAAATCGCGCCCCTGGCGCGCGAGCTGGTCGGAGAGCTGGGCGAGGCGCTTTTCCAGTGCCTGGGTCTGCTCCCGCAGGTTGCGCTCCATTTCCTTGTCGGCGTCGGCGCGCAGGTCCTTTTCCTCGCGGAACTGGCCGGCGACCGATTCGAGCTGCTTCTTGATCGTCGCTTCGAGGTTGGTCAGGCTGCGGGAGGACTCCGATTCCATGTCGCGCATCCTTTGCGCGAAACGGTCTTCGAGGACCGAGAAGCGCTTGTCGTAGTCCTGCATCTGATTGCCGAACAGCAACTCGCGCATCTTGTCGACCCCCGAGGCCTCGCCCTGGCCGGCAGGGCCGTTCGGGCCGTTGGGCTGGGTGGCCAGGGCCGCGCGCGCGGCCATTGCGCTCTGCGTGTCGATGGTGGGGAGGGGCTTGGCTGCAGTTCCCATGGTGTGTTTCCTCGTGGTGATGCTTTGTGGAAGTGGCGCCGTGGGGGCGGCGCCCGCGGAATGGCTGGTGTGGCGGGCCCTCGCTCAGGGCGGCGCCGTCGGCCGGAAAAGAAGCGTCAGGCGGTTGCGGCCGTCTTCGCGGCGGTAGTGCATGCCGTCGGAAAAGCGGCGAACGATGGGAATGCCCCAGCCGCCCACGTGCGCATCCTCGAGGCTGCTCGCATGCATCGGTTGCGACGCCTGCAGCGGGTCGAAGGGGCTTCCCTCGTCTTCGACGACCAGGGCCACGGCCTCGCCTTGCCACCCCAGGCGCAGGAGGATGCTGGCGTGCGCAGCCGCGTCGCCGCTGCCGTGGGTCATGATGTTGGTCAGCGCCTCGGTCGAGCACAGGTCGAGCTGCTGTGCGGTGCGGGCCGGGAGCCGCTGGCGCTGCGCCCAGTCCTGCACCCACGCGCTCACGCGCGAAAGCTCTCGCAGCTCGGAACCGACGATCAGGGAGGCCTGGGGCTCCCTGTCGCTGGAGGACATCAGGGCCTCACTCGGCTCCCGCCTTCAGCGCGCTGAAGGCGGTGTCGACGTCGGGATAGAGCGGGATGATGGTGTCGATTCCCGCAACCTTGAGCACATCCGCGACCAGCGGCTGCGGGCTCGCCAAGGCCATTTCGCCGCCGCGCTGCCTCTGGGCCCTCGCGTTGGTGATCAGGGCGCGAATGCCGATGGACGCCAGGAACGACACCTCGGACATGTCGACCACGGCGAGAAGTTTCCGGGTCGCGACGAGCGCGGAGAAGCGCATGTCGATCTCTTGTGTGCCGGCGCTGTCCAGGCGCCCGATCAGGCTGATTTTCTCGATGCCCTCAGCCAGTTGCTCCGTCCTTAGCTCCATGCCACCTCCGTTTTTGATGTGTCGATGAGCGTTGAACCGGCAGTCGCCCCCCCGGCGCCAGGATCGCTGCACTCGCGCGCTTCTCTGGGCCGGAGCGCGTGATGGTGAGCGTCCCGCAATCGAAAGCAGGAACTTTTGTAGGATACGCGCAAAGAACGGCGGCGTCGATAAGTGTGACTGGCGGTACGCGATTCCTCCCTGGCGCAGGCCGGTCTTGCGCCCTCTCGCTTCGGGAGAGGGCGGGGTGAGGGCAGCCCACAGCCCAGCCCGTCGATCCCTAAGAGTGCCGCTCGCCGTCCCGCCATTTCTGCGGCGTGAGCCCGTGCTGCCGCACGAACGCGCGCTGCAGCGCATCCACCGAGCCGAAGCCGCTGCGGCCCGCGATCCGTTCCTGCGTCCAGCGCGTGCGCCGCAGCAGCTGCGCGGCAGCGGCCACCCGCGTCCGCTCGACGAAGCGGGCCGGCGTGCAGCCGGCCTCGGCGGCGAAGGCGCGGGCGAAGTTGCGGGGGCTCATCTGCACGCGAGCCGCCAGCACCTCGACCGACAGGTCCTCTTGCGGATGCGTGCCGATCCAGGCCACCAGCTCGCGCAGGCGATGGCTGGCCGAAGCCTGGGCCTGCAAGGTCGGGCTCAGCTGCGGCTCGCCCGCGCCGCGCAGCATCGGCAGCGCCAGCGTGCGGGCGATCTCCATCGCCACCGCATGGCCCAGGTCGTCCTCGACCAGCGCGAGCGCGAGCTCGATGCCGGTGGTGACGCCGGCCGAGGTCCACACCGGGCCATCGTGCACGTAGATGCGCTCGTGCCGCACCCGCACCTGCGGCCGCAGCGCCTGCAACTGGTCGCAGGCGCGCCAGTGCGTGGTGGCCTCGCGGCCGTCGAGCAGGCCGGCTGCGGCGAGTGCGAAGGCCCCTGTGCACACGCTCGCGATGCGGCGGGCCTGCGGCGCGGTCTGCGCGAGCCAGGCGCCGATGCGCTGCTCGACGATGGCTGCCCGCACCCCCGGCTCGTCGCCGCCGGCGACGATCAGCGTGTCGATCGCGACGGGCAGCTGCTGCAGCGTGCAGGTGCCGGCGAAGCTCAGTCCGCCATTGGTCGACACGGTGCCGCCGGCCGGCGATGCGATGTGCAGGCGGTAGCTGCCGGGACGCATCTGCTCGGCCTTGGTGAAGACGCTGGCCGGGCCGGCGACGTCGATCGCCTCGACGCCGTCGAAGGCGACCAGCACGATGTCGTTGGCAGAAAGCGCGGCTTCTTCGTCCTTGCGGGGCGGGGTGGGCATTCTTAGGCTCAGGACATCGCGGTTACGGAAGGGCGGCCATGTCGAAGTGGGTGCGGGCGCTGATCGGGGCAAGTATTGCAGCGTTGGGGCTGGCAGGCTGCGGGGCCGGTGCGCCGCAGCCGCCGGCGCAGGACGATCCGGCCGGGGTCGCGCGCGAGAAGCAGGCCTTCGTCGAGTCCTTGAAGCCGCGCAGCGCGGGCCGGCCGATGGTCGCGGTGCTCGCCCTGAACGAGGGCACGGAGATGACCGACCTGCTGCTCCCGCACGCGGTGCTGCAGCGTGCCGGCGTGGCCGATGTGCGGGTGGTGGCGCCGCGTGCCGGCCGGGTGAGCCTGTATCCCGCGTTGGAAGTCGAGGGCGCGCAGGACATGGCCGGCTTCGACCGGATGCATCCCGCGGGCGCCGACTACGTGATCGTCCCTGCGATGAGCACCGACGACGACCCCGCCGTGACGGCCTGGCTGCAGCGCCAGGCGCGGCTGGGCGCGCGCGTGATCGGCGTGTGCTCGGGGGTGCGGGTGGTCGGCCGGGCCGGCCTGCTCGACGGCCGGCGTTTCACGGGCCACTGGTACGACCATGGCACGCTGCTTCGGCGTCACCCGGGCGCCACCTACGTGCCGGACCAGCGCTATGTGGTCGACCGCGGCGTCGCCACCACCACGGGGGTTACCGCCTCGGTGCCGGCCATGCTCGCGCTGGTGGAGGCGATGGGCGGGCGGACGACGGCCCAGGGCATCGCCAACGAGCTCGGCGTGTCTTCGTGGGGTCCGGAGCACGACAGCGCCTCTTTCCGCCTCGATGCCCGCCGGGCCTGGACCTATGTCCTCGACAAGGCCTTGTTCTGGCGCGTCGAGCGCCGGCGCGCCGAGGTGCAGGACGGCATGGACGACATCGCCCTGGCGTTGGCCGCGGACGCCTGGTCTCGCACGGGGCGCGCGAGCGTGGAGGCCGCGTCGGCATCGGGTGGTTCGGTGCGATTGAAGAGCGGGCTGGTGCTGGTCGCGCGGCCCTCGGCCGATGGGTCGCCGCGGCTGCCGCTTTCGCCGGGGCTGAAGCCGGTACGGCAGCTGGATCGCACGCTGTGCGAAATCGCCGAGCGCTTTGGCGACGCTCGGCGGGACCGGGTGATGCTGGAGATGGAGTACCCGGGGAGGGGTACGGATTGCGCGGGCTGAGCTTCGGTTTTGGCCGGCTTTGCGGGGCGCTGCGCAAGAAGGGCGCCCGCAGATTGCGCGACAAAAAACGAGTATTTGTTTTCCCCCGGCTCGACTACAGTCCGCGCCACATTAAGAAGCCAGGGGTCCCATGAGAAAGAAGAATTCCGCTGCATTGCCAGCGCACGCATCGAGTTCGCACGCATCGATGCCATCCGATCGCCCTCTGCCGGCGCGGATGTCGAGCCGCACAGTCCTCGCCGTTTTCCTGTTCGGCGTTGCTCTCGCAGCCCATGCCGGTTCCGTGAACCACACGTATGACGCCCTGGGCCGATTGGCCAGCACCGTCTACAGCAACGGTACCTCCTCCACCACGATCACCTACAGCTACGACCCCGGGGGCAATCGCACTTCGGTGGTGACCACCTCGCCGTAGCGTCGGCGCGCTGTCGCAGTCCCGGCCCGGGAGGGCAGGGCTGCTCCTTACCTTTTCCATCAAAACACTGGGGAGTTCCCATGTCCAAGCTCGCGCGCGCCTGCGCCGTTGTCGTGGCCGTTGCCACATCGCTTGCAGGCGGCATCGCTGCCGCGCAGATCCAGAGCGGCGTGGCTCGCAAGGCGGCACCGCCTGCCGTCGCCCTCGGCGTTCCCGTCGCCAATCCCAATGCCAAGGCCAGTGGGAGCCAGCGTTCGTCTTCCAATGCCACGGCGGGCTCGGGCAGTTCGCTGAACTTCACCAGCGGCCAGCCCGCCCTGCGCTACCTGCCGGACGACCTCCCCACGGCCAAGGACCCTGTGCGGCGCGAGGCCATCAAGGACGGCGCGAAGGATGCCGATGCTGCCGCCCGCGGTGCAGCCCCAGCCGGCAACACCAGCGAGTTCGCTCCCGCCCCCGGCGTGCTGCGCGCCAACATGCCCCCCGTCAGCTTCGCCGACGCCGAACGCATCCTCAAGGCCAGAGTGCTTCCGGCCAACCTCAATCAAGGCGTCACTGCGGCTCCCAAGACCAGCAAGACCTCGGCCTCGACCTCGACATCGGTCATGAAGATCTCCGGCGACGCCAACGCCCTGGGCCCGGCCTCCATCGCCGAGCTCGCCCGGTCGCTGCGCCACCACCCCGACCTGATCTACCAGTACGTCCGCAACAACATCGAGTACTACCCCGTCTTCGGATCGCAAAAGGGGGCCCTCGGCGCCGTGCTGGACAACCAGGCCACCGCCCACGACCAGGCCACTTTGATGGTCGAGCTCCTGCGTGCCTCCGGCGTCGAGGCCAACTACGTGCGCGGCATCGCCAAGATCAGCGCCGCGCAGCTGGCCGAGTGGTGGGGCGTGAGCACCGCCAACGCCTGCGGCGTCCTGTCGCTCCTTGGCCAGGCCCAGATCCCCGTCTACGAGATCAACGCCACCAGCGCCGGCAGCTGCCCCGGCACCGTGGCCGCCTTGACCGATGTGTCCATCGAGCACGTCTGGGTCAAGGCCAGGATCAACGGCAGCTGGTATGCGTTCGATCCCAGCTACAAGCCCCACACCTTCAAGAGCGGCATCGACCTCGCCAGCGCCGCCGGCTACAGCGCTGCCAACCACATGGACTCGGCCCTGAGCGGCGCCACCGTCGGCACCGACTACGTGCAGAGCATCAACCGCACCAACATCCGCTTCAATCTCGAGAAGTACGCCGGCATCCTCGCGGGCTACCTGCGCACCTACAAGCCCGCTGCCACCCTGGACGACGTCCTCGGCGGCAAGACCATCGTCCCGTTCTTCGGGGTGCTGCGCCAGGCCGCGCTGCCTTACCAGAACACCGCCTGGGGCAGCGAGGAACTGGCCGAACTGCCGGCCTACATGAAGCCCACCCTGCGCATCCAGTACCAGGGCATCGACCAGACCTACACCTCCGATGCCATCTACGGCAAGCGGCTCACCCTCACCTACAACGGCGCCAACCAGCCCATCCTCAAGCTCGACGGCGTGGCCGTCGGCAATCCGGGCACGGCCGTGACGCCGGGCGCCTCCACCCCGATCACCTTCACCGTCACCCACAACGCCTACGTCTCCACCTGGGCCAACCACAGCTTCAGCCAGAAGATCAAGGGCGGGGGCACCAACACCTTCCTCATTGCCAACGGCTGGGGCCCGGCGGGCCGAGGCCCCGCCGAGAACTACCGCCGCATCCAGAGCGACCTCAAGGCCGCCGGGGCCGCCGATGCCTCCGAGCCTCTGCTGGGCAGCACCCTGGCCGTCATCGGCGCCCAACGACGCTCTAAATACTACAGGTTGCCCACGATCTTCGCTCGCGATCCGAAGTCCAATTTGGTCCGAGCTGTACTGCTCGACGGAAAGCACAACATACGTCTTTCCGGGTAGAAGCCAACCTTGCAAACTCTCGGCTTGAAGGTCAACTGAGTTGCGCAATGAGACCTTCATGGCCAAACCCCGTTGTGTTTGAAGACCGCTTTGAAGTCGTCCGAGAAGTGCGTTGCACCGGTGTTCAGGTTTTGATAGAAATGGACTTGGAAAGGGCCTGATGGACTATTGAACGTCTGCGTAGTCATCTTGGCCCAGTCGGCCATCTTGCTCCCGTCAGCGGTCAGAGCCCACGGGATCGAGATCGTCACTGCCGCTTCGGCTGTCGCGCGCATCGCGGCGGGCGCATAGAGCAACGCCCGCGCAAGGCGGGCGTTTTGCGGTCGCGCAAAGGACTACGAATGTGAGGAATCCATCTTGTCGATGAGCGAGCTAATCTCTTTCAGCAGAGCAGCTACGCGCTCACGATTTGCGCCAATCCGAGTCTCGAACTCGAACACCGCGATTCCGTTGCAAACCTCGTTGAGCGCAGCGTTCACGATCAAAAGTTCCTCTCGGCCAATATCGATCCGCGAACGCTCTGCAGCAGTGTTGATGACTTCCATATGCCTTACCTCAAGCCGTCAAAGTAGGCGCGACCATTCGTCGGTTGGAATGCAGTACCACCATCGGCCGCGCGCGGATTTCTGATTACTACGGTGCCACTCGACTCTTGCCAGTACGCTGAACGACCGCCGCTCAGTTGGCGCGAAGCCGTCGGGTTGTTAACCACGTTCTCGATGTGATTGGCAAACTGCTCGCGTGTGCGAATACCAAGGCCCTTGAACTCGCCTTGATTCAAGACGTGCTTTTCAAACGCATGGCCTCCGGCGATCTCTTGGCCGGCAAGCTGACCACGTAGTCTGGCTGCGTTAGCCAGACTACCGGCCTCGCCTGCCCCCTTTGCTGCATCTGCAATCTTATCTGCCGCTCCGATCAATTTAACACCCGCGCCTACAGCTGCGCCCGCTGCCGGATTCAGCCCCTCAACGCTTTTGAGGGCAATGTTTACTAAGGATTCGTTCTGGAATGCCGCCACTGAAGCGCTCCAGCCGCTGCTAATGGCACTTCCGAGACCAGCGGCCAGCGCCGAGGCTTCGCGCGCGATCAATCCGGATGGGTCGGTCCTGTTCGCCGGGTTGCTGCCCACGTAGGCGTACAGGTTGACGTCGTCCTTGTCCGCTCAGAACCTGCTGTACGACGCCACGGACCTCGTTGCCGCGTACGACGCGGCGGGAACCACGATGCAAAGGCGCTACGTGCATGCCCCCGGCACTGACAAGCCCATCGTCTGGTCTGAAGGATCGGGCACCACCGCGAAGAACTGGTTCTACGCGGACCACCTGGGCAGCATCGTGGCCACGGCCAACGCGGCGGGCGCGAGCACGGGCATCTGGATAGCAGGCGAGCTCCATCGCAGAACCAGCTTCTTTGATCCGAACCTAGTAGTCATTCAAGCTGCAACTCGGTCTGATAGGAAGAGCGCAGTAAAAATCTTGCTGCGATCGGGGAGGCCGCCGAAGCTGCGTTGCGGCGGTGTCGTCCTCAACGCAGCATCGCCGACATCGCCGAACAGCAGTTGAGCATCCGCACCGCCGCTTCCACCGAGGCCGCGGTGAAACGAAGCTCCGTCGGCCCGCTGCGCTCGAAGGCCGGCCACTGGCAGAACAGGTCCGCCAGCGCGGGCGTCTGGGTGCGCAGGGTGACGGCCAAGGGCTTCTCCAGCACCAGAGGGCGGGCCTTCCCCTGCGCAGCCAGGCCCGCGGCCACCCCTTCGCGGATCGCCGCGCAAGACCGCGCCGGCGACAGCGAGACCCCGCTGGTCTGCCCGGTGGCGCGCTTGGTCTGCACGAAGGTCGCGTGCGGGAACAGCGCCCGGTTCTCGGCGATGAAGACGTCGTCGCCGCTCGCCATCAGCACCGGCACGCCGTATTCGCCGGCGAGCGCGCCGTAGAGGCCGGCCTCGCCCAGCGCCTGGCCGCCGATCTCGATGCCTGCGAAGGCGAAGCTGTTGATGGTGTGGGCCAGGATGCCCGCGCCGCCGGCGCGCGAGTGGTAGCCGACCATGCACACGCCGTCCACGCCGAACTCCACGCCCGCCACCATGCTCAAGTAGCGCGGCTTGCCCTGGATCACCTGGGCGCGCGCATCGAGCAGGTCTGGCGGCATGTTGCGGAAGTCGCCATGCGAGTCGTTGACCCAGACCTCGGCGGCGCCGCCGTCGAAGGCGCCCGCGATGGCGGCGTTGGCCTCCTCGGTCATCAGCCGGCGCGCACGCTCGTACTCGGGATTGCCGGCGCGCACCTGCTGGGAATGGAAGACGCCGGCCACGCCTTCGATGTCGACGGAAATCAGGATCTTCATGGATGCAGGTCCTTGGGTGGGGCGAAGGCATCGGCAGGCCAGCCGCGCAGCAGGTCGGTGAGGGCCGGGCGCACATGGCCGTCGCGCCCGGTGATCGACTCGGCCCGCCACAGCGCATGCAGGATGGCCTGCTCCACGCTGTCGGCCGCGGCCTGGAACAGGCCGTCTAGCAGCGCGTCGTGCAGCAGTGCGACTGCCGGCATCGGCTGCTCGCGCCGCTGCGGCAGCGTGTAGGCGGTGGAGAAGGCCAGCGCGATGTCGCCGCTGCCGTGGCCGAAGACCGAGCCGGTGCGCGCCAGGCCGGCACCGGCGCGCAGCGCAAGGCGGCGCAGCTGGCGCGCGTCCAGCGGCGCGTCGGTCGCGATCAGCATGATGATCGAGCCCTTCTCGGGCTCGGCCGCCGGCGGCGCAGCTGTCGACTGAGTCGCCAGCCGGGTCGACAGCCGCTCGCCGACGGCACGGCCCGCGATCACCAGGTTCGGCAGCAGGCCGTAGTTGGCGAGCACCAGCGCGCCCACCGTGTGCACGGCGGCGCCCGGCGTCGACACGCACCGCGAGGCCGTGCCGATGCCGCCCTTGAGCGCGAAGCTGGACATGCCGCGCCCTGCGCCGACCGAGCCCTGCGCCACCGCTTCGCCCGCCGCGGCCCAGGCCTCGAGGTAGTGGTGCCCGCGCACGGCCATGCGCTGCATGTCGTTGAGAAAGCCGTCGTTGCACTCGAGGACCAGCGGATTGACGCTGGGCAGGCTGCGCCCGCATTCGGGATTCATCGCGATGGCGGCGCGGATCTGCGCTTCGGCCACCGCCGGCACCGAGAAGGTGTTGGTCAGCGCGATCGGCGTTTCGAGCACGCCGAGCTCTTCGACCTGCATCAGCCCCACGCTCTTGCCGAAGCCGTTGAGCACCGCGACACCCGCCGGCACCCGCTGCTGGAAGGGGTCGCCCGCATGCGGGCACAGCACCGTCACGCCGGTCTGCACCGCGCCGTCGTCGAGCGTGCAATGCCCGACCTTGATGCCGGCCACGTCGGTGATGGCGTCGCGCTTGCCGCAGGGCAGGGCGCCGATGTGCGGGGCGGCGGGGGCGGGCATCACCGCATCCGGGCCAGAGCGATGAGCGTCATACGCGGTCGATCTTCGGATCGAGCGCATCCCGCAGGCCATCCCCCAGCAGGTTGAAGGCCAGCACCGTGAAGAAGATCGCCAGCGACGGGAACAGCGCCACGTGCGGCGCGTTGACCATGTCGGCGCGCGCCTCGTTCAGCATCGCGCCCCACTCGGGCATCGGCGGCTGCGCGCCCATGCCGAGAAAGCTGAGGCTGGCCGCCGTGATGATGGAAGTACCCAGGCGCATCGTGAAGTACACGACGATGGAGGAGATGGTGCCCGGCAGGATGTGCCGCAGCAGGATGGTGCGGTCGCTCGCGCCGATGCTGCGGGTGGCCTCGATGTAGGTGAGGTTCTTCAGCGCCAGCGTGTTGCCGCGCACCAGCCGCGCGAAAGCCGGCACGCTGAAGACCGAGACCGCGACCACCACGTTGGTCATGCTGCTGCCGAGGATGGCCACCACGCCCAGCGCCAGCAGGATGCCGGGAAAGGCGAAGAGCACGTCGGAGATGCGCATCACGATGCGGTCCCACCAGCCGCCGTAGTAGCCGGCCAGCAGGCCCAGCACGGTGCCGATGATGGCGCCCAGCACCACCGACAGGAAGCCGGTGGCCAGCGAGATGCGCGCGCCCATCAGGATGCGGCTGAAGATGTCGCGGCCCAGCGGATCGACGCCGAACCAGTGGGCGGCCGAGGGCCCGGTGTTGAGCTTGTCGTAATCGAAGAAGTTCTCGGCGTCGTAAGGCACGATCCAGGGCGCGAGGATGGCAATGGCAATCAGCAGCAGCACGAAGACGCCGGCGCCCATCGCGACATGCTGCATGCGGAACTTGCGCCAGAACTCGGTCCACGGCGTGCGCACGCGCGACGAGGCGGCGATCGCGGCGACCGGCGGCTCGGCCACGGCAATGATGGATTCAGCGGGAGGGGTGCTCATCGCCTGTTCACTTGTAGCGGATGGTGGGGTTGATAAAGCCGTAAAGCACATCCACCACCAGGTTGATCAGAATGAATTCCAGCGAGAAGAGCAGCACCAGCGTCTGGATGATGGGGTAGTCGCGCATGTCGACTGCGTCCACCAGCAGGCGCCCGAGGCCGGGCCAGTTGAACACCGCCTCGACCACGATCGAGCCGCCCAGCAGGAAGCCGAACTGCAGGCCCATCATCGTGACCACCGGGATCAGCGCGTTGCGCAGGCAGTGCTTGAGCACCACCCATTTCTCGGACACGCCCTTGGCGCGCGCGGTGCGCACGAAGTCTTCCTGGATCACCTCGACGAAGGAGGCGCGGGTGAAGCGCGCCATCACCGCCGCCACCGCGGCGCCCAGCGTGATCGAGGGCAGGATGTAGTGGCGCCACGAGTCGGCGCCGACCGTGGGCAGCCAGCCGAGCTGCACCGAGAAGATCTGCATCAGCAGCATGCCCAGCGCGAAGGCCGGGAACGAAATGCCCGAGACCGCCAGCGTCATGCCGAGCCGGTCGGGCCACCGGTTGCGATACACCGCCGAGGTGATGCCGATTGCCATGCCGAAGACGACTGCCCAAGCCATGCTGGTGAGGGTGAGCAGCAGCGTGGGCATGAAGCGCTCGGCGATCTCGGTGGACACCGGCCGCTTCGAGCGCAGCGAACGGCCGAAGTCGCCCTGCAGCATGTTGGTGAAGAAGTTCAGGAACTGCTGCGGCAGCGGCTTGTCGAGGCCGAGGTCCGCGCGCACCAGCGCCACCGTCTCGGGGCTGGCGTCCGGTCCGGCCGCCAGCCGCGCCGGGTCGCCGGGCAGCATGTGGACGAACAGAAACACCAGCACCGCCACGATCAGCAGTGTCGGAAGCAGACCCAGCAGGCGCTTGAGGACGTACTGAGTCATTGGTTCACCCCCAGCCTTGGCGCACTTCGTGTCGCTTTCGCCAATCCCCTTCCGGGGGCAACACCAGCGGCCCGGCAAAGCCGGTTCCGCGGTGTTCCCCGATCAGCGGGCGCGGCGTCAGGCGTCGAGGCCGGTGCCGGGCGTGGCGGAGCCCTGAATTCACTTCAGTTCCACTTCGTCGAAGTTGAAGCTGCCGTCCGGGATCACGTAGAAGCCGCTCAGGTTGCGCGCCCGCACCGACAGCAGTTGCTCGGTGACCAGAAAGGCCCAGGGTGCGTCCTTCCAGATGCGCTGCTGCGCGTCGGCATAGATCTTGGCCTTGGCGGCGGGATCGGTGGTCACCAGCGCCTTCTTGATGTCGGCGTCGACTTCGTCGTTCTTGTAGTAGGCGGTGTTGAAGAGCTTGGGCGGGAAGGACTCGGACGCCAGCAGCGGGCGCATCGCCCAGTCGGCCTCGCCGGTCGACGAGGACCAGCCCACGTAGTACATGCGCACGGGGGCGGTGGCCGGGTCTTGCGCGCTCTCGACGCGTTCGACGCGCTGCCCGGCCTCGAGCGCCTGCACCTGCACCTTGATTCCGACCTGCGCCAGCTGTTGCTGCACGAACTGGATCACCTTCTGGGCGGTCGTGTAGTTGTACGCCGACCAGAGCGTGCTCTCGAAGCCGTTCGGGTAGCCGGCCTCCTTCAGCAGCTCGCGCGCCTTGGTCGGGTTGTAGGGCCAGGGGCCGAGCTTGGCCGCGCCCTCGATGCCCTTGGGCAGCACGCCCTCGGCCGGAATGGCGTAGCCCGAGAACGCCACCTTGACCAGCGCCTCCTTGTTGATCGCATAGTTGATCGCCTCGCGCACCTTCGGGTTGTCGAAGGGCTTTTGCTGCGTGTTCATCGAGATGTAGCGATGAATGATCGAGGGCGAGGTGTTCACCTCGAGGCTGGGCTTGTCCTTCAGCGTCGCGGCTGCTTCGGGTGGCATCGGGAAGGCGAAGTGCGCCTCGTTGGTCTGCATCATCGCGGCGCGCGTGTTGTTGTCGACCACCGGACGGAAGGTGATGGTGTCGACCTTCGGATAGCCCTTCTTCCAGTAGCCGTCGAACTTGGCGACCTTCAGGTAGTCGGTGGCCTTCCATTCGACGAACTTGAAGGGGCCGGTGCCCACGGGGTTCTGCGCGATGCCCTTGCTGCCGTACTTGGCCAGCGCGGCCGGCGAGATGATCACGCCCGAGGGATGCGCGAGCGTGTTGATGAAGGGCGAGAAGGGCTCGCTGAGCGTGAAGCGCACCGTGGTCGCGTCGACCGCCTCGGTCTTGGCGATGTTCTTGTAGAGGTTGTAGCGCTTGAGCTTGTTGTCCGGGTTGGTCACGCGGTCGAAGGTCGCCTTTACCGCTTCGGCATTGAAGGGCGTGCCGTCGTGGAACTGCACGCCGGTGCGCAGCTTGACGGTGTAGACCAGCCCGTCCTTGCTGACGGTGTGGCCGGTGGCCAGCACCGGCACCATCTTCATGTCCTTGTCGAAGCCGTACAGGCCCTGGTAGAAAGACTTGGCCACCGCCTGCGACAGCGTGTCGTTGGCGTCGTAGGGATCGGTGGTGGTGAAGTTGGACTGCACGGCCACGACCACGTCCTTGGCCGCCTGTGCCGACATGGCAAGGCCGGCCAGCGCGAGGGCGGCTGCGATTCGGGTAAGACGCTTGTTCATGCGAAGACTCCTTTGACGTCGCTGGGGGAAGGGAAAGAAATTCAGAAACCGCCGGCCATCGGATGCCGCGCCACGAAATGGCCCGGACCGACCTCGACCAGCGGCGCCACCGTGGGCTGGTAGTCCACGGCATGCACCGGACTCGGCACCTCGCCCTGCAGCAGCGGGCGCTTCTGCTTGCGCCGCGCCGGGTCGGCCACCGGCACCGCGGCCATCAGCCGCTTCGTGTAGGCATGCTGCGGGTTTTCGAAGATGGCGCGCCGCGGGCCGATCTCGACGATCTGGCCCAGGTACATCACGGCCACGCGGTGGCTGATGCGCTCCACCACCGCCATGTCGTGCGAGATGAAGAGGAAAGCCACGCCCAGCTCGCGCTGCAGGTCGAGCATGAGGTTGACGATTTGCGCCTGGATCGACACGTCCAGCGCCGAGACCGACTCGTCGGCCACCACCACCTTGGGGTCGAGCGCCAGCGCGCGGGCGATGGCGATGCGCTGGCGCTGGCCGCCGGAGAACTCGTGGGGATAGCGCTGCGCGTAGTCGGCCGGCAGGCCCACCTTTTCGAGCAGCCAGCGCACCCGGGCCTGCGCCTCGGCGCCGCTGGCGACGCGGTGCACCAGGAGCGGCTCCATGATCGAGAAGCCCACCGTGAGGCGCGGGTCCAGCGAGGCGAAGGGGTCCTGGAAGATGAACTGGATGTCGCGCCGCAGCGCCTGCAGCTCGCCCTGCGGCAGCGCCAGCACGTTGCGGCCCTTGAACTCGATCTCCCCGCCCTGGCTGTCGACCAGGCGCAGCAGCGAGCGGCCGGTGGTCGACTTGCCGCAGCCCGACTCGCCCACCAGCGCCAGCGTTTCGCCGGCATGCAGGTCGAAGCTGATGCCTTCCACCGCATGCACCCGGCGCGTGACGCGGCCGAAGAGGCCGCTCTTGAGGTCGAAGCGCGTCACCAGGTCCTTCACGCGCAGGATCGGCGGGACATCGCGGCGCACCGTGTCCTGCGGGCTGCGGTCGCTCACGCTGACGCCCGCTGCGTCGACCTGCAGCAGCTCGAAGCGCGCCGGCAGCTCGGTGCCGCGCATCGCGCCCAGCTGCGGCACGGCGGAGAGGAGGGCGCGGGTGTAGGGGTGCTGCGGAGCGGCGAACACCTGCTCGGACGGGCCGGCCTCGGCCTTGTCGCCGCGGTACATCACGAGCACGCGGTCGGCCACCTCCGCCACCACGCCCATGTCGTGCGTGATGAAGACCACGCCCATGTGCATCTCGGACTGCAGCTCGCGGATGAGCTGCAGGATCTGCGCCTGGATGGTGACGTCGAGCGCGGTGGTGGGCTCGTCGGCGATCAGCAGGGAAGGCCGGCAGGACAGCGCCATCGCGATCATCACCCGCTGGCGCATGCCGCCGGAGAGCTGGTGCGGGTAGCGCTGCAGCACGCTGCGCGCCTCGGGGATGCGCACCAGCTCCAGCATGCGCAGCGCCTCGGCGCGCGCGGCAGCGCGGTCCTTGCCTTGGTGGATGACGATGGCCTCCGCGATCTGGTCGCCCGCGGTGAACACGGGGTTGAGCGAGGTCATCGGCTCCTGGAAGATCATCGCGATGTCGGCGCCGCGGATGCCGCGCATCGTGCTGTCGCTCGCCTTCGCCAGGTCGAGCACGCGGCCGTCGCGGCGCTTGAAGACCATGCGGCCGTCGAGGATGCGTCCGCCGCCGTATTCGACCAGCCGCATCAGCGCCAGCGAGGTGACGGACTTGCCGGAGCCCGATTCGCCCACGATGGCCAGCGTCTCTGCGCGCTCGACGTGGAAGCTCAACCTGCGCACCGCGTCGACGGTGCGCTCGGAAGTGGCGAAGCGGACGGTGAGCCCGTCCACCTCGAGCACGCGCTGCTCGGGCAGCTGCAACGCAGCGCCGGCGGCGGAAGCGGGCAGGGTGACCGAGCTCATCGATGAATGGCCGTCTGCGGCGCCTCGGTGCCGCGGGCATGGCCGCGGTACATGCCCTCGGTGTTGAAGGGCATGCAGACGTTGCCGTTGCGATCGATCGCGATCAGCCCGCCGCTGCCGCCGATCGCCGGCAGCGACTGCATCACCACCGCTTGCGCCGCCTGCGCGAGCGACTGGCCGGCATAGCGCATGCGCGCGCAGACGTCGTAGGCCGCGGCCGCGCGGATGAACATCTCGCCGCTGCCGGTGCAGGACACGGCGGCACGCTTGTCGTCGGCGTAGGTGCCGGCGCCGATCAGCGGCGAGTCGCCGACGCGGCCGACGCGCTTGTTGGTCATGCCGCCGGTCGAGGTGGCGGCTGCGAGGTGGCCCTGCAGGTCGAGCGCCACGGCGCCGACGGTGCCGAACTTGAGCCCCTCGTCCAGCGGCGCGGACGCATTCGCCGTGCCGTCGTGATCGAGCGCGATGCGGCCCGCGGCCTGCGCGCGCTCGAGCTGCGCGCGCCGCGTTTCGGTGGAGAAGTAGGACGCATCGACCATCTCCAGGCCCCGCTCGCGTGCAAAGGCCTCGGCCCCGGCGCCGGCCAGCAGCACATGGGCGCCGTCTTCCATCACTGCGCGGGCGGCGCGCACCGGACGACGGATGCGGCTCACGCAGGCAACTGCGCCGGCGCGCAGGTCGGCGCCGTTCATCACCGCCGCGTCGAGCTCGTGCGTGCCCGCGTGCGTGAAGACCGCGCCGTGTCCGGCATTGAAGAAGGGGCAGTCCTCCAGCATCTCGACGGCGAGGCAGGCCGCGTCGAGCGCGGAGCCGCCGCCCAGCAGCAGGGCCTGGCCGGCTCGCACGATGGCGCGCAGCGCCTCGTGGTAGGCCTGCGCCGTGCCGGCGTCCAGCGCCGCGGCACTGATCGTGCCGGCGCCGCCGTGGATGGCAATGACGGGCGTCGTTCTCATCGGGTCTTCTTCTTTCCGGCCGGTGCGCGCGGCGCCGGCCTTTGCTTGATCTTCGGCGTGCTCGCAGCCCGCAGGTCCTGCGCGCCGTGCAGCCAGGGCATCACGGCATGGACCACCTTGCTGGCGGCCTGGTAGGCGTGCGGGGCGCGCAGGGCCACGGCGCTGGTCAGGGCCTCGATCAACGCCAGAACGCTGGTCTCGCAGTTGGGACGATAGCGGGTTTCGGTTTGCGCGTAGAGGGCCACGTCGGCCAGCGGCGCGATCGGCGAGCTGGGCCGGTCGGTCAGCGCCAGCACGCCGATGCCCTGGCTGCGCGCGAGATCGGTCAGGGCGACCGTGTCGGTCAGGTAGCGCGGGAAGGTCAGCGCCACCAGCAGGTCTTGCGGGCCGCCGCGCGACAGGGCGCGCGCGCCGTGCGTGACGCCGCTGACCGATGACAGCAGGCGCACGTCGCCGCAGTAGGCATCCAGCCCGTGGTGCAGCAGCCCGGCCAGCCAGGCGCTGGCGCCGAAGCCCGCGACGAAGACGGTGCGGGCGCCGAGCACGCGCGCCACCGCCGCCTCGCAGGAGGCGGGGTCCATGGCCTGGCGCGTCGCGCCGATGTTGCCTTGGCTTTCCTCCAGCGCCATCGCGAACACCTCGGCCACCGTCGAGGGGCGGGCGAGGTTGCCGCGCAGCCGCTCCACCGGTGCCACCAGCGGCTCGAAGCCGCGCACCAGCTCGGCGCGGAAGCTCGCATAGCCGTCGAAGCCGAGGGCGCGGGCGAAGCGATTGGCAGTGGCCACGGAGACGCCGACCGTGGCGGCCAGTTCGTCGATCGGCAGCGTGGCGACCTGCAGCGGTCGCTCGAGCACGTAGTCGGCCACCTGGCGGTGCGAGGGGGTCAGCTGCGGCAGGGCCTGGGCGATGCGCTGGGCGACGGTGGTAGCTGCGGTGGGAGCCGGCATGCAGGGGGAGTCGCCCGTTCACGGTGCAGGCGATGTAAATAAAATTACATAGTGGTGCGAGGAAAGTAAATTTTCAATCATTGCTTTCTGTTTAGCAAGCTGCGGGCCACGTGTAGGCGGTGCTGCTCAGCCCGCCGACGCCCTGCTGGGTGCGGTGCCCACACTGAATCAATCGAAGGTCTGGGATGCTGTGCTGGGCTGTCGAGGGCTTCGCGCCATTGCGGACACGCTGACGAATTCCTTGTCAGCGCACCACCGTTTCAGTTCGCGCAGCTTCCCCGTGCACCCACGAAAGGAAGGCCTCGACCGGTGGCCGCTTCGCGTGCCTGGCCGGGTAGACCACGAAGTGCGCCTTGACCCGAACGGCTTTGTCCAGCCCGAAAACCGGCTTGAGCTTTCCAGTCGAAAGATGCGGGCCGGCGTTCACGGCACTCTCGAGGGCGACGCCGAGCCCTTGCGTCGCGGCATCCAGCGACATCTGGGCGCGGTCGAACCGAAGAGCGAACTGCTCCGGCGCCCGCCTGTCGGAGAATTCCCTGAGCCAGTCTGACCACTGGACCACGCTGACATTGCTCTGGATGAGCGGTACGTCGAACAATTGCTCGATCCGCTTGAGCCGGTGTTCGCGGATGAAGCCGGGGCTCGCCAGCGGCACGATGCGCTCGACGAACAAGGGCTCCACCACGAGGTCATCCCACTGCGGCACGCCATAGCGGATGTCCAGGTCGGCCTGGCCCAGCGCGAAATCGCTGGGCGTGTGCGCCGCCGACAGGTTCAGGGCGATGTCGGGGTGGGCTTGAGCGAAGCCGCGCAGCCGCGGCATCAGCCACAGGCTCGCGATGCTGGGCGCCGAGTGCACGTACAGGCTGTTGCCGACGCCCTTGCGCAAGTCTTCCGTCGCCGTCGAGATCGCAGCCAGGGCGCCTGCCACGCGCTCCAGGTATCGCTCGCCGGCGTCACTGAGCCGCACGCCATGTGCGCTGCGCTCGAAGAGCCTCACTCCCAGGTCGGCCTCCAGACGTGCGACCTGGTGGCTGATGGCCGACGCTGTGAGATGGAGTTCGGCCGCGGCCAACCCAAAGCTGCGCCGGCGCGCCACCGCTTCGAAAGCGAGGAGATTGGCAACGGGTGGCAGGGAAGCCATAGGGTTCTCCCGGTCGTAAGGTGACGAAGCGTCATCTTAGCCTGACGATTAATCGTTTGCCGTCAGCTCATCCAGCGCCGAACATTGCGCCCATCAACGGAGACAGCGGCCGGCCAAAGCGGCACCAGGCCGCACCGATCGACCTTCAAATTTGTCGATACCTCCTGCGAAGCCCCCTTCCTATTTCTCATGGAGATCGACGAAATGCTGCTCAAGGACAAAGTTGCTCTGATCACCGGCGGGGCCGGGCTCAACGGACTCGGCTATGCGACGGCGCGCCAGATGGCGACCCAAGGCGCCAAGGTGGTGATCCTCGACCTGACTCGCGCCGAGCCGGCTGCGGCCGCAGCACGGCTGGGCGAAGGTCACCTCGGTCTGGTCGCCGACGTCACGGACAAGGCCGCCTGCGAGACCGCCGCCGCCGAAGCACTGAAGGCATTCGGCCGGATCGACGTCCTGATCAACAACGCCGGCATCACCCAGCCGGTCAAGACGCTGGACATCACCGGCGCCGACTACGACCGGGTCCTCGACGTGAACCTGCGCGGCACGCTGCACATGTCGCAGGCCGTGCTGCCGGCGATGCGCCAGCAGCAGTCGGGTTCGATCATCTGCATCTCGTCGGTCTCTGCCCAACGCGGCGGCGGCATCTTCGGCGGCCCTCACTACTCCGCCGCCAAGGCCGGCGTGCTCGGCCTGGCGCGCGCGATGGCGCGCGAGTTCGGGGTCGAAGGCATCCGCGTCAACTGCATCACCCCCGGTCTGATCGAAACCGACATCACCCAGGGCAAGCTGACCCCCGAGCGCAAGAAGGAGATCGCCGAGTCGATCCCGCTCGCCCGCCTGGGCGCAGCTTCCGACGTGGCAGGGGCGTGCGTGTTCCTGGCCAGCGATCTTTCCGCCTACTGCACCGGCATCACGCTCGATGTCAACGGCGGCATGCTGATCCATTGAAGCCAATACTCGAAAAGGAGACAAGACCATGCAACGCAAGACCTTTGTGCGCACCCTGCTCGCCGTGGCCGCCGCGGCCACGCTGCCTCTCGGGGCCCACGCCCAGGCAGTCAAGCTGACGCTTGGCCACGGTGCGGCCCCCGGGAACCCGCGCCACGAGGCGGCTGTCAAGTTTGCGGAGCTACTCAAGGCCAAGACCAGCGGGCGCATCGAGGTGCAGGTGGCGCCGTCGGCGCAGCTGGGCGACGACGCGGCGATGGTGACTGCGCTGCGCACCGGCGCGCTGGACATGAGCGCCAACTCGCAAGGTGCCGTGGCCAACGCGGTGCCCGAGTACGCCGCGTTCGGCATGCCGTTCCTCTTCTCGAACGCTGCAGCCGCCTTCAAGCTGCTCGACGGCCCCCTCGGCAAGGAGCTGGCCGACAAGTCCGCCCAGAAGGGCCTGATCGCGCTCGGCTACTGGGACAACGGCATCCGCCAGATGACCAACAGCAAGCGCCCGATTACGAAGGTCGAGGACTTGAAGGGTCTGAAGATGCGCACGCCACCCGACACGGTGCTGGTGGAAATCATGCAGGCGCTGGGGGCCGAGGCGCAGCAGATCAAGTTCGCCGAGCTGTACGTCGCCTTGCAGCAGGGCGTGGTCGACGGACAGGAGAACCCCGTTATGAACGTCCACGCCAGCAAGCTGTACGAGGTGCAGAAGAACCTGGCGCTGACGAACCATCAGTTCCAGATGACGCCATTCCTGATGAGCAAGCGCGCGTGGGACAAGCTCTCCGACGCCGACAAGAAGGCCGTGCAGGAGGCCGCCGCCGAGGCCACCGCGCTGCAGCGCAAGCTGTCGCAGGAGTCGGAGGACAAGCTGCTCGCCGATCTGAAGGCCAAGGGTGTGCAGGTCACGACCGTGGACAGGGCCGCCTTCTCTAAGGCCACCGCACCCGTCACCGACAAGTGGATGGCGGGCCCGATCGGTCCCTATGTGAAGAAGGTCGTCACCGCCGCGCAAGCGCAGTAGGGGCCTGATCCCGGGCGCCACCAGCGCGCCCTTCTCTGGAGACAAACCATGAATGTGATCGAACGCGCCGTCGGCGGCATATGCCAGACGGTGCTGTGGGTGAGCACGTCGGTGATCTTCGTGATCCTGTGCGCGAACACCGTTCTGCGCTACGCCACCGGGGCGAGTCTGCAGTGGGGCAACGAAGTGCCGGAGCTGCTGTTCCCCTGGCTGGTGATGGCAGGCGTGGTGCTCGCGGCCCAGCACGGGGCACACATCACCACGACGTTCCTGATGGAGAAGCTGCCGTTCGCAGTGCGCCGGCCGCTCGCTGCGCTTGCCTGGCTCGGCGTCGTGGCGCTTTACGCAGTCATGACCGTCGCGACGTTCCGCATGCTCGAAATCGTCCACGACGAGAAGTCGCCGATCCTCCAGGTGCCGGGATCGGTCACGTACGGGTGCGTGATGGGCGGAATGGCAATGCTCGCGGTGCTCGCGCTGTTCTCGGCGTGGCGAGCCTGGAGCACCAGCGAACAACCGGCCGTGGTCGGCGACGAGGTGCCGCAGGCGCACTGGTGAGACCAAGGAGAACGACATGACCGCACTGATACTCTTCGTCTTCCTCGGCGCCGCCGTGGTCGCGATCCCCATCGCACACGCGCTGCTCGTCGCTGCACTGGCCGCGGCGGCCACCTCCGACAAGGTGCCGCTCGACCTTCTCGTCCAGCAGATGGTCGCGCAGGTCCAGAGCTTCCCGCTGATCGCGATTCCTTTCTTCATGCTGACCGGCACGCTGATGATGGGCGGCAAGCTCGGCGAGGCGCTGATCGGCGTGCTGTCGACCTTGATCGGCCGGTTCCACGGCGGCCCCGGCCAGGTCGGCGTCCTGTCGTCGACGATCTTCGGCGGCGTCTCGGGCTCGGCAGTGGCGGACGCATCGGCGATCGGCTCGCTGCTGATCCCCTGGCAGAAGCGGCTCGGCTACCCGCCGGCGTTCTCGGCCGCGACGCTCGCCGCGGCGGCAACGATCGACATCCTGATCCCGCCGTCGATCCCGATGATCCTCTTCGCGCTGGTCAGCAACACGTCGATCGCGTCGCTCTTCGTCGCGGGCATCCTGCCCGGACTGGCAATGTGCGGCGGCTTCATGGCGGTGTGCTGGTGGGTCGGTCGGCGGCGCAACTTCCCGCGCGAGACGCGGCCGCTCGACTGGTCTGCGTTCCGCACGCAGCTCGTGTACGCGGCGCCCGCGCTGGTGCTGCCAGTGCTGATCGTGGTCATGCTGCGCTTCGGGATCGCGACGCCCACCGAGGTGGCAGTGCTCTCGACGCTGTTCGCCGGCCTGGTTTCGGCGCTGGTCTACCGCGACCTCGGCCTCAAGCGGCTGCACGCTGCAATCGTTCACGCAGGCCTTGCCACCGGCGTCGTGCTGCTGGTCATCATGGCATCGGCCGCGATCGGCTGGCTGCTGACCTTCGACCGCATGCCCGACGGCATCGTCGCCTGGGCGCAGGCACACCTGTCGAGCGGCTGGAGCGTGATCCTGCTGATGAACTTGCTGATGCTCGTCTGCGGCATGTTCATCGACCTGCCCGCCGCAGTGCTGCTGCTGACCCCGGTGTTCGTGCCGCTCGCCAACGCAATCGGCATGGACCTCACGCAGTTGGGAATCATGATGACCGTCAACCTGGCGATCGGCCTGTACACGCCGCCGGTGGGCACGACGCTGTTCATCACCAGCGCGCTCGCCAAGGTCAAGGTCGGCCAGACGGTGCGCGAGCTGGGCCCGTTCTATGTGGTCGCATTCCTGATCCTCGCGCTCGTCTCGTACGTGCCCGCCGTCATCTTCAAGTGAGTCCTTTGTCTGACTATCCAAGGAGCAATCCGTGATTTCCACCAACAACCAGCTCGCCACGCTGGCGCAGCGCGCGTACCGCATCCGGCGCTTCGCGCTGCGCATGGGCGAGGTCCAGGGCCAGGGCTACATCGGCCAGGCGCTCGGCTGGGCCGACGTGCTTGCAACGGCCTATTGCCATGCGTTGAAGCTGCGACCGCAGGAGCCCGAGTGGGAGGGGCGCGACCGCTTCCTGCTCTCGCACGGCCACTATGCGATTGCGCACTACGCGGCGCTCATCGAAGCCGGCATCATCGTCGAGAGCGAGCTCGAGACCTATGGCAGCGACGACAGCCGCCTGCCGATGTCGGGCATGGCCGCCTACACCCCCGGCATGGAGATCTCGGGCGGATCGCTCGGCCAGGGGCTGATCATCGGCGTGGGCATGGCGCTCGCGCTGAAGCAGAAGAAGAATCCGGCCGTCGTCTACAACTCGATGTCCGACGGCGAACTCGACGAGGGCTCGACCTGGGAGGCAGCGATGTCCGCCGCCCACCACAAGCTGGACAACCTGATCTGCCTGGTCGACGTGAACAACCAGCAGGCCGACGGCCCCTCGGGCAAGGTGCTGGGCTTCGAGCCCCTGGCCGACAAGTGGGCCGCCTTCGGCTGGCATGTCCAGCGCGTGAACGGCAACGATCTGGCGGCCGTGGTGGAAGCGTTCGACGCTGCCCGTGCACTCCAGGAAGCGAGGCCGCGCGTCATCGTCTTCGACACGCTGATGGGCAAGGGCGTGCCCTTCCTCGAGCAGCGCGAAAAGAACCACTTCATCCGCGTCGACCCGCCGGAGTGGCAGAAGGCCCTCGAGGTCCTCGACCAGTCCCAACCTTATGTTCAATCCGAAGGAGCCCCGGCATGAGTACCGCCACCGCAGAAAAGAAGCCGCGCCTGACCACCTCGGCGATGATCGCCTCGATCGCCTCCGAAGGGCAGAAGGTCAAGGCCGCTCCGTTCGGCAAGGCACTCGTCGACTACGCCGCTCACCGCCCCGAAGTCGTCGGCCTGACGGCGGACCTGGCCAAGTACACGGACCTGCATCTGTTCGCCCAGGCGTACCCGGAGCGCTTCTACCAGATGGGCATGGCCGAGCAGTTGCTCATGGGCGCCGCCGGCGGAATGGCCAAGGAAGGCCTGATCCCCTTCGCGACGACCTACGCTGCGTTCGGCACGCGGCGCGCCTTCGACTTCATCCACCAGGTGATTGCCGAGGAGGACCTCAACGTCAAGATCTGCTGCGCGCTTCCGGGCTTGACCACGGGGTATGGTCCCAGCCATGCCGCGATCGAAGACATCGCGATGATGCGCGGCATCCCGGGCCTGACCATCGTCGACCCTTGCGACGCGCTCGACATCGAGCAGGCGGTGCCTCAGATTGCCGAGCACAAGGGCCCCGTTTACATGCGCCTGCTTCGTGGTCAGGTGCCCCTGGTGCTCGACGGCATCGAGGGCTATCGCTTCGAACTGGGCAAGGCCAAGATGTTGCGCGAGGGCGCCGAGGTGCTGCTGATCTCCAGCGGCCTGCTGACGATGCGGGCGCTCGAGGCCGCGCAGGACCTGGCCAAGGACAACGTCGGCGTCGCCGTGCTGCATTGCCCGACCATCAAGCCGCTGGATGAGGCGGCCATCGTCGAGGCCGTGCGCTACAAGCATCGTTTGGTGGTCGTCGCCGAGAACCATTCCGTGATCGGTGGGCTCGGTGAAGCGGTGGCCAGCGCGCTGCTGCGCCACAAGGTGCAGCCGGCGGGCTTCCAGCTCGCCGGCCTGCCGGACGCGTTCCTCGACGCCGGCGCGCTGCCCACACTGCACGACCGCTACGGCATCAGTCGCGAGGCGCTGGGCTTGCGCATCAAGGGCTGGCTCGGCTGATCCGGGCGGCGGCGACGCATCGGCCACGCTTTGGCAACGCCGGTGCGCTGAAGCTAATGGATGCGGCCCCGGACGTTTCAGTCTGCAACGCGGGCCGCCGCCGTGCGCCGGCTCGAACAGAGCCCGCGGGCGATGCGATCACTGGATGGGTGATGCAGACGGGCTGCGCCGCGGCGAAAGTAACGAAGTAAAGGTTGGCCGCAGGGTTCGGGCCGCAGGCGACAATACGGGTGCTCGCCACATAGCCCTAGCCCGACGCCCTTCCGCATGAACAACAAAGTCACCGGCACGCTCCAGATGATGGCGGCCATGCTGATCTCCGGCACCATCGGCTGGTTCGTCGTCCACTCCGGGCAGCCGGTCATTCAGTTGTTGTTCTGGCGCTGTGTCTTCGGGGCGGCGACGCTGCTGGCGGTCTGTGCCTTCACGGGATCGCTGCGCGGCAGGCTCACGCTCAGGCAGGTCGGCTGGGCTGCCCTCGGCGGCGTGGCCATCGTCCTCAACTGGCTCTTGATCTTCGCCTCCTTCTCTCGGGCCTCGATCTCGGTCGCCATTGCCGTCTACAACACGCAGCCCTTCATCCTGATCGGCCTGGGCGCCATATTCTTCTCCGAGCGCATCACCGCCGCCAAGCTCGCTTGGCTGGCCATCGCGTTCGCGGGCGTGCTGCTCATCGTGCAGGCCAGGCCGTCCGCGGCCACCTATGCGGGTCCGGACTCGGCCTACATCGCCGGGGTCCTGATGGCCCTCGGTGCGGCATTCTTCTACGCCATCTCGGCGATCGTGACCAAGAAGCTCGACGACACGCCGCCGCACCTCATCGCGCTGATCCATGTCTGCGTCGGCATCCTCATGATCGCGCCCTTTGCGGACCTGAGGCATCTTCCCTCCGACTACCGCGTCTGGGGCGACTTCGTGGTGATGGGCGCGGTGTACACCGGCCTGGTGTTCGCGCTTCTGTACGGCGCGATTCAGAAGCTGCCGACGCACTCGGTGGGGGCGCTGTCTTTCCTCTACCCGATCGTCGCCATGGTGGTGGACTTCGTCGCCTTCGACCACCGGCTCAAGCCGCTGCAGCTCGTCGGCTCGGCGGCCATCTTGATTGCCGCTGCCGGGATGACGCTGGGCTGGTCCTTGAATCGGACCAAGGCCTTCCCGCAGGCCTGAGCGGACGGTCCTCGCCGGCCATCCTGGGGACTGCCCGGCCAGGCCTTGCTTCGGAGCCAGTACACTCCGCCCGCCCCGGCATCGGCCGGGGCCGCTGCTGGCAACGCGGCGTGTCTCAATCCAAGGAACCCTGAATGAATCGAATCGAACTGGTCGAGAAGATCGCCACCGCCCACACGCTGAGCAAGGCCGAAGCCGCGCGCGTCCTCGAAACAGTCACCAGCGCCATCGTCAACGCCGTGAAGAAGGACGACCCGGTCCAGATCGTCGGCTTCGGCACCTTCAAGCAGGTCGCCCGCGCCGCGCGCTCCGGCTTCAACCCCCAGGCCGGCACGAAGATCAAGATCGCGGCAACCAAGGTGCCGAAGTTCGTGCCGGGCGCCGCCTTCAAGGCTGCCATCGACCCGAAGGCCGCCAAGCGCAAGGCCGAGAAGGCCGCGGCCAAGCCTGCCGCGAAGAAGGCTGCTGCACCGAAGAAGGCCACTGCCAAGAAGAAGTAAGCCAAGGCATGGCCGGTCCCGCGCAGGGCCGGCGATGCTGAGCCGAAGCCGCCCACCGGGCGGCTTCTTTTTGTTCAGAGCAGGCGTGAGATCTCCTGCGCCGCCTCCACCAGCGCCGGCAGCATCGTGTCCTGCATCACTTTCGCGCTGGTCCGGTTGGCCTGCCCGCTGATGTTGAGCGCGGCCACCATGCGCCTGCTTCGGTCCACGATCGGCGCGGCGATCGAGATCAGCCCCTCTTCCAGCTCCTGGTTCACCAGGCACCAGCGCTGCCGCCGCGCCTGCAGCACCTTGGCGACGAGCGCGTCGATGTCGGTCAGCGTGTGGCGCGTGAGGGGCTCGACGTTCGAAGCCTCGAGGCGCGCGCGCAGCGCCTCGTCGTCCAGGTCGGCCAGCAGCAGCCGGCCCATCGACGTGCACCAGGCCGGCAGGCGCGAGCCCACGCCCAGGCTGATGCGCATGATCTTGTGGGTGGAAACGCGCATCACATAAACGATGTCGGTGTCGTCGAGCACCGCGGCCGAGCAGGACTCCTGCACCTGCTGCACCAGCGCCTCCATCACCGGCTCGGCGCGGTTCCAGATGGGCATCGACGACAGGTAGGCAAAGCCCAGGTCGAGGATGCGCGGGGTCAACGCGAACAGCTTGCCGTCGAAGTCCACATAGCCCAGCGTCTGCAGCGTGAGCAGGATGCGCCGCGCGCCGGCGCGCGTCAGGCCGGTTGCGGCCGCGACTTCGCTGAGCGTCTGGCGCGGCGCGCGCTCGCTGAAGGAGCGGATGACCTGCAGCCCGCGCGCGAAGGACTGGACGTAGCTGTCGCCGGGCGTGGGGGCGGCGGGTTGGTTCAGGGTTGCCATGAGGAGCGATCTTCTTTAGAATTCATTATACGAACACATGTTCGATACACGAACAACCGAGAACATTGTGCTCCACGCCTGAAGCCGAGGCCTTCGGCTTTTCCCTTACCCCGGAGACAGATTCCATGATCAACAAGATCGCCCGCTCGATCGCCGATGCCATGGCCGGCATCCCCGACGGCGCCACGGTCCTCATCGGCGGCTTCGGCACCGCCGGCATCCCCAACGAGCTCATCGACGGCCTGATCGAGCAGGGCGCCAAGGAGCTCACCGTCGTCAACAACAACGCCGGCAACGGCGACACGGGCCTGGCCGCGCTGCTCAAGGCCGGGCGTGTGCGCAAGATCATCTGCAGCTTCCCGCGCCAGGCCGACAGCTACGTGTTCGACGAGCTCTACCGCTCCGGCAAGCTGGAGCTCGAGCTGGTGCCGCAGGGCAACCTGGCCGAGCGCATCCGCGCGGCCGGCGCCGGGGTCGGCGCCTTCTTCTGTCCCACCGGCTACGGCACCCAGCTGGCGGGCGAGCGGGAGACGCGCATCATCGACGGCAAGCAATACGTGCTGGAGTACCCGATCCGCGGCGACGTGGCGCTGATCAAGGCCGAGCAGGGCGATCGCTGGGGCAATCTCACGTACCGCAAGGCGGCGCGCAACTTCGGGCCGGTGATGGCCATGGCGTCCGAGCGCACCATCGCCACCGTGCACGAGATCGTGGAGCTGGGCGAGCTGGACCCCGAGACCATCGTCACCCCCGGCATCTTCGTCAGCAACATCGTCAAGATCGACCGCGTCGCCACCCAGGCCGGCGGCTTCAAGAAGGCAGCATGACCATGAGCACAAGCAACTACCAGCGCCGCACCAAGGACCAGCTCGCCGCGCGGGTCGCGCAGGACATCTTCGACGGCGCCGTCGTCAACCTCGGCATCGGCCAGCCCACGCTGGTGGCCAACCACCTGCCGGCCGGCCGGGAGGTCATCCTGCACAGCGAGAACGGCATCCTCGGCATGGGGCCGGCGCCCGCCGCGGGGCAGGAAGACTATGACCTCATCAACGCCGGCAAGCAGCCCGTCACGCTGCTGCCGGGCGGCGCCTACTTCCACCATGCCGACAGCTTCGCGATGATGCGCGGCGGCCATCTCGACATCTGCGTGCTGGGCGCCTTCCAGGTCTCGGCCACCGGCGACCTGGCGAACTGGAGCACGGGCGAGGAGGGCGCCATCCCCGCCGTCGGCGGCGCGATGGACCTGGCCATCGGCGCGAAGCAGACCTGGGTGATGATGGACTTGCTCACCAAGAAGGGCGAGAGCAAGATCGTCGCCAAGTGCACCTACCCCCTGACCGGCATCGGCTGCGTGAAGCGCGTGTACTCCGACCTGGCCACCATCGAATGCACGCCCGCAGGCCTGAAGCTCATCGACAAGGTCGAAGGGCTCGAGCATGCGGAGCTCGAAAAGCTGGTCGGGCTGCCGATCGCAGCCTGAGACAGAAACATTCCTGAGAGAGACACACCATGACCACCCAAGCCTTCATCTGCGACGCCGTTCGCACCCCCTTCGGCCGCTACGGCGGCTCCCTCTCCGCCGTGCGCGCCGACGACCTGGGCGCCGTGCCGATCAAGGCGCTGATGGAGCGCAACAAGGATGTCGACTGGCAGGCTGTCACCGACGTGCTCTACGGCTGCGCCAACCAGGCCGGCGAGGACAACCGCAACGTGGCGCGCATGGCGGCGCTGCTGGCGGGGCTGCCGCTCGAAGTCGGCGGCGGCACCATCAACCGCCTGTGCGGCTCGGGGCTGGACGCGGTGGGCACCGCGGCGCGCGCCATCAAGGCCGGCGAGGCCGGGCTGATGATCGCGGGGGGCGTGGAGAGCATGAGCCGCGCCCCCTTCGTCATGCCGAAGGCCGAGAGCGCCTTCAGCCGCAACAACGCGGTGTACGACACGACCATCGGCTGGCGCTTCGTCAACAAGCTTATGAAGGCGCAGTACGGCGTCGACTCCATGCCGGAGACGGCGGAGAACGTCGCCACCGACCACAAGATCGAGCGCGAGGCGCAGGACCGCATGGCCCTGGCGTCGCAGCAACGCGCCGTGGCGGCGCAGAAGTCGGGCTTCTTCGACGCCGAGATCGTCCCGGTGCATGTGCCGCAGAAGAAGGGTGATCCGATCGTCGTCGACAAGGACGAGCATCCGCGCGACACCAGCCTGGAAGCCTTGGCCAAGCTCAAGGGCGTGGTGCGTCCCGACGGCTCGGTGACGGCCGGCAACGCCAGCGGCGTGAACGACGGCGCCTGCGCGCTGCTGCTGGCCGACGAGGCAAGCGCGGCGAAGCACGGCCTCACGCCGCGCGCCCGCGTGGTCGGCATGGCCACCGCCGGCGTGCCGCCGCGCGTGATGGGCATCGGCCCGGCGCCGGCCACCGAGAAGGTGCTGAAGCTCACCGGGCTCAAGCTCGACCAGATCGACGTGATCGAACTCAACGAGGCCTTCGCAGCGCAGGGCCTCGCGGTGCTGCGCCTGCTGGGCCTGAAGGACGACGATGCGCGCGTCAACATCAACGGCGGCGCGATCGCGCTGGGCCACCCGCTGGGCGCCAGCGGCGCAAGGCTGGCGACCACGGCGGTGAACCAGCTGCACAAGGGTGGCGGCCGCTATGCGCTGTGCACCATGTGCATCGGCGTGGGGCAAGGCATCGCGGTCATCCTCGAACGCGTCTGACCGGGCTCGTCCGGCGTGGGCTGCTGCCGGATGCGCCGCGAGCAGTTCGCGCAGTTCGTGAAGAGCGAGACGCAGCGCTTCGGCGATGTGATCAGGAAGGCGAACGTTTCGCTGGACTGAGGGGGCCCGGCTCCACGGCCTGCCACACCAGCGTGGCGGCCGCGAGATCCTCCAGCGCGCTGCCGACGGCCTTGAAGACGGTGCGTTCCGTATCGCTCGCGCGCCCGCCGCGCCGGCCTTTGCACAGGTCGGCGAGCGTGGCCTGAAGCGCATCGCGCGCCAGCGTGCCGGCCGCGAACGCATCGAGCAGGTCGCCGGTCTTCCGGGGCGCTTCTTCCGTATCGACGAAGGTCCGCGCGCCGGCAAAGCAGGCCGGGTCGGCCTCGCGCATCTGCGGCGTGAAGCTGCCGATCAGGTCCAGGTGCGAGCCCGGCGCGAGCCACTCGCCCTTGACCAGCGGCGAGGTGGCGAGCGTCGCGCAGCTCACGATGTCGGCGCTGCGCACGGCGGCCTCGAGGTCGGCCGCGGCGCGTGCGTTCCAGCCTTCGCCGCGCCATTGCGCCGCCAGGGCCTGCGCACCTTCGGGGCGGTGATTCCAGACCCACACCTCCTCGATCGCACGTGTGGCGGCATGCGCGGCCGGCAGCAGCCTTGCGACGCGGCCGGTGCCCAGCACGAGCAGGCGCCGTGCCTCCCTGCGCGCAAGAAAGGACGCACCCAGCGCCGAGGCCGCGGCCGTGCGATGTGCCGTGATCTCGTTGCCGTCCATCATCGCCAGCGGCACGCCGGTGTGCGCGTCGTAGAGCACATAGGTCGCGTGCAGCCCCGGCAGCCCGCGTGCGCCGTTGCCGGGAAAGATGTTGATGGTCTTGATGCCGAGAAAGCCCGCCTCGCTCCAGGCCGGCATGATCAGCACCGTGCCGCGGTCGCTGCCCGCCTCGACCGCGTGCACGTGGCGCGGCGGGACCGTGGCCTCGCCCGCAAAGGCGTCGCGCAGCGCGGGGATCAGGCGGGCGAAATCCAGGGCGGATCGGGTGGTGTTGGCGTCGAATTGCTTCATGAATGGATGGCTGGGAATATCCTACGCGTGTATGGGCAGACACTGACTCGCCGGCTGCTGCGGCTTGAGTCGGGAAGGGGCGACAGGCACCTTCCGCAACGGGAGAATGCAATGCAGGGAAAGAACTACGACGTACACCCCGTCGACGGCGGCGTGCCGGTGAAGATGTGGACCCGCGGCGTACCGGTCGAGGACGAGGCACGGCGGCAGCTCGAGAACGCCGCACGCCTGCCCATCGTGTTCAAGCACATCGCGGCCATGCCCGACGTGCACTACGGCATCGGCGCGACCGTGGGTTCGGTGATCCCGACCTTCAAGGCCATCATTCCGGCCGCGGTGGGCGTGGACATCGGCTGCGGAATGATGGCGTGCAAGACCACGTTGCACGCCAACGATCTGCCCGACAACCTGGGCCCGCTGCGCTCTGCGATCGAAAAGGCCGTGCCGCACGGCAGCAATCCCAGGCGAACGGGCCGCGACAAGGGTTCGTGGGAGACCCCGCCCGACGAGACCGATGCCGCCTGGGCCCGCCTGGTCGACGAATTCGAGGCCATCTGCGAGGACTACCCGCGCCTGAAGAACACCAACAACCACAAGCACTTGGGAACGCTGGGCACGGGCAATCACTTCATCGAGGTCTGCCTCGACGAAGCGGGGTCGGTGTGGTTCATGCTGCACTCGGGTTCGCGCGGCGTGGGCAATGCCATCGGCACCCACTTCATCGAGCTCGCGAAAAAGGACGCCGAGCAGCACCAGCGCAACCTGCCCGACCAGGACCTCGCCTACTTCGAGGAGGGCGCCAGGTACTTCGGCGACTACGTGCGCGCCGTGGGCTGGGCCCAGAAGTTCGCGCGCGCCAACCGCGAGGTGATGATGCAGCGCGTGGTCGCGGCCGCGCGCAAGGTGATCGGCAAGACCTTCGAGGCGCATGTGGAAGCAGTGAACTGCCACCACAACTACGTACAGCGCGAGACGCACTTCGGCCAGGAGGTGCTCGTGACCCGCAAGGGCGCGGTGAGCGCGAAAGCCGGCGAGCTGGGGATCATCCCGGGCAGCATGGGCGCCAGGAGCTACATCGTGCGCGGCAAGGGCAATCCCGAGAGCTTCATGAGCTGCAGCCACGGCGCCGGCCGCAAGATGAGCCGCACCAAGGCGAAGAAGCTCTACACCGTGGCCGACCAGATTGCTGCGACCCAGGGCGTCGAATGCCGCAAGGATGCCGACGTGATCGACGAGATCCCGATGGCCTACAAGGACATCGACGCGGTGATGGAGGCGCAGAAGGACCTGGTGGAGGTGGTGTACATCCTCAAGCAGGTGGTGTGTGTGAAAGGATAGGGCGAGGGCACCGCAGAGGCCTGCGCCCGGCAGGACGATCATGAAAAGCAACAAGCAGCGCCGCGCCGAAATCAAGCAGCGGCGCCTCGACCGTGCCGGGAAGCTGGTTGCGCAGCTGCGTGTGCAGGACGTGCGGCATCTCGCCGCCGGGGCGCGGCCTGCCGGCATGGAGCTGGCCGACCAGGACGTGCTCGCGCGCTACAACAACACGTATGGGCCGCTACCCGCCTTCTATGTCGACCTGGCCTTCACCTGCCGCGACTGCGGCATCGAGGAGGTCTGGACGGCCAAGCAGCAGAAATGGTGGTACGAGGTGGCCCACGGCCATATCGACAGCACGGCGGTGCGCTGCCGTGCCTGCCGCCGCGCGCTTCGCGAACAGCGGGAACGTGCCGCCGCCTATGCTGCCGCCAAGGCCTCCGGCAGGCAGGCGACCTGATCTGCATCCGAACGAACGACAGGAAGATGAAGACAGAAGAAGAGATGATCGAACTCGACGGCTCGCAAGGCGAAGGCGGCGGCCAGATCCTGCGCACCGGTCTTGCGCTGGCCATGGCGACGGGCCAGGCCCTGGCCATCGACAACATCCGTGCGCGCCGGCCCAGGCCGGGGCTGATGCGCCAGCACCTGGCCTGCGTGAACGCCGCGGCGGAGGTCAGCCGCGCACGGGTGGAGGGCGCGGAGCTGGGATCGCAGTTCCTGCGCTTCGTGCCCGGCGCCGTGCGCGCCGGCGACTACCGCTTTGCCGTGGCCAGTGCGGGCAGCTGCATGCTGGTGCTGCAGACCGTGCTGCCCGCGCTGCTGCTGGCCGATGGACCCAGCCGCATCGCGCTCGCCGGCGGCACGCACAACCCGATGGCGCCGCCCTTCCATTTCCTGGAGCGCGCCTATGCGCCGCTGGTGCGCCGCCTGGGGGCCGAGCTGCGGCTGGAGCTGCATCGCTGCGGCTTCTATCCGGCCGGCGGTGGTGCGGTGGACGCGACCGTCGTGCCCGCGGCCGGCGGGCTGAAGCCCTTCGACCTGAATGCACGCGGCGCGCTGCAGGACGCGCATGCCGAGTGCCTGGCGCCCGGCCTGCCGCGGCATGTCGCGGCGCGCGAACTCGACGCGCTCGGCAGCGCGATGGGCTGGGCCCGCGAGCAACTGCGCAGCGGCAGTACGCGGCAGAACGAGGGCCCGGGCAATGCGCTCATGGCCACGCTGGCGTACGAGCATGTCACGGAGGTGTTCACGAGCTTCGGCGAGAAGGCATTGTCGGCCGAGCAGGTGGCGCACCGGCTCGTGAAGGAAGTGCGCGCCTTCCAGAAGAGCGAAGCGGCGGTCGGGCCGCACTTGGCGGACCAGCTGGCGCTGCTGCTGGCCCTGGCGACGTGGCAGAGCGGGCAGGCCGCCGCCTTCAGCTGCAGCGAGCTGACGGAACACACGCGCACCAACTGCGCGGTGATCGAGCGTTTCCTGCCGGTGCGCTTCTCGATCGATGCGGGCGGGCACGCGGCCACGGTGCATGTGGCGCCGGCCTGAACGCTGCGCCGACGGCGGCGCGTTCGCACAGACCCCGCCGTCGATGGGACTCCGAACCGGGCATCACGATGCCGCTTCCTGCTACGCTCGGTGGCCCGCTCCCGCGGCGCGCTCGTCCTTTCCGCATCCCCCATGGCCCTCCCCATCATCAGCGACTGGCATTTCTATGCCGTCGCGGTCCCCGCCGTGCTCCTGCTCGGCGTCAGCAAGAGCGGCTTCGGCGCCGGCTTCGGCTCCCTCGCGGTGCCCATGCTGGCGCTGGCGGTCACGGTGCCGCAGGCGGCGGCGATCCTGATGCCGGTGCTGCTCCTGATGGACCTGCTGGGCCTGGCCGCCTTTCGCCGCGACTTCGATCGGTCGCTGCTGTATTTCCTGATCCCCTTCGGCCTGGTGGGCACGGTGGTCGGCACGGTGCTGTTCCGGGCGCTGCCCGCGCACACGGTGGCCGGCGTCGTCGGCGTGTTCACGCTGCTGTTCCTGGCGCAGCGGCTGCTTTTCCCGCCGCGCGCGGACGCACCGCCGCCTTCCAAAACCACCGGTGCCGTTTTGACGGCCATCGGCGGCTTCACCAGCTTTATCGCGCATGCGGGCGGCCCGCCGGTCAATGCCTACGTGATCCCGCTGCGCCTCACGCCGGTGGCCTACACCGCGACGCTCGCCTACTTTTTCTTCGTGGTGAACCTGAGCAAGTGGCTTCCGTATGCCTGGCTCGGCCTGCTCGATTGGCGCAACATGGCGACCTCGCTGGTGCTGCTGCCCATCGCGCCGCTGGGCGTCTGGGTCGGTATCCGCATCGCGCGCCGCATCGATGCGGTCTGGTTCTACCGCTTCGTCTACCTCGGCATGCTCCTGACCGGACTCAAGCTGAGCTGGGACGGATTCATGCCCTGACCAGGAAACACAGCTTTTGACATAGGCCTAATCGGCCATGTAATGCAAAGCTCTACGATTGCCGCGTGCTCCTCGGGTGTGCAAAATTTCACACATGTCCGAATCGATGACGACGCCCGCCGCACTCGAGGATTCCGAGCTGCAAACCCTGGCTGCCGAGTGGCGCATCCGCGCCATGCAGGGCGACCAGCTGGCGCATCGCATGGCGCAGGCCCTCGAGGCCGAGCAGCGCCGCCGCATTCGCGACACCGGCCTGCAGCCGCTGCCTCCGGCACGTTCCTCCGCTTCGGGGCCGTGGTGGAAATTCTGGTGAGCTCGTCGCACGCATTTTCCTGACGGCTGCTGGGCGATTCGATCTCGCCGCCTCGGCGTGCGGCCGGGCGCGCGTCCCGGTCAGTGGTAGATCTTCTGAAGCAGCCGGATCAGCGTCTCGCGCTCGCGCGTCGTGAGCTTGGCGCTGGCATCGGCCTCCAGTTCGACCACGGTTCGCTCGGCGTCACGCACCAGCGTTTCGCCGGCCGGCGTCAGGTACAGGCCGATGGCGCGGCCGTCGTAGGGGTGGGGGCGCCGCTCGATGAGGCCGCGGCTGTCCATCGCGGAGATCAGGCTGACCAGGTTGGGCGGCAGGATGTCCAGGGTGGCGCAGAGCTGGCGCGAGGTGGCGCCGGGATTGTGGGCGAGCAGCGAGAGCACGGAAAAGTCCACCTGCTTGAGCCCGTAGACCGCCATGCGCTCCGCGAACACCGTGCTCACCGCCAGCCAGGCGCGCCGGGCGTTGTAGCCCACCAGGGCTTCGAGGACGCGGGTGTCGAGCCGGTCGGGGCGCGACGGCGGGACGGAGACGGGGACGGCGGCTTTCTTGCGCGGAGCTGGCATGGCCCCGAGGGTAACTGCGTTTGCGCGGGCCGGCGTAGGGGCGTGCCCCCTACGCTGCGGCGCCGGGCGACAGGACGGCCTCGCAGGCGCGCTTGACCATGCCCAGGCGCATCTCGAACTCCGGCAGCACGAAGCGGCGAAAGGCCGCCGCAGGTGCCGTCCAGCGCGGGATCTCCGGCGCGACGTTGCCGATGCGTGCGCAGGCCCAGGCCATCAGGGCGATCGCCACGACCCGCAGGTAGTCGTCGGCCACCTCGTGCGCCAGCGCAGGGTCGCGCTGCGCCGCGAGGGCGATCGTGGTGCCGAGATAGCGAAGCTGGGCGAAGCGGCGCTGCACCTCGGCGTCGAACTCGCGGGAGGCATCGAGCTCGTCGCGCAGCTCGACCAGCAGGCCCGCCATGGCGGCGCCGCCGTCGGGCAGCAGCTTGCGCACGACCAGGTCGATGGCCTGGATTTCGTTGGTGCCCTCGTAGATCATCGTCACGCGGGCGTCGCGCAGCACCTGCTCGATGCCCCATTCGCGCACGTAGCCGTGGCCGCCGAAGACCTGAAGGCAGGCGCTGGCGCCATCGAAGGCCTGCTGCGTGCAGGCGGCCTTCAGCACCGGCGTGATCAGCGCGCATGCGCGTTCGGCGCGCTCGCGGCGCGCGGGGTCGGCATCGTGGCGCGCGATGTCCAGTTGCAGCGCGGTGCGGTAGGCCAGCAGGCGGGCGCCGTCGATCCAGGCGCGCTGCGTCTCGAGGATGCGCCGCACCGCCGGGTGCTCGGCGATCAGGTCGGCGCTCTCGGCGCCGCGGCTGGCCGGTGCCGGGCCGGGCGCGCGCATCTGCCGGCGCTCGCGGGCATAGGCGTCGGCCTTCTGCCAGGCTGCGTCCAGCAGGCCGATGCCCTGCAGTGCCACATGCAGGCGCGCCGCGTTCATCATCACGAACATGGCGGCCAGGCCCCGATGGGCCTCGCCGACCAGCCAGCCGGTGGCGCCGTCGAAGCGCATCACGCAGGTGGGGCTGCCGTGCAGGCCCATTTTTTCCTCGATGCGCTCGCAGTGCACGGCGTTGCGCGCGCCGTCCGGCAAGAGTTTTGGCACGAGGACCAGCGACAGGCCCTTGGGCCCGGCCGGTGCCTCGGGGAGCCGGCACAGCACCAGATGAACGATGTTCGGCGTGAGGTCGTGCTCGCCGCCGGAGATGAAGATCTTGCCGCCGCTGACTTGAAAGCTGCCGTCCGGCTGCGGCACCGCGCGCGTGCGCACCTGGCCCAGGTCGCTGCCGGCATGGGCTTCGGTCAGGCACATGGTGGCCAGCCACTCGCCGCTCGCGATTTTCGGCAGGTAGCGTGCCTGGAGGGCCTCGCTGCCGTGGTGCCTGATGCATTCGTAGGCGCCGTGCAGCAGGCCGGGCGCCATGGTGAGGCCGTGGTTGGCGGCGCTGAGCCATTCGAAGAGGATGGCTTCGAGGACGGCCGGCAGCCCCTGCCCGCCGTCTTCCGGCGCCGCGGAGAGCGCGAGCCAGCCGCCTTCGACCAGGCCCGCATAGGCCTCGCGGAAGCCCGGCGGCGTCTGCACCTCGCCGTCGCCGAAACGGCAACCCGTCTCGTCGCCCGTGCGGTTCAGCGGCGCGATCACCTCGGCCACGAACTTGCCGGCCTCGTCCAGCACCTGGGCCTGCAAGGCGTCGTCGAATTCGGCGAAAGGGCCGAGCGCGCGCAGGCGTGGGGTGGCGCCGAGCACGGCCTCGAGCAGGAAGCGCTGATCGTCGGGGTGGGGCTGGTAGTTCATCGGCAGGCGAAGCTGGAAGCGGCTTCGGTATCGCCGCCGGTGTAGGTCGCGACACGCGGATAGGGGCACAGCGGGCGGGTGCGGCGGGGCGACCAGTCGGCCGGCACCTCGGCATTGACCACGGGAGCGCCCGGTCCGCGCGCGCTGGCGGTGACGGACTGCGGCGCCCGGCCTTGCTCGACCCAGTCCACCAGGGCGCTCAGCATGTCGAACTGGTCGGCGGCGGGGCCGCCCGAGCAATGGTTCATGCCGGGCACCGGGAAGTAGCGGGCGAACGAGGCCGCATCGCCGCCGTGGGTCGCCTGCAGGCGCTCGTACCAGCCGGCCGTGTCGTCGGAGGAGAACACCGGGTCGCTGGTGCCGTGATAGACGATCATCTTCGCGCCGCGCTCGCGCAGCCGCTCCAGCTTCGTCGCTTCCGGCGGTGCCATGAAGGCCATGGACGACTCGCGGTAGCCGCCGCTCGCGGCCTCGATCAGGGGCGCATCGCGGTCCATGTCGAAGCCCAGCGCGAAGGGCAGGCCGCCCGGCCGCTCGGCCAGCGGCGGCGTGCTGAAGATGAAGGCCACCGCACCCGCGTCGCGTGTCTGCGGGCTCGCGAACTTCCACTCGCGCCAGTTGGCGCCCGAGATGCCGGCGTCGAAGGGAAAGCTGCTGTAGAGCGGCTTGCCGGCGCTGTTGCGCGCACCGGCATGAACGTTGGCGAGCGCGCTCTTCTGCGCCGGGGCGAGGCAGCTGCCGTCGCGCGCGCCGGTGCAGGTGGGCACGTCGGTGTCGAGGCGAAAGCGGGCCTGGCAGGCCTTCACGTCGGAGACGATGCCGTCGGCCAGCCCGTCGAGGGCATCGCAGCGCGCGAGCACGCGGCGCGCCACCAGCTGCAGCTCCGCGGGCGTGAAGGCGCTCTGCAGATCGGGCTGGCCGGCGCTCGTCGTGGCGCTCGCCACCTTGGCGTACTGCTGCGCGCCGTAGAGCTGCGCCACCGCGGCCTTCGGCAGCTGGAAGCCGGGGTTGCCGGCGAGGATGCCGTCGTACTGGGCCGCCGAGCGGGCGGCTGCCACCATCGCATGCCGGCCGCCGTTGGAGCAGCCGCCGATGTAGGAGCGGTCCGGGCCGCGGCCGTAGGCCTGCGCGATCAGGTTCTTGGCCATGGGCGTGAGCTGGGCGACGGCGTTGTAGCCGTAGTCCTGCCGCGCCTGCGGATCGAGGCCGAAGCGCGGGCCCATCGAGCCCGCATGGCCGGCGTCCGAGCTGATGACGGCGAAGCCCCTCTGCAAGGCGGTGCTCGCGGGACCGCCGCCGCCGATGCCGCCCATGGCCGGCACCACGGCGCCGTCCAGCCCGCCATTGGCCTGGTGGAAGAAGCGGCCGTTCCAGGCGCGCGGCAGGCGCATCTCGAAGCCGATGGCATAGCGCTGGCCGTCGACCGCGCTCACGCGCTCGTTCATGCGGCCCTGCACCAGGCAGTGCGCCGGCGCGGGCACGCCGGCGTTGCCGACGGTGACGGGGCCGGCGGCGACTTCCACCGCGCTCGTGTAGACCGTGTCCGGCCGGGCCGCCTTGGCGGCGAGCTCGGTGCAGGACAGCAAGGGGCCCGGCTGTGCCGCCGACAACTGCGGGGTCCGCGCGCCCGGGCCGGAGGAGGTGCAGGCCACCAGCGCCGCGGCGAGGCCCAGGACGCCCCGGCGCAGTGCGCCTTCGAAAGCGCCGCCGGCGATCATGACTCTGCGGTGAAGCCGATTTGCTTGACCAGCGGGCCCCAGCGCTCGTACTCCGCCTTCTGGTCGGCCGCCATTTCCTGCGGCGTGCTGCCGTTGGCCACCAGGCCGACCAGTGCCAGGGCGTCGATCACCGACTTGTCCTTCAGCGCGGCGGTGATCGCGGCATTGGCCGACGCGATGGTGGCGGCCGGCGTCTTGGCGGGGGCGTAGAAGCCGAACCACTCTTCCGAGGTCACGTCCGGGTAGCCCAGCTCGGTGAAGGTGGGCACATCCGGCAGATAGGGCGAGCGCTTGCGCCCGGAGGTGGCCAGCACGCGCACGCGGCCGGTCTTCATGTACTGCAGGTAGTCGCCGCTGGGGTTCATGGCGGCGGCGATCTGGCCGCCCACCAGGTCGGTGATGCTGGGCACGGTGCCGCGGTAGGGCACGTGCTTGAGCTCCACGCCTGCGCGCAGGCCGAGCAGCGCGCCCAGCAGGTGCGGCATCGAGCCGGCGCCGGGCGAGCCGTAGCTGGCCTGCGCAGGGTTGGCCTTGGCCCAGGCGAGGAAGTCCTTGAGCGTCTTCACCTCCGCCGGCACCGCCGGGCCGACCGCCAGGCCGTGGAACATGATGGCGCCGATGGACACTGCGGTGACGTCCTCGGGCTTGTAGGCGAGCTTGGGATAGATGTAGGGATAGACCGCGAGCGCCGACACCGGGGCCAGCGTGAGCACCGAGCCGTCGGCCGGCGAGTTCTTCAGCGTCTCGACCGCGATGCGGCCGCCCGCGCCGGGCTTGTTCTCGACGAAGCCGGGGTTCTTGCTGTAGGGCGTGCCGCCCAGCTTCTCGGCCACGCGGCGAGCCACGCTGTCGCCGGCGCTGCCTGCCGGAAAGCCGTACATGATCTTGACCTGGTCCAGCCCCTGCGCCAGGGCCGAGAGGGGCGACAGCCCGCCGAGGACGGCGGCGCTGCCCAGGGTGTGCAGGAATTGGCGACGGTGTTGCATGGCAATGTCTCCTTGATGAATTCGGAATGCGGGAGCCGAGGACGCGAAGCCTTCACGTCCCCTGCCTCCGGATGTTCGGATGGCCGTCTTCTTCAGCGCGGCGCCATGCGCAACGCGCCGTCGAGGCGGATCACCTCGCCGTTCAGGTGGCCGTTGGTCACGAAGTGGCAGGCCAGCTCGGCGAACTCCGAGGGCTTGCCCAGGCGCGGCGGGAAGGGGATCGAGGCGGCCAGCGACTGCTGGACGGTCTCGGGCAGCTCCTTCAGCAGCGGCGTGGCGAACAGGCCCGGCGCGATGGTGCAGACGCGAATGCCGTGCTGCGCGAGGTCGCGCGCCATCGGCAGCGTCATGCCCACCAGCCCGCCCTTGGAGGCGCTGTAGGCCTGCTGGCCGACCTGGCCGTCGAAGGCCGCGACGGAGGCGGTGAACATCAGCACGCCGCGCTCGCCGCCTTCCAGCGGGTCGAGCTTCGCGCATTGCGCCGCGTAGAGGCGGCTGATGTTGTAGGCGCCGATCAGGTTGACGTTGACCACGCGCACGAAGTCTTCCAGCGGCGCCGGGTTGCCGTCCTTGCCGACGATGCGCTTGGCGCTGCCGATGCCGGCGACGTTCATCAGGATGCGCGCCGGGCCGTGCGCGGCGGCGGCCTTTTCGAGCGCGGCGTTCACGCTGTCGGTGTTGGTGATGTCGCAGGGGCATGCGATGCCGCCGATCTCGCCCGCGACCTTCTCGGCCAAAGCGGCGTTGAGATCCAGCACCGCCACCTTGGCACCCAGGCGCGCGAGCTCGCGCGCGGTCGCCTCGCCCAGGCCCGATGCGCCGCCGGTGACCAGCGCGGCTTGTCCTTCGATCTTCATGGTTTGTCTCCTCGAGGTGTGAGCGTGAAAGGCAGGCTGCCGGCGTGGAAGGCCTCCACGGTATCGGCGCGGTGCTTGAGCACGGAGCGCTGGTTGACGGAGCCCTTGTCGGTGACTTCGCCCCGGTCGATCGAGGGCGGCTCGTGCTCCAGGTGCAGGCGCGCGATGCGGTTGGCGCTGCCGGTGGCGGTCTTGGCCAGCGCGTCCAGCACGTTCTGAAAATGGGCCTGGACGGGCGCGCTCTCGACGACCTCGCGCATACCGGCATCGGCGGGGAGGCCGGCCAGTTCCCGGACCTTCTGCGTCGGGAAGATCAGCGCGCCGACCTCCTTGAGGTTGAGCCCGGTCAGCACCGCGTCCTGCACATAGGGCGCCCCGGCCGCGATGATCTTCGCGCGCAGCGGGCCCACGCTCACGAAGGTGCCGGTGGCCAGCTTGAAGTCTTCCGCGATGCGGCCGTCGAAGCGCAGGCCGCGGTGGATGTTGTTCTCGTCGATCCACTTCACCGCATCGCCGGTGCAGAAGAAGCCTTCCTCGTCGAAGGCCTCGGCCGTGGCCTCGGGTGCGCGCCAGTAGCCCGGCGTGATGTTGGGGCCGCGGTAGCGCACTTCGGTCTTGCCGTCGGTGTCGATCAGCTTGATCTCGATGCCGGCCGCCGGCAGTCCCAGGTCGCCCGACTTGACCTCGGGGCCCGTGACGTAGAGCGCGAAGGGGCCCGATTCGGTCATGCCCAGGCCGGTGCCCATCACGATGCGCTCGCCGATTTCGGCCTCCTGCGTGCGGTGCAGGCTGTCCCACACCGGCTGTGCCAGGGCAGCGCCCGAGTAGAAGAACATCTTCACGCGGGACAGCAGGTTGCGGCGCAGCACTGCGTCGCTTTCCATGGCGTGGGCGATGGCCTCGAAGCCGGTCGGCACGTTGAAGTAGATGGTGGGCGCGATCTCGCGCAGGTTGCGCAAGGTCTCGGCCATGCCGGCGGAGGTGGGCTTGCCGTCGTCGACGTAGAGCGTGCCGCCGTTGTCCAGCACGATCCCCACGTTGTGATTGCCGCCGAAGGTGTGGTTCCAGGGCAGCCAGTCCACCAGCACCGGCGGCTCCTCGCCCAGCGCCGGGATCGACTGGCGCAGCTGCTGCTGGTTGGCGCACCACATGCGATGGGTGTTGATCACCGCCTTGGGCAGCTTGGTCGAGCCCGAGGTGAAGAGGAACTTGGTGATGGTGTCGGGGCCGGTGGCCTGCATCGCGGCGTCGATGGCGGGCGTGGCCGGGGTGGCGGCCAGCTGCGCGAGGCTGGTGGCAGGGCGGCCCTCGATCTCGCCCTCGCCGAACACCAGTTCGATCTCGGCCGGCACGGTGGCCTTGATGGCGCGCTCGAAGCGCTGGGCGTCGGCGGCGAACACCAGGCCGGGCGTCAGCGTGTCCAGCACGTGGCGCAGCTTGTCGAAGTCCTGGCTCACCAGCGAGTAGGGCGGCGAGACCGGACAGTAGGGCACGCCGGCGTAGAGGCAGCCGAGGGCCAGGAGCGCATGCTCGATGCCGTTCTCGCTGAGGATCGCAACCGGGCGCTCGGGGCCCAGGCCGCGCTCGAGCAGGGCCTGGCCGATGCTGCGGGCCTGCCGGTGCGCCTCGGCGTAGCTCACGCGGATCCAGTCGCCCGTGCCGCCGCCGGGCAGGCGCTCGCGGCGGGCAATGAAGGTGCGATCGGGCGCCGCCTCGGCCCAGTGGCACAGGCGATCGGTCATGCGCTCGGCGTAGGGCGCAAGCTGCGTTTCGGCACGCAGGTAGCGCGTGCCCGGTGCGCCTTCGCGCAGGACGGCCCGCGTCACGCCGAAGGCGAGGGGGCGATAGCGGACTGAGGTGTTCATTCCTTCGTCACCTTGTTGGCGCGGCCTTCGAGGAAGGCGCGCACGCGTTCCTTGGCCTCGGGTGCGGCCTGGACGATGCCGGAGATCAGCGCCTCGGTGAAGAAGCCATGATCGGCCGGCTGCTCGCTGATGCGCGGCAGCGCATGCATCAGCGCGTAGTTGGTCAGAGGCGCATTGCCGGCCACCTTCTGCGCGAGTTCGAGCGCCTTCTCGTAGGAGCGGCCCTCGGCCACCAGGTACTGCGCGAAGCCGGCACGCTCGCCGGCCTCGGCGTCGTAGACGCGCCCGGTCATCATCATGTCCATCATGCGCGCGGTGCCGATCAGCTTGGGGATGCGCACCGAGCCGCCGCCGCCGACGAAGATGCCGCGCGAGCCCTCGGGCAGTGCGTAGAAGGTGGTGCTGTCGGCCACGCGGATGTGGCAGGCGCTCGCCAGCTCCAGCCCGCCGCCCACCACCGCGCCGTGCAGTGCCGCGATCACCGGCACCGGGCCGCTTTGGATGACGTCGAGCGCCGCGTGCCAGAGACGCGAGTGCTGCAGGCCCTGGCCGGCGTCGCGCTCCTTCAGCTCGGAGAGATCGAGGCCGGCGCAGAAATGCGGGCCCTCGCCGTCGATGACCGCCGCCCGTACCGTCGAAGGCAGGTTCTGGAAAGTGTCTCGCAGGGCGAGGATGAGGGAATCCGACAACGCATTGCGCTTCGCGGCGCGCGTCAGGCGGATGATGGCGATCTGGTCGCGGATTTCGAGTCGAAGGTCTGTGGTGGTCATGTTGCGCTCCCGGTTAGGATCGATTATGGTTATGGAAGATAACTAATTCAAGCCGAGACTACGGGCTCGGCACCCGGACTTACCCTTAGTTGTTAGCAGCCTGGAGACAAGCCCATGGACCACCGCAACCTGATCGCCATCGACACCCACACGCACGCCGAAGTGAGCTGCTGGAATCCCTTCGACAACTACGGCGAGGAGTACGACCGCGCGGCCGACAAGTATTTCAGGTCCAGCCGGCGCCCGACCATCCAGGAAAGCATCGACTACTACCGCGAACGCAAGATCGGCCTGGTGATGTTCATGGTCGACGCGGAGTCGAACCTCGGCCGGCGCCGCATCCCGAACGAGGAGATCACCGAGGCGGCGCAGAAGAACAGCGACATCATGATCGCCTTCGCCAGCATCGATCCGCACAAGGGGAAGATGGGCGCGCGCGAGGCGCGGCGGCTGATCGAGGAGCACGGCGTCAAGGGCTTCAAGTTCCATCCGACGGTGCAGGGCTACCACCCCTACGACAAGATGGCCTGGCCGATCTACGAGGTGATCGCCGAGCATGGCCTGCCGGCCGTGTTCCACACCGGCCACAGCGGCATCGGCTCGGGCATGCGCTGCGGCGGCGGCTTGAGGCTGGAGTACAGCAACCCGATGCACCTGGACGACGTGGCGATCGACTTCCCCGACATGCAGATCGTCATGGCGCACCCCAGCTTCCCCTGGCAGGACGAGGCGCTGAGCGTGGCCACGCACAAGCCCAATGTCTGGATCGACCTGTCGGGCTGGAGCCCGAAGTATTTCCCGAAGCAGCTGGTGCAGTACGCCAACACGCTGCTGAAGGACCGCATCCTGTTCGGCAGCGACTACCCGCTGATCACGCCGGACCGCTGGATGAAGGACTTCGAGGAGGCCGGCTTCAAGCCCGAGGTGATGCCGGGCATCCTCAAGGGCAATGCGGTCCGGCTGCTGAAGCTGGACGCTTGAGCCGGTACCCGCGGCGCACGGCCCTTCACGAAACGGGCTCCTCCTCTTCCGCCGCCAGGTTCCAGTCCTGCCCCGAGCGCCGCTTGCGCTCGTCGCGCTCGCGCGCGATCTGGTCCTGGAACTGCTGGCGGCCTTCCTTCGAGACCGCGATCAGCTTGGCGCGGTCCTTGTAGTGGGGATAGAGCTCGTGCATGAGCTCGATGTTGCGGCGGCGAAAGCGCATCGCGGCCTCGCGCGCCTCGTACGCCGGCCAGCCCAGGCCTTCCAGCACCGAGCGGGCGCTGCGCAGCGAGGACTCGAAGAGCTCGCGCTCGATGAACTCGACCTTGCGGTCCAGCAGCTGGTAGAGATGCCCCACGTTGCGCGCGCGGGCGATGATGCGCGCGTTGGGGAAATGCTCGCGCGCCATGTCGACGATGGCGAGCGACTGCTCCACATCGTCGACCGCCACCACCAGCACCTTGGCGGTGCCGGCTCCCGCGGTGCGCAGCAGGTCCAGCCGCGTCGCGTCGCCGTAGAAGACGCGGAAGCCGAAGTCGCGCAGGTTCTCGATGGTGTCGGGATCGTGGTCGAGCACGGTCAGCTTCAGCCCCTGGGCGCTCAGCATGCGCCCGAGGATCTGGCCATAGCGGCCGAAGCCGCAGATCAGCACCTTGGCGTCCTGCTGCTCGGAGATTTCCTCCATCGTGACCGGCTGGCCGGCGCTGTGGCGCGGCAGCACCCACTTGTCGAGCGCGACCAGCAGCAGCGGCGACAAGAGCATCGACAGCGCCACCGCGCCGACGAGGAAAGAGGCCACGCCGGCCGGCAGCACCTGCGGGCCGGCCGCCTGAAAGACCACGAAGGCGAACTCGCCGCCCTGCGCCAGCAGCAGCGTGAACACCGGCCGCTGCTGGTAGGGCAGGCCCATCAGCTTCGCCAGCGTGAAGATCACCACCGCCTTCAGCAGCATGAAGCCGAGCACGACCAGCGCCATCAGGCCCGGGCGGGCGAGCAGCACGCCGAAGTCGATGCTCATGCCGACGGCGATGAAGAACAGGCCCAGCAGCAGGCCCTTGAAGGGCTCGATGTCGGTCTCCAGCTCGCGCCGGTACTCGCTCTCGGCCAGCAGCACGCCGGCAAGGAAGGCGCCCAGCGCCATCGACAGGCCGACGAACTGCATCAGCGCGGCGATCGCCACCACCAGCAGCAGCGAGGCGGCGGTGAAGATCTCGGGCGTGTCGCTGCGCGCGATCCAGCGCAGCAGGGGCCGCAGCACCAGCCGGCCGCCCAGCACGATGCCGCCGATCACCGCGACGATCTTCAGGCCCTCGAGCGCCCGGTCGGCGCCTGTGAGGGCGGGCCCCGTATCGGAACCGACGGCCAGGAGGGGCAGCAGCGCGAGGATCGGGATCGCCGCCACGTCCTGGAACAGCAGGATCGAAAAGCCGGCCTGGCCGCTGGGCGTGGGCAGCAGGTTGCGCTCGCCCAGCACCTGCAGCGCGATGGCGGTGGAGGACAGCGCCAGGCCCAGCGCCGCGACCAGGGCCACGCGCCAGCTCGCGCCGCCGGCCCAGCCGGCCAGGAAGAGCACGACCGCGCAGCCGAGGACCTGCGCCGAGCCCCAGCCGAAGATCGGCCGGCGCAGGCTCCACAGGCGCTTGGGCTCCAGCTCGAGGCCGACCAGGAACAGCATCAGCACCACGCCGAACTCGGCGAAGTGCAGGATGTCCACGACGTTGGTCACCAGGCCCAGGCCCCAGGGGCCGATGACGATGCCGGCCGCCAGGTAGCCGATGATCGAGCCCAGGCCGAGCGCCTTCGACAGCGGCACCACCAGCACGGCGGCGCCCAGGTAGATGAGGGAATTGACGAGCCAGGCCGGTGCGTGTTCCATCAGGCCTCCTCGGGTTCGTGCGGCCGGTCGGTGGCCGGAACTTCGCAGGCGACGCACTCGGCGATGTCCTCCAGCTCCGGCCAGTCGGGGTAGCTGGAAAGGCGCTGGCCGAAGACCTCGACGTGCGCTGCCAGCGTCTCGGGGCTGGCGCTGCGCGCGCCGTGCAAGAGCAGCGGTGGCAGGAAGCGCATGCCGCACAAGGCGGCCGTCTGTTCGTACGGGGGCAGGAAGGCGTCGAAGAAGTAGCGGTTGTAGCTCTGTGGGTGGTAGCTGCGCTCGGGGCCGCCGGTGGTGGCGACCAGCCAGCAGTCCTTGCCCTGCAGCGCCGTGCCGCCGCCGCCATAGGCCCAGCCGTAGCTCAGCACCTCGTCGATCCAGAGCTTCTGCAACGCGGGCATCGAATACCACTGGATCGGGTGCAGCAGCACCAGCAGCTCGGCGCGCGCGAGGCGGGCCTGCTCGGCCTGCACGTCGATCGCGAAGTCGGGGTAGCTGGCATAGAGGTCATTGACCTCGATGCCGGGCAGGCTGCGCGCGGCCTGCAGCAGTTGCCAGTTGACGCGCGAATCGCGCCAATGGGGATGGGCGGCGAGCAGGTAGATCCCGCCTGCAGGACGGCCGGGACCGGTGGTTGTCGTTGTCATGGTCCGGGAACATAGCGCAACTCGGACGGCGGGCGGGCGCAGCTACCATGGCGCCTGTTGTCTCATCAGCTGGGAAGGAGCCTGTCATGCCGGTGGTCCTGGTCGCCAATCCCAAGGGCGGGGTCGGCAAATCCACGCTCGCAACCAATATTGCGGGCTACTTCGCGAGCCGTGGCCATGCGGTGATGCTGGGCGACATCGATCGGCAGCAATCGGCCCGGATGTGGCTCGGGCTGCGCACGCCGGCTGCTCGCGAAATCAGGACCTGGGAGGCCTCGGAGGACGGCAACGTGGTGCGGCCTCCGCGCGGCACCACCCATGCAGTGATCGACACGCCGGCCGGCCTGCACGGCTCGCGCCTCAAGGAGGTGGTGCCGCTCGCCGACAAAGTGCTGGTGCCGCTGCAGCCCAGCATCTTCGACATCTACGCCACGCGCGATTTCCTCGACAAGCTGATGGCCAACCGCCATGTCGGCAAGACGCAGGTCGGCGTGGTCGGCATGCGCGTCGACGGCCGCACGCTGGCGGCCGAGCGCCTGCGCGAGTTCGTCGCCGGGCTGGGCGTGCCGGTGCTGGGCGAGCTGCGCGACACGCAGAACTATGTTCAGCTGGCGGCGCGCGGGCTGACGCTGTTCGACATCGCGCCCGGACGGGTGCAGCGGGATCTGGAGCAGTGGGAGCCCATCCGCCAGTGGCTCGAGGCCTGACGCCCGACTGCGGTTTACCCGCAGTCGCCTTGTCGCGGCAGCTACAGCCGCGGCGCTTGCAGCCCGATACAGTGAACGCATGAAGAAGACATTCCAGACCCTTCAGGATCTCGCCGCCTGCGTCGGCCAGGAAGTCGCGGTGAGCGACTGGATCACCGTCACGCAGGAGCAGGTCAACCAGTTCGCCGAAGCCACCGGCGACCACCAGTGGATCCACGTCGATGTGGAACGCGCCAAGGCCGGGCCTTTCGGCGGGCCGATCGCGCACGGCTTCCTGACGCTGTCGCTGCTGCCGCGCTTCTACGAAACGGCCTTCGAGGTGATCGAATCGCGCATGGGCGTGAACTACGGGCTCAACCGCGTGCGCTTCATGACCCCGGTGCCGGTGGGCGGCCGGCTGCGCGGGCGCATGAAGCTGCTGAGCTGCGAGCCGATCGCGAACGAGGGCGTCCAGATGGTCTGGGAAACCACCATCGAGCTCGAGGGTGCCCCCAAGCCGGCCTGCGTGGCCGAATCGGTGGTGCGCCGCTACCGCTGACGAATCCGCCGCGCCGCCCGGCGCGTCAGCCGAAGCCGTTTTGCCGCCAGGCCTCGAACACCGTCACGGCCACCGCGTTCGACAGGTTCAGGCTGCGCTGGCCTTCGCGCATCGGCAGCCGCAGACGCTGCGGCGGCGGGAAGCGATCGCGCAGTTCGGGCGCGAGCCCGCGCGTCTCGGAGCCGAAGACCAGCCAGTCGCCGGGACGGAAATCGACCTCGTGCACGGTGCGCGTGCCTCGGGTCGTGAGCGCGAACAGGCGTTCGGACGATGGTTGCTCGGCGGCCAGCAGCGCTTCCCAGCCGGCGTGGCGCCGGACCTCGGCGTACTCGTGGTAGTCGAGGCCGGCGCGCCGCAGCAGCCGGTCGTCCATCGAGAAGCCCAGCGGCTCCACCAGGTGCAAGGTGCAGCCGGTGTTGGCGGCCAGCCGGATCACGTTGCCGGTGTTGGGCGGGATTTCGGGTTCGACCAGGACGATGTGGAACATGGGCCCGATTGTCTTCATGCGGGCGGATCGGTCCGTGCCAGCACGAGCGCCGTGATGTGCGCGGCCCCGCCGGTGCGCAGCACCTGCGCCGCCGAGAACAGCGAGGCGCCGCTGGTCATCACGTCGTCCACCAGCACGATGCGCCGCCCGCGCACCGCCTCGGCGCGCAGCGGCTCCAGCGCGAAGGCGCCCTGCAGGTTGCGCAGCCGCTCGGCGCGTGCGAGGCCGCTTTGCGCCGGGGTTTCCCGGGTGCGCAGCAGCAGCCGGGCATCGGTCTTCTGCGGGGCCAGCCGGCGCGCCAGCTCGTGCGCCTGGTTGAAGCCCCGCTCGCGCAGCCGGCCCGGCGCCAGCGGCATCGGCAGCACCAGTTCGGCTTGCTCGAGAGCCGGCTCGACCCAGGGGGCGCTGCGCAGCAGGGTCGCCAGCGGCGCGGCCCAGCCCGCGCGGCCCTGGAACTTGAACTGCGCGATGCAATCCGGCCAGGGCCAGACATAGGCGCAGGCCGCCAGGCAGGCGTCCAGCGGCGGCGGATGGGCAAGGCACTCGCCGCAACGGGGCACGCCCTGCGGCACCGGCAGGGCGCAGCCGAGACAGCGTGCGGCGGGCGGGGCGAAGCGCGTCACGCAGGCGTCGCACACCGGCCTCGAGGGCCAGGCCCGGCAGACGGCGCACTGGCTCGGCACGCGTTCGAGCAGTGAAGAGAGCAGAGAAGGGCGCCCGCGCCAGAGGTTGGACATGCCTCAATATACTGAGCCCCCCATGGCCACCGATCCCCCTCAGCGACCGCCGACCATCGATCCGGCGGCAGCTGCACGGTGGGGCCGGCTCGTGCCCGATGGCAACTCGCCCTGGCTGCATGAAGAGATCGGCCGGCGCATGGAAGACCGGCTGCAGTGGATCAAGACCCAACCGCGCCATTGGGCCGACTGGTCCCCCTTGCGCGGCGGCATGGAGGCACACGCGCTGCTCGCGCGCCGCTACCGCGACGCCGCCGCCTTCGTGATCGAGCCGGAACCGGCGCTGCTCGCACCCACCCGCGAGGCGCTCGCCGCGCCCTGGTGGAGCGCGCGGCGCTGGCAGGGCGCGCGGCCGAGCTTCGCGGCGCCGCCCGAGGAGGGCGTGGACCTGCTGTGGGCCAACATGGCGCTGCACATGGCGGCCGACCCGCAGGCCCTGATCGCGCGCTGGCACCGGCTGGTGGCGACCGACGGCTTCCTGATGTTCTCCTGCTTCGGCCCGGACACCGTGCGCGAGCTGCGCGTGCTGCACGAGCGCCTGGGCTGGCCGCCGGCCAGCCACGAGTTCACCGACATGCACGACTGGGGCGACATGCTGGTGCATGCCGGCTTCGCGGAGCCGGTGATGGACATGGAGCGCATCGTGCTCACCTGGCCCACTGCCGAGGCCGCACTGGCCGAGCTGCGCACCTTGGGGCGCAACCTCCATCGGGGGCGCTTTCCCGCGCTGCGCGGGCGGACCTGGCACCGCAACCTGCGCCGCGCCCTGCCCGATGTGGCGCTGTCCGCGGAAGGGGCGGGGCGGATCGCGCTGACCTTCGAGATCATCTACGGCCATGCCTTCAAGCCGGCACCGCGCGTGGCCCTGGCCGCCGAAAGCGCGGTCTCGCTGCGCGAAATGCGTTCGATGCTCCAGCGCGGCGGGCGCCCGGGCGGCTGAGCCCGAGGCGAGGGCCGCAGAGCCTTTCGGATCACCCGCTACAATCCGCCGTTGCGTGAACTCCGGGTATTGTCCCGTGATCGAGGCCTGTCGGACATGGGTTTGACGGCGATCGACGCACCGATTTGCTGAACTCGCTCGCCCGTGTCGAATTCCGTGTTTCGTTTTGCCACCGTTTCAGGCCAGAACATCCACTGGTTCCTGAAGCGCAACTGCTCGGTCACGCCGAGCCAGCTCGGCTGGCTCTACGCATCCTTGTGCGTGATCTCGCTGGGCATCGGAACCGTCTTCTGGCTGCACGGCGCGCTGCTGGTGCTGCCCTTCGCCTGGCTCGAGCTGGGCGCCGTCGGCTTCGCCTTCCTGCTGTATGCGCGCCATGCCGCCGACGGCGAGCGCATCGCGCTGCAGGGTGGCCGGCTGGTGGTCGAGCTCGAGAACGGCGGGCATTACGAGCGCACTGAATTCTTGCCGCACCAGGTGCGGGTCGAGCCGCAGCTCAGCGACCGGTCGCTGATCGAGGTCTCGGGACAGGGTCGTTCGGTCAGGGTGGGGCGCTATGTGCGTCCGGAGCTGCGCGCGGCGCTGGCGCGCGAGATTCGAATGGCATTGCGCGGCGCCTGAAGGCGCGGCGCGCTGCGGCACCGCGGAGACCGGTGGGTTACTTGAAAATTGAAGAAGTGAACACGATGAAGAGCAATTGGTGCAACAACAAGTGGCCGGCGAATCTGCTGCTGGCGGCCGGCGCGGTGTGGGGCGGCACGGCGCATGCAGTCAACGATCTGGCCGGCGGCCCGTCGGTGCGCCAGCTGAATCTGCCGGTAGGCGTCACCAAGATCGCGGAAGAGCAGCACTTTCTGCACACCGTGATGCTGGTTCTGTGCACGGTGATCTTCATCGCCGTCTTCGCGGTCATGTTCTATTCGATCTGGAAGCACCGCAAGTCGGTGGGCCACAAGGCCGCCAACTTCCACGAGTCCGTGGTGGTCGAAGTCCTCTGGACCATCGTGCCCTTCATCATCGTGATCCTGATGGCGCTGCCGGCCACCAAGGTGCTGGTGGCCCAGAAGGACACCACCAACGCCGACCTCACGATCAAGACCACCGGCTATCAGTGGAAGTGGGGCTACGACTACATCAAGGGCGAGGGCGAGGGCCTGGCCTTCATCTCCACATTGGACAGCTCGCACCGCGCCCTGTCGGACGCCGGCGCCAAGGGCGATGTGCCGGACGACTACCTGCTGAAGGTCGACAACCCGATGGTGGTCCCGGTCGACACCAAGGTCCGCATCATCACCACCGCCAACGACGTGATCCACGCCTTCGCGGTGCCGCAGCTGGGCGTCAAGCAGGACGCCATTCCCGGCTTCGTGCGCGACACATGGTTCCGCGCCGAGAAGGTCGGCGACTACTACGGCCAGTGCCAGGAGCTCTGCGGCAAGGAGCACGCCTACATGCCGATCCACGTGAAGGTGGTCTCCAAGGGTGACTACACCGCATGGGTCGACGCCAAGCGCAAGGAGGCTGCGGCCAGGCAGGACGACCCGAACAAGGTCTGGACCCTGCCCGAGCTCCTGGCACGCGGCGAGAAGGTCTATGCGGCCAACTGCGCCGCCTGCCACCAGGCCAACGGCAAGGGCGCAGGCCCGATCAAGCCGCTGGACGGCTCGGCCATCGTGGTGGACGCCGACCACAACAAGCAGATCCACATCGTCCTCAACGGCGCGAACAACGGCGCCATGCCCGCCTGGAAGCAGCTGAGCGACACCGACATCGCCGCCGTGGTGAGCTTCACCAAGAACAGCTGGTCGAACAAGACGGGCCAGCTGGTGCAGCCGGCCGAGGTGCTGGCGCAGCGCGGCAAGTAAGCCGACGCCGCCCACGACGCCACGACGAAGAGTTTGCAAGGAATATCACAATGAGCGCAGTCATCGATCCCCACGGCCACGCCCCCGGCCACGGCGACCATGCCCACGACGATCACCACCACGGCGCGCCGACCGGCTGGCGCCGCTGGGTGTTCGCCACCAACCACAAAGACATCGGCACGCTGTACCTGCTGTTCTCCTTCACCATGCTGATGGTGGGCGGCGTGCTCGCGCTGCTGATCCGCGCCGAGCTGTTCCAGCCCGGGTTGCAGGTGGTCAATCCGGAGCTGTTCAACCAGTTCACCACCATGCACGGCTTGATCATGGTGTTCGGCGCGATCATGCCGGCCTTCGTGGGCTTCGCGAACTGGATGATTCCGATGCAGATCGGCGCTTCCGACATGGCCTTCGCGCGGATGAACAACTTCAGCTTCTGGCTGCTCATCCCCGCGGCCATCATGCTGGTGGGCTCCTTCTTCATGCCCGGCGGCGCACCCGCAGCGGGTTGGACGCTCTATGCCCCGTTGACGCTGCAGATGGGTCCCTCGATGGACGCCGGCATCTTCGCGATGCACATCATGGGCGCCTCTTCGATCATGGGGTCGATCAACATCATCGTCACCATCCTCAACATGCGCGCCCCCGGCATGACGCTGATGAAGATGCCGATGTTCTGCTGGACCTGGCTCATCACCGCCTACCTGCTGATCGCCGTGATGCCCGTGCTCGCCGGCGCCATCACCATGACGCTGACCGACCGCCACTTCGGCACCAGCTTCTTCAGCCCCGCCGGCGGCGGCGACCCGGTGATGTACCAGCACATCTTCTGGTTCTTCGGCCACCCCGAGGTCTACATCATGATCCTGCCGGCCTTCGGCATCATCAGCCAGATCGTGCCGGCCTTCTCGCGCAAGCGCTTGTTCGGCTACGCCTCGATGGTGTATGCGACCTCCTCGATCGCGATCCTGTCCTTCATCGTGTGGGCGCACCACATGTTCACCACCGGCATGCCCTTGACCGGCCAGCTTTTCTTCATGTACGCGACCATGCTGATCGCGGTGCCGACGGCGGTGAAAATCTTCAACTGGATCGCCACCATGTGGCAGGGCTCGATGACCTTCGAGACCCCGATGCTCTTCGCGGTGGGCTTCATCTTCGTGTTCACCATGGGCGGCTTCACCGGCTTGATCCTGGCGATCGCGCCGATCGACACCCAGTTGCAGGACACCTACTACGTCGTCGCCCACTTCCACTACGTGCTGGTGGCCGGCTCGCTCTACGCCATGTTCGCGGGCTACTACTACTGGGCGCCCAAGTGGACCGGCGTGATGTACGACGAGACGCGCGGCAAGATCCACTTTTGGTGGTCGCTGATCTCCTTCAACATCACCTTCTTCCCGATGCACTTCCTCGGCCTGGCCGGCATGCCGCGCCGCTATGCCGACTACCCGATGCAGTTCGCCGATTTCAATGCCGTGGCCTCGGTCGGCGCCTTCGCCTTCGGCCTGGCGCAGGTGTACTTCTTCTTCTTCATCGTGCTGCCCACGATGATGGGCAAGGGCGAGAAGGCTTCGCAGAAGCCCTGGGAAGCTGCCGAGGGCCTGGAGTGGGAAGTGCCGTCGCCGGCGCCTTTCCACACCTTCGAGACTCCGCCCAAGCTGGACGCCACCGCCACCAAGGTGATCGGCTGAAAGGATGCACGCGATGACGCCTGAACAGAAGAGGAACAACCGCCGCATGGGGCTCACGCTGGCCTCCATCGCGGTGATGTTCTTCATCGGCTTCGTCGTCCGCATGGTCTGGGTCGGACGCTGACCGGGCAGGAGGCGAAGCGAACATGGGCATCGGTCAACGCATCCGGCGCGAGAACGTCCGCATGGTGGGCAAGCTCGCCGTGGTCGCGGCCGGCATGTTCGCCTTCGGCTATGCGCTGGTGCCGCTGTACCGCGCCATCTGCGAGATGACCGGCATCAACATCCTGGCGCTCTCCGAACTCGTGGTGCCGGGTGGCGCCAGCGGCGGCAAGAACGTGCGGCTGCCCGACAACACGCAGGTCGACACGAGCCGCACCATCACGGTCGAGTTCGATGCCAACGTGCGCGGCCTCTGGGACTTCAAGCCTGCGCAGCGATCGATGCAGGTCCATCCGGGCCAGCTCAACACGGTGATGTACGAATTCCAGAACGTGCAGAACCGCCGCATGGCCGCGCAGGCCATCCCGAGCTATGCGCCGCAGCAGGCCGCGCCCTATTTCAACAAGCTCGAGTGCTTCTGCTTCAACCAGTACACGCTCGACGCGGGCGAGAAGAAGCAGTGGCCGGTCGCCTTCGTGATCGATCCGAAGATCTCCAAGGACGTCAAGACGATCACGCTGTCGTACACCTTCTTCGAAGTTGGCGGCAGGACGCCGCCGGCGCCCGTGGCCGCCAACACCGCCACGCCCGCGCCGGCCGCGGAGCCGCGCTCATGATCATGGCCCAGACGCCGCCCAAGAAAGGCTCCCTCTGGCGTACCGTCAAGGCGGTGGCCTGGGGTTTCTTCGGCGTGCGCAAGAACAGCGACTACCAGGAAGACATCGCCAAGCTCACGCCGCTGCACATCGTCGCTGTGGGGCTGGTGGCTGCCGTGCTTTTCGTCGTCGGCCTGATCCTGCTGGTGAAGTTCGTCGTCGCGCCCTGACAGAGACAAGTGCCCCACAGATTTGAATCGAGAGAAGAGAACCAGGACCTGATATGAGTTCAAGCACCCACGGCACCACGCCCTACTACTTCGTGCCCTCGCCGTCGCCGTATCCGGTGATGGCGTCGATCGGCCTGCTTTTCGTGATCTTCGGCGCCGCGCAATGGATCAACGGCCACCAGTGGGGCGCCTGGTCGCTGCTGGTGGGCATGGTTTGGTGGCTGGGCACGCTGTTCGTCTGGTTCCGCCGCGCCATCGGCGAGAGCGAGAGCGGCCAGTACGGCCACAAGGTGGATCTCTCCTTCCGCTGGAGCATGAGCTGGTTCATCTTCTCCGAAGTGATGTTCTTCGGCGCCTTCTTCACCGCACTCTGGTGGGCCCGCACCCATGCGCTGCCTTCGCTCGGCAGCCTGGACAACGCCCTGCTGTGGCCCGACTTCAAGGCCGTGTGGCCAACGCTCGCGCCGGGCGCCACCGGTTCTCCGGCCGACACCGTCGAGCCCTTCCAGACTGTCGGGCCCTTCTGGCTGCCGACCATCAACACCGCGCTTCTGCTGAGCTCGGGTGTCACGCTGACCATTGCGCACCATGCGCTGCGCGCGAACCACCGGGCTCAGGCGATCCGCTTCATGTGGCTGACTGTGCTGCTGGGCGCCATCTTCCTCGGCGTGCAGGGCTACGAGTACTACCACCTCTACACGGACCTGAACCTCAAGCTCAGCTCCGGCGCCTACGGCTCCACCTTCTTCATGCTGACCGGCTTCCACGGCCTGCACGTGTTCATCGGCATGCTGATGCTGCTGTTCATCACCCTGCGCCTTCGCGCGGGCCATTTCACGCCGGACCGCCACTTCGGCTTCGAGGGTGCGGCCTGGTACTGGCACTTCGTCGACGTGGTGTGGCTCGGCCTTTACTTCCTGGTCTACTGGCTTTGAGCTTGCAAGACGGCACAAAAAGAAAGCGCCGCAAGGCGCTTTTTTCATGGGGGTTGTGGAACGAGCACGACCTACTTGCTGATGGGCAGCCCGCCGGGCTGGATGTAACCGAACTTCCAGGCCAGCAGCAGGCACAGGAACAGAACCACCGAGAGGCCGATCCGAACGGTGAGCGCGCGCACCATTCCGCCGCTCTTGGCGCGGCCCTCGCGCCCATCCCTCAGCATGAAGAACAGCGCGACACCGAGGCTCGCCAGGATGCCGATGAAGGCCAGCGCGACAAGGTATTTCATGACTCCGATTATCGGCCGCAGCGGCCGGCCCATGGCGTGAACGATGGCTCGGTGCCCGCCGCGCGCCGCGCGCGCGGTGGACGCTTCTGGTTGATCACCATGGCGGCCCTGGTCATGCTCGCAGCGACGATTTCGCTGGGGCGATGGCAGCTGTCGCGTGCCGCCCAGAAGGAGGCCTTGCAGGCCGAGATCGAGGCGCAGAAGACCCTGCCGGCGCTCGACCAGGACCAATTCCTCGGGCTCGAACCGGCGACTTCCGCCATGCACCGTCCGGTGCGGCTGCACGGGCTCTGGCTGGCGCCGCACACGGTCTACCTGGACAACCGCCAGATGCACGGCCTGCCCGGCTTCTACGTGCTCACGCCTTTTGCGATCGAAGGCAGCAACCAGACCGTACTGGTGCAGCGCGGCTGGGTGCAGCGCAATTTCACCGACCGCGCGCAGCTCGCCCCGGTCGAGACGCCGAGCGGCCTGGTCGAACTGGTCGCCAGGGTCGCGCCGCCGCCGGCGCACCTGCTCGAACTGGGCAAGGAAAGCCCGCCGCCCGCCGCGGCGCCGGGGTCTTCGCCCATCCGGCAGAATCTCGATCTCGAAGCGTTCCGCGCCCAGACCGGGCTGCCCCTGCGGACCGATGTCTCGCTGCTGCAGACCGGCCCGGCGTCCGAGGGCCTGCAGCGGGACTGGCCGGTCCCGGCGCTGGGCATCGAGAAGCACTACGGCTATGCGTTCCAGTGGTTCGGGCTCGCTGCCCTCGTCGTCATCCTTTATGTCTGGTTTCAACTCATCGCCCCCTTCCGCAGCGCGCGCCGCCTCCGCCGTGGCTGACGAGCCGCTCGGGTTGACGGTGCACTCGATGCCCTCGCCGCGCCAGGCGCTCGATGGTGCCGAGGGCAGGCGCACCGTGCTCGGCCGCTGGAAGATGATCCTGGTCATGCTGTGCTGTGCGGCGCCGGTGATCGCCTCGTACTTCACGTACTACGTGATCCGGCCCGAGGGGCGGCGCGTCTACGGCGAGCTGATCGATCCGCAGCGCACCATGCCCGAGCTGACGGCGACCACGCGCGCAGGCGCGACGGTGCGACTCTCTTCGCTCAAGGGCCAATGGCTGCTGGTCGCGGTGGCCGACGCCGGCTGCGATGCCCTGTGCGAGCAGCAGCTCTACCTGCAGCGCCAGCTGCGCGAGAGCCTGGGCCGCGAGAAGGACCGCCTCGACCGAGTCTGGCTGGTGAGCGACACGGCGCCGGTGCCCGCTCGGCTGGACAACGGCCTGCAAGGCGCGATCGTGCTGCGCGTGCCGGCGGCGCAGCTGGCGCAATGGCTTGCTCCCGAACCGGGCCATGCGCTGGCGGAGCACTTCTACGTGGTCGACCCCATGGGCAACTGGATGATGCGCTTCCCCGCCCGCATGGACACCGCCGGCGCGGCCCGCGCCAAGCGCGACCTCGAGCGTCTCCTGCGCGCCTCGGCCTCCTGGGACGAGCCCGGCCGCTAGCCGGGCATCTCACACCGCATGGACACGAACTCGCTCTACGACCTGACCCCCATCGCCTGGCTCCTGGCGGTCGGGGTGCTGCTCGCCCTCGGGCCGCTGCTCTGGGTCTGGCGCCGCAGCGCCGGCCATGGCGCGGCCCGGCGCCTGCACGTGCTGACCGTGCTCACCCTGTTCCTGACCTTCGACCTGACGCTGTTCGGCGCCTTCACGCGCCTGACGGATTCCGGCCTGGGCTGCCCCGACTGGCCCGGCTGCTACGGCAACGCGAGCCCCTTCGGCGCGCGCCACGACATCGCGGTGGCGCAGGCCGCGCAGCCCACCGGCCCGGTGACGCACAGCAAGGCGTGGGTGGAGATGGTGCATCGCTATCTGGCCACGGGCGTCGGTTTCCTGATCCTCGTACTCGCGGTGTCCACCTGGGTTGCGCGGAGGAACCAGCGGCAGGCCGAGCATGCGCGCGAGAGGCCGCTGAGCGCCTGGTGGCCGGCGGCCACGCTGGTGTGGGTCTGCCTGCAAGGCGCCTTCGGTGCGCTGACCGTGACCTGGAAGCTTTACCCTGCGATCGTCACCCTGCATCTTCTGGGCGCCGTGGTTTTGCTCGCGCTGCTCTGCATCCAGGCCGTGCGCTACCGGCAGGCGGCGGCGGAGCGGCTGCCCACGGCCATCCCTTCGGCGCTGCGCACGCTGCTGATCGTGGTGACGGTCCTGCTGCTGTTGCAGATCGCGCTCGGCGGCTGGGTCAGCACCAACTACGCGGTGCTGGCGTGCACCCAGTTCCCGACCTGCCAGGGCAGCTGGTGGCCCCCGATGAACTTTGCCGAGGGCTTCCACCTCTGGCGCTCGCTGGGCGAGGGTGCCGACGGTGCGCCCATCGACTTCGCGGCGCTTACCGCCATCCACTACGTGCACCGCCTCATGGCTTACCTGGTGTTCGTCGCGATCGGCCTGCTTGTTTGGCAGCTGCGCCGCATCGCACCGTTGCGGCCGCAGGCCCGATGGCTGGCAGGGCTGGCGCTGCTCCAATTGGCGACCGGCCTCGGCAATGTGCTGCTGGGCTGGCCCCTCGTGGCGGCCGTGCTGCATACCGGCGGCGCCGCGGCGCTCGCGGTGGTGCTGACCTGGACGCTGTGCGAAAGCCGGGGCGCGCGACGCGCCGTGTCCGCCGCTGCGCAGGAACGCCGCCGCGGGATGGAGGCTGCATGACCACGCCAGCCTCGGTCCACAGCCACAGCACCGCCAACGTGCTGCGCCAGTTCTACGCGCTGACCAAGCCTCGCGTGGTGCAGCTGATCGTGTTCTGCGCCCTGATCGGCATGGTGCTGGCCGTCCCCGGCCTGCCCAGCCTGGCCGCGCTGCAGCGCATCGTGGTGGCCTGCATCGGCATCTGGCTGGTGGCCGGTGCCGCGGCCGCCTTCAACTGCCTGGTCGAGAAGGGCATCGATGCCAAGATGAAGCGCACGGCCTGGCGGCCCACCGCCCGCGGCGAGCTCAGCGATCGTCAGGCCCTGCTGTTCTCGGCGGCACTGTGCGGGGCCGGCTCGGCGCTCCTGTGGTTTGCGGTGAATCCGCTCACCATGTGGCTCACTTTCGCGACCTTCGTCGGCTATGCCGTGATCTACACCGTGATCCTCAAGCCGCTGACGCCGCAGAACATCGTGATCGGCGGCGCCTCCGGCGCGATGCCGCCGGTGCTGGGCTGGGCCGCGATGACGGGCGAGGTGGGACCCGAGGCGCTGATCCTCTTCCTCATCATCTTCCTGTGGACGCCGCCCCATTTCTGGGCGCTCGCGCTCTACCGCGTGGAGGACTACCGCAAGGCGGGCCTGCCCATGCTGCCGGTGACGCACGGCAACGAGTTCACGCGGCTGCAGGTGCTGCTCTACACCTTTATTCTCTTCGCCGCCTGCCTCATGCCTTTCATCTACGGCATGAGCGGCTGGCTCTACCTGGCGGTCGCGGTGGCCGTGAGCATCGGCTTCACCGGCTATGCCCTGGCGCTCTGGCGCAAGTACTCGGACACGCTGGCGCGCAAGACTTTCCGCTTCTCGCTGATCCACCTGAGCGTGCTCTTTGCCGCGCTGCTGATCGACCACTACCTGCGATGAACAAATCCATGAACAAGCGGCACGCACTTCGACTGCTGGCCTGGACCGGGCTGGCGGCTGTCGCCGGCACGGCTCTCACGGCCTGCACGGACAGGAAGCCCAGCTTCAATGCCGTGGACATTACCGGCGCCGACTATGCCAAGGGCTTTACCCTGGCCGATGCCGACGGCCGGCAGCGGACGCTGGCCGACTTCAAGGGCAAGGTGGTCGTGATGTTCTTCGGCTATGCGCAGTGCCCCGACGTCTGCCCGACCACCATGACCGAGATGGCGCAGGTGAAGCAGCAGCTGGGCAGCGACGGCGACAAGCTGCAGGTGCTCTTCGTCACTGTCGATCCGGAGCGCGACACGCCCGCCGTGATGAAGGCCTACATGGGTGCCTTCGACCCGGCCTTCGTCGCGCTGATCCCGACGCCCGAGCAACTGGCCGCGCTGGCGAAGGACTACAAGGTTTACTACAAGAAGGTCGAGGGCAAGACGCCGACCAGCTATTCGATGGACCACTCGGCGGCCAGCTTCGTCTACGACACCGAGGGCCGGCTGCGGCTTTACGCGCGCTACGGCGCGGGCGTGCCGGCGATGGTGTCGGACCTCAGGGCCTTGCTGAAATCCGACTGAAGCGCCGGGCGCCGGACTCCGGGCAAGCGCCGGGCCCAAAGAAAAAGCCCGGGCGACGCCGGGCTTCGATGGGAAGAGGCGAACCGAGGCTCAGGCGAATTCCGCCAGCGCCTTCTTCATCTTCTTCATGGCCGCAACCTCGATCTGGCGGATGCGCTCGGCGCTCACGCCATAGACCGCGGCCAGGTCGTGCAGCGTCATGCCCCCCGAGCCGTCGTCGTTGACCTTGAGCCAGCGCTCTTCCACGATGCGGCGGCTGCGGTCGTCCAGCGTCGCGAGGGCGGTGGAGATGCCATCGGTCGACAGCCGGTCGCGCTGCCGCGATTCGATCTGCGCCGTGGGCTCCTGCGAGGCGTCGGCCAGGTAGGCGATAGGGCCGAAGGCGTCGTCGCCGTCGTCCGAGGGGCTGGGATCGAGCAGCACGTCGCCGCCGGACATGCGCGTTTCCATCTCGAGCACTTCCTCGGGCTTCACGTTCAGCCGGGTCGCCACCTGGGAGACCTCGTCCGCGCTCAGCGTGTCGCGGTGCGTGTCGCCGTCGGCGGAGTCGGCCTTGAAGCCCTGCTTCATGGAGCGCAGGTTGAAGAACAGCTTGCGCTGGGCCTTGGTCGTCGCGACCTTGACCATGCGCCAGTTCTTCAGGATGTACTCGTGGATCTCGGCCTTGATCCAGTGCATGGCGTAGCTCACCAGCCGCACGCCCTGGTCCGGGTCGAAGCGCTTGACGGCCTTCATCAGGCCGACGTTGCCTTCCTGGATCAGGTCGCCGTGCGGCAACCCGTAGCCCAGGTACTGGCGGGAAATCGAGATCACCAGGCGCAGGTGCGAGAGCACCAGCGCGCCCGCGGCTTCCAGGTCGTTGTGGTCGCGCAGCCGGCGCGCATAGCGCTGCTCTTCCTCCTGCGTCAGCAGGGGGAGCCGGTTGGCTGCGGAAATGTAGGCGTCCAGGTTACCCAGCGAAGGCACCATCGACCATGGATTGGCGAGGGCGAGCTGGTTGGCGGGGGCTCCGGACATTGCTGTCATTGGGCAAACTCCTTGGTTCAGGGGCATATTAGCACTCGGTTGGAGTGAGTGCTAAGCTAAGGGTTCCCCCTAATTTCAATGGCGTGAATAGGCTCAGCCTATCCTGCGCGGCTCCCACGCCAATAGGACGGCGCCGATTCCGCAGGCCCGGAAAGCAGGAATTACCAGCGGATGCCCAGGCGCAGGAAAAGCCTGGACAGCACGAACAGCGGCCCGACCCACAGGTACTGGATGTCTTCGAAGAAGGACGGCTTCTTGCCTTCGATCTTGTGGCCAATGAACTGGAAGATCCAGGCCACGACGAAGATGGCGGCAGAAATCGGGAGCACAAGGTCTCCCATCGCGTGCACGGCGGCGAGCGCCACGACGATGCAGACCCCCATCGCGATCAAGAAGGTCGCGGAGCGCAGCGTCAGGTAATAGACCCCGCTGGCCGCCACGAAGGCGTAGGCCACCCACGGATGCAGGGCATAGAGCAGGCCGACCAGGCTCAGCATGATCGCCGGGATGGCCATCATGTGGATCGCCTCGTTGGTCGGGTTCTGGTGGCTTTCGCCGTAGTGGGCGAGCAGGCGGTCGACCTTGCGGTCGGTGCCCGGCAGGGGCGTGGCGGCGCTGTGCATGGCGGTCTCCTGGAGGGCTCTGCGGCCCACGATGATGATGCCAGAAGCACCGGCGCCGGCGCTATCCCATGAGCGCCTGGGCGAATTCCCGCGCCTTGAAGGTCTCCAGGTCTTCCAGCTTCTCGCCGACGCCGATGAAATACACCGGAATCGGCCGCTCGCGCGCAATGGCGCAGAGCACGCCGCCCTTGGCCGTGCCGTCCAGCTTGGTGATGATCAGGCCTGTCAAGCCGAGCGCCTCGTCGAAGGCCCTGACCTGTGCCAGAGCGTTCTGGCCCGTGTTCCCGTCGATGACCAGCAGCAGCTCGTGCGGCGCCGTGGCGTCGGCGCGCGTGACCACCCGCTTGATCTTCTTGAGCTCGTCCATCAGGTGCAACTGGGTCGGCAGGCGGCCGGCGGTGTCGACCAGAACCACGTCCTTGCCGCGCGCCTTGCCGGCATTCACCGCGTCGAAGCTCACGGCAGCCGGATCGCCACCTTCCTGGCTCACGATCTCGACCGTGTTGCGGTCGGCCCAGACCAGCAGCTGTTCCCGCGCCGCGGCGCGAAAGGTGTCGGCCGCTGCCAGCAGCACCGAGGCGCCCTCGTTGGACAGGTGCTTGGTCAGCTTGCCGATCGAGGTGGTCTTGCCGGCGCCATTGACGCCCGCCACCATGATCACCGTGGGCGTGTGCTCGCCGATCACCAGCGCCTTTTCCAGCGGGCGCAGCAAATCGGCGATGGCGTCGGCCAGCAGCACCTTGACCTGCGAGGCTTCGGTCGCCATGTTGCTGCGCACGCGGCGGCGCAGATCCTCCAGGAGGTATTCGGTGGCCTTGACGCCCGTGTCGGCCATCAGCAGGGCTTCTTCGAGCTCCTCGTACAGGGTGTCGTCGATCTGGGCGTTGACGAAGGCGGCGGTGATGCTGTTGCCGGTCTTGCGCAGGCCAGTCTTGAGCTTGCTGAGCCAGCCACTGCGTTCGGGCGCCGGAGCGTCCGCGGGCGGTGGCGGTGGCACCGGCACCGGCACCGGCACCGGAACCGGCGTCTCGGCGATCGGGACGGGTACATCGACGGGCGAGGCGACGGCCGGCGCGGCGGGAGCGGGAGCGGGAGCGGGGGCGGGCGGCTCGGCCGGCCTGCCGCCGAACCAGCTGGATGGCGAGAGCAGCGACCTGGCGGGCGCCGACGGCTCCGCGGGCGTCTCGGCCGGCGCGGCGGCCGGTGTGTCGCTGTCGGCTGGCGGCTTTTTCTTGAAGAAACTGAACATCGGGGGGTTTTTACAATCCGACCCATTCTATGAAACACCCCTCGCCACGCCGCGCTGCGTCTGGTGCGGTGCTGGCCTCGGTGCTGATGGCGCCCTGGGCCGGGACCGCCCAGGCGCAGACACTCCCATTGGACGCTCCCGCCGCCGCTTCTGCGGCCGTCCAGCCGATCCAGGCCCGCCAATTCACCCTCGCCAACGGCATGACGCTGATCGTCAAGCCCGACCGCCGCGCGCCGACGGCGGTGCAGATGCTCTGGGTGCGGGTCGGCTCCTTCGACGAGGTCGACGGCACCTCGGGCGTTGCGCATGTGCTCGAGCACATGATGTTCAAGGGCAGCAAGGCGTTGAAGCCCGGCGAGTTCTCGCGCCGCGTCGCGGCGCTGGGCGGGCGCGAAAACGCCTTCACCACGCGCGACTACACCGGCTACTACCAGCAGATCCCGGCCGACAAGCTGGAGCAGGTGATGGCCCTGGAGTCCGATCGCTTCGCCAGCAACCAATGGCCCGACGAGGAGTTCAAGCGCGAGATCGAGGTCGTCAAGGAAGAGCGCCGCCTGCGCACCGAGGACCAGCCCCGAGCGCTGCTCGGCGAGCAGCAGAACGCCGCCATCTTCATCGCCTCGCCCTACCATCGCCCGATCGTCGGCTGGATGAGCGACCTCGACGCGATGACGCCGGCCGACGCGCGCGCCTTCTTCCAGCGCTGGTACGTGCCCGCCAATGCGGCGGTGGTGATCGCCGGCGATGTCGATGTGGAACGCGTGCGCGCCCTGGCCGAGAAGTACTACGGCCGCATTCCCGCCCGTGCCGTGCCCGAGCGCAAGCCGCGCATCGAGCCGGCGCAGCGCGGCATCCGGCGCATCGAATTCAAGGCCCCGGCCGAGCAGGCCTACGTCTCGCTGGCTTTCCGCTCGCCGCAGATCCCGGCCACCGACCAGTTCGACGGCGCGAGCGATGTCTATGCGCTCACGGTGCTGTCGGCCGTGCTCGACGGCTATCCCGGTGCGCGGCTCGACCGCGCGCTCACCCAGGGCCCGGGCCGCGTCGCCGATTCGGCCGGCGCGTATGCCGGCTTCGTCGGCCGCGGCCCGCAGCTTTTCGTGCTCGATGGGGTGCCTGCCGACGGCAAGACGCCGGAGGTGGTGGAGGCCGCGCTGCGCGAGCAGGTGGCGAAGATCGCCCGCGAGGGCATCGGCGCGGCCGAGCTGGCCCGCGTCAAGACCCAGTGGACGGCCAGCGAGACCTACAAGCTCGATTCGGTGATGGCGCAGGCGCGCGAGCTCGGCAGCCACTGGGTCCAGGGCCTGCCGCTCGATGCCAGCGCACGAATCATCGCGCGCCTGCAGAAGGTGACGGCCGAAGAAGTGCAGGCGGTGGCCGCGAAATACTTCGGCGACGACCAACTGACGGCTGCCATCCTGCGGCCGCTGCCGCCCGATCCCCAGCGGCGCGCGCGCGGCTTCGCGGCGCCTGCGGGCGATTTGCGTTGAAGACCCGGAGCGGCCCCACCATGCTGAGCTTCAAGAACACCCGAACCCTGCTGTGCCTCGCATTGGCACTGGCCGGCGCTGCGGCGCAGGCGGCCGTGCCGATCGAGCACTGGACGCTGCCCAGCGGCGCCAAGGTCTATCTGGCGGCCACCGACGCCTTGCCCATCGTCGACGTGCAGATCGATTTCGATGCCGGCAGCCGGCGCGATCCACCGGCGCAATCCGGCCTGGCCGGCGTGACGGCCGGCATGGTCGAGAAAGGAATCCGCGCCAACGGCAGCGACCCGGCCATGGACCAGAACGCCCTGGGCGAAGCCTGGGCCGATCTGGGCGCCGACTTCGACGCCAGCGCCGGCGCCGACCGCATGAGCTTCTCGCTGCGCACGCTGTCCGAGCCGACCCTGCTGCACAAGGCGGTGCAGCTCGCGGCGCGCGAGATCGGCGAGCCGGCCTTCCCCGACGACGTATGGCAGCGCGAGCGCGAGCGCATCAACGCCTCGATCCGGGAAGCCAACACCAAGCCCGCGACCCTGGCGGCACGCACCTTCTCGCAGAACGTGTTCGGCGACCATCCCTATGGGCTGGACACGACCGAGGCCACCCTGGCGCGCATCGACACCGCGGCGATGCGGCAACGCTACGAGCAGCTGATCCTGCCTTGCCGCGCCAAGCTCAGCATCGTCGGCGCGGTCACGCGCGCGCAGGCGGAAACGATCGCGAACACGCTGCTGTCGCGCCTGCCTGCACCGGCGCGCGGCTGCGCCGCGCTGCCGCCGGTGCCCGATGTCGTCCCCCTCGCCGCGCCCAAGGACGTGCGCCTGCCTTTCGATTCGGCGCAGGCCCACGTGTGGATCGGCCAGCCCGGCTACCCGCGCCGCGATCCGGACCATTTCGCGCTCACCCTCGGCAACTACATCCTCGGCGGCGGCGGCTTCGTCTCGCGCCTGACCGAGCAGGTGCGCGAGAAGCGCGGGCTGGCCTACAGCGTCTACAGCAGCTTCTCGCCGGGCCTGCACGCGGGCTCCTTCCGCATCGGCTTCCAGACCCGGCCCGACCAGGCGGCCGAGGCGGTGAAGGTCTCGCGCGAGGTGCTCGCCAGCTTCGTCGCCGAAGGGCCCACCGAGGCCGAGCTCAAGGCGGCCAAGGACAACCTGATCGGCGGCTTTCCGCTCCTGCTCGACAGCAATCGCAAGCTGCTCGGCAACGTGTCGAACATCGCCTGGAACGACCTGCCGCTCGACTACCTCGAGACCTGGACCGCGCGCATGAATGCGGTCACGGCGGCGGACGTCAAGGCCGCCTTCGCACGCAAGCTGCAGCCCGATCGCATGGTGACGGTGGTGGTCGGCGGCAAGCCCTGAGACCGCGCGCCGCCGCTTGGCTACCATCCTCGCCTCACAGCGCAACACGAGGAGCGACGAGATGGCGATGGATGTGGTGGACTACGAGATCCGCGGCGCGGAGATGCAGTTCGTCGAGGTCGAGCTGGACCCCGGCGAAGCGGCCATCGGCGAGGCCGGCAGCCTGATGTTCATGGACGGCGGTATCGGCATGGACACGGTCTTCGGCGACGGCTCGGCGCAGCAGGGCAGCGGCCTGTTCGGCAAGCTGCTGGGCGCGGGCAAGCGGCTGGTGACAGGCGAATCGCTCTTCACCACCGTCTACACCAACAACGCGCAGGACAAGCGCCGCGTGGCCTTCGCTGCGCCCTATCCCGGCAAGATCCTGCCGATGGACCTGAAAGCGCTGGGCGGTACGCTGATCTGCCAGAAGGATGCGTTCCTCTGCGCCGCGCGCGGCGTGAGCCTGGGCATCGCCTTCCAGCGCAAGCTCTCGGTCGGCTTCTTCGGCGGCGAGGGCTTCATCATGCAGAAGCTCGACGGCGACGGCCTGGCCTTCGTGCACGCCGGCGGCACGGTGGTCGAGCGCGAACTGGTGCCGGGCCAGACATTGATGGTGGACACCGGCTGCGTGGTGGCCTTCACGCCCAACGTCAACTTCGAGATCGAGTACGTGGGCAAGATCAAGACTGCCCTGTTCGGCGGGGAGGGCCTGTTCTTCGCCAAGCTCGGCGGCCCCGGCACCGTCTGGCTGCAGAGCCTGCCCTTCTCGCGCCTCGCCTCGCGCGTGTTCGCCGCTGCACCGCAGCGCGGCGGTTCGCGCGAAGAGGGCTCGGTGCTGGGCGGCTTCGGTGCCGGCGGGCTGCTGGGCGGCGTTCTGGGCGGTGACGATGAATAAGCGGGCACCGGCGCGCAGCGGCGTGAAATCGGCACCGAAGTCCGGCGAGCCGCGCCGCAACGAGGTCCGCATCATCGGCGGCCAGTGGAAGCGCACCCGCCTCGCGGTGGCCGACAAGCCCGGCTTGCGCCCCACGCCGGATCGCGTGCGCGAAACCCTGTTCAACTGGCTCGCCAGTCTTGCCGGGGCCGGCGGCGGCGAGCTGCCGGACTGGCACTGCATCGATGCCTTCGCGGGCACCGGAGCGCTCGGCTTGGAGGCCGCCTCGCGCGGCGCGGCCTCCGTGCTGCTGTGCGAGCAGGACGCAGCGCTGGTCGCCCAATTGCAGGCGTTGAAGACAAAGCTGGAGGCGGCCGCCGTGCGCATCGAACGCGGCAATGGCGTCACCGCCCTCGAACGTGCGGCGCCGGGCAGCCTGCATGTCGTGTTCCTCGACCCGCCATTCGAGAACACGGCCCTCTACGGGCCCGCGCTGCGCGCCGCGGCGCGCGCGCTGCGGCCTGGAGGCGTGGTCTACCTCGAAGCGGCGCGCCGCTGGCCCGACGACGAACTGGCCGCCCTCGGCCTCGGCGTGTTCCGGTATCTCAAGGCCGGCGCGGTCCATGCACATCTCTTGATACTTGCGACTGACAGCACTGCATAATCCGGCCGAAGCAGGCCGCACCAGGAGGAAGCAACATGTCCAGCAACGTCATCGCGGTGTACCCCGGCACCTTCGACCCCATGACGCTCGGCCACGAGGACGTGGTGCGACGGGCGACCCAGCTGTTCTCGAAGGTCATCGTCGCGGTGGCCGCGGGCCATCACAAGAAGGCGATGTTCACGCTGCAGGAGCGCATGGACATGGCGCGCCAGGCGGTGGCGCCTTTCAGCGACCAGGTCACGGTGGAGAGCTTTTCGGGACTGTTGCGCGACTTCGTGGTGGCGCGCGGCGGCAAGGCCATGGTGCGCGGCCTGCGCGCGGTGACCGACTTCGACTACGAGTTCCAGCTCGCCGGCATGAACCGCTCGCTGATGCCCGAGGTCGAGACCGTCTTCCTCACGCCCAGCGACAAATACCAGTTCATCTCCAGCACCTTCGTGCGCGAGATCGCAGTGCTCGGCGGCGAGGTCGACAAGTTCGTCTCGGCCAACGTGCAGGACAACCTGCTCGCCAAGGTACGCAGCCTGGGCCGCGAATGACCGCGGGGCCGCGCCTGCACCCCTTGGGCGACGCGGCATTGCTGTGCGAGCTGCCGGCGCCCGCGACACTGGCGCAGCAGCAGCAGATCTGGGCCCTGGCGAACCAGGCCCTGCAATGGCGCGGCGTGCGCGAGGTGCTGCCCGGCATGAACAACCTGAGCCTGCTCTTCGATCCCGAAGAGGTCGACGCGGCCGAGCTCGAGATGCAGGTCCTGTCGGCCTGGCCGCAGCTCGCGGGCACTGCGATCGAAGGGCGCGAGATCCGCATCCCGGTCGCGTATGGCGGCGAGGCCGGCCCCGACCTGGCCGTGGTGGCAGCCCACACCGGGCTCGCGCCGGCCGAGGTGGTGCGGCGCCACAGCGGGGCCGAGTACGTGGTCTACCTGCTGGGCTTTTTGCCGGGCTTCGGCTTTTTGGGCGGCCTGCCGCCGGAGCTGGCCACCCCACGGCGTGCCGAACCCCGCGTTGCGGTGCCGGCCCGCTCGGTCGGCATCGGCGGTGCGCAGACCGGCATCTATCCGCTGGTTTCACCGGGCGGCTGGCAGCTGATCGGCCGCACGCCGCTCGAGCTCTTCGATCCGCGCGCCGCCGAGCCCACCCTGCTGCGGCCGGGCGACCGCGTGCGCTTCGTCGTCGAAAGCGCCGAGCTGTGAGGGCCGACGGCGCCCTCACGATCTTGCGCGCCGGCTTGCTGGCTTCCGTGCAGGACCTGGGCCGCTACGGGCATCGGCAGCAAGGCATCTGCCCGGGCGGCGCGCTCGATGCGCTCGGGCTCACGCTGGCGAACCGGCTGGTGGGCAACGGCGACAACGCGGCCGGCCTCGAGCTCACCCTGGGCGGGTGCGAAATCCGCTTCGAGGTGCCCACCCGCATCGCCCTGGCCGGCGATGATTTCGGCGCACGGCTCGATGGTGCGCCCCTGTGGCCCTGCTGGAGCGTTCCGGTGCAGCCGGGCCAGGTGCTGCGGCTCGGACCAGCGAACGAATGGAGTGCGAAAGCGGGTCTGCGCAGCTGGCTCGCCATCGCAGGGGGCATCGACGTGCCGCCGGTCATCGGCTCGCGCAGCACCGACCTCAAGGCCGGCTTCGGCGGCCATCTGGGGCGCGCACTCAGAAAGGGCGATCGCCTTCCCCTGGGCGTGCCGAGCCTGGATGCGGCGTGCCTGGCGCGGCGCGCCTTCGGCCTGCGCGCACCCGCCTGGGAGCAGGAGGCGGACGGCGCCGTCGTCCTGCGCGTCATGCCCGGCCCCGAGTTCGAGCAGTTCACGCTCGCTGCGCGCGAACAGCTGTGGGGCGCCGCCTGGCGCATCACGCCCCAGAGCAATCGCATGGGCAATCGCCTGGAGGGCCCCGAGCTCAAGCGCAAGCGCAATGCCGACATGCTGTCCTCGGCCGTGATCCCGGGCACGATCCAGGTGCCGCCCTCGGGGCAGCCGATCATCCTGATGGGCGATGCCCAGACCACCGGCGGCTACCCGCGCATCGGCGTGGTGATCCGCGCCGATCTGTGGAAGCTCGCGCGGGCGCCGCTCAACGGGCGCCTGCGCCTGGCGGAGGTCGATGCCGCGGCCGCCCTGCAGGCCTGGGCCCAACTGCGGCACTACCTCGCTCAGCTCGGGCAATCCCTGGCGGCTGCGGGCTGGCCGCTGCCGGCGCAAAATCCGGCCGAAGGAGAAAGCCACCATGCGGATTGACCTCAACGCCGACCTCGGCGAAGGCTGCGACAACGACGAGGCGCTGCTCAAGCTCGTGAGCTCGGCCAACATCGCCTGCGGCTGGCATGCGGGCGATGCGAAGACCATGCGCCAGTGCGTGCGCTGGGCCCTCGACAACGGCGTCGCGATCGGCGCGCATCCCAGCTTCCCGGACCGCGAGAACTTCGGCCGCAGCGAGATGCAGCTGCCGCCCGAGGAGATCGTCGCGGGCGTGCTCTACCAGGTCGGCGCGCTGGCCGCCATCGTCAAGGCCGAGGGCGGCACGCTGGCGCATGTCAAGCCGCACGGCGCGCTCTACAACCAGGCGGTGAAGGAGCCGGCGCTGGCCGAGGCCTTGTGCGAGGCGGTGCGGCGTTTCGACCCCGGCCTTCGCTTCTTCGGCCTCGCCGGCAGCGGGATGATCGGCGCCGCCGAACGCGCGGGCCTGAAGCCGGTCGAGGAGGTGTTCGCCGACCGCGGCTACATGCCCGACGGCAGCCTGGTGCCGCGCAGCCGTCCCGGCGCCCTCATCGAAGACGAAGAGCAGTCGCTGGCGCAGACGCTGTCGCTGGTGCGCGATCACCGCGTCACCGCGATCGACGGCACGGTGGTGAAGGTCAACGCGCAAACCGTCTGCCTGCACGGCGACGGCGCGCATGCCCTGGCCTTTGCCCGCCGCATCCGCGAGCGCCTCGAGAGCGAGGGCATCACCGTCGCCGCGACGGCCTGAGCACGCTTTGCAGTGAACGTGCTGCTGACGGGCTTCGAGCCCTTCGACAAGGAAGCGCTCAATCCCTCGTGGGAAGCAGTGAGTGCGCTCCAGGGCTGGCGCTGCGAAGGCGCCGTGGTGCACGCCCGCCGCGTTCCCTGCGTCTTCGGCGCCGCGCTGCGCGAGCTCGACGCGGCCATCGACGCGCTGCAGCCGCAGCTGGTCATCGGCGTCGGCCAGGCCGGCGGGCGCAGCGAGATCACGCCGGAGCGCGTGGCGATCAACGTCGACGATGGCCGCATCTGCGACAACGCGGGCTGCCAGCCCATCGACGTGCCGGTGGTGGCCGGCGCGCCGGCGGCTTACTTTTCCACGCTGCCGATCAAGGCCATGGTGCGCGACTTGCGCGCGGGCGGCATTCCTGCTGCGGTGTCGAACAGCGCCGGCACCTTCGTGTGCAACCATCTCTTCTTCGGCCTCATGCACCGCATCGTGACGCGGCCCGTGGCTGCGGGCGTGCGCGGCGGGTTCATCCACATCCCCTACCTGCCCGAGCAGGCGGCGCGCTTTCCCGGGGCGCCGAGCATGGCGCTCGACACCGTGATCGCCGCGTTGCGCATCGCCGTCGCCACGGCGCTCGTGGTGCGCGAGGATGTGCGCGAGACCGGCGGCCAGTTGAGCTAGAGCGACTGCAGCTGCCGCTGCAGCCACGGCACCAGCGCGGCGTTGACCTCTGCGGGCTTCTCCATCGTCAGCATGTGGCCGCAGGTCCGGATCCACACCAGCTCGGCTTGCGGCACCAGCTCCGCGATCTCCTGCGAGCATTCGGGCGGCGTCAGGCGATCGCCGTCGCCGCAGATCACGAGCACCGGGCAGCGCAGCGACGGGAGCGACGGACGCTGATCGGGCCGCTCCATCAGCGCGCGGTTCTGCCTGATGAGCTGCCGCGCGCCCGCGTCCAGCACCAGCTCCACATAGCGCCGCACCAGCGCCGCATCGCCCGCCTGCTCGGGATGAAAGGCGAAGCCAGCATTGAACTGGATCACGTCGCGCGCCTCGCCTTGCTCGAAGAGTTCGATCGCCGAGCTGCGCAGCTCGTACATCTCGGGCGTCTCGGGCCGCGGATTGGTGCCCAGCAGCGCGAGGCCCACGATGCGCTCGGGTGCCTGGCGCGCGGCCTCCATCGCGATCATGCCGCCCATCGAGGCGCCGCAGAGGATCAGCGGGCCTTCGTGTTCGCTCAGCACGGCCGCGGCCATGGCCTCGATGCGCTCGTGGCGCATGTGGGCGTCGCTCACGCGAACGTCGATACCGGAGGGCAGGGCGGGCAGCTGCGCTTCCCAGAGGCGCTCGTCGCAGGCGAGCCCGGGCAACAGGACAAGACGGGGCATGGGCCGATTCTCTGCGATCGGCGCGCCGATGCCCGATGCCGCTGCGCCGACATCTATTGCGAAGACAATAGCCCCACTCCATGTCCACCGAACTCATCCTGATCCGCCACGGCGAAACCGACTGGAATCGCGAGCTGCGCTTCCAGGGCCACATCGACGTTCCCCTCAACGACACCGGCCACGAGCAGGCACGCCGGCTCGGCCTGCGGCTCGCGCGCGAATCGGTCCAGTTCCTCGTCAGCAGCGACCTCATGCGCGCGCAGCAGACCGCCGCGCCGGCCGCGCAGCAGCTCGGGCTCGACATCGTCGGTTCGGTGGCGCTGCGCGAGCAGAGCTTCGGCATCGTCGAAGGCATGAACGCCGAAGAGATCCAGCGCCTGCATCCGCGCGCATGGGAAGACTGGCTCCAGTTCAACGAGGACCATCGCATGCCCGAGGGCGAGTCGCCGCGCGAGTTTCACGCACGCGTCATCGAAGTCCTGGGCCGCATCGCAGCCGCGCACCAGCAGCAGACCGTGATGGTGGTGACGCACGGCGGCGTGCTCGACATGGTCTGGCGCACGGTGAAGGGCCTGGGCCTCAACGGACCGCGCCAGAGCGCGATTCCCAATGCAGGCTTCAACCGCATCCGCATCGCCGACGCCGCGAGGCCTGCGCAGATCGAGATCATCGACTGGGCCGACACGGCGCACCTCGACGGCCTGCCGGCACAGCCCAGTTACGACCAGGGGCGCCATCTGCGCAAGTCATGAACCTCGATCGGCGGCGCAGCCCTCGCGCAGGAGCACCGGCAGCAGCTGCGGCGCCATCGACTTCAGCAGCTGCACCGGCAGCGCACTGGTGAAGCGGTAGCGCGCCGCATGCGGCTCGCGCACGTAGGCCACGAGCGTGCCGAAGTAGCGGTCGCCCAACGTGAAGACGAAGGTGGCCGTGCGTTCGACCTTGCGCTCGGCGATCACGCGTCCGCCGCGTCCGATCACCTGGAAGCGGTGGTCGCCGGTGCCGGTCTTGCCGGCGATCTCGATGGCCTGCCCCTTCGCATCCCGGACTGCCTCCTTGAGGCGGCGTGCGGTCCCGTTGTTCACCACGTCGAGCAGCGCGCGGCGCGCGGCCTGCGCCACCTCCGGCGCCAGCAGCTGTTGCGGCGCCTCGCCGCGCTGCTCGAGGCGTGTCTCGTAAGGCATGTCGCGTGCGAAGTGCAGCGCGCTCACGCGTTGCTGCGGCAGCCGCCGGCCGTCGTTGGCCAGGATGCCCATCAATTCGGCCAGGGCCCCCGGCCTGTCGCCCGAGGCGCCGATCGCGCTCGCGTACGAAGGCGTCAGCGAGGCGAACGGATAGCCCAGGCGCTGCCATGAGCGGTGGATCTGGGCGAAGGCATCGCGCTCGATCAACTCGCGGATGCGCCGATCCTGCGCACTCTTGTGGCGCGTCCTGAAGAGCCAGGCGTAAGCGTCCTGCCGCTCCTGCACGCTTGCGTCCAGCGCCTCGGCCAAGCTCGCGCCGGGGTGGCGCCGCAGGTAGCCGACCAGCCAGAGCTCCAGCGGATGGACGCCCGCCACGTAGCCGCGATCGGCCAGGGAGAGGGCCGCGTAGGTCTTGTGCATCGTGCGCAGCGCGCGCGGCGAACCGGGCCCGCGTCCGAGGCGCTGCGTGAGCAGTTCTTCGAGCTGCGCCTCGCTGGCCTGGGGCTCGAGGGTGAACAGCACGCTCGCGAGGCGCGGCGCCGAGGGGCGCACGCCCTTCAGCAGCAGCCTTTCGGCCTCGGCAGGCGACTTGCCCGCGTACTTCCGATAAAAGCGCGTCAGATAGGCCGAGCCTTCGCGGTCGGCGAAGAACACCAGCATCTCCCGCCGGCCCGGGTCCGAAGGATCTTCCAGCATGCTGCGCCCGGCCGCCTCGTCGCCGTACATCCGGTGGCGCACGATGTCGCGCATCACGCGGATGAACACCAGGTTGACCGAGTGCCTGAAGGCTTCCTGCACCGTCATCGGCCCGCCGCGTGTGCGATCGAAATTGCTGAAGCTGTGCAGGCCGCCGCCGGTGAAGAAGGCCTCTCCCTCGCCTGCCGAGTAGCGGCGCTGCATGGCCGCCTCCAGCATCGCAGCGAGGCTGCGATCCCGGGTGCGCAGCAGGTAGTCGCGCGCCCAGGCGCCCAGCGGATCGCGCTTGCTCGGCGTCCATGCGGCGATGGCGGACGCATCGCGCCCGGCCCAGCGCTCGTGCAGCTCGGCGACGAGCTCGAGGTAGCTCACCAGCGTGCGCAGCTTGGCCGTGGAGCCGAGGTCCAGGCGCGCGCCCTGGTTCACGTCGAAGGGCTGGTCGATGTTGTCGGCCTGGATGCGCGGCAGGTTGGCGTGCGCGCCGCGCTCGTACAGCGTGAAGCTGTAGACCAGGTGGCGCGGGTCGTCGCCGGGGTCGAGCAGGTGATGGCCGTACAGCCCCGCCGCCTTGGCGCCTGCCGGCGTGCGCAGTGCGGCGAGCGCGCCTGCCGCGATCGCCTGCGCCTCGCTGTCCATGCTGCCGTCCACCTCGAGGTCGAGCCGCTCGAGATCGTAGGCACGCGGCACGCCGAGCAGGGCGGACACTTCGCCGCGCACGGCGTTCAAGCCCTTGCGCTCGACGAAGTCGGGCCGCGGCGTGGCCGGCCGCCCGGCCTGCCGCTGCAGGGTGACTTGCAGCGCCGCATCGCGCAGGGAGGGCGCGATCACGCCCGCCTCGGCCATCAGCCGCAGGTAGCTGTCGGTGAGCCGCGCCAGGCTCTCGCCGTTGTTCAGCAGGTGCTGGGAGGGCCGGCGCTGCGCGATCATCAGCGACAGCGCCTGCTTGAAGGCCTCGGCCTGGCGCCGCAGCACCTCGTCGGAGGGGGGCGCTCCCTCCGCGTTGTCGGACAGCAGCCGGTTGACTTCGCGCACGTCTCGGCCGTACCAGGCCCACAGGCCGTCGCCAAGGCCATGCACCTCGCCGAAACCGGGCCGCGCGGCCAGCGGCACCGTGTCCAGATAGTCGACCACCACCTGGCGCCGCCGCGCCTGCGTGTCCTCGCCTTCCTGGTAGGCGCGCAGCGAGGCCGACGCCATCTGGCGCAGCTTGTCGCCGATCGACTGGGTGCGGCCCTGGGGCGAGTGGCGGTACTTCTCGATCTGGGTGGCCAGCGTGCTTCCGCCGGACGCCGATTGCCGCGCGCCGACCGCCCGGTGCAGCTGCTCCAGCGTCGCCTTCGCGAAGCGCTCCGGGTCGACCGCCGGATTGCGCTGGGCCGGTTGCGCGTCCAGCAGGTGGCGGTCTTCGACGAAGAGCAGCGCGTCCACCAGCAGCGGCGGGACCTCCTCGAAACGCTCGTACACGCGCTCGGGCACGCGCGTTTGCGACAGGGTGCGGGCGCGGCAGTCGCGCACCGTCAGGCCGGCCTGGTTCTTCTCGCGGTACGGGCCGTAGAGGCTGTGTTCGTGCAGCTCGATCAGCCGCGGCGACATGCGGGCCTGCTGCGTCACCTCGTAGCCGCGGGCCTCCAGGCGCTCGATGAACCGGGGCAGCTGGCGATAGCCGAGCCGCTCGTCGTAGGGTCCTGAACGCGGGAAGCGGATGGTGTCGCTGGGACCGGCCTCCATGCTGAAGCGTGCATCGCGCCCCAAGTCGCGCCAAAAGGCCGACTGCAGCCTCGAAGTCCTGAGCTCGTCCACGGTGACGGCGACGAGCGCAGCCATCGCGGCGAGCCCCGCGCCGAGCCAGAAGACCGTCCTGAGCCTTGCCACGCCTGCCTCGCTGTGAGCCCGTACCGTGGGTTCTTCAGCCCGGATGATGCTCCTTTCGCGACGATTTGTGGGGGAACGGACGCGCCCGGAACCTGCGAATGGGCGCAACGCTCCAAGCAGGACCGGCTTCCGCCGGCAGGAGGTATGAACCATGTTCCAGCTGAAACATTGGCAAGACCCTGTGAACGGGGCGCTGGGTGTCTGGCTGCTTCTTTCACCGTGGATCCTCGGCTATGACGGCCACGCGGCCGCGATGCCCAATGCGGTGATCGTCGGCATCGCGCTGATCGCCGCCGCACTCGGCGCCATGCTGCTTCCCCGCGCCTGGGAAGAGTGGACCGAAGCGGCGCTCGGCCTGTGGCTGATGGCATCGCCCTGGGTGCTGCGCTTCAACGGCAATGCCGACGCCATGCTCACCGCGGTCATCACGGGCCTGGTGGTGCTGGTGCTTGCGGCGTGGACGCTGTTGACCGACGAGGAATACAGCCGCTGGTGGCACCGGGCCGCGCACTGAGCGCAGTCCGGGGTTTTAGGCGGGGCGCACCAATCGCCCAGCGCCACGGCCACGAGGGGATGGGCCCCTCGGGAGATCAGGCGGGCGTGGCATTGGAAACCAGTTGCGGCAGTCGCAGTGCCGCGTAGACCGCGTCGGCTTGGCGCCGCAGGCGCAGCGACTCCGGCTGGGCGTTGACCTGCTGCTGCAGCAGCCCCTGGGCGCTCGCCAGCGCGGCTGGGGTGCCGCTGGCGATCAGTGCATCGAGGTACAGCTGCTCGAAAAGGTCCCGCTGCGCATGGCTGCCGCCGATTTCCATCAGGCGCGGCAGCGCCAGGCCTAGCCCTTCGATGGCGCCGGCGGCGTCGCCGCGCGCGTGGGCCAGCAGGCCGCGCGCAGCCGGCACGGCGACGCGCTGCCAGGCGGCCCGCGTCGAAAGCGGGGCCCGCGGCGCGAAAGCCTCGATATGGAGAAGCAGGCGTTCGGCCTCGGGCTGGCCGGCGCGTGCCAGTCCGTAGAGGTATTGCAGGTCGAGGAAGGGCAGCACGTGATCGTCGAGGCGTTGCGCCAGGTAGCCGGCCAGCGCCTGCCAGCGCTCGCCCACGTCGATGCCCGCGAGCTCGAGCCGCGCCAGCAGCGACACGGCACCGATCTGGTCCTGCGAATACTCCTTGACCACGCCCCAGACCTGCTCGTCGTAGACCGCGAGCGCCTCCGCATCGCGGCCGAGGTCGATGAGGAACAGCGCCACGTGCCACCAGTTGTGGGTGACCATGAAGGAGTTGAGGCCGACCCAGGTATCGCTCACGCCCCGCATGAAATCCAGGCCCTCGGCGAGCCGGCCCTCGGTCAGCATCACATGGCCGAGCGCATGGTGGGCCCAGGGCTCCTTGCGCTCCATCGCGATCGCACGGCGCGCGCTGGCCTCGGCCTCGCGCATCCGGTGGCATTGCTCATAGCCGAAGGCCGCCATGCCGTGCAGGTAGGGCACGTCTGCGGCGGTCGGCAGCGCCGCCAGCGCGAGCCGCAGCATGCCGGGACAGTCGCCGATGTTGAAGCAGTGGTACTGCCCCAGCTTGAGCGAGGCCAGGTCGCGCGGGTGCTCGCGGGCCTGCTCCTGATGCAAGGCGATCGCACGCGCGATGTCGCCCTCGGCCCAGGCCGCGATCGCCTCGATGTAGCGCCGCTCGCGTGGGGTGGCGCGCACGGCGCCGGCCTGCGCGCGTTCGATGAAGGGGCGCGCATTGGCGGCTGCATCGCGCGACTCGGCGAAGAGGTGCAGCGTCGCGCAGTAGGCCTGCACGAGGGGGCTGTCGTCCTCCGCTGCCGAGAGGACGTCGGCGGCGCGCGCCTCGCAGGCGATGAAGCCCTCGACGAAGTCGTTGACCGCGCGTTGGCTGGCTGGGTCGGCGAGGGTGATCGGATTGCCCAGGCTGTCTTGCATGGGCGCATTGTGCCCAGACACCGGCCTCGCGTTCGCGATGCGTGCACGCGAACTGCTGGCTCCCAGCCCGTTTTGGAATGCCGGACGCGCTTCAGGCGCCGGGCGGCTGCGGCCAGGGCCGTTGCGGTCCGCGGATCAGCTCGAAGGCCCGCGAGACCTTCAGCACGCCCAGGTCGTCGAAGCGATGGCCCGCGATCTGCAGGCCGATCGGCAGGCCTGCGCGGCTGTAGCCGCAGTTGATCGACGCCGCCGGCTGCTCCGACATGTTGAAGGGCACGGTGAAGCCGATGTGCTCCAGCGGCCGCAGCGGATCGTTGGTGGGCGAGGGCAGTTCGGCGTCGGACGGCAGGTTGGGCGCGGTGGGCGAGATGACGTAATCGACCTTCGCACAGGCCGACACCGCCGCCACGCGCGTCGCGTGGAACTGGCTGAAGGCCCGGAACACATGCTCGCCGCTGAAGCCGGCTGCGCTCTCGGCCCAGGCGCGGACGTAGGGCAGCACCTTGGCACGCCGCTCCGCCGGCAAGGCATTGATGTCCACCAGCGAGCGCATGCGCCAGAGGTGGTCCATCCCGTCGAGCATGGCCTGCGACATGAAGGGCTGCAGGATCTCCACGGCGGCACCAGCCCGCTCGAAGAGGCGGGCCGCTTCCTCGACGGCCGCACGGATCTCGGCGTCGACAGCGAGGCCGCAGCCCGCGTCGAGCAGCAGGCCGACGCGCAGGCCGCGCAGATGCTCCGCGCCCACATCGAAGGACGACCAGGCGATGTCCTGCGCCGGCAGGCTCATGCTGTCGCGCGCGTCGGGCTGGGCCAGCACCTGCATCATGAGTGCGGCGTCGGCGACGCTGCGCGTCATCGGACCGGCGGCGCGGCCCATGTAGGGCGGGTCGATCGGGATGCGGCCCAGGCTGGGCTTGAGCGTGAAGATGCCGCACCAGCTGGCCGGCAGCCTGAGCGAGCCGCCGATGTCGGTGCCGATGTGCAGCGGGCCGTAGCCGGCCGCCGCGGCGGCGCCGGCGCCGGCGCTCGAACCTCCCGGCGTCTTCGTCAGGTCCCAGGGGTTGCGCGCCAGCGTGTGGAAGCTCGAAAGGCCGGAGGACAGCATGCCGTAGTCGGGCATGGTGGTCTTCGAGACGATCACCGCGCCCGCTTCCTTCAGCCGCGCGGCCGGCGGCGCGTCGGTGGCTGCAGGCCGCAGCTCGACCGCTGCCGTGCCGGCGGGCATCGGGTCGCCGCGGGTGGCGATGTTTTCCTTGATCGTGGTCGGCACGCCGTCGAGCAGGCCCAGCGGCTCGCCGCGTCGCCAGCGCGCCTCGGAGGCGCGCGCCTGCTCGAGCGCGGCCTCGGGACGCAGCAGCCAGGTGGCCTGCAGCTTCGGTTCCCAGCGCGCGATGTGGTCGAGCACCGCGCGCGTGACCTCGACCGGCGAGAGGCTGGCGTTGCGGTAGGCGTCGAGCAGCTCCCGTGCCGACAGGTCGTGCAGCGCCTTGCTCACGACCAGGACAGCGCGGCAAGGTCGTTGACGAAGATCGGGCTTTCCTTCCAGAGCCCCTTGACGCCCTTCTTGGCGACGCTGGGAAATTGGGGCTGATAGAGGAATCCGTTCGCTGCGTCGGTGGCCAGCAGCTTCTGCGCATCCCCCAGGAGCTTGTTGCGCTCGGCCTCGTTGGCGGTGCTCTTGATCTTCGCGTAGAGGGCCGTGAATTCCTTGGAGTCGTAGCCCCAGTAGTAGTCCGGCTTGGCGTAGTTGCCCAGATCGAAGGGCTCGACGTGCGACACGATGGTGAGGTCGTAGTCGTGTGCGCCGCCGTAGGTGTTGCTGAGCCATTGCGCCCATTCGACGTTCTGGATCTTCACGTTGATGCCGATCTTGGCAAGCTCGGCCGCGATCACTTCCCCGCCTTGGCGCGCATAGGGCGGCGGCGGCAGCGTCATCGTGAGCTCGAGCGGCGTCTTCACGCCCGCTTCGGCCAGCAGTTTCTTGGCCTTCTCGACGTCGTAGGGGTTGATGGCAGTGGTATCCACATAGCCGGGCGCGCCGGGCACGTAGTGGCTGCCGATGGGTGTGCCGAAGCCGTCTGCGGCGCCCTCGATCACCGCCTTGCGGTCGATCGCGGCGAGGATGGCGCGGCGCACGCGCACATCGTTGAGCGGCTTCTTCTTGCTGTTGATCGCCAGGATGGTCTTGGCGCGCGAGCCGCCCTGGATGACCTGGAACTGCGGATTGTTCTTGAACTGCGCCACCGCGCGCGTGCCGATGGGCTTGAACACGTCGACATCGCCCGCCATCAGCGCTGCCGCCTGCGCGGCGGTGTCGGAAATGAACCGGAAGGTGACGCGCCGGAGCTTGGCCTCAGCGGGATTGCGATAGCCGTCCCACTTGCTCACGACGACCGAGGAGCCCTTGGCCCAGCTGTCGAGCTTGTACGGCCCGGTGCCGACGGGCTTGGTGGCATTGGTGTCCGCGCTCTTGGGCTCGACGATGATGGCCGTCGCCTGGCCCAGCAGGAAGGGCAGGTCGGGATCGATCTCCTTGTTGATCAGCACCACCGTGTGGTCGTCGACCACCTGCGTGCTCAGGTTGGCGAAGGTGCGCTTGTCCTTGTTCGTGCTCTTTTCGGCGCCGGCGCGATCGAAGGAGAACTTGACGGCCTGCGCGTTGAACGGCTCGCCGTTCTGGAACTTCACGCCGCGGCGCAGCTTGAAGGTGTAGGTCCTGAGGTCGGGCGAGACCTCCCAGCTCTCGGCCAGGAGTGGCGTCACCTTGCCGTCGGCATTGATCTTCGTCAGCGTCTCGTAGATGTTGTAGTGGGTGATTTCCGCGATGGCGGATGCCGCGCCGGTGGTCGGGTCCAGGCCCGGCGGCTCGAGCGTCATGCCGATCACCAACGTGTCCTTGCGGCCCTGGGCCAGCGCGCCCTGCGGCAGGGAGAGCGGCACGGCAGCGAGCGCGGCGGTGGTCAGGAGGGTACGGCGTTTCAACATGGTCGAGGCTCCAGGCAAAAGCTGAGAAGGGGAAAGACGACGTTACATCATGCGCGGGCGGCGCGTGCTCGGGGGAAGCACCTGCTCAGGCGAGCGCCGCGGGCTCGGCGCGCGGCACCGCCGCGAGCAGGGCCTGCGTGTAGGGGTGCTCTGCATGCGCGAACAGCTGTTGCGGTGCGCCGCGCTCGACGATGAGGCCGCGGTGCAGCACGCAGACCTCGTCGCACAGGTGGTTGACCACCGCAAGGTCGTGGCTGATCAGCAGGTAGCTGATGCCGAACTTCTGCTGCAGCTCCTGCATCAGGTTCAGCACCTGGGCCTGCACCGAGACGTCGAGCGCGCTCACCGGCTCGTCGGCAACGATGAGCTTGGGTCGCGTGATCAGCGCGCGGGCGATCGCGATGCGCTGGCGCTGGCCGCCGGAGAACTCGTGCGGGTACTTGTCGAGGTCGCCGCTGCGCAGCCCCACGGCAGCCAGCGATTCGCCGGCGCGCTCGCGCTGCTCGGCGCGGCTGGTCTCGGCCAGCGCTTCCAGCGGCTCGGCGACGATGCGTGCCACGGTCTGGCGCGGGTCCAGCGAGCCGTAGGGGTCCTGGAACACCATCTGCACATCGCGGCGCGCGGCGCGCAACTCTTGTCTGGGCAGGGCATGCAGGTCGCGTCCGAGGAGCTTCACCTTGCCCGCCGTCGGCGCGTCGAGCGCCATCACCAGGCGCGCGATGGTCGACTTGCCCGAGCCCGACTCGCCGACGATGCCCATGCTGCGCCCCGGCTGCAGGCTGAAGCTCACGCCGTTGAGTGCCTTGACCGTGGGCGGTGGACCGAAGAGTCGCTCGCGCGGCAGGTTGTAGTGCCGGACCAGGTCGTCGACTTCGAGAAGCAGGCTCATGCGGGCGCTCCCTGCGCGATCACCTCGCCCAGGCGGATGCAGCGCACCTCATGCCCGTGCGGCATGGGCGTGGGCGGCGGTCGCGTGGCGTGGCACTCGTCGATGGTGAAGCGGCAGCGTCCGGCAAAGGGGCAGCCGCCCGGCAGGTCGACCAGATCGGGCACGCTGCCGCGGATGGTGGACAGCTTCTGCCCACGCGCCGCGCCGAGCGCCGGCCGGGCGGCGAACAGGCCCTGCGTGTAGGGGTGGGCGCGCTCGGCAAAGACGGCCGCCGTCGGCCCGCTCTCGACCACGCTGCCGCCGTACATCACCAGCATCTTCGAGACGTTCTGCGCGATCACGCCCAGGTCGTGCGAAATCAGGATCAGCGCCATGCCGCGCTCGTCCACCAGGCCCTGGATCAGCTCGAGGATCTGCTTCTGGATGGTCACGTCCAGCGCGGTGGTGGGCTCGTCGGCGATCAGCAGGTCCGGCCCGCAGGCCAGCGCCATCGCGATGCCGATGCGCTGGCGCTGCCCGCCCGAGAACTGGTGGGGGTAGGCATCGAGGCGCGAGGCCGCGTCGGGGATGCCGACGCGCTCCAGCAGGGCGAGCGCCTCCTTGCGGGCGTCGGCGCGCGACAGGCCGCGATGCAGCCGAAGAGGCTCGCCGACCTGGCGCGCGATGGTGTGGACCGGGTTCAGCGCCGTCATCGGCTCCTGGAAGATCATGCCGATGCGATTGCCGCGGATCTCGCACATCGCGCGCTCCGGCAGGCCGACGAGCTCGGTGCCGTCGAAGCGGATGCTGCCGGTGACCTTGGCGGTGGAAGGCAGCAGGCCCATCAGCGACTGCACCGTGATCGACTTCCCGCAGCCAGACTCGCCGACGATGCCCAGCGTCTCGCCGCGCTCGAGCATGAAGCCGATGCCGCGCACCGCCTCGGCCGGGCCGCGCTGCGTCTGCAGTTGGACATGGAGGTCATCGACTTCGAGCAGGGGCATGGGGGGCGAAGGTCAGCGGGCGCGTGCGAGGCGCGGGTCGAGCAGATCGCGCAGGCCGTCGCCGAGCAGGTTGAGGCCGAGCACGGCGAGCGCGATCGCCATGCCCGGGAACACGGCGAGCAAAGGCGCCTGGAACATCATGGTCTGGGCCTCGCTGAGCATGCGGCCCCACGACGGCTGGGGAGGCTGCGTGCCCAGCCCCAGGTAGGACAGCGCGGCTTCGGCCAGGATCGCGATTGCGAAGCGGATGGTGGACTGCACGATCAGCACCGCCGAGATGTTGGGCAGCACATGCTGGATCGTGATCGCGAAGGCTCCCTTGCCGCAGGCACGCGCGGCGGCCACGTACTCGCGCGACCAGATGGCATTGGCCGAAGCCCGCGTGATGCGCGCGAAGGTCGGGATGTTGTAGATGCCGATGGCGATGATCGCGTTGACGATGCCGGCGCCGAACACGGCCGTCATCATGATGGCCGAGAGGATGGCGGGGAAGGCCATCGAGAAATCGGCGAAGCGCATGATGGCTTCTTCCACCCAGCCGCGCCGCGCGGCCGCCAGCAGGCCCAGCGCGGTGCCCACCACCAGGCCGATGCCGACCGCGATCACGCCCACCAGGATGGACGCGCGCGCGCCCACCAGCAGCAGCGAGGCCACGTCGCGGCCGAACGTGTCGGTGCCCAGCCAGTGCGCGGCCGTGGGCGGCTTGAGCTTGTCGGCCATGTTCATCTCGTAGGGCGACCAGGGCGTCCAGACGAGGGAAACGGTGGCGGCCAGGACCAGCAGCAGCGTGAGCACGCCGCCGATGACGAAGCTGCGGTGATGCAGGGCGCGGCGCCAGAAGCCGGGGACCTTGAAGGCTGCCGCGCTGGGTACGGTGCTGGGAACGGCGCTCATATGTCGGAGGCCTTGATGCGTGGATCGATGACCGCATAGAGCACATCGACCACGAAGTTGACGATGACCACCATCGCCGCCAGAAGCATGACGCAGTTGCGCACCACGATCAGGTCGCGGTTGCTGATGGCCTGAAAGATCAGCCGGCCGAGCCCCGGCAGGTAGAACACGTTCTCCACCACGATGGTGCCGGCGAGCAGCTCGGAGAACTGCATGCCCATCACGGTGATCACCGGAATCAGCGCGTTGCGCAGCACATGGGTCCACAGCACGGCGCGTTGGGAGACGCCTTTGGCGCGCGCAGTGCGGACGAAGTCCTCGCGCATCACCTCCAGCACCGCCGAGCGGGTGATGCGCGCCAGGATCGCGGCCTGCACCACCGCGAGCGAGAGGGCGGGCAGCAGCAGCGCCTTGAGCCCGGCGAGCACGCCGTCATCCCAGCCCTCGAAGCCGCCGGCCGAGAACCACTGCAACTGGACGGAGAAGACCAGGATCAGCAGGATGGCGAACCAGAAGTTGGGGATCGCGATGCCCACCTGCGTCAGCCCCATCAGGCCGACGTCGCCCAGCTTGTTGTGGCGCGCCGCGGCGGTCACGCCCACGAGCAGCGCCAGCACGGTGGTGAAGGCCATTGCGAGCAGGGCCAGGGGCACGGTCAGCGTGAGCCGCTCGAGGATCAGCTCGACCACCGGGGCGCTGTAGGCGTAGCTGTCGCCGAGGTTGCCGGTGAGCAGGCCGCCGACCCAGTGCCAGTAGCGGGTCCAGGCGGGCTGGTCCAGTCCCAGCTTGGTGGCCAGGGCCGCGACCGCTTCAGGCGAGGCATCGGGGCCCATGAGCATCTGCGCGGCGTTGCCGGGCAGGATCTCGAGCACGAGGAAGACGATGACGGAGGCGCCGATCAGCGTGGCGATCAGCGTCACGAAGCGCTTGAACAGAAAGAGGCTCATGGGGCGGGCCGCAGCATAACCCGACAGACGCAATGACCATGCCCGGGGCCGATAATGCGACCCTATGGCCCTCATGATCACCGACGAATGCATCAACTGCGACGTCTGCGAACCCGAGTGCCCCAACGATGCGATCTACATGGGCGAGGAGATCTACGAGATCGATCCGCACAAGTGCACCGAATGCGTGGGCCACTTCGACGAGCCGCAGTGCGTGCAGATCTGCCCCGTGGCTTGCATTCCCAAGAACCCGGACCACGTCGAGTCCCGAGAGACGCTGTGGCAGAAGTTCGAGCGGCTGACGGCGGCCAAGGCGGCCGGCGCTGAAGGCAAGCCGCCTGCGGCCGCGAAGGCCTAGCTTTTTTCTGCGCTGCGGCGAGCGGCTTTTCCGGCCTTCTCCGCCTTCTTCTTCGCCGTCGCCACCGGGTCGTGGGCGCTGAAGTAATCGGGCTCCTTCTTGCCCTTCTTCTTTTTCTTGGCGCTGTCGGCCTCCGGCTTCGGCGCCGCAGGCCTGCTGTCGATGAGGGTGGGCTGGCGGCCGGCCTGCGCCTTTTCCTGGCGCAGGCGCTCGCGTTCCAGCCGGTCTCCGGCGGATTGCGCCTCGCGGATCGTGCGATCCGCGTCCCGTTTTTGCGCGGCGTCGCGCGCATCGTCGAGGGCGAGGGGCTTGCCGTCCGGGCAAGGCCGGTCGGAGTAGGTGTTGCCACAGCGCCAAGCGGCGGGGCCGGACGCGGCTGCGGTCGGCGCCCACAAGGCGCAGGCCGCCATGGCCAGGATGGCGATGCCGGATGTCGAGTTCTTCATTCTTCTGTCTCTCCCTTTCCTTTTGGAGGTGGCGCTCAGGCCGGAGCGGGCGGTCCGCCTTCGCCCGGCTCGCGCCGCGGCGGTTTGGGGCGTGGCGGCTTGCTCGTGTGGATGAGCAGGGTCGCCTTGTCCATCTCGCCGGCGACCAGGGCCGGGAAGGCGTGCAGCGTGCGGGCGATCGCGTCCTCGATCGCCTCGCGCTGTTCTTTCAGGGGCTTCTTCAGCACCCAGCCGATCACCTCGGACTTCACGCCCGGATGCCCGATGCCCAGGCGCAGGCGCCAGTAGTCGCCGGTGCCCAGCTGCGCATGGATGTCGCGCAGGCCGTTGTGGCCGGCGTGGCTGCCGCCGCGCTTGAGCTTGGCCTGCCCCGGCACCACGTCGAGCTCGTCGTGCACCACCAGGATCTCGTGGGGCTCGATCTTGAAGAAGCGGGCGAGCGCGGCCACGGACTTGCCCGAGAGGTTCATGAAGGTCTGGGGCTCGAGCAGCCACACCGGCTGGCCGCCCACCTGCATGCGGGCCACCAGCCCGTGGTAGCTGCGCTCCGGCATCAGCGTGAGCTTGCGCTCGCGCGCCAGCGCGTCGATCCACCAGAAGCCGGCGTTGTGCCGCGTGGCTTCGTACTCGGGACCGGGATTGCCGAGGCCGACGAACAACTTGATCATGGGGCGGGATTATCGGGTCGCCGCTCGCCAAAATAAAAACGGCCCGCGCGAGGCGGGCCGTGAGGGCGAAGCAGGCTCGCTGCGCGATTACTTCTTCTTGGCGGGCGCCTTGGCGGGCGCTTTGGCGTCCGTCTTGGCGGCGGCCGGGGCGCCTTCGGCGGCACCTTCCGCAGGCGCGGCTTCTTCGGCCACCAGCGGCGACACGGCCGACACCACCACCGGGTTGCCCCTGCCGTGGCTGATGTACTTCAGGCCCTTGGGCAGCTTGATGTCGCTGACGTGCAGCGTCGCGTTCTTGGTCAGGCCGGTGAGGTCCACCTCGATGAACTCGGGGAGGTCGGCGGGCAGGCAATTGACCTCGAGTTCGGTCATCACGTGGTTCACGAGGTTGTGGTCCAGCTTGACGGCGGTGGACTCTTCCTCGCCCTTGAAGTGCAGCGGCACCTTGACGGTCATGCGCGTGCGGGCATCGACCCGCTGGAAGTCCACGTGCTGCACCAGCGGGCGGAAGGGGTGGTACTGCACGTCGCGCAGCAGCACCTTGCTGGTGGCGCCGCCCAGTTCCATCTCGAGGATGGACGAGTGAAACGCTTCCTTCTTGAGCGCATGCCACAGCGCGTTGTGATCGAGCTCGATCAGCTGGGGCTGGCCGTCGCCCCCATAGACGATACCGGGCGTCTTGCCCGAAATGCGGAGACGGCGGCTCGCACCCGTGCCCTGCTTGGCGCGCTCGTAAGCGACGAATTTCATGACTCACTCCTGTGGAAGTCGACCGCGACCAGTGCGACTCCGGTTTCAAAAAGGGCGCCGCGGAGGGCGCCCGGCTTCTTGCTCAGGCCTGAAGAACCCTCAGAAGAGGTTCTCCTGGTCCGAGAACAAACTCATGACGGACTCGCCCTTGGCGATGCGCTGGATCGTTTCCGCGATCAGCGGCGCCACGGAGAGTTGGCGGATCTTGGTGCAGCCCGTTGCGCCGTCGTTGAGCGGGATCGTGTTGGTCACGACCACTTCGTCGAGGGCGCTGCCCTTGGCGATGCGCTCGATCGCGGGGCCCGAGAAGATCGGGTGCGTGCAATAGGCGTAGACCTTCTTGGCGCCGCGTTCCTTCAGCACCTCGGCCGCCTTCACCAGCGTGCCGGCGGTATCGATCATGTCGTCCATGATCACGCAGTTGCGGCCATCGATTTCGCCGATCACGTGCATGACCTCGCTCACGTTGGCGCGAGGGCGTCGCTTGTCGATGATGGCGAGGTCGCAGTCGAGCTGCTTGGCCAGTGCGCGGGCGCGCACCACACCGCCGACGTCCGGCGAGACCACGATCAAGTCCTCGTAATTCTTCAGGCGCAAGTCGCCCAGCAGCACGGGCGAGGCGTAGATGTTGTCGACCGGGATGTCGAAGAAGCCCTGGATCTGGTCGGCGTGCAGGTCCATGGTCAGCACGCGGGCCACGCCCACCGTTTCGAGCAGGTTGGCCACCACCTTGGCCGAGATCGGCACCCGGCTCGAGCGCGGACGGCGGTCCTGGCGCGCATAGCCGAAGTAGGGAATGACGGCACTGATGCGCTCGGCCGAAGCGCGCTTGAGCGCGTCGACCATGATGAGCAGCTCCATCAGGTTTTCGTTGGTCGGCGCGCAGGTGGACTGGACCACGAACACGTCGCGCGCACGCACGTTCTGATTGATCTCGACGGTGACTTCGCCGTCGGAGAAGCGGCCGACGCGGGCGGCGCCCAGGGAGGTGCCCAGGTTCTGGGCGATCTCGGCGGCAAGGCCCGGGTTGGCATTGCCGGTGAAAACCATGAAATCAGGATGGTGAGCCTGCATGAGCGTCCCGGCAAAAAAGGAAATGGCCCGTTTGAGGGGCCGCCAATACTCTCGTGAATGTGAGGATTTGGCAGGGGAGAAAGGATTCGAACCTTTGCATGCTGGAATCAAAATCCAGTGCCTTAACCAGCTTGGCGACTCCCCTACACAGGTTGGCGGCCAGAAGCCACCCACCGATATATGTCGCATCAGACCACAAAAGCGCTCTGACCTTCTAGGCCGCCCAGCCCACGAGGGGATGGATGGCCAGATTGCTGCACTTGCGAACCTGCCAGCCCGAGGGCGCACCGGCCAGTTCCACATCATGCGGCATTGCCGCGAACACCGAACTTCCTGAACCGGTCATGCGAGCCTGGAGTCCTTGGCGACCGAGCCAGGCAATGGCATCGGTGACGGCGGGACAGAGCCTCTCAGCAACCGGCTGCAGATCGTTGCGACCGAAGCCGAGACTCTTGATCTCGCCCCCGTCTTGTTCAGCGTATGCAGCAAAGCCAGAAATTATAGCAGCAGGTGTTTCGCGTTGAAGATCGGGCGCTGCAAAAATAAGACGGGTATCCAGCCCTTCGGGCGGCTTGACGACAACAAAGCGCTGCGGCGGCAGGTCGATCGGCGTGATCTGCTCGCCGATGCCTTCGACCCACGCGTTGCGCCCGCGCAGGAAAAATGGCACGTCGGCGCCCAGCGCAAGGCCGATCTGCGCCAGCTGCGACAGCGGCAGCTCCAGGCCCCACAGGCGATTGAGCCCCAGCAGGCAGGTGGCTGCGTCCGAGGAGCCGCCCCCCATGCCGGCTTGCGCCGGCACCTGCTTGGCGATGCCGATATGGGCGCCTTGCGTCGTTCCCGAAAAAGCCTGGAGCGCCTTCGCGGCGCGAAGCACGAGGTCATCGGACGGCAGTGGGGTCGTGAGGTCCTCGCGCGTGAGCTGGCCGTCGCTGCGCTTTTCCAGATGCAGGGTGTCGCACCAATCGATCAGCATGAACACGGACTGCAGCAGGTGGTAGCCGTCCGCACGCCGGCCGGTGATGTGCAGGAAGAGATTGAGCTTGGCCGGCGCCGGCAGGTCGTAGAGCGCCTTCATGCGCGTTCGAAGACGATGCGCAGATCCGCACGCGGCTGCGGCATATCGCGCGTGGCCTGCAGGCGGCCGGCGCCGACCTGGGACAGGTCCGGCCGCCAGCCGGGCACCCGTTCTTCGCGGCCGGCCAGCCAGCCGAACAGTGCACCGACGGGGATCACGGCGCCGGTGGCGGCTTCGATCAGCGCGTCGACCGACTCGAAGCGCCTCGTCTGGCTGCCGTTCTTCAGCAAGGCCTCGCCCGGCGCCCAGTGCAGCTGGGCCAGGGTGTTGCCGATCGGGCTCGTGAGGATGAGCTCGCCGGCCTGCGGGGCGCCGCGCAGCTCGAACAGGGCTGAAAAGGTCTGCACCGGCTCGCTGTCGACGCGCAGCGAAAGCCGGCCGCTCCAGGCCTCGCCGCTGGCCGCGACCAGCGGACCGCCGGGGCTGGCGCAGCCCGCAGCCAGCAGCAGACCGGCCCAGCCGGCGCAGAGGGCAAGGCGACGCTTCAAAGTTTCACGCGCAGGCGCTTGAGCGTCTCCTGCAGCGTCTCGTTGTCCGCATCGGTCAGGAAGGCTTCCTTCCAGATCGACATGGCGCGATCGCGCTGACCCTTGACCCAGAGCACCTCGCCCAGGTGCGCCCCGATCTCGGGGTCGGGCCTGCGCTTGTAGGCGGCCTCGAGAATGCGCATGGCTTCGTCGGTATTGCCCAGCCTGAACTCGACCCAGCCGAGGCTGTCGGCGATGAACGGGTCCTCCGGCGCCAACTGCACGGCTTTCTTGATCAGCGTGCGCGCCTCCTCGAGCCGGATCTTGCGATCGGCCAGCGAGTAGCCGAGCGCGTTGTAGGCGTTCTGGTTGTCGGGCTTGAGCTCGATCAGTCGGCGCAGCAGGCGCTCCATTTCGTCGAGGCGGTTCAGCTTCTCGGCCACCATGGCCTTGTCGTAGATCAGGTCCGTGTCCTCGGGCTTGGCCGAGCTGGCTTGCGCCAGCATGTCGTAGGCGGCCTGGTACTGCTTGGCATCGCGCAGCAGCTGGACTTCGGCCATGAACTTCTGCTTCTTGTCGTCTTCGGTGCGCTCGGGCAGGGCACGGACCAGCTCCCGGGCCTGGGGCAACTTGCCCTGGCGGGCCAGGAGCGCGGCGCGTCGCGTTTGCGCGCCCACCAGGTCTTCGGTGCTGTCGATGCGCGACAGCCAGTGCTCGGCGCCCACGAAGTCCTTGCGGCGTTCCGCCAGTTGCGCCAGCAGCAGGAAGGCCTGAGTCTGGCCGCGGCCGCGCGCTTCGGCATCGGGCTGCGTCTCGGCCATCGCCACATAGCGCTTGAGCGAGTTTTCGGCCGCCGCATCCTGCCTTGCCTGGGTTTGCAGGCTGCCAAGCAGCAGCCAGGGCTCGGGCAATTCGGGGCGAGCCGCGGTCAAGGCGGCGAGTTCCGCGCTCGCATCGGTGTAACGGCGACCTTCCACCAGCACGCGCGCGTAGGCGATGCGCATCTCGGGCAGGACTTTGGGGCCGGCCAGGTAGCGCTTGACCAGCGCTTCGGCTTCGGGCTGGGCGGGGTCCACCAATTCGAGGGCCAGCATGGCCGGCCCATCGGCGGAGGGGTCGATGTCGTGGCCCTTCCGCGCAGCTTCCAGTGCCCCGGCAGCGTCGCCCGCCGCCAGCCGCAGGCGGCCCACGGTGGCCCAGGCTGCGCCGCCGGTCGCCGGGCTCTTGAGGTCGTCCGCCAGCGCCTGTTCGACGACCGAGACGGCAAGCTTCTTGTCGGTGGCCCGGGCGTAGTTGCGCGCGATGATGGCCATCAGGAAGGGCCGCTCCACCTGGGGCGTGGACGCCAGTTCGGCCTTGAGCGGCTCGACGGTTTCGGAGATGCGGTTCAGCGCGATCAGGATCTGCAGCTCGAAGCGACGCGCATCGCGCGACTGCGGAAGGCTTTCCTTCCAGGCGCGCGATGCGGCCAGCGCGGCGTCGCCGGAACGCGCCTGGAGCGCGATTTCGACGGCACGCTGGAACAGCTTGGGGTCGCGCGAGCGGCGTGCGGCATCCAGCACCAGCGCATAGCCCGAACCGGGGTCGCCGGAGCGCGCCGTCAGCTCGCCCATCAGCACTTCGTAGAAGAGCTCGGCCGTCATCGCCGAGGCCCGCGCTTTCTCTTCGCGCGAGGCAGTGGCGGCAGCGGTCGTCACGGGTGGTGCCGCCGGTTCGATGAGGGGCGCGGGGCTGGTCGGTGCTGCGGGGGCGGGCGTGTTGGGCTGCGCTTGCGCCGCCACGGAAACAAGGGCCAAGAGCGCGGCCGCCGCAAGGCGGGATCGGCGGAGCGAGGGGATCATCAAGTCATAATAATCCAAGGTTTTCGAGCGATGGCCGCGCGGGGCTTCGATCTCGCCTTGTTTTCGTGTCAGCCTTCCTCCATGCCTGAACTACCCGAAGTCGAAGTCACGCGGCGCGGTTTCGCCGAGCGCATCGAGGGTGCGCGCATCGAGGCGGTGCGGCTCGGCAAGCCGTTGCGCTGGGCCCTGTCGGTGGAGCCCGCGGCGCTGGTGGGTCGCACGGTCCGGGCCGTGCGCAGGCGCGGCAAATATCTTCTGGTCGACCTCGATGCGGGGCTGCTGCTCATGCACCTGGGCATGTCCGGAAGCTTGCGCTTCGACACCCTGCTGCCCGCGCCCGGCGTTCACGATCATTTCGACATGGTGACCAGCCTCGGCACCCTGCGCCTCAACGATCCGCGGCGCTTCGGCGCAGTGGTGTACGTGGAAGCCGAGACGTCGCCGCTGGCGATCAAGCTGCTGGGCGGGCTGGGGATGGAGCCTCTGGAAGCCTCCTTCGATGCCGATCGCTTCCACGCGGGCCTCAGGCGCCGCAAGGCACCGATCAAGCAGGTGTTGCTCGCCGGCGACGTGGTGGTGGGCGTCGGCAACATTTACGCGTCCGAGGCGCTGTTCCTGGCCGGCATTCGTCCGAGCGTCTCCGCTTCCCGCATCAGCCGTCCGCGCGCGCTGCGGCTGCATGCGGCAGTGCAGGAAATTCTCGCCAGAGCGGTCGAGCGCGGCGGCAGCACGCTGCGCGATTTCTCCAATGTCGACGGGCAGAGCGGCTACTTCCAGCTGGAGGCAACCGTCTACGGCCGCGCCGGCGAGCCTTGTCGTGTATGCGGCACCCCGGTGCGGCAGGTGCGCCAGGGGCAGCGCTCGACTTATTTTTGCCCGACGTGCCAAAAGTACTGAAAGCCCGGCAGACTACTGCCACGCCAGCGCCATGTGGGTGCTATATTTTGTAAGCAACCCTTACACACCCTTGACCCGCTCCTTCAATCAGCAATTCGACCAGCATGGCGCCTGGCGACGCAACTTCGCGCACCGCCTCAAATGGCTGTCGCGCTGGCTGGATGAGAACGAGCTGCTGGACCAGAGCGTCGCCGAACGCCTGCGCGACCTGGAGTCGCAGATGCGCACCAGCAAGGTCATGGTTGCCTTCGTGGCCGAGTTCTCGCGCGGCAAGTCGGAGCTGATCAACGCGATCTTCTTCGCCGCCTATGGCCGCCGCATCATGCCGGCCAGCGCGGGCCGCACGACGATGTGCCCCACCGAGCTGGGCTACGACAGCTCCTTCCTTCCCTGCCTTCGGCTGCTGCCCATCGAAACCCGCCTCGAGCCGCATTCGCTCGCCCATTGGCGCGACAAGGCCGAGCACTGGACCGAAATCCCGATCGACGTCGAAGACGCCGAGCAGCTCTCGCAGACCATGAACAAGGTGGCCGAGGTCCGGCGCGTGCCGCTGGCCGAGGCGCGTTCCCTGGGCTTCTGGAGCGACGAATCGCCCGACGATAATCCCGTGCCCGACGCCGAGGGCCAGGTCGAGATCCCGCGCTGGCGCCATGCCTTGCTGAACATGCCGCACCCGCTGCTGGAGCAGGGGCTGGTCATCCTCGATACCCCCGGCCTCAACGCGATCGGCGCCGAGCCCGAGCTGACGGTGAGCCTGATTCCCCAAGCCCACGCGGTGGTTTTCATCCTGGGCGCCGATACAGGCGTGACCCGTTCCGATCTCGCGATCTGGCGCGAGCACCTGATCACCGAAGGCGATCCGGGCGAAACCCGCATCGTGGTGCTCAACAAGATCGACACCATGTGGGACACGCTGAGCACGCCGGCCCAGATCGACGCTCAGATCCAGCGCCAGCGCAAGGGCGCGGCCGAGCTGCTGGGCGTGCCGCTCACGCAGGTGCTTCCGGTATCGGCGCAGAAGGGCCTGCAGGCCAAGATCCGCCGCGACGTGCCGCTGCTGCAGGCGAGCCGGCTGCCCGCGCTCGAGTCCGTGCTGGGCGAAGGCCTGCTCGGCAAGCGAGAGCGCATGCTGCGGCTGGCGGTGGACGCCGGCATCTCGGCCCTCCAGGCCGAGGCCGCGCGCATCCTGAAGGTGCGTCAGCGCGACCTGTCCGAGCAGGCACTCGAGCTGCAGGGCCTGCGTGGCAAGAACGTCTCGGTCATTCGCCACATGCGCACCCGCATCGAGCAGGAGCAGGCCGAGTTCGAGGGCAGCAACACGCGCATCCTGGCGCTTCGCTCGGTGCAGGGCAAGCTGCTGCGCGAGGTGTACGCGGTGCTGGGCAGCACGGCGCTCAAGGCCGACATGGCCCGCCTGTCATCCTCGCTCAAGCGGCCCGGCATCAAGCTCAACGTGCGCAAGGTCTACGGCGCGACCTTCGACGCGCTGCGCAACAACCTGCGCGAGGTGCAGGCGACCACTGCCGAGATCCAGTCGATGCTGCACGCCACCTTCCGTCAGCTCAATGCCGAGCACGGGTTTGCGTTGCAGGCGCCGGCCGAGCCCGACCTGACGGGCTTCCAGGAACAACTGAGCCAGATCGAGAACAGTCACATCCACTACCTCGGAATCGGCAACCTGCTGAAGCTCGCGCAGCCCGACTTCTGCGACAAGCTGGTGCGTGCGCTGGCGAGCCGGCTGCGGGTGGTCAACGAGGCGGCCATGACCGAGGTGGAGCGCTGGAGCAAGGGCGCGGGCGCCCAACTCGACGCGCAGCTCAAGGAGCGCCGGCGCAATTTCACCAAGCGCATCGAGGCGGTCGAGCGCATTCAAAATGCCGCCGGCAACCTCGACGAGCGCCTGGCCGAGCTGGCCACCCAGGAGGCCGGGCTGGCCGAGCTGCACGTGCGCCTGCGCGAGTTCACGGCGCTGCTCACGAGCAACGAGGCGCCCTCCGCGGCTGCGGCGCGCAGCGAACTCAGTGCCGCCTGAAGATCTGGAATCGGCGGCCCAGCGGCTGCCGGCGGACTTTGCTGCGCGTGTCGTCGACTGGCAGCGCAGCCACGGCCGCAGCGAGCTTCCGTGGCAGAACACCCAGGACCCTTATTGCGTTTGGCTGTCGGAAGTCATGCTCCAGCAGACGCAGGTGTCGACCGTGCTGGGCTACTTCACCCGCTTCCTCCAGCGCTTTCCCACCGTGCAGGCGCTCGCCGCAGGCACCGAGGACGAAGTGCTGGGGCTGTGGAGCGGGCTGGGCTACTACAGCCGCGCGCGCAACATGCATCGCTGCGCTCAGGACGTGGTCGTGCGCTTCGGCGGATCTTTCCCGCATACGGCGGCCGAGCTGCAGACGCTGCCGGGCATCGGCCGGTCGACCGCCGCCGCTATCGCCGCCTTCTGCTTCGGCGAGCGGGTCGCGATCCTCGATGGCAACGTGAAGCGGGTGTTGACGCGTGTGCTGGGCTTCGAGGGCGACCTGGCGTCTGCCGCGCAGGAGAAGGCCCTGTGGGCCCTGGCAACGGAACTGCTGCCGCCTGCGGCCCAGCGGCGCGCCATCGCCGGGTACACGCAGGGCCTCATGGACCTGGGCGCCACCGTGTGCCTGCCGCGCAAGCCCAGTTGCATGATCTGCCCGGTCAGCGCGCAGTGCGTGGGGCGGCGCGAGGGCGCTCCCGAGCGCTTTCCGGTCAAGACACGCAAGCTGCGTCGCAGCGCGCAGTCCCTGTGGATGCTGAAGGCACTCGATTCCAAAGGGCGCGTCTGGCTCGAGAAGCGCCCTTCGAGCGGCATCTGGGCCGGCCTCTACTGCCTGCCGGTGTACGAAAGCCGCGCTTCGCTGCTGGACGAGCTGGCGCCCGATGCGCGCCGTACCGCCGAGGACGCCCCCGCCTTTCTGCATGTGCTCACGCACAAGGACCTGCACCTGCATCCGGTGTCGGTGGCGTGTGCAGCGGAGCACCCGCCAACCGAGTCGGGCAGCTGGTTCGCTGCCGTCGACTGGTCGGCACTGGGCCTCCCGGCGCCGGTGCGCAAGCTGCTGGTCGCCGGCGACTAGCCCAGGGCGTCCAGCTCGCGATGCCGCTTGAGCGCGGCCCAGCGCGTGCTGAAGCCGCGGGCCAACTGCTCCACCAGGAACACCGAGCGGTGCTGGCCGCCGGTGCAGCCGATCGCCACGGTCACGTAGCTGCGATGGTCGCGCGCCAATGCATCGAGCCAACGAAGAAGGAACTGCTCGATGTCGCCGTACATGCGCGCGACATCGTCGTACTCGCGCAGCCACTCGATCACGGGCGCGTCGCGGCCGGTCAAAGGCCGCAGCGCGGCCACATAGTGCGGATTGGGAAGCATGCGCACGTCGAACACGTAGTCGGCATCGAGCGGCACGCCGCGCTTGAAGGCGAAGGATTCGAACACCAGCGTGAGCGCGCTCTCGGGCGCCGCGATCAGCGCCTTGATGTAGCTCTGCAGCTGCGCCGGCCGGATGATGCTGGTGTCGATCACGTCGGCGCCGTCGCGCAGCTCGGCCAGCAGCTCGCGTTCGAGCTCGATCGCCTGCATCAGCACGCGCTGCTGCTCCGGCGCATCGGTGCGGCCATCGTGGCGCGACAGGGGATGGCGGCGCCGGGTCTCCGAATAGCGGCGCACCAGCGCATCGGTGGTCGAGTCCAGGAACAGCGAGCGCAGCGACACGCCGTCTTGCCGCAGCCGGTCCAGCTGTTGCGGCACCAGCGGCAGCGAGATGCCGCTGCGCACATCCATCGCGATCGCCACGCGTTCTGCCTGTTGCTCGCGCTGCAGGGCGACGAAGGGCATGAGCAGCTCGGGCGGCAGGTTGTCGACGCAGTAGTAGCCCGCGTCTTCCAGCGCGTGCAGGGCGACGGACTTGCCCGAGCCGGACATGCCGGTGATCAGCACGAGTTCCAGGCTCATGACGAGGTCTCCGGCGCCTTCTTGCCCAGCATTTCGCGCGCATGCGCGAGCGAGGTTTGCGACATGCGCTCGCCGCCCAGCATGCGCGCGATCTCTCGGGTGCGGGTGTCGTCGTCGAGCACCGACACGCTGCTTTCCGTACGGATGCCGTCCTTCGTCCTCGCGCTGGTCTGCTGCTTGGCGACCAGCAGATGGTGGTCGGCGCAGGCGGCCACCTGCGGCAGGTGGGTGACGGCCAGCACCTGCCGGTCCCGGCCCAGCTGCTTCATGAGGCGGCCAACGGTCTCCGCCACGGCGCCGCCGACGCCGGCATCGACCTCGTCGAAGATCAGGGTCTGCGCGGCGCCCAGTTGGCTGGTGGTGACGGCGATCGCCAGTGCGATGCGCGACAGCTCGCCGCCCGAGGCCACCTTGCCGATCGCGCGCGGCGTGCTGCCCGCGTGGCCTGCGACCAGGAAGGCGATGTCCTCGAGTCCGTGCCGGGCGGGCTCGGCCAGCGATTCCAGAACGACTTCGAAGCGGCCGCCCTGCATGCCCAGGCCTTGCATGGCCCGCGTCACGGCCTGCGCCAGCCGCGGAGCGGCCTGCTTGCGCACCTTGCCCAGGGCCCTGGCCTCCTTCATGTAGGCCTGTTGCGCGGCCTGCTCGGCGCGTTCAAGCGCCTCCAGGTCGCTCTGTGCATCCAGCGTCTGCAACTCGGCCTGCCACCCGGCCAGCAGGGCGGGCAGCTCGGCCGGCGTGCGCTTGTAGCGGCGGGCCAGCGACATCCAGAGGCCCATCCGCTCGTCCAGCTCGGCCAGTCGTTCCGGGTCCGTGTCGGCCTGGCGCAGGTAGCCGTGCAGGGAATGCGCGGCGTCGGAGGCCTGGGCCACGCTCGAGGCGAGCACCTCGCCCAGTTCCTTGAAAGCGGGCTCGATGTGCTCGCAGTTCTGCAGCAGCGTGACGGCACGGCTCAGTGCGGCGAGCGCGCCGCTCTCGTCGTCTTCCAGCGCGCTACTGGCCCCCTGGGCCGCATCGATGAGCGCCTGCGCGTTGGAGATGCGGGTGTGGCTGGCCGAGAGCTCGTCCCATTCGTCGGCGCCCGGCGCGAGCTTCATGACTTCGCTCACCTGCCACTGGAGGCGCTCGCGCTCGCGCTGCAGCGAGTCCTGGGCCGAGCGTGCCTTGTCCAGCGCTGCGATGGCTTGGCGCCAGCCTTGCCAGGCCTGCGCGAGCGCCGCATCGTCGGCGCCGGCATAGGCGTCGAGCAAGCCGCGCACGGCCTCGGGACGCGTCAGGCTTTGCCAGGCATGCTGGCCGTGGATGTCCAGCAGCCGGTCGCCGAGTTCGCGCAACTGGGTGGCGGTGGCGGGGCTGCCGTTGATCCACCCGCGGCTGCGGCCCTGGAGGTCGACCGTCCGGCGCAGCAGCAGTGCATCGCCGGACTCGAACCCGCCTTCGTCCAGCCAGTCCGCGAGAGACGGGTCGGCATCGAATTCGGCGCTGACGTCGAGGCGTTCGGCGCCTTCGCGCACCGCACCGGCGTCTGCGCGATTGCCGAGCGCCAGCTGGAGCGCGTCGATCAGGATCGACTTGCCGGCGCCGGTCTCGCCGGTGAGCACGGTGAATCCGGCCGCGAGGTCGATTTCGAGCGAGCGCACGATCACGAAATCGCGCAAGGCGATGCGACGCAGCGCCATGTCAATGCCCGCCCAGGATGCCGAGGTGCTCGGAGAGCGCTCGCGAGGGGCCACGAACAGGTCGAGCGTTCGGTCTCATTGGCGTACCTTCGCCTTCGGCTACGGTGCTATTCGCCTTCGGGGCGGCCGTGCGGCTCATGGGTCAGGAACCTCCTTCGTTCCAGTGCAGTTTCTTGCGCAGCGTGTCGAAATAGCTCCAGCCCCGGGGGTGCAGGAAGCGCACGCGGTATTCGGAGCGCCGCACGACGATCTGATCGCCGATGGCCATGGTCGCCAGCGATTGCATGTCGAAATTGGCGCTCGCATCGCGGCCGCCGACCAGTTCGATCGAGACTTCGTCCGCGTCCGGCAGCAGGATCGGGCGGTTGGAGAGCGAGTGGGGTGCGATCGGCACCATCACCCAGCCCGGCACCGCCGGGTGCAGCAGCGGGCCGCCGGCGGACAACGCATAGGCGGTGGAGCCGGTGGGGGAGGCGATGATCATGCCGTCCGCGCGGTGGTTGGCGACGAAATGGTGCCCCACAGAAACCCTCAGCTCCACCATGCCCGAGGTGGCGCCGCGATTGACGACCACGTCGTTCATGGCGAGCGCATCGAACACCGAGACGCCCTTGCGCACCACATTCGCCTGCATCAGGCTGCGGTGGTCTTCCTCGTACTCGCCGGCCAGCATCGGGATCAGCACGCTTTGGTACTCGTTCAGCGCGATGTCGGTGATGAAGCCCAGCCTCCCGCGGTTGATGCCGATCAGCGGCAGGCCGTAGCAGGCGAGCTGGCGCCCGATGCCGAGCATGGTCCCGTCGCCCCCGACCACCAGGCCCAGGTCGCATCGGCGACCGATCTCGTCGACCGAGAGGGCGGCGTAGCGGGTCCGTGCCCGCTCGCCTTCATCCGCCTGCTCGACGAAGACCTCGCAGCCCTGGGATTCGAGAAAGGCGCCGATGCCTTTCATGACCTCGTCCAGCGCACCGGCCGGCACGCGCGCGCCGGAAGCCTGGTACTTGCCGATCAATGCGACGCGCCGGAAGCTGGATGTCATCTGTAAATTACAACACTAAAATCTTTCAATGCTGGACGACCGCGCCAAGTTGCTGCTCAAGACATTGGTCGAGCGGTACATCGCCGAAGGGCAGCCTGTGGGCTCCCGAACGCTCTCCCGTGCTTCGGGGCTCGAGCTGTCGCCTGCGACGATTCGCAATGTGATGTCCGACCTCGAAGGGCTCGGGCTCATCGTCAGTCCGCACACCTCGGCCGGCCGCATTCCGACGGCGCGTGGTTATCGGCTGTTCGTCGACACCATGCTGACTGCGCAGCGCGAGCATCTCGCAGCGCCCAGCCTGCCGCCCGACCAGCCGCAGAAGGTGATCGCCAATGCCGCCCACCTGCTGTCGAACCTGTCGCAATTCGTCGGCGTGGTGATGGCGCCGCGCCGTGCCTCGTCATTTCGCCAGATCGAGTTCTTGCGCCTGTCGGAGCGCCGCCTCCTGGTGATCATCGTCTCGCCCGACGGTGATGTGCAAAACCGGGTGATCTTTCCCGAGGTCGACTATTCGCAGTCGCAACTGGTCGAGGCTTCGAACTACATCAACGCGCACTTCGCGGGCCTTTCGATCGAGCAGGTGCGCGACCGTCTGCAGTCGGAAATGGAGCAACTGCGCGGCGAGATCGCGGCGCTCATGCAGGCGGCGGTGCAGGTCAGCTCCGAGGTGCTCACGGAGGCGCAGGACGAAGTGGTGATCGCCGGCGAGCGCAACCTGCTGTCGGTCACCGATTTCTCCAGCGACATGAGCCACCTGCGCCGCGCCTTCGAGCTTTTCGAGCAGAAGGCGCAGCTGTTGCGCTTGCTCGACGTCTCGAGCAAGGCCGAGGGCGTGCGCATCTTCATCGGCGGGGAAAGCCAAGTCGTGCCCTTCGACGATCTCTCGATCGTGAGTGCGAATTACGAGGTGGACGGCGAGGTGGTCGGAACGCTCGGCGTGATCGGCCCGACGCGCATGCCCTACGACCGCATGATCCAGATCGTCGACATCACGTCGAAGCTGGTCACCAACGCGCTCAGTCACCGCAAATAGGGCGGGCCGGCGCCGCCACTAGAATCCCGACTGCGTGGGCCGTTAGCTCAGCTGGTTAGAGCAGCGGACTCATAATCCGTTGGTCGCTGGTTCAAGCCCAGCACGGCCTACCACCGCATGTTTGCATCAACACGGCCGAAGAGGCCCTCGCGGGCATGCTATACTCGCAAGCTGTGCGGCTGTAGCTCAGTTGGATAGAGTACTTGGCTACGAACCAAGGGGTCGTGGGTTCGAATCCTGCCAGCCGCACCACTTTTTACTAGCGAAATCAACCGCTTAGAGGCTCACCCCTCTAAGCGGTTTTTCTTTGCGTGAGGACTCTTGCGGGCCGCGCCAATTCCATCCGTGCGGGGTGGCCGCTGCTATGAAGGAGGGCGTCGGTCCAGCGCGAGCCGCGCTGCCACGCGTTCCGCGAAGCCGGTCAGAAGACGGGCGTCGGCCGAATGGAACCACGTGACGGCGCCGTTGCGGCGCCGCACCAGCAGGCGGGGCGCGATGATGCGGTCGACCCACGGCCAGTGCACCAGCTTGAGCTGCGCCACGTTCGCCGCGCTTTCGCGCTTGTTCCACAGCCAGGTCTGAGTCAGCACATCGCCCTCGAGCCGCGTGCGGCTGTAGACGATCCAGTAGCCGACCCACGCGATGCAGACCGCGGCGCCGCCGAACAACAACAGGCCCGGCGTCGACCACTCGGCGCTTCGCAGCGCAGGCAGGCTCCACAGCCCGAATGCGATCAGGTCGACGATCAGCACCACCGCCAGGATCCGAACCAAGGGCGGATAGGCAGGGCTCTCGAGCGGCCCGCCCGCGTCGGCCTCGGGTGCGTTCACTGCTTGCTGTCGGTCCCGGGGGCCGGTGCCGGCGCCTCGGGCTCGGGCATCGGCAGCGCGTCCGGCTCGCCGGACTTCTTGTTGCCGAAGGGGTCGTCCATGTTGATGCCTCCGCTGTCGGGGCCCTGCAGGTCGGCCGGCATCTCCAGCTTGATCTTGTCGACGTCGACCTCGACCTTCTTGTCGAGGAACACGGTGACGGTCTGCGGGAAGAAGATCACGATCGCCACCAGCAGCAGCTGCAGCCCGACCCACGGAATGGCGCCCAGATAGATGTCTCGCGATTCGATCTTGCGCGGCAGAGCGCCGTTCTTGAACAGCGTGTCGGCGATGCCGCGCAGATAGAACAGCGCAAAGCCGAAGGGCGGGTGCATGAACGAGGTCTGCATGTTCACGCACAGGAGCACGCCGAACCACACCATGTCGATGCCCAGCTTGGCCGCGACCGGCCCGAGCATCGGCAGGATGATGAAGGCGATCTCGAAGAAGTCGAGGAAGAAGGCCAGGAAGAAGACGAAGACGTTGACCGCGATCAGGAAGCCGATCTGCCCACCCGGCAGGCCCGAGAGCATGTGCTCGATCCACTTGGCGCCGTCGACGCCCTGGAACACCAGCGAAAACACGCGCGAGCCGATCAGGATGAAGACCACCATGGCGGTGAGCCGCATGGTGCCGTTCATCGCCTCCTTGAGCATCGGCCAGTTCAGCCGCCGGTGGATGCCGGCCAGGATCAGCGAGCCCACCGCACCCATTGCGCCGGCTTCGGTCGGCGTCGCGATCGCGTGGTCCATGAAGGGCAGCCCGCCCATCGAGCCCAGCACCGCGAAGATCAGGATTGCCGAGGGGATGATGCCGCGCAGGCACTTGCCCCACAGCGCCCAGCCCTCCAGCGTGCGCGCCGAGGCCGGCACGCCCGGCACGTAGCTCGGGCGGATGCGCGAGATCAGGAAGGTGTAGATCGCGAAGATCAGCACCTGCAGGATCGACGGCCCCCATGCGCCCTTGTACATCTGGCCCACGTCGGTGCCGAGCTGGTCGGCCATCACGATCAGCACCAGCGAGGGCGGCACCAGCTGCGTGATGGTGCCCGAGGCCGCGAGCACGCCGGCGGAGTAGCGCATGTTGTAGCCGTAGCGCATCATCACCGGCAGCGAGATCATCGCCATCGCGATCACCTGGCCCGCCACGGTGCCGGTGATGGCGCCGAGGATGAAGCCCACGATGATCACGGAGTAGCCCAGGCCGCCGCGCACCGGGCCGAAGAGCTGGCCCATGGAGTCGAGCATGTCCTCGGCCAGGCCGCACTTCTCGAGCACCGCGCCCATCAGCGTGAAAAAGGGGATGGCCAGCAGTGTTTCGTTGGACAGGATGCCGAACACGTTGAGCGGCAGGTTGGCCATGAAGCCCGGCGGGAACCAGCCCATCTCGATCGCGATGAAGCCGCTGAGGAGGCCCAGCGCCGACAGCGAGAAGGCCACCGGGAAGCCGATCAGCATGATCACGATCAGCCCCGCGAACATGACCGGGGCGAAATTTTCCATCTGCATTTCTTATCCTGCGAAGCGGTGCGGGTGAGGGAAGGCGCGGAGGGTGTTCACCCTTCTTACTGCACCGGCTTCTCGTAGTGCGTGTCCATCTCGATCAGGCCGCGCAGGTAGGCGATGCGCTTGATCACCTCGGCCACGCCCTGCAGGAACACCGCGCCGAAGCCCACGGGCATCATCAGTGCGGCCGGCCAGCGGATCAGGCCACCAATGTTTCCGGACATCTCGCCGCTCCTCAGCATGCCGAGGAAGAAGGGAAGCGTGAGCCAGAACAGCAGGCCCATCACGGGCAGCAAAAAGAAGATCAGGCCGAAGAGATCGACATACACCGGCCCGTTGCGCTTGAGCTTGCCGTAGATGATGTCCACCCGCACGTGCTCGTTGAGCTTGAGCACCAGCGGCGCACCGAGCATCACGGTGGCGGCGAACAGATACCACTGGATCTCGAGCCAGGCATTGGAGCTGAAGTCCAGGCCATAGCGCACGAAGGCATTGCCGGCGGAGATCAAGGAGGCGGCGAGCACGGCCCAGGCCGCCAGCTTGCCGAGCTGTGCGCTGATCCAGTCCATGGCCAGCGCGAACTTGAGGAATGCGGACAAGGTATTGTCTCTTTGGGGGTGATTTCGGCGCCAGTCGGGTAGGGTCGGCGCAAAGCCGGCAATGTTAACGTGCCGCTGCCGAGCGCCGGCAGGGGCCGGCGGCGGGTTTACCCGGGGCAATCCCTCCGCGCCGCGCGCGTGGCCATAATGGCCGATGCCTTCGAGCCCGCCGTCCGGCACGCCTTTCGGCGCTTCCGGCCTGCCTCATTCCATCGATTCGCCCGAGATGCGCCGCGCAGGCCGCGAGCTGCTCTCGCTGGCCCTGATCGACGCGCGCAACCACACGCTGCACCTGCTGTCGCTCTACCAGCAGGCACTCGGCTCGGGAACACTGGCCGTGCCGCGGCAGGAGGGCATCGATCCGCCGCTCTGGCTGGCCGGCCACATCGGCTGGTTCGCCGAGTGGTGGATCGCGCGCAACACGCAGCGCGCCTTCGGCGCCGACTGCCCCGTGCGGCCGACGCGCCTGGCCGCCATCGAGCCGGAAGCCGACGGCTGGTGGAACCCGGCGCAGGTCGAGGCGAGGCAGCGCTGGTCGCTGCCGTTGCCCGACCTCGAGCAGACCAAGGCCTACCTGCTCGACACCCTGGAGAGCACGCTGGAACTGCTGGAGCATGCGGTCGAGACCGATGCCGGCCTCTACTTCTACCGGCTGGCGCTGTTCCACGAAGACCTGCGCGGCGAGCAACTGGTGGTGATGGCGCAGACCCTCGGCCTGCCCTTGGGCATCGAGGCGCGGCCCGCGCCGGTGGAGCACGAGCCGCTGGTGCTGCCGGCCACCGCATGGACGCTCGGTTGCGACGAGGCCGGCTTCGCTTTCGCGCAGGAGCGCGGCCGGTGCATGCTGGAGGTGCCGGAGTTCGAGATCGATGCCCAGCCCGTCACCTGGAGCCAATATGTGGAGTTCGTCGACGACGGCGGCTACGACCGTGAGGAACTGTGGCTGCCGGGCGGGCTCGCCTGGCTCGCGGCCCAGACCGAGGGGCGCCGCGGCCCGCGTCACGTGGAGCAGATCGGCGCGGCGCGCCGCGGCAGCGGCGGCTCGGTGCTGCAGCAGCGTTTCGGCCGCCCGATGCGGGCTGCCGGCAACCAGAGCGCGGTGCATGTGAGCTGGTGGGAGGCCGACGCCTGGGCGCGCTGGGCCGGGCGCCGTCTCGCGACCGAGGTCGAATGGGAGATCGCCGCTCACCAGGCGGCGCGTCGCGGCTTCCGCTGGGCCGACGTGCACGAGTGGACCGCCGGCACCTTGCGGCCTTGGCCCGACTTTCGCGCCGACCCCTGGAGTGCGGGCACCGAGTTCGATCCGCAGCCTGCTTTCGGCGCGGCGCGCGTGTTGCGCGGCGCTTCTGCTGCGACCCGCTCGCGCCTGCGTTCGCCCAAGCGCCGCGGCTTCGCCTGGCCGGAGCGGGACGACGGGTTCTTCGGATTTCGCACCTGCGCCTTGTGACCGCGGCCTCGTCGGGCGCACGCCGGGGAAAACCGGCATCCGCACCTGTGCAGAGGTGCTGGATCACCGCTTCTCATGCGCCGGATTCGCCACCTGCCTCAGCGTCTCGAACACCAGCCGCCGCGGCGCAATCCGCCACCCGAGCTGTTTCTCCGCCGCGATGACGGCGCGCATCGCCAGCAGCGAATGCCCGCCCAGGTCGAAGAAGTTGTCGGTGGCCGCAACGCGGTCGATTCCCAGCAGCTCCGCCCAGATCGCGGCGATGGCCTTTTCCTCGTGCGTCTCCGGCGCCAGCCAGGCACGCGACGCCGGGCGGGCCACCTCGGTGTCGGGCGCCGGCAGCGCGCTGCGATCGATCTTGCCGTTCGGCAGCAAGGGCAGCGCAGGCAAGGCCACCAGGTGCTGCGGCACCATGTACTCGGGTAGCTCCGAGCGCAGATGCTCCCGCAGCGCATGCGAAGCGCCGTGGCCTTCGCCCTCGCCTTCGCGCAGGACCACGTAGCCCACCAGCCGCACATCGTCCTCGCGCTCGGCCCGCGTGACGACCACGCATTGCGCCACCGCCGGATGGCCGAGCAGCACCGATTCGATCTCGCCCAGCTCGATGCGGAAACCCCTCACCTTGACCTGATGGTCGAGCCGCCCCATGTGCTCGAGCATGCCATCGTGACGCCAGCGGCAAAGGTCGCCGGTGCGATACAGCCTCGCGCCGGGCTCGTCGCCCCATGGATCAGGCACGAAGCGCTCCGCGCTCAGCGCCTCGCGCCCGTGGTAGCCGAGGGCTACGCCCAGGCCGCCGATGCAGGCCTCGCCGGGTACTCCGATCGGACAGGGCTGGCCGTTGGCGTCGAGGATCCACACGGAGGTGTTGGCGATCGGACGGCCGATCGAGATGCCCTCCCGCGGCGATTGCGCCTGCCAGCAGGTGGACCAGACGGTGGTCTCGGTCGGGCCGTACATGTTCCACAGCGCGGCCGTGCGCTCCATCAACTGGTCGGCCAGCGCCGGCTGCAGGGGCTCGCCACCGATCAGGGCGCGAAAGCCGGCGGCACCGGTCCAGCCGGCCTCGATCAGCGAGCGCCAGGTCGCAGGCGTGGCCTGCATCACCGTCACGGCATGGCGCTCCAGCAGCGCGTGCAGCTGTGCCGGGTCACTCACCTGTTCGCGGTCGGCGATGACGATCTGCGCAGCGACCGCCAGCGGCAGCAGCAGCTCCAGCACCGCGATGTCGAAGGAGAGGGTGGTGACGGCCAGCAGCCGATCGGTCTCCAGCAGCCCCGGCGTGCGCGCCATCGCGGCCAGGAAGTTGACCACCGCCCGATGCGGAACGGCCACCGCCTTGGGCTTGCCGGTCGATCCCGAGGTGTAGATCATGTACGCGGCATCGAGCGGCCCGGCGTCGCGCCCTGCGTCGGGCGGCAAGGGCTCGCTCGAGGCGCCGGCGATGAAGTCGGGGCAGTGCGGATCGACCAACGCCGCGCCGGTATCCGCGAAGGGGGACGCCAGCTCCGGCGGCACCAGGATGGCGGACAGCGCGCCGTCCGACGCCATGTAGCGCAGCCGCTCCACCGGAAAGGCCGGGTCCAGCGGCACGTAGGCCGCGCCCGACTTCAGCACGCCGAGCTGCGCCGCGACCATGCCCGCATCGCGCGCGACACACAGGCCGACCCGGTGGCCGCGGCCGATGCCGCGCGCGCGCAAGGCATGCGCCAGCACGTTCGAACGGGCTTCGAGCTGCCCATAGGCCGTGGCGCGGCCGTCGGCATCGACCACCGCGATGCGGTCGCGCAACCCCGCCTCGCCGACGCGCAGATGCCGATGCACCAGCAGCTGCGGCGGCAGCGGGTGCTGCGTGGCATTCCATCCATCGCGCAGCAAGACCCACTGCGCCGGCGTCACCATCGAATAGCGCGACAGGGGCCGTGCGGGATCGCCCAGGGCTTCCTCGACCAGCGCCAGGTAGTTCTCGAGCATCCGCTGCGCGCTCTCCCGCGCATACAGGTCGGTCGAGTACTCGAGGTAGATGCGATGGCCGAACTCGGTGTCGACGTGCATCGACAGATCGAACTGCGCGGCGGTGTGCTCCAGCTCGAATTCCTCGGCGCTGAATTCGACCGGGGTCAGCCGTCCGAGCGGCGCGTTGAGCACGTTGAAGAGCGTGCGCACCAGCCCTTCGGGTTGGGCCACGCGGTCCTGCCCCAGCACCTCCACGAGCTCGTCGAAGGGTGCATCCTGGTGGGCATAGGCATCCAGCGCCGTCTTGCGCACGCGCCGCACGAGCTCGGCGAAGTCCGGGTCGCCCGACAGGTCGGTGCGCATCACCAGCGTGTTGACCAACGTGCCGACCAGCTGTTCGGTGGCGAGGCGGTGCCGGTTGGCGATGGGCGTGCCGACCGCGATGTCGCTGCCGTTCGCGTGCCGTGCCAGCATCAGCTTGAACGCCGCGAGCAGGACGACGAAAGGCGTCGTCCCGTGCCGGCCGCAGAAGTCGTGCAGGTGCTCGCGCAGCGTCTGCGGCAGGGTTGCGGCGACCAGGCTGCCGCGGAACGTGGGCCGCTGCGGCCGCGGGTAGTCGGTCGGCAGGTCGAGCCGCTGCAGGCCGCGCAAGCGCCCGACCCAGTAGTCCATCTCGTGGTGGCGCTGCGCCACCGCCTCGGGCGAGCGCTGCCAGGCGGCGTAGTCGGCGTACTCGATGCGCAGCGCGGGCAGCTCCGGCGCATGGCCCGCCTTCAGGCTCGCGTACACCTCCAGCAGCTCGCGCATCAGGATCGCCACCGACCAGTTGTCGGTGATGGCATGGTGCAGCAGCCATAGCAGCACGTGGTCTTCATCGCCGAGCAGCACCAGCGTCGCATGGTGCAGCGGTGCCTTCGTCAGATCGAATGGCGCCGCCACCCGGTCGCGCAGGACGGACCGCGCCGCGGCCACGCGCTCGCCGGACGGCAGCGGCCGAAGATCGATGCGGTCGATCGCCGCGCCCGCAGCCGGCGCAATGACCTGCGCCGGTTCGTCCTCGTGCAGCACGAAGTGGGTGCGCAGGCCTTCATGGCGTGCCACCAGTGCATCGAGCGCGTCCTGCAGCAGCTCGCGGTCGAGCGGGCCGCGCAGGCGCAGCGTGACGGCCACGTTGTAGGCCACGGAGGCCGGATCGAACTGCTGGATCACCCACATGCGCCGCTGCGACAGCGACACCGGCAACGGCCCCCCGCGCGGCACGCGCGGGATCGACGCTCGCGCCGGCGAGGGCCTGCCGGCCAGCCGCTGATCGATCCAAGCCGCGAGCTCGGCGATGGTGACGTGCTCGAAAAGCGTGGCCAGCGGCATGTCGATGTCGAGCCGCTCGCGCACGCGCGACGCCACCTGCATGGTCATGAGCGAGTGGCCGCCCAGTTCGAAGAAGCTGTCCTCCACGCCGAAAGCCGTGCTGTGCAGCACGTCGCGCCAGATCTCCCAGATCATTTCTTCGGTGCGATGGCGCGGCATCACCCGCTCGCCGCCCGCGTGCGCCTGCGGCGGCGGCAGCGCGCGCCGGTCGAGCTTGCCGCTGGCGGTCAAGGGCAGGGCGGGCAGCACGACGTAGGCGCCCGGCAGCATGTAGTCCGGCAGCAGGTGACGCAGGTGCGTGCGCAGGCGCTTGACGAGCTTGCTCTCGTCAAGCGGCGAACCGGCTGCCCTCGCCACGTAGGCGACCAGGCGCTTGTCGCCCGGCCTGTCCTCGCGCAGCACCACGGCGACATCGCCGACCCCGGGATGGCGTCCGATCTGCGCCTCGATCTCGCCCAGCTCGATGCGAAAGCCGCGCAGCTTGACCTGGTCGTCCTCGCGGCTCAGGTATTCGAGATGTCCGTCGGCGCGCCAGCGCCCGATGTCGCCGGTCTTGTAGAGGCGCGCGGCGGGGTCGGCGTGGAACGGATCGGTCACGAAGCCGGCGCTGGTCGCGTCGGGCTGGTGCAGGTAGCCGCGCGCCATGCCGGCGCCGCCGAGGTAGATCTCGCCCTTGACGCCGATCGGCTGCAGCCGGTGCTGCGCGTCGAGCACACGAACGCGGGTGTTGGCGATGGGGCGCCCGATGGACGGCAGCAGCGGCCAGCCATCGGGCGGACCATCCAGGTCCAGCGCGGTGGCCACCGGGTACTCGGTCGGGCCGTACTGGTTCTGCAGCCGGCAGTCGCCGAGGCGCTTGAACAGGTCGCGGATCTCGGTGCCGATGCGCAATGGCTCGCCGCCGGTGATCACCTCGCGCAGGGCAGGCAGCGGCGCGTTCATCACTGCGGCCTCCTCCGCCAGGTGCTGCAGCGAGACGAAGGGAAGGATCAGCCGCTCGATGTGCTGCTCGCGCAGCAGGCGCAGCAGCGCGCCCATGTCGCGGCGCGTGCTTTCGCGCACCGTCACCAGCGTGCCGCCGCCGCACAGCGTGGTGAAGATTTCCTGGAATGCGACGTCGAAACCGATGGCCACGTACTGCAGGGTGCGCGGGGCGCGGGGCTGCGGGCGACTGCGGGCTTGCCACTCGATGAGGTTGACCAGGGCCGAGTGCGGCATCGCCACGCCCTTCGGATCGCCGGTGGAGCCGGAGGTATAGACGACGTAGGCCAGGGGATCGTGCGCAGCGGCGGCAGGCGGGTCCTTCGAGGGCGAGATCTCCGGGGATCTGGCTTCGGCCTCGGCCTCGGCCTCCAGCAGCAGGAGCCGCGCGCGCAAGGGCGGCAGTACGCTGCGCAGCCGTTCCTGCGTCAACACGACGCGCGGCTTCGCGTCGCCCAGCATGCGGGCGATGCGCTCCGGCGGATCGGCCGGGTCCAGCGGGACGTAGGCGCCGCCGCTCTTGAGCACGGCCAGCATCGCGATCACCAGCTCGGCGCCGCGGGCGACGAACAGGGCCACGCGGTCGTCCTCGGCCACGCCGGCGGCGCGCAGCCGTTGCGCCAGCCGGTTCGCCTCGCGCTCGAGCTCGGCATAGCGCCAGCTGCGCTGCTCGTCCACCAGCGCCAGGGCCTCGGGCGTGCGCGCCGCCTGCGCCTCGAACAGGGCGTGCACCCGCGGTTGCGCGGGCAGCGGCATCGGCGCCTCGTCGAAGCCGCCGAGGAGCAGCCCGCGTTCGGCATCGTCGAGCATCTCGAGATCGGCGACGCGCCGGGTTTCGTCGCTGGCCATGGCGCCGAGCAGGCGCAGGAAGTAACCGGTCCAGCGCTGCACCGTTTCGCGGTCGAACAGCCCGGCGGCATAGGCGAAGCGGCCCACCATCCCATCGGATGTTTCGCGCAGGACCACCGCCAGGTCCCAGGGCACGCTCCGGGGCGGGACCTCGGCCAGCTGCAGGGTCGCGTCCGGCAGCTCGATGACTTCGGTGTCGAAGTTGTGCATCACCAGCAGCACCTGGAAGACCGGGCTGTGGCTCGGATTGCGCGCGGGCTGGACCGTCTCGACGATCTGCTCGAAAGGCACGTCCTGCCGCAGGTAGGCGGCCTGCGCGACGGCGCGCACGCGCTCCACCAGCTCGGCCCCGCTCGGGTTGTCGGCGAGGTCCACGCGCAGCGCGAGGGTGTTGACGAAGAAGCCCATCAGCTGCCGATAGGCTGCGCGGCGCCGGTTGGCCACCGGCATGCCGATCACGATGTCGCCCTGGCCGCTCAGGCGCGCCAGCAGCACCGACAGGCCCGCGTGCAGCACCATCGGCAAGGTGGCGTCGCGGCGCCGGGCCCAGGCGCGCAGGGTCGCGAGCAGCGGCGCCGGGAACGCCATGTCGACCCGGTCCCCCGCGTGGCTCTGCAGCGGCGGGCGGGGGCGGTCGGTGGGCAGCTCGAGCAGCTCGGGCGCGCCCTGCAGCTGGCGGCGCCAGAAGTCGAGCCGCGTCTGGCGCGTGCTCGACGAGGCGCGTTCGCGCTCCTCCTGCACGTGGTCCGCGTACTGCGCCTGCAGCGGCGGCAGCGGGTCGGGCAGGCCCTGAACGAAGGCGGTGTAGAAGGCGGCGACATCGCGCATCAGGATCGCCGTCGACAGGCCGTCGGTCACCATGTGGTGCAGCGACAGAACGAGCGTGTGGCGGTCGCCGGCGATGCGCAACAGCCGGCCGCGGATCAGCGGACCGGCGCGCAGGTCGAAGCGTGCGCCGCATTCCTCCTCGATCTGGCGGCGGCGTTCGGCCTCCAGGGCCGGGCCCGACAGGTGGCGAAGATCCTCCGTGCGCCATGCGAAACGCAGCTCGGGGGGAATGTGCTGCACCGCCTGGCCGTCGATCTCCATGACGGTGGCGCGCAGCACGTCGTGCCGCGCCATCAGTGCATCGAGGCTGCGTCTCAGGGCCTCTTCGTCCAGCCGCCCTCGGAATTCCAGCGCGCCCGAGATGTGATAGGCGTCCTGCACGCCCGCATCGATCTGCTCCAGCAGCCACAGCCTCAGTTGCGCCGATGACAGGGGCAGCCGGCGCTCGCGCTGCGCGTTCGAAGACCCTGGAGCGAAGGCAGGAGAAATCGTCAAGAGAAACCTCGCGAATGCAACGAGACGCGCGCAAGCCACAGGCGTGCATGCATGACCGTGTTCGCCGGATTCGCTGCACTCCCTCCGAACACGGTTTTGGCACGTTTTGCGAGCTCGATGGGTAGGTGAAAACGTTAAAGCCGGTGGGGAGAAGACGCGGCCGAGCGACCTCGCCCGAACGCGGCGCCCTGTGCCCGGGCATGGCGCAAGAGGAACGCCCTGCAGCAGCCGGCTGCATGGCGCAGCGGCTCAACGCGCCTCGTTGCGTGCCGACAGGTCGCGGCGCACGATCTCCTGCACCAGCGCCTGGAATTGCCGTGCCATGGTGCTGCGCACCGCCATCCGGCTGACGAAGCGCGGCACGTCGAAGCCGGGCACCAGCCGGCCGGAATAGTTGAGGCGCACCTCGCCGCCGGGGAGGCTTTCGATGGCGTAGCGTCCTTCGAGGGACTGCAGGTTGCCGCCGACCGCATGCGCCACGATGCGCCGCGGCGGCGACTCGGCGACCGACAGCCGCACCTCCACCGGCCGTCGAAAGAACAGGAAGCCGAACTCGCCCGTCTGCTCGATCAGCACCTGGTCGCCGTCGCGCCGGAGCACGCGGGAGCTGCGCATGTGGGGAATGAAGTCGGCCAGGTTGTCGTAGTCGGAGATCACGGCCCACACGGTGCGCGCCTCGACCTCCATGTCGGCCGAGGCGGTGATGGTGATGAGCTCGCCCTCGTGGTCGGTCTCGAAGCGGATCTGTCCGGCCGCGATGGCGGACTGCGCCGCGAGCGTGCCGGTCAGCACGAGCGCAGCGGCAACGATGCTTCGGCGTCTCACGGCACCGGGCCTGGGCGAGCCAGTGCCTGCAGGTCCGCGGCCAGGGTGCCATGCAGGTCGAAGCGCAGGCTCAGGCGGTCCTGCACCTGGATCGCGCCGCCGAGCACCGAGAAGGGCACGATGCCGAATTCGGATTGATCGAGTTCCAGCTCGCCGCTGACCCGCATCTCGCCGCGGCGCACGGCGATCCGTGCCGGCACCTCGAAACTGCGGGTCTGGCCGTGCAGCGTGATGGCCACGTCCAGCCGCGCATCGGCGCGTGTCTTCACGCCGACCAGCGCGAAGGGAAAGCGCTGCACCTCCAGCACCTTGTCCAGCATGTTGGCGCGCGTCGCCGCGATGTCGGCCTCGCCGGGCTGGGTGTCCAGGCCCGCCTCGGCGCGCAGCGCCGGCTCGTCGACCGAGAGTTCGGCCAGCGGCAGGTACAGGTCGGCGCGGCCGTCCCCGGGTGCGACCAGGCCCTGCACGCCGCGGCTGGCGACGACATGGTCGTGGCCCAGCCGCGCCAGCGATCCCCCACGCCGCACGGTGATGGCGACCAGCGAGCGCGCAGGCTCGATGCGATAGACCGGCTGGCCGCGCGACAGCGCCTGCTCATAGAACGCCCGCGGGAATTCGACCGGGGCCGTGCGGGCCGCAGTGGCCGATTCGGGCGCGGCCTGGCGCAGCGGTGGCGCGCAAGCCGGCAGCAGTGCGGCCAGCAGGGCGAGGGCGCAGAGAGCTCGTCGCTGCATCAGGAGGCCTTGCGAAGCCGGACGCGGAACTTGATCGCCACGTCCGGGCCGATGACGTTCGTCGCCGCCCACTCGCCGGTGCCGATGCCGAAGGGCAAGCGCTTGACGGTGAACTCGCCCTGCATGTTCGCGCCCCCGGCCGTATCGTTCCAGCTGAAGGGCACCTCGACGGCCTGCTGCACCCCCTTCAGGCTCAGCGTGCCGCGCGCGAGATAGCTGTTGCCCTGCACGCGGCGGATCTCGGCGGCACGAAACTCGGCCTGCGGATGGCGGGCGAAGTCGAACCATTCGGGGCCGGCGATCGCCTTGTTGATGTCGGCATTCGCCATGTCGGCGCTCGCGACGCCGATGCGGACCTCGAGGCGGCCGTCGGCCGGGCGCTCGGGATCGAAGTCCAGCCGCACCTCGAAGTTCTTGAACACGCCCGGTGCCGGCGTTCCCTCGAAGGTCGCGGCGAAATCGAGCCGGCTCGCGGCCGGGTCCATCTTCCAGTCGGCGGCGAAGGCGGGCGCCGGCGCGGCCGAGGCGAGCAGCAGGGCGGCGAGGCAGGCCAGGCGGGTCATGAAGCGCGCCTCCAACTGGGCAGCATCCGCGTGAGCACCTCGTCGCGCTGGATGAAGTGGTGGCGCAGCGCAGCGCCGATGTGCACGACGAGCAGGGTGGCGAGGGCGATGCCCAGCGAGAGATGCACGATGGCCGCGAGATCGGACGCGGCCTTGTCGGCTGCCGCGATCGCCGGCAGCGGCCATTGCCGGAAGATGCGGAAGGGCATGCCGGAGGTGGACTGCACCACCCAGCCGCTGAGCGGCAGCGCGAGCATCAGCCCATAGAGCAGCACGTGGCTGGCGCGTGCCGCGATGCGTTCCCACGCCGGCATGTGCGCGGGCAGGGCGGGTGCCGGCGGCGCGAGCAGCCGCCACGCAAGGCGCAGCAGCACCAGTGCGAGCACCAGCACCCCGATGGACTTGTGCCAGACGAAGAGATCCAGCTTGGTCGGCGAGAGCCGCCAGCCGACCGCCAGCCAGCCGAGTGCGAACTGGACGAGGATCAGCAGCGCGATCAGCCAGTGGAAGAACTTGACGCCGCCGTTCCAGGCGATGGCCGGCTCGGCACGCCGGCTGGCGTCGATGGAGCTGGGTCTTGGCCGCATGCTGCGCTTGTACCGGCTGCGCCGCCCGCGTACAAGGGCCGCCGGCGTCGACGGCCCTGGTTTTTGCGGCTCCTATAGCCGGATTCGGCTCGCTTGACAAGAGCACTTCTGAAGGAGGCGCCGGGCATGCCTGCGCGCCACACTCTTGCCCCGAGGACCCCAGGAAGCATGACGAAGAAGATCCGGCTCAACGACGAACAGTGGCGCACGCTCGAAGCGCTGCGCGACGCCATTGCCAAGCGGCACCCCACCGAGACCATCAAGGTCTCCAGCCGCCTGCGCTCCAACGGCCTGGTGACCACGGACCGCCAAGGCACCTGCATGCTGACCGACCTGGGGCTGAGCCGCCTGAACCAGGGGCGCTGACAACAGGCAATTCTGCTGGCGAAGCGCCGGCCCAGGCGTTCGCACCGGACGACCTCGACCTCGGGTGGTCGAGGTCATTCGCCGACTTTCATTCCTCGCCAAGTTCGGTGAGGCCCATGCGTCAGAACTGAATTCTCGCTTTTTGTCGCATCAGTCTGATAGCGATAGAGAGACTTCGTAGCATTTGCCGCCGTGTCCTCCGGGATCCGCCGACATAAGCAGAAGCCTCAATGAATCGCATCTACCGCCTGGTCTTCAACCGCACCCTCGGCCTGCGTCAAGTCGTCTCCGAACTTGCGAGTGCATCGGGCAAGGCAAGCGCGGTTTGCGCGCTGTCCGTCGGCCTCTTCAGTCCTGCTGCCTTCGGCGCCAGCTACACGGTGGCGGACGAGGCCGAACTGCGAACTGCACTCGAAGCGTCGGTGGACGGCGACTCCATCGTGTTCGAAGGCAACATCACGCTTTCATCCAACCTGCAGCCGATCACACACAGCATCACCATCCACGGCAATGGACACGCCTTGAGCGGCAACGAGGCCCATCGCGGCTTCTTCGTCCACCAGGGAAAAGTCGACATCTTCGACCTGGCGATCACGCATGCCACGGCGCAAGGCGGATCGGGCGGCGGCAACGGTGGCGGCGGCATGGGCGCAGGAGGAGGCCTGTTCGTCGACGCTGGCGCAGCGGTGACGCTCACCAATGTTCAATTCGACGGCAATCGCGCCATCGGAGGAAGCGGCGGCAATGGCACGAGCTCGGGCGGCGGTGGTGGCATGGAGGGGAATGGCGCCAACCGTTCACCGGCGAGCGCTGCAGGTGGCGGCTTGGGCGGTGGGGGCGGTTACGGCGGTGGCAACGTGAACCCCGGATCGCCGGGTGGTGCGCTGACAGGCTCGGGAGGGGCGCCCGGCAATCCTCAAGCTACTGGACCTTGGCAGGGCGGAGATGGCGTTAGCGCTTTTGCTGGCGGCGGAGGAGGGGTGAACCTGGGCGGCGGCGGCACCGGCGGGGATTTTGGTGGCGGCGGCGGTGCCGGTACCAGTTCGAGTTGCGGCATCGGTGGCAATGGAGGCTTCGGCGGAGGCGGAGGGGGCGGGTGTGAAGGCAGGCGTGCGCGCCGGGGTGGCAGTGGTGGCTTCGGTGGTGGTGGCGGCGGAAATTCGGGAACAGCCGGATTCGGCGGCGGCGGTGGAGGCGCAGACAACGATGCCGCAGGCGGCGGCGGCGGCGGCGCCGGCTTCGGCGGTGCCGTGTTCGTGCGGGAAGGCGGGAGCCTGACGATCGCCGGCAATAGCGGTTTTCAGAACAATGCGGTTGCTGGCGGCGGCGGCGGCCCCGGCCTGCAGCCTGGAGAAGCGGGCGGCAATGGAAGCAGCGGAGGCAGCAGCCTGTTCCTGCAGGGCAATGGAAACCTCGGCATCGCTCCCGGTGCGGGCGTGTCCGCAGTGCTGGACACCGGCACCGTCGCCGACCAGAGTGCGCTTGGCGGGACAGACGCGAATGCGGGTCGTTGGGGGCTGATCAAGACCGGCGAAGGGCTATTGCAACTCAACGGCACCGCGGGCTTTTCCGGAAGCGTCCAGGTCAACCAAGGCACGGTCAGCACGGGCAGCGACGCCAGTCTCGGACGCAGCAATCAGCTGGACTTGAACGGCGGTACCTTGCGATACCTCGCGGGCTTCAACTCCACGCGGTCCGTCGCCCTGGGCCCAGCGGGCGGCACGTTCGACACCCATGGCTTCAGCGGCACTTGGCAGGGCGACGTCACGGGCTCCGGCAAGTTGATCAAGCGGGGCGATGGTACGTTGACGCTGAGTGGCACCAATACCCATGGCGGCGGCACTGAGCTCCAAGGTGGCGTGCTGTCGATCTCGTCGGACAACCAACTGGGCACAGCCTCGGGCATGCTGGCCTTCGACGGCGGAACGCTGCGCAACGACGGTGTGGTGTCCTCGAGCCGGGCTGTCACGCTCGGTGCCGGTGGAGGATCGTTCGAGACGCAGGCGGACATGCTGCTCAGCGGCGATATTTCGGGCGCAGGCCGACTGATCAAGACGGGCGGGAGCTCTCTTGTCGTCACCGGGGCCGCCGGCCATGGAGGGGGCACCACGATTTCCGCCGGCACCTTGCAGATCGGCGATGGTGGCAACACAGGCTCGCTGTCCGGCGACGTGGTGAACAACGCGACCCTTGCCTTCAACCGGTCCGGCGCCACGAGCTTTGCCGGTGCCATCTCCGGCAGCGGTGGCCTTGTCAAGGGCGGCGATGGACGCCTGGTTCTCTCGGGAGCCAACACGTACAGCGGCGGTACCAGGGTCACCGGCGGTACGCTTTCGATCTCCGCAGACCACAACCTCGGCGCAGTCGCGGGCGCGCTGACACTCGACGGTGGCACATTGCAGACCACCGCGGACGTTACGACCGCTCGCGCCATTACGATGGAAAACGCCGGGCGCTTCCAGACCGATGCCGACTTGACCACCACGGGTGTCATGTCGGGCTCGGGAGGCTTGATCAAGATGGGCCCCGGCACCTTGACCCTTGCCGGGGCCAACACCTACGGCGGCGGGACCAGTCTGTGGGGCGGCAAGGTGTCGGTGTCTTCCGATGCCAATCTGGGCGCATTCGGCGTGCTCGCCTTCGACGGCGGCACTTTGCAAATCACCGGCACAGATTTCACGTCCACGTCGCGTTTCGTCATTTGGGGCTCGGACGGCGGCGGCTTCGACATCGTCGAGGGCGACGCGACCTTCAGCGTCGGTCAGGCGCTGGCCAAGCACGGTTCCTTGAGGAAGGAAGGCGCGGGCACGCTGGTGCTGTCGGGTGCCAACACCTACCCGGGCGGCACCGTCATCAGCGCCGGCACGCTGGCCGGCGGGGCCGGAAACTTCGGCAGCGGCACCATCACCAACAACGCTGCGCTGCGGATCGATCAGTCCGGCGACGGAACGCTGGCGAACACCATCACGGGAAGCGGCACGCTCACCAAGACCGGCGCCGGCGCATTGACCCTGACGGGGAGCAACAGCTACGCGGGCGGCACCACCGTCTCAGGGGGCACGGTGTCGATCTCCTCCGACCAGAACCTGGGCGCAGCCTCGGGCTTGCTGAAGCTCGATGGCGGCACGCTGCGCACCGGCGGTGCCTTCACCACCGCGCGAAGCGTCAGCCTCGGCGCGGGAGGCGGTACCTTGCAGACCGATGCCGATCTCACGGCGAGCGGCATCGTCAGCGGCGCAGGTGGCCTCGTCAAGACGGGTGGCGGCACGCTGACCCTCGCGGGCACCAACAGCTACGCCGGGGGCACTGCCTTGAATGCGGGCGTGGTCTCCGCTTCCAGCAATGCAAACCTCGGCGATGCGGCAGGGAGTCTGGGCTTCAACGGCGGCACGTTGAAGACCACCGCCGACTTCTCGATGAACCGCGCCACCACACTCGACGCGCAAGGCGGAACCCTCGACACAGTCGCGGGCACGGCGTTGACGCACCATGGCGTGATCGGCGGCGCCGGCGGCCTGACCAAGACCGGTGCAGGCACCTTGACGCTCAGCGGCGAGAACAGCTACAGCGGCGGCACCGACCTGAAGGAGGGCGGTGTCGCCGTGCGCAACAACCGCGCGCTGGGCACCGGCGAGCTCGCCATGCACGAAGGCACCACGCTGCGCTTTGCCGCCGATGGGCTGACCTTGGCCAATTCCGTTGCCTTCACCGAAGCCGTCGATCCGATCGTCGACACCGGTCCCTTCACGGCCACGCTCACGGGCGCCATCACCGGGCCTGGGGACCTGAGCAAGATCGGCAGCGGCACCCTCATCCTCTCGGGTGCCAACACCTACACGGGCGCCACTGCCGTCACCGAAGGCACCTTGCGCGCCGGTGTGCCCAACACCTTCAGCCCGGCCTCGGCCCACAGCGTCGCCTCCGGTGCCATGCTCGACCTCGCCGGCTTCAGCCAGAGCGTGGCGGGCCTCACGAACGCCGGCACCGTCTCGCTCATCGGCGCTGCTGCTGGCACCACCCTGACCGTCACCGGCCCTTACGTGGGCAACAACGGCCTTCTGCGCCTGGGCACCTTCCTGGGGGGCAGCACCAGTGCGAGCGACCGGCTCGTCTTGAGCGGCCCGAGTGCCGTCGCCAGCGGAAACACCACCGTGCAGGTCGTCAACCTCGGCGGCCTGGGCGCGCTCACCAGCGGCAACGGCATCGAGCTCGTGAGCGCCCTCAATGGCGCCACCACCACCGCGCAGAGCACCAAGGATGCGTTCGCCTTGCAGGGAGGTCATGTGGATGCGGGCGCGTATGAATACCGCCTGCAGGCGGGCGACGCCGCAGGTGCCGGAGAGAACTGGTACCTGCGCTCCACCAGCACCATCATTCCACCGGCCCCACCGGCCCCACCGGCCCCGCCCACAGCCGTTGACCCACCTTCGCCGGGGCTGCCTCCGGCCCCTGCGGGTCCCTCATCCCCGCCCCCGGCCCCAGCCGCGGCACCCATCCAGGTGCCCACCTACCGCGCCGAAGTGCCCCTCTTCGCAGCCCTGCCCGAGCAGCTGCGCCAGGGCAACCTCGCGATGCTCGGCAACCTGCACCAGCGCCTCGGCGACGATGACGTGAAGACGGGCAGCGCATCGACGCCCGCCACCGGCGAGCGCCGCGCCTGGGGCCGCGTGCTCAGCACCCGCCGCAACATCCAGCAAGGCGGCACCGTCAGCCCGCAAAGCGACGGCCGCCTGAGCGGCCTGCAGGCCGGCACCGACTTGTGGACCGCCCCCCACTGGCGCGCCGGCCTCTACGCCGGCCAGCTCGATGGCGAGCTCCAGGTCCGGGGCTTCGCCCGCGGCGTCGCCAACCTGGCCGTCGGCAGCAACGACCTGCGCAGCCAGTACCTGGGCGGCTACGCCACCTACAGCAACGACAGCGGCTTCTACGCCGATGCCGTGCTGCAGGCCGGGCGCCACCGCTACGAGGTCAAGCCGCAGACCACCCTGCGCACCAAGGGCAAGGGCAGCAGCCTGAGCGCCTCCCTGGAGATCGGCCAGTCCTTCGCGCTCGGCGAAGGCTGGCAGATCGAGCCCCAGGCGCAGCTGGTGCATCAGCGCCTGGACCTCGACGACGTGGACATCGCCGGCGCACGCGTGCGCCAGGAGCGCGACAGCCACTGGCTCGCCCGCGTGGGCGTGCGCGTGAAGGGCGACATCGCCACCCGTGCAGGCCGGCTGCAGCCCTATGCGCGCGTGAACCTGTACCGCGCCTCGGGCGGCAACGACAGCACCCGCTTCATCAACCCGGCGGCCAGCACGGCCATCGCCAGCAGCACCGGCAGCACCTCCAGCGAGCTGGCCGCAGGCTTCACGCTGAGGCTGAGCGAATCGACCAGCCTGTACGGCGAGCTCGGCAAGCAGTGGGCATCGGGCGGAGACACCCGCGTGAAGTCGCAGCTCAACGGTTCCGTGGGCCTCAAGGTGCGTTGGTAGACGAGGCGTGCTGAACGGAAGCTGACCGAGGTCCTCGCGATAATCGGCGCTCTTGAAAGGAGCGCGCGTGGATATCGTTTTGCTGGCCAAGGCCGCCATCATGGGCATCGTCGAGGGACTGACCGAGTTCCTGCCCATCTCGTCGACCGGCCATCTGATCCTGGCGGGTTCGCTGCTGGGGTTCGACGACGACAAGGCCAAGGTCTTCGACATCGCGATCCAGACCGGCGCCATCCTCGCCGTGATCATCGTCTACTGGCAGAAGATCCATTCCACCCTGGTGGCGTTGCCGCGGCAGCACAAGGCACAGCGCCTGGTGCTCAACGTGTTGATCGGCTTCCTGCCCGCGGTGATGCTGGGGCTGCTGTTCGGCAAGCTGATCAAGGCGCACCTGTTCACCGCGGTGGTGGTCGCCAGCACCTTCATCATCGGCGGCTTCATCATCCTCTGGGCCGAGAAGCGCCCGCCCGGTGCGGTGCGCGTGGAGCACGTGGACGACATGACGCCCTGGGACGCGCTCAAGGTCGGCCTGGTGCAGTGCTTCGCGATGATCCCGGGCACCAGCCGCAGCGGTGCGACCATCATCGGCGGCATGTTGCTGGGCCTGTCGCGCAAGGCGGCGACGGACTTCTCCTTCTTCCTCGCGATCCCGACGCTGATCGGCGCCGGCGCCTACAGCCTCTACAAGGAGCGGGCGCTGCTGTCGGCGGCGGACCTGCCGCTGTTCGCGGTCGGTCTCGTCTTCTCCTTCGCGAGCGCGTGGCTCTGCGTGCGCTGGCTGCTGAAGTACATCAGCAGCCACAGCTTCGTGCCCTTCGCCTGGTACCGCATTGCCTTCGGCATCGTGGTGCTGGCCACCGCGTGGAGCGGGGCCGTCGTGTGGGCCGAATAGGCGCTGCGCCGTCGCGGCGGCTGTCGCTCGATGACCGGTGCTCGCCGGCACATCCCGCACGAGGCCGACGCCGCAGACCTCACGGCACGTTCGACGAGTGCACCGCGAACGGCTTGAAGGGCAGGGCCAGCTTGCCGGCGTACTCGCCGTTGGGTGCAAGCGTCGGGCAGGCGCCGGCCGCGGAACAGAAGATCGTGTCGGGGTAGATCAGGTCGCCGAAGCGGTAGTTGTCGATGCTCTGGCCGCTGTAGTTCGCCACGCTCACGATGTTGCCCCGCGTGGAGTAGTTGTCGGACATCGTCACCATGATCGGATCGACGCGGGAGTCTTCCATCGTGCGCAGGATGGTGCCGCTGTTGCCGTCGCCGGCGAACTTGACCCAGCCCCACTTGCGGTTGGCCCGATCGGTGAAGATCAGCATCGTGTTGAGGGTATCGGTCTGGTTCGGGTAGTCCTTGGCCGCGGCCAGGTGCGTGACGTTGCTGCCGAGGCCTGTCACGACGCCGACTTCCGCGATCTCGGCGGGCGTGCCGGTCGCCGGCTTGGGCCCCTGCACATACGCCCCCAGGGCATACATGTGCAGCTTGCCGTTTTCCGTGGCAATCCATGCGCGCGGGTAGTGCGGATTCGCCTCCCAGTACATGTCGTTCGGCGGCGCCATGCGACGCCGATCGTCCTTGCTCCAGTGGTTGTAGGTCGAGGTCGTCAGCACGCTCGTCGGCTTGTCGGCCAGCGTGATCGTCTTGATGACCGTCGGCGTGGCCTGCGGACGATCTGCCAGCAGGTAAGGCCACTGGGTGGAGGCGGGTCCGACGTTCTGCGTCTCCAGGTTGCTCGCGGCGCTTCCCAGGTACATGTCGTTGGTGTACTTGAAGAGGGGGCCGAGGTCGATGAAGGCCACGGTCTTCTCCGACTTCGAAGCCACCACGGCCACGCCGCCCTTGGCGTACTTCTCGTAGTACTCGCCGCCGGGCAGCAGCTTGGCCCGGTTGCCGGCCATCGGCGAGGCTTCCTTGGCCATGCCCGACAGGCCGCCGTTGCTGGTGTAGACGACGGCCGCATACGGATGCATGCCGGTCGTCACCTTGATGGAGGTCGGGGCCTTCATGTTGGCGGGCAGATCGACGTAGCCGAGCACCTTCATGAAGATGTAGTTGCCCTGGTTGAAGAAGCCGGGATGCACCATGTCCATCCAGTCGTGCCACCAGTCGTACTTGGGGCCGTTGAGCGTGCAGCCCTGGCAGCTGCCGCCGAGCGAGATCACGGCGACCTGGCCCTTGTGGTTGAGGGTGTCCCACACCGTGACGAAGGCGAACTCGCCGCCTCCGGTCACGGAGATGGCGGTCGGCACCTTGCCGAGGGCGAGCTTGACGCTGGCGCGGTTCTGCGCCGTGTACGTGCCGACCGTGAAGATCGTCGCCGCCTTCGTCGGACTGCCCTGCGTCGCAATCAGCGAGAGGCGCGTCGAGGGGCTGTCCGCTGCGTTCTCGCCGCGGTCTTCGACGATGGGCAGGTCTGCGGGGTCGTTCGGCGACAACACGCCAGAGGCGTAGTACTGATCGATCGCGCTCGGCAGCAGTCGCCGGTCTTGCCACAACAACTGCGGGCGCTGCATGAACGTCACCCGGTCGGTCGCCTGCGACTGGAACCACCCCAGCGCGTTCGACAGCGAGCTCCCGCTGGCGGGCGTGCCGATCGCCGCGCCATGGATGCTCACGTAGTAGTTGTACGCGGCGTTGTTCTCCGCGCCGAGCTGGTAGTAGAGATCGTTGCCGGGCCCGTGGTTGATCGCGCCCACGTCCGCCTGCAAAGGCAATGTGCCGACGCCGGTCTTGCTGGCCGCCGGCCCGAAGCGGTACGCGACGCCCTCGGGCAGGCCGAACTTGTAGGCGATGCTCTCGTAGGCGCTTGCAACGATCGAACCGGAGCTGTCCACCACGTCGCCGGCGAGCGCCGACGGTGCGGGCGCAGGCTTGGGTGCGACAACTGGAGCAGGTTCGGGCGCAGGAGCAGGCGCAGGCGCGGGAGCAGGCGCGGGAGCGGGAGCGGGAGCGGGAGCGGGAGCCGGCGCAGGAGCCGCAGCCGTCGCAGGGCCGGCCGAGATGCATGACTTCACCGTCATGACCGCAGGGTCCTTGCCGAAGAATGTGTTCGTGCAGCCCGCTGCTCCGACGACTTCCTTCGTGATCCAGCGTGTGTCGGCGCCGTACTTCACCAGTGTGGCAACAGCCACCGTGAATGAGGTCCCTTCGGTGGCGAGCAAGGTTCCCGCGGGAGCGGGTTGCACATAGCACGCCTTCGCCACGAACGGCAGCGGGTCGCCGAAGGTGGCGTTGTTGCAGGCCACCGCGCCGGACAGCTGCTTGCTGGTCCAGGTCGAGTTCGCGCCGTACTGCACCACCGTCGGAGCGGCCAGGTTGAATCCCTGGTCTTCGTTGGCGACCTTGACCCAGCTCGCATCGAGCAGCTTGCCGAGCGCCGCCTCCTTGTCTGCGGCGGGCTCGACCGCCGGTGCGGTCGTGGATGCAGCCGGCGAAGCTGTCGCCGCATCCGTGCTCTGAGGAAGAGCGAAGCTTCCGCCCGAGCCGCTTCCGCCGCCTCCGCAGCCCGCGAGTGCGCCTGCTGCAACAAAAAGCAAAAGCGCGTTTTTGTTGATTTTTTTCACACTGAATCTCCTGGTCGTCCTGTGAACGAGAAAAAAGAAATCCCCTGCGCCTGCAAAGGGCGCAAAGAAATCGATAAAAGAATTTCTGAAACGGGAGAGGCTGATCGCCCCGTGGGCTAGAGGGATGTGGCACGTGGCCCGTGCTCGACCCTTTGCGTGGTGTGCGGCTCGAGGCCGCCGGACATCGAACCCGACCGGACCGCGGCGACAGCCTTATCGTTCTTCAAGAGAACGCCCACGTGTCGCCTTTCCTCATCACGGTGCCACTGCGATTCGATCGTCAGAGCTGCAACCGACTTGCGTCGGTTCTTTTGAGTACTTAGGTAAGCTGCATGTACTGAACGTCGTCTGTATTGCCTCTAATTTCAATAAATTTCTGGATTGACGTTATTGTCGATTCAGCGAACTCTTTTGCGCGAAATCAAAGGCGGCAAGACAGGCACTTGTTCACGTCGTGGCCGCGGATATCGAACGGCGGCTCGATGAAAGTAATTTCCTTAAGAAATTAGTTTAAAGACGTTGCGACTCCTCCATGCGGCCAATGAATACTTAATTCCGATAAGCTGAAATAGCTAAAAAAAAGCCCCAGTCGAAGCTGGGGCCCGGGGTCGTCGATGAATTCAGCGCATCACGGCACGTTCGAGCTGTGCACCGAGGTCGGCTTGAAGGGCAGCGCCAGCTTGCCGGCGAACTCTCCAAGGTGGGTAAACGTCGGGCAGGCCCCCGCCTGGGTGCAGAAGCCGCTGCTCGCGTCGGGATAGATCACGTCGCCGAAGCGGTAGTTGGCAATGCTCGCTCCCGCATAGTCGGCCACCGTCAGGATGTCGCCCTGCGTCGAGTAGTTGTCGGCCATGGTGACCATGATCGGATCGACCCGCGAGTCCTCCATCGTGCGCAGCACGCTGCCCGTGGCTGCGGTATCGCCCGCGTTCGAGAGCTTGACCCAGCCCCAGCGGCGGTTGGCCCGGTCGGTGAAGAGGATCAGGTCGTTGATCGGATCGGCCACGCCACCGTAGTCCTTGGCTGCCGCCATGTGCGTGATGTTGTCCCCCACGCCCGTGACCGTGCCCACCTGCTGGATGTCCGCCGGCGCCGGCGTCGTCGGCTTGGTGCCGGCGGCGTAGCGGCCGAGCGAGAACAGCTGCAGTTCCCCGCCCTCGACGGCGATGGCAGCGCGCGCGTATTGCGGATCAGGCTTCCAGAACGGATAGGCCGAAATCCGGACCTGGTCGTCCTTGCTCCAGTAGCTTCGGGTGGCGGTGGTCCACAGGGCGGTCGGGCGCCGGCTGAGCGTGGCGGTCTTCACCACCGCAGGCATCGCCTGCGGCTTGTCGGCCAGCAGGTACGGCCACTGGTTGGCGGCCAGCCCGACGTTCTGGGTCTCGAGGTTCGAGGCGGCGCTGCCCAGGTACATGTCGTTCGTGTACTTGAACAGCGGGCCCAGGTCGATGAATGCCGCCCGCTTTTCGCTCTTGGAGACCACGACGGCAACGCCGCCCTTGGCATAGCGCTCGTAGTCCTCGCCGCCCGGCAGCATCTTCGCCCGGTTGTTCGCCATCGGCGAGTCCAGCATCTGGAAGTTGGAGATGTTGCCGCTGGCGTCGTACTTCAGCATCGACGTGTAGGGGTGAATGCCGGTGGTGGCGGCGATGGCGGTGGGCGCCTTCATCTCCGAAGGCAGATCGACGTAGCCGATGACCTTCATGAACACGTAGTTGCCCTGGTCGGGGAAGCCCGGGTGCATCATGTCCATCCAGCCGTGCCACCAGTCGTAGCGGGCCTGTCCCGGCTTCCAGTCCTGGGGGGCCGAGCCGAGGGAGACGATGGCCACCTGGCCCTTCGTGTTCGGCACGTCCCATCCTGACACCAGGGCGAATTCGCCGCCACCCGTGACCGCGACGGCGGTCGGCACGAAGCCCAGCTTGAACGAGGTCGAGGCGCGGTTCTGTGCAGTCAGGGTGCCCACCGTGTACAGCTTGGCCGGCTTGGTCGGGCTGCCCTGGGTACATACCAACGACAGACGGGTGGCGGGGGAATCGGCGGCGTTCTCGCCGCGGTGCTCGCAGACCGGCAGGTCGGCCGCATCGTTCTTCGCCAGCACGCCCGTGGAAACATAGTCGTCGATGGAGGTCGGCAGCAGCCGACGCTGCTGCCACAGCAACTGCGGGCGCTGCTGGAAGGTGCGCCGGTCGGTGGCCGAGTTCTGGAGCCAGGCCACGGAGCTCTCCACGCTCTGCCCGGAGGTGGGAACGCCGATGGCGGCAGCGTGGATCGACACGTACATGTTGTTCGTGGAGTCCTCGCGGCCCAACTGGTAGACCGAGCCGATGCCGCTCATCGTGCCGACGTCCGCGCGCTCTTGCAGTGTCTGCACGCCGCTCTTGGTCGCGGGCGCCCCGTACTTGTAGATCACGCCCGCATCGGAGTTGAACTTGTAGGCCATCGCCGCGTAGGCGCTGGGAACCACCGTACCGGCACTGTCGACGATGTCTCCGGGCAGGGCACTGCCAGGGGCTGGTGCAGGAGCGGGAGCAGGAGCGGGAGCGGGAGCGGGAGCGGGAGCAGGGGCAGGGGCAGGGGCAGGGGCAGGGGCAGGAGCAGGAGCAGGAGCAGGAGCCGGGGCAGGAGCAGGAGCAGGAGCCGGGGCAGGAGCAGGGGCGGGAGCAGGAGCAGTTGCGGGGCCCGCGGCGATGCATGACTTCGCTGTCATGAACGCGGGGTCGCTGCCGAAAAATGCATTGGTGCAAGCGGCCGTTCCTGTGACAGTCTTGGTGACCCAGCGCGTGTCGGCGCCGTACTTGACGAGTGTCGGGGCAGGCACCGAGAACGATGAGCCTTCCTTGGCGAGCACGGTTCCTGCGGCAGGTGCGGTGGCCGGTGCGGGAGCGGGTGCAGGTGCAGGCGTTTGCACGTAGCACGCCTTCGCCACGAACTGCAGCGGGTCGCCGAAGGTGGCGTTGTCGCAAGCCACCGTGCCGGACAGTGTCTTGCTGGTCCAGGACGAGTTCGCGCCGTATTGCACCACCGTCGACACGGCCAGGCTCATGGTCTGGCCCTCGTTTGCGACCTTGATCCACGAGGCGTCGAGCTTGCCGAGTGCCTCTGCCTCCTTGTCCGCGGCCGGCTCGACCGCCGCCGCCGCTGTCGCTTCAGCCGGCGCAGCAGCGGTCGAAGCCGGCATCGGCTCCGCGCTTTGCGATGGGACGAAGCCGCCGCCCGGGCCGCTCCCTCCACCCCCGCAACCGGCGAGCGCTCCCGCTGCAACGAAGAGCAGAAGGGCGCTTCTTTTGTCTATCTTTTTCAAGCTGTGTCTCCTAATAGGAAAAAAAGGAAAAAAAGTCCCCCTGCGCCATGCGAAGGCGCAAAGAACCTGGCGAAGAAAACTTGGAAGGGGCTAGTCCCGCAGAGGGGCTAGTGGGGAGGCCTCATGGGCCGCTGCGTATCGACGGTTTCCGCCTGCTAGGCGGCGACTGCATCGAACAGGTTTCGAAGCTTCGTCTTGAAGCTCATGCCGGCCGATGCGCCCCTTGGCGGTATCGGCACGGCAGCAGGGCGGCAGGCTCGCGTCGGTGCCCACATGTCGTCCGGTGAGGTCGGTGCAGCATCGCTTGCCGGGGATGCCGCCAGCATCACGGAAGCCAGGAAGGCCGACTGGCCGGCCGCCTTGGACGCCGCGCTCAGCGAGCTCCAGTTGGCTGGGCGCGTGTCGGCCGGGAGCACGTCGAGGTGGCTCAGCAAAGAGCGGCTCACCTCCAGCAGCGCACTCGCGGAGGTCAGGCAGAAATACACCGCCGACGGCGTGGGCGCCTGCCGGGCGCCCGGCTGTTCGTAAGGTGCTGCGGAGAATTCGTCGCGCGGCAGGCATTGATGTGCCCTGGCAGGCGCTTCGAGCGCGCAGAGCAACTGGTCGATCTCCTGCAATGCGCGCTGCATGAGTTCGGTGTCGAGTGTCGTGCTGGTCACGGCGAAGCTCCTGAACTGATGCGAGACGACTCTGGAATCTGGCCACGGGATCGGTCTCGCTCGATCACCGGCTTGACTTCAGTGTTGTCTTTCGCTCGCCGGGTCGATAGGCCCGGAGGAGCCAAGTCGCCGCGGCGCGGTGGGTCACGGCGCGGAGTGCCGCGTGTGGCCCGCTTCAGGCCACGCGCCGGCTGCACGGGTCGTGCGCGGTTCCTGGCGAATTGCTGCATGCCCGTCAGGTTGCATGTCGCGGATCATGTGTTCATTGACAGCTTGGGCCGGTTGGCCCGCCAACGTCGATCGGCGGCGGATTTCCTCTGTCGGCAGGCACCTGGTTTCGGCGGCGGCAGGGGGGCGAGCACCGTGCTGTCGAGGAGCACGGGTGCGCGGCTACGGCTTGAGCCGCTTGGCCCGCACGCGTTGATCCCGCCGTGGATTAATCCTCTTTGACGGGGGGCGGCGCGAGGCCGCTGGGCGGGGTGTTGGAGGGGGCGCGATCGCGCATCTCGATCGCGGCCGGCGCGTCATGCGCTCAGATGAGCTTTTCTTCCGGCGTCGAGATCTTGCGCAGCGGGCTGTGGCGCGTGGCCGGCATCTTGAGCGGATGCTCGGCATAGGTGTCGTCCCAGACCGGGTCGTCGATGCTGTCGAACACCTCGCGCAGCTTCTGGCCCCAGCTGCTGTGCACCATGCGGTAGTACGGGTTGTCGGCGTCGATGCAGACCACCTTGTCGGTCTCGAGGCGATTGGCCTCGTACACCACCAGGTCCAATGGCAGGCCAACCGAGAGGTTGGACTTCATGGTGGAGTCCATCGAGACCAGGGCGCACTTGGCGGCTTCGTCCAGCGGGGTGTCGGGCGTCAGCACGCGGTCGAGCACCGGTTTGCCGTACTTGGACTCGCCGACCTGGAAGTAGGGCGTTTCGGTGGTGGCCTCGATGAAATTACCGGCCGCGTACACCAGGAACAGGCGCATGCCTTCGCCCTTGACCTGCCCGCCGAAGATGAAGGAGACGTTGAACTCCAGGCCCGCATGCTTGAGCGCCTCGGCGTCGCGGTCGTACACATGGCGCACCGCCGAGCCCAGCACGCGCGCGGCGTCGAACATGCTCTTGGCGTTCCAGATGGTGATGGGCTGGCCGTCCTCGGCGTCATCGCCCTCGTCGCCCGTCCTGCGGACTTCGCGCAGCTCCTCGATCTGCAAAATCTCGCGTACCGACTGCGAGATGCTCAGGTTGCCGGCCGACAGCAGCACCATGACGCGGTCGCCCGGCTGCTCGTACACGATCATCTTGCGGAAGGTGCTGATGTGATCCACCCCCGCGTTGGTCCGAGAGTCGGAGAGGAACACCAGGCCGGCGTTGAGTTTGATGCCTACGCAGTAAGTCATGTGTTAACAGGCCCTAACCGTGCTCGCGCGCGTGGAGTTTCTTCAAGGTGTAGATCGCTTCGAGCGCCTCGCGCGGGCTCAAGGTGTCGGGATCGAGCGCCGTCAGCGCGGATTCTACGGCGCTGGCCGGCAGCGCCTCCACCGCCGGCGGCGGCGCGAACAGGTCGACCTGCGCGCGGGCCTGCTGCTGCTGGGCCTCCAGCGCTTCGAGCGCCTGGCGTGCATGGTTGACCACCGCGGCCGGCATGCCGGCCAGGCGTGCGACCTGGATGCCGTAGCTCTTGCTCGCCGGTCCCGGCTGCATCTCGTGCAGGAAGACGATGTCGCGCCCCGCCTCGGTGGCGCTGACGTGCATGTTCACGGCGCCATGGTGCGTGGCGGGGAACTCGGTCAGCTCGAAGTAGTGGGTCGCGAAGAGCGTGAAGGCGCGCGTGCGGTCGTGCAGCTGGGCCGCGATGCCGGCGGCCAGCGCCAGGCCGTCGAAGGTGCTGGTGCCGCGGCCGATCTCGTCCATCAGCACCAGCGAATGGGCGGTGGCGCCGTGCAGGATCTGCGCGGCCTCCGTCATTTCCAGCATGAAGGTCGACTGCGCGTTGGCCAGGTCGTCGGCCGCGCCGATGCGGGTGTGGATGGCGTCGATGGGCCCGAGCCGGCAGGCATCGGCCGGCACGTGCGAGCCGATGGAGGCAAGCAGCACGATGATCGCCACCTGCCGCATGTAGGTGGACTTGCCGCCCATGTTGGGGCCGGTGATCACCTGCAGGCGTTGTTGCGGACCCATTCGCGTGTCGTTCGCAATGAAAGCGCCCGATGATTTCTCGGCCAGCCGGGCCTCGACCACCGGATGGCGGCCCTTCTCGATCTCGATGCAGGGATGGGCCACGAAGGAAGGCGGACGCCAGTGCAGCGTGTGCGAGCGCTCGGCCAAGGCACACAGCGCATCGAGCGCGGCCAGCGCGCCCGCGAGCCGCGTCAGTGCCGCGACCGAGGGTTGCAGCGCATCGAGCAGTTGCTCGTAGAGCCACTTTTCGCGCGCCAGCGCACGGTCCTGCGCCGACAGCGCCTTGTCCTCGAAGGCCTTGAGTTCGGGCGTGATGAAGCGCTCGGCGTTCTTCAACGTCTGGCGGCGGCGGTAGTTGTCCGGCACCTTGGAGAGCGCGCTTTGCGTGACCTCGATGTAGAAGCCGTGCACGCGGTTGAACTGCACGCGCAGGTTCGAGATGCCGGTGCGCTCGCGCTCGCTGGCCTCGAGCTGCACCAGGAAGGCGTCGCTGTTCTCGCTGATGGCGCGCAGCTCGTCGAGCTCGGCGTCATGGCCGCAGGCGATCACGCCGCCGTCGCGCACCAGTGCGGATGGCTCGGGGTGGACGGCCGCGACCAGCAGCTCGACGCAGCCGGGCGGCGGCGCGAGCTGCCCGGCCATTCGCGTGAGCAGCGGCGAGGCATCGGGCAGCGCCGGCGCCAGCTCCTGCGCCTTGGCCAGCGCCATGCGCAGGGCGACCAGCTCGCGCGGGCGCACCTGGCGCAGCGCGATGCGCGCGGCGATGCGTTCCACGTCGCTGGTGTTCTTGAGGCGGTCGCGGAGCAGGCGCCACGGCGCCGCGGTGCTGCCCAGCGGAGCGGACTGCAGCGCCGCGATGGCTCCCAGCCGCGCCTGCGCTTCGCTGCGGTCGCGGCGCGGCGCCAGCAGCCAGCGCTTGAGCAGCCGGCTGCCCATGCCCGTCATGCAGGTGTCGAGCAGCGAGAAGAGCGTGGGCGAATCCTCGCCGCGCAGCGTCTGCACCAGCTCCAGGTTGCGGCGCGTGGTGGGCGGCAGTTCGATCAGCTCGCCGTCGCGCTCGACCGCGAGCCGCTGCACGTGCGACAGCGCGCGGCCCTGCGTGTGCTCGGCGTAGCCCAGCAGCGCGGCCGCGGCCGCATGGGCATTGACCAGCGCTTCCGCGCCCCAGGCCGCGAGGCTGTTGCTGCCCATCTGCTCGCACAGCTTGCGCTCGCCCAGGCCGCCGTCGAACTGCCAGGCCGGCCGCACCGAGAGCGTGAAGGCCGCGCCGTTGCGCGCCGCCTTCAGGCGCTGCTCGAAGCCGGGCGTGACCTCCGCGCTGTAGAGCAGCTCGCTCGGCCCGACGCGCGCGATCCAGGCTTCCAGCGCATCGGCCGGGCATTCGGCCAGGCGCAGCTCGGCGCCGGTGACGCTGAGCCAGGCCAGGCCGCAGAAGTTGCGGCTGCCTGCATGCACCGCGAGCAGCAGCGAGTCGCTCTTGTCCTGCAGCAGCTCGACGTCGGTCAGCGTGCCGGGCGTGACCACGCGCACCACCTTGCGCTCCACCGGTCCCTTGGTCGCGCCCACCTCGCCGACCTGCTCGCAGATGGCCACCGACTCGCCGAGCTTGATCAGCCGCGCCAGGTACGTGTCGACCGAGTGGAAGGGCACGCCGCACATCACCACCGGCTGCCCGGCCGACTGGCCGCGCTGCGTGAGCGTGATGTCGAGCAGGCGCGCGGCCTTTTCGGCGTCGGCGTAGAACAGCTCGTAGAAGTCGCCCATCCGATAGAACAGCAGGGTGTCGGGATGGTCCGCCTTGAGAGCCAGGTACTGGCTCATCATGGGCGTGTGAGGCGCTGTCGCGGGGAGGGTCATCAGGGCAGTGGATCGGTGCGAGGCCACAACGGCGGCCGGGCCCGCATCATAAGGAAACGGGCGTCTGCCTCGCGGCAGACGCCCGTTGTTTCGCCTGGGCGAGGCAGGACTCTAGATTTGCCCGCGCCGCCGCCGCGCAACGCGCACGGCATCCACCCAGGTGTCGACGTTGAAGCGCTGCCCCGACTCGGCGATGCGCGCCCCGGTGATCATGTGCAGGGGGATGCGGTACGTGTCGCCGGGCAGCTCGCCATGCCCGCTGAGGATCTTCTTCTGCAGGTCCAGGTGCTCGACCTGCATCGTGCACTCCGCCTTGCGGCCGTGCGCGTCGACGTAGCGCACGCGGATGCGCGGCTGCTCGTCGACGATGGAATGCTCGCCCTTGCCCTGGATGAACCACTCGGGCAGGGTGTCGGGCACCGAATCGCCGGCGTGGATCAGCCCGCCGCGCACGGTCGGGATCTCCAGCGGCACGTGGCCGGAGCGAACCCGTGCCGCGGCAATGCGGCGCTCGGCCTCGCGCCGCTCGGAGACACGGTGCCAGGCAATCCACGTGACGACGATCAGAAGCAATGCGCCCGTCAGCAGTGCCAGCAGGAACTGCCATTGGGCAAGTCCGATCTCCATCTCTGAATCCCTCGCAGCCTGATAGTCATTAAGTACTCAGCAGAAATTCTGGTCGCACGAGAATGAGGTGTCAAACGGCGGCACGGCCTAGCGCGTTCGGCCAGTTGCGCGGGTGCATCAATCCTCGATGGTGTCGTGCGTGGCCACGGCGCCCCGGCGCCAGTAGCCCGAGGCGCGGATCCACTTCGGGTTTGCGCCGCGTTCCGCGACCAGGTGGGCTCGCAGGGCCTTGGCGACAGCCGATTCGCAAGCGACCCAGGCGTGGAAATCGCCTGCCGGAAGGGTGAGCGCGCGCAGCGTGTCGAGCAGGGCGCTGCCGGTGCCGGGCTCGGCGTTGCGCCGATGCACCCAGTGCAGCATGAGGTCGGCCCGGGTCGGCAGCGGAATCTGGTCGGCCTCGTGGTCCACCTCCGCCAGCACCAGCACGCGCGCGCCCGCGGGCAGTTCGGCCAGCCGGCGCGAGATCGCGGGCAGGGCGGTGTCGTCGCCGATCAGCAGGTGCCAGTCGAAATCCGTCGGCACGATGAAGGAGCCGCGCGGCCCACCCACGCCCAGCACGTCGCCCACGCGGGCCTGCTCGGCCCAGCGGGTGGCCGGGCCGGCCTCGTGCAGGGCGAAGTCGAAGTCGAGCGTGCCGGCAATCGCATCGTGGTGCCGTGGCGTGTAGTCGCGCATGGCGGGCTTGGCGCCCGGGGGCCAGGAAGGGCCATCCGGGCCCACCGTCGGCAACAGCAGTGCGCCAGTCTGCGCATCGGGAAAGAAGAGCTTCGAATGGTCGTCGAAGCCGGGGCTGGTGAAGCCCGCGAGTTCCTCGCCGCCGAGCGTGATGCGCACCAGGTGCGGCGTCACGCGCTGCACGGCGCGCACCTCGAGCTTGCGAAAGCGCAATTCGTGGCGCACGCGGCGCGGCAGGCGGTCGGGGACGGAGGAGGGGGAGATCAGATCGGTCATGGGATTCAGATGCGTTCCAGTTGTTGGGCGGCGCTGTCGAGCACCGCGGCGAATTCGTGGGCTTGTTGTTCGGTGAGCGGTTCGCGCGCGAGACGCAGGCGCATCGCGAGCTTGAGGTTCTCGATGGCGCGCACCACCTGCGGCGGCCGGCCGGCGCGCGGCCCGGCGCCGTCGACGCCGCCGTTCATGCGGGCCATCATCTCGTCGGTGATCTCGCGGTTGGCGGCCAGGAACTCGCGCCCGCCCTCGGTGATGGTGTAGCGCTTGCGGCTGCCGCCCTCGGCGGTGTCGACGCTGACGTGGCCCAGTTCCTCGAGCAAGATCAGCGTGGGGTAGACGATGCCCGGGCTCGGGCTGTAGCGGCCGCCCAGGCGCTCCTCGATGGACTTGATCAGCTCGTAGCCGTGGCTGGGCTTGTTGGCGATCAGCTGCAGCAGCGCGAAGCGCAAGCCGCCGTGGCCGAAGATCCGGCCACCGCCGCCGCGGCCACCGCGCCCGCCGCTCAGGCCGTCACCATGGTCGTCGCGGGGATGGCCGTGTGGAAAGTGTCGAAAAGCGCGCATGAGGGTCGATGGATGCTTGTATCGGATTTAGAAAAGATATATCTAAATAGTATCTTAGTCAAGGTGCCCACATGGCCCTGCGCGTGGCGGGGTGCGTGGTGAGCAGCCCCCGCCACACCTATGTCGCGCGCATCAACCGCGTGATCGACCACATCGACGGCCATCTGGCGGACCCGCTGGATCTCGCCACGCTGGCCGGCGTGGCGCATTTTTCGGCCTGGCATTTCCACCGGGTCTTCCAGGCGATGACGGGCGAGACCCTGGCCGACTGCGTGCGGCGGCGGCGCCTGGAGGTGGCGGCGGCGCGCCTGCTCGGCCTGCCGCCCGAGCCCGTGCTGGCGATCGCGCTGGACGTGGGCTTCGGCTCGGCGCCGGTGTTCACGCGCGCCTTCAGCGCGCACTTCGGCACGACGCCCACGGACTGGCGGCGCGGCGCCTTCCGCGGCTGGGCCGAGCGCCATCGGGTCGAGCTCAGCAAGATTCATCAAGCCGATCGCAAGTCGCATCAAGCCGTGCTGGCGGCCTTCCGTCACGATGAGAGTTCCTGGCCTCAGGGCCATGTTCCTCAACCTGGAGACAGCGACATGAAAGTGGAACTCAAGACCTTGCCGGCGGTGCGCGTGGCCTACATGCGCCATGTCGGGCCTTATGGCGATTCGAACATCATGCGCCTGTGGCAGCGCTTCGCCGCCTGGTGCGGCGAACAGGGGCTGATGCAGCCGCGCCGCACGATGTACGGCGTGAGCCACGACAACCCCGACGTCACGCCGCCGGCGCGCTGCCGCTACGACGCCTGCATCGAGGTCGACGAGGGCTTCCGGCCCGCCGGCGAGATCGGCGTTCAGACCCTGGCGGGCGGACGCTACGCCTGCTGCGAATTCAACGGACCGCCGACGGAGATCCACACCGCCTGGATGCGTCTGTGCGAATGGCTGCCGGACAGCGGCTGGCAGGCCGCCGACGGCGCGCCCCTGGAGGTTTACGGCCCCGACTTCGTGATGGATGAGAAGACGGGGGCCTTCAAGTGCACGCTGTGCATGCCGGTGCGGCCGTTGTAGCGCCTCGCGTCGCGGTCACGTCCGAGGGGCTTCGCGCGCCGGTACTTCAGGCCAAGGCCCGGCCTGGATCGCAAACAGCCGCCATTCGCCCGAGTCAGCGCGCCACGCCTCCTCGGCGCGCGGTCTCGCCCTGGAGAAGCCGCCTGTGAACAGCCAGCGTCGCGGGACTGGGGGACGCGCCGAGGTCCTCGCACAGCAATCGGCGCAGGCGCTCGTGGACCAGCAAGGCCTCGCCGACGTTGCCCTGAAGCGCAAGAATTTCCATCATGAAGCGGTAGCCCGATTCGCGATAAGGCGCCAGCTTCATCAGCGCGCGCGCCGAACGTGCGGCCGATGTCAGTTCGCTCCCGCTCAACGCGAGACCGGTGGCGGCGACGCACTCGTGGGCTCGAAGCAGGACGTCCTGGAGTTGCTCGCGGGTCGCATCGATCCAGGCTGCGTCATAGCCCGGAAGAAAGGGCCGCATGGCAATGTGCAAGGCGACGCGGCCCGGCCCCCATGCAGCCGTCCAGTCCTGGCGCGCGGCGGCGGACTCCGCCCGATGCAGTCCCTCGAGGGCGGCTTCCAGATCGATCCAGGCACCTGCGGGAAGCACAAGCCGCAACTCCTGCTTTCCGAGCACGGCGTGCGCGCCCAGCACGCCTCGCAGCTTGGTGAGCAAGGCGCTGAGTGCCGCATCGGCGGCCGGTGGCGGATTGTCCGGCCAGAGCGCTTGAGTGAGCTGCGATCGGGTGAGGGCGTGCCTGCGTTGCGCCGCGAGATAGGCAAAGAGGACTCGCCCTTGCCGCCCCGGCAACAGTTCCTCGATGCGGCGTCCCTCGAGCTTGGCCACCAGTCGTCCGCAAAGCTGGATCCGCGTTTCCGCCCCGGGCGCCAATGTTTCGCCAAGGTTTTCTCCGTCTTCGTCTGGCACCATGGTGACACCCTCGTTTCAAGGAGGAAGACATGGGAAAGCTGATCAACTGCGAATGCGGCGAAGCAGTCCGTGGCTCGACCGATGCGGAACTCCTCGCTGCCGTCCAGGCGCATGTGAACCGCGACCATCCGGAACTGATCGGGAAGCTCTCGGCCCAGGACATTCTAAGTATGGCCGAGGAGGACGACGACACCGCCCCGGGCGCGGGGCAGACGTCTTCGTCGTCGGGCTGAAGCAGGCCCGGCCCGGCGCTCAGCGCTGCGGCATGTCCTTGTACGAATAGCCCAGGCTCACCGTTGCATCCTCCGGGATGGCGGGCATGCTCGCGTTCCACGACTCCCAGGCCGCGCGCATTGCGGCCAGCCGCTCCGGCTCGCGGCTCGCCTGGTTCGCACGCTCGCGCTCGTCGGCCGGGATGTTGAACAGGTACTCGTTGCCATCGACCTGCAGGTATTTCCAGTCGCCGTCGCGCAGGGCGCGCTGGCCGCGGTGGTTCATGCGCCAGTGCAGCGGCCGGCGGAAGCCGGCGGAAGCATCGCGCAGCACGGGCAGCATCGACACGCCATCCAGCGGGTAGTCCGGATCGGCCTGGGCGCCGGCGGCTTCGAGCATGGTCGCGGACCAGTCCATCGTCATGCAATGCTGGGCGCTCTCGCTGCCGGCGCGAATGACGGCGGGCCAGTGCGCGATCCACGGCACGCGGATGCCGCCCTCGGTGAGGTCCATCTTGCCGCCCACCAGCGGCCAGTTGTCGGAGAAGCGCTCGCCGCCGTTGTCGCTGGTGAAGACGACCAGCGTGTTGTCGGCGATGCCCTGCTTCTCCAGCGCAGCCATGATCCAGCCGATACCCTCGTCCATGTGATGGATCATGCGGCGGTAGACATGGATGTTGCCGCCGGCCAGGTCGAAGAGGTTGTTCTTCACCGCCGGCACGCGGCCGGCGTCCTCGCGCGTCTCCCACGGCCAGTGCGGCGCCGTGTAGTGCAGGCTCAGGAAGAAGGGCGCCTGCCGGCTTGCCATGCGCTCCACGTAGTCGACTGCGCGGCGCGAGAACAGGTCGGTGAGGTAGCCCTCTTCCTGCTTGTCTTCCTCGCCCGCCCACAAGTCGTGGCGACCGGCCGAGTCGCAGTGCGTGAAGTAGTCGACCCCGCCCGACATCGGGCCGAAGAACTCCTCGTAGCCCGAGCGCAGCGGCCCGAAGGCGGGCGGAAAGCCCAGGTGCCACTTGCCGATCAGCGCCGTGCGGTAGCCCGCCTCGCGCAGCAGCGAGGGCAGGGTGGGGTGCGCAGGCGGCAGGCCCAGCGTCGTGCTGCCGCGGCTCCTGCTGTTGATCGGCTCCTCGGCCGCGCCGCGCAGCCGGTACTGGTAGCGCGCGGTCATCAGCGCGAAGCGCGTGGGCGAGCACACCGGCGAGTTCGCATAGCCCTGCGTGAAGCGGATGCCCTGGGCGGCCAGGCCGTCGAGCACCGGCGACACGGGGCCGAATGCGGCATCGCGGCCGCCGTAGCAGCCGAGGTCGGCGAAGCCGAGGTCGTCGGCGACGATGAAGATGATGTTGGGACGTTGCATGTGAGGGCGTCAGGGTTGGTAGCCGGATTTCTGGACCACGGGTCCCCATTGCGCGCGATAGGCCTTGAGCATGGCGGCGGTCTGCTCCTGCGTGCTGGCCACCGGAGTCATCAGCGAATCCTTGAAGCGGCGGACCGTGTCGGGGTCCTGCATGGCCTCGCGGATGGCCTGCGCGTAGCGCCCGACCTTCTCGGGCGGCATGCTCGCCGGAGCGAAGAAGGCATTCCAGCCGAGGGCGACGAGATCGAGCCCGGCCTCCTTGAAGGTCGGCACCTCGGGCGCGAAGGGCGAGCGCTTTGTGCCGGACATCGCGAGGATGCGCACCTTGCCGGCCTGGTGCTGCGGGATGACCACGTCCAGCGTGTCGACGGCGATCGGCACCTGCCCGCCGATCAGGTCGGTCAGCAGGGGCGCCGAGCCGCGGTAGCCGACCACCTCGGTTCGCACCTTGGCCTTCTCGCCCACCATCAGGCCGAAGAAGTGCGGCAGGCTGCCGGTGGCGGGCACGCCGACATTGGCCTTGTCGGGATTGGCCCGCATCCAGGCCAGCAGGTGCGACAGCTCGCGCACCGGCACGGCGGTCGACACCGACAGCGCGAACTCGTAGTCGTTGACGTGCGATACGGGCACGAAGTCGCGCTCGGCGTCATAGCCGTTGTCCTTGAAGACCAGCGGCGCGACCACCATCACGGCGGGGTTGGCCAGCATCAGCACGTTCTGGCCGGCGGGCGTGGCCTTGACCTGCTGGGCCGCGAGGCGCCCCCCGGCGCCGGGCTTGTTGTCGACGACCACCGGCACGCCGAGCTTGGCCTGGAGCTTGTCGGCCACGATGCGCGCCACGCGGTCGGTGGCGCCGCCGGGCGCGTAGCCCACGACGATGCGCAGCGGGCCGTCCTGGGTTTGGGCGAAAGCGGCGGTCGTCGCCAGCGTGCCGAGGAGGAGGATGCCGGCAAAGCGGCGCAGGAGTTGTTGGAGCATGTCGTGGATGTTCAGTCGTTGGCAGTGAAGTTCACGGCCCGCATGATGCCGCCCCAGCGCGCCGTGTCCTCGCGCATGGTCTTGAGCAGCGCCTCGGGGCCGTCGCCCACCGGGTACATGCCGTTCTGCAGCAATTGCTGGCGCACCTCCCGCGCATTGACCGCCCGGGTGAACTCGGCGCGCAGCTTGTCGACGATGGGCTGCGGCGTGCTGCGCGGCGCGTAGTAGGCGAACCAGGCCGCGGCCACGACGTCCTTGTAGCCGGCCTCGACGAACGTGGGCAGGCTGGGCATCAGCGGCGAGCGCTTGTCGCCGCTGGTGGCCAGCACTTTCACGCGGCCCGTGGCCTGCAGCTGGAGCGCGCCGCCCACGGTGTCGAAGTAGACCGGCACGGTGCCGCCCATCAGGTCCTGGCGCGCCGGCGTCGAGCCGCGGTAGGCCACGTGCACCATCTTCAGCCCGGCGGCGCGGTTGAGCATCTCGCCGAGGAAGTGCGAGGGCGTGCCGGCGCCGTAGGAGGCGAAGCTCAGCTTGTCGCCCTGGCCTTTGGCCCAGGCGATGAACTCGGGCAGCGTGTCGACGGGCACGTCCTTGTGGACCACCAGCGCCAGTTCGAAGCGCGCCGCATTGACGATCGGCACGAAGTCCTTGACCGGGTCGTACGAGAGCTGCCTGTAGGCATTGGGGAACATGGTCATCATGCTGGCCGTGCCCAGCAGCAGCGTGCGGCCGTCGGGCGCTGCGTTCTTCACCGTCTCGACCGCGATGCGGCCGGCCGCGCCGGAGCGGTTGTCGACCACCAGCGGACCCAGCGTATCGCGCACCTCGTGCGCGATGGCGCGCGTCAGGACGTCCTGCGTGCCGCCGGCGGGGACGCCGATCAGCACCTTGATCGGCGCGCCGGGCGTGAAGGCCTGCGCGCCGGCGAGCGGGGCCAGCGTGGCGGCGGCCAGGGCGGCGAGCGCGCGGCGGCGGCGAAGGGTGAAGGCGTGCATGAAGTGGTCTCCTGTCTCTGGTCGATCGGCTGCAGCCGTGCAGCGGCCCAGATCGAATTTAGAGTCGGGGCATGCGATTGTTCAAATCAACCATTCCCCGGACTAACCCTCGATGAGCGACTCCGCGCGCAGATCCCTCGACGAGCTGCTGCTGTACCGGCTGTCCCGCCTGCTGTCCGTCGCGGGCAGCATGGTCATTCGCCTGTGCGAAGGGCGCTTCGGCATCACGCGGCGCGAGTGGCGGTTGATCGCCACGCTGGCCAGCCGCGGCAGGCTGGGCTCCTCGCAATTGGCCGAGCATGCCCAGCTCGATCGGGCGCGTACGTCCAAGGCGGTGAGCTCCCTGGTCGAGAAAGGCCTGCTGTCGCGCACGCATCCGGTGGGCGACCGACGGCAGGTGCTGCTGCAGCTCACCGAGCGTGGCCAGACGGTGTACGACGAGTTGCATCCGCTGGTGACGCGCATCAACGCCGACCTGCTGGCCGCACTGGACGCCGACCATGCGGCCTGCCTCGACGAGGCCCTGCGCCGACTGCAGGCACGCGCCGAGCAGCTCGCCGCCGAGGCGGTGCTGCCGAAGGCCGATCGCGGCCGGCGCGGCACGGGCTGAGCGCCCGTGCTCGAAGCCCGCGCGTGCATCGGCGTCAGTCCAGCTTCATGCCGGTGGCCTTGACGATCCGGCCGTAGCGCGCGCGGCTGGCGTCCAGGTGCTGCTGCGCTGCGGCGCCGGTTTCGCCCAGCGCCACCATGTCGAGTGCGGCCAGGCGGGTCTTGAGCTCCGGCAGGGCCAGCGCGGACTGCAGCGCGCCGCGCAGGGTCTGCATCACCGGCTCGGGGGTCGCCGCCGGCACCATCGCGAGGTAGAGCACCTCGAACTCCAGATCCTTGAGGCCCAGCTCGCCCACGGTGGCCACCTGCGGCAGCAGCGGCGAGCGCTGGCGGCCGGTGACGGCCAGTGCCCGCAGCTTGCCGGCCTGCAGCTGCGGCAGCAGGCCGGGCGTGGCGAGGATGCCGGCCTGCACCTCGCCCGACAGCATTGCCATCACGGCCGGCGCATTGCCCTTGTAGGGCACGTGCGTGATCTTCGCCCCGGTTGCGTTCGAGAAAATCTCGGCGGCGATGTGGCCCGGGCTGCCATTGCCCGCAGAGGCGAAGGTGAAGGGCTGCGCCTTGGCCTGGCCGATGACATCCGGCAGCGTTTTCGCGTCCACCGAGGCTGCGACGCCGAAGGCGAGGCCCGAGGAACTGAAGATCATCAGCGGCTTCAGGTCCTTCGCCGCGAAGGGCATCGAAGCGTAGAGGTGCGGGTTGATGGTGAAGGTGGTGTCGATCGACAGCAGCACCGAATAGCCGTCGGGCGGGCTCTTGGCTACCACGTCGGCCCCGATGTTGCCGCCGGCACCGGGCCGGTTGTCGACCACGAAGGGCTGCTTCAGATGCTTTTGCAAGGCGTCGGCCAGCGCGCGGCCGAGGATGTCGAGCGGGCCGCCGGCCGGGAAGTTGGTGATGAACTTCACCGGCTTGGCAGGGTAGGCGGTGTCGGCATGGGCGAGCGGGCCGGCGAGCCCGAGGGTCAGCGCGGCGCAGGCGGCCGCGAGGCCGAGGCGGCGCATCGCGCCGAAGGAAGCAGGGCGGTTCATGGGTTTGTCTCCGGTTTCGGGCGCCGCATGCGAAGTGGGCGCGACAGGTCGACTCTAGGAGCGCACACGTCCCCGCACAACTGAAAGCTGTTCTGCCTGCTATTCCGGATGGTTATATTTAAAGGCTGTGGCAACAGGGGAGCCGCGCATGTCAGCTATAAATTTTTCCCGCTTGAAGCTGCGACATCTGCAGTGCCTCGTGATGGTGGCCCAGGAGCGCAACCTGGTGCGCGCCGCCAGGGCGCTGGCGCTCACGCAGCCGGCGGTCTCCAAGACCATCGCCGAGCTCGAGGACATCGTCGGCCGCCGTCTGCTGCTGCGCAGGCGGCGCGGCGTCGAGCTGACGCCGGCGGCCGACGTGCTGGTGCGCCACGCGGTGGTGGCGCTGCGCGGGCTGCGTGAAGGCCTGGGGCTGGCGCTGGACCAACCCGAGCTCGACCAGCTGCACGTGGCCGTCGGCGCCTTGCCGAACATGGCGGCGCACCTGCTGCCGGCTGCGATCGCGGCGCTGCATGAGCGGGCACCCGCGCTGCGCGTGCGGGTGGCCAGCGGCACCAACGCCCAGCTGATGACGCAGCTGCGCCAGGGCGAGATCGACCTGGTGCTGGGCCGCCTCGCACAGGCCTCGGCGATGGCCGATCTGGCCTTCGAGCAGCTCTACAGCGAACCGCTGCTGCTGGTCGCGCGACCCGGCCATCCGCTCGCGGCGCCGCGGCGCCCGAAGCTCGACGCGCTGGCGGACCATCCCCTGGTCCTGCCGGTGTCCGGCACGCTGATCCGCCACACGGCCGATGCCTTTCTGGTCGCGCAGGGCATGGCGCCGCCGCGCTGCCTGGTGGAGGCGACCGACACCAGCTTCGCACTGGGACTTCTGCAGTGTTCGGATGCTGTGTGGTTTGCGCCGCAAGGGGCGGTCGACGGTTTTCTCGCGCGCGGCGAATTGAGCCGGCTGGCGATCGACACGGCGAACACCGAGGGCCCGGTCGGGCTCACCGTGCGGCGCGGCGGCGAGGTGGGCGAGGGGGCCCGTCTCCTGATCGAAGTCATCCACGAGGTGGTGCGCCAACGCGCCGAGGCGCTGGCCGCCGCAGCGCGGCCCCGAGCGGCGCGCCGCTCAGCCGGCGCGCGCTGAAATGGCGCGCGGGGCGGAGGGGCCCACCGCGGCGTCCGCCTGGGGCTGCGGGTCGCCCTCGACGCGCAGCCGGGGCAGGAACTGCGGGTACTCGCGCTGCATGAAGTCGATCAGCCCCTCGCGCAACGTGCAGCGCAGGTCGAAGGCGAGCGAGGAGGAGGCGGCCGTGCACAGCACGCGGATCTGCATGGTGCGCTCGGTGGCGTCGGTCACGCGCAGGTTGAAGAAGCGGCCGTCCCACTCGGGCGCCGACTTCACGATGCGCTCGACCTCCTCGCGCAGCGGCGCCAGCGGCATGCCGTAATCGGCGTAGATGAAGACCGAGCCCAGCAGCTGCGAGCTGCTGCGCGTCCAGTTCTGGAAGGGCTTCTCGATGAAGTAGGACAGCGGCAGGATCAGGCGCCGGTCGTCCCAGATGCGCAGCACGACGAAGGTGCCGGTGATCTCCTCGACGCGGCCCCATTCGCCCTCGACCACCAGCACGTCGTCGATGCGGATCGGTTGCGCCAGCGCGATCTGCAGGCCGGCGATCAGGTTGCTGAACACCGGCTTGGCGGCCAGGCCGGCCACGATGCCGATCACGCCCGCGGACGCGAGCAAGCTGGCGCCGACCTGTCGCGCGCCGGGAAAGGTCATGAGCATCAGCGAGGCACCGGCCACCAGCAGCACGCTGCCGGCGGTGCGCGCCAGCACGCGGGTCTGGGTGAGCACGCGGCGCGCCTGCAGGTTGTCTTCCACGTCGTGGGGGTGCTTGGCCAGCACCCCGTCGGCGATGCCGTTGACGGCGCGCACGGCCAGCCAGGTCGCAGCCGCGATCAGCAGCAGGCCGTTGAGGTGGCGCACGCTGTCGACGAAGCGCAGGTTTTCCGGCGCGGCCTGCCACACCATCTGCAGCGCGACCAGCGGCAGCGCAAAGCGCGCCGGGTTCTGGATCTTGACCAGCATGGCGTGCAGCACGGGGGCGTGGCGTGTCAGACGCCGCAGCACCATGCCGCCGATGCGGTGGGCGAGCAGCGCAAGCGGGACGGCGATCAGCGCGGCCAGGGAGGGTCCGAACCACGGGTGGGCGAGCAGCATCTCCTTGTTCATCAGGCGATCTTGGGCGTGTCGAGGAGGGGGGGTTGAAGAATGCGCGCCGCGTCGTCGCGCAGCTGCGCCGAGATGCCGATCGCCATGTCGAGCCGGCGCAAGAGCCAGGGGCTGACGTCGTTGTCGAAGGGATCGGGCAAGGGGATGGATTCGGCCACCGTGGTCGCGGCGGCGCTCTCGGGCATGACCGGGCCGGTGGTGGGCGTGCTGCCGATGTTGGCCTCGATGCGTGCGGCCGCACGCTGCAGCGGGCCCTCGATCTCGGCCGGCGTGAGCCGGTCCCGCCGCAGCACCAGCATGGATTTGACGGCGCTCAACTGGGCCAGCAGCTGGTAGCTGTGCGCCTGCAGGTGCTCCAGCGGCTCCAGCGGCGGCTGCACCGCGCGCGGCTCCGAGAGCGAACGCTGCGTGGCCTGGACCAGCGCCGAGAGGCTGTCGTAGGCCTCGCGGCGCGCCAGGCGCCATTCGAGCTCGGGACTGGTCTGCACCGCACGCAGCTGGCCCAGGCCGAGGGCGAGCCGCGCGTGGCGCGCCTGCGCCGTCAGGGTGCGCGCGACCAGCGAGGGGATCTGGCTGCGCTCCCAGGAGGGCAGCACGTAGCAGAAGGCCCAGGCCAGGCCGGCGCCGATCAGCGTGTCGGCCACCCGCTCGAAGAGCGCGAAGGTGGGGCTCATGCCGACGTTGAGCTGATGGGCCTGCAGCAGGCCGAGCACGGTGGCGGCCACCGAGGTGATCAGGTACTTGCGCACGGCGAAGCCGTGCGCGATCGCCTGCGCCGCAGTCATCGCGACCAGCGCCCCCAGCGCGCTGGGATGGAGGGACAGCAGCGCCACCGCGACCACGCAGCCCAGCAGCGTGCCGGCCACCCGGCTGTTGCGTCGTTCCAGGGTCTGCGAGAGGCTGCCGCGCAGCACCACCACAATGGTCAGCAGGATCCAGTAGTCGTGCGAGCCCCAGGGCAGCATCACGGCGATCGCATAGCCGACGGCGACCGCGAGCGCGGCGCGGATCGCATGGCGCAGCGGCGGCGCGTCCCAGCGCCACAGCGTGAGAAAGGGCAGCAGCGACCAGTCGGTGGGGCTCACGAACATCTGCCAGTTGGCCCGCACCACCGCGAGGTCGGGCTCGATCTCGCCGCGCGCCAGACCCACGAGGCGCAGCACCTCGTCGTTGATGTGGCCGATGCGGCTGGCCAGCCCGCGCGCGAGCATGGCGGGCGTGGGCCCGGCGGAGAAGGGCGGGTGCGCCGCGTCTTCTTCGAGATGGATGGCGGCCAGCTCCGGACGGCGGTCGGACGCGGGATCGGGCTGGCGGCCGAGCAGCAGGGCGTCGGCCAGCGCGACCGTCTCGTCGGCCAGCTCCAGGAGGATGCGCTGCATCTCGCACAGCGCGGCGGCATGGCCGGGGTGCGCCTTCAGCGCGTCGAGATCGAGCTCGCTGGCCAGCAGCATGTCGCGCAGCTCCAGCACCGTGACCAGCATGCCGGCGAGCCGCTGGCGGCGCGGCGTGCGCGGCGATTCGAGCACGATGTCGCGCGTGGCCTGCAGCTGGTCGGCCAGCGCCGCCTGCTCGCGCAGCAGTTGGCCCAGCAGCGGGGCGGGCACCTCGCGCACGTCGCCGGCGTCGTCCCTGGGCGTGAACTGGCCCGCCTCGGTGCGCATCAGCGCGGCCAGTGAAGACAGCAGGTCGGCCATCGCCTGCACCCGGTAGCGGCCGTTGAGCGCGTGGTTCGCGAGCACGGCGTAGAGCACGTAGAGACCGGCGCCCAGGCCGAAGTACAGCGTGCGCTCGACGGCCTCGTGCATGCCGGTGGGCGTCGGCGTGGCCATCGAGAAGATCATCGAGAACATGATCGCGATGGCGATCGGAATGCCCCGTTTGCCCCAGGCCATGGCCACGAAGGCCAGGAAGGTCGCGGGCACCAGCAGCAGCCCGAGGCGCAGCGGCGCCGAATGCAGCAGCTGCACGCAGAAGAAGAGCGGCAGCCCGACCAGCGGAGAGGGCACCATCTGCCAGAACTTGCCGCGGCGCGGGCCCGGCAGGTCGGGCGGTGCGGTCACGATCACCCCGACGCCGGCGGCGGCGGCAGCTGCAACGCCCAGGGCAAGGTGAACGCCGCCCGAGATCAGCAGCAGCCCGAAGGCGACCGACAGCCCGTTCGCGACGTAGTGGGAGAGCGCCACGCGCAGCGCGGCGCGGCCTCTTTCGGTGGCGGCGCGCTGCGCCTGCATCACTCGGCGGCGGGGTCGCCCGCGGCGGGCGTGGCGGGGCTTCCTTCGCGGCGCAGGCGGGTGAGCTTGCGTGGTGCCGGGGCGGCGGCTGCGGCTTCGGCCGCTGCCTCGGCAACGGCGGTATCGGCATGCACGGTGCTGCGCGCGTAGACGCTGCCGGCCGAAGGATCGACCGCACGCACGCGTTCGCTGGCGGCAAACTTGTCGTCCACGCTCGCGAACTTCGAGTACTTGGCGAGCAGCGGCACCAGCTGGCCGTAGATGCGCGGCGAGCCGGCGAGGCACTCGCGCTGCTCGAGGAAGTCGGGCTCGCCCGTGAAGTTGCCGATCAGTCCGCCGGCTTCGGTGACCAGCAGCGAGCCGGCCGCCACGTCCCAGATGTTGAGGCCGGTCTCGAAGAAGGCGTCGCTGAAGCCGGCGGCGACATAGGCCAGGTCCAGCGCCGCAGCGCCGGGGCGGCGCAGGCCGGCGGCGCGCGGCATCAGGTCGGCCATGATGGCCAGGTACTGCTTGAAGTTGTCGCCGGTGCGGAATGGGAAGCCGGTGGTGATCAGGCACTCGTGGAGCCTGGTGCGCTTGCTCACGCGGATGCGGCGCTCGTTCATGAAGGCGCCGCGGCCGCGGGTGGCGGTGAACAGGTCGTTGCGCGTCGGGTCGTAGATGACGGCGTGCTCGACCTTGCCCTTGATCGCGAGCGCGATCGAGACGCAGTAGACGGGGAAGCCGTGGATGAAGTTGGTGGTGCCGTCCAGCGGATCGATGATCCAGACGAAGTCCGAATCCTTGGCGCCGTGCTCGGTGCCCGATTCTTCGGCGAGGATGCCGTGTCCCGGGTAGGCGCCGAGCAGCGTTTCGATGACCGCCCGCTCGCTCGCGTGATCGACCTCGGTGACGAAGTCGTTGACCTGCTTCTGCGAGACGCGCACGGCCTCGATGTCGAGCGCAGCGCGGTTGATGATGGCGCCGGCGGCGCGGGCGGCCTTGACGGCCACATTGAGCATGGGGTGCAGGTTGGGAGACGACATCGGATTGTGGGAAGAACGGCGGGCGGGGCCCTGGGAAGGCGGCCCGGCGATGCAGGCGGCGAGAATTGCGGATTTTACCGGGTCGGGGCCGGCCTCCGTCCGATCCCTCTTCCGTCCGTCCATGCGCACTCGCTTCATCCTGATCCAGACCAGCCATGCCGGCAACGTCGGCGCCGCCGCGCGCGCCATGAAGACCATGGGCTTCGACGAGCTGGTGCTGGTGGCGCCCCGCTGGGCCAACGTGCTGCGGCGCGAGGAAACCATCCAGCGCGCCAGCGGGGCGCTGGACGTGCTGGAGCGAGCCCGCATCGTCGACACGCTCGACGATGCGCTCGACGGCGTCACCCACCTCTGCGCCACCGCGATGGTGCCGCGCGACTTCGGCCCACCGACGCGCACGCCGCGCGAGCACCTGGGGCCGCTGGCCGCCGGGGACGAGCAGCACGTGGCCTTCCTGTTCGGCTCGGAGCGCTTCGGCATGCGCAACGAGGACGTGTACCGCTGCCATGTGGCGCTCAGCATTCCGACCGACCCTGACTTCGGCTCGCTGAACCTGGGCGCGGCGATCCAGGTGATCGCCTACGAATGGCGGCTGGCCCTCGGCGGCTTCGGGGTGCGCGAGGCGACCGCGCCGGTGTCGGCCGCCGACGCACGGGCGGTGGCGGGCATGCTGGAGCACTGGGAGCGCTCGCTGGTGCAGATCGGCTTTCTGGACCCGGAAGCGCCCAAGAAGCTGATGCCGCGGCTGCAGCAGCTCTTCAACCGTGCCCAGCCGACGCCTGAGGAGATCCACATCCTGCGCGGCATCGCCAAGGCCATGGCCGATGCGGCGGGCGGCGGGAGCTACAAGACCCCATCGCCCGCGCGCGATGAACCCAGCCCTTAGACTGCGCAGCCCATATCGTCATAACAAGAACATCCCATGTTCTCGCGCCTGCGCTCCGACATCCAGTGCATCCTCGACCGCGATCCGGCGGCGCGTTCGCGCTGGGAAGTGCTGACCCTCTACCCCGGCCTGCATGCCCTGGTGCTGCATCGCATGGCGCACTGGTGCTGGGGCCACGGCCTGAAGTGGGTGGGCCGCTTCGTCTCCTACGGCTCGCGCTGGCTCACCGGCATCGAGATCCATCCGGCCGCCGTCATCGGCGATCGTGTGTTCTTCGACCATGCGATGGGCGTGGTGGTCGGCGAGACGGCAGAGATCGGCGACGGCTGCACCATCTACCAGGGCGTGACGCTGGGCGGCACCTCGCTCTACAAGGGCACGAAGCGGCACCCGACGCTGGGCAAGGATGTGGTGGTGAGCGCCGGGGCCAAGGTGCTGGGCGGCTTCGTCGTGGGCGACGGCGCCAAGATCGGCAGCAATGCGGTGGTGATCAAGCCCGTGCCTGCGGGGGCGACCGCCGTCGGGATCCCGGCGCGCATCATTCCGGCCAGCACGGCAAGCAGCGGCGATTCGAGCAGCACCGAAAGGAAGTTCGAGGCCTACGGGATCACGCAGGAAGACGACCCGCTGTCGCTGGCCATGCGCAGCCTGATCGACAACGCATCGAGCCAGGAGCACCAGATCGCGCTGCTGTGGCAGGCGATCGAGACGCTGTCGGCGCAGCCGGGGAAGAAGGACTGCGTGCCCGGGGACGCAGCGACCAAGGAATGCTTCGAGGCGCAGCGGCTGACCGAACTCGTCGGCAAGTGACGCTCCGGCTCCTTCAGGGGGTCGGGGGCCGGATCGCCGACTTCGGCCTGAAGGCCTTGCACACCGCCTCGTCCGTTTCCAGATAAGGCCCACCGATCAGGTCGATGCAGTAGGGCACTGCCGAGAAGATGCCGGGCACCACCTGGGTGCCGTCGGGGCTCTTCAGCCCTTCCAGCGTTTCCGCGATGGACTTCGGCTGCCCGGGCAGGTTGATGATCAGGCTCTTGTCGCGGATCACCGCCACCTGCCGCGACAGGATGGCGGTCGGCACGAAACGCAGGCTGATCTGCCGCATCTGCTCGCCGAAACCCGGCATCTCCTTGTGGGCGACGGCCAGCGTGGCCTCGGGCGTCACGTCGCGCAGGGCCGGGCCGGTGCCGCCGGTGGTCAGCACCAGCGAGCAGCCGGCGTCGACCAGCGCGATCAATGCGGCGCTGATGGCCGCCTGTTCGTCGGGGATGAGGCGAGGTTCGAAATCGATGGGATTGCGCAAGGCGCGCTGCAGCCATTCCTGCAGTGCGGGCAGGCCCTTGTCTTCATAGACCCCACTGGAGGCGCGGTCGCTGATGGAGACGATGCCGATGCGCACCGGGTCGTGCGGGTTGCTCATAAGGCGACCTCCGCGTTCCGCGCTGCGGTGCGATCCGAGTTGGGAGCGGCCCGGCGTCTCATGCATCTTCCTCGCGCGCCTGCGCCGCGGCTTCGGCCGCATGGTCCGCGGTGCCATGCACTTCGAGCTGCGCGCGCAGCAGCTGGAACACCTCGCGGTAGGCCTTGCCCTGGCGCGGTGCCTCGCCGGGCGGACCTTCCTTGAGGTCCTTGCGCGCCTGGCGCACCAGTGCGCGCAACTGCTGGGCGTCGGTGCCGGGATGCGTTTCGATCCAGCCGCCCAGCGCGTCGTCGTCCGCGATCAGCCGGTCGCGCCAGCGCTCGGCATCGTGCAGGATGGCCGCTTCCTGGGCGGGGCCGCGGTTCTGCTCGTCGAGCGCAGCGCGGATGGCATCGAGCGTGGCGGCGTCGAGGCCGCGCATCAGCTTGCCGATGAACTGCATCTGGCGGCGCTTGCCTTCGAAGTTGGTGATGCGCTTGGCTTCGTCGATGGCGTCGCGCAGCTTGTCCCCGAGGTCCAGCTTGTCGAACAGGCCGGCGCGCAGGCCCAGCAGGGCTTCGCCCAGCGTCTGCAGTTCGGCGCTCTCGCGCTTGAGGTCGGTCTTGCTCGCCGCGTCGCTGCCTTTGAGCTCGCGCTTGAGCTCGAGGTCGAGTTCGCTGCCTTCGGCGACAAAGATGCCGCGGACGAAGTAGCCTTTCTTGGGTTTGCGGGACATAGAGGCAATCGTAAGGCCGTGAGCCGCTCCGTCGAGAACGGGGGCGCAAGTATCATAGCCGCCACATGAGCACCTCTTCCTCGCGCGCCGACTCCGGCTTCGCCTACAGCCGTTCCTTCTTCGAAAACCTGGTCGACTCGGCCCTGGCGCACGCCAGGAAGCTCGGCGCCACCGACGCCGGCGCAGAGGCGTCCGAGGGCTGCGGCCTCAGCGTCTCGGTGCGCAAGGGCGAGCTCGAGAATGTCGAGCGCAACCGCGACAAGTCGCTGGGCGTCACGGTCTACGTGGGCCACCGCCGCGGCAATGCCAGCACCTCCGACTTCTCCGAGGCGGCCATCGCCCAGACGGTCCAGGCGGCCTACGACATTGCGCGCTTCACGGCCGAAGACCCGGTCAGCGGCCTGCCCGACGAAGCCGACATCGCGACCGAGCAGCCCGACCTGGACCTCTTCCACCGCTGGGACATCACGACCGAGCAGGCCGCCGCGCTGGCGCTGGAATGCGAGGCCGCGGCGCTGTCGACCGACAAGCGCATCACCAACAGCGAAGGCGCCGGCGTCTCGGCGCAGCACAGCCACTTCTTCAGCGCCCACACGCGCGGCTTTCGCGGCGGCTATGCCAGCTCGCGCCATTCGATCTCGGTGGCGCCCATCGCGGGCAAGGGCGACGACATGCAGCGCGATGCCTGGTACAGCTCGATGCGCTCGGCCGAGGAACTCGCGAGCCCCAAGGCGGTCGGGCGCTATGCCGCCGAGCGGGCGCTGAGCCGCCTGAAGTCGCGCAAGATCAAGACCACCGAATGCCCGGTGCTGTTCGAATCGCCGCTGGCTGCGGGCCTGCTGGGCGCGCTGGTGCAGGCCACCAGCGGAGGTGCGCTGTATCGCAAGAGCACGTTCCTGCTCGACTCGCTGGGCAAGCCGGTGCTGCCCTCGCACATCGACGTGCTGGAAGACCCGCACATCCCGCGCGGCAAGGGCAGCTCGGCCTTCGACGACGAGGGCGTGGCCACCCGCAAGCGCAAGGTGGTCGACGGCGGCCGGCTCGAGGGCTACTTCCTGAGCACCTACTCGGCGCGCAAGCTGGGCATGAAGACCACCGGCAATGCCGGCGGCTCGCACAATCTCACCCTGAGCTCGCGCCGCACGAAGCAGGGCGACGACCTCGACGCCATGCTGGCCAAGCTGGGCACCGGCCTGTTCGTGATCGAGCTCATGGGGCAGGGCGTCAACTACGTCACCGGCGACTATTCGCGCGGCGCCAGCGGCTTCTGGGTCGAAAACGGGAAGATCGCCTTTCCGGTGCAGGAGATCACGATCGCCGGCAACCTGAAGACGATGCTCATGGGCATCGAGGCGGTCGGCGCCGATGCCTACAACTACGGCGCCAAGACCACCGGCTCGCTGCTGGTGAACCGGATGAAGGTGGCCGGCAGCTGATCGCCGCTTGCCAGTTCCGCGTTCAGGGGCCGCGGGATCGGTGAAGGTCCTGTAGGGGTGCGGATGGAGCAGCCCATAGGCGCGTTCGGCCGTGGCCAGGCCGGTATGGCCGTGCGAACCACAGGGCCCGCCCGGGCAGCCGCCAACTATTGCGCGAGGGCGGCGCGCAGCCTGTCGATGGCGCGGACGTAGGGCGCGGTGAAGCCGTCGAGCGGCGCATCGGGCGCCAGCCAGCTGAAGCGGAAGACCAGCCCGTGCTCCGCGGGGCTGCCGCTGGCCGTGTGCTCGAAGTGCTCGGGCAGGTGCGCCGGCGCGCGCATCAGAAACAAGTGCCAGAGCTGGGAGGTTTTTTTCCGGTTGCCTTCGCTGCCGGCTTCGCACTCGCGGTCCAGCGTGCCCAGGGGCACCAGCTCGCCCTCGTAGACGATGCCCGATTCCTCCAGCAACTCGCGCCGGACCGCGTCCTCGGGCGTCTCGCCGGGCTCGACGGTGCCCTTGGGCAGCTGCATCCCGGCATCGCCGGGATGAAAGAAGACCAGCAGCCGGTCCCGGTCGTCGACCAGGCAGGCGCAGGCCTTGAGCACCTGCTGCGCGGGCACGCTCAGCCGCCCGAGAGCGCGGCCTTGACCGCGGCGCTGACGAGGCCCATGTCGGCCTTGCCGGCCAGGCGGGTCTTCACGGCGCCCATCACTTTGCCCATGTCGCCCGGGCCTTTGGCGCCCAGTTCGGCGACGATCGCCTTGACTTCGGCCGCGATCTCATCGGCGCCCATGCGCTGGGGCAGGTAGACCTCCAGCACCTTGATCTCGGCGGCCTCCTTGTCGGCGAGGTCGGTGCGCCCGCCCTGGGTGAAGGCGGCGACCGAGTCCTTGCGCTGCTTCACCAGCTTGTCGACGATGGCGACGACCATCGCGTCGTCCAGCTCGATGCGTTCGTCGACTTCCTTCTGTTTGAGGGCGGCCAGCAGCAGGCGAATGGTGCCCAGGCGCTCCGAGTCCTTGGCGCGCATCGCGGTCTTCATGTCTTCGGTGATCTGGTCCTTGAGGCTCATGGCTTTGCTTTCGAGGAGGGGGCGGAAAAGACAAGAGCCGCGGCAGGTGATCCCTGGCGCGGCTCGAGGCTCTGAACAGGCGTCGGTGTGGTCCGACGCAGCGGGTGCCAGCTCAGTACAGCTTCTTGGGCAGCTGCATGCTGCGCACGCGCTTGTAGTGGCGCTTGACGGCGGCGGCCTTCTTGCGCTTGCGCTCGGCGGTCGGCTTCTCGTAGAACTCGCGGGCGCGAAGATCGGTCAGCAGGCCGAGCTTTTCGATGGTGCGCTTGAAGCGGCGCAGGGCGACGTCGAAGGGCTCGTTTTCTTTAACGCGGATGGTGGTCATTTAAAAATCGGTTGCTTGAATTTTTGCCTGGGGAAGATCGGGCCCCGGGCCGGGTTTCCTCAACACGAAAAGGGGTGGGCCGTTGAGGGGTGGCCAAAGTTAGCCGGGCATTATAGCGTGATCCGCACTCGCCTCCAGGGCCTGCGCGCAGGCATGTGCGCTGGCCCAGGCCCACTGGAAGTTGTAGCCGCCCAGCCAGCCGGTCACGTCCACCACCTCGCCGATGAAATACAGGCCGGGCTGCTTCGATTCCATGGTCTGCGAGGACAAGTCCCGGGTGTCGACGCCGCCGGCCGTGACTTCCGCCTTCTTGTAGCCCTCGGTGCCGCTGGGCGTGATCTGCCAGCGGGCGATGCGCTCGGCCAGCGCTGCGAGCGCCCGGTCGGCCGCTTCGTTGATCGGGCGCTGCAACGCCGCGTCCTGCCCCACCCAGGCGTCGGCCAGCCGGGCCGGCACCAGGCCGGCCAGCTCGTTGGCGATGCGCTTGCGGGAGCGCTGCTTGGCCTCGGCCAGCGCGGCCTGCATGTTCACGCCAGGGGCGAAGTCGATGTCCAGCGGCGCCCCGGGCTGCCAGTAGCTGGAGATCTGCAGCACCGCCGGGCCGGAAAGGCCCCGATGGGTGAACAGCAGGTCCTCGAGGAAGACCGTCCGTTCCTTCTTGCTGCCGGTCGCGATCTGCACCGGCAGCGCGAGGCCGGCCAGGTCGGCGTAGGGCGCCCAGGCCTCGCCGCCGAAGGTCAGGGGCACCAGGGCGGGGCGGGGCGGGACCACGCGCAGGCCGAATTGGGCCGCGAGCCGGTAGCCGAAGTCGGTGGCGCCGATCTGGGGAATGGACAGGCCACCGGTCGCCACCACCACCCGGGGCGCGCGCACCTCGCCGCGGCTGGTCTGGAGCCGATAGCCCTCGCCCGGCGTGAAGCCGATCTCGCCGACGCTGCAGGGCTGCCAGTGCGCCACGCCGCCGGCCGCGCATTCGGCCAGCAGCATGTCGATGATCTGCTGCGAAGCGCCGTCGCAGAAGAGCTGGCCCTTGTGCTTCTCGTGGTAGGCGATGCCGTGGCGCTGGACCAGGTCGATGAACTGCTGCGGCGTGTAGCGCGACAGCGCCGAGCGGCAGAAGTGCGGGTTGCCGCCGATGAAGTGGCGCTGCGGCGCGCGCACGTCCAGGTCGCGGTTGGTGAAGTTGGCGCGGCCGCCGCCGGAGATGCGGATCTTCTCGCCGATGCGCTCGGCGTGGTCGATCAGCAGCACCTTCAGGCCGCGCTGGCCGGCCAGCCCGGCGCAGAACAGGCCGGCCGCACCGGCGCCGACGACGATGGCGTCGAATGTGTTCGCTGCCCCCATCAGCCCTTCCACAGGAACGGGAACTTCAGCTGCTTGAAGAAGCCGTTCGGCACGTAGTCGCCCACCACGCCGTAGCGCTCCGGCCACAGCCGGGTGCTCTTGACCGCGGTGCCGAAGAGGTAGTCGAGAAAGGCATAGTGCGCGGCGTAGTTCTTGTCGATGGCCTCGTCGTCCTGGCTGTGGTGCCAGTGGTGGAAGTTGGGCGTGACGATCACGTAGCGCAGCGGCCCGAGGCGCACGCTCACGTTGGCGTGGTTGAAGACGGCCTGGAAGCCCACCACCACGATGTAGGCGTCGATCACTTCCTTGCTGAAGCCGAGCACGTAGATCGGCGCCAGCACCAGCGTGCGGGTGATCAAGAGCTCGAGGATGTGCTGGCGCGAGCCGGCCAGCCAGTCCATGCTCTTCACGCTGTGGTGTACCGCGTGCAGGCGCCAGAGCAGCGGCACCTCGTGGTAGGCGCGGTGCGTCCAGTACTGCACCAGGTCGGCCACCAGGATGATCAGCAGCAGCCCGGCCCAGAAGGGCAGCCCTGCGACCCAGCCGCGCACGCCGTCGTTGGCGGCCCAGCCGAAGAGCTTGTGCACCAGCAGGTTGGTGGCCAGCAGCACGAAGCCCACGATCATGTGGTTGACCACGAAGTGATGGAAGTCGGTCTGCCACTCGGCGCGCAATACCGGCTGCTCCTTGCGGTGGGCGAACAGCTTCTCGATGAAGATGAAGATCAGCGAGGAGCCCAGCAGGTCGAGGATGAACCAGTCCAGCCCGATGTAGGGCGTGTTGTCGGCGAAGTCGTTGACCGGCACCTTGTGCCCGCCCAGCAGCGCCGCGGCCGCCACCAGCAGGAAGGCGAAGGCCGAAAGCCAGCGCGAGCGGTTGAAGATGATGTTGACCAGCGCCAGCCCGCCGGCGATGACCATGGCCGTGAGGAGCACGAGGCGCATCACGTCCACGTCGTAGCTGCGGCGCAGCTCGGGCGTGCTCAGGTACTGCGGGAAGTGGAAGACCAGCACGCCCAGGAAGCACAGGACCGCCAGCGAGAACGCGATCGTCCCCGTGACCAGGCCCCGGCCGCGTTGCAGCTCGCCGTGGCTCTCGACGAATTCGTTCAGTTTCTCGAGTTCCAGCATGCCCATCTCCGCCCGTTGTTCTTCAGGGCGGAGATTCTAGGTCGGCAGGCCCTGCCGGCGGGCTGGCCGAATGGCCGATTCAGGTGCCGAAGCGCGTGGCCGGCAGGCCTGCCGCGGCCAGGCCGCGCAGCACATCGCCCACCACGATCACGGCCGGGCTGCCCAGCCCGGCGGCCACCACGTCGCGCGGCAGATGCGCCAGCGTGGTCGCGACATGGCGCTGCTGCGGCAGGCTGGCATGCTGGATCACGGCCACGGGCGTTTCGCCGGCCAGGCCATGCAGCAGCTGCTCCTGGATATGGGCCAGGCCCGAGACGCCCATGTAGATCACCAGCGTCAGCCGCGCATCGCGCGCCGTGGCCGCCAGCTGGCGCCAGTCGGTGGGATGCTCGGCGGCCGCATGCCCGGTCTTGGCATGGCCCGTCACGAAGACGACGCCCTGCGCATGGTCGCGGTGCGTGAGCGGCACGCCCAGCGCAGTGACCGCGGCCAGGCCGGCCGTGATGCCGTTGACCACCCGCACCTCGATGCCTTCCTCGCGCAGGTGCTCCACCTCCTCGCCGCCGCGGCCGAAGATGAAGGGGTCGCCGCCCTTGAGGCGCACCACCGTCTCGCCCTCGCGCACCGCGGTGATCATCAGCCGCTCGATGAAGGCCTGCGGCGTGCTTTTGCAGCCGCCGCGCTTGCCCACGTGGATGATGCGGGCGCCGGGTCGCGCGTAGGCCGCAAGGATCTCTTCGCTCACCAGGTCGTCCACCAGCAGCACGGTGGCCGCCTGGATCGCCTTGACGGCCTTGATGGTCAGCAGCTCCGGGTCGCCCGGACCGGCGCCGACCAGCGTGCAGCTGCCGTGATGGGAAAGATGGCTCATTGAAAAACCTCCGCGCTGCGCGCTACGGTATTCGACTTGGGAACGGCCCGGCGTCTCATGCTTGCTCCATGTCGTGGCTCAGTTGCAGGACATGGCGGACCTGCTGCGCGATGGCGTCCGGTACCGGTGCCTGGCCGGCCAGCACGCGGCGCGTGTAGTCGGCGGTGGTCTGGACATCGATGTCGGCCGGCAACCCCGGCACCTCGGACAGCGTGCCGGGTTGCTGCGCCTGTAGCGCGATGCGTCGCCCCTTGACGAAGCCGTCGACCTGGCCGGTGCGGCGCGGATCGGCCACGCTCTCGCCTTCCAGTCCGCGCGAGAGCAGGGCCGTCGCGCCCATCAATTCGAAGGTGGCGGCCATCGATTCGGCATAGGCCGGATGCGTGTAGCTGCCGACCACCACGCAATCGCCCTCGCAAGGCTGCATCAGCTTCACCACGCTGTGGCCGGGATTGCGCAGGCCCACCACGCGGCGCACGTCGAGCAGGCGCTTGAGGCCCGGGCTGAGCAGCGCGGTCGGCGCGAACACCACCTCGCCATCGGCGATGGGCCGGATGTGCTCGAGCGGCTGCACATCGAGCGCCGCGAGCACGTTGGACGACAGCACCCGCGTGGATTCGGTGGCTGCGCCGTGCACCAGCACCGGCAGCCCCTCGCGCGCCAGCAGCAGCGCGAGCAGCGGCGTCAGCACCGGCAGCCGGCGGGCGCCGTTGTAGCTGGGCAGCACCGCCACCGGCCGGCCGGCGGCCGGGAAGCGCGCCAGGCGCGCGTGCGTGGCATCGAGAAAGCCCGCCATCTCCTCGGGCGTCTCGCCCTTGATGCGCATGGCCAGGCAGAAAGCGCCGGTCTCGAGGTCGGTGACGGTGCCGTCGAGCACCTGGCCGAACAGGTCGCCGGCCTGCGCGCGGTCCAGCGGCTTCGCGCCGCGCGCGCCGCGGCCGATTTCCTTGATGTAGTGGCTGATTCCCATGGGTGCCCGGATTGTCCCGCAAGGCTTATGCCGCACGGCGCGGTCGCTTATGCCCCGGCGTGCAGCAGGGGTTGGGCCTGCGCCGTGCATGGCGGGTCTCATGGCGCGGTCGCCAATGCGGGACTCGCACGCACCATGCGCTTGAGCTCGGGCAGGCAGGAGCCGCAATTGGTGCCGCATTTCAGCGCAGCCTGCAGCGCGCCGAGGCGCCCTTCGTCCGAACCCGTCGCTTCCGCCAGCCGTTCGGCAATCGCGGTCTGGGTGACGCCGAAGCAGCTGCACACGACCTTGCCGCGCGCTGTGACGCCGGCCGGCGCGGTCGAGCCGGGCTTGAGCAGCTGGCGGCCGTAGGCCTGGGCGGGCAGGCGGTCCTGCAGCAGCGCCTTGATCCAGGCCTCGGCGCGGGTGTCGCCGGCCAGCAGGAAGGCTTCGAGGCGCGCGTCCTGGCCGTCGCGCACCAGCCGCGCCGCGCGCCGCTGGCCGTGCTTCTTGTCGGCATAGCGCAAGCTGTCGGCGCCGTGCAGCGAGAGCAGCTCCTCGATGCGTGCCAGCACCTCGTCCGGAGGCGCTTCGTACGCGGCGCCGCGGAACAGCACGCCGGTGCGCTCCGATCCGCCGCCCTCCAGGGCGCCGCCGGCGCCGAAGGGCACGCAGCTCGCGAACACGAAGGAGGGCATCAGCGTGCGCAAGGCCTCGTGAACGCGCAGGGCGGCATCGCCAGGCAGCCAGCCCACGGCCAGGAGGGTCCAGGGAAGCTCGGCCTTGAGGATCTTCACGGCCGCGTGCTTGAGCTCGGGCTGCTTCGAATCGGGGCAGAAGGCCGGCGTCGTGAGCACGTTGACGCCTGCGAGCCGCTCGCCGGTGCTGGAGCGGCCGCTCAGGTATTCGCCGCCCCAGTGCATGGCGATGAAGGCCTGGCTCAGGCCCACGTCGGTGCTGCCGGCCACGGGCAGCACGATGGAGCCGCGCCGCGAGGTGACATGCACCAGCTCGCCTTCGCGCAGCTGGCGGCGTGCCATGTCCTGCGGATGCATCTGCACCGAAGGCTCCGCGACGTGGCCGAACAGCCGGCCCAGCGTGCCGGTGCGGCTCATGCCATGCCATTGGTCGCGCAGGCGCCCGGTGGTGAGCGAGAAGGGATGGCGCGCGTCGCGCGGCTCGGCCACCGGCTTGTAGGCCACGTCGACGAAGCGGGCGCGGCCGTCCGGCGTGGGGAAGATGCCGTCTTCGTAGAGGCGCGCGCGGCCGGTGGATTCGCCCTCGCGCAAGGGCCATTGCCGGGGCGCGGCCTCCAGCATTTCATAGCTCATGCCGGTGATGTCGAGGTCGCGGCCGCGGGTGGATTCGCGGTGCTCCTTCCACACCGATTCCGCATCGGGATAGGGAAAGAGCGTGTCCGTGCGCCCGAGCCGCGCTTCGAGCCGGCGCGCGAAGTCGGCGGCGATCAGCCAATCGTCGCGCGTCTCGCCGGGACGTGCCACCGCGTTGCGCACGCGCGAGATGCGGCGCTCGCTGTTGGTGACGGTGCCGTCCTTCTCGCCCCAGGTGGTGGCGGGCAGCAAAAGGTCGGCGTGGTCGCAGGTGGCGGTGGTCGAGAAGGCTTCCTGCACCACCACGAACTCGCAGCGCTCGAGCGCCCGGCGCACGGTGGCCTGGTCGGGCATGGACTGCGCCGGGTTGGTGCAGGCAATCCACAGCGCGCGGATCTCGCCGTCGGCCGCGGCCTGGAACATCTCGACCGCCGTCTTGCCCGGCTTCTCGGGCACCGACGGAACGCCCCACAGGGCCGCCACCTCGGCGCGGTGCGCGGGGTTGGCGAGATCGCGGTGCGCCGACAGCAGGTTGGCCAGGCCGCCCACTTCACGCCCGCCCATCGCGTTGGGCTGGCCGGTCAGCGAGAAGGGGCCGGCGCCCGGCTTGCCGATCTGTCCGGTCGCCAGGTGCAGGTTGATCAGGGCCGCATTCTTCGCGGTGCCCGAGCTCGACTGGTTCAGGCCCTGGCAATAGAGGCTCAGCGTGGCGGGCGAGGTGGCGAAGAGGCGCGCGGCCTCCAGCAGGTCGTCCTTGGAGATGCCGCAGACCTGCGCCACGCGCTCGGGCGTGCAGTCGCGCACGGTGCGCTTGAGCTCGTCGAAGCCGGTGGTGTGGGCCGCGATGTAGGCGGCATCGGTCCAGCTTTCCCACAGCATCAGGTGCAGCATGCCGTGGAACAGCATCACATCGGTGCCGGGCTGCAGCGCGAGATGGAGGTCGGCGATCTCGCAGGTGTCGGTGCGGCGCGGATCGGCCACGACGATCTTCATCGACGGGTTGGCCGCCTTCGCATCCTCGATGCGGCGAAACAGGATGGGGTGCGCCCAGGCGGTGTTGCTGCCGGCGATGAAGAGGCACTGCGCGTGCTGGAAGTCGTCGTAGCAGGCCGGCGGCGCGTCCGCGCCCAGCGTCTTCTTGTAGCCGGCCACCGCGCTGCTCATGCACAGGCGCGAGTTGGTGTCGATGTTGTTGGTGCCGATCAGGCCCTTGGCAAGCTTGTTGAAGACGTAGTAGTCCTCGGTGAGCAGTTGGCCGGAGACGTAGAAGCCGACCGCGTCGGGGCCGTGGTCGCGGATGACCTGGGCGAACTTGTCGGCGGCGCCGTCGAGGGCGGCGTCCCAGCCGATGGCTTGCGGCGTTGCGCTGCGCTGAGCACGGCGCATGGGCTGCAGCAGGCGCGTCTGCATCGTGACCGCCGCGGAGGCAGTGAGGTGCAGCGTCGAGCCCTTGGTGCAGAGCCGGCCGAAGTTGGCGGGGTGGTCCGGATCGCCGCGCACGCCCGTGATCTGATCGCCTTGGGATTCGATGACGACGCCGCAGCCCACGCCGCAATAGGGGCAGGTCGAGCGGGTCTCGCGCTGCTCCCTTTCCCTCGGGGAGAGGGTGGGGGTGAGGGCGCCGGGCGTATCCATCGCGAACCTCGCTGCCCTCACCCTAGCCCTCTCCCAGGGGGAGCGGGGACAAGGCAATGTGCCGCGCCGGGCCGGCGACCGGACGCGGCAGGTCGATCGCGTGCGTGGCGAGCTCGTTCGCATCCAGGTGCACCACCTCCTCGACCACCTTGACCGCGAAGCGCGGCGTGCATCCCTCGTCCGGCGCCTTGGCGCAGCCGTCGTCCAGCCCGATCGCCCAGTTGTGCAGCGGGCAGGCCACGCTGGTGCCGAACACGATGCCCTGCGACAGCGGGCCGCCCTTGTGCGGGCAGCGGTCGAGCAAGGCGAACACCTGGTTCTCGGCGTTGCGGAACACCGCGACATCGAGGCCCTCGCTGCGCGCCACGCGGCGCGCGCCCAGCACGGGGATGTCGTCGACGCGGCAGATGGCTTTCCATTCACTCATGGTCGTGGTCCTTTCAGGCGGCTTGGGTGGCGGTGTCGACGACGGCGACGGGCGTGAACTGGCGCACGTCGACCGAGGCCTGGCTGGACTCGAACCACGGATCGGGTTCGCCGTCGAGCGCGAACTGCAGCCGCTCCCACAGGGCCTTGCGGCCCTCGGCGTCCTCGAGGATCTTCTTCTTCACGTAGTCCAGGCCGACGCGCCCGATGTAGTGGACCGTGCGCTCGAGATACCAGCCTTCCTCGCGGTAGAGCTGCAGGAAGGCGCCCGAATACTCCATCACCTCCTCGGCGGTCTTGGCCTTGAACAGGAACTGCGCCACCTCCGTCTTGATGCCGCCGTTGCCGCCCACGTAGATCTCCCAGCCCGAGTCGACGCCGATCACGCCGACGTCCTTGATGCCGGCCTCGGCGCAGTTGCGCGGGCAGCCCGAGACGGCGAGCTTGACCTTGTGCGGCGAGTACATGGCCCACAGCGCGCGCTCCAGGTCCTTGCCCATCTGGGTCGAGTCCTGGGTTCCGAAGCGGCACCATTCGCTGCCCACGCAGGTCTTCACCGTGCGCAGCGACTTGGCGTAGGCAAAGCCCGAGGGCATGCCGATGTCCTTCCAGACGTTGGCCAGGTCCTCCTTCTTCACGCCCAGCAGGTCGATGCGCTGGCCGCCGGTGACCTTGACGGTCGGGATCTTGTACTTGTCGGCCGCGTCGGCGATGCGCCGCAGTTCATCGGGCGTGGTGTGGCCGCCCCACATGCGCGGGATCACCGAATAGGTGCCGTCCTTCTGGATGTTGGCGTGGCTGCGCTCGTTGATGAAGCGGCTCTGCGGATCGTCCTTGGCCTCCTTGGGCCAGGTCGAGATCAGGTAGTAGTTGATGGCGGGCCGGCAGGTGGAGCAGCCGTTGGGCGTGCGCCAGCCCATGCCGCGGTAGACCTCCGCGTGGCCGAGCCAGTGCTCCTTGCGGATGGCGTCGCGCACGTCCTGGTGGCTGGCATCGGTGCAGCCGCAGATGGCCTTCTTCTTCGGCGTGGCCGAGTAGTCGCCGCCGGCGGTGAACATCAGGATCTGCTCGACCAGACCGGTGCAGGAGCCGCAGGAGGCGCTGGCCTTGGTGTGCTTCTTGACTTCTTCCAGCGTGAACAGGCCCTTGTCCTTGATCGCCTTGCAGATGGTGCCCTTGTTGACGCCGTTGCAGCCGCAGACCTCGGCATCGTCGGGCATGCTCGCCGCCTTGTTGTGGCCCTCGTGGCCGGTGTCGCCGATGTTCGACTCGCCGAACATCAGCTTGTCGCGGATGTCGTGCACGCTGCGGCCGTCGCGCAGCAGCTTGAAGTACCAGCTGCCGTCCACCGTGTCGCCGTAGAGGCAGGCGCCGATCAGCTTGTCGTCCTTGATCACCAGCTTCTTGTAGACGCCGCCGAAGGGATCGCTCATCACGATCTCCTCGCAGCCGTCGCCGCCCATGAAGTCGCCGGCGGAGAACAGGTCGATGCCCGTCACCTTGAGCTTGGTGGAGGTGAGCGAGCCCGAGTAGCGGCCGATGCCGAAGTGCGCCAGGTGGTTGGCCGCCACCTTGGCCTGCTCGAACAGCGGCGCGACGAGGCCGTAGGCGATGCCGCGGTGCGCGGCGCATTCGCCCACCGAGTAGATGCGTGCGTCGGTCACGGTCTGCATGGTGTCGTTGACCACGATGCCGCGGTCGCAGTGCAGCCGCATCTTCTGTGCCAGGTCTACGTTCGGGCGGATGCCCACCGCCATCACCACCAGGTCGGCGGCGGTTTCGGTGCCGTCCTTGAAGCGGATGGCCTTCACGCGGCCGTCCTCGCTGCCCACCAGCTCCTGCGTCTGCGCGCCGATCAGGAACTTCAGGCCGCGGTCCTCCAGCGACTTCTGCAGCAGCTTGCCCGCCACGTCGTCGAGCTGGCGCTCCATCAGCCAGGGCATGACGTGCACCACGGTCACGTTCATGCCGCGCAGCATCAGGCCGTTGGCGGCTTCCAGGCCCAGCAGGCCGCCGCCGATGACGACCGCATTCTTGTGCGTCCTGGCGGTCTCGATCATGTAGTCGGTGTCGGCGATGTCGCGGTAGGCGATCACGCCCTTCAGGTCCTTGCCGGGCACCGGCAGCATGAAGGGATTGGAGCCGGTGCACATCAGCAGCCGGTCGTACTCGGCCTCGGTGCCGTCCTCGGCGCGCACGATGCGCTTGACGCGGTCGACCTCCACCACCTTCTTGCCGGCGTGCAGGGTGATGTTGTTCTCGGCGTACCACTCCCAGCTGTTGAGAATGATCTCGTCCACCGTCTGCTCGCCGGCCAGCACCGGCGACAGGAGGATGCGGTTGTAGTTGGGATGCGGCTCGGCGCCGAAGACGGTGATGTCGTAGAGCTCGGGCTCGATCTTGAGCAGCTCCTCGATCGTGCGCACGCCGGCCATGCCGTTGCCGACCATCACGAGTTTCATCTTCTTCATGGGGTGGACCTTTCTGGACTCAAGCAAAGGAGGAACTCGTGGCTTGCATGGACAATGCCGCGCCATGAGCTTCGAGGTTGAAATCGGCTACAGCAGCCATCGCGGGCCGCGCCCGCAGAACGAGGACTTCGCCGGTGCGGTGCATGCGCCCCGCGGGGAGGAGTCGCGCGGCCTGATCGCGGCGATCGCCGACGGCGTCTCTTCCGGCGGCCACGGACTGGAGGCGGCGCAGACCACGGTCATCGGCTTGCTGGGCGATTACTTCGCGACGCCGGACACCTGGGAGCCGACGGTGGCCATGGACCGCCTGATCGCCGCCCAGAACGCCTGGCTGGCCGACCACAACCGGCGCCGCCGCCACGACGGCGCCATGACCACGCTCACGGCGCTGGCCCTGCACGGCCAGAGCTACACGCTGGCCCACGTGGGCGACACGCGCGCCTGGCGCGTGCGCCGGGGCGAGGGCGCGGCCACGCCGCTGACCGTCGACCACGCGCTGGACCATCCGGACCTGCGCAGCCGCCTGACGCGCGCCGTGGGCCTCGACGATCACGTGCGCGTCGACTACCTGCAGGGCGAGCTGCGGGTGGGCGACTGCTTCGTGCTCAGCACCGACGGGGTGCATGGCGTGCTGAAGCCGGCGCGCGTCGCCGAGATCGCGCTGGCCGCCGGCGCGCAGCAGGCCAGCGATGCGCTGGTCGACGCCGCGATCGCCGCCGGCACCCGCGACAACGCCACGGCCCTGGTCATTCGCGTGCTGGGCCTGGACGCGCGCCAGCTGCACGACGAGCTGGGCGATGCGCGCCGCCTGGCGCCGCCCGTTGCGCTGAAGGTGGGCGATGTGCTGGACGGCTACGCCATCACCGCGCTGGTCGCCGACACCGGCGTGCACCGGCTGTACCAGGCCCGCGATGCACAGACCCGCGCGCTGGTGGCGATCAAGACGCTGCACCCTTCGCGCGCCAGCGACCCCGAGGAACGCGCCATGCTCGCGCACGAGGCCTGGCTGGGCCTGCGGGTGGGCGCGCGCGGCGAGCCCGGCTTCGTGCGCGTGCACGAGCGCGGCGACGACGCCAGCGCGCTCTACACCGTGTTCGACTGGCATGGCGGCCGCACCATCGAGCAGATGCTGCGCGCGGGCGCCCGCCCGAGCGTCGCGCAGGTGGTCGAGGCCGCGACGCAGATCTGCAAGGCGCTGGGCCGGCTGCACCGCCACGGCGTGGTGCACCGGGACATCAAGCCCGGCAACCTGCACCTGGGCGAGGACGGGCACTGGCGCATCCTCGACCTGGGCGTGGCGCTGTCCGGCCGCGAAGGCGCGGCGCAGCGCGAGCTGCACGCCGGCACGCCCAGCTTCATGAATCCGGAACAGTGGGAGGGCGCCTTGCCCGATGCGGGCAGCGACCTGTTCGCGCTGGGCGTGGTGTTGTACCAATGGCTGTGCGGGCGCCTGCCCTACGGCGAGATCGAGCCCTACCAGGGCGCGCGCTACCGGCGCGACCCGGTTGCCCTGTCGCGCATTCGCCCCGACGTGCCGATGTGGCTCGACCACCTGGTGCGCAAGGCGGTGGCGCGCGACCAGCGGCAGCGCTTCGAGACTGCCGAGGAGATGCTGCTCGCGCTGGAGCGTGGCGCCGCCCGCCCGGTCGGCGCGCCGGCCGCCACGCCGCTCGCACGACGCGACCCGGCCCTGCTGTGGAAGCTCGGGCTGGCCGCGTCGCTGCTCTTCAACGCGCTGCTCGTCTACTGGCTGCTGTTCCTGCCGCGCTGAGCGCGAGAGGGGGCGGGGGCGGGGCATGGTCATGACCGTCCTGCGCTGCGGCGCATGGGGCGCACGGGCCGATCGGCCTCGTGGTTCGCGGCGTGCGGCGCCGTGCGCGCGCGTCCGCCTTTTTCCGCCCAGGTGCGCGTCCAGCGGATCTGCATGACCCGCATCACGCCCAGCATCACGAGGGCGAGCACCGCGAACAGCACGAATCCCCAGGTGTAGCTGCCGAGGTATTGCTTCGACAGGCCCATCGCATTGGGCACCAAACCGCCGCCCAGGGCGCCGATCTCGCCGATCATCGAGCCGGCCACCGCCGTGGTGGTGGGCCAGCGCAGCGGAACCAGCTGGAACAGCGCGCCGTTGCCCGCACCCAGCGCAGCGAAGCAGACGATCAGCAGCAGGGTGGTCAGCGCGAGCGAGCTCGACGTGAAGCCGATCAGCGCCAGCGTGACGGCCGACACCCCCAGCACCAGCGTCAGCGTGTTGACGCCGCCCCAGCGGTCGGAGATCCAGCCGCCCATCACGCGCACCGCGGCGCCCATGAAGGCCGCCAGCATCGTCAGCTGCCCCGCCTGCACCTTGCTCACGCCGAACTGGTCGTAGTAGTAGGAAGGCAGGAAGGTGATGAGGCCGATGAAGCCGCCGAAGGTGATGCCGTAGATCAGGCTGAAGGCCCAGCCGTCCTTCTCGAACAGGCAGGCCATGTGCTCGCGCAGGCTGGCGTGGCTGTCGACGTCCGGCGGCTCCTGCGCGAAGAGCGCCATCACCGCCATCGGGACCAGGATGGCCACCGCCGCCACACCGTAGACGGCCTGCCAGCCGAGCCACTGCGCCAGCGGCGGCGCGACCAGCACCGACAGCGCCGTGCCCACGTTGCCCGCGCCCACCAGGCCCATCGCCAGGCCCTTGTTCTGCGGCGGGAAGGAGCCCGAGCCCAGCGACAGGGCCACGCCGAAGCTGGCGCCGGCGATGCCCAGCAGCACGCCCATCGCCAGCAGGTCGTTGAAGCTGTGCACCATGAAGAAGCCGAACAGCATCGCCACCGCGATCAGGCCCATCTCCACCAGCGTGGCGTTCTTGCGGCCGATGTACTGCGACAGGATGCCCAGCGGGAATCGCATCAGCGCGCCCGCGATGATCGGAATCGACAGCATCAGTCCCTTCTGCGCGGGGGTGAGCTGGAAGGTCTCGCTGATGAAGGGCGCCATCGCGCCGTTCAGCACCCAGATGCAGCACGAGAACATGAAGTAGAAAAATGCCGCGAAGAGGGTGGGTGCGTGCCCGGAGCGCAGGAAGGACTTGAAGCTGGACATGGCGTTGCAGTGGCGATGGCTGTGCGAAAGGCACCCGCTCGGCCGTGGCGCGGCCGCGTGGATGGGCGATGAAAGGGGGGTGTCCCGCCGGGAACCGGCTGGAGGGACTGGCGGTGATGGAGCCCCTGCCGGGACCCGGCCCGGCGCACCGGCCGGGAACTTCACCAAAGCGGTGCTTCGTTACACCACGACGTGGATCACGCAATTCGCGTGCCAGCCGCCGGCCCGCTATGCTGCGATCGCCCGAAAAGCTGTACCTCCCATGAATCGACTCCTGCTCGTTTTGCCCGACCTGGCTGCCGATGCGCCGCCCGAAGCCCTGCGTCAGCTCCTGGCGGACGCCGATGCGGCAGCCATCGGATGGGCCACCTGCGACACGATGGTGCAGGAGGCTGCCTTGCTCGCGCCGCAGCAGGTGCTGGTCCACCAGCCGGCATCGATCCCCGACCTGCAGGCCGCGCTGCGGGCCTGGGCCGGCGCGCCGCCGCTGTCGGTCGTCGTGGCCAGCAAGCCACTGCCGCCGCAGGTGCATGAAGAACTCGTCGCGCTGGGCGTACAAGCCTGGTCGTGCGCCGACAGCCTGGATGCGTCCACCCTGCGCGCCGTGCTCGCGCGTGCGCAGGCGCGCTGGCAGCGCGAGGCGGCGCTGCGCGACACGCTGGCGCGATCGCTCGCGCACCTGGACGAGCGCAAGTGGGTGGACCGCGCCAAGGGACTTCTGATGACGGCACGCGGCATCGGCGAGGACGCCGCCTTCGGGCTCTTGCGGGGCGCGGCGATGCATGCCAACTTGCGCGTCGGCGAGCTCTCGCGTTCGGTTGTCGAGGCCGCGCAGTGGGCCGAGGCCATCAACCGCGCCGGCCAGCTGCGCATGCTCTCGCAGCGGCTGGTGCGCCTGGCGGCACAGGGGCTGGCGGGCGTGGATGCGCGCCGCAGCCGCACGCTGCGCAGCGAGTCGGTCACACGGGTCAAGGACAACCTCGCTCATCTCGCCGGCCTCCCGCTGGATGCGACCAGCACGCAGGCGCTGGGCGCGGTGCGCTCGGCCTGGGAGGCCCTGGATGCCGCGCTGGCGGCGCGGCCCGGACCTGCGGCGCTGACCGTCATCGATGCCAGTGCCGAGGCCTTGCTGAACGCCGCCGAGGCGCTGACGGACGTGCTGGAGTCCTCGGCCGGCCGGCGAGCGCTGCGCATCGTCAATCTCTGCGGCCGGCAACGCATGCGGGCGCAGCGCCTGGCCAAGGACGCGCTGCTCGCCTCGATGCTGCCGGAGGGCGCATGGAGCGCCCGATTGGCGTCGACGATGGACGCCTTCGAGGCCTCGCTGCTGGAGCTGGAACGTGCGCCGCTGAGCTCGCCCGAGATCCGCGCGGCGCTCAGCGGCGCGCGCGACGAGTGGCTGCGGCTGGTGCGTGGCGTGCGCCAGGCCGACCGGGCCGAGGGACGCGCCGACCTGGTGCGCGCCACGGAGGTGCTCGCCGATACCTTCGACCGGCTCACCGCCTCGTACGAACACAGTCTGCAGGTCATCATGTCCTGAGCCGGTGTCCGGCGGTCGGCAGTGCGGGTCAGGCCGCCGCCTTCTCCACGTGCGCTTGCCGCGTGTAGAGGAAGTCGATCACGGCTTTGCGGGCGTGGACGTAGACCGGGTCTTCCGCCAGCGCCACGCGGTCGCGCGGGCGCGGCAGGTCCACCGCCAGCACCTCACCGATGGTGGCGGCGGGGCCGTTGGTGAGCATCACGATGCGGTCGGATAAGAGCACCGCTTCATCCACGTCGTGCGTGACCATGACCACCGTGCTGCGCGTCTTCGCGACGATGGCCAGCAGTTCGTCCTGCAGCTTGGCGCGGGTGAGCGCGTCGAGCGCGCCGAAGGGCTCGTCCATCAGCAGCACCTTGGGTTCCATCGACAGGGCGCGGGCGATGCCCACGCGCTGCTTCATGCCGCCCGAGATCTCGCCGGGGCGTTTCTGTGCCGCGGGCGTGAGGCCGACCAGCGCCAGCGCCGCTTCGGTGCGCGCCTTGAGCTGCGCCCTGTTCTCGGTGGCCGAGAACACGCGCTCCACCGCGAGGTAGACGTTCTCGTAGCAGCTGAGCCAGGGCAGCAGCGAGTGGTTCTGGAACACCACGGCGCGCTCCGGGCCAGGGCCCGTGATCTCGCGGTTGGCGCACAGCAGCGCACCTTGGGTGGGCGTGCTCAGCCCGGCGATCAGGTTCAGCAGCGTCGACTTGCCGCAGCCCGAGTGCCCGATCAGCGTGATGAACTCGCCCTTGGCAACGTGCAGGTCGATGTCGCGCAGTGCCAGGAAGCTGCCCTTGGGCGTCTTGAAGCGCTGCTCCACCCCCTCGATCTGGATGTATTTCATGGTGGACCGATCGTCCTGAGCTTGTTGCAAGGTCATGCCTTCACCTCTTCGAATGTGAATGCCGTGGCGATCCGGATCAGGGCGAACTCGAGCACCAGCCCGACGATGCCGATCACGAAGATCGCGATGATGATGTTGGCGACGTTGAGGTTGTTCCATTCGTCCCAGACCCAGAAGCCGATGCCGACGCCGCCGGTCAGCATCTCGGCCGCGACGATCACCAGCCAGGCGGTGCCGACCGCCAGGCGAACGCCGGTCAGCATGTAGGGCAGCACGGCGGGGAACAGGATCTTGGTGAGGATCTTCCACTCGGAAAGATTGAGCACCCGCGCCACGTTCATGTAGTCGCTGGGCACGCGCTGCACGCCCACCGCGGTGTTGATGATCATGGGCCAGATCGAGCAGATGAAGATGGTCCAGATGGCGGCCGGGTTGGCGCCCTTGAAGACCAGCAGGCCGATCGGCAGCCAGGCCAGCGGCGAGACCGGGCGCAGCAGGCTGATCAGCGGATTGAACATGCGCGCGAGGAAGCTGAAGCGACCGATCGCGAAGCCGGCCGGAATGCCGACCGCCGCCGCGAGCCCGAAGCCCAGCGCCACGCGCTGCAGCGAGGAGAGCACGTTCCAGCCCACGCCCTGGTCGTTCGGGCCCTTGCTGTAGAAGGGGTCGCTGAACACGGTCAGCGCCTGCTGCCAGACGGTGCCCGGCGAGGGGAAGCCGTTGGTGCTCTTCAATGCGACCAGCTCCCAGATCAGGACCAGCAATGCGAAGCCCAGGATCGGCGGCAGCAGGCGCGACCAGATCCAGCTGAAGTCGCGCGGCGTGCGCGGGATGGGCTCGGGCGCCTGCTGCACGGACGCTGCCGCCGCCACAGGCGCCGGCGCGACGCTCTTCGCGGGTGCGGCGACACGCCCGGAAACGGCTTCGAGGGGGGAGTGAAAGACGGCACTGACCATGGGGTTCTCCTCAGACATTCAGCTTGAAGGAATCGGCGTACTGCTTGGGGTTCTTCCCGTCCCACACCACGCCGTCGATCAGCTTGCTGGTGCGCAGCAGGTCCTTGGGCACCGGAGTCTTGCTGGCCGCCGCGGCCTGCTTGTAGACATCGACGCGGTTGATTTCGGTGGCCACCTTGAGGTAGTCGGGGTGCTCCTTCAGCAGGCCCCAGCGCTTGTGCTGCGTGAGGAACCACATGCCGTCGGACAGGTAGGGGAAGGTCGCCGCCCCGTCGTTGTAGAACTTCATGTGGTTGGGGTCGTCCCAGTTCTTGCCGAGGCCGTTCGTGTAGCGGCCCAGGATGCGCTGGTTGATCGCGTCCACGCTGGTGTTGACGTAGCTCTTGTCGGCGATGGTCTCGGCCATCTTGTTCTTGTTCTGCAGGCCGGTGTCGATCCACTTGCCGGCTTCGAGAATCGCGGCCGTCACCGCACGCGCGGTGTTGGGGTATTTCTTGACGAAATCCGAGGTGGTGCCCAGCACCTTTTCCGGGTGGTCCTTCCAGATGTCCTGCGTGGTCACGGCCGTGATGCCGATGCCATCCATGATCGCGCGCTGGCCCCAGGGCTCGCCGACGCAATAGCCGTCCATGTTGCCCACGCGCATGTTGGCGACCATCTGCGGCGGCGGCACGGTGATGACTTTGGCATCCTTCAAGGGATTGATGCCGTTGGCCGCCATCCAGTAGTAAAGCCACATCGCGTGGGTGCCGGTCGGGAAGGTGTGCGCGAAGGTGTATTCGCCCTTCTCGGCGCGCATGACCTTGGCCAGCGAGGCGCCGTCGACCGCGCCCTTGTCGGCCAGCTTCTTCGACAGCGTGATCGCCTGGCCGTTGTTGTTGAGCGTCATCAGGATGGCCATGTCCTTCTTGGGGCCGGCCGTGCCCAGGTGCACGCCGTAGACCAAGCCGTAGAGCACGTGGGCGAAGTCGAGCTCGCCGTTGACCAGCTTGTCGCGCACGCCGGCCCAGCTGGCTTCCTTGCTCGGCACGATCTTCACGCCGTACTTCTTGTCGATGCCCAGCACCGAGGCCATGACGACGCTGGCGCAGTCGGTCAGCGGGATGAAGCCGATCTTGACTTCCTCCTTCTCGGGCTTGTCGGAGCCCTGGGCCCAGACGGCGGCGCGCAGCGCGGGGTCGAGCCCGACGGCGCCAACGGCGGCGGCCTGCAGGACGCGGCGACGGCTCAGTTTCGGTTTCAGCAGATCGTTCATGGGACGCACTCCGAAGGTGAAAAGACGAGAAGGCAAAAAGCAAAAAGGCGCCCGCACCACGCAGGGGGCCGCTCGTGAACGAGCCCTTGCGGAATGGGGACGCCTTTGTCCGGTTGTGGTGGCCCGCACCCGCCGTTGGATGCCGCCTGCCTGTAGGCCCTTGCGAGCCTGATGCAAGCTCTTCAAAGCAAGGCGCGTGCCAGTGAGCTCGCGCCTTGGGTTGCTATCGAATCAGTAGCGCGAGCGGCCGGCCTGCAAAGGCAGGCGCGGCAGGTCCTTTGCAAGTCTTCTGCTGGCACCCATGTTGTGCGGCGCACCAATTCAGACCGGGATGCTCAGCGCACGGGATCGCTCGGCAGGTACTCCGCCATCGAGAGCACCGATTCGGCCACCTCGACCAGCCGCCGGCCCTGGCTCATCGCGGTCCGGCGCAGCATCTTGTGGGCTTCCTCTTCGCTGAGCCGGCGGTGCGCCATCAGGAGGCCCTTGGCGCGCTCCACCAGCTTGCGCTCGTTGAGTGCGGCGCGGACGGTCTCGAGCTCGTCGCTCATGGCCTGAAGCCGGTGCGACTGTTCCTGCACCATTTCGAGCACCGAGCGTTCCAGCTGGCGGCCGATGGGAGCGGCCGCGGCCAGGGCGCGCGGCGTGCTGCCGTCCCCCTCGGCAGGAGGCAACTCGTCGAAGAAGGCGGCCGCCTCCTGGAGGGGCTCGACCGCCAGCTCGGCGAACAGCGATTCGTGGGCCTGCAGCTCGGCACGGGCGCGCGCCGTTTTCTGCTCGCAGATCAGGCGCAGGTCGGCGGCCAGGCGCTCCTCGATGCCTTGCATCGCATCGATGCGGCGGGAGCAGCAGTCGAACCAGACCTGGCTCAGCTCGGCGTCCAGGTTCACGCCCGCCGGCGCCGCGCAGGCGATGCGCCGCAGGCGTTCCTGCTCGGCCAACTGCGGGGCGGACTGGTTGTTGCGCCAGAGCTCGCGCAGCGCCGGGCCCGAGAAGTCGGCGAAGACCTGGAAGCAGCGCTCCTGCGACTCGATCAGATGCACCCATTGCTGCTGGCGCGCGCCGTCGTTGCGGCCGGAGGCGAAGGCCGCCGCGCCGCAGGCGCGTTCCTGGCCCGCGAACTCCTTGCCCTGCATGAAATTGAACATGGCCACGAGGAGGCGCGAGATCTCCGGATCGGTGGCACCGTCCGCGGCCTCGAACACCACGGCCAGCAGCCCCGCGACCAGCTTGACGAAGGCGGCCGTGGCTTCGGCGGCCGACAGCTCCATCGCGCCGATGCGGCGGCGCAGCTCGGGCAGGGCGTCCAGGCCGGGCAGGACCCAGGCGATGCGGCTGAAGAGGCGCGCGCCGTTGCCGATGCGCACCGCCTCGGTGTCGAGCTGGTCGAAGGTGTTGCGCACGGATGCTTCCGCGCGCAGGCAAACGGCGATCTGCGCTTCACGCTGCGCCGCGAAGCGCCGCCCGCCCGACGCCAGCAGCACGTTCGAGAGGCCACGCTCGCGCTGCAGGGCGTGGACCAGGCCGCCGATGGTGCCGACGAGCGCACTGGTGCGCGCGAGCTGATCGAGTTCGTCGATCTCGCAACGCAGCGCGGCGATCAGGAAACTCAGTCCGGATTTCATCGTGGTGTGGGGCGGGGCGGCGGGCCGGTGGCCCATCCGAAGGACATGCAGCAACAATCGTGCCTCGGCACATCCGCGCCCCTACACTCGTCGCATGCTTGTATTGGGAATCGAATCGTCCTGCGACGAGACCGGCGTGGCCCTGGTCGAGTCGGGCGCCACCGGGCTGCCGCGCCTGGCCGCCCATGCGCTCCACAGCCAGATCGCGATGCACCAGGCCTATGGCGGCGTGGTGCCGGAGCTGGCGAGCCGCGACCACATCCGGCGCGTGCTGCCGCTGGCGCAGCAGGTGCTGTCCGAGGCTGGCCATGGGCTGGCCGACATCGACGTCGTCGCCTACACGCGCGGGCCGGGACTGGCCGGCGCTCTGCTGGTGGGCGCGGGCGTGGCCTGCGCCCTGGCGGCCGCCCTGGGCAAGCCGGTGCTGGGCGTGCATCACCTCGAGGGCCATCTGCTGTCGCCCTTCCTCAGTGCCGACCCACCGGAATTTCCCTTCGTGGCGCTGCTCGTCTCCGGCGGCCACACGCAGTTGATGCGGGTGGACGGGGTGGGGCGCTACCAGCTGCTGGGCGAGACCATCGACGACGCAGCCGGCGAAGCCTTCGACAAAAGCGCCAAGCTGATGGGCCTGCCCTATCCCGGCGGCCCCTGGCTTGCAAAGCTGGCGGAGCAAGGCGATGCCGCCGCCTTCAAGCTGCCGCGGCCGCTGCTGCACAGCGGCGACCTCGATTTCTCCTTTGCGGGGCTCAAGACGGCGGTGCTGACGCAGGCGCGCAAGCTCGGCGATGAGCTGGCGTCGCGCAAGGCCGATCTCGCGGCCTCGACCCAGGCGGCGATCGTCGACGTGCTGCTGAAGAAGTCGCTTGGCGCCCTCGAGCAGAGCGGTCTGAAGCGCCTGGTGGTCGCCGGTGGCGTGGGCGCCAATCGCGAGCTGCGCACGCAGCTGGACGCGGCCTGCGCCAAGCGCGGGGTTCGGGTGCACTACCCCGAGCTGCATTTGTGCACCGACAACGGCGCGATGATCGCGATGGCCGCCGCCATGCGGCTGCAGTCCGGCCTGCAGGCCGCGACGGATCGCTATGCCTTCGACGTCAAGCCGCGATGGCCACTGGCGTCGCTGGATGCGCCGGAGCCGCAGTTCGGCTGAGCGCGCCCTTGCGGCCGCTGCGCGCGGGCAACGGCAGCACGTCGAGCATCTTGCGCCAGAGCTGCGACCACTGCGGCCAATCGTGGCCGCCTTCCGTCGTGAACACGCGACCGGCCGGCAGCGCCTCGGCCAGCAGGCGGTGGTTGGACGCGAAGCGGTCGGCCAGTCCGAAGCCCAGGTACAGCGGGGGCAGCCCCGTGGCAGGCTTGGCGGCGGCGTACTGCTGCAGCCAGGGCCAGAGCTTGCGGTCGACCTCCTGGTCCGGCGGCGGACCTTCGGGGGCTTTCCAGGCGCGCAGGCCGCCGGCCTTGTGGATCTCGGCGCCGAGCGGGCGACGTCCCAGATAGGGCGCCAGCGCCACGATGCCGTCGACGGCGCCGGGCTTGGCCAGTTCGTGAATGAGGGCGCCGAAGCCGCCGATCGAGATGCCGATCAGCCAGAGCGACTTGTAGCCCAGGGCCCGCTGCGGCTGGAGGATGTCGTGGTGCAGCCGCTCGATGAAGGTCTGGTCGTAGTAGTAGGAGACGTCGGCATCGACGAGGAGGGCGTCGGCCGCCAGGTCACGCTCCCGGACTGCGCTGATGAAACCTTCGCGCTCGAACTCTTCAGGCTTCAGGAAAGCGCCCGGCAGGAAGACGAGCAGGGTGTCCGAGCGAGATTCGTTACAGGCAGGTTTCAGGTGCGTTTTCATGGTTGCTTCATCAAGCGCGTGTGACCTCTTGCCGCGTATGCAAGTCGAGCGGACCACTCGCTCAAAACGAGGAAGAAAGCATTGGAAAACGCCACAAATGTGACGTTTTCAAACACATTTTGTGTCCAGGAACGAAAAAGGCCGGCAACAAAAAGTTACCAGCCCCCTTCAGCTTCTTGCGCCTTCAGTGTTTCTGCAACACCTTGGTGTCCGATCAGTTGATCGTCAGCTGGGACACATTGCTGATCGGAACCAGCTTGCCGAGCTTCAGGGTCAGGACGCCGTGCTCGAGCTTGGCTTCGCTGGCTGCGACGTCGATGTCCTGCGGCAGCTCGTAGGCCGCCTTGAACTGGCGCTTGGCGTCGGCCTTGCTCTCGATGCGCACGATGGCACCTTCGATGCCGATCGTGAGGTCTTCACGCGCGAAGCCCGGGACGTCGAGGGTGACGGTCCAGCTCTTGTCGTCCTGCTCGACGTTGAGCGACCGGCGCGTTGCGGAGAACGCGTCGTTGACGAAGCGCTCGAAGCTGCGGTCGTAGGCGCGCGGGGCGAAGCGGGTGGCGCGGAGGGCGGGTTCGAAAAACATGGGAGGACTCCTGAATGAACACAATGGGGACAAGAAGGTGTGTCCCTTACACTGCGCGGCCTTTCAACAGAGCGCCGCTTGCCGTCTCATCTAGGCGCGGCCCCAAGCGTTTCAAGATGAGTCATTCCAGCTTTATTTGCCGCCGCAGGGCCTTGAAATTCGCGGCCGCGACGCTATGCGCGGCGGCGGTGCCCGCGGTACACGCGCAGCCCGCGAGCCCGATCCGGCTGGCGCTGGTCGAGAGCATGAGCGGGCCATTCGCCAACACCGGAGAAGCGGTGTTCCGCAACCTGCTGTGGGCGGTGGAGCGCGTGAATGCGCGCGGCGGCATCAGGCTGCCGGGCGGTGCGCGCTTTCTGCAACTGGACCGCTACGACAGCAAAGGCCAGAACGAGGAAGCCCTTTCGGCGCTGCGCGCTGCGATCGACGACGGTGCGCGCATCGTGCTCCAGGGCAACTCCTCGGCCACGGCTGCGGCGCTGTTGGACGCCATCGAGAAGAACAACGAGCGCGATCTTTCCCGGCGCGTGCTCTTCCTCAATTACTCGGCGGTGGACCCGGTGCTCACCAACGAGCGTTGCAGCTTCTGGCACTTCCGCTTCGACGCCCATGCCGACATGCGCGTCACCGCACTCATGGATGTGATGAAGAACGACGCCGGGCTGAAGCGCGCCTATCTCATCGGCCAGGACTACAGCTTCGGCCAGTCGGTGCTGCGCGAGTCCAAGCGCCAGCTGGCGGCGTTGCGGCCCGATGTGCAGATCGTCGGCGAGGAACTGCACCCGATGGGCCGCGTGAAGGACTTCGCTCCCTACGCGAACAAGATCCTTGCGAGCGGGGCGCAGGCCGTGGTCACGGGCAACTGGGGCAACGACCTCACGCTGCTGGTGAAAGCGGCGCGCGAGGCGGGCTTCAACGGTAGCTTCTATACCTTCTATGGCAATGCGCTCGGCGCGCCGGCGGCCATCGGCGACGCCGGCATCGGACGCGTCGTCGCGGTGGCCGACTGGCTGCCCAATGTGCAGACGCGCGAGTCGGAGAGCTTCTATCGGGCCTTTCGCGACCGCTTCCCCAAGCCGGCCGACGACTACGTGCACATGCGGATGCAACTGCTGGTCGAGGCGCTGGCGCAGGCCCTGGAGCGTGCCGGCAGCACCGAAACCGTGGCCGTCGCCCGGGCGCTCGAGAAGGCCGAGCTCAGCCTGGCCGGACAGAGCGGCCGCATGCGCGCCGCCGATCACCAGTTCCAGCAGTCCCTGGTGGTCGGCGTGATGGACCGGCAGGGCAGCCCCGGCGTCAAGTTCGACGTCGAGGGGTCGGGCTATGGTTTCCGCGTGGTGCGCACCATTCCAGCCGAGCGTGCCGAAATGCCCACCAGCTGCAAGATGCAGCGTCCATGAACCCCGAACAAGGAAAAGCCCAAGATGCGCGAAGCCATCCATAACCTCGAAGCCTCCAAGATCCGCGAGGTCGCCAATGCCGGCATGGGCCGTGCCGACGTGCTGGCCTTCTGGTTCGGCGAAGGCGACGAAGTGACGCCGGAGCCGATCCGCCAGGCGGCCATCGAATCGCTGCAACAAGGTGAAACCTTCTATGCCCACAACCTCGGGCTGCCGGAGCTGCGCGAGGCCGTCGCTCGCTACATGAGCGGGCTGCACCCCGCCGTCGACGCCGCGCGCATCGCCATCACCTCGGGGGGCGTGAGCGCCCTGATGCTGGCGGTGCAGGCGCTGGTCGATGCCGGGGACGAGGTGGTGGCGGTTACCCCGGTGTGGCCCAACCTGACGGCGCAGCCGGCGATTCTGGGGGCGCGCGTGCGCAGCGTGTCGTTGGTACCGCGTGCCGGGCAGTGGACGCTCGACCTCGACGCGCTGCGCGCGGCCGTGACGGCGGCGACGAAGCTGCTGGTCATCAATGCGCCCAACAACCCGACCGGCTGGACGCTGACGCGCGCCGAGCAGCAGGCGATCCTCGACCATTGCAGGGGCACCGGCACCTGGATCCTGGCCGACGAGGTGTACGAGCGGCTTTACTTTGAGCCGACACCCGGCGGATGCGCGCCGAGCTTCCTCGACGTGTCGGCGCCGGACGACCGCCTCGTCGTGGTCCACAGCTTCTCCAAGAGCTTCCTCATGACCGGCTGGCGCCTGGGCTGGCTGGTCCTGCCGCCTTCATTGGTGGAGGGCATGGGCAAGCTGATCGAATTCAACACCTCCTGCACCAGCGTGTTCACCCAGCGCGCGGGCATCGCGGCACTGGCGCACAGCGCGGAGATCACGCCGCGCGTGGTCGCCCACCTGAAGGCCTGCCGTGACACCCTGGTGCCTCTGCTGGCCGAGCTTCCCGGCGTGCAGGTCGCGCCGGCGCGCGGCGGCATGTATGCCTTCTTCCGCCTGGAGGGCTTCGACGACTCGCTCGCGCTGGCCAAGCGCCTGGTGGCCGAGGCCGGGCTCGGCCTCGCGCCCGGCAACGCCTTCGCCCCGCAGGCGCAGGGCTGGCTGCGCTGGTGCTTCGCCTCCCGGGACCCGCAGCGGCTCGTGCAGGGCGAGGAGCGGCTGAGGGGATGGCTGGCGGCGCAGTCCGGGGGCTGAGAAGCCGAGGGGCCTAGGGGCTGCAGCCGGCCTCGGCCGCAGGCTCGCTGGACTCGGGGCGCACCGCCCGGCTGTCGGCCGGCCACGGGCCCGCTCGAGTCGCCGATGTATAATCCCAAGGCTTTGCATGCCGCAAGGCGCACGGCAAGTGCAGTTCCAGCGCTGGCCGCAAGTCAAACATCCCGGAACAGGAAACACACCGCATGATCGCAGCCTCCATCAAGGCCGAAGTTGTCAAGGACAACGCCCGCGCCGCCAACGACACCGGCAGCCCCGAAGTGCAAGTCGCACTGCTGACCGCCCGCATCAACGAACTCACCCCGCACTTCAAGACGCACGCCAAGGACCACCACGGTCGCCGCGGCCTGCTGCGCATGGTGAGCCGCCGCCGCAAGCTGCTCGACTATCTGAAGTCGAAGGACGCCGACCGTTACACCGCGCTGATCGCCAAGCTGGGTCTGCGCAAGTAAGCTGATTCGCATGAAGGAACGCCTGGGTTAGTCCGCTAGCTCAGGCGTTTTTTACTTCCGCGAATCGAACCAGGAGTGCCGTACAGAGCGAAGCTGTGTCATTCCAATGGAGTTCTCCCCGAGCTTCCCTGGAATGGCATCGTGTTCTGAAAAGCGCTCCATCCCCGCGGAACCTGCGACCGCCGCAGGCCGATCCGCCCACAAGAAACAGGAGCTAGACATGAGCCTCTTCAACAAAGTCACCAAGACCTTCCAGTGGGGCGACAAGACCGTCGTCATGGAAACCGGCGAAATCGCCCGCCAGGCCAGCGGCGCCGTCGTGGTCGACATCGACGGCACCGTCGTGCTGGCGACCGTGGTGGCCTCCAAGTCCGCCAAGCCGGGCCAGGACTTCTTTCCGCTGACGGTCGACTACATCGAGAAGACCTACGCCGCCGGCAAGATCCCCGGCAGCTTCTTCAAGCGCGAAGCCAAGCCCAGCGAGCTCGAGACCCTGACTTCGCGCCTGATCGACCGCCCGATCCGCCCGCTGTTCCCGGAGGGCTTCCTGAACGAGGTGCACGTGGTGATCCACACGCTCTCGCTCAACCCTGAAGTCGATGCCGACATCGCCGCCATGATCGGCGTGAGCGCCGCGCTGTCGATTTCCGGCATCCCCTTCAACGGCCCGATCGGTGCCGCGCGCGTGGGCTATATCAACGGCCAGTACGTGCTGAACCCGGGCCAGACCGCGCGCAAGGAGTCGCAGATGGATCTGGTCGTCGCCGGCACCGAAGCGGCCGTGCTGATGGTCGAGTCCGAAGCGCTGCAATTGAGCGAGGAAATCATGCTCGGCGGCGTGGTGTTCGGCCATGAGCAATCGGCCATTGCGATCAACGCCATCCACGAATTGGTGCGCGAAGCCGGCAAGCCGGTTTGGGACTGGCAGCCGCCGGCCGAGGACGAGGCCCTCGTCGCCAAGGTCACGGGCCTGGGCGAGGAAAAGCTGCGCGCCGCCTACCAGATCCGCAGCAAGCAGGCCCGTACGCAGGCCCTGCGCGAAGCCAACGCGAGCGTGATGGAGTCGCTCAAGGAAAGCGGCGAGGCTTTCGACGCAGGCAAGGTCAGTGACCTGCTGTTCGCCATCGAGTCGAAGATCGTGCGCAGCCAGATCCTGTCGGGCGAGCCGCGCATCGATGGCCGCGACACCCGCACCGTGCGCCCCATCGAGATCCGCAATGGCGTGCTGCCCCGCACCCACGGCTCGGCCCTGTTCACGCGCGGCGAGACGCAGGCGATGGTGGTGACCACGCTGGGCACCGAGCGCGACGCGCAGCGCATCGATGCGCTGGCCGGCGAGTACGAAGACCGCTTCCTGTTCCACTACAACATGCCTCCCTTCGCGACCGGCGAAACGGGCCGCATGGGCTCCACCAAGCGCCGTGAAGTCGGTCATGGCCGGCTTGCCAAGCGTGCCCTGGTGGCTTGCCTGCCGACCAAGGAAGAGTTTCCCTACACCATCCGCGTGGTGTCGGAGATCACCGAGTCGAACGGCTCCTCGTCGATGGCCTCGGTCTGCGGCGGCTGCCTTTCGATGATGGATGCCGGTGTTCCGATGAAGGCGCACGTGGCCGGCATCGCCATGGGCCTGATCAAGGAAGACAACCGCTTCGCCGTGCTGACCGACATCCTCGGCGACGAGGACCACCTGGGCGACATGGACTTCAAGGTGGCCGGCACGACCAACGGCATCACGGCGCTGCAGATGGACATCAAGATCCAGGGCATCACCAAGGAGATCATGCAGGTCGCCCTGGCCCAGGCCAAAGAAGCGCGCATGCACATCCTGGGCAAGATGCAGGAAGCGATGGGCGAGGCCAAGGCCGAGGTGTCCAGCTTCGCGCCGCGCCTGTTCACGATGAAGATCAATCCCGAGAAGATCCGCGACGTGATCGGCAAGGGCGGCTCGGTGATCCGCGCGCTGACTGAAGAGACCGGCACCCAGATCAACATCGACGAGGACGGCACCATCACGATCGCCTCGACCGATCCGGCCAAGGCCGAGGAGGCCAAGAAGCGCATCGAGCAGATCACGGCGGAAGTCGAGATCGGCAAGATCTACGAAGGCCCGGTCACCAAGATCCTGGACTTCGGCGCGCTGATCAACCTGCTGCCCGGCAAGGACGGCCTGCTGCACATCAGCCAGATCGCGCACGAGCGCGTCGAGAAGGTGACCGACTACCTGAGCGAAGGCCAGATCGTGAAGGTCAAGGTGCTCGAGACCGACGACAAGGGCCGCGTCAAGCTGTCCATGAAAGCGCTGACCGAGCGTCCGGCCGGCATGGAGTACAGCGAGCGTCCGCCGCGCGAGGAGCGTGGCGAGCGTCGTGACCGCGGCGACCGTGGCGATCGGCCGCCCCGTGGCGAGCGCGCACCGCGGGCCGAGAACGCCGAGCCGGCGGGCGAGCAGGCCTTGGCGGTCGAGCAGGACTCGCGTCCGCACGAGCCCAACGGCGGCGACCGCCAGGCTTGAGAGGCGAGGGCGGGGACGCCCTTGCCGTCGTTCAACCCTGCGTCCGCCCGTGAGGGCGGGTGTTTTCAGCCGAGAAAAGCATGAAAGCCATTGAAATCACTTCCTTCGGCGCACCCGAGGTGCTGCGCGAGGCCGAGCGGCCGGCGCCGGTGGCCGGTGCGGGCGAGGTGCTGATCCGCGTGGCCGCCAGCGGCGTGAACCGCCCCGACGTGCTGCAACGCACCGGCAACTACCCGGTGCCGCCGGGCGCCTCGGACCTCCCGGGCCTCGAGGTCGCCGGTGAGATCGTCTCGGGCGATGCCGCGGCCATGAAGGAAGCCGGCTTCGCGGTCGGCGACCGTGTGTGCGCGTTGATTGCGGGCGGCGGTTATGCCGAGCTCTGCGTGGCCCCTGTCGTCCAGTGCCTGCCGGTGCCCAAGGGCTGGAGCGATGCCGAGGCGGCCTCGCTGCCCGAGACCTTCTTCACCGTGTGGAGCAACGTGTTCGACCGCGGCCGCCTGCAGAAGGGCGAGACCCTGCTGATCCAGGGTGGCACGAGCGGCATCGGCGTGACCGCGATCCAGCTCGGCAAGGCCTTCGGGGCGACGGTGATCGCGACCGCGGGCAGCGACGAGAAGTGCGAAGCCTGCAGAAAGCTCGGCGCCGACCATGCGATCAACTACAAGACCGCCGACTTCGCCGAGGAGGCCAAGCGCCTGACCGGCGGCAAGGGCGTCGACGTCATCCTCGACATGGTGGCCGGCGCGTATGCGCCGCGCGAGGTCGAATGCCTGGCCGAGGATGGCCGGCTCGTGATCATCGCGGTGCAGGGCGGCACCAAGAGCGAATTCAATGCGGGCCTGGTGCTGCGCCGGCGGCTGACCATCACCGGCTCGACGCTGCGGCCACGGCCGATCGCCTTCAAGGGCGCGATCGCCAAGTCCCTGCGCGAGAAGGTGTGGCCGCTGCTCGAGAGCGGTGCCGTCAAGCCCGTGATCCACAGCGCGTTCGCGGCGGGCGGCGAGCCCAGCGGCGCCGCGCAGGCCCATGCGCTGATGGAAACGAACCAGCACATCGGCAAGATCGTGCTGACCTGGTGAACGACGGAAATAACATGACGACGAAGAAGAAACTCATCGCCGGCAACTGGAAGATGAACGGCAGCCTGGTTGCCAACGAGGCGCTGGTAAAAGCGCTGCTGCTGGGCGTGGGCGCGCCCGCCTGCGAAGTCGCCGTGTGCGTGCCGGCGCCATATCTGGCGCAGGTGCAGTCGCTGGTCGCCGGATCGCCCATCGCGCTGGGTGCGCAGGACGTGTCCGCCCAGCCGCAGGGCGCGTTCACCGGCGAGCAGTCGGCCGCGATGCTGAAGGATTTCGGCGTGCGCTATGCGATCGTGGGCCATTCGGAGCGCCGCCAGTACCACGGCGAAACCGACGAGCTCGTGGCGGCCAAGACCGCCGCTGCACTTGCAAACGGCATCACGCCGATCGTGTGTGTCGGCGAGACGCTGGCCGAGCGCGAAGCGGGACACACCGAGGAGGTGGTCAAGCGCCAGTTGGCGGCCGTGATCCATGTCAATGGCCATTGCATCAGCGAGATCGTGGTCGCCTACGAACCCGTCTGGGCCATCGGCACCGGCAAGACCGCGACGCCCGAGCAGGCACAGTCGGTGCACGCGCTGCTGCGCGCGCAGCTGCACCACGCTGCGAACGAGCACGCGGCGGGCATCCGCATCCTCTACGGCGGCAGCATGAACGCTGCCAATGCGGCCGAGCTGCTGGCCCAGCCTGACATCGACGGCGGGCTGATCGGCGGCGCCTCCCTCAAGGCCCCCGACTTTCTGCAGATCATTGCTGCGGCAGGCTGATACAGCGCTGCCGCTAACGAATTTAGGAGTTAGAACGAATGAACGTGGTCCTCAACATCCTCGTGGGCGTGCAGATGCTCGCAGCGCTCGCGATGATCGGGCTGATCCTGATCCAGCACGGCAAGGGCGCCGACATGGGCGCCGCCTTCGGCAGCGGCAGCGCGGGCAGCCTGTTCGGCGCCAGCGGCAGCGCGAACTTCCTCTCGCGCACCACCGGGGTGCTCGCCGCAGTCTTCTTTGCATGCACGCTGCTGCTGGCCTACTTCAGCCATTCGCGTCCCACCGGCGGCGGCAGCCTGCTCGAGCGAGCCGTGGTTGGCACGCCGGCGCCGGCGCCCGCGCCGGCCGCATCGGGACCGGCATCGCAGATTCCGACCGGCAATGCGCCTGCCACGCCAGCTTCGGGTGCACCTGTACCGGCCGCACCGGCTTCGGGCGCCGCGCAGATCCCGACCAAGTAAGCCGAGGTCTTTCGGCCGGACGGATGGCGACTCGATGTTCCTTGTCGTTTTCAGTGCGTCACCAAAAGAAAACGGCTCCGTTTCAGGGTAAACTCTAAAGCTGTCCGGAAAGCCAAAACCTCACAGGTTCCTCATGCCATCCGGACATGCAAACACCGCCGTCGTGGTGAAATTGGTAGACACGCTATCTTGAGGGGGTAGTGGCGAAAGCTGTGCGAGTTCGAGTCTCGCCGACGGCACCAAATCTCGCCGACAGGAGGCTTCATCTTCCTGTCGGCGTTAAGCGGTAAAAGACCCCGATGAACCTCGATTCCTACCTCCCCGTCCTGTTGTTCATCCTGGTCGGAGTGGGTGTTGGCGTAGCGCCCCAGGTTCTCGGTTACATCCTCGGCCCCAATCGGCCCGACACCCAGAAGAACTCGCCCTACGAATGCGGCTTCGAGGCCTTCGAAGACGCGCGCATGAAGTTCGACGTGCGCTATTACCTCGTGGCGATTCTCTTCATTCTTTTCGACCTCGAGATCGCCTTTCTCTTCCCGTGGGCGATTGCGCTCAAGCAGATCGGACCGGTCGGCTTCTGGGCCATGATGATTTTTCTCGCCATCCTCGTCGTGGGCTTCGTCTACGAATGGAAAAAGGGTGCGCTCGATTGGGAATGACAAGGAACCACGATGGCCATTGAAGGCGTCATGAAGGAAGGCTTCGTCACCACGACCTACGATTCGGTGGTGAACTGGGCCAAGACGGGATCGCTCTGGCCGATGACCTTCGGCCTCGCCTGCTGCGCGGTGGAAATGATGCATGCGGGCGCGGCGCGTTACGACATCGACCGCTTCGGCATGCTGTTCCGTCCGAGCCCGCGCCAGTCCGATCTGATGATCGTGGCCGGCACGCTGTGCAACAAGATGGCGCCGGCCCTGCGCAAGGTCTACGACCAGATGCCCGAGCCGCGCTGGGTGCTCTCGATGGGCTCCTGTGCCAACGGCGGCGGCTACTACCACTACAGCTACTCGGTGGTGCGCGGCTGCGATCGCATCGTGCCGGTGGACGTCTACGTGCCGGGCTGCCCGCCGACGGCCGAGGCGCTGCTCTACGGGATCATCCAGCTGCAGCAGAAGATTCGCCGCACCAACACGATCGCGCGTGCCTGAGAAGCGAGAGACGATGACCGACTTTGCGATTTCTCCCGAGGCACTGCAGACTCAGATCACCGAAACGCTCGGCACCAAGGCCAAGAGCGTGACCGTCGCGCTCGGCGAGGTGACGGTGGTGGTTCCTGCCGCCGACTACCTCGAAGCCGCGCGCCTGCTTCGCGATGCACCCGGCTGCAGGTTCGAGCAACTGATCGACCTCTGCGGCATGGACTACTCCGACTACCGCGAAGGCGAGTGGGAAGGCGAGCGCTTCTGCGTGGTCTCCCATCTGCTGTCCGTGAGCCTCAACCAGCGCGTTCGCCTCAAGGTCTTCGTGCCCAACGAAGACCTGCCGGTGGTCGATTCGCTGACCGGCATCTGGAACGCAGCCACCTGGTTCGAGCGCGAGGCTTTCGACCTTTACGGCATCGTGTTCGAGGGTCACGACGACCTGCGCCGCATCCTGACCGACTACGGCTTCATCGGCCATCCCTTCCGCAAGGACTTCCCGGTCTCCGGCCACGTCGAGATGCGTTACGACGCGGAGCAGAAGCGCGTGATCTACCAGCCGGTCTCGATCGAGCCGCGCGAGATCACCCCGCGCGTGATTCGCGAAGACAACTACGGCGGATTGCACTGAGACCGACATGGCCGACATCAAGAACTACACGCTGAACTTCGGACCCCAGCACCCTGCAGCCCACGGCGTGCTGCGCCTGGTGCTCGAGCTCGACGGCGAGGTGATCCAGCGCGCCGATCCGCACATCGGCCTCTTGCACCGCGCGACCGAGAAGCTCGCCGAAAGCCGCACCTACATCCAGTCGCTGCCCTACATGGACCGGCTGGACTACGTTTCGATGATGAGCAACGAGCACGCCTACTGCCTCGCCATCGAGCGCATGCTGGGCCTCGAGGTGCCGGTGCGAGCGCAGTACATCCGCGTGATGTTCGCCGAGATCACGCGCCTGCTGAACCATCTGCTGTGGCTGGGTGCACACGGCCTGGACTGCGGTGCGATGAACATGCTCATCTACTGCTTCCGCGAGCGCGAGGATCTGTTCGACCTCTACGAGGCGGTGTCGGGCGCGCGCATGCACGCGGCCTACTTCCGTCCGGGCGGCGTCTACCGCGACCTGCCGGACGCGATGCCGCAGTACAAGGTCAGCAAGATCAAGAACGCCAAGGCGATCGAGAAGCTCAACGAGAACCGCCAGGGCTCGATGCTCGATTTCGTCGACGACTTCTGCAAGCGCTTCCCCAAGATGGTCGACGAGTACGAGACGCTGCTCACCGACAACCGTATCTGGAAGCAGCGCACCGTGGGCATCGGCGTGGTCACGCCCGAGCGCGCACTCAACCTGGGCTTCACCGGTCCGATGCTGCGCGGCTCCGGGGTCGAATGGGATCTGCGCAAGAAGCAGCCCTACGACGTCTACGACAAGATGGAATTCGACGTGCCGGTCGGCAAGACCGGCGACTGCTACGACCGTTACCTGGTGCGCGTCGAGGAGATGCGCCAAGCCAACCGGATCATCCAGCAGTGCTCGGCCTGGCTGCGTGCCAACCCCGGCCCGGTGATCACCGACAACCACAAGGTGGCCGCACCTGCGCGCGAATCGATGAAGGCGAACATGGAGGAGCTGATCCACCATTTCAAGCTCTTCACCGAAGGCTTCCACGTGCCCGAGGGCGAGGCGTATGCCGCCGTGGAGCACCCGAAGGGCGAGTTCGGCATCTATCTCGTGAGCGATGGCGCCAACAAGCCCTACCGCCTGAAGATCCGTGCACCCGGCTTCCCGCACCTGGCAGCGCTCGACGAAATGTCGCGCGGCCACATGATCGCCGACGCGGTCGCGGTGATCGGCACCATGGACATCGTCTTCGGCGAAATCGACAGGTGAGCGAACGAATGACTCCCGACACCCCCCACAGCACCCAGGCGCCGCTGTCGGACGCCACACTGGCGCTCTTCGCGCGCGAGGTCGCCAAGTACCCGCCGGCGGGCAAGCAGTCGGCCGTGATGGCCCTGCTCACGATCGTGCAGAAGAACGAGGGCTACGTCAGCATGCAGCGCGAGCGCGAAATCGCGGCCTACCTCGGCATGGCGCCGATCGCGGTGCACGAGGTCACGACCTTCTACAACATGTACAACCAGCAGCCGGTGGGCAAGTTCAAGCTCAACGTCTGCACCAACCTGCCGTGCCAGCTGCGCGACGGGGCGGTGGCGCTGGCGCACCTCGAGAAGAAGCTCGGCATCAAGATGGGCGAGACCACCGCCGACGGCATGTTCACCCTGCAGCAGAGCGAGTGCCTCGGCGCCTGCGCCGATTCGCCCGTGATGCTGGTCAACGACCGCACCATGTGCAGCTTCATGAGCAACGAAAAGCTCGATCAGCTGGTCGACGGCCTGCGCGGCGCCAAGGCGGAGGGCGCGCAATGATGACGCCCGAGCAAGTGCTCTCGCAGTTCCAGGCCACCGGCGTGCAGACCTGCTTCCATGACCGCCACATCGAGCCCCAGATCTACGCCGGCCTCGACGGCACCAACTGGCGCCTGGCCGATTACGAAGCGCGCGGCGGCTACAAGGCGCTGCGCAAGATCCTCAGCGAAGGCCTCACGCCCGAGCAGGTGATCGCCGAAGTCAAGGCCTCCGGCTTGCGCGGCCGCGGCGGCGCGGGCTTTCCGACCGGCCTGAAGTGGAGCTTCATGCCGCGCCAGTTCCCCGGCCAGAAGTACCTGGTCTGCAACTCGGACGAGGGCGAGCCGGGCACCTGCAAGGACCGCGACATCCTGCAGTTCAACCCGCACATCGTGATCGAGGGCATGGCCATCGCGGCCTACGCGATGAGCATCAGCGTGGGCTACAACTACATCCACGGCGAGATCTTCCAGACCTACGAGCGCTTCGAAGAGGCGCTGGAAGAGGCGAGGGCGGCCGGCTTCCTGGGCGACAACATCCTGGGCAGCAGCTTCAGCTTCCAGCTGCATGCCTCGCACGGCTTCGGCGCCTACATCTGCGGCGAAGAGACGGCGCTGCTCGAATCGCTGGAAGGCAAGAAGGGCCAGCCGCGCTTCAAGCCGCCGTTTCCGGCCAGCTTCGGCCTCTACGGCAAGCCGACCACCATCAACAACACCGAGACCTTCGCCGCGGTGCCGTGGATCATCAACAACGGCGGCGTGGCGTATCTGGAGTGCGGCAAGCCGAACAACGGCGGTACCAAGATCTACTCGGTCAGCGGCGACGTCGAGCTGCCCGGCAATTACGAAGTGCCGATGGGCACGCCCTTCTCGAAGCTGCTCGAGCTCGCCGGTGGCGTGCGCAAGGGCCGCCAGCTCAAGGCCGTGATCCCTGGCGGTTCCTCGGCACCGGTGCTGCCGGCCTCGATCATGATGGAGTGCACGATGGACTACGACTCCATCGCCAAGGCCGGCTCGATGCTGGGCTCCGGAGCCGTGATCGTGATGGACGACAGCCGCTCGATGGTCGAGTCGCTCAAGCGCCTCTCTTACTTCTACATGCACGAGTCCTGTGGCCAATGCACCCCGTGCCGCGAGGGCACAGGCTGGCTTTGGCGCGTGGTGGACCGCATCCACAATGGCCACGGCAAGCCCAGCGACATGGACCTGTTGAACTCGGTCGCCGACAACATCCAGGGCCGCACCATCTGTGCGCTGGGCGATGCTGCCGCGATGCCGGTGCGGGCCATGATCAAGCATTTCCGACACGAGTTCGAGGCCTTGATTCCGGGTTACGTCCCCAAGGCACCGGTCAAGGCCTGAGCGAGAAAACAAAACATGGTTGAAATCGAACTCGACGGCAAGAAGGTCGACATCGTCGAAGGCAGCATGATCATGCATGCGGCCGACAAGGCGGGCACCTACATCCCGCACTTCTGCTATCACAAGAAGCTCAGCATCGCGGCCAACTGCCGCATGTGCCTGGTCGACGTCGAAAAGGCGCCCAAGCCGATGCCGGCCTGCGCCACGCCGGTGACGCAGGGCATGATCGTGCGCACCAAGAGCGACAAGGCCATCAAGGCCCAGCAGGCGGTCATGGAGTTCCTGCTGATCAACCACCCGCTCGACTGCCCCATCTGCGACCAGGGCGGCGAGTGCCAGCTGCAGGACCTCGCCGTCGGCTACGGCGGCTCCTCCTCGCGCTACGAGGAAGAGAAGCGCGTGGTCTTCCGCAAGGACCCGGGTCCCCTCATCAGCATGGAGGAGATGACCCGGTGCATTCATTGCACGCGCTGCGTGCGCTTCGGCCAGGAAGTGGCCGGCGTGATGGAGCTCGGCATGTCGCACCGCGGCGAGCACGCCGAGATCGAGACTTTCCTCGGCAGCTCGATCGATTCCGAGCTTTCGGGCAACATGATCGACATCTGCCCGGTTGGCGCGCTGACCAGCAAACCCTTTCGCTACAGCGCCCGCACCTGGGAACTGTCGCGCCGCAAGTCGGTGAGCCCGCACGATTCGACCGGCGCCAACCTGATCGTTCAGGTCAAGAACAACCGCGTGATGCGCGTGGTGCCGCTGGAGAACGAAGACGTCAACGAGTGCTGGATCGCCGACCGCGACCGCTTCTCCTACGAGGCGCTGAACGGCCCCGAGCGCCTGACGCAGCCCATGCTCAAGCAGGGTGGCCAGTGGCAGCAGGTCGACTGGCAGACCGCGCTCGAGTACGTGGCCAACGGCCTCAAGCAGATCAAGGCCGACCATGGTGCGCACAGCATCGGAACGCTGGCCAGCCCGCACAGCACGGTGGAAGAGCTGCACCTGGCCAAGCTGCTCATGCAGGGCCTGGGCAGTGCCAACATCGACTACCGCCTGCGCAACGCCGAGTTCGGCGCCTCCGAGGGCGTGCGCTGGCTGGGCACCTCGGTCGCTTCGCTGTCGCAAATGCAGCGCGTGCTGGTGATTGGCAGCAACCTGCGCAAGGACCATCCGCTGTTCGCGCAGCGCATTCGTCAATCGGTGCGCAAGGGCGCGGCGCTCAGTGCGCTCACCGCCCCTGAACTGCTGGCAGACGACGAAGCCTGGGCGATGCCCGTGGCCAACGCCGTGCGCGTGCCGGCGCAAGACTGGATCGACACGCTCGCCGAGATCGCCTCGGCGGTCGCCGCGACGACCGGCGCCGCGGGGCCGATCGCCCGTTCCGCCGAACCCGGCGACGCGGCCAAGGCCATCGCTGCCTCGCTGCTCGGCGGCGAGCGCAAGGCCATCCTGCTGGGCAACGCGGCCGCCCACCACGCCGAAGCCCGCGCGCTGCTGGCATTGGCGAACTGGATCGGCGCCCAGACCGGCGCCAGCGTCGGCTATCTCACCGAGGCGGCCAACACCGTCGGTGCCCAACTGGTCGGCGCACTGCCCATGGATGCCGGCCTGAACGCCGGCGAGATGCTGCAGGGTGCGCTCAAGGCGGTCCTGCTGCTCAACACCGAGCCGGTTTTCGACTCGGCTGCCGGCACCAAGGCGGCCGATGCACTCACGCATGCCCAGATGGTCGTGACGCTGAGCCCCTTCAAGGCCAACCTCGACTTCAGCGACGTGCTGCTGCCGATCGCACCCTTCAGCGAAACGCCGGGTACCTTCGTCAACGCCGAGGGCCGCGTGCAGGGTTTCCACGCCGTGGTGAAGCCGCTGGGCGAGACGCGCCCCGCCTGGAAGGTGCTGCGTGTGCTGGCCAACCTGCTGGGCCTGCCGGGCTTCTCCTTCGAGTCGGCGGCCGAGGTCCTGGCCGACACCGGCCTGGCCCCCGGCCTCGTCCCGGCCGACAGGCTGAGCAACGCCACAGCGGCTCGCCCCGACGGCGAGCGCGTTCCCGACGCCGCGGCGCCGGCCGTCGCCGCCATCTACCAACTCGATTCGATCGTGCGCCGTGCGCCTTCGCTGCAACTCACCGCCGATGCGCGCGCCGCGCAAGCCGAGGAGGTGCTCGCATGATCGACAGCCTGCATGGATTCGGCCTCGGCCTGGTCGCGGCCCCGTGGTGGACCGCGGTCGCCTGGCCGGTGATCTGGACGCTGATCAAGATCGTGGTGGTGGTGCTGCCGCTGATGGGCGCCGTGGCCTACCTCACGCTGTGGGAGCGCAAGGCCATCGGCTTCACGCAGATCCGTCTGGGTCCGAACCGCATCGGTCCGCTGGGTTTGTTGCAGCCCATTGCCGACGCACTGAAGCTGCTGACCAAGGAAATCATTCTCCCGACGGTCGCCAACAAGGGCCTGTTCCTGCTGGGCCCGATCATGACCATCATGCCGGCCCTGGCTGCATGGGCGGTGATCCCCTTCGGTCCCGACGTCGCGCTGGCCAACATCAACGCCGGCCTGCTGTTCGTCATGGCCATCACCTCGCTCGAGGTCTACGGCGTGATCATTGCGGGCTGGGCCTCGAACTCCAAGTACGCCTTCCTGGGAGCGCTGCGCGCCTCGGCGCAGATGGTGAGCTACGAGATCGCGATGGGCTTCTGCTTCGTCGTGGTGCTGATGGTCTCCGCCAGCCTCAACATGACCGACATCGTGATGGGGCAGGGCAAGGGCCACTTCGCCTCGATGGGCATCGGCTTCCTGTCGTGGAACTGGCTGTCGCTGCTGCCGATCTTCGTCGTCTACTTCATCTCCGGCCTGGCCGAGACCAACCGCCATCCCTTCGACGTGGTGGAAGGCGAGTCGGAAATCGTCGCCGGCCACATGATCGAGTACTCGGGCATGAGCTTCGCGATGTTCTTCCTGGCCGAGTACGCCAACATGTGGCTGGTCTCGATCCTGTGCGCGGTCCTGTTCCTCGGCGGCTGGCTGCCTCCCTTCGATTTCCTCGGCTTCATCCCCGGCTGGATCTGGCTGGGCCTCAAGACCTTCGTCGTGGTCACCATGTTCCTGTGGGTCCGCTCGACCTTCCCGCGCTTCCGCTACGACCAGATCATGCGTCTGGGCTGGAAGATCTTCATCCCGGTCACGCTGGTGTGGCTGGTGGTGGTCGGCGCCTGGATGCAGACCCCGTTCAACATCTGGAAGTAACTGGAATCGCCATGGCTGCGACCACTGCAACTACCAACACACCGTTCTCGCTCAAGGACTTCCTGTCCAGCTTCATGCTGGTCGAGCTGTTCAAGGGCCTGGCCATCACGGGCAAGTACGCCTTCAGCCGCAAGATCACGGTGCAGTTTCCGGAAGAGAAGACGCCGCTCTCCCCGCGCTTCCGCGGCCTGCATGCGCTGCGCCGCTACGAGAACGGCGAGGAGCGCTGCATCGCCTGCAAGCTCTGCGAAGCCGTGTGCCCGGCGCTCGCCATCACCATCGAATCGGACGTGCGCGACGACGGTTCGCGCCGCACCACGCGCTACGACATCGACCTGACCAAGTGCATCTTCTGCGGCTTCTGCGAGGAAAGCTGCCCGGTCGATTCCATCGTCGAGACCCACATCTTCGAATACCACGGCGAAAAGCGCGGCGACTTGTACTTCACCAAGGACATGCTGCTGGCCGTAGGCGACCGCTACGAAAAAGAAATCGCTGCCAACAAGGCAGCCGATGCCAAGTACCGCTGAGGCGGACCTGGCCCGATAACAAACAACGAAACCGATCCATGGACGTCAAGACCGGTCTGTTCTACCTGTTCGCCGCGGTGCTGCTCTTCGCGGCCTTCCGCGTCATCACCTCGCGCAATCCCGTGTATGCGGCGCTGTACCTGGTGCTGGCCTTCTTCCAGGCCTCGGCCATCTGGCTGCTGCTGCGCGCCGAGTTCCTTGCGATCTCGCTGGTGCTGGTCTACGTGGGCGCGGTGATGGTGCTGTTCCTGTTCGTGGTCATGATGCTCGACATCAACGTCGACGCGTTGCGGCAGGGCTTCTGGAAGCACTTCCCGCTTGCAGCGGGCATCGGCGCGCTGATCGCGCTCGAGATGGCCGCGGTGCTGATGGGCGGCTTCCGCCTGGCCGAGCCGCGCCGACCAATGGCCACCGGCCCCGACACCTCCAACACCCTGGAGCTCGGCAAGCTGCTCTACACCGAATACCTCTACCCGCTGGAGATCGCGGCCGTCATCCTGCTCGTGGCCATCGTCGCCGCCATCGCGCTCACGCTGCGCACGCGCAAGGACAGCAAGTACGTGAACCCCTCCGACCAGGTGCGCGTGAAAGCGCGCGACCGCGTGCGCATCGTGCAGATGCCCGTGACGCGGGCCGCGCAGCCGGTGGCGGACGAAGCGCCTGCAGCCGGGGAGACCAAGGCATGACCATCACGCTCGGACACTTTCTCTCGCTGGGCGCGATGCTCTTCGCGCTGTCGGTGATCGGCATCTTCCTGAACCGCAAGAACCTGATCGTGCTCCTGATGTGCATCGAGCTGATGCTGCTCGCGGTCAACGTGAACTTCGTCGCCTTCTCGTACTTCCTGGGCGACATGCACGGCCAGATCTTCGTGTTCTTCATCTTGACCGTGGCCGCGGCCGAGTCCGCGATCGGGCTGGCGCTGCTGGTGCTGCTGTTCCGCAACAAGTCGAACATCAACGTCGACGAACTCAATGCGCTCAAAGGCTGAGAGAAACATGTACCCCCACGCTCCTCACTTCGTGAACTCGCTGCCACCCGCGGGTGCGCAGCCCGCCTTTGGGGCGGCCCGGCGGGCGGTCTCGGCATGAGCGCAACTCTTTCCGCATCCGCACTGCTGGCCGTGCCGCTGGCACCCCTGGTCGGCTCGCTGCTTGCCGGCCTGTTCGGCACCAAGTTCGGCGGCAACCGCTTCGGCCGCCGCGCCTCGCACTCGATGACCATCCTGGGCGTGTTCATCGCCTTCGTCATCTCGGCCATGACGCTCAAGAGCGTGGTGGCCGACGGCGCCCGCTTCAACGCCACCATCTACGAATGGATGGTGGTCGACGGCATCAAGATGGAGATCGGCTTCCTGGTCGACGGCCTCACGGCCATGATGATGTGCGTCGTGACCTTCGTCTCGCTGATGGTGCACATCTACACCATCGGCTACATGGAAGAGGACGAGGGCTACAACCGCTTCTTCGCCTATATCTCGCTCTTCACCTTCTCCATGCTGATGCTGGTGATGAGCAACAACATGCTCCAGCTCTTCTTCGGCTGGGAGGCCGTGGGCCTGGTGTCCTACCTGCTGATCGGCTTCTGGTACAACAAGCCGAGCGCCATCTTCGCCAACCTCAAGGCCTTCCTGGTCAATCGCGTGGGCGACTTCGGCTTCATCCTGGGCATCGGCCTGATCGCCGCCTATGCCGGCACGCTGAACTACGGCGAGGCCTTCGCCAAGGCCGATGAACTGGCCAAGCTGAGCTTCCCCGGCACCGAATGGATGCTGATCACCGTGATCTGCATCTGCCTGTTCATCGGCGCCATGGGCAAGAGCGCCCAGTTCCCGCTGCACGTGTGGCTGCCCGATTCGATGGAAGGCCCGACCCCCATCTCCGCGCTGATCCATGCGGCGACCATGGTGACGGCCGGCATCTTCATGGTGGCGCGCATGTCGCCCCTGTTCGAGCTGAGCGACACGGCACTGTCCTTCGTGCTGGTGATCGGCGCCATCACGGCGCTCTTCATGGGCTTCCTGGGCATCATCCAGAACGACATCAAGCGCGTGGTGGCCTATTCGACGCTCTCGCAGCTGGGCTACATGACGGTCGCGCTGGGCGCCTCGGCCTACTCGGTGGCGGTGTTCCACCTGATGACGCACGCCTTCTTCAAGGCGCTGCTGTTCCTCGGCGCCGGCTCGGTGATCATCGGCATGCACCACAACCAGGACATCCGCTGGATGGGCGGCGTGCGCAAGTACATGCCCATCACCTGGATCACCTCGCTGCTGGGCTCGCTGGCGCTGATCGGCACGCCGCTGTTCGCGGGCTTCTACTCGAAGGACAGCATCATCGAGGCCGTGCACGAGAGCCACCTCTGGGGCGCCGGCTTCGCCTACTGGGCGGTGCTGGCGGGCGTGTTCGTCACGGCCTTCTATTCCTTCCGCATGTACTTCCTTGTGTTCCACGGCAAGGAGCGCTACGACCAGAACCCGGATGTGCACCACCACGAGCCGGACGCCGAGCCCGACCATGGCCACCACGACGATCACTCCACGCCGCATGAGTCGCCGTGGGTGGTGTGGCTGCCGCTGGTGCTGCTGGCCATTCCCTCGGTGGTGATCGGCTACATGACCATCCAGCCGATGCTCTTCGGCGAGTTCTTCAAGGATGCGATCGTCGTCGACGCCGGCAAGCACCACGCGATGAAGGAACTGGCCGAGGCCTTCCACGGCCCCATGGCCATGGCCCTGCACGGGCTGACCGCGGCGCCGTTCTGGCTGGCGCTGGCCGGCGTGGTGCTGGCCTGGTACATGTACCTGATCAATCCGGCGCTGCCGGAGGCCATCAAGCGCGCCTTCGGCCCGGTCTACCGCCTGCTCGAGAACAAGTACTACATGGACTGGATCAACGAGCACCTGATCGCGCGCGGCACGCGCGGACTGGGCACCGGCCTGTGGAAGGGCGGCGACCAGGGGATCATCGACGGCGCCATCGTCGACGGCTCCTGGAAAGCGATCGGCCGCATCGCCGGCGTCGTCCGCTGGATGCAGTCGGGCTACATCTATCACTACGCCTTCGCGATGCTCCTGGGCATCTTCATCCTCATGACGTATTTCGTCTGGTTCAACAGATAAACCGCGCGCCACTGGAGAAAAGCAAAAATGGGTTTGTTGAGCCTTGCCATCTGGGTGCCGATCGTCTTCGGCGCCGTGCTGCTGGCCATCGGTCGCGACCAGCACGCGAGCATCGTGCGCTGGATCGCACTCGTCGGCTCGATCGTGAGCTTCCTGGCCACCGTGCCGCTCTACACGCGCTTCCAGAACGGCACCGCCGCGATGCAGTTCGTCGAGAAGAGCAGCTGGATCGAGCGTTTCAATGTTTTCTATCACGTCGGCCTCGACGGCCTGTCGCTGTGGCTGGTGCTGCTGACGGCCTTCATCACGGTCATCGTCGTGATCTCGGCGTGGGAGGTGATCACCGAGCGCGTCAATCAGTACATGGGCGCCTTCCTGATCCTCTCGGGCCTCATGATCGGCACCTTCTCGGCGCTGGACGGCGTGCTCTTCTACGTCTTCTTCGAGGCGACGCTGATCCCGATGTACCTGATCATCGGCATCTGGGGCGGCCCGAAGAAGATCTATGCCGCCTTCAAGTTCTTCATCTACACGCTGCTCGGCTCGCTCCTGACGCTGGTCGCGCTGATCTACCTGTACAACCGCTCGGGCGGCAGCTTCGACATCCTGAGCTGGCACAAGCTGCCGCTGACGGCCAGGGAGCAGACCTTCCTGTTCTTCGCCTTCTTCGCGGCCTTCGCGGTCAAGGTGCCGATGTGGCCGGTCCACACCTGGCTGCCCGATGTGCACGTCGAGGCGCCCACCGGCGGCTCGGCCGTGCTGGCGGCGATCATGCTGAAGCTGGGCGCCTACGGCTTCCTGCGCTTCTCGATGCCCATCGCGCCTGACGCCTCGCACGAATGGGCCTGGCTGATGATCGCGCTTTCGCTGATCGCGGTGATCTACGTCGGCCTGGTGGCGCTCGTGCAGCAGGACATGAAGAAGCTGGTGGCCTATTCGTCGGTCGCCCACATGGGCTTCGTCACGCTGGGCTTCTTCATCTTCAACGAGATCGGGATCTCGGGCGGCATCGTCCAGATGATCGCGCACGGCTTCGTCTCGGGCGCCATGTTCCTTTGCATCGGCGTGCTGTACGACCGCGTGCATTCGCGCCAGATTGCCGACTACGGCGGCGTGGTCAACACCATGCCCAAGTTCGCGGCCTTCGCGCTGCTGTTCGCCATGGCCAACTGCGGCCTGCCCGCGACCGCCGGCTTCGTCGGCGAATGGATGGTGATCATCGGCGCGGTCAAGGCCAACTTCTGGCTGGGGGTGGGCGCGGCGACGGCGCTGATCTTCGGCGCGGCCTACACGCTGTGGATGTACAAGCGGGTCTACCTGGGCCCGGTGGGCAACGACCACGTGAAGGCGCTGGACGACATCAACGCCCGCGAGTTCCTCATGCTGGCCCTGCTCGCAATCGCGGTGCTGTGGATGGGCCTGTATCCCAAGCCCTTCACCGACGCGAGCAATGCCTCCGTGAGCGAGCTCCTGCGCCACGTCCAGACGTCCAAGATTCCAGGCTGAGCAGCCAGGCCCCAAGAGAACGAGATGATTGACAAACTCAGCTGGATGACGATCTACCCCGAGATGGTGCTGCTGGTCATGGCCTGCATCATCGCGCTGGTGGATCTGTCCACGACCGACACCCATCGCACGCGCACCTACGTGCTGACCCTGCTCACGCTGGCCGTGGTGGCCGTGCTCACCGGCATGCAGGCCACCGACGCCACGAGCCACTACGGCTTCGGCGGCATGGTCGTGAGCGACCCGATGGGCAACTGGCTCAAGTGCTTCGCCTCCGTGGCGCTGATGGTCACCCTGGTCTACGGCCGTCCCTACGCGGCCGACCGCGGCATGCTGCGCGGCGGCGAGCTCTTCACCATGAGCATGTTCTCGCTTCTGGGCATCTTCGTGATGATCTCGGGCAGCAACTTCCTGGTGATCTACCTCGGCCTGGAGCTGCTCACGCTGTCGAGCTACGCGCTGGTCGCGCTGCGGCGCGACAACGCGGTGGCCAGCGAGGCGGCGATGAAGTACTTCGTGCTCGGCGCCATGGCCAGCGGCTTCCTGCTCTACGGCCTGTCGATGATGTACGGCGCCACCGGCTCGCTCGACACCACCGAGGTCTTCAAGGCCATTGCCAGCCGCAAGGTCAACCACCAGGTGCTGGTCTTCGGGCTGGTGTTCATCGTCGCCGGCCTGGCCTTCAAGGTCGGCGCTGCGCCGTTCCATATGTGGGTACCCGACGTCTACCAGGGCGCGCCCACGGCCGTCACGCTGATGATCGGCGCGGCGCCCGAACTGGCCGCCTTCGCCATCATCATCCGCCTGCTGGTCGAGGGGCTGCTGCCGCTCGCGTTCGACTGGCAGCAGATGCTGGCCTTGCTCGCCATCGCCTCCCTGCTGGTGGGCAACCTGGCCGCCATCGCGCAGACCAACCTCAAGCGCATGCTGGCCTACTCGACCATCTCGCAGATGGGCTTCATGCTGCTGGGCATGGTGGCGGGCGTGGTCAACAACAGCACCTACAACGCGCAGTTCGCGTACAGCGCGGCGATGTTCTACATCGTCACCTACGTGCTGACCACGCTGGCGAGCTTCGGCATCATCCTGCTGCTCGCGCGGGAGGGCTTCGAGAGCGAGGAAATCACCGACCTCGCCGGCCTCAACCAGCGCAGCCCGCTCTATGCCGGCGTCATGGCCATCGCCATGTTCTCGCTGGCGGGCATCCCGCCGCTGGTCGGCTTCTACGCCAAGCTGGCCGTGCTGCAGGCGCTGATCGCCTCCGGCCAGGGCCTTTACATCGCGCTGGCGGTGTTCGCGGTCGTGATGTCGCTGGTCGGCGCGTTCTATTACATCCGCGTGGTCAAGGTGATGTACTTCGACGCGCCGGTGACGGCGACCACCGTCTCGGCGCCGCGCGACGTGCGCACCGTGCTGGCCGTCAACGGCGCGCTGATCCTGATCCTGGGCATCGTGCCCGGCGGGCTCATGTCGTTGTGCGCCCAGGCCATCGTGGCCACGCTGGCCGGCTGAGGGTCGTGTCGCAGGGAGCTTCGGTCTGGGTGGTGCTGCTCGTCGCGTTGCTGGCGGCCAATCTGCCCTTCCTGAACGAGCGCCTGCTCGGCATGGTGCCGCTCGCGGCGCGCGCCAAGTCGCTGGCCCTTCGGCTGGGCGAGCTGGTGATCCTCTATTTCGCCGCCGGCGGCATCGGGCTCCTGTTCGAGCGCCGCGCCGGCCAGATCGCGCCCCAAGGCTGGGAGTTCTACGCCGTCACCGGGGCGTTGTTCCTCGTGCTCGCGTTCCCGGGCTTCACCTGGCGCTACCTCCTCAAGCATCGGAAATGACGGACGACGCACATCTGAAGGAAGAGGGCATCGCCAGCGAGCTGCTCTTCAAGGGCAACTTCCTGGAGGCCAAGCGCGACACCGTGCGCCTGCCGGACGGCAAGACTGCGACCCGCGAGTACATCGTTCACCCCGGCGCGGTGGTGGTGGTGCCGTTGCTCGATGACGGCCGCGTGGCGATGGTGCGCCAGTACCGCTACCCGATCGACCGGGTCATGACCGAGTTTCCGGCCGGCAAGCTCGACCCCGGCGAGGACCCCTTGGTGTGTGGCCTGCGCGAACTGCAGGAGGAAACCGGCTACACCGCACGCGAGTGGGCCCATGCCGGCGCCATGCACCTGGCGGTGGCCTATTCGACCGAGATCATCCACATCTACTTCGCGCGTGGCCTCACCGTGGGCAGCCAGCAGCTCGACCACGAGGAGTTCGTCGAGCTGACCGCGGCCACCCCCGCTCAGCTGCTGGAGTGGTGCCGCGACGGCACCGTGTCGGATGCCAAGACGCTGACCTGCACGCTCTGGCTGCAGAACGTCCTGTCCGGCGCATGGGTGCTCGACTGGAAAAGCGCCGACTTCCCACCCGCCGGCCCATAATCCGCGCATGAAGGTCCTCAACCTCCAATGCGCGCACGGCCACGGTTTCGAGGGCTGGTTCGCGTCCAACGACGACTTCGAGACGCAGCTCGCCGGCGGCCTCGTGTCCTGCCCCCTGTGCGGCGACACAGCCATCACCAAGCTGCTCACCGCGCCGCGCCTCAATCTCGGCAATGCCAAGCCGCCCGCCGAGCCTGCCCCCGTGCCCGCCGTCGTCCAGGGCGACTCGCCCGAGGGCCGCTGGATGCGTGCGGTGCGCGAGGTGATGGCCAAGACCGAGGACGTCGGCGACCGCTTCGCCGCCGAGGCCCGCAAGATGCACTACGGCGAGGCCGAGGAGCGCGGCATCCGCGGCCAGGCCACGCGCGAGGAAGCCAAGGATCTGCTCGACGAGGGCATTTCGGTCTTCTCGCTGCCCCTGCCGCCGGCGCTCAAGGAAACGCTTCAGTAGCTGCGCTCGCTGTCTCAGGCTGCGAACTGGAGCGCCGCCAGCCGCCCATACACCCCGTTGCGTGCCACCAGTGCCGCGTGCGTTCCCTGTTCCACGATGCCGCCGTGGTCGAGCACGATGATGCGGTCGGCCCTCTGCACCGTCGCCAGCCGGTGCGCGATGACCAGCGTGGTGCGGTTTGCCATCGCCGATTCCAGCGCCGCCTGCACCATGCGCTCGCTTTCCGCATCGAGCGCGCTGGTCGCCTCGTCGAGCAGCAGCAGGGGCGGGTTCTTGAGCATGGCCCGCGCGATCGCGATGCGCTGGCGCTGGCCGCCTGACAGCCGCACCCCGCGCTCGCCCAGGAAGGTGTCGTAGCCCTCGGGCAGCGCCCGCAGGAAGCCGTCGGCGAAGGCGGCGCGCGCCGCGGCGTACACCTCCTCGGCGCTCGCCTCGGGCCGGCCGTAGCGGATGTTCTCGAAGGCGCTGGCCGAGAAGATCACCGCGTCTTGCGGCACCAGCCCGATCCGCGTGCGCAGCGCGTCGAGGGCGAGCTCGGCGAGCGGCGCGCCGTCGAGCAGGATGCGGCCCGACTGCGGATCGTAGTAGCGCAGCAGCAGCTGGAACACCGTGCTCTTGCCCGCGCCGCTCGATCCCACCAGCGCGACCGTCTCGCCGGGTGCGATGTCCAGGCTGAAGTCCCGCAAGGCCGGCGTGCCGGGGCGCGAGGGGTAGTGAAAGCCGATCTGCTCGAAGCGCACGGCGCTGCCGGCCGCCGGCACCGCCGCCTGCGCGGGCCGCGTCGGCGACACGATCGCCGGCCTGGCATGCAGCAGCTCCATCAGCCGCTCGGTGGCGCCGGCGGCGCGCAGCAGGTCGCCGTAAACCTCGCCCAGCACCGCCGCGGCGCTGGCCAGGATGATGACGTACACCACCGTCTGCCCCAGGTGCCCGGCCGTGATGTCGCCGCGCAGCACCGCCTGCGTGCCCTGGTACAGGCCCCAGAGCAGCGCGGCCGAGGTGGCGATGATGATGAAGGCCACCAGGACCGAGCGGGCCTTGGTGCGGCGCACGGCGGTGCGGAAGGCGCTGTCGGTGGAGGCGTCGAAGCGCGCCGCCTCGCGCGCCTCGGCGGTGTAGCTCTGCACCACCGGAATGGCGTTCAGCACCTCGGCCGCGATCGCGCTCGAATCGGCCACCCGGTCCTGGCTGGCGCGCGAGAGCCGGCGCACCCGGCGACCGAACCACATGCTGGGCAGCACGACCAGCACCAGAATGCCCAGCACCTGCACCATCACGTACGGATTGGTCCAGACCAGCATGCCCAGCGCGCCGATGCCCATCACCGCGTTGCGCAGGCCCATGCTGAGCGAAGAGCCGACCACCGTCTGCACCAGCGTCGTGTCGGCCGTCAGCCGCGACAGCACCTCGCCGGTCTGCGTGGTCTCGAAAAAAGCCGGGCTCTGGCGCAGCACGTGGGCATAGACCGCGTTGCGCAGGTCGGCCGTGACGCGCTCGCCGAGCCAGCTCACCGTGTAGAAGCGCGCCGCCGAAAAAACGCCGAGTGCCACGGCGACGGCGAAGAGGGCGAGGAAGTGGTCGCGCAGCGCCATCGTCTGGGCGCCGCGGTCGGCCACGATCAAGCCGCCGTCGATCAGGCCACGCAAGGCCAGTGGAAACACCAAGGTGGTCGCTGCCGCCAGGACCAGGAACACGGCGGCCAGTGCGATCTGGACGCGGTAGGGCCGCAAGAAGGGGGCCAGGCCGGAGAGCGATCGAGGGGAGCCTTTGGCGGCCGAGACAGGGGAAACCATGAGCCGGATTCTAGCCAGCGCTTGCCCATTCAAAGGCAGCCTTGACAATTACTGTCATGACAACTAATAATCGCGACATGTCCCAGCCCACACCTCCGGAAGCCGACGCGCCGGTGCCCCTCGAGGGATCGCCCGCGATTCCGGACTTCTACCAGCCGGAGGGCTACCTCGCCGAGGAAAGCGTGGGCCACATGATGCGCCGCATCACCACCATCGTCGGCCAGCTCGTCTCCAACAAGATGTCCGAGCCCAGCGGGCCGACCTTTCCGCAGTGGGCGCCTCTCTTCAAGCTCTACCTGGGCCATGCCGAGACCGTCGCCGAACTCGCGCGCGAATGCCAGCTCGACACCGGCGCCATGACGCGGCTGCTCGACCGGCTCGAAGCCAAGGGCCTGTGCCGGCGCGTGCGCTCCTTGTCCGACCGGCGCGTGGTCAATATCGAACTCACCGAAGAGGGCCGCGAAGCGGCGCGCCAGGTGCCCCATGTCCTGTGCAGCGTCCAGAACGAAGTGCTGGCCGGCTTCAGCCGGGACGAGTGGCAACAGCTCAAGGGACTCCTTCACCGCATGCTCGACAACGCCCAGGCCATCGCGGCTCGTGGAGAAAAGAATGATTCCGCTTCTTCCTGAATTCGCACGGCGTCCCACGACCGCCATGGCCGCCGCGGCCGTGCTGTTCCTGGCCGGTTGCGCCGACATGGGCCACATCGATTCGCGAGCGAACCTGCGCGATGCCGATTCGCTGGGCCTGTCCAGCCAGGCTGCCGCGCTGGCCGCGCCCGCCGTCGACAGCCGGTGGTGGCTGGCCTTCGGCGACGCCCAGCTGAATGCCCTGGTCGATCAGGCGCTGCAAGGCAACCCCAGCCTGCAGGTCGCACGCGCCCGCCTCGAACGCGCCCAGGCCGCGGTCGGCGTGGCGGAAGCCGCCCGCAAGCCCAAGCTCGACGGCCAGCTCGACCTCACGCGCGAGAAGTTCAGCGGCAACTCCATTTATCCCGCGCCGCTCGGCGGCTCGATCCAGGAACTCGGCACGCTGCAGCTCAACGCGAGCTGGGAGCTCGACTTCTTCGGCAAGAACCGCACTGCCATCGAAAGCGCGGTCGGCGCCGCCCATGCCGCGGCGGCCGATGCCGATGCGGCCCGCGTGCTGCTGGCCAGCAACGTGGCCCGTGCCTATTTCCAATGGGCGCGCCTGGACGACCAGCTTGCCGTGGCCAAGCGCACGCTCACGCAGCGCGAGGAAACCCTCAAGCTCGTGCGCGACCGCGTCTCGGCCGGCCTGGACACGCGCCTGGAGCAATACCAGAGCGAAGGCGGCCTGCCGCAAGCGCGCCAGCAGATCGAGGCGCTCAACGAGCAGATCGAGATCGCCCAGCATGCGCTGGACGCGCTGGTCGCCAAGCCCGGCGCCGCCCAGGCCCTGGCCGCGCCGAAGCTCGCCGGCATTCGCCCGATCGCGCTGCAGCCTGCGATCCCGGCCAACCTGCTGGGACGCCGTGCCGACATCGCCGCCGCGCGCTGGCGCGTCGAGGCGGCCACCAGCGACGTCGCCAACGCCAGGACCCAGTTCTATCCGAACGTCAACCTGGTGGCCTTCGCCGGCTTCTCCGCCCTCGGCTTCGGCAATCTCACCAAGTCGGGCAGCGAGCAGTGGGGCGTGGGCCCGGCCGTGCGGCTGCCGATCTTCGAGGGCGGCCGGCTGCGCGCCAACCTGCGCGGCAAGACGGCCGACCTCGACGCCGCGATCGAGAGCTACAACGCCACCGTCCTCGATGCCGTGCGCGACGTGGCCGACCAGGTCAGCAGCGTGCAGTCGGTCACGCGCCAGCAGGCAGAGCAGGCCGCATCGCAGCGCGCCGCCGAGTCCGCCTACGACATCGCCGTGCAGCGCTATGGCGCCGGCCTCGGCAACTACCTCAACGTGCTCACGGCCGAGACCACCGTGCTCGCCGAACGACGCCAGGCCGTCGACCTGGCCGCGCGCGCCCTCGAGACCCAGGTGGGCCTTGCCCGCGCATTGGGCGGCGGCTGGCAGCCCGAAAGGCTGTAACTGCATCCGTCCGCCGCGGCCTGCAAGCCCGCGGCATGTCATCCCTGAACAGCAAAGCGCCAATCCGAAGGACATTCCCATGGACAGCAGCAACGACAACACCGCAGACGCCGCAGTCGATGCCCCGGCCCCCGGCAACAACAAGCGCCGCCGCGCGCTCACCGTGCTCGCCGCCGCCGTGGTGGTCGCCGGCGCCGGCTGGGGCGCCTACGAATGGCTGGTTGCCAGCCACTTCGAATCGACCGACAACGCCTACGTGCAGGGCAACGTGATCCAGATCACGCCCCAGATCGGCGGCACCGTGATGGCCATCATGGCCGACGACACCGACCTGGTGAAGACCGGCCAGCCGCTGGTGCAGCTCGACCCGGCCGATGCCAAGGTGGCCCTCGAGCAGACCGAGGCGGCGCTCGGCCAGGCGGTGCGCCAGGTGCGCACCCTCTACGCCAACAACGGCTCGCTGGCGGCGCAGGTCTCCCTGCGCCAGGCCGACATCGCGAAGGCCCGGAGCGACATCGCCCGCGCGCAGGACGACCTCGAGCGCCGCCAGGCGCTGACGGGCAACGGCGCGGTGTCGAAGGAAGAGCTCAACCATGCCGAGACCGCACTGGCCAACGCGAAGAGCGCGCTGGCCGCGGCGCAGGCCGGCGTGATCGCTGCGCGCGAACAGCTGGCCAGCAACCAGTCGCTGACCGAGGGCACCACCGTCGAGCAGCACCCCAGCGTGCAGGCCGCCGCCGCCAAGGTGCGCGAGGCCTACCTCGCGACGCAGCGCGTGGCGCTGCCGGCGCCGGTCGAAGGCTACGTGGCCAAGCGCACCGTGCAGCTCGGCCAGCGCGTCGCGGCCGGCACGCCGATGATGTCGATCGTGCCGCTGAACCAGGTGTGGGTCGACGCCAATTTCAAGGAAGTGCAGCTGCGCAACATCCGCATCGACCAGCCGGTGAAGCTCACGGCCGACGTGTACGGCAAGAAGGTCGAGTACACCGGCCGCGTGGCCGGCCTGGGCGTGGGCACCGGCGCGGCCTTCGCGCTGCTGCCGGCGCAGAACGCCACCGGCAACTGGATCAAGGTGGTGCAGCGGGTGCCGGTGCGCATCGCACTCGACGCCGGGCAGCTCAAGGCCAACCCGCTGCGCGTGGGCCTGTCGATGGACGTGGAGGTCGACGTGCGGCACAAGGGCGGCAAGACGCTGGCCGATGCGCCGCGTGCCACCGCACTGGCCCAGACGCAGGTCTACAGCCGGCTCGACCAGGGCGCCGACGCCGAGGTGCAGCGCATCATCGCGGCCAACCTGGGCCGCGCCCCGGCGCTCGCCGGCACGGCGAAGCAGCCGCACGGCGCCGCGCCCGCCGCCGGCTCGGCCGTCTCGCACGTGAATCCGATCTGAGCCATGGCCACCGCTGCGGCTCCCGCTGCCCATCCGCCGCTCGAAGGTTCGGCCCGCCTGTGGGGCACGATCGCGCTCTCGGCCGCGACCTTCATGAACGTGCTCGACACCTCGATCGCGAACGTGTCGTTGCCGGCCATCTCCGGCGACCTCGGCGTGAGCTCCACGCAGGGCACCTGGGTCATCACCAGCTTCGCGGTCGCCAACGCGATCGCGGTGCCGCTCACCGGGTGGCTCACCCAGCGCTTCGGCCAGGTGCGCCTCTTCATGGCCAGCGTGCTGCTGTTCATCATCAGCTCGTGGCTGTGCGGCCTGGCGCCCAACATGACCACGCTGATCGCCTTCCGCGCGCTGCAGGGCTTCGTGGCCGGGCCGATGATCCCGTTGTCGCAGACGCTGCTGCTGTCGAGCTATCCGAAAGCCAAGGCCGGGCTCGCGATGGCGATGTGGTCGATGACCACGCTGGTCGCCCCCGTCATGGGCCCGCTGCTCGGCGGCTGGATCACCGACAACATCTCCTGGCCCTGGATCTTCTACATCAACATCCCCGTGGGCCTGCTCGCCGCCGGCATCACCTGGGGCATCTACCGCAAGCGCGAGAGCAGCACGCGCAAGGTGCCGATCGACGGCATCGGCCTGGCGTTGCTGGTGCTGTGGGTGGGGTCGCTGCAGCTCATGCTCGACAAGGGCAAGGAGCTCGACTGGTTCCATTCGCCCGAGATCGTCGCGATGGCGGTGGTGGCGGTGGTCGGCTTCGCCTTCTTCCTGGTGTGGGAGCTGACGGACAAGCATCCGGTGGTGGACCTGTCGCTTTTCAAGCGGCGCAACTTCTGGTCCGGTGCGCTCGCCACCGCGGTGGCCTACGGGCTGTTCTTCGGCAACGTCGTGATCCTGCCGCTGTGGCTGCAGCAATTCATGGGCTACACCGCCACGCAGGCCGGCATGATCATGGCGCCCGTGGGGCTGCTGGCGATCGTGTTCTCCCCGATGGTCGGCCTCACCGTGGGCAAGATCGATCCGCGCCGCTACGCGACCTTCTCCTTCCTGGTGTTTGCGCTGGTGCTGTGGATGCGCTCGAACTTCAACACCCAGGCCGACTTCTGGACCATCATGATCCCGACCGTGATCCAGGGCGTGGCGATGGCCTTCTTCTTCATCCCGCTGGTGACGATCACGCTGTCGGGCCTCGCGCCCGACCGCATCGCGGCGGCCTCGGGCCTGTCGAACTTCGCGCGCATCACTGCCGGTGCGATGGGCACCTCGATCGCGACCACGCTGTGGGAGAACCGCGCGGCGCTGCATCATGCGCAATTGGTCGAGTCGATCAATCCGGGCAGCGCGGCCGCCAACAGCGCCATGGCCGGGCTGAGTGCGAGCGGCTTCTCCGCCGAGCAGGTGCTGGGGCAGATCAACCGCATCGTGGACCAGCAGTCCTTCATGCTGGCGGCCAATGACGTGTTCTACGCGTCGGCGGTGCTGTTCCTGCTGCTGATTCCCTTCGTGTGGCTCGCGAAGCCCGTGCGCAGCCCCGGCGCCGCGGACGCTGCCGCAGGCGCGCATTGATCCTTCGCGGCGCGAGTCGTTCCCGCACCGCAGCATAGGCATTTGCCCCAGTAGGCAAGTCGTTCAGCGGCTGCAAACAATGCGTTCCGCGCAGCCATGGTGGCGCGCTCAAATGAACCGCATGACCGATCTTCCCTGCCAGTATCCGGCCGACCGCGCGAGATGAGCGACATCATTCTCGAAACACGCCAGCTCACCAAGGAATTCAAGGGCTTCACCGCCGTCAGCAACGTCGATCTGAAGGTGGTGCGCGGCTCCATCCATGCCTTGATCGGGCCCAATGGCGCGGGCAAGACGACCTGCTTCAACCTGCTCACCAAGTTCCTCGAGCCCACCTCGGGAACCATCCTCTTCAACGGCCACGACATCACGGGCGAGCGCCCCGCGCAGATCGCGCGCCGCGGCATCATCCGCTCCTTCCAGATCTCCGCCGTGTTTCCGCACCTCACGCTGCTCGAGAACGTGCGCCTGGGCCTGCAGCGCGCGCTCGGCACCTCCTACCACTTCTGGAAGAGCGAGAAGACCCTCAAGCCGCTGGATGCCCGCGCTCGCGCGCTGCTGGCCGAGGTCGGCCTGGAGGACCTCGCCGACGAACAAACCGTCAACCTGCCCTACGGCCGCAAGCGCGCGCTCGAGATCGCGACCACGCTCGCCATGGAGCCCGAGCTGATGCTGCTCGACGAGCCCACGCAGGGCATGGGCCATGAAGACGTGCACCGCGTGGCCGAACTGATCAAGCGCGTCTCGGCCGGCCGCACCATATTGATGGTCGAGCACAACATGAGCGTGGTCTCCACCATCGCCGACACCATCACGGTGCTGCAGCGCGGCGCCGTGCTCGCCGAAGGGCCGTATGCCGAGGTATCTCGGAACCCGCAGGTGATGGAAGCCTACATGGGCACCACCGACGGCCAGCTGCAGGGAGCCCATTGAATGAGCGTTCCTGCACTCGAGATCAAGGACCTCCATGCCTGGTACGGCGAATCCCACGTGCTGCACGGCGTCGACATGGTCGTGCAGCCCGGCGAGGTCGTCACGCTGCTCGGCCGCAACGGGGCAGGGCGCACCACCACGATGCGCGCCATCCTGGGCCTGACCGGCGCGCGCAAGGGCAGCATCAAGGTCCACGGCACCGAGACCATCGGCATGGCCACGCACCGCATCGCCCACCACGGCATCGGCTACTGCCCGGAAGAGCGCGGCATCTTCGCCAGTCTCTCGGCGGAGGAGAACCTGCTGTTGCCGCCCGCACTCAAGGGGCCGGACAAGGGCATGTCGGTGGAGGAGATCTACGCCATGTTCCCCAACCTGGCCGAGCGCCGCAACAGCCAGGGCACCCGGCTGTCGGGCGGCGAGCAGCAGATGCTGGCGGTGGCGCGCATCCTGCGCACCGGCGCCAGGCTGCTCTTGCTCGACGAGATCTCGGAGGGACTGGCCCCGGTGATCGTGCAGGCCCTCGCCCGCATGATCCACACCTTGCGCGGCAAGGGCTACACGGTGGTCATGGTGGAGCAGAACTTCCGTTTTGCAGCGCCGCTGGCCGATCGCTTCTACGTGATGGAGCACGGCCGCATCGTCGAGAAGTTCGGTGCGGCCGAGCTCGAAGCCAAGATGCCGACGCTGCACGAATTGCTCGGCGTCTGATCCCGTTCACTTTTTTTTTGACTGAAGGAGACACCATGAAGACTGCATTCACCGCGATCGCGCTGGCCGTCGGCGCACTGGCCCTGGCTTCCGGCGCACAGGCGCAGGAGAAGGTCAAGATCGGCTTCGTCACCGACATGTCCAGCCTCTACTCCGACCTCGAAGGCAAGGGCGGCGCCACCGCGATCGAGATGGCCATCGCCGACTTCGGCGGCAAGGCGCTCGGCCAGCCCATCGAACTGCTCACGGCCGACCACCAGAACAAGGCCGACATCGCCGCCTCCAAGGCGCGCGAATGGATCGACACCGCGGGCGTGACCATGGTCTTCGGCGGCACCAACTCCGGCACCGCACTGGCCACCGCGAAGGTCGCGCAGGAGAAGAAGCGCGTCTACTTCAACAACGGCGCCGCCAGCTCGGCACTCACCAACGACCAGTGCAGCCCCTACACCGTGCACTACGCCTACGACACCGTCGCGCTCGCCAAGGGCACCGGCGCCACGGTGGTCGAGCAGGGCGGCAAGAGCTGGTTCTTCCTGACCGCCGACTACGCCTTCGGCCACGCGCTGGAAGCCGACACCAGCCGCATCGTCAAGGAAAAGGGCGGCACGGTGGTGGGCACGGTGCGCCATCCGCTCAATGCTTCGGACTTCTCCTCCTTCCTGCTGCAGGCACAGAACTCCAAGGCGCAGATCCTGGGCCTGGCCAACGCCGGCGGCGACACCATCAACTCCATCAAGGCCGCGCGCGAATTCGGCATCGGCAAGACGATGAAGGTGGCGGGCCTGCTGGTCTTCCTGAGCGACATCCACAGCCTGGGCCTGAAGAACACCGAGGGCCTGCTGCACACCACCAGCTGGTACTGGGACTTGAACGACGAGACGCGCAAGTGGGCCACGCGCTATTTCGACAAGACCAAGCGCATGCCCACCGACATCCAGGCCGCCGACTACTCGGCCACCATGACGTACCTGAAGGCGGTCGAGGCTGCCAAGAGCACCGATGCCGACAAGGTGATGGAGCAGCTCAAGAAAATGCCGATCAGCGACTTCTACGGCAAGGGCCAGATCCGCGCCGACGGCCGCTATGTGCACGACATGTACCTGGTGCAGGTCAAGGCCGCGTCCGAGTCGAAGAAGCCCTGGGACTACCTCAAGGTGGTCAAGACGCTGCCGGGCGAGCAGGTCTTCACGACGAAGGCCGAGTCCAAGTGCGCCCTCTGGAAATAAGCTGACCCCTCGATCCCGATCATCGTTCTTCCCTGTATGCAAATTTCGCTGCCTGCCCTGCTGAGCCAGCTCCTCCTCGGGCTGGTCAACGGATCGTTCTACGCGATCCTGAGCCTCGGGCTCGCGGTGATCTTCGGCCTGCTCAACGTCATCAACTTCGCGCACGGCGCCCTGTTCATGCTGGGCGCGGTGCTGACCTGGATGGCGATGAACTACCTCGGGATCAACTACTGGGTGATGCTCATCGCGGCGCCGATCGTGGTCGGCCTCTTCGGCGTCGTCATCGAGCGGCTGCTGCTGCGCTGGATCTACAAGCTCGACCATCTCTACGGCTTGCTGCTCACGCTGGGCCTCACCCTCTTGATCGAGGGGGTGTTCCGCTCCGTCTACGGCGTCTCGGGCCTGCCCTACGACACGCCCGATGCGCTCGCCAGCGCCACCGACCTCGGCTTCATGATCCTGCCCAACTACCGGGCCTGGGTGGTGGTGGCCTCGCTGGTGGTCTGCTTCGCCACCTGGTTCGTGATCGAGAAGACGCGCCTGGGCGCCTACCTGCGCGCCGGCACCGAGAACCCGCGCCTGGTGGAAGCCTTCGGCGTCAACGTGCCGCTGATGATCACGCTCACCTACGGCTTCGGCGTGGCGCTCGCCGCCTTCGCGGGCGTGCTGGCGGCGCCGGTGATCCAGGTCTCGCCGCTGATGGGGCAGAACCTCATCATCGTGGTCTTCGCGGTGGTGGTGATCGGCGGCATGGGCTCGATCATGGGCGCCATCCTCACGGGCCTGGGCCTGGGCGTGATCGAAGGCTTCACCCGCGTCTTCTATCCCGAGGGCTCGTCCACCGTCGTCTTCGTGATCATGGTCATCGTGCTCCTGATCCGGCCGGCCGGCCTGTTCGGCAAAGAGAAGTGAAGCGGCTCACTCGATGATGAAGAACAACAACATCTCCCTCGTCCTCTACGGCCTGCTGCTGCTCGCGCTGATCGTCGCGCCTTTCCTCGGCGCCTACCCGGTGTTCGTGATGAAGCTCATGTGCTTCGCGCTGTTCGCCTCGGCCTTCAACCTGCTGCTCGGCTACACGGGCCTGCTGTCCTTCGGCCATGCGGCCTTTCTCGGCGGCTCGGCCTACATCGCCGGGCACGCCATGAAGGTCTGGGGCCTGACGCCCGAGCTGGGCCTCATCGCCGGCACCCTCACCGGCGGGCTGCTGGGCTGGGTCTTCGGCGTGCTGGCCATCCGCCGCCAGGGCATCTATTTCGCGATGATCACGCTGGCGCTGGCGCAGATGGTCTTCTTCATCTGCCTGCAGGCCAACTTCACCGGCGGCGAAGACGGCCTGCAGGGCGTGCCCCGCGGCAAGCTCTTCGGCGTGATCGACCTGCAGAACGACCTGACCATGTACTACGTGGCACTGATCATCGTGGTCGTCGGCTTCCTGCTGATCGTGCGCACCATCCACTCGCCCTTCGGCCAGGTGCTCAAGGGCATCAAGGAGAACGAGCCGCGCGCGCTCTCGCTGGGCTACGACGTGGGCCGCTTCAAGCTGCTGGCCTTCGTGATCTCGGCCGCGCTCTCGGGCCTGGCCGGCTCGCTCAAGACGCTGGTGCTGGGCTTCGCCACGCTGTCCGACGTGCACTGGACCGCCTCGGGCCAGGTGATCCTCATGACGCTGGTGGGCGGTCTGGGCACGCTCTCCGGCCCGCTGGTCGGCTCGGCCGTGGTGGTGCTGCTCGAGAACAAGATCGGCGAGTTCGGGCACCTGCTGGCCAGCCTGACCTCCATCGAATGGTTCGGCACGCTGGGCGAATCGGTCACCATGGTCACGGGCCTGATCTTCGTGATCTGCGTGCTGGCCTTCCGGCGCGGCATCATGGGCGAGATCATTGCCTTCATGTCGCGGCGGCGGTAGCGCTCCGTGTCTGCGAGATCCGGACGATGAGGAGCGTCGAAGCAGTCTGCATCGACGCGACAGAAGACCAGACCAGATCGGTATGTGTCGGATCGGGCTTCGGCGCACAGAGACTGGCGCTCTGCCGAGATGGTCGCGGAAAGTGCCGCGGCTGCCTCGATGCCATGTGAACTGGATACGATTGCGCGCCCGACCCTCCCCGGCTCGGCAGAACGCCGATCGGGCTGGGCCCGCCTCGCTACCTGAGGCCAAGCGCTGGGCGTTTCCGAACAGCAATCACATGACGGCCCCATCTCGAAGACAACCGGACGGAATCTTTGCCCGAAGCTACGGAGTCGTGCTCCTCTTCAACGAGCGCCCGCTGCCGGACGGCGCGAGCCTGGTGGAGGCGGTGCAGCGCCGCCTTCCCGGGTGCGAGCTCATGCGCCCCGCCAAGGACGCCTTTGCCTTCGTTCATCCAGCGCATGCCGTCCTCTGCAATGACGGGGCCGTGCCGGCTCGAACCTTGATCTTGAAGACGGACGATCTCCTCGACCCCGCGACGCTGGAGCAGCCTCTCCAGCAGTCCTGGTCCTGGCTCGAGGCGAGCAACGCCGTTCGCGATGCTCGCCACATGCTGCTCCTGAGCGACCTCATGTCCTCCGGGCTCCCGTGCAAGGAGCGGCTGCGGCTCTTCCAAGGCGTGCTCGCCGGCGTCGTCGACATGCTCCCGTGTGCCGGCATCCATTGGCGGGAAGCCGGACAGATCGTCTCTCCCGGCGCCTTTCTCGCCGCGGTCGACGAGCATGGTCTGCAGTTTCCCTTGCCTGGCGCGGTCAATGTCCGGTTCTACCGAACCATGGGCAGCGACAAGGCCGACGGCGGCGACATCATCATGGACACGCTCGGGCTCGGCGCGCTGGGCCTCGTCGACATCCAGTGTCATTTCCGCGGACTCGACCCCGGCGAGGTCAGCAGGGTCCTCTTCGGCCTGGCGCTCCACATTTATGACGCCGGCCCCAGGTTCGAGAACGGCCACACCGTGCAGGGCATCACCGCAGCCCAGAAATGGACCGTCAACTTCGAAGAGAGCATCGTTGCGCCCAAGCGCCCCGTCCTGGACCTGACGCCGCACGCGCCGCATGCGGCCGGCCGCTAGTCAAGAGCAAACTGCAGATCCTTCATCCCCAGAGCCCCACCATGTGGCAACCCGCCCAGCGCTACCCCGATCCCGCCATCGAGATTCTCGACCCCCGCTTCGCGAAATACCGCTTGATGAGCGCGGCCGTCGAGCGCCTCGCCACCGGCTTCCGCTGGGCCGAGGGACCGGTGTGGTTCGGCGATGGCCGCTGCCTGCTGTGGAGCGACATCCCCAACAACCGCGTGCTGCGCTGGGACGAGGAGACCGGCGCCGTCAGCCATTTCCGCAAGCCCTCGAACTTCGCCAACGGCCACACGCGCGACCGGCAGGGCAGGCTGCTTTCCTGCGAGCACGGCACCCGGCGCGTGACGCGCACCGAGTACGACGGCGCGATCACGGTGATCCTCGACAGCTTCAAGGGCAAGCGCCTCAACTCGCCCAACGACATCGTGGTCAAGTCGGACGATTCGATCTGGTTCACCGATCCGCCTTTCGGCATCCTCGGCCACTATGAAGGCCATGCGGCGGAGCCCGAACTGCCGACCAACGTCTACCGCGTCGACGGAAAAACAGGCGAGGCCACCGTGGTCTGCAGCGACATCGAGCGCCCCAACGGCCTGTGCTTCTCGCCCGACGAGCGCCTGCTCTACGTGGTCGAGTCGGGCAGCACGCCGCGGCGCATCCGCGTGTTCGACTTGAGCGATGACGGCCAGGGCCTGAAGAACGGCCGCGTGTTCGTGCAGGCCGACCCGCAGGGTTCGCCGGACGGCTTTCGCTGCGATGTCGACGGCAACCTCTGGGCCGGCTGGGGCACCGGCGAGGGCCGCGACGGGGTGATGGTGTTCGCGCCCGACGCCACGCCCATCGGCCGCATCGCGCTGCCGGAGCGCTGTGCCAATGTCTGCTTCGGCGGCGCGGCGCGCAACCGGCTGTTCATGGCGGCGAGCCAGTCGCTCTACGCGCTCTACGTCAACACGCAGGGCGTGCGCGGCGGCTGAGCCTCTCAGGCCCGGCCCAGCAGCCGGCGCAGCACGGTCTTCAGCGGACTCGCCCCGAAGATGAGCCGCGAGTACGAGACGAACATGCCGCGTGGCAGCAGCAGGCTGCCGTAGTAGTAGAGGCGGTACTGCCTCGGCCCCTGGCGCGTGTCCGGGTGGCGCAGCGCCCGCCGCAGCAGGCCGAGGTCCTTGCCCTCGCCGGACAGCCAGCGCTCCAGGAAGCTGAGCCACAGATAGCCGCCCTGGTCGTCGAGCCGCCGCCACAGCGCGGAGGCGCCCGGCCGGTGGCGTTCAAGCTGCGCGCGCAGCCAGAGGTCGAAGCGTGCCGCCCGCTGCCGCATCGCCTTGATCTGCTCCACCGACACCATCGAGCCCTTGGTCGCGGAGGCTCCGTGTACGCGGTAGCGCGTCAGCGGCTCGGGAATCCAGGCGCTCGGGCTGATCAGCGCCGCGGCGGTGCACAGCTGCAGGTCCTGGTACATCCCGCGATCGGTATCCAGCGGACCGATGGCCTCGAGGACTTCGCGCCGGAAGGCCAGGCCCGAGGTCAGCGAGAGCACGGGGCAGGAAGCGGCCTTCAGGGTCTCGGCGGCAAGCCAGCCCTCGGGGGCGCGCCCGCCGGGGTAGTAGGGCGCGAGGCCCAGATGCGGCTGCCCCTCCGAGAAGCGCTGCATGGCGTTGTGCGTCCACCCGGGAAGGTGCCCGCCCACGCGCCCGCGCAGCGCAGCCAGCACCTTCTCGACGCGTTCCGGCGCCATTGCGTCGTCGGCATCGAGCAGCAGCACCACGTCGCCGGTGCAGGCGGCGAGCGCCGCATTCGTGGCTGCGCAGATGCCGCCGTTGCGCTGGTGGATGGGCAGGACCCGGGAGAAGCGCGCGGCATAGCCGTCCAGCACCTGTGCGGTGTCGTCGGTCGAGCCGTCGTTCACCACCACGATCTGGTCCGGCGGCACGGTCTGCGCCAGGCAGCTGTCCAGGCACTCTGGCAAGAAGCGGCCGTAGTTGAAGCAGATGACGGCGACGCTGACCGTCGGCGCGGCAGGCAGCGCATCCAGAGCCATGGGCTCCATGGCGAACAGTGCAACCGGCGGGATCTCTGCTGCTTTCACTAAAGGCTTCCCCCAAGGCCACGCGGGCCCGCGTTCCCGAATTGTGCCCCCGGATGTGGAGTACATCGCAAGTGTTACAGCTGGCGCCCCGCGGACCCGGCCGGCACGCTCATAGAGGCATTCCACGATTGAGCGCAGCTCAACCGAGGGCTAAGGTCCCGGCATGGATCGCCTGCCGCCCCTCAACGCCATCCGCGCCTTCGAAGCCGCCGCACGCCACATGAGCATCACGCTCGCGGCCGACGAGCTCAGCGTCACGCCGGGCGCTGTCAGTCGGCAGATCAAGAGCCTCGAGGAGACGCTGGGCCTGCAACTGCTCAAGCGCGGGCACCGGCAGATCGCGCTCACGCGGCAGGGCGCCGACTACTACCGCGCGGTGGCGCGCGCGATCGAGTCGCTGCGCGACGCGACGCGCCGGCTCAAGCGCCGCAGCCAGCGCAAGCAGCTCAAGATCCGCGCCTACACCACCTTCGCCATGCGCTGGCTGATCCCGCGGCTGTCGGGCTTCCATGCCGCGCACCCGGACGTCGAGGTGCTGCTGAAGGCGTCGCTCGAGCCGGTGGACTTCCGCAAGGAGGACATCGACGGCGCGATTCGCCTGGGCGACGGCAACTGGCCTGGCACCCACAGTTACCGGCTGCTCGACAACGTCCTGGCGCCGGTCGCCAGCCCCGAGCTGCTGAAGAAGGGGCCGAAGCTCAAGCGTCCGGCCGACCTGGCGCACTACACGCTGCTGCACACCATCGCCCGGCCGGACGACTGGGCCTTTTGGCTGGAGGCGGCCGGTGGTGCCGGCCGGCTCGACCCGCGCGCCGGCATGACCTACGAGAGCTCGGCGATGAGCTACGCCGCCGCGATCGAGGGCCAGGGCGTCGCGATGGCGCAGCTCTTCCTGGTCGAGAAAGACCTGGAGGAAGGCCGGCTGGTGATGCCCTTCGGCAAGACGCTCGACATGGGCGACTTCACCTACTACCTGCTCACGCCCGGCCATCGGGACGAGCCGGCGCACATGACGACCTTCAGGCTCTGGATGATGGAGCAGTTCAGGAAGGCTCAGCCGGCGAAGGCCGGCGCAGCGACCTGAGCCTCCGTGTCCGCGCAACGGATCGCCCCGGCGCCCAGCAGCGCCTCGATCTCCCCGTCACCGAAGCCGGAGGCGCGCAGCACCTGCCGCGTGTGCTCCCCGCAGGAGGGAGCCGCCCGGTGCGCTTGCGCATTGGCCTGCGCGCTGTCGACCGGGAAGCCCGGCATGCGGATCGTCCCGTGCAGCGGATGCTCGACCTGCGCCAACATGCCGTTGGCCTCGAGCTGTGGGTGCCGCGCGAGGTCCTCGTAGCTCGCCACCCGCGCACACAGGATGTCGGCGGCGCGCAGCAGCGGCAGCCATTCCTCGGTCGTGCGCGTCTTCAGCACCGCCGTCAGGATCTCGACCAGGGCCCCGCGGTTGGCGACGCGCAGGGGCGAGGTGGCGAAGCGCGGATCGGTCGCGAGCCGGGGCAGGCCCAGCAGTGCACACAGCTTCGTCCAGCGCTCGGGCATGTAGGCGGCGATCATCAGCCAGCCATCGCGCGTCTCGAAGGCCTGGTTGGGTGCCGAGTAGGGCGCCGCGCTGCCGACGCGCACCGGCAGCTGCGCGTCGGCGAAGTAGCTGGTGATGGACGATTGCTGCAGCGCCAGCGCGGCATTGATGAGGCTCACGTCGAGCTGGCCGCCTCGTCCGTCGCGGGCGCGCTGCGCAAGCTTGGCGAGCACGGCCATGACCGCGACGTAGCCGGTCATCACGTCGACGATCGGCGCCTGCACCTTGCAAGGCTCCGCGCCTTCGGTCCCGATGAGGCTCATGAGGCCGGAATCCGCCTGCACGATGCCGTCGACGCCCGCGCGCTGGGCATAGGGGCCGGTCTGGCCGTAGGCCGAGATGGAACAGTAGATGAGCCCGGGATGCGCGCCGGCGAGCGCCTCGAAGCCCAGGCCCAGCCGGGCCATCACGCCCGGCCGCATGCTCTCGACCACGATGTCGGCGCCGGCGACGAGGCGCCTCGCCACCGCCACGCCGCCTTCCGTCTTCAGGTCGAGCGACACACCCAGCTTGTTGCGGTTGAAGCCGTGGTAGAGCGCTGCGTCCTCGCCGATCCAGCCGGGCCCGAGGCCGCGGCCGAGCTCGCCCTCGGGCGATTCGATCTTGAGCACGCGCGCGCCCATGTCGGCCAGCAGCATGGTGCAGGTCGGTCCCGCGCCGATCTGCGTGAAGTCGACGACCGTCAGGCCGTCCAGGGCATGGCGAAGCATGGTCAGGCTCCAGGGGAAGAAGGTGTGGGGCTGCGCTTGAAGGCGCCTTGGGCAGTGGCAACCAGCTCGCCCGCTTCGGTGAGGAGCTCGCCCGATGAAAAGTAGAGGCTGCGCCCCGCCTTCGTGACCTTGCCCGTGGCGCGCAGGCGGCCGGTGCCGGCGCGGCGAAGGTAGTTGATGGCAAGCGACACCGTGACCGCCTGCCCCATCGCCTCACCCTCTCGCGCGGCCAGGCCGGCGTAGCCGCAGGCCGCGTCCAGCAGGGTCGCCGCGACGCCGCCCTGCAGGCTGCCCTGGCGGTTGAGGTGGCGCGCGTCGACCTCGACCTGGAAGGTGGCATGGCCCGCGCCCACCTCCACAGGCACGATGCCCAGGTACTCGAGCAGCGGGTTGTCGGCGCCGCCCGGTGCGTCGGCGAATCCGGCCGCGCTCACGGCGACACCTTGATGCCGTTGTCGTGGATCACCCGTTCCCAGCGCTTGAGCTCCTGGCCGATGTACGCCTTGAGCTCCGCCGGCGTCGAGCTCTGCACCTCGAAGCCCTGGCCGGCGATCTGCCTGGCCACGGCCGGGTCCTTCAACGCAGCGGCCATCGCCTCGTTCAGCTTGTTCACCACCGCGGCCGGCGTCTTCGCCGGCGCCAGCAGGCTGTACCAGAGGCTGGCGTCGTAGCCTTTCATGCCGGCGTCGCCGAAGGTGGGCAGCTCCGGCATGAGGGCGGTGCGCTTCTGCCCCGCCACACCCAGCGCGCGCAGCTTGCCGGCCTGGACGTGCTGCGCCACCGAGGCGTAGGTCGCGAACGAGACCTGCACCTGCCCGGCGATGAGGTCGGTGATCGACGGCCCCGTGCCGCGGTAAGGCACATGCAGCATCTCGGTCTTGTTGAGCTTGGCGAAAACCTCGCCGGCCAGGTGCTGCGGCGTGCCGTTGCCGGGGCTGCTGTAGTTCAGCTTGCCCGGGTGGGCCTTCGCATGGGCGATGAACTCCGGCAGCGTCTTGTACGGCTCCTGGATGTTCGCGACCAGCACGATGGGCACCGAGCCCAGCAGGCCGACCGGCTCGAAGTCGCGCTCGATGCGAAACGGCACCTTCATGTCGAGGAAGGGATTCATCGTGACCTGGCTCGATGCGATGACGAGGGTGTAGCCGTCGGGCGCGGCCCGCGAGACCAGCTCGGTGCCGAGGTTGCCGCCGGCGCCGGGCCGGTTGTCGATGACGATGGTCTGGCCCAGCAGCTGGCCCATGCGCGGCGCGATCGCGCGCGCCAGGATGTCGTTGCCGCCGCCGGGGGCGAAGGGAACGACCAGCGTGATCGGCTTCTGCTTCGGGAACTCGGCCTGCGCCGCGGCCGGCAGGGCCAGCGTCGCCATGAATGCGGCCAGTGCCACGAGGGCGTGGCGGCGGGTGAGGGTGTTCATGCTCTGTCTCCTTGGTGGAATGGGCGGTCGCCTCAGCGGCCGGTGTAGGCAGGGGGGCGCTTCTCGGCAAAGGCCTTGCGGCCTTCGAGGCGGTCTTCGGTGTCGCGCAGCACGCCCCAGTAAAGCTCGGTGAGCTGCTGCGCGTCGGCCTCGCTCAGGTGCTGCGTCCGGCGCGAGAGCTTCTTGATGGCCTGCACCGCCAGCGGCGCATTGGCGGCCACGGTCTGCGCGAGCGCCAGCGCGCGGTCCATCAGGGCCTGGGGCTGCACCACCTCCGTCACGAGGCCGATGCGATGGGCCTCGGCCGCGGCGATGCGCTCGCCGGTCAAGGCCATTCGCATCGCATGGGCGGAGGGCACCGCCTTCAGCAGGCGGTGCAGGCCGGACACCGCGGGAATCGACCCCACCTTCGCTTCCGGCAGCCCGAAGCTGGCGCTGGAGGATGCGATGCGCAGGTCGCACTGCAGCGCGATCTCGAGGCCGGCTCCGAGGCAATGGCCGTTCACCGCTGCGATGACCGGCTTCCAGACGCACAGCTCCGTCAGGTCCATCAGGCGGATGTACAGGCCCAGGTCCGCGGAGCGTTCGGCGGACTGGAACACCGCTTCCGCATAGCCCGCCGGAGAGGTCTGCGTTCCCTTCAGGTCGGCGCCGGCACAGAAGGCGCGCTCGCCCGCGCCGGTGAGGATGGCGGCGCGCAGGTCGCCGCGATCGCGCACTTCCGCCAGGTGCGCGCGCAGCTCGCGCAGCGCCTCCACGTTCAGGGCGTTGAGCGCCTGCTGCCGGTCGATGGTCAGCACGGCGACTGCGCCGTGGGTCTCGAATCGAACGTTCATGGCCTCACCTCACACGCTCGGCGAAGACAGGCTGCGCCCGCCGCACACGTACAGCGTCTGCCCCGTCACATAGGACGACCGGGGGTCGAGGAAGAACACGACCGCGTTGGCGATGTCCTCCGCGGTGCCGATGCGCTTCACCGGCACGGAGCCCTTCAGGCGTGACTGGACCTCGGGCGCGAAGTTGCGGAACAGCGGCGTGTCGACGATGCCCGGCGCGACGGCGTTCACCGTCACGCCCTGGGAGGCGAACTCGATGGCCAGCGAGCGCGTCAGGCTCACCACGCCGCCCTTGGCCGCCGAGTAGTTGGCCTGGCCGAAGCCGCCCAGCCAGGCGCGCGAGGAGATGTTCACGATGCGCCCATGGCCGTGCTCGATCATCCCCGGCAGCACCGCGCGGCAGCACAGGAACTGCGAGCGCAGGTTGGTGTCGATGACCAGGTCCCAGTCCTCGTCGCTCATCTTCAGAAAACGCATGTCGCGCACCGCGCCGGCGTTGTTGACGAGGTGGTCGATGCGGCCGGCCTTCTGGACGACCTCTGCCATCGCCCGGTCGACCGCGGCGGAGTCGGTCAGGTCGACGGTCACGCCGATGGCCTGGAAATCCTCGCGGGCCAGCGAGGCGACCGCATCGTCCAGGGCCGCGGCGTCGCGGTCCAGCAGCGCCACGGCCAGGCCTTCCTGCGCGAGGCGCTTCGCGATGCCGAGGCCGATGCCGCGGGCGGCGCCCGTCACCACGGCCACCCGGCCCGGTTCGAATCGTGCAGCAGTCATGCTCAGACTCCCAGGAGGTGGACGGAAGAGGCCGCGTGATCGACGCCGGCAATCCCGCCGCCGGTGCACTGCGCCAGCCCGATGCGCGCATTCGCCACCTGGCGTGCGCCGGCACGGCCCTGCAGGTGCCACATGAGCTCCACCATCTGCGCCACGCCGGTGGCGCCCAGCGGATGGCCCTTGGCCAGCAGGCCGCCGCTCGGGTTGACCGGCACGCGGCCGCCCAGCGCGGTCGCGCCGGAGCGCAGCAGCGGCACCGCCTCGCCGCGCGGCGCCAGGCCCAGCGCCTCGTAGTACAGCAGCTCGGCGATGGTGAAGGCGTCGTGCAGTTCGACCACGTTCACGTCCTGTGGACCGACGCCCGCCTGCTCGTAGGCCTGGCGTGCGGCGCGGGCCGTGATCTCGGCATCGAGGATGTCGTCGTCGGCTTCTTCGCGGATGCCGGAGACGACGACCGAAGACAGCACCTTCACCGGCTTCTGCTTGCTCCCGGGGCGCGTGCTCAGGACCACGGCCGCAGCGCCGTCCACCTGCGAGGGGCAGCACTGCAGGAGCGTCAGCGGGTCGGCGATCATGCGCGAGGCCAGCACTTCTTCGACCGTGGTTTCGGTGCGCTGCTGCGCATGGTCGTTGAGCGAGCCGTGACGGCGGTTCTTCACCGCCACGGCGGCCAGGTCGGCCGGCGTCGCGTCGCGCTCGTGCAGGAAGCGCGTGCCGCGCATCGCATACACCGCCGGCAGCACCATGCCGGCCTTCGCGTAGAGCTCGGTCTTGTGGTCGTTGCGCTGCAGCGGAATGGTGCCGCCGCCCAGTGCCGTGAGCTGCTCGATGCCGAAGACCAGCACCGTGTCGTACTGCTGCGCGAGCAGCGCATGGCGCGCCAGATGGACGGCGGTGGCGCCGCTCGCGCAGGCGTTCTCGACGTTGTAGACCGGGATGCCGGCAAAGCCCAGGTCGCGCACGATCAGCTGCCCGAGGATCATGCCCCCGAGCACGTTGGCGCAGTAGATGGCCTGGATCTGGTCCTTGGCGACGCCCGCGTCGTCCATGGCCTTCAGGATGGCTTGCTGCGCCAGCTCGGGCGCCAAGACGCCGGGGTGGCGGCCGAAGGGCGTCATCGCGCCGCCGGTGATGTGGATGTCCTGCATGCTCGTGCTCCTTGGCTGAATCAGTGCTCGACGGCCACGAAGACGTAGCCGAATCGTTCGTCGGGGCGCGCGGCATAGCGCTCGCCGATGGCAGGCCGCGGCTTGCCGCAGAGCCGGCCGAAGAGGCGCACCGGGCCGGGGAGGTCGACGTAGCCGAGCGCGTAAGGGGCCTCGCCGCTCTTGGCGCTCGGGTGGATCACGGTGTAGCTGTAGACCGCGCCGACGGCATCGACGGCGACGGTCTCGTGCCGGCCCGCGAGCGGCGAGGCGGGCGGCAGCGCGGGAAAGACCAGCGCGCCGCCGGCACGCTCGCGCGAGGCGAGGAGGGCGGGTTCGGGAGCGGTGCTCCACAAGGGGTACGAAAGCTCGGGCACAAAAGTCTCCTGGTTCTCAAGGAAGCCGGCACGAAGCCGGTGGGATGAGTGGAGTTTTGGCTTTCGAGCCCGAATGCTCAAACGATATTCATGGGGCCGACGATTGAGAAAAACGCAAGCAGGCCGATGGTCGCGAGGCGCGCGAGGCGCTGCCAGAATGTGGCAGCGCAAGTGCTGCGCGGAGAACCTCCATGTCTCTTCTCGTCCTTGGCCTCGTCCTGTTCCTCGGCATTCATTCCGTGTCGATCGTCGCCCCGGCCTGGCGCGACAGGCAGATCGCACGCCGCGGCGAAAAGCCCTGGAAAGGCGTCTACGCCCTGATCTCGCTCGCCGCCCTGGTCCTGCTCATTCATGGCTACGGCCTCGCCCGCCAGGCACCGCTGGTGCTCTACGCGCCGCCGCCCGCGCTGCGCCATGTCGCGATGCTGCTGATGCTGCCGGTGTTTCCCCTGCTGTTCGCGGCCTACCTGCCCGGGCGCCTGCAACGCGCGGCCCGGCATCCCATGCTGCTGGCCGTGATGTTCTGGGCTGCGGCGCACTTGCTGGCCAATGGCACGCTGGCCGACCTGCTCCTGTTCGGCGGCTTCCTCGTCTGGGCCGTGGCCGACCGGATTTCCGTGGGCCGCCGCGCCGTGCCTCGCAAAGTGCCGGGCGCACCGCCGAGTGCGGTCAATGACATCGCGGCGCTCGCGGGTGGCCTGTTGGTCTACGCGGGCTTGCTGTTCTGGGGGCACGCCTGGCTGACCGGGGTGCCGCTGCTGGGCTAGATCAGTAGACGTCGCGCCGGTAGCGGCCCTGCGCGATGAGGGCGTCCAGCCCTTGCGCGCCCAGCACCTCGCCGAGCGCCGCGTCCACGCCGGGCGCCATGCCTTCGAGGCTGCCGCACACGTACACCACGGCGCCTTCGGCGATCCAGTGGCGCAGCTCGCCGGCCGCCTCGCGCAGGCGGTCCTGCACGTACACGCGTTGCGCCTGGTCGCGCGAGTAGACGAGGTCGGCGCGCGCCAGCAGGCCCAGCGCCTGCCATTGCGCGATCTCGTTGGCGCAGATCGCGTCGTGCGCGGACTGGCGCTCGCCGTACACCAGCCAGTTGCGGCCATGCCCACGCCGCGTGCGTTCGCGCAGGTGCGAGCGCAGGCCCGCGAAGCCGGAGCCGTTGCCGATGAAGATGCCGGGCCGGTCCTCGTCCGCCGGCCCGAAGCCCGGGTTGGCGACCAGCCGCATCTCGATGTCCGCGCCGAGCGGCGCGTGCGCGGTGAGCCAGCCGGAGGCGAGTCCCAGGCCGTTGTCGTGCCGCGCCTGCCGCACCAGCAGCTGGACGCAGCCGTCGGCAGGGATCGACGCGACCGAGTACCTGCGCGGCGCGAGCGGCAGCTGCGCGCCGCCGTCCGGATGGCGCGGCAGCACCTCGACCAGCGCGCCCGGTGCCCAGCTTCGTTCGCCCGTGGAGCGCAGCTCGATCTCGAAGAGCGGATCGCCCTGGCTGCCCTCGTTCAGCAGGGTGCGGCGCGCGAGGCGCCAGGCTTCGAAGGCGCGGCCGGAAGGCGCGGACGGCTGCTGCGCCTGCCAGGCGTCGATGCGCAGGTCGAAGGCATCGGCGATCGCACGCTGCCAGCGGCCGATCGCCTCCGGGTTGCCGTTGTCGACCTCCACCATCGGGAACAGCGCCTGCGCGCCCTGGCTGCGCAGGTCGTGGTCGAGCTTGCGGCCGAAGCCGCAGAAGGTGGCGTATTGCCAGTCGCCGAGCGCGAGCACGCCGTAGTGCACATGCCGCAGCTGCGGGCCCGCCTGCTGCGCGAACCTGCGCGCGAAGGCGCGCGCCGCATCGGGCGGATCGCCGTCGCCGAAGGTGCTGACCACCCACAGCACCTTGCGGAAGTGCAGCAGCGCATCGACGCTCAGATCGGACAGAGTCTTGACCACCGTGCCGACGCCGGCCGCGTGCAGCGCGCCGGCGGTCTGCAGGGCGACGCGCTCGGCGTGGCCTGTCTGCGTGGCGAAGGCGATCAGCACCTGCTCGCCCCCTTGCGCCGGGACGGCAGGCGGCAGGCCCAATCGCCCGCGCTCCGCGCGCACCGCACGCTTCGTGCGGCGGCGGCCCAGGTACAGCATCCAGCCGGTGATGGCGAACAGCGCCAGGGCCAGGGCGCTCGACATCATGGCGATGCGGCCCGGCAAGCCCCAGTAGCTGCCCATGTGCAGGGCATAGATGCTGCTGACGAGCCGGCCGGCCAGCGGCTTGTCGGCATGGCGCTCGTGCTGCATCGCCTCGCCGGTGGCGGCGTGCAGGTACAGCCGGTTGCGCGCGCGCTCGTGCTCGGGCTCGGCGCGCAGGTAGGTGGCCTCGACCTGCGAGGCATTGCGCGCGGGCAGTCGCAGCGTGACCTGGCTCCAGTCGCCCGAGGTCGTTTGCTGGAAGGAGCGCCATACGCGCTGCAGGTCGAGCCGGACCGGCGCGCCGGCGGCGCCCTGCATGCGCTGCATGCGCGCGGCACGCCCTTCGCCTGCCGCATCGTCGACCCGCGTGCGCACCGCGTCGAAGGCCCAGTAGAGCCCGGTGGACGCGGACAGCAGGTAGGCGAGCAGCGCGAGGGTGCCCGCCACGGCGTGCAGGTTCCACAGGAAGGCGCGGCCGCTGAGCGCGAAGTCGAGCCGCAGCCAGTGGCGCCACGCGAGCGGCCGCCGCGGCCAGCGCAGGTACAGGCCCGACAGTGCGAGCACCAGAAGTGCCACGGCCAGGGTGCCCGTGACCGGCTTGCCGGTGTCGCGCGGCAACAGCAGCCAGCGGTGCAGGCTTTCGGCGAACTCGAAGAAGGCCTCGGCGCGGGGCTCGGGCTGCAGGGCGCCGGTGTAGGGATCGGCCAGGCGCGTCTCGCCGGCGCGCTCGCCGGCCGGCGGCGCGAAGTTCACGCGTGCCGGGCGGCCTGCCTCGGCGAACAGCGTCAGCGCCGCCACGCGCCGCCCCGGCTGCGCGGCCTGCAGCCGCTCCAGCAGCTCGGCCGGGGCGAGGGGCCGGGCATCGGCCGCATGCGGCAGGCGACGCAGGGCCGGATCGATCAGGTCGGTGATCTCGGCGCGGAAGGAAAGGAGCGCGCCGCTCAGGCCGATGACGAGCAGCAGCGATCCGGCCGTGATGCCGATGAACCAATGGATCTGGAACCAGGCGCGTCGCAGAAGAGCCATGCTGCCTGCTCCCTCAGAGGTCGACCTTGACGGTCGCCTTGATCGTGCGTGGAACGCCCACCGCCAGCCGCGTGCCGGCCGCCGACCAGTAGCGCTTGTCGCCCAGGTTGTCGATGTTGAGCTGCCACAGCGTGCGCTTGCCGAAGAGCTTCGTGACATAGCGCGCGCCGGCCGCGAAGATCGTGGCGCCGCCGATGAAGCCCTGGTTCAGGTCGTCGATCGGCCGCCTGCCGGTGTAGTAGGCGCCGCCGTTGACCGAAAGCCCCGGCACCGCCGCGATGTCGTAGGAGAGGAAGGCGCTCGCCGTGTGCTTCGCCGTGTTCTCGGGCCTCTTGCCGTCGTATTGGGCGTTGATGTCGCGGAACTGCGCATCCAGCGTCTGGGCCGAGAGTTGCCAGGCGAGCTGCCGCGTCAGCTGCCCCTGCGCCGAGAGCTCGAGGCCGCGATAGCGTTGGCGGCCGTCGGCCACGAAGGTATTGGCGCTGTTGGTGTAGGCGCCGGGCCGCTCGATGTCGAAGAGCGCGGCCGACAGCAGCATGCCCGTGCCGGTGAGCCAGCGCAGCCCGGCCTCTTTCTGCTTGCTGATGCCCGGCGGCATGCGGTTGTTCTGGTTCGCGGTGCCGGCAGGCGCGACTTCGCCTTCCTCCACGCCCTCGGCATAGGAGACATAAGCCATGAGGTCGGGCGTGAACTTGTAGCTCAGCGCGGCCAGCGGCGTGGTCTTCTTCACGTCGTAGTCGATCTGCGGCAGCGTGGCGCTCGCGAACTGCGTGCTCTCGAAGCGTGTGTGCCGCACGCCCGCCACCAGTTGCCATTCCGGCGAAAAGACGATGCGGTCGAGCGCATACAGGCCCAGCTCCCGGCTGTCCTGCGCGCCGGTGGTGGGCTGGGCGGGCAGCGCCGTGAGCGGCAGGAAGCCGATGGCGCGCGGAAAGTACAGGTTCTGCGCCGTGGTGGCGCCGCCGTAATTGCGCTGGAAGATCGGGTCCTGGCGCTTGTCGCTGCGCGCCGCGCCGAGCGTGAGCTCGTGCTGCACGCCGCCGGTCGCGAAGGTGCCGAAGAGCTCCGTGCGCAGCAGGTCGGAGCTCTGCTCCAGGTGCTGCACATTGCCGGTGATGCGGCCGGCGCCGGTGCGCACGTTGTAGTTGCCGAACATCGCCAGGCGCCGGTCGCGCTGTGCTTCCGAATGGCCGGCCTCCACCATCAGCGACCAGTGGTCGCCGAGCGAATAGTCGGCGCGCAGCTGGCTGTTCTTGACCTCGGCCTCGAACACGGCCCACGGCGGGCCGATCAGCTTGTGCGGGTCGGGCAGCGCCGGCAGCGGGATCACGCCGTTGACGGCCGCCAGGCGCACGATGCCCGCCTGCTCGACGATGCTCTTGCGGTAGTACTCCAGGTCGGCCTTGAGCCTGAGCCGGCTGTTGATGCGCCAGTCGAAGGCGGCCGACAGGAATTTGCGGTTGCCGTCCACGCCGTCGATGGTCGAGCCGAGCTGCCCGCCGGCCGCGTTGATGCGCAGGCCGTACTGGTTCTGCTCGCCGAACTGCCGGCCCAGGTCGACGAAGCCCTGCACCGTGCCCTGGTCGTCGAAGCTGGTGCCGATCGAGCTGACCGGCGTGCTGCCCGCGCGCTTGGTGACGAGGTTGATCACGCCGGCCGGCGAGGTGAAGCCGTAGTAGAGCGCGGAGGCACCCTTGAGCACCTCGACCCGCTCCTTGTTCTCCAGCGGCATCTCGGACACGTTGGGAATCGCGAGCGAGCCGTTGAGCCGGAAGTTGGTGCGGTTCTCGACCGCGATGCCGCGGATCACCAGCTGGTCGAAGGTGTCGCCGCCGTTCTGCTGGCGCGTGACGCCGGCCGTGTTGCGCAGCACGTCGTAGATGCCGGTGGCGCCCTGCAGCTCGATGACTTCGCGCGTGACCGTGTTGACGGTGGCCGGCACGTCCATGATGCTGGCCCCGCGAAAGGTGCCGGCCTCGACGGTGTCGGCGACGAAGCCGCTGCTGCGGTCGGATCGGACGGTCACCGCGCCGAGCTCGCCGCCGGCCGCGGGGGTGGAAGGAGTGGCTTGCGCGCAGGCGAGCTGGGCCGCCAGTGCGAGCGGCATCGCAACGAAGAACTTGTGCATGGGATCGCCGGGCCGGCGGGCCGGGCCCGGGCGACGGTGTTCGTATCGAGAAGAGGGACGCGGGATTGTAGGCGATCAAATGAGAGTTATTCTCATTTTCTGGCCCTCGCTACATCCGCAACGGCTGCGCGTACCCCGTCATTTCCAGATAGCCGCGCCCGATGCGCCGGCCGCTGTCGTCCAGCAGCTCGCTCAGGCCCTCCCAGTAGACGCCGCCGGTCGAGCCGCGGCTGTCGAGCTCTTGGTCGTCGAGCAGCGCCTGCACGGTGAAGTCGCCCGAGGGCGTGGCGATGCGCCAGCGCAGCGGATAGACGGCGCGGGTGCGCGGGCTGGTCCAGGGCCTGGCGCCTTCGAAGCGGACTTCATCGGCGCCGAACACGCGCTGCCGTCCGTCCGCGCTGCGCAGCGCGCCGCCGAACCAGAGGGCCGAGCCATCGCGCCGGCGGATGCGGAAGGCCATCAGCGCAGCGCCGTCGTCGAGGTTCATGCCGATCCAGTCCCAGCCGGACGCATCGGGGTGCAGGTAGGCCTCGCTCCATTCGTGGTCCAGCCATGCACGCCCCTGCACCTCGAAGCCGCGGCCCTGGAGGCTCAAGCGGCCCTGCGTCGCCAGCTGTGGTTCGCTGTAGTAGTAGCTGGCTTGTTCGGCTTCCGGGCCCTTGCGCGACAGGCCCTCCTTGCCTTGCAGCAGCACGGGCTGGGTCGGCGCAAAGCGCAGGTCCAGCGCGAAGCCCTCGGCCGGCAGCCGGGCCGCGTAGCCGTCGGCATGGCGCTTGAGCGTCCAGTTGCGCAGCCGGACGTCGGTGTCTTCCTCGGAAGCCGACGCGACGCCGAAGCCCGCACGCGCGATGCGCTGGTCGTGCCAGAGCTTGCGCCCCTCGAGGTCGGTGATGGCCGCGTGCGCAAAGATCAGCTGGCGTGCCGCGAAGGCCGAGCGCATGTGCTGCGTGGCATCGACGCGCGCGCGGAAGAAGGTGAGCTGGAAGCCGAACTCGCGCGTGCCGGAGCGGGCGTGTCCCGTGATGTACCACCACTCGGTGCGCAGCTCCGGGTGGCTGCCGAAGTCGCGCGGAAACTGCAAGGTGCGCAGCGGCAGCGACCACGCGGGCGGCATCGCCAGCGCCGTCATGGCGAGCAGGGCGCGCCGCGACCACAGTCCGTGCGCGCCCATGTGCATCAGCCCGCGAGCGCCGACTGCACGCGCTGCTCGGCCGCGCCGCAGTCGCCGAAGTTCTGCGCCACCCAGGCGGCGTCGTGGTAGCTCGGCAGGTAGCGTTCGCCGGCATCGCACAGCAGCGACAGGATGGAGCCCGGCCGCCCGGCCGCGCGCATCTCGCGAGCCACGGCCAGCATGCCGATGAAGTTGGTGCCCGTGGAGGGCCCGACCTTGCGGCCCAGCAGGCGCGAAAGCACGCGCATCGCGGCGACCGAATCGACGTTGGGCACCTCGATCATGCGGTCCACCAGCGAGGGAATGAAGCTGGGCTCCACCCGCGGGCGGCCGATGCCCTCGATGCGCGAGCCCGGTGCCGTCAGCGTCGCGTCGCCGCTTCGGTGGTAGGCCCCGAACACCGATCCTTCGGGGTCGGCCACGCAGATCTGCGTGTCGTGGCAGCGGTAGCGCACATAGCGCCCGATGGTCGCGCTGGTGCCGCCGGTGCCCGCGCCCACCACGATCCAGGCCGGCACGGGGTGCCGCTCGTGCGCCATCTGCTGGAACATGCTCTCGGCGATGTTGTTGTTGCCGCGCCAGTCGGTGGCGCGCTCGGCGTAGGTGAACTGATCCATGTAGTGGCCGCCTTCGCGTTGCGCCAGCGCGCGGGCCTCGTCGTAGACCTGTGCCGCGTGCTCGACGAAGTGGCAGCGGCCGCCGTAGAAGTCGATCTGGGCGATCTTCTCGGGCGAGGTGCTTCGCGGCATCACCGCGATGAAGGGCAGGCCCAGCAGGCGCGCGAAGTAGGCCTCGCTCACCGCGGTCGAGCCGCTCGAGGCCTCGACGATGGTCGTGCCCTCGCGGACCCAGCCGTTGCACAGCGCGTAGAGGAAGAGCGAGCGCGCCAGCCGGTGCTTGAGGCTGCCGGTCGGATGCGTCGATTCGTCCTTGAGGTAGAGCTCGATGCCGTGCGCCCCGAAGCCCGGCAGCGGCAGCGGAATCAGGTGCGTGTCGGCGCTGCGCTGGTAGTCGGCCTCGATGCGGCGGATGGCGCCGGCGAGCCATCCGGCGCAGGCGGGAGTGGATGCTGTCATGGCCGCATTGTCACCAGTCTTCCTTGACCGCCAGCACCGCGTCGCGCGAGGCCGCCGCGCGGCCGGCCAGCCAGGCGGTGACGGTGCCGGCCGCCACCACCGCGACGCACAGCGCGGCCAGGCGTGCCCAGGGCACGAGCAGGTCCATGGTCCAGTGAAAGCTCTGCGGGTTGACCACGTGCACCAGCACCACCGCGACCGCAAGGCCCAGGCCCAGGCCGGCCGCGGCGCCGATGGCGGTCCAGGCCGCGCCTTCGCCGGCCACCACTGCCAGCACCTGCGCGCGCGTGAAGCCCAGGTGCGCGAGCAGCCCGAACTCCTTGCGGCGCGCCAGCACCTGCGCGCTGAAGCTGGCCGCGATGCCGAACAGCCCGATGCCGATGGCCACCGCCTGCAGCCAGTAGGTGACGGCGAAGCTGCGGTCGAAGATGCGCAGCGAGGTCGCGCGCAGCTGGCCGACGGAGGCGATCTCGACCGCATCGGCCGTGCCGAGCTCGCGCGTGGCCAGTGCGCGCACCGCCTGCTGCACCTGTGCCTCGTTCGCGCCCGGGGCCAGCCACAGCGCGACGTCGCTCACGCTGCGGTCGCCGGTGAGGCGCTCGAAGTCGGGCGCGTGCATCGTGATGGCACCGAACTGCCGCACGTAGTCGCGCCACACGCCGGCCACGAAGAAGCGGGTGCCGCCGCCGAAGGCGCGCTCCAGCGGCTCGAAGGGCGCGCCGGGCTTGGCGCCGTAGAGCTCGACCATGGCTTCGCTCACGTAGACGCCGACCGCCTCCGCCGGCACCGGCAGCGCCGCGCCGAGCAGGGGCAGCGAGCGCGCGGCATCGTCGTCGAGGCTGCGCGAGATCAGCGTCACCGAGGGCCGCGCCGGATCGAGCAGCAGCGCGCGCGTGCGCAGCGTGCCGGTGCGTGCCACGCCCGGCAGCGCCGACAGCGCCTGCACCAGGGCCGGCGTGAAGGCCGCCTGCTCGCCGCCGACCGAGCCGCCACCGCCGCCGCTCGCGCTGCGCACGTACAGATCGGCCGGCAGCACCACGTCGAGCCACTGCGTCACCGACTCGCGAAAGCTCGCCACCATCACGGTGAGCGCGACCGCCAGGCTCAGGCTCGCCACCACGCCGCTGACGGCCACCGCCGCGGTCGCGCGCATGCGCCGTGCCCGCTCGATCGCCAGCATGGGCAGCACGCGCCGCGCGAACAGGGGTGCCAGCCGGTCGTAGAGCAGCGCGATCAGCCAGGGCAGGGCGGCGATGCCGCCCACCAGCAGGAAGCCCACCGAGAGATAGGCCGCGATCGGAATGCCGAAGACCGCGGGCGCGGTGGCCAGCGCGATGCCGGCGGCGATCAGCAGCAGGGCCAGCTTGTGCGCGCCGCCCCGGGCGTGCGCAGTGCCGAGGCCCTTGAGCGTCTGCGCCTCGGGCAGTGCCTGCGCCGCGCGCGCCGGCCACCAGCCGCCCACCGCCGCGGCCAGCAGCCCCAGGCCGCCGTAGAGCAGCGCCGGCCCCCAACGCCAGCGCAGGGTCGGCGCCACGCCCTCGAAGTAGCCGCCGCCGAGGTCGCCGCCCAGCACCCGCAGGCCGAAGGCGGCGAGCGCGGTGCCGAGCGCGAGCCCTGCGATGCTGCCGATCAGGCCTAGCGCCAGCGACTCCGCCAGCACCAGCTGCAGGCGCTCGCGCGGCGTGAGGCCCAGCACGCCCAGCAGCGCGAACTGCTGGGCACGCTTGGCCACGCTGAGCGCCAGCACCGAGAACACCAGGAAGGCGCCGGTGAACAGCGCCACCAGCGCCAGCACCGTGAGGTTGACGCGGTAGGCGCGCGAGAGATTGCTCACGCGCTCGGCCGCGTCGCCGGGCTCGGCGATCTGCAGCTTCGAAGGCCAGCCCGGCGATTCGCGCAGCGTGCGCATGAAGGCTGCGCGATCGGTGCCCGGCGCAAGCCGCAGGTCGATGCGCGTGAGCTGGCCGGCGCGGCCGAACAGGTCCTGCGCGGCGCCGATGTCCATCACTGCCAGCGCGGCGCCGCCGGCCGCCACCTGGCCGGAGATGAGCAGCTCGCGCGTTTCCGTGCCCATGCGCAGCTGCAGCCGCGTCGCGCCTTCGCCGAGCGCGTTGCGCGCGGCCGCGTTGAGGAACACGGTGTCCGGCGCCATCAGGGCGAAGCGGTCGGCATCGGCGGCCGGCCTGGGCATCAGCGCGGGCGCGATCGAGGGCAGCAGCAGCGCATCGACGCCGAGCACGCGCAGCGGCAGCCGGCGGCCATCGCCGGGCAGGGCCGCCACGGCCTGGGTCTCCAGCACGGGGCTGGCGAGTTGCACCTGCGGCAGCTGTGCGACGCTGGAGAACAGCGACTCGTCGAAGCTGCCTTGCGCGGCGCGCAGCTCCAGGTCGGGCTGGCCGTTGACCGAGCGCACCGCGCTCGAGAACTCGTCCAGCGCCGAGGCATTGATCAGATGCACCGAGAAGGCCAGCGCCACCCCGAGCATCACCGCCAGCACGGCCGCGGCGCTGCGCCACGGGTGGTGGCGGAGTTCTTGCCAGGAGAAGGTGCGGAGAAGGGTGCGCATCGGGGCCGATTCTGCGCGCTGCCGGGGTTGGGCTCATCGAGCAGCGCGCACAGTGCATGGAACAGCTGACCTATCTGATAGGCGCGTGCGAATTCACCCTGATCACAGTGGTGATCAACAAGCTTGCGCACCGAGCCAGGTAGGTACAGCGATCCGATCCATCCCTATCACTTGGCACTGCAATTCGGCCTGCAGCGATCGCCAGCCGGAAATCGGCTGCCCGAGCATCCTCAAACGGTAGGAGGCCCCGCACCCGCATGCCGCCTATGCTCCGGCCGGCATGTCAGAAGAAGATCGAGAACTCTCCACCGCGGCCGCCGCCGAAGCCCTCCGGGAGGAACTGCACGAGTCCCAGCGCATCCTCTCCGCGCTGCACGCCGCAGTACGCAGGCGCTCGGCGAACAACCCGAACATGAACCGCCTCCTCGCCACGCTGGCGAGCGCGCTCGACGAGATCGAGGTGCAGCTCAATGCCGCTCGGACTGCGTCGACAGGCAGTTGCGCACCGCGACGCTCGCGCTGAGCCCGGCTGCGCCCGGCGGCCCGGGTCACGGGCAGTCTCAAGGTGCATTCGCCAGGAAGAGGTGGACGCTGGCGGCGACCGCCAGCAGCTCGCGCTCGCGGCGCGGATGGCCGACCAGCTGCACGCCGATCGGAAGGCCCTGCGGCCCGCGCAGCCCGGGCACGTTGACGCAGGGCAGGCCCAGCAGGGTCCAGACGCGGCTGAAGACGGGGTCGCCCGTGGCGGCCAGGCCGGCCGGCGCCTCGCCCGGGGCGGCCGGCACCAGCAGGGCGTCGAGCCCCTCCATCAGGGCGCGCACGGTGCGCCGGCCTGCATCCGCCTGCGCGAGCGCCTGGCGGTAGTCGGCCTCGGCGCACTCGCGCCCGCTCTGCAGCAGGGCATGCAGGGCTGCGCTGAGCTGCCCCGGATGCTGCCGCCATTCGATGTCGAGCTGGCGCGCAGCCTCGTAGGCCATCACCGTCTTCTGCGCCGCCAGCAGCCCGGCCGTCGCGGCAGGCATCGCGGCATCGCGCAGCACGACGCCGGCCGCTGCGGCGAGCTGCAGCGCCTGCTCGAAGGCGGCCGCGCCGCCGGCATCGGCCGCGGGCCATTCATGGGTGCGGCAGGCGCCCAGGCGCAGCGCGCCCGGTGCCGGCGGCTGCAGGGACTCGAAGGCGGCGCCGGCCATCGCGCAGCGCATCAGCTCCAGGTCGTCGGCGCTGCGCGCCAGCCAGCCCAGCGTGTCCAGCGAGGGCGAAAAGGGCTTGATGCCTTCGAGGCTCGCCAGCCCGAAGCCCGGCTTGAGCGCGAACACGCCGCAGTAGGAGGCCGGCCGGATCAGCGAGCCCGCGGTCTGCGTGCCGAAGGCGAGCGGCACCATGCCGTCGGCCACTGCGGCGGCCGAGCCGCTGGAGGAACCGCCGGGCGTGTGCGCCGGGTTGCGCGGATTGGCGGTGGGCCCGGGCTGGAAGTAGGCGAACTCGGTGGTCACGGTCTTGCCCATCACCACCGCGCCGGCCGCACGCGCGGCGGTCACGCAGTGCGCGTCGGCGGCAGGGCGGAAGCCTTCGTAGATCGGCGAGCCGTAGCGCGTGGGCAGGTCGGCCGTGGCGATGATGTCCTTGACGCCCAGCGGCACGCCGCCCAGCAGCCCGGGCACGCCGCGCGCATCGAGGGCGCGCGCGGCGGCCAGCGCGCCTTCGGCATCGAGGTGCTGCCAGGCGTGGATCGAGGGCTCGCGCTCGGCGATGCGGTCGAGGGCGGCGCGGGCCACGGCCTCGGCGCTCAGCTCGCCGCGGGCCAGGCCCTGGCGCAGCGCGACGGCGGTCATCCCGGCGTAGGCGCTGCCGTTCATGCCAGGACTCCCGCGCTGCGCAGCGCCGCGATGTCCTCGTCGCTGCGGCCGAGGATGTCGCGCAGCAGCGCCTCGCCATGCTCGCCCACCATCGGTTCGCGCACGACCTGCGCCCTGCCGCCGCCGGCGAAGCGGGCCGGCTGCGGCACGATGCCGATCTCGCCGAACACGGGGTGCGGCACCCGTGCCTCGACCCCGCGTGCGCGCACCTGCTCGGAGGCCATGGCCTGTCCGAGGTCGTGTACCGGGCCGGCCGGGATGTCGTGGGCCCGGCAGCGCGCCACCGCCTCCTCGACCGTCAGGCCCGAGAGCCAGTCGGCGATCAGCGGGCGCAGTTCGGCCTCGTGCGTGCGGCGCGCGGCGCCGTCGGCAAAGCGCGGGTCCGCGGCCAGCGCGGGCCGGCCCATCGCCTCGCACAGCCGCGCGAACAGGGCATCGGTGGGCACCACCAGCGTGAGGTGGCCGTCGCGCGCCGCGAAGCAGTCCACCGGCACGGTGACCGGGTGGCGGTTGCCCACCCGCCCGGGCGCGCGGCCGGCGGCGCGCAGCTGGCTCAGGCCCGTCATCTGCAGCGACATCATCGCGTCGAACATCGCAAGGTCGATGGTCTCGCCGGTGCCGGTGCGGCTGCGCGCCTGCAGCGCGGCCAGCACGGCCCAGGAACCGAAGAGGCCGGTCCACAGGTCGCTGATCGATTCGCCCGTCGCCGTGGGCGGGCCCGCGGGATCGCCGGTGAGCGACATCAGGCCCGACATGCCCTGGATGATCAGGTCGTAGGCCGGCAATCCGGTGGCCGGACCGTGCTGGCCGAAGCCGGAGATGCTCAGGTAGACCAGCCGCGGGTTAAGGGCGCGCAGCGTGCCGGCGTCCACGTGCAGCCGCTTCGCCACGCCGGGGCGGAAGTTCTCCACCACCACGTCGGCCGTGGCCGCGAGCTCCGCCACGATGGCCTGCGCGCGTTCGTCCCGCAGGTTGAGCGCCAGGCTCTTCTTGTTGCGGTTGATCATCGAGAAGTAGACGCTCGTGCCTTCGAGGAAGGGGCCGAAGTGGCGGGCGTCGTCGCCGCCCGGCGCCTCGATCTTGATCACCTCGGCGCCGAGGTCGGCCAGGAGCGCGGTGCAGTACGGTCCCGAGAGCACGCGCGACAGGTCGATCACGCGCAGGCCGGTCAGCAGTCCCATGGATGTTTCTCCTCGGATTCAGAGCGAAGGCAGTTGAAGGCCATGGCGTGCGGCGGTCTCGATCGCGATGGGGTAGCCCGCATCGGCATGGCGCATCACGCCGGTGGCCGGATCGTTCCACAGCAGCGTCTCGATGCGGCGTGCGGCGTCGTCCGAGCCGTCGGCCACCACGGCAATGCCGGCATGGGTGGAAAAGCCGATGCCCACGCCGCCGCCGTTGTGCACGCTGACCCACGAGGCGCCGCAGGCCGAGCTCAGCAGCGCGTTGAGGATCGGCCAGTCGGCCACGGCGTCGGAGCCGTCGAGCATGCCCTCGGTCTCGCGGTTGGGGCTGGCGACCGAGCCCGAGTCCATGTGATCGCGGCCGATGGCGACCGGTGCCGACAGCTCGCCGCTGGCCACCATGTCGTTGATGGCGAGGCCCGCGCGGTGCCGCTCGCCCAGGCCCAGCCAGCAGATGCGCGCCGGCAGCCCCTGGAAGCGGACGTGCTCGCGCGCGAGCGCGAGCCAGCGCTGCAGGGGCTTGTCGTCGGGGAAGAGCTGCGCGAGCCGCGCGTCGGTCTTGTAGATGTCCTCCGGATCGCCCGACAGTGCGACCCAGCGGAAGGGGCCCTTGCCGCTGCAGAACAGCGGCCGCACGTAGGCCACCACGAATGAGGGGAACTCGAAGGCGCGCGCCACGCCGCCGTCGAAGGCGACCTGGCGGATGTTGTTGCCGTAGTCGAAGACCGGGATGCCCATGTCCTTGAAAGCCAGCATCGCCTCGACGTGCACGACGATCGAGCCGCGTGCCGCCGCTTCCACCGCGGCCGGGTCTGCGGCACGCGCTTCGTTCCATTGCTGCTCGCTCCAGCCCGCGGGGATGTAGCCGTTGCGCAGGTCGTGCGCCGCGGTCTGGTCGGTCACCACGTCGGGCCGCATGCCGCCCGCCTGCGCACGGCGCACGAGTGCCGGCAGCATCTCTGCGGCATTGCCCAGCAGCCCGACCGACAGGCCGATGCGGCGTTCCTTCGCGTCGGCGATCAGCGCCAGCGCGTCGTCCAGGTCGCGGGCCTGGCGGTCGAGGTAGCCGGTGCGCAGCCGCATGTCGATGCGGCTCTGACGCGCCTCCACGATGAGCACCGCGGCCCCCGCCAAGCGCCCGGCCAGCGGCTGGGCGCCGCCCATGCCGCCCAGGCCCGCGGTCAGCAGCCAGCGGCCGGCCAGCTCGCCGCCGAAGTGCTGGCGCGCCACCTCGCAGTAGGTCTCGTAGGTGCCCTGCACCGTGCCCTGGCTGCCGATGTAGAACCAGGAGCCGGCCGTCATCTGGCCGTACATCATGAGCCCCTGGCGCTCGAGCTGGTTGAAGTGGCTGGCCGTGGACCAGTGCGGCACCAGGTTGGCATTGGCGATCAGCACGCGCGGCGCGCCGGCGTGCGTGCGGAACACCCCGACCGGCTTCCCCGACTGCACCAGCAGCGTCTCGTCGGGCCGCAGCCGCTGCAGGCTGGCGACGATGCGATCGTAGGCGTCCCAGTTGCGTGCCGCCTTGCCGATGCCGCCATAGACCACCAGCTCGTCCGGACGCTCGGCCACCTCGGCGTCGAGGTTGTTCATGAGCATGCGCAGCGCGCCCTCGATGCGCCAGTCGGCGGTGTTCAGTTGCGTGCCGCGCGGCGCGCGCACCGGGCGGGGGCCGGCGGTTGTCAGTCGGTCGTTCATCGCAGGTCTCCGGAAGGCTCCGCCAGCAGCACGCTCTTGCCGACCGTGCCGCGCTGCGCCAGGTCCTGCAGCGCCAGCGGCAGCTCGGCGAAGGTGTAGCTCCTCCCCGGTGCGACGCGGATCGCGCCGCGCGCATGCAGGCCGAGCAACGCATCGACGGCGCGCTGCACCTGCGCCAGGCTCCAGTCGTGCGACCAGTAGACGCCGAGCGCCGAAAGGTTCTTCAGCAGCAGGCGGTTGGCCGGGATCTGCGGGATCTGCCCACTCGAGAAGCCGACCAGCAGCAGGCGGCCGTTGCGCGCGATGCAGCGCAGGCTCTGCAGCGTGGCGTCGCCGCCCACGGTGTCGACCACCACGTCGGCGCCGCCGTGTTCGCGCACGATGTCGGCCCACGGGTCTTCCATGCTGACCACCTCGTCGGCGCCGGCGGCGCGGCAGGCCTCGAACTTGGCCCGGTGGCCGACCAGCGCGATGGTGCGCGCGCCCGCCGCGCGCACCAGCTGCAGGCAGGCCAGGCCCACGCCGCCGGCCGCGGCATGCACCAGCACCGTCTCGCCCGCCTGCAGCCGCGCACGCTCGTGCAGCGCGATCCAGGCCGTGGGCCAGACCACCGGCAAGGTCGCGGCGGCGGCATCGTCCAGGCTCTCGGGCAGGCGGATCGCCATCGTCTCGCGCACCGCGGCGCAGTCGGCGAAGCCGCCCCATTCCACCTTGGCAGCGACGCGCTCGCCCACGTGCAGCGTGCTGCCGGGCGGCGCCTCGATCACGCGGCCGGCGATCTCCTGCCCGGGCGAGAAGGGCGGCGGCGGCTTCACCTGGTATTGGCCCTTGAGCATCAGCAGGTCGGAGAAGTTGAGCGCCGCCGCCGTGACCTGCACCAGCACCTCGCCCGCCTGGGGCACGGGGCGCGGGACCTCGAGGCGCTGGAGGGCGGCGATGCCGGTGGGCTGGTCCACCAGCCACGCTTTCATCGTCGGCTTGTTCATGTGGGCCACGCGTGATCCCCATTGCTAGAATGAATTTTCCCCACCGTCCCGGAAGCGCCGTGCCCCCAGTCCAAGGCGATCGAACGGCAGGCGAGGGCAGCGCCGAGCTCCGCGCGCCCGACTTCTCGCTGCGCCAGCTCTCCTATTTCGTCGCGGTCGCGCGCCACCAGTCGCTGCACAAGGCGGCCGATGCGCTGCATGTCTCGGCGCCCGCAGTCTCGGCGGCCATCGCGCACCTGGAAGCCACGCTCAACGTCCAGCTGTTCCAGCGCCGCCATGCGCGCGGCCTGGTGCTGACCGAGGCCGGCAGCGCCTTTGCCGTGGAGTGCCGCAACCTGCTGCAGCAGGCCTGGGAACTCGGCTCGGGGCGGCTCATGGACCACCACGAGATCCAGGGCCATGTGCATCTGGCGTGCCTGTTCTCCTTCGCGCCTTTCGTCATCCCGCCGCTGATGCGCCAGTTCGCCGATCGCTTGCCGAAAGCGCGGCTGTTCTGGCACGAGGGCCATCACGAGTACCTGCTCGAAGGCCTGCAGACCGGCGCCTTCGACCTCGCGCTGATGTACGACTTCGAGGTGCCCTCGGGCATCGAGTGCATCGTGCTGCGGCCCGCGCCGCTGCAGGCGGTGCTGCCGGCGGGGCATCCGCTGCTGGGCAAGCCGAAGCTCACCATCCGCGAGCTCGCGACCGAGCCGCTGATCCTGCTGGACCTGCCGCGCACGCGCAACTACATGCTGTCGGCCTTCAGTGCCGACGGCGTGGCGCCGCGCATCGCGCACCGCGTCTACTCGATGACCATGCTGCTCGGCCTGGTGGCCAATGGCCACGGCTTCTCGCTCCTGAACTTCTGCCCGCCGGACACCCACTCGCGCGAGCTCGAGTCCACGCTGCGCACGCCCAACCTGGTGCTGGCGCATTCGCATCGCTACCGATTCACGCGCACCGCGGCCGCGGTGGTCGAGATCGTCACCACGCTGGTCGACGACCTGGCCTTCACGGCCGGCTGAATCCGGGCAGCGGCGCATGGTCGGCTCACCGGGTCGCTGAAACTCACTGCGAGGAGGCAAGCTCGAACTTGCCGCCCTTCACCGTCAGCATGACCACGCTCTCCGGCTTGGTGCCGAAGTGATCGGTGGGCGAGTAGGCATAGATCGCGGTCACGCCGACATGGCTCTTGGTGCCTTCGATCGCGTCGCGCACGGCCGCCGGGTCGGTGCCGGCCTTGCGGATCGCCTCCATCAGCAGCATCGCGGCGTCGTAGCCGTTGCCGGCGAAGGTGGCGGGCAGCTTGCCGTACTTCTTCTCGTAGTCGCGCACGAAGCCCTCCACCACCGCCTTCTGCGCGTCTCCCGCCGGCAGCGAGGCAGTGACGTAGAGCTTGGACGAGGGCAGCAGCACGCCGTTGGCCGAATCGCCGGCCAGCCGCAGGTAGTTGAAGTCGTTGGCCGAATGCGCGAGGTACAGCGGCGTCTTGATGCCGAGCGCGCGATGGTTCTTGGTCGAGATGGCGAGTCCCGGTCCGGTGGCCCAGGCCACGGTCGCCTGCGCGTCGGAGCCCCGGATCTTGGTGAGCTGCGGCGAGATGTCGGTGTCGGCATTGCCGAAGGTCTCCTTGGCGACGATCTGCACGCCGAAATCGCCCGCCAGCTTTTCCAGTGAATCGCGCCCGCTGGTGCCGAAGGCCACGTCGGAATTGAGGATGGCGATCTTCTTGATGCCCTTGGCCTGCATGTCCTTGAGCATCGCGGTCTGCACCACCACGTCGGTCAGCGGCGCGAGGAAGGTGAACTTCTTCTGCTCGGGCGGCAGCACGATGCCGCGCGAGGCGCCGTTGGAGATCATCGGCACCCTGGCCTTCTCGATGGTGTCGACCACCGCGAAGGAAGAGCCGCTGCTCATCGGGCCGATGATCGCGACCACCTTTTCCTGCTCGATCAGCCGCTTGGCGGCCGACACCGTCTTGGTGTTGTCGCTCTCGGAGTTCACGTTCACGAACTGCACCTTGCGGCCGTTGATGCCGCCTGCCGCGTTCACCTGCTCGACGGCGAGCATCGCGCCGTCCAGGCCGGGCTGGCCCAGCGAAGCGACGAAGCCGGAGGTTTCGAGCAGGCCGCCGATCTTGATGTCCTGGGCGTGGACGCCCGCTGAGACGAGCAGGGCGAGTGCGAGGGCTGCGAAGCGTTTCATGGTGGGCTCCTTCGGGGTTGCAGATCGGTGAAAACGTCGGCGAGCGCCTGCTCGAAGTGCGCGACCGAGGCCTGCCAGATGCCGCCGCCGATGCGGCCGCGCTCGCCCCGCGCGTCGAGGACGCCGAGCGCCACCACGGGCGCCTTGCGCGTGGTGGCCACGGCACGCGCCGACAGGCCGCAACGCGCGTGCGATGTGGCGAAGGCCGGGTGCGCATCCCACAGCAGTGCGCGCGCGAGCGCCTCGGGCGGCTCGGGGAGCCAGGCGCCCAATGCCTGCCGCTGCAGCGGCGCGTGGGCGAAGGCCATGGCGCCGAGTCCGAAGGCCTCGATCAGCGCGCTGTCGCCGATGGCGGGCAGGCGGTCGGATTCGGCGACGCCGTCCTCGAGCTTGCCGGCCGGCGGCGAGGACGCCGCCGTGTACCAGCGGCCCGGCCGCGCGGCGAGCTGCAGGCCCATCTGCACGCCGTTGCCGCCCATGGCGGTGACGAAGGCGCTGCCGGCGATGCCCTCGGCGGCTCCCAGCATGCACTTGACGGCGGCCATCCAGAGGTTGAGGAAGAAGCTCGGCGAGGCCGACAGGAAGCGGCGCGCCTCGCTGCTGGGCCCTTCGCCGGGCGGCAAGGCGAAAGCCTGCATGAGCAAGGCTGTGGCGGCCTGCGTGCGTCCGTGGCAGTCGTCGCCATCGGCCAGCGCCTGGTCGGCGATCGGCAGCAGGTCGATGCCGCGCCGGCAGGCGGGGCGGATGGCATCGGCGAAGGGACCATTGAGCCAGCGCAGATGGGCCACCACCTCCGGCCCCGGCAAGCCCAGGCGCAGGGCCGGGCCGCTGCCTCCGTTGAGTGGGGCACAGGCAGGCCCGGCCGTCCCGGCTGCATCGTGGACCACCTGCACCTGCTGAGAAGGCGACAGCACCGAGGCCAGCGGCTCGGCGCAGCGGTGGTCCTGCGCCGGCGCGAGGCGGATGCGGCCGTCCGCCAGCATCGCGAGCGCGTCGCTGCGGTCCCCGGCCCAGCCTTCGAACACCAGCGCCGCGGCGGCCGAATTGGCGACGGGCGCCGGGACGGCGGCAGCGTTCTCGAAGGGCGGTCCGGCGTGCAGCACCGTGCGCGCGGGGAAGTCGATCGCCTCGCCGGCGGGCCGCAGGTCGGCCAGCCGCGGCCGCACCCGCGCGATCGCATCGAAGGCGAGGGCGTCCGCTTCGTTCGTCATGCAGCGGCCACCATCGGCTCGTTCGCCGCGCGCGGATCGTCGCCTTCCCACCCCAGGTAGGCCTGCGCGATGTCCGGCCGCTCCAGCAGCTCGCGGCTGCTGCCCTGGGCCACCAGCCGGCCATTGACCAGGATGTAGGCGCGGTCGGCCACCTGCAGTGCCGAGCGCGCGTTCTGCTCCACCATCAGCACGGTCACGCCCAGTTGCGTGAGCCGTGGCAGCGACTCGAGGATTTCGCGCGAGACCTGCGGCGCCAGGCCGAAGGAAGGCTCGTCCAGCATCAGCAGCTTCGGCCGGTTCATGAGGGCACGGCCGATCGCGAGCATCTGGCCCTCGCCGCCCGAGAGCGTGCCGGCCTGCTGGTGCAGCCGCTCGCGAAGCTGCGGGAAGAAGCGCAGCACTTCCTCCAGCACCTCGTCCAGCTCGGCGGCGGCGCGGCCCATGGGCCACAGCAGGTTCGCGAGGCCCGACTTGCGCACCTGCGCATAGCGCCCGACCAGCAGGTTGTCGCGCACGCTCAACGCCGGGAACAGGGCGCGGCCTTCGGGCGCGAGGCTGATGCCGAGGCCGGCGCGGGCCTCCAGCGGCACACCCGCGAGATCGACGCCACCGAATTGCAGGCGGCCCGCGGCCGGCGGCTCGGCCCCCGCGATGGCCTTCAGCAGGCTCGACTTGCCGGCGCCGTTGGCGCCGATCAGCGCGACGATCTCGCCCTGGCGCACCTCGAGGCTGACCTGGTCGAGCGCCGTCAGGCCGTCGTAGCGCACCGCAAGCCCTTCGATGCCGAGCAGCTGCGGCGCGATCGAGGCGGTGGCGGCCGGCCGCACGGTGGCGGCCACGTCGGTGTTGCCGAGGTAGGCCTCGATCACGGCCGGGTCGGCGCGCACTTCGTCCGGCAGGCCGCGCGCGATCATGCGGCCGTGGTCGAGCACCACCATGCGCTCGGCGAGCCGGCCCACGAAGCCCAGGTCGTGCTCGACGAAGACCACCGTGCTGCCGCGCTGGCGGATGCGCAGGATCACCTCGACCAGCAGGTTCTTCTCCACCGTGTTGAGCCCGGCGCCGGGCTCGTCGAGGATCAGCAGCTCAGCGCCCGTGGCCAGCGCGCGCGCCACGGCGAGCAGGCGCTGCTGGCCGGCGGTCAGTTGTGTCGAGGGGGCGTCGGCGAGGTGGTCGAGGCCCACCACCTGCAATTGCTTCAGTGCCTCCTCGCGCAGTTGCTGCCGCACGCGCGGTGCGCGGCCGAAGCCGAGCAAGCCGTCGAGCACGCCGCTGCCGCTCTTCGCCACGCCGGCGGCCATCACGTTTTCGCGCACCGAGAGGCCGCGCAGCACCTCGGCGCCCTGGAAGGTGCGCACCAGGCCCCGGCGGTTGACCTGCTCGGCCGGCAGGCGGTCGATGCGCTCGCCCTTGAAGTGCACCTCGCCGCTGTTCGCGGGCACCGCGCCCGAGATCACGTTGAGCAGGGTGGACTTGCCCGCGCCGTTGGGGCCGATGAGCGCCAGGATCTCGCCCCGGCGCACGTCGAAGGACACGGCGTCGAGCGCCTGGAGCCCGCCGAAGCGTCGGCTGACCTCGCGCACCTCGAGGAGGACCTCGCCTCGGGTCATTGGAAGACCTCCGCGCCATGCGCTGCGGTGCTGTTCGCCTTCGGAGCGGCCGTGCGGCTCACTGGAGTACCTTCGCCTTCGGCTGCGGTGCTATTCGCCTTGGGAGCGGCCCGGCGGCTCACTGGAGTACCTTCGCCTTCGGCTACGGTGCTATTCGCCTTGGGAGCGGCCCGGCGGCTCATGCGGCAGACTCCTTGCCGGCGGCAACGATCCGGCGGTACGCGTCGACCAGCCCGGCCAGCAGTCCGCGCGGGCAGTAGATCATCACCACCACCAGCAGCACGCCGTAGATCACCACGTCGTAGCGGCCGAAGGGCTTGAGCAGCTCGCTGATCAGCACCACGAAGAACACGCCGAAGAGCACGCTCCAGGTGCCGGCGAAGCCGCCGAGCGCGACGATCAGCAGCAGCCGGATGGAGAAGCCGACGTCGAAGGGCCCGGGGCTGATGTAGCCCAGCCAGTGCGCGTAGAGCGCGCCGCCCAGGCCGGCGTAGGCGCCGCTGAGCGCCATGATCTGCCTTTTGAGCCGCGCGCTCGCGATGCCGATGGAGCCGGCCACCGGCTCGCTCTCCGCCACCACGCGCATGCTGAGGCCGGCCGGCGACTGCACCAGATTGCCGGCCAGCAGCATCCCCGCGAGGCAGACCGCCCAGACCAGCGGGTACATCGCCATGTCGGAGCCGAGGGCGAAGCCGCCGAGGGCCAATGGCCGGATGTCCGAGAGACCGTCCTGCCCGCCGGTCAGCCAGCGCCACTCGACGAAGCCGACGTGCACGATGATGCCGAAGGCCAGCGTGGCCATCGCGAGATGGTGGCCGCGCAGGCGGAACACCAGCCAGCCGATGGCCCAGGCCGTCAGTGTCGAGAGCGCCGTGGCGAGCACCAGCGCCAGCCAGGGGTTCAGCCCCAGCGACTTGGTGACGATGGCCGACGCGTAAGCGCCCAGGCCCACGAAGGCCGCATGCCCGAGCGAGATCTGGCCGGTGTAGCCCATCAGCAGCGACAGGCCCAGGGCCGGCAGCGCGAACAGCGCGGCCACCACGAAGAGGTTGGTCAGGTAGGCATTGCCGAGCGCATACACCGCGGCCAGGAAGCCCGCCAGGAGCAGCAGCTTCTTCGTCATCGCTTCACCGTGCCGAGCTCGCCGAGCAGGCCGCCCGGGCGCAGGAAGAGGAAGACCAGCAGCATCACGAACGCGATCGCGTTCTTGAAGCCGGAGCTCAGGTAGCCGGTGGAAAAGGCCTCGAGCAAGCCGAGCACCAGCCCGCCGAGCGCAGCCCCGATGGGGTTGCCGAAGCCGCCGATGATGCAGGCCACGAAGCCCTTGATGCCGAGGAAGACGCCGCTGTCGTACTGCATGAGCGCGATGGGCGCGACGATCACGCCCGCGATGGCGCCGGTCAGTCCCGACAGCAGGAAGCCGATGGCGCGCATCGTGCGCGTGGGAATGCCCATCAGGCCCGCCGCGCGGGGGTCCATGGCGCAGGCGCGGTAGGCCTTGCCGAGGTAGGTGCGCGTGTAGAACACGTAGAGCGCCACCATCAGCAGCGCGGCGCTGCCCAGGATCCAGAGGGCTTGCGGCGGCACGGTCACGCCGCCCAGGCTGATCGGCTGCTCGCCCGAGAAGGCGGGCAGGGGCTGCGCATCGGTGCCCCAGACGAGCACCGCGATGCCCTGGAAGGCCACGCCCACGCCGATGGTGATGATGATGCCGCGCATCACGTCCGGCCCCGCAGGCCGGATCGCCACGCGCTCCATCACGACGCCCAGCAGTCCCACCGCCAGCACCGAGGCCGCGATCGCCACCGGCAGCGAGGCGCCGAAGCCCAGCAGGCCCACCGCGCCGAGGGCGCCCAGCATCGAGGCGTCGCCCTGGGCGAAGTTGACGATGCCGGTCACGTTGTAGACCGCGGTGTAGCCGATCGCGATCAGGCCGTAGATGCAGCCCACCACGAGGCCGGAGGCCAGGTACTGGAAGAACTCGGTCATGCCGGCGTCCCCGCGGGCGCGACCTGCATCCACGACTCCGAGAAGGCGAGGAAGGCCGTGCTCTTCTTCGTGTCGGCGAAGTCGCGCACGGCGATGCGGCCCTTCAGCGGCTTGCCGTTGATGGTGACCTCGGCCTCCGAGGCGTCGAGGAAGAGGCTGTACATCTGGTGCTCCTTGGTCGGGCCCTTCTCGGCCGGCATGTCGACCGCATAGGGCTGGCCGAGGCCGCCCCAGGTCATCACCACCTCGAAGCCGTCGGACTTCACGATCTCCTGGTAGCGCGAGCGCGTGTCGCCGGCGCGCTGCACCTCGGTGGCCGCGAGGTAGCTGATCGCGCCGATGCCCGGCGAGACGCGGAAGGAGGCGAAGCGCGAGAAGAACCGGTCGACCAGGAAGCGCGCCAGCGCCTCGTTGTCGCTGATGCAGAAGTTGTGCACCTCGGGCAGGCCGCGGGCGGTGCCGGGCTGGTCGAGCACGACCACGCCGCTGCCCATGCCGTAGGGCGAATAGACCACGCGGAAGAAGGTCGCCAGGCCGGTCCAGGGGCCGTCCTGCGTTTCCTTCAGGTAGATGCCGGGGTTTTCGCCGGTCCAGTCGACGCGGCCGGGATGGATGGGGGATGGCATGAAGAGCGCTCCTCGGACGGCGTTGGGTTCGGGTGTCGAAGGGCCTTCAGGCCACGGCCTCGCGCCGGCGCTCGGCGTATTCGCGGATCAGCGCGCGCACCTGCTGCAGGCGGTCGGCCTGCTCCTGGTGCGGGCCCTTGACGACGATCTCGGTGATGGCCTTGCCCACCGCCCGCACGAGTGCGCCGTCGGCCTCGCGGTCTTCGCCGCGCGCGGGAACGGGCACGACCGTGTCGTGCGTGTAGGTCGGGATCAGGCCGCCGCTGCGTACCGGCGAGAGGGTGGGCTCGCCGCCCTCGGCCACGCGCCTGATCTGGCGGCGCAGCAGCTGGCGCAGCATGGCCACGCCGCGGTCGCAGCGGGTGAGGTTCTCCAGCGCGTGGATCGCAATGGGGCGCTGCGAGATCTGCGCGTCGTAGTCGCCGGGGATGCGCTGGCGCTCCTCGTAGGGCCGATCGCCGCCCTGGCCGAAGAAGTCCACCGACTCGGGGCCGCACCGGCTCTCGTCGGCCAGGCCGCGCGGGTCGGCGTCGGGATGGAAGTGGCGCCAGCCGATGATGCGGCAGGTCGTGTTGTCCACCGGCGTGGTCCAGCGCGTGATGGCCACGCGCGCGAACTCCTTCGGGGTCGAGCCGTCTTCCCACACATGGCCCACCTGCGCCAGGTTGGGCAGCAGGATGTCGTTGGAGCGCACCCAGACGTTGTCGCCCCAGCGGCGCGAGGTCACGTAGATCATGCCGGTAGGCGTGGGCACGAAGTCCATCTCCGGCAGTTCGCCCCAGACGTCCGCGAAGTGCGAGAAGCTGATGCGCGTGTGCAGGAACACCGCGTGCGCCGGGTCCATCACGTTCTCATGCACCTGCAGCCAGTTGCAGGGGTAGGTGATGTAGTAGGGCACGAGCCGGTCGCCGGGGTGCTCGTAGGAGTCGTAGATCGGGAACTCGGGCTTCAGCGCGGGCGGGCCGAAGTAGCCGAAGACCAGGCCCTTGTACTCGTGCACCGGGTAGGCGCCATGGCAGAGGCTGTGGCGCAGCGTGGATTCGGGCGGGTCGCCGGGCGTCTCGAGGATGGTGCCGTCCACGCCGTACAGCCAGCCGTGGTAGCAGCAGCGCAGGCCGTTCTCCTCGCAGATGCCGAACTCGAGCGAGCTGCCGCGGTGACTGCAGTGCGGCTCCAGCAGGCCGACCTGCCCGTTCTTCGCGCGGAACAGCACCAGCGTCTCGCCGAACATGCGCACCTTGACCGGCAGCTCGCCCAGCTCGGACGACAGCGCCACGGGCTGCCAGAAGCGGCGCAGGTATTCGCCGGCCGGCGAGCCGCGCTCGACATGGGTGAGTTCCGCGTCCTCCGCCGGCGTCTTCTCGCGCTCGTAGGCCGAATAGGGTTTGATCAACAAGACCTTGTAGGACATCCGTGGCTCCGTGCATGCCCCGTGGGGACGGGCGGTGCGAGGGATCGTAGGGATGGCCGGAGGCCTGGACAATTCACATGATCGATGCGGAAAGTTCAGCTTTTCCGAACGTCAGGGTTCACCCGCACCCGAGACTGGCGCGTGGTATCTTTTGAACAAGCTTGCCGCATCAGCGCCCATCCAAACCACCGGCCGCAGCACGCGCGAACGTAGCCGCGCGGCTCACCAGGAGTCATCGCCATGGAACACATGATTCAGCTGCACATCGAAAAGCTGCCCGAGGGCGTGTACCTCGCCACCAGCGACGAGGTGCAGGGCCTCATTGCGCAGGGCCGCACCATTCAGGAGACCATCGAGATCGCACGCGATGTGGCCAGGAAGTTGATCGAGGCGCAGAGCGGCCCCAGCAACCCTCCGCTGCGGCCGGTACGCGAGGCCTTCGACTACCCGCTCATCGTCGCCACCTGATGGGCGCACTGGCGGGCTTTCGATATCAGGACGTCGTCAAGCGGCTGAAACAACTCGGCTTGGAATTCCACCGCCAGGCCGCGGGCTCGCACGAGATCTGGTTCAACCCCGCGCTGAATCGGTACACCACCATTCCCAATCACCCCGGCGACATGCCGGAGGGAACGCTGCGCGCAATCCTCAAGCAGGCGGGCATCGACGCCGAGTCCTTTCTGCAAAGGTAGGCGCAGCCTCCGAATACTTCAGGCAGCGTCGGTCCGTTCCGGCGCGAACATCGCCTCCATCTCGCGGCGCAGCCTGTACGCATGCGTCGTGCTGTCCATCGCCACGTCGGCCCAGCAAAGGCTCTGGCCCTTCTTCACCGGGCGCACCAGCTTCACGTTGTGCGCGAGGCCGAGCGGCAGTCCGCCGAGCCGCATCGAGCGTTCGGCCGGCAGCAGCTTGCCCCACACCGTGTAGCCGCCTTCGCCGTCGAGCGTCTCGCCCGCCGCGAGGTCGCGCTTGGCGGTGGCGACCACGTCGGCGTTCCAGCAGGTGGCCACGCCCGTGGGCTCGCCGCGCAGCGCCACGCTCGCGACCGACACGCCGACCTCCAGGCCGATCAGGTGCCAGCGCTTGTAGAGGGTGAAGTAGCGCCCGCTCGGATCGGTGTGGGCGTTGTATTCCTCGAAGCAGTTCCTGATGTAGTCGGTCTCGGCCTCGACCGTGACCCACACGCCCATGCGGATGTCGTAGGGGATGCGGCGGCCGTCGGCCTCCAGCGAGGACACCACCTCCACCATGCCCTTGCGCTCGAGCACGCCGCCTTCGCTCTTCGGCCGCGTGACGAAGGGGATGTCTTCCACGCTGGCCGGCGGGTAGAGCAAGCCGTCGGAGGGCACGCCGAGGCCGGTGGCGTTGGCGACCGCGGCGCTTTCGATCGAGGGCTTGGAGCCGTCGAGGAAGCTGTTGAACATCTTGGGGTTGAGGCCGCCGCGCTTCGCCTGCTCGGGCGTGAGGCCGTAGTGGCCCCACACCGTCTCGGGCGTCGATTCGCTGAAATGCGGCAGCCACTTGTGGCCGCGCCCGGCCGCCACCACCGGGAAGCCGCAGGTGCGCGCCCAGTCGACCAGGTCGCAGATCAGCGCCGGCTGGTCGCCGAAGGCGAGCGAGTACAGCACGCCGGCCTGCTGAGCGCGGCGCGCGAGCAGCGCGCCGCAGAAGGCGTCGGCCTCGACCGTGACGTTGACCACGTGCTTGCCGTGGGCGAAGGCATCGAGGCAGTGCTCCACGGCGGCGACGGGGTTGCCGGTGCACTCGACCACGATGTCGATGGACGGCTCGCGGGTCAGGGCCTGCCAGTCTTCGGTGATCCAGGTCGTGCCGTTCTGCAGCGCCTCCTGCACCGAGCGGGCGGCGGCACGCTCGGGCTTCCAGCCGACGCGCTCGAGGTTCGTGCGCGCCGCATCGGGCGACAAGTCGGCGATGGCCACCAGTTGCACGCCGGGCGTGCGCGGGACCTGCGCCAGGTACATGGCGCCGAACTTGCCGGCGCCGATCAGGCCGATGCGCACCGGCTTGTTCTCGGCGGCGCGCTGCTGGAGTCGTTGATGCAGGCTCATGGGTCAGGCTCTCAAAGGGGTCGATGTTCTCGCGACGGCGCTCGCATGTTCACCGCCGCGAGCAGACGCTGACGACCACCTTGCAAGGCTCGGTCGGCAGATGGCTTTCGCATTGGCTTGCCGCCGCCTTGCTTGCCGCGCTGGCCGTGGGCGCGATGGCCGTGCCCCATTCCCCGTAGTTGCCGGTGGCGAGCGCGCCGCAGGCGCGATCGAAGTAGGCGCGGACGGCACAGGCGCCCGGGCGGCCCGCTGCGCGATCGCACTGGGCGCGGGCGGCAAGCTCGGCGGCGCTGCGGGAAGGCTGGTCGTAGGCGTAGCCGTACCACCCCTGCTGGGTCGCGATCGCGCCCCAGCTCGGGCCGGGCGCGGCCCGCACCGGGAACACGGCGATCACCCCGCATGACAGCAGCGCAAGCAGGCCACGCAGGCGAGCGGAACATGATCGAAAGCGCATCCCGGAAGGATCGCACAACCAGTGGAGCGCAACAGCCGATTCGAACGTACGCCGCGCCAAGGAGGGCCTTGCTGCACATGCGCGCAATGGCTTCGGCTTTTCGACTGTCACTTCACTGTCCACGGCCAGGCACGATGCCGCCTGCGCTCAGGTGCAGCACCCGGTCGGCCCGCGCCGCGGCGGCCTCCGAATGCGTGACCAGCACCAGGGAGGCGCCGTGCTCGCGCGTCTGCGCGAACAGCACCTCCATCACCTTCGCCGCGGTGCCCGGGTCGAGATTGCCGGTGGGCTCGTCGGCCAGCAGCAGCGCGGGCCGGTGCACCAGCGCACGCGCGATGGCCACGCGCTGCAGCTGGCCGCCGCTCAACTGCTGGGGGAGGCGTTCGCCCAGGCCCGCGAGGCCCACGGCCTCGAGCATGTGCGCCACGCGCGCCGGGGCCGTCTGCTTCAGCAGCATCAGCGGCAAGGCGACGTTCTGCGCCACGTCCAGGTGGGGCAGCACATGGAAAGCCTGGAACACGAAGCCCACCTGGCGGCGGCGCCAGAGCGCGCGCGCCTCGCCGTCGAGCCTGCCGATGTCGACGCCGTCGTGCACGATGGTCCCGGCGTCCCAGCTGTCCAGGCCGGCCATGCAGTTGAGCAGCGTGGACTTGCCCACGCCAGATTCGCCGACGATGGCGACGAACTCGCCGGGCGCGACCGCGAGCGAGACCTGCTCGAAGACGGTGCTGTCGCCGTAGCGCTTGGCCAGGCCCTCGACCTTCAGCGTCATGGCGTGCCTTCGCCTGCGGCTGCGGTGGGTGCGGCTCGGCGGCTGATCGGCGTACCTTCGCCTCCGGCCACGGTACGAGCCCCCTTCGGAACGGCCGGGCGGCGGCTCATTCGATCTCGCCCACCGCGGTCACGATGCGCGCGATCGCATCGGGCGCTTCGGCCGGCACGACGCGCCGTGCGGGCATGCTGCGCAGCCAGGTGATCTGCCGCTTGGCGAGCTGGCGCGTGGCCGCGATGCCGCGCTCGCGCAACTCGGCCAGGGGCCAGGCGCCGTCCAGCGCCTCCCAGGCCTGGCGGTAGCCGACGCTGCGCATCGAGGGCAGGTCCGGCGCGAGGTCGCCGCGCGCGCGCAGGGCCAGCACCTCGTCGAGAAAGCCTGCCGCCAGCATCGCGTCGAAGCGCTCGGCGATGCGCTGGTGCAGCCACGCGCGCTCCGCAGGTTCGAGCGAGAAGAGCGCGAGCGGCGGAAGGCCGCCTGCACGTTCCGAGGCATGGAAGCTGGAGATCGCGCGCCCGCTCGTGAGCCAGACCTCCAGCGCGCGCTGGATGCGCTGGCTGTCGTTGGGTGCGAGCCGTGCGGCGGTGGGCGCATCGACCTGCGCCAGCTTCGCATGCATCGCCGGCCAGCCCAGTGCGGCGGCCTCGGCTTCCAGGCGGCTGCGCAGGTCCGGGTCGGCTGCGGGCATCGCGTCGATGCCTTCGGCGAGCGCCTTGAAGTACAGCATGGTGCCGCCCACCAGCAACGGCAGGCGGCCCCGTGCGCGGATCTCGGCAATGAGGCGCGTGGCATCGGAGACGAAGGCCGCCGCGCTGTAGGGCTCGCGCGGATCGCGGATGTCGATCAGGTGGTGCGGCGCGACGGCGCGCTCGGCGGCGGTGGGCTTGGCGGTGCCGATGTCCATGCCGCGGTAGACCAGGGCCGAGTCGACGCTGACGATCTCCACCGGCCGCGCGCGCGCGATCGCGAGCGCGGCCGCGGTCTTGCCGGAGGCCGTGGGCCCGGCCAGGGCCACGTAGCCGGCCTCAGTGGGCATGGGGTTCGGCGGTGCAGCGCGCCGGCGGGGGAGAGGCGCGCGAGGCGGGGGTGGCGGCGGAAGCTGCGGTGGGCGGCATGCGCCCGAGGGTAGCAAATGCGATGCGCCGAAGCGGCGGGGCGGAAATCAGATCTTGTGCGGCGGCGCCGAGCCGGCATCGCGCTGCTCGGCGGGCTGCGCCGGCTGCGCGGCAGGTGTCACGCGCGGCGCTTGCGCTTCATCCGGGGCCTGGGCTGCGAGCACGGTGGGGGGCTTCATGCGGAACAGCTGGGCCAGCGCGGCGCGGTACTGCACCTCGCCGATGGAACCGGTACTGTGGTGCGAGCCGCCCTCGACCAGCACGAACTGCTTGGGCACGGTGGCGGCCTCGTAGAGCTTGCGTCCGAGGGTCGGGTTGATCAGGCTGTCGGCGCTGCCGTGCACCACCAGCAGCGGGGCGCCGATGTTCTTGACCTTGGCGATGGCCTCGAAGCGCTGCGTGAGGAAGGGACCGAAGGGCAGCCAGCCCCACTTGAAGCTGCCGACCACGTCGGCGATGGAGGTGAAGGTGCTCTCGACGATGGTGCCGCTTTCGTCGTTCACCTGCGCGGCCAGGTCGATGCCGATCGCTCCGCCCAGCGAGTGGCCGAAGATGTAGCGGTGCTGCTTAGGGTGCCGCGCCGCCAGCCAGATCCAGGCGGCGCGCGCGTCTTCGCGGGCGGAGTCTTCCGAGGGCAGGGCCTTGCTGCTCTTGCCGAAGCCGCGGTAGTCGATGGCCAGCACCGAGAAGCCCAGCTCGTGCATGCGCCGCATTCGGGGCGCCGAGCCGGCCACGTTGTAGCGCGCACCATGCAGGTACAGCAGCACCGGCGTGTCGGCCGACTCCGGCGCGCCGCCCAGCCACAGGCCGTGCAGCCGGGCCGGCCGGCCGGTGACCTTGGAATCGAAGTCGATCCAGACATGCTCCATGCCTTCGCTCATGGCCTCGGAGTTGCCCCAGCTGCGGTCGCTGGGCTGGAAGATCCATTCGCGCTGCCGCTCGTCGAGGGTGGAGCAGCCCCCGGCCAGCAAGGCGACCAGGGCGGTGGCGGAGGCGAAGAGGGACCAGGACTTCATCGGAAAGCTGAATGACAGGCGATTGAGACGAAAGTTCAACTCAAGAGTGCCATGCAACGGCCGTGCCCGGGATCTCGATGACGCGTGAAAACCCTTGGTTACGCGGCCAACTTGCGACAAATGTACAGAAGTTGGCGGCAGGCAGCCTCAGCGGCCGCGCATGAAGAGGCTGTCCAGCTCTCTGACCGACAGCTGGCGCCAGGTGGGCCGGCCATGGTTGCACTGGTCGGAGCGCTCGGTGGCTTCCATCTGGCGTAACAAGGCGTTCATCTCGTCGATGGTCAGCCGCCGGTTGGCGCGCACCGCGCCGTGGCAGGCCATGGCCCCGAGCAGCTCGTTCTGGGCGCGCTGCACCACGGTGCTGGCGTCGTGCTGCGCCAGCTCGGCCAGCACGCTGCGCGCCAGCTCCACCGGGTCGCCGTCGGCCAAGGTGCCGGGCACCGCCCGCACCGCCAGCGTGCGTGGCGAGAAGGGGGTGATCTCCAGGCCCAGCGCCGGCAGCACCGCGGCGCAGGCCTCCGCGGTGGCGATTTCCTGGGGCGTGGCGGCGAAGGTGGCGGGGATCAGCAGCGGCTGGCTGGCAATGGCGGCGCCGTCCAGCTGGGTCTTCAGGCGCTCGTAGACGATGCGCTCGTGGGCCGCATGCATATCGACGATCACCAGCCCCTGGCTGTTCTCGGCCAGGATGTAGATGCCCTGGAGCTGGGCCAGTGCGCGGCCCAGGGGCCAGGCCTCGCCGTCCGCCGCCGGCGTGGGCCGGGCGGCCGGCTGCGCGACAGCGACGGCCGGGAAGGCCTCCGCCGATGCCGGCGCAGTGCTTGCCAGGGAGGTCGCCGGCGGCTCGCGCCGCTCGCTGGGCCACATCGCTGCCGCGTCGCCCAAGCCGCGCTCGGCGGCGAAATGCATCGACGGCTGGCGCCAGGTCGGCGCCACGGGCGCGCTGCGCGGCTTGAAGAAGGGTTCGGCCGGCGCCGATGCTGCATCGCCGGCGCGCGGGGCGGCCAGCGCGTTCTCGATCGCATGGCGCACCGCCTGGTGCACCTCGCGCCCGTCGCGGAAGCGCACCTCGATCTTGGTCGGATGCACGTTGACGTCGACCCGCGCCGGATCGATCTCGAGGTAGAGCGCGTAGACCGGCTGGCGCTGGCCGTGGAGCACGTCTTCATAGGCGCTGCGCACCGCGTGGGCCAGCACCTTGTCGCGCACGAAGCGGCCGTTGACGTAGAAGAACTGCTGGTCGGCGCGCGAGCGCGCGGCATCGGGGATGCCGGCGCGGCCCGTCACGCGCACCGGGCCGGCAGCATGCTCGACCGCCACGCTCTGCGCGACGAACTCGTCGCCCAGCGTGTCGGCCAGGCGCGGCTCGCGCGCCTGCGCAGCGCGCCATTGCTCGACCAGCTTGCCTTCGTGCCAGACCGCGAAGCCGACCTCGGGCCGTGCGAGTGCATGGCGCCGCACGGCCTCGATGCAGTGGGCCAGCTCGGTGGCGTCGGTCTTCAGGAACTTGCGGCGCGCGGGCGTGGCGAAGAAGAGCTCGCGCACTTCGACGGTGGTGCCGGTGGCGCGGGCCACGGGGCGCAGCTCGCCGGTGCGGCCATCGAGTGCGAAGGCGCTGTCCGCGCCGGCCGCACGCGACAGCAGGCTGAGTTCGGCGATGGCATTGATGGCGGCCAGCGCTTCGCCGCGAAAGCCCATGGTGCCCACGGTCTCGAGCTCGCCGAGGCTCGCGATCTTGCTGGTCGCGTGGCGGCGCAGCGCCAGCGGCAGCTCGTCGCGCGGCAGGCCTTGGCCGTCGTCCTCGACCGAGATCAGGCGCACGCCGCCGGCCGCGAGCCGCACCGTGATCTGGCGAGCGCCGGCATCGAGGGCGTTGTCGAGCAGTTCGCGCACCACCGAGGCCGGACGCTCCACCACTTCGCCGGCGGCGATCTGGCTGATCAATTCGTCGGGGAGTTCGCGGATGGGGCGGCGCGCAGCCGGGGGGAGGGCAGAGGGAAGGGCGCTCACGCAATGATTCTAGTGGGCCGTAACAGTCGATACGGGGGTGAAGGCCGAGTCGACGGCGTGCAGGGCAAGGCGCAAGGCGCAGCAATAGCCGATGCCATTGCGAGCATTTGCAACGCCGCCATGCGCGTCTTCGGCGCGGCAGGCACTTCCGAATTGGCTGGTACGGTCCACAAGGGTTTCCCGGAGGGCACGCGCGCCGCACCCGGATAATGCGCGGCCATGGAAATCATCAGCTTCTTGGTCGACTTCATCCTTCATGTCGACAAACACCTGGAGACCTTCGTCGCCGCGTACGGCCCCTGGGTCTATGCGCTGTTGTTCCTGATCGTCTTCGTGGAGACCGGGCTGGTGGTCATGCCCTTTCTTCCGGGCGATTCGCTGCTCTTCATCGTGGGCGCGCTGTGCGGCGCGGGGCTGATGAGCTTCGGGATCGCGGTGCCGATCCTGATCGCCGCGGCGATCCTGGGCGACCAGTGCAACTACAGCATCGGGCGCTACTTCGGGCCCAAGGTCTTCCAGTGGGAGAGCTCGCGCTTCTTCAATCGCAGGGCCTTCGACCAGGCCCACGACTTCTACGAGCGCTACGGCGGCATCACGATCGTTCTGGCGCGCTTCATGCCCTTCATCCGCACCTTCGCGCCCTTTGTGGCAGGGGTGGCCGAGATGACGCGCGGCAAGTTCACGCTCTACAACATCGGCGGGGGCCTGCTCTGGGTGGTGGGCCTGTGCACGGCCGGCTACCTGTTCGGCAACCTGCCCTTTGTGAAGGAGCACCTGGACAAGATCATCTGGGCATTGATCATCGTGCCCGGCTTGATTGCCATCTTCGGTGCCTGGCGCGCGGGCCGCACGCCTTCATCGGCGCGTTGATCGGCGCAAGTCCAAAAAAAAGGCGTGCCATCGGCACGCCTTGCTCGTTCATGCGAGAAGCGCAGGGTCAGTAGGTCGGGCCGTTGTAGGGGTAGTAGCCACTGCGTTGCCCGCGGTAATAGTTGCGCTCGTCGGCGCGACGACCCACCTGGTTGCCGACCAGGCCGCCGATGGCCGCACCGCCCACCGTGCTGGCCGTATTGCCGCCGATGGCGTTACCGATCACCGCGCCGCCCACTGCGCCGCCGGCCGTGCCCCATTGCTCATTCGGACCTGCCGCGCAGCCCGTCAGTGCCATGATGGCTGTGGCCGCACCGGCCGTGATCCAGAGACGTGTGTTCATGATGTCCACCTTTCGATGAGTGATGAAGACATTGTCGAAAGCTGGCATGTCGCGCTTGTAGGAGCCTGCCGCACCCCCTTGCCCGAGAGTGCGCGGAGAGTCCGTGCAACTAGAAGCAACAGCGAAGTCGTCCGCGCGACCGTGCGTCAGCGCTGCGACGCAGTCACGGCAATGCCGCGGATCTGCCCGGCGGCCCGAGAGGGCGCAGGCCTCGGAAAGGCTTTCGAATCGAAGCGATGCAGCAGCTCGGCCTCACGCACCCGCGCCAGCGCGACGTTGGCCTGCTTCACATGCCCGAAGCCGCGCATCTGCAGCGGCAGCAGCGCGATCTCGGTCGCGATCTTCAAGCGATCGGCGTCGAGTGAAGGCAGCAGCGACTCGATGCGCCGGCGATAGTCCTCGATCAACGCACGCTCCATGCGCCGCTCCTCGGTGTAGCCGAAGGGATCGAGCGCGGTGCCGCGCAGCCGGCGGCCCTGGGCCAGCAGCTTCATCGCCGGCATCATCCAGCCGCCCAGGCGCAGCTTGCGCGGCGGCCGGCCCTGGCGGGTGCGGCTCAGCACGGGCGGCGCCATGTAGAACTCGAGCTTCAGCTCGCCCTCGAACTGCTGCTGCAGCGAGCGCGCGAATTCGCCGTCGGTGTACAGGCGGGCCACCTCGTACTCGTCCTTGTAGGCCATCAGCTTGAGCAGGCCCTGCGCCACCGCGCGCGTGAAAGGCAGCGTGGGATCGGCGTGCAACGCGGCCTCGCGCTGCTGCACTGCGTCAACGGTGTCGGCATAGCGCCTGGCGTAGCCGGCGTTCTGGTAGGCCGCCAGGTGGGCCACGCCGCGCTCGATCAGCGCCTCCAGCGGCTCGGGCCGTGCGGGCTCGGCCGATTTGCTGCGCAGCAGCGCGGCCGCGGCCTCCGGATCGCCGGCGGCGAGGCGGCCCAGGGAGAAGGCGAGCTTGTTGTTCTCCACCGCGACGCCATTGAGCTCGATGGCGCGCAGCAGCGCCTCCAGACCCACCGGCACCAGCCCGCGCTGCCAGGCATAGCCGAGCGCGAGGATGTTGGAGACGATCGAATCGCCGAGGAAGGCCTCGGCCAGTGCTTGCGCATCGAGCGTCTCGACGCGCTCGGCGCCGGCGGCAAAGCGCAGCTTGTCGAGCAGGAGCGGCGCCTTGAGGCTGGCGTCTGGGTTGTGCAGGCTCTCGGCCACCGGCGTTTCGTGGGTGTTGGCGAGGATGCGCGTGCGGCCGTGGCGCACGGTGCCGAGCGCGTCCGCGGAGGCGCCCACCACCAGGTCGCAGGCCAGCAGCGCATCGGCCTGCTGCGTGTCGATGCGCACCTGGTTCAGGCGCCAGTGGATGTCGGCCAGCCGCACGAAGCTGAGCACCGAGCCGCCCTTCTGCGCGAAGCCCATGAAGTCGAGCACGCTGGCGCTCTTGCCCTCCAGATGCGCCGCCATCGTGACCAGCGCGCCGACGGTGACGACGCCGGTGCCGCCGACGCCGGTCACCAGCAGGTCGTAGGGGCCGGTCCAGGCATGCGGCGCCGGGCGCGGCAGCGCGTTCACGCGCTGCATGAAGGCGTCGGCGCCGGCGGCCAGCGCACCGGTCTTCTTGCGCGGGCCACCGCCCAGCACGCCGACGAAGCTGGGGCAGAAGCCCTGGGCGCAGGAGTAGTCCTTGTTGCAGCTGCTCTGGTCGATCTTGCGCTTGCGGCCCAGCGGCGTTTCCAGCGGCAGCACGGCGATGCAGTTGCTCTGCACCGAGCAATCGCCGCAACCCTCGCAGACGCGCTCGTTGATGTAGACACGCCGGGCCGGATCGACCAGCTCGCCTTTCTTGCGGCGGCGGCGCTTCTCGGCGGCGCAGGTCTGCTCGTAGATCAGCACGGTGACGCCGGGGATCTCGCGCAGGCGCCGCTGCACCGCATCGAGCTCGGCGCGGTCGTGGAACTCGGTGCCGGCGGGGAAGCGTTGCCGGATGCCGTCGTACTTGCCGATGTCGTCCGACACCACCACCACCTGCTTGACGCCCTCGGCCTCCACCTGGCGCGCAATGCCGTCGACGCTGATGATGCCGTCCACCGGCTGGCCGCCGGTCATCGCCACCGCATCGTTGAAGAGGATCTTGTAGGTGAGCGTGGCCCGCGCCGCGACGGCCTGGCGGATCGCAAGGTAGCCCGAGTGGTAGTAGGTGCCGTCGCCGAGGTTCTGGAAGACGTGCGGCACGCGGGTGAACATCGCATGCGACACCCAGTCCACGCCTTCGCCACCCATCTGGATCAGCCCTTCGGTCTCGCGGTCCATCCAGCTGGCCATGAAGTGGCAGCCGATGCCGGCCTGCGCATGCGAGCCCTCGGGCACGCGGGTGCTGGTGTTGTGCGGGCAGCCGGCGCAGAAGTAGGGCAGGCGCTTGACGCTGTCGCTGGCATTGGACAGCAGCTCGGGGGGCGTGAAGTCGCGCACCAGGTGGCGCCGGTCGAGGTCGGGGAAATGAGCAGCCAGCCAGTCGGCCACGACCTGGATCAGGCGCGAGGGCCGCAGCTCGCCGAGCGCGCTCACCAGCGGCCTGCCTTGCGCGTCCTGCTTGCCGACGATGACCGGACGCTCGGCGGCGTTGTAGAACATGGTGCGCAGCTGGTCCTCGACCACCGGGCCCTTTTCCTCGATCACCAGGACTTCCTTCAGGCCCTGGATGAAACAGTTCATGCGGGTCGGCTCGATGGGATAGGTCAGGCCCAGCTTGTAGATGCGCAGGCCGTGGACCGCCAGGGCCTCGGTGGTCACGTCGAGCCGGCGCAGCACCTCCATCAAGTCGTAGTGCGCCTTGCCGGCGGTGACGATGCCGACCGTCGCATCGGCACTCTCCACGATCAGGCGATCGATGCTGTTGACGCGGGCGAAGGCGCGCACCGCGTCGAGCTTGGCATGCAGGCGCTGCTCGATCTTGAGCGAGGGCAGGTCGGGCCAGCGGTAGTGCAGGCCATCGGCCGGCGGCGCGTAGCCGGTGATGCGGCGCACCGTGTCGCCGTCCTGCCAGGTGGCGGCGCGGGCATTCACCAGGTCGAGGTCGACGGTGGTGGCGCTCTCCACGATTTCCGACAGCGCGGTGAAGCCCACCCAGTTGCCCGAGAAGCGCGACAGCGCCCAGCCGTACAGCCCGTACTCCAGGTACTCGGCGACGCAGCTCGGCGAGACCACCGGCGCATGCCAGGACTGGAAGGCCTGGTCGCTCTGGTGCGGCATCGAGGAAGACACGCAGCCGTGGTCGTCGCCGGCCACCATCAGCACGCCGCCATGGGCCGAGGCGCCGTAGGCATTGCCGTGCTTGAGCGCATCTCCGGCGCGGTCCACGCCCGGGCCCTTGCCGTACCACATCGCGAACACGCCGGCGCAGGTGCGCTCGGGATCGGCCTCGACGCGCTGGGTGCCGAGCACGGCGGTGGCACCGAGCTCCTCGTTGATGGCGGGCAGGAAGCGGATGCCGCTTTCGTCGAGCTTCTTGCCGGTCTTCCACAGCGCGAGGTCGACCATGCCCAGCGGCGAGCCGCGGTAGCCGCTGATGAAGCCGCGCGTGTCCAGGCCGGCGGCCGCATCGCGCTGGCGCTGCATCAGCATCAACCGCACCAGCGCCTGCGTGCCGGTGAGAAAGACGCAGCCGCCGCTGGCCCAGAGGCTGTCGCTGAGGCGGTAGTCGGGGCGGACCAGGGGCGCCGGGGCTGTGGTGTCTGCCATGGGCTTGGATGTTTCCTCGCGAGACTAACGCTGGGTGATGACGAAAAATGCAGGACGTCGCCTCGCGTCGCGCCATGGCCGATGAAGCCGGCGATGTGGTCGAGCCACGGCGCCCTGTTGCCTACAGCTCGCGGCTGCGCGCCAGCGGCGGGTTCTGCGCGAAATAGCGGTGGATGCCCCGCATGAGGGCATCGGCGAGGTCTTCCTGGTAGGCGCTGCTGCGCAGCTTGGCCTCTTCTTCGGGATTGCTGATGAAGGCGGTTTCCACCAGCACGCTGGGAATGTCGGGCGCCTTGAGCACCGCAAAGCCGGCCTGCTCGACCCGCGGCTTGTGCAGCCGCGCACCGATGCCGCGGATCTCGCCCAGCATGGCGCCGCCGAGTTTGAGGCTGTCGTTGATCTGCGCGGTGGTGCTCATGTCGAGCAGGGCGCGCTGCACCTGCGCCTCGTGCGAGCCGACGTTCACGCCGCCCACCTTGTCGGCCTGGTTTTCCTTGTTGGCGAGCCAGCGCGCGGCACTGCTGGAGGCACCGGTCTGGCTGAGCGCGAACACGCTGGCGCCGCGCGCCTCGGGCGTGGTGAAGGCGTCGGCATGGATGCTCACGAACAGGTCGGCCTGCACCCGGCGCGCCTTCTGCACGCGCGTGCCCAGGGGGACGAAGAAGTCGGCGTCGCGCGTGAGGAAGGCGCGCATCGGATTGCCGTTGACGCTGCTGGCGTTGATGCGGTCGCGCAGTCGAAACGCAACCTGCAGCACGATGTCTTTTTCGCGCGTGCCGTTGGGGCCGATGGCGCCGGGGTCCTCGCCGCCATGGCCGGGATCGAGGGCGACGATGATGATGCGGTCGGTACGGCTCGCGGTGGCGGTGCCGCCGTTGCCGTTGCGTGCCGTTGCCGACGGCGGCATGGCAGGCATGACGGGCGCCGTTCCCACGACCGGGGGCAGCGGTGCGGGGGCGACCAGCGCGGGGGCAGGCGCGGCGGCGCCGCCGGGCGAGGGGGCAGGGCGCATCGACTGCTGCGCCATCAGGTCGCCCAGCGGGTCCACGGCGGGCGGTGCCGGACGCAGCGGCGCGGGCACGTCGCCGACGGCGCCCGCATTGTGTGGCGCGATGCCGGCGACGGTGCTGTCGCGGCCCTGCGCCTTGGGCGCGTCGCGCAGGCGCTCGGCGATCAGCGCTTCCATCGGGTCGATGGCCTGCTGCGGATAAAGGTCCAGCACCAGCCGGTGCTGGTAGGCGGCCACCGGTGCGAGCGAGAAGACCTGCGGGGCGACCGTCTGCTTGAGATCGAACACGATGCGCACCACGCTGGGGGCGAACTGGCCGACGCGCAGGCCGTTGATGAAGGGGTCGCCGGGCTTGATCTTGCCGACCAGCTCGCGCAGCGCCGGGTTGAGGTCGATGCCTTCGATGTCGACCGCCAGCCGCGGCGGATTGCCGACCACCAGCTGCTGCGACCTGAGCCGGCCATCGGACTCGATGGTGACGCGCGTGTATTCGTTCGCCGGCCATACCCGAACCGCCACGATGGTGGCGCCGCGTGCGATCTCGTGCACGCCCAGCAGCAGGGCGAGGCTGCCGCCCTGCAGCAGCAGCGCCCGCCGATGCAGTCCCTTCGGGTTCATGCAGCGGCCTCGAGCAAGCGGCTGCCGAGCACGGTGTTCGCCTGCAGTGTCACGGTGCGGGTATCGTCGGTCATTGCTTCGATATTAATAGCAAGGTCGGCAAGCGGAATGCGCCCTGCAGCATTTTCGGGCCACTCCGCAAGCTTGAGGCCGGGGCCCGCGAAGATGTCGCGGAAGCCGGCGTCGTCCCATTCGTGCGGATCGCTGAAGCGATAGAAGTCGAAGTGAAAGATGGCGAGCCCGCCGGGCGCCTCGTGCGGCTCGACCACCGCATAGGTCGGGCTCTTGATGCGCGAGCCGATCCCCAGCGCCCGCAACAGGTGGCGAACGAAGGTGGTTTTGCCGGCACCGAGGTCTCCATGCATTGCGATGAACGCATCGCCCAGCGCTTGCGATGACGCGAGCTTGACCGCGAGGGCATCGCAGTCGTCCTCGCTCAGCCAGCGTTGCACCAGGGTTCGCGTTTCTACAATCGGCAGGTGATCGGAAGCCATCAACTCGTGAGTCGGATTCAGGCCTGGGCCCGGGAGCTCGGATTCTCCCAAATCGGGATTGCGGGTGTCGATCTGTCGAGCGCGGAGGCGGGCCTCGCGCAATGGCTGGCACAGGGCTTTCACGGCGAGATGCACTACATGGCCGCGCACGGCACGCGGCGCGCGCGGCCGGCCGAGCTGGTGCCGGGCACGGTGTCGGTGATCACCGCGCGCATGGACTACCTGCCGCGCGGCACCTCCGAGGATTGGCAGGCCATCGAGTTCGACCGGCTGCGGCGCCCAGGGGAAGCCATCGTTTCGCTCTATGCCCGCGGCCGCGACTACCACAAGGTGATGCGCACGCGCCTGCAGAAGCTGGCCGATCGCATCGGCGAGGAGGTCGGGGCCTTTGGCCATCGCGTCTTCACCGACTCGGCGCCGGTGCTCGAGGCCGAGCTCGCCTCGCGCAGCGGCCAGGGCTGGCGCGGCAAGCACACGCTGGTGCTGGACCGCGAGGCGGGCTCGATGTTCTTCCTGGGCGAGATCTATGTCGACATGGCGCTGCCGGCCAGCGCGCCCGTCAGCGCGCATTGCGGCAGCTGCAGCGCCTGCATCGAGATCTGCCCCACGCGCGCCATCGTCGCGCCCCACCGGCTCGATGCGCGGCGCTGCATCTCCTACCTGACGATCGAGCATGCCGGGCCGATCCCGCTCGAGCTGCGGCCGCTGATCGGCAATCGCATCTACGGCTGCGACGACTGCCAGCTGATCTGCCCCTGGAACAAGTTCGCGAAGAAGAGCGCGCTGCCCGATTTCGATGCGCGCGAGGGGCTGACGGGGCGCCGGCTCGGCGAGCTTTTCGCATGGAAAGAGGCGGAGTTCCTGCGCTTCACCGAAGGCAGCCCGATCCGCCGCATCGGCCACGAGCGCTGGCTGCGCAATATCGCGGTGGCGCTGGGCAATGCGCTGCGCGCCGGGCAGGAGGAGGCGCGCGACGCGCTGGCCACGCGGCGGGGTCATCCGAGCGCGCTGGTGCGCGAGCATGTCGAATGGGCCCTCGGCCAGGGCGATCAAGGTTCAACGCCGCAGGATCGCGGAGATCTGCGCGGTGGCGGCATCGAGCGAGCGCATCGAGCTCAGCCGTAGCGAGGCGTACTTGAGCGCCGGGTTGCTGATCAGCTTGCCGGCGAAGTGGCCGTTGAAGCGCGCGTCCGTGCAGCCGCTCATGTCGAGCTCCAGCGAGGCGTTGGCAGGAGAGACGAAGTCGGTGCTGGAGCCGCTCAGGGTGCAGGCCGCGTCGGGGAGCTGGCCGCGCACGCTGCCGTCGCTGGCGATCTGCAGGCTGCCGTCGAAGACGGCCGGCGGGCCCAGCGCGCCGGTGTCCTGCTGCGTCACGTAGAGCAGGAACGGGCCCTGCCACCCGCCCTGGTAGCGGGTGTACTCCTGGGCGTGCAACGCCGGCGCAAGCGATGCCGCAGCGAGAACCAGCAGGGAGCGCATCGCCGAGATGTTAGTCCCAGCCGCCCAGCGAAAGTGCGAATGGAAGGCTCGCGACGCCCAGCAGCGTGGACAGCGTCACCAGCCCCGCGACATAGGGGCCGTTGTAGCCCATGCGTGCCGCCAGCACGTACGCGCTGGAAGCGGTGGGCACGGCGGAGAAGGTCATCAGCACCGCCGCCTGGGCGGCATCGAGCTTCAGCCCCAGCGCCAGGCCCCAGGCGATCAGCGGCAGCACCAGGTGCCGGATCGCCAGCACCGAGACGGCCAGCGCCTTGCCGCGCGCCAGCGTCGCGAACTGCATCCCCGCGCCCGCAGCCATCAACCCCAGCGCGAGCGAGGCGGCGCCGATGCGCGTGAGGGTGGGGGTCAGCCAGTCCGGCACGGTGACGCCCAGCAGGTTGGCCACCAGCCCGCTGAGCGTGGCGATGATCAGCGGATTGCGCAGCAGCTGGCGCGCGAAGCCGCTCTGCGCATGCCGCGTCATCGGCCAGACCGCGGCGATGTTGAAGAGCGGCACGCACACGCCGATCAGCACCGCGATCATCAGCAGGCCGGCCGGCCCGGCCATGCGATCGGCCAGCGCCAGGCAGATGAAGGAGTTGAAGCGAAACGCAATCTGCGCGCTGGCCGCGTGGTCGCTGCGGTCGATGCGCGTGCGCAGCCAAGGCAGGAAGGGCAGGGCGTAGGCCAGCGCGATGCCGGAGAGGCCGACGCCGACGCCGGCGGTGAGCAGGTGCGAGGTGGCGCCGAAGTCGAGCGGGCTGCGCACGATCGAATGAAAGAGCAGCACCGGGAAGAGGAAGTAATAGACGAGGCTCTCGACCTGGTCCCAGACCCGGCGATTCAGCGCGGTGTAGCGGCACAACAGCCAGCCGCAGGCAATGAGGGAGAAGTCGGGGAAGAGCAGCTGGGCATAGTTCACCCGTCGAGGATAAACGTGGTTTTTCCATGGGTTATCCACGAACTGGGGCGTGTGCGAAGCCGTTAGCATCCCAGCTTTCGAAATTCGATCTCCAGGAGTCTTCTTCATGCAACGTCGTCAATGGAATGCACTCGCCGGCGCCGCCGCGCTGGCGCTGGTCGCCGGCCCGGCCTGGTCGCAGGGCTATCCCAACAAGCCCATCGAGCTGCAGGTGCCCTTCGCGCCCGGGGGCACCACCGACATCGTGGCCCGCGTGATCGCCGAGCCGCTGGGCAAGCACCTGGGCCAGAGCGTGGTGGTGATCAACAAGGCCGGCGGCGGCGGCATCGTGGGCGCGGCCGAGACCGCACGCGCCACGCCGGACGGCTACAGGCTGGGGGTGGCGACGGTGTCGAGCACGGCCGCCAACCCGGCCATCAACCCGAAGACGCCCTACGACCCGATCAACGACTTCACGCCCATCATCAACATCGCGGCCACGCCGAACATCATCGCGGTGCACCCGAGCTTCCCGGCCAAGAACTATGCCGAGTTCGTGGCCGAGATCAAGAAGAGCCCGGGCAAGTACTCCTACGCCTCCTCGGGCACGGGCGGCATCGGCCATCTGCTGATGGAGCTCTACAAGAACCTGACCACCACTTTCGTGACCCACATTCCCTACCGCGGCGCCGGTCCGGCCCTGAACGACACGGTGGCCGGGCAGGTGCCGATCATCTTCGACAACATCCCCTCGGCGCTGCCCTTCATCAAGGCCGGCAAGCTGGTGCCGATCGTGGTCGCCGCGCCCCAGCGTCTGAAGGAGCTGCCCAACGTGCCGACCTTCAAGGAAGTGGGCCTGGAGCCCGTCAACCGCATGGCCTACTACGGCATCCTCGGGCCCAAGGGCCTGCCGAAGGAGGTGGTCGACAAGATCAACGCAGGCGTCAAGAAATCGGTCGAGGACCCGGCCGTGCGCAAGCGCATCGAAGACACCGGCTCGCTGATCGTGGCCAACTCGCCCGAGCAGTTCGCCGAGCAGATCAAGGCCGAGTTCGCGGTGTACAAGCAAGTGGTGGCCAAGCAGAAGCTCACGCTGGACAACTGAAGCACCCGGCGCTTCCCACAGAAAGCCGCCCGCGATCCGGGCGGTTTTTTGTTTTTTGCTATCTTGCCGTCCCATGACTGCGGCCATCCTCGACACGCCCCTCGCCACGCCCGAGATCGATGACTTCATCGACGCGCTGTGGCTCGAGGACGGCCTGTCGAAGAACACGCTGGCGGCCTACCGGCGCGATCTGGCGCTGTTCGCGCAATGGCTGCATGCCCAGGGCGGCCGGGCGCTGGACGCCGCACGCGAAAGCGATCTGCAGGCCTACATGGGCGCGCGGCTCACGGCCCGGGGCAAGGCGACCTCGGCCAACCGGCGCTTGACGGTGTTCAAGCGCTATTTCCGCTGGGCCGTGCGCGAGCGGCGCATCGGTGCCGATCCCAGCCTGCGGCTGGTGCCCGCGCGGCAGGCGCCGCGCGCGATCAAGACGCTGTCGGAGAAGCAGGTGGACGACCTGCTTGCCGCACCCGACATCGACACGCCGCTGGGACTGCGCGACCGCGCGATGCTCGAGCTGATGTACGCGAGCGGGCTGCGCGTGAGCGAGCTGGTGGCGCTCAAGGTCTTCGAGCTGAGCCTCAACGACGGCGTGCTGCGCGTGCTGGGCAAGGGCAGCAAGGAGCGGCTGGTCCCCTTCGGCGGCGAGGCGCGGCGCTGGATCGAGCGCTACATGCACGAGTCGCGGCCGGCCATTCTCGACGGCCAGCAGACGGCCGATCTCTTCGTCACCGCACGCGGCGCGGGGATGACGCGCGTGATGTTCTGGATGATCGTCAAGAAGCACGCGCAGGCGGCGGACATCCATGTGCCGCTGTCGCCGCACACGCTGCGCCACGCCTTCGCCACGCACCTGCTCAACCACGGCGCCGACCTGCGCGCGGTGCAACTGCTGCTTGGCCATGCGGACATCTCGACCACCACCATCTACACGCACGTCGCGCGCGAGCGCCTGAAACAATTGCATGCGCAGCACCATCCGCGCGGATGAAGTGCATGCCATGTGAAGGAATCGAGCGACAAGGAACGAAGCGATGACCCGGAAGCTTTCCCCTCGCGTCCGTGGCTGGCTGCTGGGCGTGGCCTGCAGCCTCGCCGTCGCGGCCGTGCATGCACAGGCCGTCCCGAAGACCATTCGCATGGTCGTGGCTTATCCGGCCGGCGGTGTCAGCGACGTGGTGGCGCGCGCACTGGCCGAAAGGCTGGCCATGCAGTTGGGCAGCACGGTGGTGGTCGAGAACAAGGCGGGCGCCAGCGGCACCATCGGCATGGATGCGGTCGCCAAGGCCCCGCCCGACGGCGCGACGCTGGGCTTCGCGGCCATCAGCCCGCTGGTGCTGAACCCGCACCTCGGCAAGTCGCCCTTCGACCCGCTGAAGGACATCACGCCGGTGGCGAGCGTCATGTACTCGCCCGTGCTCCTGCTGGCCACGGAGGCCACGGGCACGCGCGATTTCCGCACGCTGATGGAGGACGCGCGGGCCCGGCCGGGGGCGGTGCGCTGGGCCACTTCGGGCCAGGCCTCGCTGGGTCACATCCTGCTGGAGCAGTTGCGCAGCGCGGCGCGGGTGGACATCACGCATGTGCCCTACAAGGGCGGCGCGCAGCAGATGAACGATGCGCTGGGCGCGCAGTTCGAGATCCTGTCGATCAACGCGGGGCCGGCGGTGGCACCGCATATCCGCTCGGGCAAGCTGCGCCCGCTCGCGGTGGGCGCGCCGGTCCGGTTGCAGAGCCTGCCGAAGGTGCCGACGCTGGCCGAGCTGGGCTTTCCGGCGGCCAATCTCAGTTCCGTGTTCGGCGTGTTCGCACCCGCTCGAACGCCCGCCATCCTGATCGCCAAGTACAACGCCGAGATCAACAAGGCGCTGGACAGTCCCGAACTGCGGGCCCGGTTGGTTGCCACCGACAACGTGCCCGCCGGCGGCGGGGCGGAGGCCTTTGCCGACGAGATCGCCGAGGAGTACGAGAGCAACGCGCGCATCGTGAAGGCGGCGGGCATCAAGAACGACTGAAGCAGGGGCGCGGGCCGCCCTGCGGCAGGGAACGTCGCGCCAAGCTGATCGTGTGTCTAGGCTTCCTGCTGCGAAGCAGGCTTGTCAGCCGGGGACGCGAGCGCCTCCAGTTCCTCCGGAGTGAAGCCCGCGCGCGCCCGGGCCTCGAGGTTGAAGGGAGCCCGCAGGCGCGGCGCTTCGTGGCGGCGGTAGAGCACGCGGTAGTGCGCGATCGGGTCCAGCCCCTCTCGTTCGCAAAGCCAGCGGTACCAGCGGTTGCCGATGGCGACATGGCCGATCTCGTCGCGCAGGATGATGTCCAGGATCTCGCAGGCCCGGATCGCATCCGGCGTGTTCACGCGGCGCAGCTTGGCCTGGATCAGCGGCGTTGCATCCAGCCCGCGCGCTTCCAGCGTGCGCGGCACCAGCGCCATGCGCGCCAGCACGTCGTGCCGGGTCTTCTCGCACATGGTCCACAGGCCGTCGTGGCCCGTGAAATCGCCGTAGCGCCAGCCCATGCCGCGCAGGAGCTCGTGCAGCAGAGTGAAGTGCAGGGCCTCCTCGTCGGCCACGCGCAGCCAGTCGCGGTAGTAGGCCTCGGGCATGCCGTCGAAGCGCCAGGCAGCGTCGAGGGCGAGGTTGATGGCGTTGAATTCGATGTGGCAGATCGAATGGATCAGCGCCGCCCGGCCTTCGGGCGTGAAGGGCGAGCGTTTCTCCACCGCGGTGGCGGCCACGCGCAACGGCCGGTCCGGACGGCCGGGCACGCCGGCCTCGTCGCCTTCGGTGCGCACGGGCGTGGCGGGCGCCGGATGCGCCCGCATCCGCGCTGCCGCGGCATGCGTCGCGGCCACCTTCTGGTCGGGGTCGGTGAGGCGCAGCGCGGCCAGGGCATCGAGGCGAGGGTGCTGCATCCCTACAATTCTAGTTTTGCACCCCAGGAGACTTGGAGATGGCCCTCTACGAACTCGACGGCGTGGCACCGCAACTCGGGCAGGGCGCCTATGTGGCGGACAGCGCGACCGCCATCGGCCGCGTCATCATGGGCGACAACGCCAGCCTCTGGTTCGGCGTGGTGGCGCGCGCCGACAGCGACACGCTGACCATCGGCCGCAACAGCAACGTGCAGGACCTTTCGATGCTGCACGCCGACGCCGGCGTGCCCATGACCATCGGCGAGAACGTGACGGTGGGCCACCACGTCGTGCTGCACGGCTGCACGATCGGCGACAACTCGCTGATCGGCATCGGCGCGGTGATCTTGAATAACGCCAAGATCGGCCGCAATTGCATCGTCGGCGCCGGCAGCGTCGTGACCGAGGGCAAGGAGTTTCCCGACAACTCGCTGATCATCGGGGCGCCGGCCAAGGTGGTGCGCACGCTCGACGATGCCGCCGCCGAGCGGCTTCGGAAGAACGCCGATCACTATGTGGAAAACGCCCGCCGCTTCGCGAAGGGCCTGAGGAAGATCGGCTGAGAGCCGATCGGAAAGACTGCCTTGAGCGAGTTGCACAAATTCCTGTTCGACGGCCTGCCCGTGCGCGGCATGATCGTGCGCCTGACCGATGCCTGGCAAGAGATCCTGGCGCGCCGTGCCTCGAACACTGCCACCGGCCCGTACCCCGCGCGCGTGGCCGAGCAGCTCGGCGAGATGACGGCAGCGGCCACGCTGATGCAGGCCAACATCAAGTTCAACGGCGCGCTGATCCTGCAGATCTTCGGCGACGGGCCGGTCAAGGTCGCGGTGGCCGAAGTCAAACCCGATCTCAGCCTGCGCGCCACCGCCAAGGTGCTCGGCGAGCTCGATCCCGATGCGCATCTTTCCGAGATGGTCAACGCGAACGGCAAGGGCCGCTGCGCGATCACGCTCGATCCCAAGGACAAGCTCCCGGGGCAGCAGCCGTATCAGGGCGTGGTGCCGCTGGTCGATGGCGACGGCCGCAAGCTCGAGCGGCTCAGCGAGGTGCTGCAGCACTACATGCTGCAAAGCGAGCAGCTCGACACCACGCTGGTGCTCGCCGCCGACGACAAGGTGGCGGCCGGCCTGTTGATCCAGCGACTGCCCGTCAAGGGCGCGGCCAACCTCGAGGGCACCGGCCGCGGCGCCAGCGACCCGATCGGCGTGGACCAGATCGGCCACAACGAGGACTACAACCGAATCGCCATCCTTGCCGCCAGCCTGACGCGCGACGAGCTGCTCACGCTCGACGTCGAGACGATCCTGCGCCGCCTGTTCTGGGAAGAGAAGCTGCTGCGCTTCGAGCCGCAGAGCGGCATGCTGGGCCCGCATTTCGCCTGCACCTGCGGGCGCGAGCGGGTGGCGCAGATGATCCGCGGGCTCGGTCAGGAGGAGGCTGAGTCCATCCTCGTGGAGCGCGGCGACATCGAGGTGGGCTGCGATTTCTGCGGCAAGCAGTACCGCTTCGATGCGGTCGACGCGGCGCAGATTTTTACTGCGCCGAGCGACCAGTTGCCGGCGAGCCCGGTGATGCAGTAGGGGGCGTTCGACGAAGGGGCGAAGTGCTGCGCGAGGGCTTCGACAGGCTCAGCCCGAACGGGGTTGGCTTCGACAGGCTTAGCCCGAACGGGGTTGGCTTCGACAGGCTCAGCCCGAGCGGGGCTGGTTTTGACAGGCTCGGCCCGAACGGTTCTGCTTATCGAAGGCGAGTCGGTGTCAGCGCACGCCGGTCGCGAAGCGGCCGAAGCGGATGTCCGGCGCACTGGTGTTGTGGCGCGAGGGAATGCTGCGGCCGAAGCGAACATCGGCCGCCTGCAGCGTCCTGACCTCCGGCAGCGGCTTGCTTTGCTCGGCGGCATCCGGCGTGGGCCGCCATGCCACTTCGCTCATGTCCGCGTTGTCCGGCGCGACATACATCGAGCGCAGCACCGCGAAGCGCGCGCCTTGGCCTCGCCCCGGCGTCATGGCCACGTCGAGCGTGGTGCGCGCCTCGCTGATCTCGCGCACGTCGACCTTCGCCTCGCCGCCGTTCGCGAAGCGCAGCTTGAAGACCAGCGGCTTGGTGTCGATCGCGATCGATGCAATGCGCGCCATCGGCCTGCCGGCCTGCTCGACCGGGCCCATGACGAAGGAGGAGCCGTACACGCCGTCGCCGAAACGCGGCGCGGGCAGGGGCTTGATGCGCCAGTAGCCGTCGGACGGGTACATGACGATCGCCTCCAGCGGCTTGGCGCCGGTCTTGGCAAAGACCTGGATCATGTGGAAGCCGCGATCTTGCCGGCCGTCGACGCGCACCGGCACGCGTTCGGGCCGCCAGAAGGAGGGGAGGGTGATGCCCACGACCTGCCATCGCGGGCCGTCGTGCAGCACCTTGCGCCGCTCCTTGAAGCTGTAGCGCGGGTCGGTCGGGTGCGTGCCGCCATCGAAGTTGCAACCCGAGAAATCAGGTGCCGTGCGGTCCTGCTCGATGCTGGCGAGGTAGGCAGGCGGCAGTGCCTCCACGCGAAAGCGGCGAATGCGGGCGCCGTCGAGATTGAGGGAGACGTTGTCCTCCTCGGCGCAGGCGGTCTTGTGGGTGTCGTTGCTCACGGTGGCCTGGGCCGGCGCGGCCGAAGCCGCTGCGCAAGTCAGCAGGGCCCCCAGCAGGGCGGCTGCGCGGAGTCTGAGATGCTTCATTCCTTCGGTTCCTCTTCGCTATGACGAGCGTCCGGCGACAAGATCGCTGAACAATCGGTGCTCGCAGGCCGGGTCGGAGCACTTCTCGCAGGTCCAGGACCACGCGATGGCGCCCTCCGGAGCAGCAGCGCTGCCGGCATCGGCATCCGCTGCGGGCTTGATTGCATTCCACGCGTTGGCCAGCTGTTCCGCGCCCTCGCCGTGCACCACTGCAAAGCTCAGCTTCGCGTCCATGAGTGCCTTGCGCAGCAGGTCGTCGACCGGGGTCGGCGAGGCGGGTGCGATGAGCAGGATGAGGGCACCACGATGAGCCTCGAGCGCGCCGGCATCGAACGAGCCTTTCCACAGGGGCTCGACCACCAGGTGCGCCAGGATGCCGCGCTGCGCCAGCCGTTGCGCGAGCGCTTCGCTCAGCCTGGCTTTGCCGCTGTCATCTGCGCCGAGCAGCGCGATCACGCAGCCGGTTGGCAGGGCGGGGGTCATGAAAGCCTTCAGCGCGTGATCTGCACGAACACTTCGTTGGGCTTGACCATGCCGAGCTCCTGGCGTGCGCGCTCCTCCACCATCTCCAGCCCCTGCTTGAGGTCGTTGACTTCGGAGTTGAGCCGGTCGTTGGCGAGCGCCGCTTTCGCGTTGACGTCCTTCTGCTCGGCCAGCTTGTCCTTCAGTTGCGCCACGTCGCGCACGCTGCCGCGCCCGGTCCACAGTTGCCACTGGAGAATCAGCAGCAACAGGACCAGGATGACCGGAACGATGCGCGAACGCATGGTGCTCCGTCCCGCGGGTCAGCGCAGGTTGTAGAAGGCCGCGCGTCCGGGGTAGCTGGCGACGTCGCCGAGGTCTTCCTCGATGCGCAGCAGCTGGTTGTACTTGGCGATGCGGTCCGATCGCGACAGCGAGCCGGTCTTGATCTGGCCGGCGTTGGTGCCGACCGCGATGTCGGCGATGGTGGAGTCCTCGGTCTCGCCCGAGCGGTGGCTGATGACGGCGGTGTAGCCGGCGCGCTTGGCCATCTCGATCGCGGCGAAGGTCTCGGTCAGCGTGCCGATCTGGTTGATCTTGATGAGGATCGAGTTGGCGATGCCCTTGTCAATGCCTTCCTGCAGGATCTTGGTGTTGGTGACGAACAGGTCGTCGCCCACCAGCTGCACGCGCTTGCCGAGGCGCTCGGTCAGGAGTTTCCAGCCGTCCCAGTCGCCTTCGTGCATGCCGTCCTCGATGCTGATGATCGGGTACTTGTCGACCCAGGTCGCCAGCATGTCGGCCCAGTTGCCGGCCGACAGGGTGAGGTTCTCGCCGGCGAGCACGTACTGCCCGTCCTTGTAGAACTCGCTGGCGGCGCAGTCCAGGCCCAGGGCGATCTGGGTGCCGGCGGCGTAGCCAGCCTTGTCGATGGCTTCCAGGATGAGCTGGATCGCGGCCTCGTGGTTCTCGACGCTGGGGGCGAAGCCGCCCTCGTCGCCCACGGCCGTGCTGATGCCGCGGTCGTGCAGGATCTTCTTGAGGGCATGAAAGACCTCGGCGCCGTAGCGCACGGCCTCGCGCAGGCTGGGCGCGCCCACCGGGATGATCATGAACTCCTGCAGGTCCAGGCTGTTGTTGGCGTGCGCGCCGCCGTTGATGACGTTCATCATCGGCACCGGCAGTTGCATGCCGCCCATGCCGCCGAAGTAGCGGTACAGCGGCAGGCCCGATTCTTCGGCCGCAGCGCGGGCCACGGCCATCGACACGGCCAGGGTCGCATTCGCGCCCAGGCGGCCCTTGTTGTCGGTGCCGTCGAGGTCGTTCAGCGTGCGGTCCAGGAAGGCCTGCTCGCTGGCGTCCAGGCCCAGCACGGCTTCGGAGATCTCGGTGTTGATGTTCTCGACGGCCTTGAGCACGCCCTTGCCCAGATAGCGGCCCTTGTCGCCGTCGCGCAGCTCGATCGCCTCGCGCGAGCCGGTGGAAGCGCCGGAGGGGACCGCGGCGCGGCCCATGGTGCCCGATTCGAGCAGCACGTCGCATTCGACGGTGGGGTTGCCGCGGCTGTCGAGGATCTCGCGCCCGACGATGTCAACGATTGCACTCATTGCTTGTTACCTTCTCTCTTCGAAAATCAGCTTTGGTTCTTGCGCATCAAACCTTCCCCGCCAGGGGAAGGGCAGGGGAGGGGAGGACGCATGGGCTCCGAAGGAGAGCCATCAGGCCACTCCTTCGACAACGACCATGCGCATGATCGCAGCTCCGGCGCGCGCTTCGCGTGCCTTGCCGTATTCCGGCGAGGCATAGAACTTATTCGCCGCCTCCACGTCCGGGAACTTCAGCACCACCAGGCGCTGCGGATTCCAGTCGCCTTCCAGCACGTGGACCTTGCCTCCGCGCACGCAGACCTCGGCGCCGTGCGCCTTCATGGCCTCGGAGGACCACTTCTTGTAGTCCTCGTACTGCGTGGGATTGGTGACTTCGACGTTGGCGATGATGTAGGCGCTCATTGGAAGGAGTTCTCCAGGAATTCGTTCTTCTTGGTGACGCGGTCGAGCGCCAGCAAGGTCTCGAGCAGCGCCTTCATGTGCTTGAGCGGCACGGCGTTCGGGCCGTCGCTCAGGGCGTTGGCGGGGTCGGGGTGCGTCTCCATGAAGAGGCCCGCCACGCCCACCGCCACCGCGGCGCGCGAGAGCACGGGCACCATCTCGCGCTGGCCGCCCGAGCTGGTGCCCTGGCCGCCGGGCAGCTGCACCGAGTGGGTGGCATCGAAGACCACCGGCGAGCCGGTCTCGCGCATGATCGCCAGCGAGCGCATGTCCGACACCAGGTTGTTGTAGCCGAAGCTGGCGCCGCGCTCGCAGGCCATGAAGCTGTCTTCGGGCAGGCCCTTTTCCTTGGCGGCCGCGCGCGCCTTGTCGATCACGTTCTTCATGTCGTGCGGCGCGAGGAACTGCCCCTTCTTGATGTTGACCGGCTTGCCCGACTGCGCCGCGGCGCGGATGAAGTCGGTCTGCCGGCACAGGAAGGCCGGGGTCTGCAGCACGTCGACCACCAGCGCGGCGGCCGTGATGTCCTCTTCGGTGTGCACGTCGGTCAGCACCGGCAACCCCAGCTCCCGCTTGACCTTGGCCAGGATCTCCAGGCCCTTGTCGCGGCCCGGGCCGCGAAAGCTGGTGCCCGAGGAGCGGTTGGCCTTGTCGAAGCTGCTCTTGAAGATGAAGGGGATGCCCAGCGAGGAGGTGATTTCCTTCAGCGTGCCGGCGGTATCCATCTGCAGCTGCTCGGACTCCACCACGCACGGTCCGGCGATCAGGAAGAAGGGCTTGTCCAGCCCGATGTCGAATCCGCAAAGCTTCATAGATCCCCCCACGCTTGCGTCGCTCCGGCGCCGCTCATGCGACGACCTTCAATGCCTGCTTGTCCGCGCCCTGATGTTCGAGCGCCGCCTTGATGAAGGCGTTGAACAGCGGGTGGCCGCTCCATGGCGTGGACTTGAATTCGGGGTGGAACTGCACGCCGATGAACCAGGGATGCACGTCCTGCGGCAGCTCGACGATCTCCGTCAGGTGCTCGCGCTGCGTCAGCGCCGAGATCACCAGGCCGGCGCGGCGCAGCTCGTCGAGGTAGTTCACATTGGCTTCGTAACGGTGGCGGTGCCGCTCGGTCACCACATCGCCGTAGATGCTGTGGGCCAGCGTGCCGGGCGCCACGTCGGAGCTCTGCGCGCCCAGGCGCATGGTGCCGCCCAGGTCGGACTTCTCGTCGCGCAGCTTGATGGTGCCGTCGCGGTCCTTCCATTCGGTGATCAGGGCGATCACCGGGCAGCTGGTGTCGGGGTCGAACTCGGTGCTGTTCGCATTCTTGAGGCCCGCCACGTTGCGCGCGTACTCGATGGTCGCGACCTGCATGCCCAGGCAGATGCCGAGGTAGGGCACCTTGGTCTCGCGGGCGAAGCGCGCCGCGGCGATCTTGCCTTCCACGCCGCGCTGGCCGAAGCCGCCAGGCACCAGGATGGCGTCGTACTTGCCGAGCCGGGCCACATCCTGCGGCGAGATGGTCTCGGAGTCGATGTATTCGATCTTCACCCGCGCATGGTTCTTCATGCCGGCATGGCGCAGTGCCTCGTTGAGCGACTTGTAGCTGTCGGACAGGTCGACGTACTTGCCGACCATCGCGATGCTCACTTCCTTCTGCGGATGCTCGACCTCGTAGACCAGGTCGTCCCAGCGCTTGAGCTTGGCCGGAGGGGTGTTGATGCGCAGCTTGTCGCAGATCAGGCCGTCCAGGCCCTGCTCGTGCAGCATGCGCGGGACCTTGTAGATGGTGTCCACGTCCCACATCGAGATCACGCCCCACTCGGGCACGTTGGAAAAGAGCGAGATCTTGGCGCGCTCGTCGTCGGGGATGGGCCGGTCGGCGCGGCACAGCAGGGCGTCGGCCTGGATGCCGATGGCGCGCAGCTCCTTGGCGGTGTGCTGCGTGGGCTTGGTCTTGAGCTCGCCGGCCGCCGCGATCCAGGGCACGTAGCTCAGGTGCACGAAGGCCGAGTTGTTGGGGCCCATGCGCAGGCTCATCTGGCGCACGGCCTCGAGGAAGGGCAGAGACTCGATGTCGCCCACGGTGCCGCCGATCTCGACGATGGCGACGTCGACCTCGTGCGGCGTGGCGATGCCGGCGCCGCGTTTGACGTATTCCTGGATTTCGTTGGTGATGTGCGGGATGACCTGCACCGTCTTGCCGAGGTAGTCGCCGCGGCGCTCCTTCTCGAGGACGGTCTTGTAGATCTGGCCGGTGGTGAAGTTGTTGGCGCGGCGCATGCGCGTCGTGATGAAGCGCTCGTAGTGGCCGAGATCGAGGTCGGTTTCGGCGCCGTCGTCGGTGACGAAGACTTCGCCGTGCTGGAAGGGCGACATCGTGCCGGGGTCGACGTTGATGTAGGGGTCCAGCTTGATGAGGGTGACTTTGAGGCCGCGGGACTCGAGGAGTGCGGCGAGCGAGGCGGAGGCGATTCCCTTGCCAAGGGAAGACACCACACCACCGGTGACGAAGACGAATTTGGTCATGCCAGTTCCGAACGTGGGTCCGGGCAGTGGGAAATGCAGATTATAGGTGCGGCCTCATGGCGTCGAAGACGCGGGGCCACGCGGCGAACGCGTGCGTAGCCGGGCTGCTACATTGCCGGCTTATATGCAAGACCTCGCCGGCAAACACATCGTCCTGGGCCTCACGGGCGGCATCGCCTGCTACAAGTCGGCCGAGCTGTGCCGGCTGCTGGTCAAGGCCGGCGCCACCGTGCAGGTGGTGATGACCGAGGCGGCGACCCAGTTCATGACACCCGTCACGATGCAGGCGCTGTCGGGGCGGCCGGTCTACACCTCGCAGTGGGACGCGCGCGAGCCCAACAACATGCCGCACATCAACCTGAGCCGGGAGGCCGACGCGATCGTGCTGGCGCCCGCCAGCGCGGACTTCATCGCGCGGCTGGTCGAGGGGCGTTCCGACGAACTGTTGAGCCTGCTGTGCCTCGCACGGCCCATCGAGCGCGTGCCCTTGCTGATCGCACCTGCCATGAATCGAGAGATGTGGGTTCATCCTGCGACGCAGCGCAACCTGCGCCAGGTCGATGCCGACGGCGCACGCGTGCTGGGCGTGGGCAGCGGATGGCAGGCCTGCGGCGAGACCGGCGATGGCCGCATGCTCGAGCCCCAGCAACTGTTCGAGGAGATCGTGGCCCAGTTCCAGCCCAAGGTGCTGGCCGGGCAGCAGGTGGTGGTCACGGCGGGGCCGACCTTCGAGGCGCTCGATCCGATCCGCGGCATCACCAACCACTCCTCGGGCAAGATGGGCTTCGCGATCGCGCGCGCCGCGCGCGAGGCCGGCGCCGAGGTCACGCTGGTGGCAGGCCCGGTGCATCTGCCCACGCCGCGCGGCGTCGCGCGCATCGACGTGCAGTCGGCCCGGGAGATGCTCGAGGCCTGCCGGCAGGCCGCACAGAGCGCGTCGGTGTTCATCGCCACCGCCGCGGTGGCCGACTGGCGGCCGGCCTCGCAGAGCGAGCAGAAGATCAAGAAGGACGGCAGCGGCCAGGCGCCGGTGCTTCATTTCGTGGAGAACCCCGACATCCTGCAGAGCATTGCGCAGGGCGAGCGCGCCAAGGCCGGCAAGCTCTTCTGCGTGGGCTTCGCCGCCGAGAGCGAGAACCTCGCCGCGCATGCCAAGGCCAAGCGCGAGCGCAAGGGGATTCCGCTCCTGGTGGGCAACATCGGCCCGCTGACCTTCGGCCAGGACCACAACAGCCTGCTGCTCGTCGATGCCAATGGCGTGCGCGAGCTGCCCCGTGCGCCCAAGCTGGCGCTGGCGCGCGACCTCGTGGCCGAGATTGCGGCGCGATTGCCGCCAGGGAGTCCGTGATGAATCCGCAATGGAACACGCCGCCGGACGGCGATTTCGCCCGCTACGTCGAGCGCCTCACCGCGCAGGCCGCGCAGCCCCGCGGCCCGGTACAAGAGGGCGAGCATGGGCTCGACGTCGGCATGACGCAGCAGCACCAAATGCCGCCGGCCCAGCAGCAGGCGGAGGCGCGTCCGGCGGCCATCGGCGCCGGCCTGGGCCGCAACCTGCTCAAGGGGCTCGGCATCGCCTGGCTACTGGCCTTGCTGGTGCTGCTGGCGGCCGATGCGTCCCTGGTCCTCGTCGTGGCCCTGTTCGCGGGCGGCCTGTGGCTGGCCTACAAGCTCAAGCACCTGGTGTTCCCGCCGGGCGTGGAGAACTGGAAGCAATGGCTGGAAGAAGCCGCGAAACGACAACAGCAACTGCAACAGCAACGAAAGCGCAACTCGAAGTGAACGTCGACGTCCGAATCCTCGATCCCCGCATGCAGGACCAACTGCCTGCCTACGCCACCCCCGGCAGCGCCGGGCTGGACCTGCGCGCCTGCCTCGATGCGCCCATCACGCTGGCGCCCAACGCCTGGCAACTGGTGGGCACCGGCATCGCGATCCACCTGGCCGACCCGGGCTATGCGGCGCTGATCCTGCCGCGCTCGGGCCTGGGCCACAAGCACGGCATCGTGCTGGGCAACCTGGTGGGACTGATCGATAGCGACTACCAGGGCGAACTCAAGGTCAGCGCCTGGAACCGCAGCGACACGGCCTTCGTGCTGCAGCCGATGGAGCGGCTGGCGCAGCTGGTGATCGTGCCGGTGGTGCAGGCGCAGTTCCGTGTGGTCGCGCAGTTTCCGCCGAGCGAGCGCGGCGAAGGCGGCTACGGCTCGACCGGCAAGCACTGACCGGGGCCGTGTAGGCGCAGGCTTGCGGGGCCTGGGCCATGTTGCTCACAGGTAAAGAACGGAACCGGCGATATGGCCTGGGCATCGAAGGTTTCAACATGTGTTCACGGTCATCGCGCAGCGGTGCAATCCGTTAGAGCCCATGGAGAGCGCATTGCGCCGACCTGTTTCGAGGAGTACACAGCATGAAAAGCCCAACTCGTTTTGTTTCCGTCACCGCCTCCGCGCTCGCGCTTGCTGCGCTGACCGCGTGCGTGGCGCCCCAGCCGGTCTACCAGACTTCGCGCTACCGCTACCAGCCCAGCTACCCGGCGGCCCAATCGCCCTATGTCGAGTACGGCCGCGTCGCCAACATCGAGGTGATCCGCAGCCAGAGCTCCGGCGCCGGCACCAGCGGCGGAGGTGCCGTGGCGGGTGGCGTCCTCGGCGGCGTGGTGGGCAACCAGTTCGGCCACGGCAGCGGACGCGCCGCGGCCACGGCACTGGGCGTGGTCGGTGGTGCCCTGCTGGGCAACAGCATCGAGGCCAATGCGAACGCGCCGCGTGTCTACGAGAGCTACCGCGTCTCGATCCAGACGGACCATGGCGGCTATCGCTCCTTCGATGTGCCGAGCCCGGGCGACCTGCGCATCGGCGACCGCGTGCGCATCGACGGCGGGCAGATCTCGCGCTTCTGAGCGCGCAGCCAAAACGAAAAGCCGGGCACCGCCCGGCTTTTTTTCGCCTGTCGATCGGCCTGTTCAGTGCAGCGTGCCGCTGCCCGGCGTCGTGGGCGATACCTTGAAGAAGCCGGTCCCGGCCGTCCCGCGGCCGATTTCCTCCTCGGTCGCTTCCCGCACCGAGCGCACCGTGAGATCCAGCCGCAGCGCGATCCCCGCCAGCGGATGATTGCCGTCGAGCACCAGGTGCTCGGGGTAGATCTCGCTCACGGTGTAGATCGCATCCTTGGGCATGTCGGGATTCACGCCGGCCGGCAGCGCGGCGCCGTCGAAAGTCATGCCCTCCTCGATGCCCTCGGGGAAGAGCGATCGCGGCTCGAGAAAAAGCAGTTGATCGTTGAAGTCGCCGAAGGCCTGCTCGGGCTCGAGCTGCAGCTGCACGCGGGCACCGGGCTCATGACCGAGCAGCGCGGCCTCGATCGCGTCGAAGAGATCGTCGCCGCCGACCAGGAACTCCACCGGTTCCTCGAGCACGTCCAGCACGTCGCCGAGGGTGTCCTTCAGCGTCCAGGTCAGGCCGACCACGCATTGTTCAGAGATTTCCATACGAGAATTCTCCCATGGAGATTCAACGACCCCTGGCCCTGCTCGGCGGCCTGAGCGCCGCGCAGTTCATGCGGCGCCACTGGCAGAAAAAGCCCTTGCTGGTGCGCCAGGCCATTCCCGGCATGGTGCCATCGATCGGGCGCGAGGAGTTGTTCGCGCTCGCCGGCCGCGAGGAGGTGGAGTCGCGGCTGATCCGCCACGGCAAGAGCGGATGGGCGCTCAAGCACGGGCCCTTCGCGCGCCGGGCGCTGCCTTCGCCGAAGCAATCCGCCTGGACGCTGCTGGTGCAGGGCGTGGACCTGCACCACCAGGGCGTGCATGCATTGCTCCAGCAGTTCCGTTTCGTACCCGATGCGCGGCTGGACGACCTGATGATCAGCTATGCGAGCGACACTGGCGGCGTCGGCGCGCACTTCGACAGCTACGACGTGTTCCTGCTGCAGGCGCATGGGCGGCGGCGCTGGTCCATCGGCAAGCAGCGCGATTTGCGGCTCGTGCCCGATGTGCCGCTCAAGATCCTCGCGCACTTCGAGCCCGAGGAGAGCTTCGTGCTCGAGCCCGGCGACATGCTCTACCTGCCGCCGCGGTATGCCCACGAAGGCGTGGCCGAAGGCGGCGATTGCATGACCTATTCCATCGGCCTGCGCGCGCCTGCGGCCGCGCCGCTGGGGGCCGACCTGCTGGCCCGCATCGCCGAGGCGCATGCCGAGGCTCTGCAGGACGCACCTGCCGGATCTGCCGTTCACTACAAGGACCCTGCGCAACCGGCGGTGCCCGCGCCGGCCGAGATGCCGGCTGCATTGCAGGCGTTCGCGCGCAAGGCCGTGATGGCGGCGCTGCGCGACCCCGACGCGATCGACCGCGCGCTGGGCGAATCGATGACCGAGCCCAAGCCCACCGTGTGGTTCGAGCAGGGCGAACTGCCCGACGCACTGGGCAGCATCTCGCTCGACCGCCGCACGCGCATGCTCTACGACGCGCGCCATCTCTACATCAACGGCGAAAGCTTCCGCGCCTCGGGCCGCGACGCCCGGCTCATGCGCCGGCTCGCGGACCAGCGAACGCTGGGACCGCGCGATCTCGCGACTGCGAGCGAGGACGCACGCGCATTGCTGGAAGACTGGTGCGAAGCGGGGTGGCTGCATGCCGAATGAAGTCTCCACCGGCAGCCTGCTGCCCGAAGGTGCGTTCGATGGCCGCCGCGCCTTCGAGGCGCATGTGCATGCCGCCCTGGCCGCCGCCGCGCGCGAGAACTGGCGCGAGATCGTGTTCGCGGATGCCACCTTCGTCGACTGGCCGCTGGGCGAACGCGCGATGGCCGAGGCCCTGCAGGCCTGGTCCGCGGCCGGCCGCAGCTTCGTGATGCTGGCGCAGCGCTTCGACGTGTTCGAGCGCGAGCACGCGCGCTTCGTGACGTGGCGGCGCATGTGGAGCCACATCGTCGAATGCCGCGCCTGCGATGGGCCGGGCCTGCCGCAGGTGCCCAGCGGCATCTGGACGCCGGGCTGGTGCCTGGCGCGCATCGATGTCGAGCGCGTGCGCGGCGTCTGCGGGTGCGATCCAGAGCGCCGGCGGGCGCTGCGCGAACGCATCGACGAGTGCCTGCGCCATGCGAAAGCGGCATTTCCGGCAACGACATTGGGCTTGTAAGCCAATGCCGCGAATCGCGGCGCAATGGGCTTTCTGGTCAGGGTAGAGGTCTAGAATTTTTTCTTCGAGACCTTCATCCAAAGGAGCCCTGTAATGAGAAAGTCCGTCCTGCTCGCCTCGTTGGTCGCTGCGGTTGCCCTTGCCGCGTGCGGCAAGAAAGAGGAGTCCGCGCCGGCCGTCGTGACCCCGCCGCCTGCCGCCGTCACGCCGGCACCCGCTCCAGCCCCCGCACCGGCGCCCGCACCCGACACTTCGGCGACGACGACGCCGCCCCCGTCGCCCGGCGCTTCTTCGGCACTGGATGCAGCGAATGCCGCCACCGAGGCCGCCAAGAAGAAGGAAGAAGCACCCAAGCAGTGATGCTGCACGGCAGCTTCCGCGAAAGGCCGCCTTCGGGCGGCCTTTCCGTTGGTACGCACAGCATTTGAGGCGAGCGCCGCATGGGAGGGGTGAGGGGTGCTCCCTATACCGATGCCCGGAGGTCGAGCCAGGCCGACCCTTCCGAGGCGTTGGCCGTCAGCATCTCGTGCTCGCTCGCCCCCAGCGCCTCGGCCATCGCGCGGCGCACGAGTTCGGGCCGGTTGTTCTGCTCGCTGAGGTGGGCGCCCAGCACGTGATGCAAACCGCCGTGGTGCAGTGCCCGCGCGATCGCCGCCGCAGCGGCGTTGGACAGGTGGCCGTAGTTGCCGCCCACGCGCAGCTTCAGGAAGGGCGGGTAGGCCGAGCGGGCCAGCAACTCGCTGTCGTGGTTGAACTCGAGCAGCAAGGCGTCCAGTCCCCACAGCCGCGACAGCACATGCGGCGTCGCGTGCCCGAGGTCGGTCAGGATGCCGAGGTGGCGTGCGCCGTCGCTGCAGCGCAGTTGCAGCGGCTCGCGCGCATCGTGCGGCACGGTGAAGGGCTGGACCAGGATGTCGCCCACTTCGATGTCGATGCCATCCCGCGCAAGCCGCAGGCGCCCTTCGAAGTCGTGCCCGCCGGCGGCGAGCCAGGTGCCCTCGCTCATCCAGACGGGAATGCGCTCGCGCTTCGACAGAGCACGGGCGCAGCCGATGTGGTCGCCGTGCTCGTGCGTGATGAAGACGGCGTCGATGTCGCTGGCTGTGAGGCCGGCGCGCGCCAGGCGCGCATCCAGGTGCTTGAGCCCGAAGCCGCAGTCGATCAGCAGCCTCGAACGGCGCCCGCCGCTGGTCGCCTCGACCAGCGTGGCATTGCCGGTGCTGCCGCTGCCCAGGCTGCGGAAGCGCAGCATGCGGGGCCCGGCTTACTTGAGATCGTCCGCGATGACCTGGACGATGCGCTGGGCATTGGCCGAGGTTTCGGCGGCGCCGCTGTCGTTCTGCACCGACACCGTGCTCGATTCGCCCGTTCCCTTGACCAGGATGCGGAACTTGAGCGGCGCCTCGGCCTTGCTCGAGCTGAACATCTTGGCGAAGAAGCCCGGCTCCTTCTTGTCCGGGTTCGGCGGCACGTAGCGCACGAAGTACACGCCGGCGGCGCGGTCGCGGTCCTCGACGGTGAAGCCGGTGCGGTCCAGCGCCAGGCCGACGCGGCGCCAGGCGCGATCGAAGCTCTCGTTGATCTGCACGACGGGCTGGCCGCCGACATTGGAAACGCTCGCCGTCTTGGCCGGCGCACTGGTCTGCGCGACGAGCTTCGACTGCTCTTGCGAGACGCCCAGCTTCACCATCAGGCGGCGCAGGAATTCGGTCTCGAGTTCGGGGTCGCTGGGGCGCGGCTGCCAGACGGTCTGGTCCTGGCGCGTATTGGTGTAGACCTCCTGCATCCCGCGATGGCTCACGAAGATCTCGGTGGAGCCGTTGGCGCCGCGCTCGATGCGCGTGCGGAAGCGGTCGAGCTCGCCGGTGGAGTAGATCGCGTCGACCAGCTTGCCCAGCGTGCCGCGGATCACGTCCTGCGGCAGCTTGGCGCGGTTCTCTGCCCAGTCGGTTTCCATGATGCCGAGGTTGCGCTGCTCGGTGGTCAGCAGGAAGCCGCTCTCCTGCCAGAAGTCCTTGATCGGGTCCCAGAGCTGCTCGGGCGAGCGATTGACCACGATCCAGCGCTGCGTGCCCGTGCGCTCCATGCGCACGTCGCCGAGATTGGCGACCGCCGTCGGAATGCCGGGCGCGTTGGCCACGCCGGCCTGATAGGCATTGGCCGAGACCGCGTTGCCGGGCACCGCGTAGCGGTTCTCGCGCGACAGCTGGGTGAGGTCGGGCGGCACCTCCAGCGTCGGGGCCTTGCCGGCGCTCTTGTAGTCGATCTTGTCGCTCTCGAGGACCGAGCAGGCGGCGAGGCTGGCAACCAGGGCCAGCAGTGCGAATCGCGAAAGGGTTTTCACTCGTCTTCTTCCTAGTGTGGAATGTTTAGCGCTGTGTCTGAGCGCCGGCCCCGCAAAAAGGTTGCCGGGCTTCGTGTACGGCAGGTAAAGATGGAATCAGTTCTTGAGGAGACCGCTGGCGCGCAGCGCGGATTCGACCACCGGCCGGCTGGCCTCGCCGAGCTCGGTGAGCGGCAGCCGGAGCGCGCCGCCGCAAAGGCCCAGCCGTGCCATCGCCCACTTCAGGGGAATGGGATTGGGCTCCACGAACAGATGGCGGTGCAGCGGCATCAGCTCGAACTGGATCTGCATCGCGCGCTTGGCATCGCCGGCGATGGCCGCCACGCACAGCTCGTGCATCTTGCGCGGTGCCACGTTGGCCGTGACGCTGATGTTGCCTTGGCCGCCGCACAGCATCAGCGCGACGGCGGTCGGGTCGTCGCCGGAGTACACGGCGAAGTGCTTGGGGACTTCCTTGATCAGCCACTGGGCTCGCTCGATGTTGCCCGTGGCCTCCTTGATGCCGACGATGCCGGGCACTTGTGCCAGGCGCAGCACGGTGTCGTGCGCCATATCGGCCACCGTGCGGCCGGGCACGTTGTAGAGCACGATGGGCAGGTCGCCCACGGCCTCGGCGATGGCCTTGAAGTGCCGGTACTGGCCTTCCTGCGTCGGCTTGTTGTAGTAGGGCACCACCTGCAGCTGCGAATCGGCGCCCACGCCCTTGGCGAATTTCGCGAGCTCGATCGCCTCTTGCGTCGAATTGGCGCCGCAGCCGGCCATCACGGGCACGCGGCCCCGGGCCTGCTCGACGGAAACCCGGATGATCTCGCAATGCTCCTCGACGTTCACCGTCGGCGACTCGCCGGTGGTGCCGACCACGCCCAGACAATCGGTGCCTTCGTCGATGTGCCAGTCGATCAGCCGGCGCAAGGCGGGATAGTCGACGCTGCCGTCGTCATGCATCGGCGTGACGAGCGCGACGATGCTGCCTGTCAATTGCTCCAAGGGGGTCTCTTTGTCGGTTGCGGAAAGGCAGCCATTCTACTGACTGGCCCGGAAGGCCCCTCAGAGGGGGTAGCGCATTGGTTTTCCAGCCGAAAGCTCGGGCGGTTCACGGACGGCGGCGATCCGCTGCACGAAGCGCTCCGGCTCGGCCACGAATCCGTCCTCGTACGCCACCACCCGAAGGCCCGCGCAGGCTGCCAGCAGCTCGCCGGGCTGCAGCAGGAAATCGGGGCGCGAGGGCTTGCCGACGGTCTCGTTGCCGGCTGCGAAGGTTTCGTAGAGCAGCACACCGCCCGGCGCGACGGCCGCCACGATGTCGGGCAGGCGCGCGCGCCACAGGTAGTTGGTCACCACCACCGCGCCGAAGACCTGGCCGGCGAAGGGCCAGGGGCCGTCCTCGATGTCGGCCCGCAGGGCCGTGCCGAAGCGCGCCGAAGCGGCGACCGCCTCCGGTGCGCGGTCGACCCCGGTCACCGGGTGCCCGCGCTGCGCGAACCAGCCCATGTGGCGGCCTGCGCCGCAGGCGACGTCCAGCACGGTGGCGCCGGGAGCGAGCAGGTGCGACCAGCGCACGACCCAGGGGGAGGGGGAGAGATCGTGGCTCACTCAGAAGCAGGCCCAGATCTGGTCGACCAGCGCCACGAGCAACGCGGGGCGGGTGTAGAGGCCGAACACGCCCAGCAGCACCAGCACCGCTGCGGTCAGCCAGCCGGCGTGCACGAGGCGATGGCGGATGCCCGGGCGCATGGCGGTTCAGGCCGGCTGAGGGGCCGGCCGGCGCACGATCGCGCCTTCCTTGACCGGCAGGTTGACCAGCGCCGCGAACACGCCCAGCGCGATCGCGAGGTACCAGACGATGCCGTAGCTGCCGGTGCTGTCGTAGAGATAGCCGCCCAGCCAGACGCCGAGGAAGGAGCCGACCTGGTGGCTGAGGAACACGAAGCCGCCCAGCATCGAGAGATGCGCCACGCCGAAGATCTGGGCCACGATGCCGCTGGTGAGCGGCACGGTCGACAGCCACAGGAAGCCCATCACGCTCGCGAAGACGTACACCGACAGCGGCGTGATCGGCGCCGCCAGGAAGATCGCGATGGCCGCCGCGCGGCTGAAGTAGATCGCGGCCAGCAGCTTGCGCTTGGCCAGCCGTGCCCCGAGCGAGCCCGCGACATAGGTGCCGAACACATTGAACAGGCCGACCAGCGCCAGCGCATAGCTCGCCACTTCGGGCGAGAGCCCCTTGTCGCGCAGGTAGCTCGGCATGTGAACGCCGATGAAGGCCAACTGGAAGCCGCAGACGAAATAGCCCGCCATCAACAGCACGAAGCTGGGGTACTTGAAGGCCTCGCCCACGGCCTGGAGGATGGTCTGGTCGCGGTGGGCGACGGCGGCATGGCCGACACGCGGCTCGCGCAGGCCGAAGGCGAGCGGCACGATCAGCAGCACCATCAGCGCCAGCACCAGCAGGGCCGTATGCCAGCCGAAGCCCGCGATCAGCTGGCCTTCCACCGGCACCATCAGGAACTGCCCGAAGGAGCCGGCGGCGGCCGCCACGCCCATGGCCCAGGATCGCCGCTCCACCGGGATCTGCCGGCCGATCACGCCGTAGATCACCGCGTAGGTGGTGCCGGCCTGGGCCGCGCCGATCAGCACGCCGGCCGTCAGCGCGAACATGAGCGGCGTGGGCGACAGCGCCATGCCCGCCAGGCCGATCGCGTAGAGCACGGCGCCCGCCACCAGCACGCGGAAGGCGCCCAGCTTGTCGGCCAGCATGCCGGCGAACACGCCGATCACGCCCCAGGAGAGGTTCTGGATGGCGATTGCCAGCGAGAAGCTCTGGCGCGTCCAGCCCTGCTCCTGCGTGATGGGCTGCAGCCACAGCCCGAAGCCGTGGCGGATCCCCATCGAGAGGGTGACGATCATCGCGCCGCAGAACAGGACCTGCTTGAGCGACAGTGACTGGGATTGAGCGCGCATCCGGCGACTTTAGCCAAAAGCGAAAGGCCGCACCGGCCACGGCCGCGACACGCATTGTTGATATTTACGTGCGGCGTTGATGCGGCCTGCGCATCGGCGCCGCTCTGTATGTCCATCCAGGTATTCGGCAGGCCCACGCATACAATCCACCCCCATGGCGACCCTCAGCAAGACTCCCCCGGCCTATTCGGAAGGCTCGATCCGCGTCCTCAAGGGCCTGGAGCCCGTCAAGCAGCGTCCGGGCATGTACACCCGCACCGACAACCCGCTGCACATCATCCAGGAAGTGCTGGACAACGCCGCCGACGAGGCGCTGGCCGGCTACGGCAAGAAGATCAAGGTCACGCTCCACACCGACGCCTCGGTCAGCATCGAGGACGACGGCCGCGGCATCCCCTTCGGCCTGCATCCCGAGGAGAAGGCGCCGGTGGTCGAGCTGGTCTTCACCCGCCTGCACGCGGGCGGCAAGTTCGACAAGGGCGCCGGCGGCGCCTACAGCTTCTCGGGCGGCCTGCACGGCGTGGGCGTGTCGGTGACCAATGCGCTGTCGAAGCGGCTCGAGGTGCAGTCCTTCCGCGAAGGCTCGGCGGCGAGCATCGCGTTCGCGGCCGGCGACGTGGCCGAGCCGCTCCAGGTCCGTTCGATCGAGAGCGGCGAGCGCCGGCAGGGCACCACGGTGCGCGCCTGGCCCGACCCGAAATACTTCGAATCCGGCGTGCTGCCGGTCAACGAGCTCACCCACCTGCTGCGCAGCAAGGCGGTGCTGATGCCCGGCGTGACCGTCACGCTGGTGGTCGAGAAGACCAAGGAGACCCAGCAGTGGCTCTACAAGGGCGGCCTGCGTGACTACCTCATGCAGACGCTCAACGCCGACCCGGTGATCCCGCTGTTCGAAGGTGCCGGCCATGCCGACAAGAACGCCGACAACTTCGCCGAAGGCGAGGGGGCCGAGTGGTGCGTGGCCTTCACCGAAGAGGGCCAGCCGGTGCGCGAGAGCTACGTCAACCTGATTCCCACCAGTGCCGGCGGCACGCATGAAAGCGGCTTGCGCGACGGCCTGTTCAACGCCGTCAAGAGCTTCGTCGAGCTGCATTCGCTCCTGCCCAAGGGCGTGAAGCTCTTGCCCGAAGACGTGTTCGCGCGGGCCTCCTACGTGCTCTCGGCCAAGGTGCTCGACCCGCAGTTCCAGGGCCAGATCAAGGAACGCCTCAATTCGCGCGACGCGGTGCGGCTGGTCTCCAGCTTCGTGCGGCCGGCGCTGGAGCTGTGGCTCAACCAGCACGTCGACTATGGCCGCAAGCTGGCCGAGCTGGCCATCAAGGCCGCGCAGACGCGCCAGCGCGCCGGCCAGAAGGTCGAGAAGCGCAAGGGCTCCGGCGTGGCCGTGCTGCCCGGCAAGCTGACCGACTGCGAGAGCAAGGACACGGCCCACAACGAGGTCTTCCTGGTCGAGGGCGATTCGGCCGGCGGCAGCGCCAAGATGGGCCGCGACAAGGAAAGCCAGGCCATCCTGCCGCTGCGCGGCAAGGTGCTCAACACCTGGGAAGTGGAGCGCGACCGGCTGTTCGCCAACACCGAGATCCACGACATCTCGGTCGCCATCGGCGTCGACCCGCACGGGCCGGACGACTCGCCCGACCTCTCCGGCCTGCGCTACGGCAAGATCTGCATCCTGTCCGACGCCGACGTGGACGGCTCGCACATCCAGGTGCTGCTGCTCACGCTCTTCTTCCGCCACTTCCCCAAGCTCATCGACACCGGCAACGTGTACGTGGCCAAGCCGCCGCTGTTTCGCGTCGACGCGCCGGCGCGCGGCAAGAAGCCGGCCTCCAAGGTGTATGCGCTCGACGAAGGCGAGCTCACCGCCATCCTCGACAAGCTGCGCAAGGACGGCGTGCGCGAGGGCGCCTGGACCATCAGCCGCTTCAAGGGGCTGGGCGAGATGAGCGCCGAGCAGCTCTGGGAGACCACCCTCAACCCCGACACGCGCCGCCTGCTGCAGGTGCGCCTGGGCCGCTTCGACCTGCTGGGCACGCAGGGCGAGATCACCAAGCTGATGGGCAAGGGCGAGGCCGCGGCGCGGCGCGAGTTGATGGAGCTGCGCGGCGACGACGTCGAAGTCGACGTCTGAGAAGACGCCCGAGCTCTCAGGCCATGAAGGCCGCCGGCACGGGGGCCTCCCCGAGCGCTTGGCGCAGCACCGCCCAGTGCATCGCCTCGTCGCCCAGGATGCTGGCCGCAGCCTTGGAGAGCGCGCGGTCGTCGAACAGCGGCACCGCGCCCAGGTAGGCGCTGACGGCGCCTTGCTCCAGCCTGGCGGCAAAGCGCAGAACATCCGCTTGCGACTTCAGCTGCGCCGTCGGAAAGTCGTACTTGCTCTTGGCGCTCACGGCCTTGCCGCCGAGCTTTTCGACCGTGGCCGCGAGCAGCGCGGCATGCGCCCGGTGGTGGCCCTGGAAGGTCACTGCGAGGTCGAGCACCGGCTTGTCGAGCAGCTTGCTTTCGGCGCCGACCTGGTAGGCCGCGATGGCCTCGTACTCCGAGCCGAGCGCCGTGTTGAGGATCTGCACGTCGCCGGGTCCGTCGCTCCCGGCCTTGGCCGCAAGCGCGTCCTGCCCCGCAAGCAGCGCGATCGCCGTTCCTGAGAGCAGGAGGCCGGAACGGCCGAGGAAGAGGCGTCGCGCCGCGACGGGCGTGGGCATCCGAAGGAAGGACATGGAAGTCTCCTTGAAAAGGGTGGAGGGTGGATGGAAAGGATCAGGCGTGCCGGCCCGGCGGTGCCCCGCCGATGACGGCCATCACGCCCGCGACGATGCGGTCGCAGCGTGCGCCGGCGAAGGAGAAGGCGTCGCCGATCGCGACATCGATCTCGCGCGACAGGGCCTCGCGCAGCAAGCCGCGCGCACGGAAGAAGCGGCTGCGCACGGTGGCTTCGGGAATGTCCAGCGCTGCAGCCACTTCCTCGATGCTCATGTCCTCGACCGCGCGAAGCACGAAGACCGTGCGAAACACCTCGGGCAGCGCATCGATGCCCGCCTCGATCAGCTTGCGCGTCTCGCCGCGCATCGCGTGGCCCTCCGGTTGCTCTGCAGACTCCGTGTGCATCGACGTTTCCTCCTGGACACCGGCCGTTTCGGCGGCCATGTCCAAAGCGATGACCTGCGCGCTTGCACGCCGCCGCAGCCGCCCGAGGGCTTCGTTGGCCACGATGCGCACCAGCCAGGTCGACAGCCGCGCCTCGGCACGGAAGGTGCCGAGCGAGCGCCAGGCTCGCAGGTAGGCCTCCTGCAGGGCGTCCTGCGCCTCGTCGTCGTCCTTCAGGATGCTGCGGCCAGTGCGGAACAGCAGCCGGTTGTGGCGCCGCATGATCTGCTGGAACGCGAGCGCGTCGCCTTGCGCTGCGCGCGCCGCGAGCTCGGCGTCGCTCAATTGGGTGAATTCATCCGTCCCGTGAAGTTCATCGAGCGTGTGCATGGTTCGTCCTGTTGCCCATTGGATGGATGGGGCTGTCATCCTGTTCCCGCATGGGAATCGGCGGGCGTCGGCGACAATGCGCCCGGCGATGAATTCCCGACACGCTTCCGGCCGCTGGTGGCGGCTCCCGCTCCTGCTGCTGGCCCTGTGCGCATGGCTGCCGCTTGCGCACGCATCCGACATCTTCGGCTATGTCGACGACAAGGGCGTGGCCCACTTCGCCTCCGAAAAGATCGACGAGCGCTACCAGCTCTTCTTCCGCGGCGGCCAGGCCTTCGATACGGCCCAGGGCGTCGGCCCGCTGGCCCGCGGTCGCGCGGGCCGCATCGATGGCCAGGTGCCCCGCGCGTCGCAGTCGCTGCTCGCCCTGTTCGAGGCATCCCCCAGCTACAAGCCCGCGCAGAAGGCGCTGCGCGAAGCGGCGCAGCGCCACGACATCGACTACGAGCTGCTGCAGGCCCTGGTCGCGACCGAATCGGGCTTCGATGCGCAGGCCGTCTCGCCCAAGGGCGCGATGGGCCTGATGCAGCTGATGCCGGCCACCGCGCAGCGCTATGGCGTCGGGGCCGACAAGCGCGGCTCGATCGAGAAGAAGCTTTTCGATCCGCACATCAACATCGCCGCCGGCGCGCGCTACCTGCGCGACCTGATCGCGATGTTCCCCGGCAACATCGAGCTCGCGCTCGCGGCCTACAACGCAGGCGAGGGCGCGGTGCAGCGCGCGGGCAACAAGATCCCCAACTACCGCGAGACGCAGAACTACGTGAAGACGGTGCTGCAGCTCTATGCCTATCTGAAGCCCTCCGTGGCCACGGGCCGCGGCAACGCGCCGGGCCGCGTGCGCATGGAGCTGGCGGCACCGCGCGGCGGGGCGCTGGGGCGTGGGAACATGCCTTCGCCATCGGGTGCGATGCCCGTGTTGTCGGCGCTGGCCGAGGCACCGCAGGCGACCGAAGCGGATGCAAATGCTGCGCCGCTGAAGCTGTCGGATCGGATCTCGAAAAAGCCATAGGAGCGCCCGCCATGTGGCGCCGACCAGGGGCCCGACTGCGGCCCTCAGGCACCGCCTGAGGCGGGGTTTGCGACTTCCGCATTTCCCGCGGCCGTGGCTTTGGTGAGACTGGGCACATGCCCAAGCCATCTTTTTTTCCTGTGGGATTCCTGCGTAGCGGCCGGAGGCGCACATGAGCGCGCTGGCCCCGGAGAGCGCCGCCATCTGGGCGGCCATCGCTGCCGTCTTCATCCTGGCCGGCATGGTCAAGGGCGTCATCGGGCTCGGTCTCCCCACGCTGTCGATGGCGCTGCTGGCCGTGTGGATGTCGCCGGCCGCGGCCGCGGCGCTGCTGATCGTTCCTTCGCTGGTGACCAATGTGTGGCAGCTGCAGCCCTGGCGCGGACTGGGCCGCCTGGCCCGCCGCCTCGGCGGCATGCAGCTGGGCATCGTCGCCGGCACGCTGCTCGGCGCCTGGCTCTTCGGTGCGCCGGACGGTGCAGCCGCGAGGCTGGCGCTCGGCACCGCGCTCCTCGCGTACGCCGCGTGGTTGTTGCTGGCACGGCCGCTCGCGCTCGATGCGCGGCACGAACCATGGCTGGGCCCGCTGGTCGGTGCGCTCACCGGCGGCATCACGGCGATGACCGGCGTCTTCGTGCTCCCCGCGGTCGTCTACCTGCAGGCCTTGTCGCTGCCGCGCGACGCGCTGATCCAGGCGATGGGACTCTCGTTCACCACCTCGACCCTCGCGCTGGCCCTGGCGCTGGCCGGGCGCGACAGCTATTCCACGCCGCTGCTCGGCGCCTCGCTGGCGATGCTGCTGCCGGCCCTGGCCGGGATGGCCTTCGGCCAGTGGATGCGCGTGCGCATGCCGCTGCCGTTGTTCAGGCGGTGCTTCCTGGCGGGGCTGGCGCTGCTCGGCCTGTACATGGTCGCGCGGGAGCTGATGCGCTGAGAGGGCGGGGGGCGCGGCCACTACACTTGCCGCTCTCACAAAGTCTCTCCCCATGGATTCCCAACCGACCCTCGATTTCCAGAACCCCGAAGAGGACGGGGCCCTCACGCTGGCCGATTACGCACAGACCGCCTACCTCGAATACGCGCTTTCGGTCGTCAAGGGCCGTGCGCTGCCGGATGTCAGCGACGGCCAGAAGCCGGTGCAGCGGCGCATCCTCTATTCGATGTCGCGCATGGGCCTGGGCTTCGGCGGCACCAACGGCACCGTGGGCGCCAAGCCCGTCAAGAGCGCGCGCGTGGTCGGCGACGTGCTGGGCCGCTTCCATCCGCATGGCGACCAGGCGGCCTACGACGCGCTGGTGCGCATGGCGCAGGACTTCTCGCAGCGCTATCCGCTGGTCGACGGACAGGGCAACTTCGGCAGCCGCGACGGCGACGGTGCCGCGGCCATGCGCTACACCGAGGCGCGGCTGTCGCGCATCACCAGCCTCTTGCTCGACGAGATCGACGAGGGCACCGTCGACTTCATTCCCAACTACGACGGCTCCACCGAGGAGCCGCGCCTCCTGCCTGCGCGGCTGCCTTTCACGCTGCTCAACGGCGCCAGCGGCATCGCGGTCGGCCTGGCCACCGAGATCCCCAGCCACAACCTGCGCGAGGTGGCCGACGCCTGCGTGGCGCTGATCAAGTCCAACGGCAAGCTCTCCGACGAGGAACTGTTCGCGCTGGTGCCCGGGCCCGACTACCCCGGCGGTGCCCAGATCATCAGCGGCCCGGCCGAAATCGCCGAGGCCTACCGCACGGGCCGCGGCTCCCTGAAGGTGCGCGCGCGCTGGAAGATCGAGGACCTCGCGCGCGGCCAGTGGCAGCTGGTGGTCAACGAGCTGCCCCCGGGCGTCAGCACGCAGAAGGTGCTGGAGGAGATCGAGGAGCTCACCAACCCCAAGGTCCGCGCCGGCAAGAAGGCGCTGACGGCCGAGCAGACCCAGCTCAAGGCGGCCGTGCTCGCAGTGCTCGACGTGGTGCGCGACGAGTCCAGCAAGGACGCGCCGGTGCGCCTGGTGTTCGAGCCCAAGACCTCGCGCATCAGCCAGGAGGAGTTCATCACCACGCTGCTGGCGCAGACCTCGCTCGAGAGCTCCGCACCCATCAATCTCACGATGGTCGGCATCGACGGCAAGCCGACGCAGAAGTCGCTGCGCCAGATGCTGGGCGAGTGGATCGCCTTCCGCGAGATCACCGTCGAGCGGCGCTCGCGCCACCGGCTCGGCAAGGTGCAGGACCGCATCCACATCCTCGAGGGCCGGCAGCTGGTGCTGCTCAACATCGACGAGGTGATCGCGATCATCCGCGCCGCCGAGGACCCGAAGGCCGCGTTGATCGCGCGCTTCAACCTCAGCGAGCGCCAGGCCGAAGACATCCTCGAGATCCGGCTGCGCCAGCTGGCACGGCTGGAGGCCATCAAGATCGAGCAGGAGCTCAAGAACCTGCGCGAGGAACAGAAGAAGCTCGAAGACATCCTGGCGACCCCGGCCGCGCTGCGCCGCCTGCTGGTGAAGGAAATCGAGGCCGACGCCAAGAGCTTCGAAGACCCGCGCCGCACTTTGATCCAGGCCGAGAAGCGCGCCGTGGCCGAGGTGCGCGTGGTCGACGAGCCGGTGACGGTGATCGTCTCGCAGAAGGGCTGGGTGCGCACGCAGAAGGGCTGGGCCAGCGAGCGCGCCGCCGGCGCCGCCGCGCCCGAGTACAGCTTCAAGTCCGGCGATGCGCTCTATGGCGCCTTCGAGTGCCGCTCGGTGGACACGCTGCTGGTCTTCGGCACGGCCAAGGACAAGAGCGTGCGCGTCTACAGCGTGGCCGTGGCCTCGCTGCCGGGCGGCCGCGGCGACGGCCAGCCGATCACCACGCTGATCGACCTGGAGAGCGGCACGCATCCTGCGCACTACTTCGCGGGCCCGAGCGGGGCCGCGCTGCTGCTGGCCAACACGGGCGGCTACGGCTTCATCGCCTCGGTCGAGAACATGATTTCGCGGCAGCGCGGCGGCAAGGCCTTCATCGACGTGGGCGAGGGCGAGCAGTTGTGCCGGCCCTCGCTGGTCGGCGGCGCGAGCGGCGCCGAGCCCATGCCGGCGGCGACCCACGTGGCCTGCGCCTCCACGGGCGGGCGCATCCTGACCTTCGAGATCCTCGAGATGAAGGCGCTGCCCAAGGGCGGCCGCGGGCTCACGCTGATCGACCTCGATGCCAAGGACACCCTGGCCGGCGCCGCTGCCTACACGCGCAGCGTGCGGATCGAGGGCATCGGCCGCGGCGGCAAGGAACGCGAGGAGACGCTGGAGATCCGCACGCTCAACAACGCGCGCGGCAGCCGTGCGCGCAAGGGCAAGGCGGCGGACCTGGGCTTCAAGCCGACGGGCGTCGTGCGCGTGCTCTGAGGACGCCTTCGAATGATGGATTTCGGGCCGGTCGGCATCTTCGTCCTCATCGTGACCAGCGCCGCGAGCTTCCTGCTCGCGCGCTGGTTGTCCAGGCGTGTGCGAGACAAGCGCCGCGAGCGGGAGCGTCGGGCCGCGGAGTCCGCGCAGAGCCGGCAGGTGCGGCGGGCGCGCGAGCGCAGGAAAGTGAATCGGGATCGCTGATCTGAAACTTGCGCGCTGGCAAGCCAGAGCTCAAGGTCATGCCTCGTACGCCCATGGGTCGAAAAGCTTGATGCCAGGGATCGTTCCAGCCGCACGATCCCGATCTCCTGCTCGACCACCGCGACAGCCGACAAAAAGAATTGGCTGTGCGACATGGTCGCGGCCCAGGCGCGCACGGTGGCCGAAGCTTGCGGCTTTCCTGGTCGCAGTTCCGAAAGGACATTCGTGTCCAGCACGTACATTCGTCAGCTTTCCTCTGGAAGCTTCAGCTCGACTGCACGCGCGGTGCATCGAAATCGATGCCCTCTGTAGGCGGCAGGCTTTCCATCAGCTCCAACAGTGAGAGCTCGCGCTGGCCGCCGCTGAGTTGGTAGTAGTCCTCGATCTTCAGCAGCGCAAAAGCAGGTCTTCCGCGGTCGGTGATGAATACCGGGCCCTCGGCCGCCAGCCGCTTGGCGTGGCCAACATCGCGCGCGAAATCTCGGCTTGGAACGGTGTGGATCGACATGGGCTTGGTCCTTTTCGATGCAGCTGACAGGGCCGGTCTCGCATTGCGTCAAGCACTGATCCAGATTCCTATTTTCTTGTCATTCCAGTGCATTACCTCAGGCCTTCCCACCACAACGCATTGCTCCTCGGCTGCCCGATCGTCAGCACCTCCCCGATCACGGGCGTCGCCAGCTCGATCTTCTTGGCCTGCGCCAGCTTCGCGATGCGCTCCAGCGGGTCGTGCCAGGTGTGGAAGGCGAGGTCGAAGGTGCTGTTGTGCACCACGTACAGCACCTTGCCGCGCAAGTCCTCGAAGGCGCGCACGCTCTCCTCGGGCGTCATGTGCACCGAAGGCCAGTAGGGGTCGTAGGCGCCGTTCTCGATCAGCGCCAGGTCGAAGCCGCCGAAGCGCTCGCCGATCTGCCGGAAGCCGGTGAAGTAGCCCGAGTCGCCGCTGTAGTAGATGCGCTCGCGTCCGCTTTCGACGATCCAGGAGGCCCACAAGGTCTTGTTGCGGTCGTTCAGCGTGCGGCCCGAGAAGTGCTGGGCCGGCGCGGCGGTGAGCCGCACGCCGTCGTGCTCGGCGGCTTGCCACCAGTCGAACTCGGCCACGTGCCCGGCCGGCACGCCCATCTCCAGCAGGCGGGCGCGCACGCCCAGCGGCACGAAGTAGCGCTTCACGCGCTGCGCCAGGTACTCGATGGTCGGCACGTCGAGGTGGTCGTAATGGTCGTGCGAAAGGATCAGCCCCTCGATGGGCGGCAACTGCTCCAACGCGATCGGCGGCTTGTGGAAGCGCTTCGGCCCGATGAACGAGAAGGGCGAGGCGCGCTCGCCGAACACCGGGTCGATCAGCCAGTACTTGCCGCGCAGCTTGAGCAGGTGCGAGGAATGGCCGAGGCGGATGACGTGATTGGCATCGCGGTCCAGCGCCTCGAGCTGCGCCGCGTCCAGCGTGCGCACGGGAATCGGGTCGACCGGCACCGTGTCGGTCTTGCTGGCCACCAGGAAGCGTGACCAGATCTTCCACGGGCTGGCGGAGGGGAGGGCCTGCGGATTGGGCGCGTTCTCGAACAGGCAGTTCTTGAACTGCGGCGAGCCCGCGTAGGCCGTTTCGCAGGCGCTGCTGGCGGTAGCGGCGCAGCCGGCCACCAGGGCGCAGAACAGGGCGAGCACCATGCTGCGGCCCAGCAGGCGCGCGCAGACGGAGCTGCGGGGATCGACGTGCGGCGTGTCGGAGGGCATGGCGTGGCTTTCCGGAGCGGGCCGGAGGGGCCCGGGTCGGGGGCGAGCTTAACCGCTGGGCCCAGCGGTCCGGCATAGACCGTTCGCGGCATTGCCGCCCCTTGCGAGGCGTGAAATATTCCACGCCGAACAGCGTCCACCGAACCAGGAGCCGCATGGACGAGACCATCCAGAAGCTGGTGACCGCACGGCGCCAAGCGCTCGCGGGCGTCGACGACGGCCACAGGCCCTGGGGCCTGGCGTTGTCGGGTGGAGGCATCCGCAGCGCGACCTTCTGCCTCGGCCTGCTCAAGTCGCTGGCCGCGCGCCGGCAACTGCTCAGGTTCGACCTGGTCTCCACCGTCTCGGGCGGCGGCTACGTCGGCGCCACCCTGGGACGGCTGTGCACCAACGCCAGGTCGGCCGAGGAGGTGCGCGAGATCGAGCGCGCCTTCGGCGACGTCGACCGTGCACGCTTCGGCTGGTGGCTGCGCGGCAACGGCCGCTACCTGATCCCCGGCGGCCTGCGCGACACGCTGTTCGCCGGCGCGCTCTACCTGCGCAACCTGCTGGGCACGCACATCGAGATCGCGATCGCCGCCGGCCTGATCGGCATGGTGCTGGCCGCCGTCAACCTGCTGCTGTGGGACTCGGTGTTCCGCGCGGTCGACCTCAACAGCGTGCCGCCCGACTCGGTGGTCGGCGTCAGCGACCTGGCCAGCGTGCATTCGCTGCGCCTGCTGGTCCAGTGGGCCACCCAATGGCCCACGCTGTGGTTCACGCTGGTGGGCCCCTTCATCGCCTCCGTGGTGCTGGCCTGCGGCTACTGGTCGGTGCGCGACAGGAAATCCACGGCCTTCATGCTGCTGCAGGTGGCGATGTGGTGCGTGCTCGCCGCCGCCGCCTGCTGGGTCGGCCCGCAGCTGGTGCGCCACTACAGCGGGGCGCCGTGGCTGGCGCCGGCCTTCGTCGGCTTCGCCATGTGCTGGGTCGTGGCACTGCTGTGGGTGCTGTGGCGCAGCCGGAAGCGCTCGCCCGCCGAGCTGCGCAACGACCTGACCGATGGCCTCGCCTCGGTGATCAACACCGCGCTGCTGATCGTGATGCTGGGCCTGCTCGATCGCGCCGCCTGGTGGATTGCGGCCGAGAGCCAGGACCTGCGCGCCTTCTACGGCGCCACCTTGCTGGTGGTGGCCGCGGCGCTGCGGGGCGTGCTGCCGATGCTGCTGTCGCAGAAGCAGCAGGCGCCCGGCATCGGCAAGACGATGGTGCTCAGCCTGGCGAGCCTGCTGGGCCTGCTGCTGGCCTTCTGCCTCGCAGCCTGGTGGGTGGGCGTGGTGTACGCGGCCACGCTGCTGCCGGTCTTCACGCAGGGCGGGCTGGACTTCTCGCGCGGCTGGGTCTGGCTGGGCACCATCTTCGTCATCGTCTTCAGCTATGCGCTGGTGACGGGACGCAACTTCGGTTTTCTCAACGTCTCCTCGCTGCACATGTTCTACAAGGCGCGGATCGTGCGCGGCTACCTGGGCGCGGCCAATGCGCGGCGGCTGGGCGCCAGCCCGACCGACCAGGTGTCGGGGCTGGCGCCGCCGCAGGTGCCGGTGGGCCAGGTCGACGCGCATGACGACATCTCCCAGCTGCACTACGCGCCGCACCTGCACGGCGGGCCGGTCCACCTGGTCAACGTGTGCATCAACCAGACGCACGACACCAAGCAGAAGCTCTTCAACCGCGACCGCCGCAGCCTGCCGCTCACCATCGGTCCGCAGGGCTGGATGCAGGCCGGCGGCGCCGGCTGGGCGCAGGCGCACGGCGACGGCGCGCTCACGCTGGGCGCGTGGACCGCGATCTCGGGCGCGGCCTTCGCCCCCGGCCTCGGGCGCCTGACCAAGCGCGGCATCGCCGCGCTGTCGGTGTTCGCGGGACTGCGCCTGGGCTACTGGTGGAACAGCGCCGAGGCCGGCATCGTGCAGAGCGGCGCCGCCGTGCACGGCAGCCCGCTCTTGATGAAGACCCGCTTCATGCTGCTCGAATGCTTCGGCATCTTTCCCGGCAGCAGCTCCGCCAACTGGTACCTGAGCGACGGCGGCCACTTCGAGAACACCGGCGCCTATGCGCTGCTGCGCCAGCAGGCGGCGCTGATCGTGATCGCCGATTGCGGCGCCGACCCGGACTACCGCTTCTGCGACCTCGAGGTGCTGATCCGCCGCGCGCGCATCGACCTCAACGCCGAGATCACCTTCATGAAGCCGCGGCCCGGTGCCGACTGGGCGCACCTGGGCGCCTTCGGCTCGCTCAACGACCTGGCCTCGTCCAACAGCCAGGCGTGCCTGGCGCTGGCGCAGGTGCGCTACGCCAGCGGCGCGACCGGGCAGATCGTGCTGGTCAAGCCCAATGTCTCGGCCGCGCTGCCGGTGGACCTGGTGAACTTCAAGGCCGCCAATCCGCTGTTCCCGCAGCAGCCCACCACCGACCAGTTCTTCGACGAGGCGCAGTGGGAGAGCTACTTCCGCCTCGGCGCCGAGATCGGCACGCGCCTGGAAGCCGAGATGCTGGAGCAGGTGGCGCAGGGCGCGCCCGGCATGTTCGTGCCCGACGACGGCCAGCCGCAGGCGGTCGTGAAGGCAGGCGCCGCACAGGTCGGCGCCGAGGGGCAGGACAAGGACGGCGCCACCGCGGCCGCCGTCGGCTCGATGAGCCGGCTGCAGGCGCGCGTGATGCGGGCCGGCGCGGTCACCGCCTCGGTGGGCATCGGCACCGCCGCCACCTTCGGCGTCGCGGCCTGGCAGGGCATCGACAGCTGGCGCGCGCAGCGGGCCGAGACGGAGAAGTCCGAGAACAGCTCTTTCAAGGAACTGACCGAGCGCTGGGCCCGCCTGCAGGCGAGCGCCCCGAGCGCCCCGAGCGGCGATGCGCCGGCGCAACTCGCGGCCGAGCTGCTGCGCACCGGCGACCTGCTGTGCCGCGACGGCCGCGACAATTTCATGGCCAAGTTCCGGCTCTCGGTGCGCATCGTGGACGACGCCAAGCAGGCCTGCGCCAAGGAGCCGCCGGAGGCGCGCGCGCCGGCCTGCGCGCGCCTGCTCGACGCCGGCAACGGCATCGACTGCCTGCAGCCGGCGCAGGCGCCGCCCTGCGCGCCGCGCTACTGGGCGCGCGACTACACCGGCCAGGTCGGCTCCAAGCAGAACTGCAGCGGCATCCTGCCTACGCCGTTTCCGGCGGTGGTGTGGCTGCGCGACCGCTTCCTGGACCTCATGCCCGAAGGGCCGCAGGTCGCGTCGGTGGAGGTGCCGATGACGAGGCCGCCCGTGCCGCGACCTTACCCGGTGCCGGCGCCGGGTCCGGGTGTCGCGCCGTCAAACGGCGCCGAGGCACCCCAGCCGCCACCGCCGCCCGCGCCCGATGTCTGCGCGGGCACGGTCGTCTACATCCAGATCTACGGCCCCGCGCTGCGCGACAAGGTGCGCAGCTGGCGCGGGCCCTGGCGCACGCTGGGCGCCTCGGTGCCGCCCATCGAGGACGTGCTGAGCACCTCGCGCCGGGCCGGACGCTCGCCGCCGGTGGGCCATCCGGAGCCCACCGTGATCATCCGCGACGAGAAGACGCGCCCCTGCGCCCAGGCCCTGATCCAGACCGCCGCCTCGCCCACCGGCCAGCCCTGGGCCATCAAGCTGCGTCCGCAGGGCGGCGCCGAGACGAAGAGCAACATCGAGGTGTGGCTGCCGCGCACCGGCGGGCCGCTGGCGAACTGAAGGCATGGGTGCGCTGAATCGCTGAAATGAAACCTGCGTCCTCCGCGATGCGAGCCAAGCCGCTATCATTGACCTGTGTACGTTTTAACGTACGCTAACCGGCACCTTAGGAGAACTCGATGGCCACACTCGTCACCGCCAGCCAAGCACGCGCCAGCCTGTATCGGCTTATCGACCAAGCTGCCGAATCCCACCAGCCCGTGCTGATCTCCGGCAAGCGCAGCAGCGCAGTCTTGGTATCGGCCGAGGACTGGCAGGCGATTCAGGAGACCCTTTACCTTCTGTCGGTTCCCGGCATGCGTGAGTCCATCAAGAAGGGCATGGCCGAGCCTTTGGATAAGAGCGCAAAGGCAGTTGCCTGGTGAAGTGGACCGTGGTTTATGCCAAGCATGCGTTGAAGGATGCGAAGAAGCTATCGGCTGCGGGGCTGAGGGAGAAGGCTCAAGAGCTTCTCGAAGTCTTGGCCAACGATCCATTTCAGAATCCGCCTGCTTATGAGAAGCTTGTAGGGGACCTTGATGGGGCCTATTCGCGCCGAATCAACATTCAACATCGACTTGTCTACGAAGTATTCAAGAAGAAGCGCACCGTGCGTGTGCTGAGAATGTGGTCGCACTACGAATGAAGCCGACAACGAAGCCCCGGCAAGGCACCCATCCGAGCTCGACGAGCCGGTTCCAGGCCAAGCGATCACGGATGACGGTTTAGGAGCAAAACCATGGCAACCAACGGCAGGCCCGTCGTGATCGTGCGGCCGGAGCAGCTCGGCTTCGGCGACAACAGCGTGAGCCCCTCGGACTTCGGCCGGCACATGCTGGCGGAGGGGGACTCGTGGTTTTCGTTTGGCTCGCTCCTGGGCAACAACCTGCTGAACCGGCTGGTCTTCACGCGCAGCACGCTGGTGACCAGCACCGCGCGCCCCAGCGACACGCTGGCCCACATGGTCGACTGGTGGCGCGACCCGGCCTTCGCGACGCTGCTCGCCGACGGGCCCCGCAGCTGGCCCTTCGATGCCATCCTGCTGAGCGGCGGCGGCAACGACCTGATCGACGCCGTCAGCGATCGCCTGGTCGGCCAGCAGCTGCTGCGCCTGCTGCCGGCCGGCAGCGACCCGGCTTCACCCGAAGACTGCATCCATCCCGAGGCCTGGGCGGCGTTCGAGACCTATCTGCGCGCCAACTTCGCGATGGTGTCGCAGCTGGCCGCCGGCAGTCCGCACAACGCCGCCACGCCGATCTTCGTCCACACCTACGACTACGCCACGCCCAACGATCTGCCCGCGGCGCCGGGCCGCGGGCCCTGGCTGCTGCCGGCGCTGAGGGCGCACGGCATTCCCGAGCCGATGCACCAGCCCCTGGTCGACCACCTGATGGAGCGCCTGGCCGGCGTGGTGCGCACGCTGGGCCTTGCGAACGTGCACGTGATCGACACGCTCGGTACGCTGACCCGTGCGGACGCCGGCGCCACCGGCGACAGCAACGACTGGCTCAACGAGATCCACCCCAATCCGCAGGGCTACGGCAAGCTGGCCTTGGTGTGGCGCGCCACCGTCGAAGCCGTCGTCGCGCCCTGAATGCCCGCGCGGACCAGGCGCAGCGCGTGGCGCGCGATCACGGCCTCCTCGTCGGTTGCGATCACCCACGCGCTGGCCGGCGAGCCGGGGGCCGAGATCACGCGGTCCTCGCGTCCCTCGGGCTGGGCCGCGGGGTCGAAGTCGATGCCGAGCCAGTCCAGCCCGCCCAGCACGGCGGCGCGCACCCGCGCCGAGTTCTCGCCGATGCCGCCGGTGAAGACCAGGGCATCGATGCCGCCGAGGGATGCCGCGAGCGCACCGGCCTGGCGACGGATGCAGGCGCAGAAATACGCGATCGCCTCGCTCGCGTGCGGGTCCTCCGAGGCCTCCAGCTCGCGCATGTCGTGCGAGATGCCCGACAGGCCCTTGAGGCCCGACTCCTTGTAGAGCAGGTCGGACAGGCGCGCCGCGTCATAGCCGTGCGTTTGCAGCAGGTGCAGCAGCACGCCCGGGTCGATGGCGCCGCTGCGCGTGCCCATCGGCAGGCCGTCGAGCGCGCTGAAGCCCATCGTCGTGTCGATCGAGCGCCCGCCGCGCAGCGCGCACATCGAGGCGCCGTTGCCCAGGTGGGCGACGATCACCCGTCCTGCGGCCTCGTGCGGCGCGAGCTCGGCCAGGCGCCCGGCGACGTACTCGTAGGACAGGCCGTGGAAGCCGTAGCGCCGGATGCCGGCCTCGAAGTAATCGCGCGGCAGTGCATAGGCTTCGCTCAGGAAGCCGCCGCCGCGGTGGAAGGCGGTGTCGAAACAGGCGACCTGCGGCACGCCGGGGAAAGCGCGCAGGGTGGCCTCGATGCCGACGATGTTGTTCGGCAGGTGCAGCGGCGCCAGCGGCACCAGGGTGCGCAGCGACGCCAGCACCGCATCGTCGATCAGCGTCGAGGCGCTGAGGCGCGCGGCGCCATGCACGACGCGGTGGCCGATGGCGGCGAAGCGCAGCTGCGGGAACTCGGCCTGCATCAGCGCGAGGATCGCGGCCAGTGCGTCGCCATGGCCGACCCGGTCACCCGCGGGCAGGTCGTCGTCGTGCAGCACGCGGCCGTCCGCGGCCTTCGCCGCGAGGTGCGCGCCGGCACCCAGCCCATCGACCTGGCCTGCGGCCGCGCGGCGCAAGAGGCCATCGGCGCCGATCGAGAACAGCGCAAACTTGATCGAGGACGAGCCGGCGTTGAAGGTGATGATGTGATCGGACATGAGGCTTGCCTGTTCGTGTGGCCGTCGCGGTTTCAGTCCGAGCCGGGCCGCCACACCTGCGCCAGCACCGCGAGCCGGCTCTTGAAGCTGTGCCGCTCGTCCGACAGCGCGTCGATGAAGTCCGAGAGCCGCTTGGACTTGATCATGGTGTAGAAGGTGAGCCAGGTGGTGAATCCGCCCACCACGCCGAACCACAGCAGTTTCTTCCACAGCGGCGAATCGGCTTCGGCCAGCAGGTTCATCCCCAGGAAGCCGGTGGTGACCGTGCCGATCAGGCCGAAGAGCGTGACCACCGTGAGCCGCACCACCGTGTTGGCCTGGCGGCGCAGGCTGTCGGCGTCGAGATAGGTGTTCATGTCGGCGATGCGCTCCTTGACCTCCTCATAGAGCGGATCGAGCCCCAGGTGCGTGGCGCACAGGTGCGACAGCGCGCGCACCTGCGCCTGCTCCGAGATCTCGTGGAACCAATAGCGGTGCGTGAAGCGCAGGAAGCTCTCGAAGCTCGAGCGGATCGCGCGCTTGAAGTTCTTGACGCTCGCGATGTCGTGCACGTCGAGCCGGCGCAGTGCCTCGACCAGGCGGTCGGAGAACATCAGCAGCGCCGCTTTCTGGAAATGCGCGATCAGGAACAGCAGGAAGTGCTGGTGCCGGAACTGCGCCAGCACGCCGCGGTCGCGGCAGCAGAAGAACTCGGAGTCCGCGGTGCCGATCACGACCAGCGAACGGCCGCTGCACAGGTAGCGCGTGTTCGGCGCGCTGCCGGCGTCGACCCAGAAGCGGTCGTAGCAATAGCGCTGCTCGAAGTCCGCCAGGTGCTCCTCGGCGAAGGGCAGGGGGCCGCTGCCGCCGACCGCGGGCTCGGCCGCGCCGGTGACGAGCGCCAGGCGGATGAAGTCGGCACGCGAGAGCCGGCGCGGATCGTCGAGCGCGAGGTAGGCCATCAGCGGCATGCGGTAGTACTCGAGCTGGCGAAAGCGCAGCGCGCCCGGCTCCCCCGAATGGTCGCTCACCAGGGGCAGCATCAGCCAGGCCCAGTGCGCGGCGATGCGCGGTGCGCGGTGCTCCGCCACATGCTCGAGGAAGAGGTCGCGCTGCTGCGCATCGGAGCTCGCGAGCACGCGCCCTTGGGCATCCAGCCACTCCACGCTGGCCATGCAATGCAGCGCCGCGCCCTGGGCATCCCAGCCGCCCGGGTAGGCACGGCCGAAGCGGTAGAGGACCTCCTGCGCCTGCGGCAGGCTCAGGTCGTCGGTGCCGACTTCCATGTTGAGCATCACCACGTCGACGTCGAAGAAGAAATACAGATCGGTGTGCACCACCTGCAGCGTGACGGGCGCATCGCCCGGGCGCGCCATCACGCGCACGGCGGCGATGTCGCGCCGGCGGAAGACGCGCATCGGCGACTCTCCGCCCGTGCCGCCGGCCTCGCGGCCGCGGCGGCCTTCGCCGTAGAGGAAGCGTTGCACGTAGGGCAGGAAGCTCACGAACTCGTTGTAGTGACGCTCGTGGAAGCCTTCGCTGCTGCCCGTGTATTCGTCGACTTCCTCGCGCCAGGGCGAGGCATCGCCCGATTCCTTGAGCACTTGCCAGGGACTGCGCCGCTTCTGCTCTGGTGGCGCCTGCGTCGGCATCAGGCGCAGCGGCCACAGCAGGGTTGCGCGCAGGTGGCGCACGGCGGGCGCCGTGCCGGCGTTCGCCGCCTGCGCCGCAGCCTCTAAGGTTGGAGTGATCTGCTGCATGCCGCGAGTGTAGGCATGCGGGCGAGGAAGCGGATGTGGGTGTCTAGGGAAATCCCTGATTGGTGCTGAAACCGGTTTCAGTAAACTGGACCCACCCTCCGGAATGCCCTTCTTCGGTGCCTTCGCAAGCGCGAATGCACCCGCCCCGAACCCCCATCCCCCGTGAACTACCAATTCCAGTTCGACGCCGTCTTCGCCGCCTGGCCGCTGCTGCTGAAGGGCACCTGGATCACCATCCAGCTCTCGCTCGTGGCCACGCTGCTCGGCCTGGTGGTGGCCATCTTCTGTGCCTGGGGCAAGACCTCGGGGCCGGGCTGGCTGCGCTTCGTCGTCAACGCCTACATCGAGGTGATCCGCAACACGCCCTTCCTGGTGCAGTTGTTCTTCTTTTTCTTCGCGCTCCCGGCCGTCGGCCTGCGCTGGTCGCCCTACACCGCGGCGCTCACCGCGATGGTGGTCAACCTGGGCGCCTATGCCACGGAGATCATCCGCGCGGGCATCGAATCCATTCCCAAGGGCCAGATCGAAGCGGGCAGGGCGCTCAACCTCAAGCCCTGGGAGATCTTCCGCTTCGTGATCATCAAGCCGGCGCTGAAGGCCATCTACCCCGCGCTCACCAGCCAGTTCATCCTGCTGATGCTGAGCTCCGCGGTGGTGTCGGTGATCTCGGCCGACGACCTGACCTCGGTCGCCGCCAACCTGCAGTCGCAGACCTTCCGCAGCTTCGAGATCTACATCGTCGTGGCCGGCATCTACCTGGCGCTCGCGCTCGCGTTCTCGGCGCTGTTCAAGCTGATCTACCGGCGCACGCTCAACTACCCGGACCGTCGCTGAGGCCCTGTCAAACATGCGTACCTTCGGCTTTCCCGACTTCCTCTTCATCCTCGAAGCGGCCAAGTGGACCTTGGCGCTGTCGCTGATCGCCTTCATCGGCGGTGCGATCCTGGGGCTTTTCATCGCGCTGGCGCGCACTTCGGAAAGCAAGACCGCGCGGCTTCTGTCCACCGGCTTCATCCAGATCTTCCAGGGCACGCCCCTGCTGCTGCAAGTGTTCCTGATCTTCTTCGGCGCGCCGGTGATCGGCTTCGACATCAACCCGTGGGTCGCCGCCGGAGTGGCGCTGGTGCTCAACAGCGCGGCCTTCCTCGGCGAGATCTGGCGCGGCTGCATCGAGGCGATTCCGCGCGGCCAGGCCGAGGCCGCGCACGCACTCAATCTGGGCTATGCGAGCCGCATGCGCGACGTGGTGCTGCCGCAGGCCTTCAAGATCGCGCTGGCGCCGACCGTGGGCTATGGGGTGCAGATCATCAAGGGCACGTCGCTCGCCGCGATCATCGGCTTTACCGAGGTCACGCGGGCCGGCCAGATCATCAACAACGCGACCTTCCAGCCGCTGTACGTGTTCACGACCGTGGCGGCCATCTACTTCGCCATCTGCTGGCCGCTGTCGCTCATGGCAGCGCGCATGGAGCGCCGGCGCGCACGGGCGCTCGCTCGCTGATTGCGCCTTTTTCTTTCCTCTTCACGTCCTCAAATCACGGAGCCTTCCACATGACCCTCTTCACCACCCGCCGCGCCGCCATCGCCGCGCTCGGCCTCGGCGCCGCGCTGACCGCCTTCGCACCGCTCGCCTCGGCCCAGTCCATGGCCGACATCAAGAAGAAGGGCGAGGTCACCATCGGCATGCTGGTCGACTTTCCGCCCTACGGCACCACCAATGCGCAGAACCAGCCCGACGGCTACGACGCCGACGTCGCCAAGCTGCTGGCCAAGGACTGGGGCGTCAAGGCCAACATCGTGCCGGTCACCGGCCCGAACCGCATCCCCTTCCTGCTGACCAACAAGGTCGACCTGCTGGTGGCTTCGCTGGCGGTGACGCCCGAGCGTGCCAAGCAGGTGCAGTTCTCGCAGCCCTACGCGGCCGCGACCATCGTTCTCTACGGCAAGACCGGCAGCAACATCAAGAGCGCGGCCGACCTGAAGGGCGTGCGCGTGGGCGTGGCCCGTGCCAGCACGCAGGACGTGGCCGTGACCAAGGCAGCGCCCGAGGGCACCGAGATCCGCCGCTTCGACGACGACGCCTCGGCCATGCAGGCGCTGATCTCGGGGCAGGTCGACGCCATCGGCTGCTCCGTCACCGTGGCGGCGCAGATCGCCAAGCGCGTGCCGGCCAACACCTTCGAGAACAAGTTCACCCTGGTGCAGCAAGCCATGGCGATCGCCATGCGTCCGGGCCAGGACGAGCTCCTGAAGAACGTCAACGAGTTCGTGTCGAAGAACACGGCGAACGGCGAGCTCAACAAGCTCTACAACAAGTGGCTGCAGACGGAACTGCCGAAACTCAACTGAGCGTCTCCATGAACCACGCAGTCGCTACCCACGCCGGTGCCGAATCGATCATCCGCATGGATGCGGTGAACAAGTGGTACGGCACCTTCCAGGTGCTGACGGGCATCGACCTGTCGGTGCGCACCGGCGAGCGCATCGTGATCTGCGGGCCTTCGGGCTCGGGCAAGTCGACGCTGATCCGCTGCATCAACCGGCTCGAGACGGTGCAAAAGGGCAGGATCGTGGTCGACGGCATCGAGCTCACGGCCGGCGGCAAGAACGTCGATGCGGTGCGTGCCGAAGTCGGGATGGTGTTCCAGCAGTTCAACCTGTTCCCGCACCTCACCATCCTGCAGAACTGCACGCTGGCGCCGATGCGCTCGCGCGGCATGTCGAAAGAGCAGGCCGAGGAGGTGGCGATGAAGTACCTCACGCGCGTGCGCATCCCGGAGCAGGCCCACAAGTACCCGAGCCAGCTCTCGGGCGGGCAGCAGCAGCGCGTGGCGATCGCGCGGGCGCTGTGCATGTCGCCCAAGATCATGCTGTTCGACGAGCCCACCTCGGCGCTGGACCCCGAGATGGTCAAGGAAGTGCTCGACACCATGATCGGCCTGGCCGAGGACGGCATGACCATGCTGTGCGTGACGCACGAGATGGGCTTCGCGCGCAGCGTGGCAGACCGCGTGATCTTCATGGCCGATGGCAAGATCGTCGAGCAGGCGCCGCCGGGGGAGTTCTTCGGCAGCCCGAAGCACGAGAAGACGAAGCAGTTTCTCGGGCAGATCCTCAGCTCGCATCAGGCGCACTGAAAAGCTCAAATGAATGTATTGATCTCCCTGTCGTCCTTTGGCGCTGCCGAGGTGGGGCGGCACGGGCAGCTGTGGTGTGCGCGGCTGGCGCTGGAGGCGGGAGCGGACGGCGTGGAGGTGCGGGAGGAACTGCTGCGCGACGCGGCGGGCGAATTGCCTGCGCTGGCCGGCCTGGCAGCGGTCTACTCGAGCCCCCAGGGGCTGTGGGCGCATGACGGAACCCTGGATGAAGGCGCGCTCGTACGCGGCCTGGCTGCGGCCGGCACACTGCGCGCGCACCGGCTCAAGATGTCGATCGGGGGCTTCGGCGCAGCTTCGCATGCCTCGCTGCCGCGGCTGAAGTCGCTGCTCGATGCGCAGGCGGTGGAGCTGTTGATCGAGAACGACCAGAGCGTCGGCGCCGGCACGCTGCCCGCGCTGCAGGCTTTCTTCGGTGCGGCCGACGCGGCCGGGCTCGACCTGGGCATGACCTTCGACATGGGCAACTGGCATTGGGTGGGCGAATGCCCGCTCGCGGCCGCCCGGGCGCTGGCGCCGCGCGTGCGCTACGTGCACTGCAAGGGCGTGCAGCGCCTGCCCGCCAAGTGGGTGGCGGTGGCGCTGGCCGACTCGCTCGCGCCCTGGCGCGCCGTGCTTCGGGTTTTGCCTGCCGATGTGCCGCACGCCATCGAATACCCTCTGGTCGGCGACGATCTGCTTGCCGTCACGCGCGAGCAGGTCGCGCACATCCGTTCGCTGAAAGTCCTGCCATGACCAGTTCCGAATTCGATGTCGCGCTGTTCGGCGAAGCCATGCTGCTGCTGGTGGCCGACCAGCCCGGTCCCATCGAGAACGCCACCGTCTTCCACAAGCGCACCGCCGGCGCCGAAACCAACGTCGCGATCGGCCTCTCGCGGCTGGGCCTGAAGGTCGGCTGGGCCAGCCGGCTCGGCACCGACACGATGGGCCGCTCGCTGCTGGCGACCATGCAGGCCGAGGGCATCGACTGCTCGCATGTGACCACCGACCCGGCGCAGCGCACCGGCTTCCAGTTCAAGGGCCGCGTGACGGACGGCAGCGACCCGCCGGTCGAGTACCACCGCAAGGGCTCGGCCGCAAGCCACATGGGGCCGGCCGACGTGGACGAGGCCTGGCTGCGCTCGGCGCGCCACCTGCATGCAACGGGCGTGTTCGCCGCCATCTCCGACACCTGCCTGCAGGCTTCGCTGAGGACCATGGAGGTGATGCGCGCGGCCGGGCGCAGCATCTCCTTCGACCCCAACCTGCGGCCCACGCTGTGGTCCTCGACCGAGACCATGCGGCACTGGATCAACGAACTGGCCGCGCGCGCCGACTGGGTGCTGCCCGGCCTGGAAGAGGGCCTGCTGCTCACCGGCCAGAGCACGCCGGAGGGCGTGGCGCGCTTCTATCGCGAGCGCGGCGCGAGGCTGGTGGTGGTCAAACTCGGCGCGCAGGGCGCCTACTACGACAGCGACGCGGCGGGCAGCGGCCGCGTCGAGGGCTTTCCGGTGGCCAAGGTGATCGACACGGTGGGCGCCGGCGACGGCTTCGCGGTGGGCGTGATCAGCGCGCTGCTCGAGGGCAGGACCGTGCCCGATGCGGTGCGCCGCGCCGCCTGGATCGGTGCCCGCGCAGTGCAGGTGCTGGGCGACACGGAAGGCCTGCCGACGCGGGCGCAACTGGACGAGGCACGGCTGTGACGCGCAAGAAGGTCCTGGTCTTCCGCGAACTGCCCGAGGACCAGCTGGCCCGCCTGCAGGCGGCGCACGAGCCCACGGTGGCCAACCCGCGCATCGCGGCGCAGCGCGGCGCCTTCGAGGCCGCGCTGCCCGAGGCCCGGGCCCTGATCGGCTCCAGCTTCCCGGTCGACGAGGCGCTGCTCGCGCGCGCGCCGAAATTGGAAGTGATCTCCAGCGTCTCCGTGGGCGTGGACAACTACCCGCTGGCGGCGCTGCACGCGCGCGGCATCCAGCTGTGCCACACGCCGGGCGTGCTCGACGAGACGGTGGCCGACACCGTCTTCGCACTGCTGATGGCGACCAGCCGCCGCGTGGTCGAGCTTTCCAGCCTGGTGCGCGAAGGCCGTTGGACGAAGAACATCGGCGAGGATCTGTTCGGCTACGACGTGCACGGCAAGACGCTGGGCCTGCTGGGCTTCGGCCGCATCGGCCAGGCCATCGCCCGGCGCGCGGCCCTGGGCTTCGGCATGCCGGTGCTCTACCACGCGCGGCGCGCCGTCGACCTGGCGGCGCAGGCGCCCGAGCTGCTGGGCCGGGCGGCGCACACGCCGCTGGACGAATTGCTGGCGCGCGCCGATGTCGTGGTGGCCATGCTGCCGCTGTCGGACAGCACCCGCGGCATGATCGATGCGCGCGTGTTCGGCCGCATGAAGCCGGGCGCCATCTTCATCAACGGCGGGCGCGGCGCCACGGTGCAGGAGCGCGCGCTGCTGGCCGCGCTCGACCAGGGCACGCTGCGCGCCGCCGGGCTGGACGTCTTCGCGACCGAGCCGCTGCCCCTCGATTCGCCGCTGCGCACCCACCCGCGCGTGACCCCGCTGCCGCACATCGGCTCGGCCACGCACGAGACGCGGCATGCGATGGCCGAGCTGGCCGTCACCAACCTGCTGAAGGCGCTCGCCGGCGAGCGGCCGCTGGCGGTCTACGACACGGCATCGCCATGAGCAGACGGGCCGCTCCCCAGGCAAATGCCGCAGCCCAAGGCGAAGGCATTCCGATGAGCCTGAAGAACAAGACCGCGCGAGCCACCATCGCCGACGTGGCGAAGGAAGCCGGTGTCTCCAAGGCCACCGTGTCGCGCTTCCTCAACCACCGCGATCGCCTGCTGAGCGACGACATCGCCGCGCGGGTCGAGGCCGCGGTCGCGAGGCTGGCCTACACGCCGAGTCCGATGGCACAGGCCCTGAGCCATGGACGCTCGCGCCTCATCGGCCTGATCGTGGCCGACATCACCAACCCCTATTCGGTGGCCGTGCTGCGCGGCGCCGAGAAGGCCTGCCAGGAGGCCGGCTACCTGGTGATGCTGTTCAACCTCGGCAACGACATCGACCGCGAGCACGAGGCCATCGATGCGCTCGCGGGCTACCATGTGGACGGCTTCATCCTCAACACGCTGGGCCGAGGCGCCGGCCTGGTCGATGCCGACGCGCTGCACGGCAAGCCCGCGGTGCTGGTGGACCGGAGGCACGAGGGCATGCACACCGACTTCGTCTCGCTGGACAACGCTGCCGCGATGAAGGCCGCCTGCGACCACCTGGTCGAGGGCGGGCACCGCGAGCTGCTCTACATCACCGAGCCGCTGCAGGGCGTGAGCTCGCGGCGCGAGCGGACGGCGGCCTTCGCCGACTGCATCGCGGCGCACCAGCCGCGCGTTGCCGGCGAGGTGTTCGAAAGCACCGGCGAGGACAACGACGCGCTCGACGCTGCCCTGCGCGCCCTGCGCAAGCGCGCGAGGGGCGGGCGCCGCGCCGCCGTGCTGTCCGGCAATGCGATCGTGACCCTGCGGGTCGCCTCGGCGATGGCGCGCCTGGGCTGGCATTTCGGTGTCGAGCTCGGCTTCGTGGGCTTCGACGATCCCGAATGGGCGCCCCTGATCGGGCCGGGGCTCAGCGCCGTCGCCCAGCCCACGGACGCCATCGGCCGCACCGCCGCGACCTGCCTGATCGAACGGCTGCGCGGGCTCGACGGGCCGCCGCGGCAGCTGCTGCTGCCGGGGGAACTCGTGGTGCGAGGCTCCTCGGGCGCGGCGTGACTCCCTCTCCCCCTGGGAGAGGGCCGGGTGAGGGCACCGGACCTTCGATGTGAACGCAGCGCCCACCGGCGCAGTCGCTTCGCGCATCAAGCTTTATCGAGCCGCATTGTTGGCAATCGGGAAACGGACAACTTCCCCGCGACGTCTTTGAGAGGCAATGTCCCGCCGTCAAACTCGGCCTTCATTGCAACGAGCCCGGGCCATCCCCAAGGCCCAGGCTTTTCTTTTTGAAGACCCTGCCCATGAATGCTCCCTGTACCACCTGCGACGATGCCGTGCTCGCGCCTGCGCGCACGCAAGAGCCCACGCGGCCCACCTGGCTCGCGGTCGGCTCCATCGCCGTCGGCACCTTCGCCATGGTCACGACCGAGTTCCTGCCCATCGGCCTCTTGACGGATATTGCGGCCGGCCTCGGCGTCTCCGACGGCACGGCCGGCCTGATGGTCACCATGCCCGGCGTGCTGGCCGCCTTCGCCGGCCCGGCCCTGATCGTGGCCTCGGGCCGGCTGGATCGGCGCACGGTGATGATCGCGCTCAGTGCGCTGCTGGTGGCCTCGAACTTCCTGGCCGCGCTGGCGCCCGACTTCGCCACCATGCTGATCGCGCGCCTGCTGCTGGGCCTGTGCATCGGCGGCTTCTGGACCTTCGCGCCGGGCGCGGGCACGCAACTGGTGCCGGATGCTTCGAAGGCGCGTGCCATGGCCGTCGTGCTGGCCGGCATCTCGGGCGCCACCGTGTTCGGCGTGCCCCTCACCGCCTTCATCGGCAACCTGGCCGGCTGGCGCGCCGCCTTCGGGGCGACCGGGTTGCTCGCGGCGGTGGTGCTGCTGATGCAGATCTGGCTGCTGCCTTCGATGCCGCCGGCGCGCGCCATCCGGCCGCGCGACCTGCTGACGCCGCTCACCCGCCGCATGGCGCAGGTCGGGCTGTTGGCCGTGCTGTTCCTCATCGCCGGCCATTTCGCGGCCTACACCTACCTCAAGCCGCTGCTGCAGCAGAGCTTCGGGCTCGGGCCCGACGCAGTGACGAGCTTGCTGCTGGTCTACGGCGCGACCGGCTTCGTCGGCACCTTCTTCGGCGGCAGCCTGGTGGCGCGCAGCGTGCGCGTGGCCGCGCTGGCGGCGGCGCTGCTGCTGGCTGCGGCACTGGTGCTGTCGACACTGGTTGGCAGCGGCATGCTGGGCGGCGCGCTCGTGGTCGTGGTCTGGGGCGTGGCCTTCGGCCTGATCCCGGTGGCGCTGACCGGCTGGATGATGCAGGCGGTGCCCGATGCGCCCGAGGCCGGGCAGGCGCTGCTGGTGAGCGGCTTCCAGGTCGCCATCGCCAGCGGTGCGCTGGCCGGCGGGCTGGTGGTGGACGGCTACGGCATCGCGAACACGATGCTGATGAGTGCCGCGCTCGTGCTGGTGGCCGCGGCCGTCATCGGCATGCTGGGACGGGCGCCGCGCACGCTGGCCCTGAGCGCTTCGGCCGAGCGGTCGTAGCGGCGTGGTTCAGGCGTTGGCGCTTGTCGTTGCGACCCGCCGGACGGACAGGGTCCAACGACGCCTCCGTGCTCGATGGCGCCGAGGATGCGGCGGACCTTCTCGCTACCGAGTTCGTTGATGGCGAACTCGGCGGGCGTCTTGCCATCGAGCAAGGCATGAGGCGTTGCCATCCAATCCGAGGGCGTTCTCTCCGAACACCACGATAGCGCGGTCCAACAGGTCTGCGTGTCTGAGTACCTGTTCCGTCATGATCGGTTCAGAGACGGCTGGACTGCGTCCTTACTCGACCTCGGCGATCAGCTCGATCTCGACGCAGGCCCCAAAGGGAACCTGCGCCACGCCGAACGCGCTGCGCGCATGCGCGCCCTTCTCGGAGCCGAAGACTTCGGCGAAGAATTCGCTGGCGCCGTTGGTCACCAGGTGCTGCTCGGTGAAGGTCGGCGTCGAGTTGACCAGGCTCATCACCTTGACGATGCGCTTGATCTTGTTCAGGTCGCCGATGGCCGCCTTCAGCGTGCCCAGGAGGTCGATCGCGACGGCGCGCGCCGCCTGCTTGCCTTCCTCGGTGCCGAGCCCGGCGCCGAGCTGGCCGACCCAGGGCTTGCCGTCCTTCTTCGCGATATGGCCGGAGAGGAAGACCAGCTTGCCGGTCTGCACGAAAGGCACGTAGGCGGCAGCGGGGATGGCGACCGGCGGGAGGGTGATGCCGAGGCTTTTCAGTTTGTCGTCGATGCTCATGAGGGTTCCTTGTCGGGGTCTTGGAATGGGGATTGTGTCTGGGTCTGGGACTGCACCTGCTGCACCTGCTGCACCGCCGGCGCGGCCTCGGCCCGCAGCTCCTCCAGCGGCCGCACCGTGACGCCGACCGACAGGGTGTGGCGCGCGCCGCCGTGCAGCACGCCGCGCATCGGCGAAACATCGGAGTAGTCGCGGCCGATGGCCAGCGCCACGTAGTCCTCGCCGGGCTGGCGGCCGTTGGTGGGGTCGAAATCGGCCCAGTCGCCCGGCCCGTCGGCGCCCGGGATGTAGACCGAGACCCAGGCATGCGAGGCATCGGCGCCGAGCAGCCGCGGCTGGCCCGGCGGCGGCTGCGTCAGCAGGTAGCCGCTGACGTAGCGCGCCGGCAGCCCCAGGGTGCGCAGGCAGGCGATCATGATGTGCGCGAAGTCCTGGCACACGCCGTGGCGCTGGGCCAGGGCCTCGATCGCCGGGGTGCTGATCTCGGTGCTGCCGCTGTCGTAGACGAAGTCGGTGTGCATGCGCAGCGCCAGGTCCATCGCGGCGTCGAAGAGCGGGCGGCCCGGCGCGAAGCTCGGCCGCGCATAGGCGGCGAAGTCGTCATGCCGGGGCACGTAGTGCGAGGGGAAGACGAATTCGGCCGCGGCATCGAAGCGCGTTTCCTTGGCGTAGCGGAAGCGCTCGCGCACCTGCTCCCAGGGCAGCTCGCGCGCCGCGGCGGGCGAGAGCACGGGCGTGGCGGTCTCGACCACGCTCTCGGCCGTGACCACCAGCTCCTCGTGGGTGGAGTCCAGGGCGAAGAAGGCCCGCGCGTTGCCGTAGACGTCGGGCGACTCGCTGCGTTGCGCGGGCTCCGGACTGACCGTGAGCGCGTGGCTCACCAGCCGCTGCGACGGCGTGGCCCGCGGCTTGAGGTGCGCCAGATGCTGGGCGGTTTCGACGGCGGGCGAGTACGCGTAGCGCGTTTCGTGGGTCACGTGCAGGAGCATGGTCGGCCCTATGCCCCGACGGAGTGGAGCGATTCCAATGTCAGGGTGAAGTAGCGGATGCCGATCGCATCCGACACATGGTAGGCCGCGGTCTCGCAGGTCTCTAGCAGCTGCGCCAGCGCGAGGTAGTCCGCGCGTGGGCCGGCCTCGCACAGGTGCTCGAGGGTCCAGGTGCCCGGGTCGGGCAGCTCGTGCGACAGCGCCGTGAGCTTGCCCGGCGCGCTGCCCGCGAGCCGCGCGATGCGCCCGCGCAGCGTCTGCGTGACCCAGGCCAGCGAGCGCGGGTTGTCGCCGTCCAGCACCAGCAAGTCGACCAGGGTGGCGACGTCGCGGCGCTGCTGGTAGCGCGCGTGGAAGGTGATGGTGCTGTCGAACAGCGCGACCATGGCCTCGAAGCCGTTCATGTCGTGTACCGAGCCGAGCTCGAAACCGGCGGCCAGCGAGCTGGAGAGGAAGGCCAGGCGTTCGATGTGACGGCCGATGGAGAGCAGGCGCCAGGCATCGTCGCGCGTCATGCGGTCGGTCTGGGCGCCGGTCATGGCGGACAGGGCGGTGCTGGCGGACTCGAGCATGCGCAGCGCGGCGGCGCTGGCGTAGCCGCCTTCGCCGCGCTCGCCGGCCTGCTCGGCGCTGCGGCGCAAGAACTCGGCCTCGGCGCGCACGATCTGGTTCCAGTGGTCCGGCGACAGGCGCTCGCGCACCGCGGCCGCGGCCTGGCGCACGCAGCGCAGGCTGTAGCCGACGCTGCCGCCCTCGTCGATGTCGCCCAGCTCGGCGATCAGCGCGCGCTCGAAGACGCGCCGCGAGCGCGGCAGGCTGGGCACGTCGCGCGGCACCAGCGCGTTGCGCCGCGCCATGTCGTGCAGCCAGGTCAGCAGGCTGGGCGACGAAGGGTCCTCGCCGCCGAGCAGATCCAGCGTGAGCCGCGCCAGGCGCACGGCGTTCTCGGCGCGCTCGGTGTAGCGGCCCAGCCAGAACATGTTCTCGGCCGCGCGGCTGGTGACCGGCGCGCGGTGGCGTGCCAGGGAGGCCGGCGTGCTGTGGGCCTGCAGCAGGGTGGTGCGGTCGACTTCGCCGTGGGTCTGCACCCACACGTCGGCACTGCTGCCGCCGCGCTGCATCGAGGCGATCTGCGCGTCGGCCGCCGCCAGCCGTGCCAGCCCGCCGGGCAGCACGCGCCAGGACTGCGGGCCGACGCAGACGGCGAAGACGCGCAGCAGCACCGCGCGCGGCGCGATGTGGCCCGCGCCGAGGTCCTGGCTCCAGGTCGGCATCTGCGCGATCGGCAGGTAGTTCTGCACCGTGTATTCCTCGCCCTCGCGCACGATGCGGCCGGCCCATTCGTCGAGCTCGCGGCGGCTCAGGCGGCTGCCGAGCTGGGTCTCGAAGCCGGCATGCCCGTCCTCGCCGGCATAGGTGGGCTTGATGGTGCAGCCGGCCAGTTGCGGCAGCACGGCCTCCATGGCGGCCCGCTCGCCGCACCACCAGGTGGGCAAGGCCGGCAGCAGCAGCTTTTCGTTCAACAGGCGGCGCGCCAGTGCGGGCAAAAAGCCGAGCAGCGCAGGCGATTCGAGGAAGGCCGAGCCGGGCGTGTTGGCCACCAGCACGTTGCCGGCGCGCACCGCCTGCAGCAGGCCGGGCACGCCCAGGGTGGAATCGGCGCGCAGCTCCAGCGGGTCGAGGAACTGGTCGTCCAGGCGCTTGATCAGCCCGTGGACCGGCCGCAGGCCCTGCAAGGTCTTGAGGTAGAGCCGCTGGTCGCGCACCGTGAGGTCGTTGCCCTCGACCAGCGTGATGCCCAGGTAGCGCGCGATGTAGGCGTGCTCGAAGTAGGTCTCGTTGTAGGGTCCGGGCGTCAGCAGCACGATGTGCGGCGGCTGGCCGGCGGGGCACATGTGCTGCAGGCCCTCCATCATCGCGTTGTAGGTGGCGGCCAGGCGCTGCACGTGCAGCGCCTCGAAGGCTTGCGGGAACTGCCGCGCGATGGCCAGGCGGTTCTCCAGCAGATAGCCCAGCCCCGAGGGCGCCTGGGTGCGCTGCGACACCACCCACCAGTTGCCGTCGGGGCCGCGCGCGAGGTCCAGGGCCGCGATGCGCAGCCAGGTGTCGCCCGGCGGCCGCACGCCGTGCATGGCGCGCAGGTAGCCCGGGTTGCCATGCACCAGGGCGGGCGGCAGCAGGCCTTCGGCCAGCAGATTTTGTGGGCCGTAGACGTCGGCCAGGACGCGATCGAGCAGGCGCACGCGCTGCAGCGTGCCGGCCTCGATCGCGGCCCAGCTCTCGGGCGGAACGATCAGCGGGAAGAGATCGAGCGACCAGGGCCGCTGCGGGCTGTCGGTGTCGGCATACACGTTGTAGGTGACGCCGTTGTCGCGGATCTGGCGCTCCAGGCTGATGGCGCGGCGCGGCAGGTCGCTGAAACCGTCGGTGCCGAGTTGCTCGAAGAAGCCGGCCCAGTGCGGCGCCAGCGGAGCGCGTTCATCGGCCGGGGCTTCGGCCGGGCTGGCCGGGGGCGGGGATGATGCGTCGTGCAGCGGCGCCGGCTGCGAGGGCACGCCGAGCCGCGGCACGCTGGCCGGCGTGGCGAGGCCGCGCAGCTCGTCGAAGTGCCCGGGCGCGGCCGGCGGCGCGAGCGACGAGGCCAGGGCGGCCGGCGATTCGAGGGCCTGGGCGTCGAAGAGGGATTCGTTCAATGGGTCCAAGGTGCGTCGATTGTCACACCGTGGTCATGCCTGCGCGCTCGTTCAGCGTCGCAGGTCCAGCGTGAACGGGAATTCCCGGCTGCCCGCGATCTCGATGCTCGCCGGCGGCGTGCGAAGCAGTCCCGGCGAATGGCCCATGCGCGAGAAGCGCGACAGGCGCCGGCTCTCGGCCTCGTAGGCATTGACCGGGAAGGTGTCGTAGCTGCGCCCGCCCGGATGCGAGACGAAGTACTGGCAGCCGCCCAGCGAACGCTTCATCCAGGTGTCGACGATGTCGAAGGTCAGCGGCGCATGCACGCCGATGCTGGGGTGCAGCGCCGAAGGCGGATTCCAGGCCTTGTAGCGCACGCCGGCCACGAACTCGCCGGCCGTGCCGGTGGGCTGCAGCGGCAGCACCTGGCCGTTGACGGTGATGACGTAGCGGCTCTCGTTGAGGCCGGTCACGCGCACCTCGACGCGCTCCAGCGACGAGTCGACATAGCGCACGGTGCCCCCGGCCGAGCCTTCCTCGCCCATCACGTGCCAGGGCTCGAGCGCGTTGCGCAGCGAGAGCTCGACGCCCATGGCCTGCACCTGGCCCACCAGCGGGAAGCGGAACTCGAAATGCGGCGCGAACCAGACCGGGTCGAAGGCGAAGCCGGCCTGGCGCATCTCGCTGATCACGTCCTCGAAGTCCATCTTGACGAAGGTGGACAGCAGGAAGCGGTCGTGCAGCTCGGTGCCCCAGCGCGTGACGGGGGCGCGATAGGGCGCGTCCCAGAAGCGCGCCACCATGGCGCGCAGCAGCAGCTGCTGCGCGATGCTCATGCGCGCATGCGGCGGCATCTCGAAGGCGCGCAGCTCCAGCAGGCCGAGGCGGCCGGTGGTGGCGTCGGGCGAATAGAGCTTGTCGATGCAGAACTCGCTACGGTGCGTGTTGCCGGTGACGTCGACCAGGATGTTGCGCAGCGTGCGGTCGACCAGCCAGGGCGGCATGTCCTCGCCGTGGACCTCGCGGCTGCGCGCGATCTGGGCCAGCGCGATCTCGAGCTCGTAGACCTGGTCGTTGCGCGCCTCGTCCACGCGCGGCGCCTGGCTGGTCGGGCCGATGAAGAGGCCCGAGAACAGGTAGCTGAGCGAGGGGTGGTTGTGCCAGTAGAGCAGAAGGCTGGCGAGCAACTCGGGCCGGCGCAGGAAAGGGCTGTCGCCGGGCGTGGCACCGCCCAGCACGAAGTGGTTGCCGCCGCCGGTGCCGGTGTGGCGGCCGTCGGTCATGAACTTCTCGGCCGACAGCCGGGTCTGGAATGCCGCGCCGTAGAGGAACTCGGTGTGCTCCACCAGCTCGCGCCAGTTGTGGGCCGGATGGATGTTGACCTCGATCACGCCCGGATCGGGCGTGACCTGCAGCAGCTTGAGGCGCGGATCGCGCGGCGGCGGATAGCCTTCGATCACCACCCGCAGGTCGAGCTCCCCGGCGGTGGCCTCGACCGCGGCGAGCAGGTCGAGGTAGTCCTCCAGCCGCGCCAGCGGCGGCATGAAGATGTAGAGCACGCCCGAGGCATTGCCGAGCTTCTCGGCCGCCGGCCCGTTGGCGCGGCGCGGGTCGCGCACTTCCACGCACAGGGCGGAGCGCGTGATCCAGTGGGCCGACTCGCCGCGCTGCGGATGGCGCAGCGTGCCCGGCTCCCCCGCGGCCTGGGCGCGCGCCGCGGCGGCATTGCCGTGCGCGGCCTGGAAGCGCACGGCGCTCGGCGACTGTTGCGGCGTGCCGAAGTCGTAGGGCACTTCGACGAGGTCGGGCGCGCCGCCCGGCATGCCCTCGTAACGCGACCGGAACAGGGCCGAGGCGGGCAGGGGCGCGCGCGGCGCGGTGGGGTCGCGCTCGATCAGGTAGGGGTAGTCGCCCTTGCTGGCCCAGGGCTGCGAATCCAGCGGCAGGCGATAGCCCATCGGCGAATCGCCGGGGATCAGGTAGAGGCGGTCGTCGCGCAGGAACCAGGGCCCGGTCTTCCAGCCCGGCCCGGCGAGCGCGGGCGCATCGGTGTCGGCGTTGGCGGCTTCGATGGGCAGCACATAGCCGATGACGGCATCGAGCTTCTGGGTGAAGACGCGGCGCAGGCGCACGCGCTCCATCTCGTCGTCGAGCTTGGAGTCGAAGGGATCGACGTTCACCGGCAGCCGGCGCTCGCGCCAGAGGTAGTAATAGACGTCCTCGTAGCCGGGCTGCACGAAGCGGTCGGTCAGGCCCAGCCGGTGCGCCAGTGCGCGGGTGAAGCGCTGCGCGTCCTCGCTGGTGTAGTGGGTGGGATGGCGCTCGTCGGCGAAGAGCTCGGGGCGCTGCCACACGGGCTGGCCGTCGGCGCGCCAGAAGATCGACAACGCCCAGCGCGGCAGCTGCTCGCCCGGGTACCACTTGCCCTGCCCGAAATGCAGGAAGCCGCCCTGGCCGTACTCGTCGCGCAGCCGGTGCACCAGCTCCGTCGCGTAGCCGCGCTTGGTGGGGCCCAGCGCATCGGTGTTCCACTCGGCGGCATCGCGGTCGGTGGTGGCCACGAAGGTGGGCTCGCCGCCCATGGTGAGGCGCACGTCGCCGGCCGCGAGGCGCGCATCGACGGCATCGCCCAGGGCCAGCACCTCGGCCCACTGGTCATCGGTGTAGGGCTTGGTCACGCGCGGCGACTCGTGGATGCGCGTGACCTTCATCTCGTGGCCGAAGTCCACCTCGGCCTCGTCGACCGCGCCTTCGATCGGCGCCGCGCTGGAGGGCGTGGGCGTGCAGGCCAGCGGGATATGGCCCTCGCCGGCCATCAGGCCCGAGGTGGCGTCGAGGCCGACCCAGCCGGCGCCCGGCAGGTAGACCTCGCACCAGGCGTGCAGGTCGGTGAAGTCGACGCTGGTGCCGCTGGGGCCGTCGAGCGCCTTCACGTCGGGCGTGAGCTGGATCAGGTAGCCCGAGACGAAGCGCGCCGCCAGTCCCATGTTTCGCAGCAACTGCACCAGCAGCCAGCCCGAGTCGCGGCAGGAGCCCGAGGCATTGGCGAGTGTCTGCTCCGGCGTCTGCACGCCGGGCTCCATGCGGATCAGGTAGTTGACGTCCTGCTGCACCTGCTGGTTGAGGCCGACCAGGAAGTCGATGGTGCGCTGCGTCTTGCGGCTGATCTTCTCGAGGTAGGCGGCCACCAGCGGCGTGGCGGGGTCGGCCACCAGGTAGGGCGCGAGTTCCTGCGCCTGCGATTCGGTGTACTTGAAGGGAAAGTTCTCGGCCTGCGGCTCGAGGAAGAAGTCGAAGGGGTTGTACACCGCCATCTCGACCACCAGGTCGACCGTGACCTTGAACTCGCGCGACTTCTCGGGGAACACCAGCCGCGCGAGATAGTTCGCGAAGGGGTCCTGCTGCCAGTTGACGAAGTGCTGCTCGGGCTCGACCCGCAGCGAATAAGAGATCACCTTGCTGCGGCAATGCGGCGCAGGACGCAGGCGAACCACCTGAGGCCCCAATTGCACCGGACGGTCGTATTTGTAGTGGGTGACGTGGTGGAGTGCGGCGTGGATGGACATTTTTTTCTAAAGCGTCGAGGGGGCCTCTGAACGAGGACGCATACTAGCCCACAGGCATAGCAAGTAGCGCGCCACAGAGTGCAGCAGAGGGAGTGATTGCAGCATGGCATTGGTGAGTGTTTCGTGACGGCCGGCGAGCAGGGCCGGGGCTTGGGCTTCTTTGCCTTCATGGCGGGCTCGGTGCTGGGTGCGGCCCTGCAGCTGCAGCAGGCCGCGTTGTGGGGCACCGCCGTCTACGGCGGCATGCTGGCGGTCGCGGCGGCATGTCTGCCCTTGCTGCGCGGATGGCGGCCATCCTCGCGCGTCCTGCTGCCCGCCCTGCTGATCGTGGGGGTGCTGGCCGGTGCCGGCCTGACGGGCTGGCGCGCCTGCGCCTATGCGGGCGAAGCCCTGGACCCATCGCTGGAAGGCCGCGACCTGCAGGTGGAGGGCGTGGTCTCGCAGATGCCGCAGCACGGCGATGGGGCCGTGCGCTTTCTCTTCGATGTCGAGCACGCCCACTGGGCCGGTGATGCCGATAGCCGCCTGCCGCGCACACCCTCGCGCATCGCGCTGGGCTGGTACGCGGACAACACCGGCCTCTGGGGGCGCGCGCCCGAGCAGGCCTCGCGCACCGAGCCCGCTGCCGCGCAGGGCGCTGTGCACGCGGGCGAGCGCTGGCGCATGACGGTGCGCCTGAAGGCGCCGCACGGCAATCTCAACCCGCACGGCTTCGACCACGAGCTGCGCTTGTGGGAGCAGGGCGTGCAAGCCAGCGGCTACGTGCGCACGGGCACGCGCGACGCGCCGCCGCAGCGGCAGGCGCAGACCTGGCGCCACCCGGTCGAGCGGGCGCGCGAAGCGGTGCGCGACGCCGTCTTCGAGCGCGTGCCCGAGCGCCGGCCGGCCGGCGTGATAGCCGCCCTGGTCACCGGCGACCAGAACGCGATCGAGCGTGCCGACTGGGATGTGTTCCGCGCCACCGGCGTGGCGCACCTGATGTCGATCTCGGGCCTGCACGTCACGATGTTCGCCTGGCTGGCCGCTTGGGGGGTGGGCGCGGCCTGGCGGCGCAGCCGCCGCCTCATGCTGTGGCTGCCCGCGCCGCATGCGGCCCTGGCGGGCGGCGTGCTGCTGGCGGCGCTGTATGCGCTCTTCAGCGGTTGGGGATTGCCCTCGCAGCGCACGATATGGATGCTGACCACGGTCGCCCTGCTGCGCCTGGCGGGGCGGCAGTGGCCCTGGCCGTTCGTGTGGCTGTGCGCCTGCGCGGTGGTCGTGGCCCTCGATCCGTGGGCGTTGATGCAGGCGGGCTTCTGGCTCAGCTTCGTTGCCGTCGGCGTGCTGTTCGCCAGCGGGTCGGCGGAAGCGGGCGGCACAGGCGCTGCCGCGCGCCTGGCGCGCATGGCCCGCGAGCAATGGGCGGTGACGCTGGCGCTGACGCCGCTGAGCCTGCTGCTCTTCCAGCAGGTCTCCAGCGTCGGGCTGCTGGCCAATGCCATTGCCATCCCGTGGGTCACGCTGGTCCTGACGCCGCTCGCCATGCTCGGCGTGCTGCTGCCGCCGCTGTGGGACCTGGCCGCCCGGGCGGTGCAACTGCTGGCCCTGGTGCTGCAGTGGCTGGCCGGGCTGCCGCTGGCCACGCTCTCTGCGCCGGCGCCCGCGCTCTGGGCGAGCGTGGCCGGCGTGGCCGGTGGGGTGCTGCTGGCGATGCGCCTGCCCTGGGCGCTGCGCATGCAGGGGCTGCCGCTGCTGCTGCCGGCCCTGCTCTGGCAGGCGCCGCGCCCGCCCGTGGGCGAGTTCGAGCTGCTGGCGGCCGACATCGGCCAGGGCAATGCGGTGCTGGTGCGCACCGCGACCCACAGCCTGCTGTACGACGCCGGGCCGCGCTACAGCCTGGAAAGCGACGCCGGCCACCGGGTGCTGGTGCCGCTGCTGCGGGCGCTGGGCGAGCGGCTGGACACCGTCGTCCTGAGTCACCGCGACAGCGACCACACCGGTGGCGCGCCCGCGGTGCTGGCGATGCATGCCGAGGCCGAGCTGCGCAGCTCGGTCGAGGCCGGGCACCCGCTGCAGCAGCTGCGGCCGGTCCAGCGCTGCCTGGCCGGCCAGCAATGGACCTGGGACGGCGTGCGCTTCGAGGTCCTCCATCCCCAGGAGGCCGACTATGCCGGCTTCACCAAGCCGAACGCGGTCTCCTGCGTGCTGCGTGTCGGCAACGGGCGTGCCACCGTCCTGCTCGCCGGCGACATCGAGCGGATGCAGGAAGCCGCGCTGGCAGCGCGCACGCCGGCGCTGCAGGCCGACCTGCTGCTGGTGCCGCACCATGGCAGCAAGACCTCCTCGACCCCCGCGCTGCTCGACGCCGTGCAGCCGCGCATCGCGATGGTCCAGGCCGGCTACCGCAACCGCTTCGGCCACCCGGCCGGGGAAGTGGTGGCGCGCTATGCGGAGCGCGGCATCGCCTTGGTCGATTCGGCGCATTGCGGTGCCGCCGCCTGGTCCAGCGCCCATCCCGCAGCCGTGCGTTGCCAGCGGCAGGAAGGCCGGCGCTACTGGCATCACCAGCCGCCCTGAATCCCGTGTTGGGGTTAGCGTGAGCAGGGCGTCTGGCCTTGAACTTGCTAAGCTACGGTCAAGGAGATTGGTCGTTCCATGCACAAATTCGACGAGATGTACGAGCAGCTGCCCTACCAGGGCGCGGCGATCCGGAATCACTACAAGCGCTACGACCAGTGGCTCGCGAAGCAACCGCCCGAGGTGATGCGTTCGCGGCGGGAGGAGGCGGAGATGATCTTTCGCCGGGTCGGCATCACCTTCGCCGTGTATGGCGCGAAGGACGAGGACGGTTCCGGCACCGAGCGCCTGATCCCCTTCGACCTGCTGCCGCGCATCATCCCCGCCCATGAATGGGAGAGCATGGAGAAGGGCCTGGTGCAGCGCGTGACGGCGCTCAACCGCTTCATCCACGATGTCTACCACGGGCAGGAGATCGTCAAGGCCGGCGTGGTGCCTTCGGAGCAGATCTTCAACAACGCCCAGTACCGGCCCGAGATGGTGGGCGTGAAGGTGCCCAACGACGTCTATTCGCACATCGCCGGCATCGACATCGTGCGTGCCCCCGACGCCAGCGGCAACGGCGAGTACTACGTGCTCGAAGACAACCTGCGCGTGCCCAGCGGCGTGAGCTACATGCTGGAAAACCGCAAGATGATGATGCGGCTCTTTCCCGAGCTCTTCAGCCAGAACCGCGTCGCTCCGGTGGCGCACTATCCCGACCTGCTGCTCGAGACCCTGCGCGCATCGGCCCCGCCGGCCACTGCCGAGCCCACGGTGGTGGTGCTCACGCCCGGCATGTACAACAGCGCCTACTTCGAGCACGCCTTCCTCGCCCAGCAGATGGGCATCGAGCTGGTCGAGGGGCAGGACCTCTTCGTCAAGGACGACTTCGTCTACATGCGCACCACCCGCGGACCGCGGCGCGTCGACGTCATCTACCGCCGCGTGGACGACGACTTCCTCGACCCCGAGGTGTTCCGCCCGACATCGACGCTGGGCTGCGCCGGCCTGATGCGCGCCTACCGCGAGGGCAACGTCGTGATCTGCAATGCCGTGGGCACCGGCGTGGCCGACGACAAGTCGATCTACCCCTACGTGCCGAAGATGATCGAGTTCTACCTGGGCGAGCAGCCGATCCTCAAGAACGTGCCGACCTGGATGTGCCGCAACAAGGAAGACCTCGACTACACCCTGGCCCACATGAAGGACCTGGTGGTCAAGGAGGTGCACGGCGCCGGCGGCTACGGCATGCTGATCGGCCCGGCCGCCACCCAGGCCGAGATCGAGGACTTCAAGAAGGCCGTCATGGCCAAGCCCGACGGCTACATCGCGCAGCCGACGCTGAGCCTGTCGACCTCGCCCACTTTCGTCGAGTCGGGCATTGCGCCGCGCCACATCGACCTGCGGCCCTTCGTCCTCTCGGGCAAGGAAGTGCAGATGGTGCCGGGCGGTCTCACGCGTGTCGCGCTCAAGGAGGGCTCGCTGGTGGTCAACTCCTCGCAGGGCGGGGGCACCAAGGACACCTGGATCCTCGAGGGCGACCGGCGGACCAAGCCGCGCAACGGCGCGCCGGAACAGACGCAGAGCCAGACCCAGACGCAGTCGAGCTGATCGAGGAGAAGAACACCATGCTTTCGCGCACCGCCGATCACCTCTACTGGATGTCGCGCTACACCGAACGGGCGGAGAACACCGCCCGCATGCTCGACGTCAACTACCAGACCTCGCTCTTGCCGCAGTCGGCCGAGGTCGCCAAGTACGGCTGGCAGGGCCTGCTGTCGATCAGCGAGCTGCTGCCGGCCTTCAACGAGAAGTACGACCAGATCACGCCGGACCGGGTGATGGAGTTCATGGTCAAGGACGAGTCCAATCCTTCGTCCATCGTGTCCTGCCTGCGTGCCGCGCGCGAGAACGCGCGGGCCGTGCGGGGCGCGCTCACCACCGAATCGTGGGAGACGCAGAACACCACCTGGCTCGAGGTCAACCGCATGCTGCGCGCCGGCGATTTCGAGCGCGATCCGGGGCAGTTCTTCGAGTGGGTCAAGTTCCGCTCGCACCTGTCGCGCGGCGTGACCGTCGGGACCATGCTGCAGGACGAGGCCTTCCACTTCTCGCGCCTGGGCACCTTCATCGAGCGCGCCGACAACACGGCCCGCCTGGTCGACGTGAAGTTCCACGCGCTCAACAGCGAGTTCTTCGGCACCGCCACCGAGGAGGACCAGGAGTACGACTTCTATCACTGGAGTGCCATCTTGCGCAGCGTCTCGGCCTTCGAGGTCTACCGCAAGGTGTACCGCGACGTGATCAAGCCCGAGCGCGTGGCCGAACTTCTCATCCTGCGCGCGGACATGCCGCGCTCGCTGCACGCCAGCCTGGTCGAGGTGGTGAACGACCTCGAGAAGGTGCAGAACGACCAGAGCGCCGAGACCCAGCGGCGCGCCGGCAAGCTGCTGGCGGACCTGCAATACGCGCGCGTCGACGAGATCCTCGCGACCGGGCTGCACGCGTACCTCACGCAGTTTCTCGACCGGGTGAACGACCTGGGATGGCGGATCAGTCAGGACTTCCTGGTCCCGGGACACTGAAGGGATTAATCCCAAGTCCGCGGAAGGTCCGCGTTCGGTAAGACGCAAGTCTTATCGATTTCAAGTATCGACTTCTGGAGGGGTTCGGCCCCTCCGTTCTTCACGCTCGCCCACCCACTCGGCGGCAACCCCCTTCCTGTTCACGCGCACGGCACGGTGGGCGGCGCTGCCGTGCGCACCGTCCCGGCCGATGCGGTGAACGACAAAAGCGCGGGGCGGTCTTTCCGGTGAAGCTGGTGCTGGAGCGTCGAGGGCGGAAGTCGCAAAGAGATATTCACGGGAATCAAATCTGACCAATTCTCGCTTGGTGAATATTCACATTGAGTTCGAAGTCGCGGGTCGTTAATGTGCCGGGCTCGATCTCGCTGTCGCATAAGTCACCAACCAATTAACCAGGGAAGAAAGACATGGCAATTGCGCCACTGCCGTTGGCCGCCTGCCTCAAGTACGCCGAGCTACAAACGGCCGCAGAGGCATTCTTAGTCGATGAGAGGAACGGAAAGATCAGAGAAGGTCCAAGGCAAGCGCTCATCGACGGGAATCGTCGAGGCACTCGCTTCACGCGCCTACGGGCCGCCGAGTTTGCCGAACACTGGATCGCCTTGGACCAGACGGCGGCCCCTGCGACAGATTTTGGTGGCACGTTGTTCAAGTGCATCCGGGACGATCCGGCGACCGGCGCCGTGGCGGGCGAACTCGTCATGTCCTTCCGCGGCACCGAATTCATCGGCAATGCCGCGCACGGCGACGACGCGACCAGCGCTTCGCAACTCAACACCATCGGCTCTGCATGGGATCGCGTATGCGACATGGAAGCGTGGTACCAAAGTCTGAGGAATCGCCGCCTGCTGCAGCCTGGCCAAGACTTCGCCGTCACCGGCTACGGGCTGGGCGGGCACCTGGCCACCATTCTCAGTTTGCTGCATGGTCCGACGGCACCCGCGGCCGATCGCGCGGCGATCCGTCTGGTCGTCACCTTCAGCGGTGCGGGGGCAAGCGGCTTCGATGACGGCACTGGGCCGGACAACCAATTCGAAGCGGCCAGTCGAACTCGCTTGGTGCAACCTTTGATCGTGGGCCATGCAATAGAGGGCTTCGGCGACATGCACAGCCTCGTGTCGATCGTGGATTCGCTCAATGTCCAGAACGCCTTGCTGCAGATGCTGCCCGTGGGCCAGCGCAGCAGCGACGAGGCTGTCGAGACGCTCAACGGCATCCTGCGCAATGCGTCCCATCTGAAGAGGGTGAATGCTGATGCGCCCCGTGGCGAGAGCCCGGGCAAGGCTGAGCGCGATGCGCTGGAAACTGTGCTCAACGCACTGGCCGGGTTGGTCTTTGGTCCGCTTGGCCAGCCGAGGTTGACGGGATCGTCAAGCGGCAACGACTGGCATCGGGGAAGCAAGGATGGCGATGCCAGACGCGACACGTTCTACAGCGTGCTGCGGCAGATTCAAGAAAGCGATCTCTACAAGAAAGCCGTTGCAGGGGAAGTGTCGCTGACCTTGACTGCGAGCAGTGGCGACTTGGCGATGAACGCGCGCACTCACTTCGGCGCGTTTGCCGCCTTGTACAGCCTCAGCCCGTTCGTGTTGTCGTCTTCAACGGCCGGTTCGTTAGAGGCAGCGGCTGGCGGTCACTGGGGTGTGATCTACGACGATTGGCTGGCGGACAAGGTGGCGCTGGAAACGGGCGCCACCACGGATGAACTGCGCATCACCGATCGATGGCTGAATGATCGTGCGGGACTCTTGGAATGCAGGAGTCATCATGACGATGACAACGACAGTTCGCGTGCAGGCGAGCACGACCGTTCAAGGACCCGGCAGAGTGAGGTTGCCCAGGTTGGGGATTTGGCACAAGCGGTTCACAAGAACATTGCGAGCGGCTTTGAGGGAGGGAAATTGGGATGACCGGGACGCCGTTGGATCTAACCCTGTTTGGCCCCTTGCCGGGTGCGATCGGACTGTTGTACTGGCTGCTCGCAACTGCTGTGCTTGCCTTTGCGCTTTGGTATCCGGCGCGATGGCTGCTCAAGCCGCCCTTGGCTGCGCTCGCGCTCTCGCGCCGCTGGTTGCCTGCAGTCTTGTTGGGCCTGAGCCTGCTTGTCAGCGCCTGCGGCAACGGCCCTGGCACGTCTCGTTTAAGCGAGCGCCAGATCAAGGCCCAGGCCATGTTCGCCGAGCGGTGCAAGACAGCGGGCGAGAGGATTCACAAGACCGTGGAGAACGTGGAGGGGGTGTATCTGCTCAAGATCCGTTCCACCACCAACCATGGTGACCAATTCAAACTAGATGACCCCTACGGCCACGATTCCACTGGTGACATGTACATCCTGAATTTCCTTCGAGGCTTCTATCACCAACGTGCGACTGCGCCTGTTGCTGGGGAGCCTCCGCAGTTGGGCTACAGCTACGTCGAAGCACTAGACCCCCAGGATGGGCAGCGATACAGATACACAGGTGCAAAGAAGGCCGTCCGCACGAAGAATGTGGATGCCCCTGGAGTGCAGTTCGAACTCGAACGCAACCCGCACTATGACTTAAAAATTTATCAGTTTGCGCTCAACAAGAGTCGTGTTACTGGTCCCGCGCCACGCTACGGTGTGACTTACGACGACATCTCCACGCGCGAGGAACGAGAGTACTGGATTGCTGGAAGCTCGCTGAAGGTCGTCGATCTACAGACTAACGAAGTCATTGCAGAACGGGTGGGCTACATGATGGATTGGGCGCAGGGGAGCCGAGCCGGGGGGCGATTGCCGTGGTTGTTTGCGGCGGACACCGCTTGCCCAGGGTTTCAACGAAACCCCATTCGACCAATTACGCGGGGCGGCTCCGCTCAACCTGGGCAGACACTATTCTTTGTAGAAAAAGTTCTCAAACCATCAATCAAGTAAGCAGGGAAGACAGACATGACAACCGCGAAACTATCCATCGTTGACTACCTCAAGTCTGCTGACTTGCAGATGGCCTCGGAAGCATTCTTAGTCAATGAGAGTAACGGGCAGATCAAGGAGGATCTAACGCAAGCCCTTATTGACGGGAACTTTCACGCCAGCCGCTTTACCAAGGTGCAAGCCCTCGAATTCGAGAAGCACTGGGAAGTTGTAGACCAGCAAGCAAACACATCTACGGGCTTCAGCGGTACGCTGTTTCGCAACAAGGACACCAACGAACTCGTCATGTCCTTCCGCAGCACCGAGTTCATCGACGACGCCGCGCGCGACAACCAGGCCACCAACGCCCTGGAGATCGCAGCCACCGGCAACGACCTCGCGAACGTGCTGACCGCCAATGCCGGCGACAACCTCCTCGACGGTGCGAGCGGCATCGACACCGCCTCCTACCACCACAGCGCCGCGGCCGTGACCGTCAGCCTGGCGGCCACGGGCGCACAGGACACGGTGGGCTCCGGCTTCGACACGCTGGTGGACATCGAGCGCCTGCTCGGCAGCAGCCACGACGACACCCTGACGGGCAACGCCGGCAGCAACATGCTCACCGGCGGCGCGGGCAACGACACGCTCGATGGCGGCGCCGGCAACGACACCCTGATCGGCGGCGCCGGCAACGACACCTACCGCATGGCGCGCGGCCAGGGCAGCGACACGATCATCGAAGCCGACGCCACCGCAGGCAACAAGGACACGGTGGAGTTCGCCAGCGGAATCACGGCAGACCAGCTGTGGTTCAGGCAAGTGGGCAACAACCTCGAAGTGAGCATCATCGGCACCGAGGACAAGCTCACCCTCAACAGCTGGTACGCGGGCAGCGGCTACCAAGTCGAGGAGTTCAGGACCAGCGAAGGCCATGTGCTGATCGACACCCAGGTGCAGAACCTGGTGCAGGCGATGGCGAGCTTTGCGCCGCCGGCTCCGGGCTCGGTGACCGCGACGCCGTTGGACGATCGGGCCTGGCTGGTGCCGACGCTTGCTGCTTCGCTCTGGGGCTAAAGAAGCGGGTGCAGGCGCGGCTCGTGCCGGCAAGGTCGTTCAAGTCAGCGTCGCCCTCCGCACCGCCAGCTCCCACAGCGCCATCTTCTCCTGCGCCTTCTCCCGGCTCAGCGTGGGCAGGAAGCGCCGCTCCACCCGCCACTGCTTCGACAGTTCCCCCGTGTCGCGGTACACGCCGCTCGACAGGCCGGCAAGGTAGGCCGCGCCGAGCGCCGTGGTCTCGATGACCTCCGGCCGTACCACCGGAATCCCCAGCAGATCCGCCTGGAACTGCATCAGCAGGTCGTTGACGGCCGCACCGCCGTCCACGCGCAGCTCCGCCACCGGCGTGCCGCCTGCGGCCACCGCGTCGCGGCTCATGGCCTGCAGCAGCGCAGCGCTCTGGTAGGCGATGCTCTCCAGCGCCGCGCGCGCGATGTGGGCCACGGTGGTCCCGCGCGTCAGCCCCGTGATTGTGCCGCGCGCATCGGCATTCCAGTAGGGCGCGCCCAACCCGGTGAAGGCCGGCACCATCATCACCCCGCCTGCATCGGGCACGCTCTCGGCCAGGGCCTGCACCTGCGCGCTGCCTTGAATGGCCTTCAGTCCATCGCGCAGCCACTGCACCACCGCGCCGCCGACGAACACGCTGCCCTCCATCGCGTACTGCGGCGGCATGCCGGGCGCCTGCGCGGCGCTGGTCACGAGCAGGCCGTTGTGCGAAGGCTGGAAGTCGCCGCCCGTGTGCATCAGCAGGAAGCAGCCGGTGCCATAGGTGTTCTTGGCCATGCCGGCCTCGAAGCAGGCCTGGCCGAAGAGGGCGCTCTGCTGGTCGCCGGCCACGCCGCCGATGGGCAGCGGCCGGTCGAACAGGCCGGCGTCGGTGTCGGCGAAATGCGCGCTCGAAGGCTTGACCTGCGGCATCAGCGAGGCGGGGATGTCCAGCGCCTCGAGCAGGTCGGCATCCCACTGATGCGTGTGCACGTTGAAGAGCATGGTGCGCGAGGCGTTGCTCACGTCGCTCACATGCTGCTTGCCGCCGGTCAGTTGCCAGATGAGCCAGCTGTCCACCGTGCCGAAGGCCAGCTCGCCGCGCTCGGCCGCGGCGCGCGCGCCGGGCACGTTGTCGAGCAGCCAGCGCAGCTTGGTGCCGGAGAAGTAAGCGTCGATGACGAGGCCGGTTTTCTCCTGGATGGTGCCGGTCATGCCGTCCTCGCGCAGCTTCGCGCACAGCGGCTCGGCGCGGCGGTCCTGCCAGACGATGGCGTGATGCACCGGCTGGCCCGTCTTGCGGTTCCACAGCACGGTGGTCTCGCGCTGGTTGGTGATGCCTATCGCATGGATGTCGCTCGCGTTCAGCTGGGCCTTGGCCAGCACCTCGTGCGCGGTGGCGAGCTGGCTGCTCCAGATTTCCATCGGGTCGTGCTCGACCCAGCCGGGCTGCGGATAGATCTGCGTGAGCTCCCGCTGTGCGATGGCGACGATGCGGCCCTCGCGGTCGAAGACGATGCTGCGGGAACTGGAGGTGCCCTGGTCGAGGGCGAGCAGGTAGGTCATGAGGAATCGTCCTTGATCAATGTTCGCGCGCGATCTCGCAACGGACCTGCGCCTGCGCCAGCAGCTCGGGGAAGGGCGGCGGCGGCTCCGCGTCGGTGAACAGGCAGTCGATCTGCGACAGCTTGGCCAGCTCGATCATCGCCGGGCGGTTGAACTTGCTCGCGTCGGCCGCCAGCCAGACCTCGCGCGCCTGGGCGATGATGGTCTGCGCCACCTTCACCTCGCGCAGGTCGAAGTCGCGCAGCGTGCCGTCGGACTCAATGCTGGAGACGCCGATCAGCGCGATGTCGACCTTGAACTGCCGGATGAAATCGACCGTGGCCTCGCCGACGATCGCACGGTCGCGCAGCCGCACCGAGCCGCCCGCCACGATCACCTCGCAGTTCGGGTTGTCGCTCAGGATGGTCGCCACGTTGAGGTTGTTGGTGATCACGCGCAGCCCGCTGTGCTGCAGCAGCGCCTTGGCGATGGCCTCGGTGGTGGTGCCGATGTTCAGGATCAGCGAGCAGTCGTTCGGCACGCGCGCGGCGACGGCGCGCGCGATGCGCGCCTTGCCCTCGGCATGCAGGGTCCCGCGCTGCTGGTAGCCGATGTTCTCGGTGGTCGAGCTCGGCACCCGCACGCCGCCGTGAAAGCGCATCAGCAAGCCTTCGTCGGCCAGGCGCTGCACGTCGCGGCGCACCGTTTGCAAGGTGACGTCGAGCATGTCGGCCAGCTGTTCGACCGTGACCGAGCCGCGCGCGCGCACGGTGTTGAGGAGCTTGAGCTGGCGGGGATTCGAATTCACGCGAATGAAAGAGAGCGCAGGGCAGGCTACTTTAGAACGAAAGAAAACGAAGACTCTTAAGGGTTAACGACTAGGAAAATCGCGCCTTAAGGAACCAAAATGAAAAAAAGCGAAAATGCTTCGAGCAGAGTTCGAGACTCCCCGAGAGACCTACAGAGACCCGATCCAAGAACGTGAGCGCATCCCCTCCATCCTCCTCGGCCAACGCCCAGGCCGCGTGCGACGTGCTGATCGTCGGCGGCGGCATCAACGGCTGCGGCATCGCGCGCGATCTGGCGGGCCGCGGCTGGCGCGTGCTGCTGTGCGAAAAGGACGACCTCGCGGCGCACACCTCTTCTTCTTCCACCAAGCTGATCCACGGCGGGCTGCGCTACCTGGAGTACTACGAGTTCGCGCTGGTGCGCAAGGCGCTGCAGGAGCGCGAGGTGCTGCTGCGCAGTGCGCCGCACATCATGTGGCCGCTGCGCTTCGTGATGCCGCACGACCCGTCGATGCGGCCCGCGTGGATGGTGCGCATGGGCCTCTTCCTCTACGACCATCTGGCCCGCCGCGAGGTGCTGCCGGGTTCGCGCTCGGTGGACCTGCGCGCGCATGCGGCCGGTGCGCCGCTCAAGCCGCAGTTCAAGCGCGGCTTCGTGTATTCGGACGGCTGGGTCGACGATGCGCGGCTGGTGGTGCTCAATGCGCTGGATGCGCGCGCCAAGGGCGCCGAGGTGCTGACGCGCACGCGTTGCGTCAGCGCGCAGCGCGATGCGGACGGCTGGACCGCCGTGCTCGAAGGCCCGGCCGGCCTGCGCACGGTGCGCGCTCGCGCGGTGGTGAACGCCGCGGGCCCCTGGGCCGAGTCCTTCCTGCGCGGCGTGGCGCAGTCTGCCAGGGGCGAGGCGCTGGCGACCCGGCACCTGCGCCTGGTCAAGGGCAGCCACATCGTGGTGCCGCGCCTCTTCGCGCACGACCATGCCTACATCTTCCAGAACCCCGACAAGCGGATCATCTTCGCGATCCCCTACCAGGACGCCTTCACGCTGATCGGCACCACCGACATCGAGCTGAGCGGCGACGACCCCGGCGCGGCGCGCATCGGCGCGGACGAGATCGACTACCTCTGCACGCAGGCCAGCCGCTATTTCGAAAAGCCGATCGTGCCGGCCGACGTGGTGTGGACCTACTCGGGCGTGCGCCCGCTGCTCGACGATGCCTCGGGCGATCCCTCGGCGGTGACGCGCGACTACATGCTCGAATCGAACACCGCCGCGGCGCCGCTGCTGTCGGTGTGGGGCGGCAAGATCACCACCTTCCGCAAGCTCTCGGAGGACGCGGCCGACGAGGTCGGCCGGATGCTCGGCGAAGCGCGCCCGGCCTGGACCGAGGGCGCCTTCCTGGCAGGCGGCGACCTCTCGGGCTGGATCGGCGCCGCCGCGCGCCCGGACGAAGACTTCGACCGCTTCGTCGCCGCCGTCCGTTCGAAGCATCCGTGGCTCGATGCCGCGCTGGCGCGCCGCCTGGCGCGCGCCTATGGCGCCCGCGTCTCGGCCGTGATCGGCGGGGCGCAATCGATGAACGACATGGGCCGTGCCGTGGCCCCCGGCCTGCACGAGCGCGAGCTGCGCTACCTGCGGGAGGAGGAGTGGGCCTGCAGCGGCGAGGACGTGCTGTGGCGCAGGTCCAAGCTGGGCCTGCATTTCACGGCGGACGAACGCGAACGGGTCGGTGCCTGGATGCAGCAGCAGGCCCGCGCTCAAGAACAGCAAGAAGGAGTTGCATGCAGCTGACACTCGAGCGCATCACCAAGAAGGTGGGCGCGCAAACCTGGCTCTACGAGCAGAGCATCGCGCCGAGGCACGGCGCGGTGACGGTGCTGCTCGGCGCCACGCAAGCCGGCAAGACCAGCCTGATGCGGCTGATGGCCGGGCTGGACACGCCCACCTCGGGGCTGGTCCTGGTCGACGGCAAGAACGTGACCGGCGTGCCGGTGCGCGAGCGCAACGTGGCGATGGTCTACCAGCAGTTCATCAACTACCCCTCGCTGAAGGTGGCCGACAACATCGGCTCGCCGCTCAAGCTGCGCGGCGAGAAGAACGTCGAGGCGCGCGTGCGCGAGCTGGCCGAGAAGCTGAGCATCGGCATGTTCCTCGACCGCTACCCGGCCGAGCTCTCCGGCGGCCAGCAGCAGCGCGTGGCGCTGGCGCGCGCGCTGGCCAAGAATGCGCCGCTGGTGCTGCTCGACGAGCCGCTGGTCAACCTCGACTACAAGCTGCGCGAAGGCCTGCGCGAGGAACTCACGCAGCTCTTCGCCACCGGCGACTCGACCGTGATCTACGCCACCACCGAGCCCGGCGAGGCCCTGCTGCTGGGCGGCTACACGGCGGTGATGGATGCCGGCGAGATGCTGCAGTACGGCCCGACCGCCGAGGTCTTCCACGCGCCGCAGTCGCTGCGCGTGGCACGCGCCTTCAGCGATCCGCCGATGAACCTGCTGGCCGGGCGCGTGGCCGCCGGTGGCGTGCAACTGGCCGGCGGCCCGCTGGTGCCGCTCACGCTTTCGCCGGGCGTCGAGGGCGCCGTCACGATCGGCCTGCGCTCCAGCGCCTTGGACGTGCGGCAGGGCGAGGGCGACATCGCGATTCCGGGCAAGGTCGAGCTGGCCGAGATCTCGGGCTCCGACACCTTCGTGCACGTCGAGACCTTGGTGGGCGAACTCGTGGCCCAGCTGACCGGCGTGCACCGCTTCGAGCTCGGGGCCGCCATCACGCTGTATTTCCCGGCCGCGCAGGCCTATGTGTTCGACACTGCCGAACGGCTGGCCGTAGCGCCCGCCTGGCGCAAGCAAGGAGGCTGAGGTGGCACGCATCGACCTCGACCTGGCGCATGCCTATCGCCCCAACCCCACGCAGGACAGCGACTATGCGCTGCTGCCGCTCCAGATGAGCTTCCGCGACGGCGGCGCGTACGCCTTGCTCGGCCCCTCGGGCTGCGGCAAGACGACCATGCTCAACGTCATCTCGGGCCTCCTGGTGCCCTCGCGCGGCACCGTGAGCTTCGATGGGCGCGATGTCACGCACGCGTCGCCGCAGGAGCGCAACATCGCCCAGGTGTTCCAGTTCCCCGTGATCTACGACACCATGACCGTGGCCGAAAACCTGGCTTTCCCGCTGCGCAACCGCAAGCTGCCCCCCGAGCAGATCAGGAAGCGCGTGGGCGAAATCGCCGAGATGCTCGACATGAGCGGCCAGCTGAACCAGCGTGCCGCCGGCCTGGCGGCCGATGCCAAGCAGAAGATTTCGCTCGGCCGCGGGCTGGTGCGCAGCGACGTATCGGCCGTGCTCTTCGACGAGCCGCTGACGGTGATCGACCCCAACCTCAAGTGGCAGCTGCGGCGCAAGCTCAAGCAGATCCACCGCGAGCTCAAGCTCACGCTGATCTACGTCACGCACGACCAGGTCGAGGCGCTGACCTTCGCCGAGGAGGTGGTGGTGATGACCCGCGGCAAGGCGGTGCAGGTGGGCAGCGCCGACGCGCTGTTCGAGCGGCCGGCCCATACCTTCGTCGGGCATTTCATCGGCTCGCCGGGCATGAACTTCCTGCCGGTGCTGAGCAGCGGCTGGTCGCTCGAAGTCGCGGGCATGCGGCTCACGACGCAGCGCACGCTGCCCGAGGGCGCGCTCAAGCTGGGCATTCGTCCCGAGTACGTCACGCTGGCCGAGCCCGGCGCGGCCGGTGCGGTGGCCGCGACCGTCGTGCAGGTGCAGGACGTGGGCACGCACCAGATGCTGACGGCGCGTGCGGGAGAAAGCGTGATCAAGGCGCGGCTGCCTTCCGACGTGCAGGTGCCGGCGGCGGGTTCGCCGGTCTGGCTGAAGGTGGTGGATGCGCATACGTGCTTCTACCGCGACGAGGAGTTGGTGGCATGAGCGCAGCGCAGAACCGCTTCAAGCAAGCTCGCGCCCCCTTGGGGGGCAGCGAGGACACGAAGTGCCGAGCGTGGGGGCAGACATGAACGGAACAACCAAGCCCATCAACCAGAAGGCCTGGTGGCTGGTGCTGCCGGTGCTGCTGTGCGTGGCCTTCTCGGCCATCGTGCCGCTGATGACGGTGGTCAACTACTCGGTGCAGGACATCATCTCGCCGGAGCGCCGCGTCTTCGTCGGCACCGAGTGGTTCGCCGCGGTGATGCGCGACGACGAACTGCACGGAGCGCTGTGGCGTCAGCTCGGCTTCTCGCTGGCGGTGCTGCTGGTCGAGATCCCGCTGGGCATCTGCCTGGCCCTGTCGATGCCATCGACCGGCTGGCGCTCTTCCGCCGTGCTGGTGATCATTGCGCTGTCGCTGCTGATCCCCTGGAACGTGGTGGGCACCATCTGGCAGATCTACGGCCGCGCCGACATCGGCCTGCTCGGCTGGGCCCTGCAGAAGCTGGGCGTCGACTACAACTACACGGGCAGCGCGACCGATGCCTGGCTCACGGTGCTGGTGATGGACGTCTGGCACTGGACGCCGCTGGTGGCGCTGCTGTGCTATGCCGGCCTGCGCTCCATCCCCGACGCCTACTACCAGGCCGCGCGCATCGACGGTGCCAGCCGCTTCGCCGTGTTCCGCTACATCCAGCTGCCCAAGATGCGCGGCGTGCTGATGATCGCGGTGCTGCTGCGCTTCATGGACAGCTTCATGATCTACACCGAGCCCTTCGTGCTCACGGGCGGCGGGCCGGGCAACGCCACCACCTTCCTGAGCCAGTACCTCACGCAGAAGGCCGTGGGCCAGTTCGACCTGGGCCCGGCGGCGGCCTTCTCGCTGATCTACTTCCTGATCATCCTGCTGTTCTGCTTCGTTCTCTACAACTGGATGCAGCGCGTCGGCACGCAGGCGGTGGAGGAACCCCAATGAATGAACAACGCTTCCGCAAGCGCAGCATTTTCCTGCTGCTCTACATCCTGTTCGCCCTGTTGCCCATCTACTGGATGGTCAACATGAGCTTCAAGACGAACGAGGAGATTCTTTCGAGCTTCTCCTTCTTCCCGCAGAACTTCACCTGGGCCAACTACGCGCGCATCTTCACGGACGAGTCCTGGTATTCGGGCTACATCAACAGCCTCATCTACGTGGGCATCAACACCGTGGTCTCGCTCACGGTGGCGCTGCCGGCAGCGTATGCCTTCTCGCGCTACTCCTTCCTCGGCGACAAGCATGTCTTCTTCTGGCTGCTGACCAACCGCATGACGCCGCCGGCGGTGTTCCTGCTGCCTTTCTTCCAGCTCTACACGACGGTGGGGCTGATGGACACGCACTTGGGCGTGGCGCTGGCGCACCTGCTCTTCAACGTGCCGCTGGCGGTGTGGATCCTGGAAGGCTTCATGAGCGGCATCCCCCGAGAGATCGACGAGACGGCCTACATCGACGGCTATTCCTTCCCGCGCTTCTTCCTCACGATCTTCCTGCCGCTGATCAAGGCGGGCGTCGGCGTCGCGGCCTTCTTCTGCTTCATGTTCAGCTGGGTCGAGCTGCTGCTGGCGCGCACGCTGACCAGCGTGAATGCGAAGCCCATCGTGGCGACCATGACGCGCACCGTGAGCGCCTCGGGCATGGACTGGGCGACGCTGGCGGCGGCGGGCGTGCTGACGATCGTGCCGGGCGCGATCGTGATCTGGTTCGTGCGGCACTACATCGCGAAGGGCTTCGCGATGGGGCGGGTCTGATCGACTCACTCCCTCTCCCGCGAGCGGGAGTGGGGACAAGAAGAAAGGAGTTTGGAATGTTCGAATGGATGGTCTGGACCACCCCGGTGGCGGTCTTCTTCAGCTGCATCGCGCTGATGCTCGTCGGCATGACCGTATGGGAATTCAAGTCGCCGACGACTCTTCGCCGCGGCTGGCTGCCCATGGAGACGACGCGCGGCGACCGCCTCTTCATCGGCCTGCTGATCGCGGCCTACATCAACCTGATCTTCATCGGGCTGGCCGGCAAGTTCCAGGAATGGCTGGCGCTGGAGGCCGAGCCCTCGATCTGGATCAGCTTCGTGCTGTCGATGCTCGTGCTCGCCCTGGTGATGCGCAAGGGCTGAATTCTTTTCACGCTGTCCGGCTCTTCGCTTTCCCGGGGCCGGGATCTGCACAACACCGGGAAGCACCTAGAGGAGACATCCATGAAGATTCGCTATACAGCGCTGGCACTGGCAGCGGCGGCGCTCGCCATGCAGAGCGCCTCGGCGGGTGAAGCCGAGGCCAAGAAATGGATCGACAGCGAATTCCAGCCGTCGACCCTGAGCAAGGACCAGCAGACCGCGGAGATGAAATGGTTCATCGACGCCGCCAAGAAACTGCAGGCCAAGGGCGTGCGCGAGATCTCGGTGGTGTCGGAAACGATCACCACGCACGAGTACGAGTCGAAGACATTGGCTCGCGCCTTCGAGGAGATCACCGGCATCAAGGTCAAGCACGACCTGATCCAGGAAGGCGACGTGGTCGAGAAGCTGCAGACCTCCATGCAGTCGGGCAAGTCGATCTACGACGGCTGGATCTCCGACTCCGACCTGATCGGCACGCACTACCGCTACGGCAAGGTCATGAACCTGACCGACTACATGGCCGGCAAGGGCAAGGAGTACACCAATCCCGGGCTGGACCTGAAGGACTTCATCGGCACCAAGTTCACGACCGCACCCGACGGCAAGCTCTACCAGCTGCCCGACCAGCAGTTCGCCAATCTCTACTGGTTCCGCGCCGACCTGTTCGCGCGCCCGGACCTGAAGGAGAAATTCAAGGCCAAGTACGGCTACGACCTGGGCGTGCCGCTCAACTGGAGCGCCTACGAGGACATCGCCGAGTTCTTCAGCGTGGACGTGAAGACGATCGATGGCAAGCCGATCTACGGCCACATGGACTACGGCAAGAAGGACCCGTCGCTGGGCTGGCGCTTCACCGATGCGTGGCTCTCGATGGCCGGCACCGCCGACATCGGCACGCCCAACGGGCTGCCGATCGACGAGTGGGGCATCCGCGTGGGCGACGACAAGTGCACGCCGGTGGGCGCCAGCGTGTCGCGCGGCGGCGCCACCAACTCGCCGGCGGCGGTCTACGCGCTCACAAAGTACGTCGACTGGATGAAGAAGTACGCGCCGCGCGAAGCCACTGGCATGACCTTCGGCGAAGCCGGCCCGGTGCCCGCGCAGGGGCAGATCGCGCAGCAGATCTTCTGGTACACGGCCTTCACTGCCGACATGACCAAGCCGGGCCTGCCGGTGGTCAATGCCGACGGCACGCCCAAGTGGCGCATGGCGCCCGGCCCGAACGGCCCGTACTGGAAGCAGGGCATGCAGAACGGCTACCAGGACGTCGGCTCGTGGACCTTCTTCGCCGCCCACGACGAGAACCGCACCGCGGCCGCCTGGCTCTATGCGCAGTTCATCACTGCCAAGACCACGTCGCTGAAGAAGACCATCGTCGGCCTGACGCCCATCCGCGAGTCCGACATCCAGTCGAAGGCGATGACGGACATGGCGCCCAAGCTGGGCGGCCTGGTCGAGTTCTACCGCAGCCCGGCGCGCGTCGCCTGGTCGCCCACCGGCACCAACGTGCCTGACTACCCCAAGCTCGCGCAGCTCTGGTGGAAGAACGTGGCCGAGGCGGTGACGGGCGAGAAGACCCCGCAGAAGGCGATGGACAACCTGGCCGACGAAATGGACAACGTCATGAGCCGCCTGCAACGCGCCGGCATGGCCAAGTGCGCGCCCAAGCTCAACGCCAAGGGTGATTCCGGCAAGTGGCTGAGCGACCAGCACGCGCCGTGGAAGAAGCTGGCCAACGAGAAGCCGAAGGGCGAGACCATCGACTACGACAAGCTGCTGACGGCCTGGAAGGAAGGCAAGGCGCGCTGATCAACTGCGCGTCTCTGCCGGGGGCTGCTGTGCATGGGCACAGCAGCCCTTTTTGCTTTGGGGTCGCGGCTTTGCTAGCCTCGCGCGATGCTCGGGCGACGCCAATTCATCCTTCTGGCCGCGGCGCTGGCCGGCCGGGCCCATGCGCAGCAGGCCGAGGACGCCGTGGCCGAGCGCTTGCGCGCCGGCCGCTGCGCGGTGTTGTGGCGCCATGCGCAGACCACTTCCGGCGTGGGCGATCCGCCCGGCTTCAGGCTGGACCGGTGCGACACCCAGCGCAACTTGAGCGATGCGGGCCGGGCCCAGGCCCGCGCGGCCGGCGAATGGTTTCGCAGCCGGGGCCTGCGGCCGCGCACCGTGCGCTCCAGTGCGTGGTGCCGCTGCAGGGACACGGCGCAGTTGGCTTTCGGCGGGCATGAACTGTGGACGCCGCTCAACTCCAGTTTCGGCAATGCGCAAGTCGCGCCCGAGAACCGGAAGCTTCTGTTGGAAGGCCTGGCACGCATTCCGGCCGGCGCCTTCGAAGTCTGGGTCACGCACCAGGTCAACATCACGGCATTCACCGGCGAGTCCGTGGCGATGGGAGCGGCCGTGGTGGTGGACCGCGCCGGCCAGGTCATGGCGCGCGGGCAGTTCGGCGCCTGATCAGGCGATCGCGCGCTGCAGGTTGAGGCGGGCCTGCGACTCGAGGCGCGCGCGAACCGACGGCGTGAGGTAGAGCGGATCGCGCGCCAGGAAGCCGCCGAGGATGCGGCGCCGCCGCGGCTCGAAGACTTCGGGCGGCACATGCGCGTACTCGATGCGGATCTGTCGTTCGTACTCGGCGAAGCGCGGCGCCGGCGCGCCGAGGATGGAGAGGTCGATGTCGACCAGCAGTTGCGCATCCGCCTCCTCGGGCTGCGCCTGGTGACGCGTGGCCATGACCAGGGCATGCACGCGCTGCGCAGCCTCGGCGTCGACGCCGGCATCGCGCAGAGCCTGCCGCGCCCAGTCGGCGCTGCGTGCCTCGTTGTCGTGGCGGTGCACGTCGTAGATGGCGTCATGGAACCAGAGCGCCAGCGCGATCTCGGCGGGGCGCCTGGCATGGCTGCGCTCGAGCGCCAGGCCTTCGAGGCATTCGTCCAGATGCTGCAGGGTGTGATAGGCACGATGCGCCTCGCCGTAACGCGCGAGCAGCGCGTCGAAGAGGGCGTCATGGGGGGCGCTGTCCGGCACCTGCACGCCCAGCGCACGCCAGGCCTCGGCCCAGGCGGCATGGCGCGCATCGGCCTGCATCAGTTCTCCATCGCGGCGCGCACCTCGCGCCCCAGCTCGATCACCGACATCGCGTAGTAGCTGCTCCAGTTGTAGCGCGTGATGACGTAGAAGTTCTGCGTGCCCGCCACGTAGCTGGGCGCGTCGGCGCCGTTCTGCAGCTCGATCAGCGCCAGCAGTCCCTGGTGCCGCAGCGCCTCGCCCTCGAGCACCGCGCCGCCGGCCACGAAGCTGTCGGCGCTGAAGCTGGGCAGGATGTCGGGCGCCAGCAGCACCTCCTTCTTGAGCCGCGCCTCGTCGAAGCCCACCGGGTAGATGGGCTGCATGCCCGGCTGCCACCCGAAGGCCTTGAAGTAGCTGGCCACCGAGCCGATCACGTCGGTCGGGTTGTCGACCAGGTCGATGCGGCCGTCGCCGTCGTAGTCGATCGCGTACTTGGCGATGCTGCTGGGCATGAACTGCGGCATGCCCATCGCGCCGGCATAGCTGCCGACCGGCACCATCGGGTTCTCGGCGGTGCGGCTCTCGGTGCTGAGGAAGCTTTCGAGCTCGCCGCGAAAGAAGGCCTGGCGCTCGGCCGCGCGCGGATGGCCCTGCGGAAAGTCGAAGGACAGGGTGGCGAGCGCGTCGATCACGCGAAAGTTGCCCATGGTGCGGCCGTAGATGGTCTCGACCCCGACGATGCCGACGATGATCTCCGCCGGCACGCCGTACTCGGCCTCGGCGCGCGTCAAGGTTGCGGCGTTGGCGCGCCAGAAGCGCACGCCGGCGCCGATGCGCACCGGGTCGATGAAGCGGCTGCGGTAGACGCGCCAGTTCTTCGCCGTGCCGCGGGGCGCCGGCAGCATCAGCCGCGGCACGTTGGGCAGCAGGCGCGCATTGCCGATGGTGGCGCGCACCCAGGCGCGGTCGAGGTTGCGCCGGGCGGCCACGTCGTCGGCGAACTGCATCGCGTCGTCGCGCGTGGCGTAGGGCGTTTCGCCGCGCACCACTTTCTGGGCCGAGGCGGGGAGGGCGGCGCCCAGCAGGACGAGGGCCAGGGAGAAGGCGGTCGGGAGGAGGCGTCGCATGGGTGCCGATTGTGCCGTCCGACCGCGAGCGCCCGGCGCGCGACACAAGTGGTTTCAGCGCGGCCAGGGCAGGTGACGGAACTCGGCGCGCAGGGCCGCCAGCGTGGGGCCGGGCGTGGCGGCATAGCGCTGCGCCTCGAGGCGCAGCAGCCACTCCTGCGCGGCCTGCGCGCCGTTGCCGAATCGTTCGGCAAGGCGCTGGGCCATCTGGCGCGGCGGCGTGCCCTCGGGCAGCTCGATGCCGGCCTGCCCGAGCCGCGTGCGCGCCTGGCCCAGCAGCCGGAGCCAGGGGTCGTGCCGGCTGCGCTCCCACAGCGTCCAGCCGGCACCCGCCAGGCTGGCCAGCACCACCAGGGCCAGCAGAACGATCGCCAGGTCCTGCAGGCTGGGTGCCTCGAAGCCCAGGTTCTTCAGCAGGTCGAGCTGGCGGCTCTGGGTGTAGCTGAGCACCCACTGGTTCCAGCCGTTGTTCACCGCCTCCCAGGCGGCGCGCAGGTTCTGCGCCAGTGTGGGACTCATGGCGACCATCGCGCCGGCGAACAGGCCCGGCTGCGGCACCAGGCGCTGGAACTGGCCGACCCGGTCGGGCGAGACGGCGCCGGTCGGATCGACGCGCATCCAGCCCACGCCCTCCTGCCATACCTCGGCCCAGGCATGGGCGTCGCTGTGCCGCAGCGTCCAGTAGTTGTCGACGCTGTTGAGCTCGCCGCCCTGGTAGCCGGTCACGATGCGTGCCGGGACGTCGAGCGCGCGCATCAGCACCACGAAGGCCGAGGCGATGTGCTCGCAGAAGCCGGCCTTCCTGTCGAACCAGAACTCGTCGGCCGTCTCCTGCCCGTAGAGGCCGGGCTCCAGCGTGTAGCTGTAGCCGCCGGTGCGCAGGCGCTGCAACGCAGCCTCGACGAAGGCGCGTGTGTCTGCGCCGGCGAGGGCGGGGTCGCGCTTCATCTGGGCGGCCAGTGCCGCGGTGCGCGGGTTCGAGCCCGGGGGCAGCGCCACATAGGGCCGCAGCCCGGCGCCGCGCCGCTGCGGCCCGCTGTCGAACTGCGTGTAGCTCTCGGCGCGGTAGCGCACCAGGTCGTTGATCGGCCGGTTCGCGAGCCATTGCAGGTCGGCCGTGCCGAAGAGCTCGAAGCCCGCCAGCTCCGGCTTCTGCGGCGTGGCGTCGAGCGTCAGCAGCCAGGGGCGGTTGCTGGGCTCCAGCGTGACCTGGTAGCCGATGGGCTGGCCCTGCACGCGCAGGTTCTGCGCGGTGCCGCGCGACAGGAGCGGCGAGGCAGTCCATTCGCGGCCGTCGAATTGCGACAGCACCGGGCCGCGGAAATACAGGTTGCGCTGCGCCGGCACGCGGTCGCCGTCGAATTTGATGCGCGCGGCGATGCCGTCGTCGAGCGCCAGCTGCGCGATGCTGCCCACGCGCATCGTGTTCGACAGGCCGCTGCGCCCGGCCATGGCATCGCCGGGCGTGCCCCACAGCGGCGCCATGCGCGGGAAGAGCAGGAACAGCACCAGCATGATCGGCGCGCCGAGCAGCGCCATCCAGCCGGCGGTGCGCGCCGCAAGCATCAGGGGCGGCCGGCCGACCGGCATGTGCGCATTGACGAGCGCCGTCAGCAGCCCCAGCAGCGCCAGCAGCATGGCGAAAGCCGTCAGGAGCGACTGCGAGTAGAAGAAGTTCGTGAGCATCGTGAAGAAGCCCAGGAAGAAGACCACGAAGGCATCGCGGCGCGCGCGCAGCTCCAGCGTCTTGAGGGCCAGCAGGATCACGATCAGCGTCACGCCGGCATCGCGGCCCAGCAGCGTGCGGTGGGTGGCGTAGGTCACGAGCAGCGTGACCGCGAGCAGGCCGAGTCGCCACCACTTGCTGGGCAGCGGCCGGGCCTGCACCGCGAGGCTGCCCCGCCAGAGCAGGACCACGGCCGCGAGGGTGCTGCACCACCAGGGGATGTTGGAAAGCTGGGGCAGCAGGATGAGGGCGATCACGCACAGCAGGAAGAGCGTGTCGCGGGCTTCGCGGGGGAGGGCCTGGAGCTTGAATGCGGAGCTCAACATAGCGCCAGCACCTCCAGGCAACGCCGCCTGTGCGCCTCCCCTTGCGCAGGCGCTACCGTCCGCCCGGCAACGCGCAAGCCGTAGTCCACGCCCAGCCGATCCGCCATCAGCACCCACGCGCAAAGCCGCGACAGGCGCCCCTCCGGATCGGCCAGCCCCGTCGCCTGCGCATCCAGCCACAGCTCCTGCCGCTGCGCCTGCTGGGTATCGCGGCTCACGAGGTCTTCGGAGCCCACGGCTTGCGCTTGCGCCGCGCGCTTCCAGACCACCAGCTTCAGTGGATCGCCGCGCCGGTAGGCACGCACCCCGTCGTACTCGCCGGCCACGCTGGCGCGCAGTGCCGAGGAGGCGGCCTGGCCCGCCAGCGGCTCGCCCGCCGGCAGCGGCGGCGGGTGCGACTCGGGCGCGGGATAGACCAGCACCTGCGAGGCCGGCCGCCACACGGTCCAGACGCGGAAGGTGCCGAGCGGGAAGCGGGTCTCGGCCGTCAGCGTGGGCGCCGGATGCAGCCCCCGGCGATCCGGCTTGAAAGCGACCTCGACCGTCGCGCTGCCCTGCGCCGGCACGTCGCTCCACGACCATTGCCCGCTGTGGCGCACCGCCAGCCCGATGCCGTAGCGCGTGCTGCGCCGCGCGTTGTTCAACACCACGCGCAGCACCGCCGCCGCCCCCGCGTACTGCGGATCGGGCGCCATCAGCCGCAGGCCCAGGCCGCGCAGCGTGCCGTGGCCCACGTGCATCCCGACGGCCACGCTGCCCGCCAGCAGGAAGGTCAGCAGGTAGCCCAGGTTGAGCTGGTAGTTGATGGACCCGATCAGCAGCAACAGCAGCGTGGCGCCGAGCATCCAGCCCGCCGTCGAGGGCACGATGTAGACGTTGCGCTGGGTGAGCTCCAGCGTGTCGGAGGGCGGCCGGCGCGACAGGAACCAGCCGTCGATGCGCGAGCGCAGTGCCGCCGTCATGCGTCAAGGGAGCGGGACGGCGGCGACCATGGCACGCACCTGCTCGACCGCGCCGCGCCCGGCATCGCCGACCGGCGTGAGCCGGTGCGCGATGGTCTGCGGCAGCACCGCCTGCACGTCGTCGGGCGCCACGTAGTCGCGGTTGGCCAGGAGCGCCTGCGCCTTGGCGGCGCGCAGCACCGCGATGCCCGCGCGCGGCGACAGTCCCTGCAAGAACCAGCGGCCCGAACGCGTCGCGGCGATCAGGTCCTGCACGTAGTTGAGCAGCGGCTCGGCCGCATGCACCTGCAGGACGCGCTGCTGCAGCGCCGTGAGCTCGCCGGCGGTCAGCAGGGCCGGCAGGCGGGCCAGCATCTCGCGGCGATCGGCGCCGGCGAGCAGCTCGCGCTCGGCCGCGCGGTCGGGGTAGCCCAGCGAGATGCGCATCAGGAAGCGGTCCAGCTGCGATTCGGGCAGCGCGAAGGTGCCGAGCTGGTCGTGCGGGTTCTGCGTCGCGATCACGAAGAAAGGCGAGGGCAGCGGGCGGGTCTCGCCCTCGACCGTGACCTGCTTCTCCTCCATCGCCTCGAGCAGTGCGCTCTGGGTCTTGGGACTCGCGCGGTTGATCTCGTCGGCCAGCAGCACTTGCGCGAAGATCGGCCCGGGGTGGAAGACGAAGGCCTGCTCGACGCGGTCGTAGATGGCCACCCCCGACAGGTCGCCCGGCATCAGGTCCGCCGTGAACTGCACGCGCGAGAACTGAAGCCCGAAGGTGTGCGACAGGGCATGCGCCAGGGTGGTCTTGCCGACCCCCGGCACATCCTCGATCAGCAGGTGGCCGCCGGCCAGCAGGCAGGCCACGCAATCGCGCACCTGCGCCTCTTTGCCGACGATCACCGTGTTAAGCTGGCCGAGCAAACTGGCGAGCTTCGCGGCGACGTCCATTTTTGTATCCATATGCAAACAATACCGTAACCCTCGCGGCCCCATTGCGCGTGAGGCCACGACGCGATTCGATCATGGGCAAAACCGGCTATTTCACACACCGCGACTGCTGGAAGCACGAGATGGGCCCCGGCCATCCCGAATGCCCCCAGCGGCTCGATGCCATCGAAGACAGGCTGCTGCTGACCGGAGTGACCGATGCGCTCGAACGCGGCGAGGTGCCGCTGGCCACGCTGGCCCAGATCACGCGGGCGCACAGCGTCGCACATCTGGAGCACCTGGAAGCCCTGAACGATCGGCTGGTCGCCGACGAGCCTGCCGGCGGGCCGTGCTATGCGGCCATCGATCCCGACACGACCCTCTGCCGTTCCACCGTTCTCGCGGCCCGCCGCGCCGCCGGCGCAGCCGTCGCCGCGACCGATGCGGTGATCGCGGGCGAGTTCGAAAACGCCTTCTGCGCCGTGCGCCCGCCCGGCCACCATGCCTGCCACGACCGGGCCATGGGCTTTTGCTTCATCAACAACGTCGCCGTGGGCGTGCGACATGCGATCGAGGTGCATGGGCTGGAGCGCGTGGCGATCGTCGACTTCGACGTGCACCACGGCAACGGCACCGAGGACATCTTCAGCAACGACCCGCGCGTGCTGATGGTGAGCTTCTTCCAACACCCTTTCTATCCGTACAGCGGCACGGATCATCCGGCGTCCAACATGCTCAACCTCCCCGTGCCGGCCTACACCAAGGGCATGGACGTGCGCGAGCTGATCGAGGCCTGCTGGATTCCGCGTCTCGACGAATTCCGGCCGCAGATGATCTTCGTGAGCGCCGGTTTCGACGCGCACCGCGACGACGAGCTGGGCCAGATGCGGCTCAACGAGGGCGACTTCGCCTGGATCACCGAGCGCATCCGCGACGTTGCGCGGCGCCACGCCAAGGGACGCATCGTCTCGATGCTGGAGGGCGGCTACAACCTCGATGCGCTGGCCACCAGCGTCGAGGCGCACGTGCGGGTGCTGGCGGATCTGTAGGCCGATGAACCTGGAAGACTTCCGCCAGCGGCTCAGCCAGATCCACGCCGAAACCCTCTGGGTCGAGATCGCCGCGCTGGTCGCTTGCGTGGCCCTGGCCTGGGGCCTGTGCCGCTGGTTCGGCCGCGACCAGCCCAAGGATTCGATCTGGTTCGGCGAGCGCACCTTCGACGGCCTGCTGTTCCCGGTGCTGGCGCTGCTGCTGACCGACCTGGCGCGCCGCTTCGTGCTGGATTTTCAACCGGTGCTGGTGCTGCGCATCGCGGTGTCGGTGTTCCTTTCGCTTGCGGCTATCCGCTTTTTCGCGCGCGTGCTGCGCGCCGTGTTTCCGGCCTCCGCGCTGGCGCGGCTGGTGGAGCGCACCATCTCGTGGGTCGCCTGGGTCGCGGCCGTGCTGTGGATCGTCGGACTGCTGCCGGCGGTGCTGGCCGAGCTCGACAACATCAAGCTCGCTTTCGGCAAGAACCAGGTCAGCCTGCGCACCATGCTGGAGGGCACGCTGTCGGCCGCGCTGGTGCTGATGGTCGCCTTGTGGGTCGCGTCGACGGTGGAGAAGCGCATCCTGCGCACCGCGGTGACCGACCTGTCGATGCGCAAGGTGGCCTCCAACGCGGTGCGCGCCGTCCTGCTGCTGATCGGCCTGCTGTTCGCGCTCTCGGCCGTGGGCGTGGACCTGACCGCGCTCTCGGTGCTGGGCGGCGCCCTCGGCGTCGGCCTGGGTTTCGGCCTGCAGAAGCTCGCGGCCAACTACGTGAGCGGCTTCGTGATCCTGCTGGAGCGCTCGATCCGCATCGGCGACAACGTCAAGGTCGACGGCTTCGAGGGCCGCATCACCGACATCAAGACCCGCTACACGCTGGTGCGGCAGGGCAACGGGCGCGAGTCGATCGTGCCCAACGAGTCGCTGATCACGAGCCGGGTGGAAAACCTCTCGGTGTCCGACCTCAAGTTCAACCTCACGACCAGCATCGTCGTCGGGTACGACAGCGACGTGGCCCAGGTGCAGGCCGTCCTGTGCGAGGCCGCCGCCGCGCAGCCACGCGTGCTCGACGACCCGGCGCCCGTCGCCTTCCTGACGAACTTCGCGCCCGACGGGCTGGAGTTCACGCTCAATTTCTGGATCGCCGATCCGGACAAAGGCAAGGACAACGTGCGCTCGCCCATCAACGTCGCCATCCTCGAAGGGCTGCGCAGGGCGAAGATCGACATTCCCTATCCGCAGCGCGTGCTTCGCGTCGAATCGTTACCAACTGGCGTGCCTTCCGTCGACCAAGCTCGCCTATAATCGCAAAAAAGCACGACCGTTCTTTTCTTGCGCCGCGGCGCCCCATGATTGAAATGAACAGCTCGCGCGGAGGCCGGCGCCTAAAATCTTCGGTTCCTCTGCACCCCCGGTTTCGCAATTCAATGGAGTCAAGCCAATGAAGGTCCTGGTCCCCGTCAAGCGGGTCGTCGATTACAACGTCAAGGTGCGCGTCAAGTCCGACGGCACCGGTGTCGACATCGCCAACGTCAAGATGAGCATGAACCCCTTCGACGAGATCGCCGTCGAAGAAGCGGTGAGGCTCAAGGAGAAGGGCGTTGCCACCGAGATCATCGCCGTGTCCTGCGGCGATGCGAAGTGCCAGGAGACCCTGCGCACCGCCATGGCCATCGGTGCCGACCGCGGCATCCTGGTGGAGACCACCGAAGAGCTGCAGCCGCTGGCCGTGGCCAAGCTGCTCAAGGCGCTGGTCGACAAGGAAGCGCCCCAGCTCGTCATCCTCGGCAAGCAGGCCATCGACGACGACGCCAACCAGACCGGCCAGATGCTCGCCGCCCTGGCCGACTTGCCCCAGGCCACCTTCGCCTCCAAGGTCGAAGTCGCTGGCGACAAGGTCAACGTGACCCGCGAGGTTGACGGCGGCCTGGAAACCATCGCGCTCTCGCTGCCCGCGGTCATCACCACCGACTTGCGCCTGAACGAGCCGCGCTACGTCACCTTGCCCAACATCATGAAGGCCAAGAAGAAGCAGCTCGACACCCTCAAGCCCGAGGACCTGGGCGTGGACGTCAAGCCGCGCCTGAAGACCCTCAAGGTCAGCGAGCCGCCCAAGCGCGGCGCCGGCATCAAGGTGCCCGATGTCGCCACGCTGGTGGACAAGCTCAAGAACGAAGCCAAGGTGATCTGAGGAAGACCGACATGACCGTACTCGTTATCGCAGAACACGACCACGCCACCGTCAAGCCGGCGACCCTCAACACCGTGACCGCGGCCATCGCCTGCCAGAGCGGCGATGTGCATGTGCTGGTGGCCGGTGCCAATGCCGCCGAAGCCGCCGCTGCCGCGGCCAAGATCGCGGGCGTCGCCAAGGTCATCGCCGCCGACAGCCCGAGCCTGGCCGAGAACCTGGCCGAGAACGTCGCGGCGCAAGTGCTGGCCATCGCCAAGAACTACAGCCACATCCTGTTCCCGGCGACTGCCAACGGCAAGAACGTCGCGCCTCGCGTGGCCGCCAAGCTCGACGTCGCCCAGATCAGCGACATCACCAAGGTCGACAGCCCCGACACCTTCGAGCGCCCGATCTACGCCGGCAATGCCATCGCCATCGTGCAGAGCAGCGATGCGATCAAGGTCGTCACCGTGCGCACCACGGGCTTCGATGCGGCGGCGGCCACCGGCGGCAGCGCCACGGTGGAGAACGCCGAAGGCGTGGCCGACAGCGGCAAATCGAGCTTTGTCGGCCGTGAAGTCACCAAGAGCGAACGCCCCGAGCTCACCGCCGCCAAGATCATCGTCTCCGGCGGCCGCGCCCTGGGCAGCGCCGAGAAATTCACCGAAGTGATGGCGCCGCTGGCCGACAAGCTCAACGCGGGCCTGGGTGCCAGCCGCGCCGCAGTGGATGCCGGGTACGCCCCCAACGACTGGCAGGTCGGCCAGACCGGCAAGATCGTCGCGCCCCAGCTGTACATCGCCTGCGGCATCTCCGGCGCGATCCAGCACCTGGCGGGCATGAAGGACTCGAAGGTGATCGTGGCGATCAACAAGGACCCGGAGGCGCCGATCTTCTCGGTGGCCGACTACGGCCTCGAAGCCGATCTGTTCACGGCGGTGCCGGAACTCGTCAAGGCGCTCTGACCGCCTGCCTCGACACCATCCATCGAAGAAACCAGGGCATCGTTCGCGATGCCCTTTTCGTATCCGCCTCGCCAACGTCGCATTGGAGACAGCCATGAGCTACATCGCCCCCGTCAAGGACATGCTCTTCGACATCGAGCATCTCGCCGACATCGCGCAGATCGCGCGCATGCCCGGCCTGGAGGACGCCGGCCTCGAGACCGCGCAGGCCGTGCTCGAGGAATGCGCGCGCTTCAACCAGGACGTGGTGGCGCCGCTGAACGAGGCGGGTGACCGGCATCCCTCGACGTTCAAGGACGGCAAGGTCGCGACCACGCCCGGCTTCAAGGAAGCCTTCGCGCAGTACGTGGCGGGCGGCTGGCAAGGTTTGCAGCATCCGGCCGAGTTCGGCGGCCAGGGCCTGCCCAAGACCATCGGCGCGGCCTGCGGCGAGATGCTCAACTCGGCCAACATGAGCTTCGCCCTGTGTCCGCTCCTGACCGACGGCGCGACCGAAGCCTTGCTCACGGCCGGCTCCGACGACCTCAAGGCGATCTACCTCGAGAAACTCGTGAGCGGACAGTGGACCGGCACCATGAACCTGACCGAGCCGCAAGCCGGCAGCGATCTCGCGATGGTGCGCAGCCGCGCCGAGCCGCAAGGAGACGGCAGCTACAAGGTCTTCGGCACCAAGATCTTCATCACCTACGGCGAGCACGACCTGGCGGAGAACATCGTGCACCTGGTGCTCGCGCGCGTGACCGGCGCGCCCGAGGGCGTGAAGGGCATCAGCCTGTTCGTGGTGCCGAAGTTCCTCGTCGACAAGGATGGCTCCCTGGGTGCGCGCAACGACGTGCATTGCGTGAGCATCGAGCACAAGCTGGGCATCAAGGCCAGCCCCACGGCCGTGCTGCAGTACGGCGACCACGGCGGCGCCGTCGGGTATCTGGTGGGCCAGGAAAACCGCGGCCTCGAGTACATGTTCATCATGATGAACTCGGCGCGCTATGCAGTCGGCATGCAAGGCATCGCGATCGCCGAGCGCGCCTACCAGCACGCAGTGGCCTATGCCAAGGAGCGGGTGCAGAGCCGCCCGGTGGACGGTTCGATCAACGCCAGCGCGCCCATCATTCATCACCCCGACGTCAAGCGCATGCTGATGACCATGCGCGCCTACACCGAGGGATGCCGCGCCATGGCGACGGTGGCAGCGGCCGCCTACGATGCAGCCCATCACCATCCCGAGGCCGAGACGCGCAAGCAGAACCAGGCCTTCTACGAATACATGGTGCCGCTGGTCAAGGGCTACAGCACCGAGATGAGCCTGGAGGTCGCATCGCTGGGCGTGCAGGTGCATGGCGGCATGGGCTTCATCGAGGAAACGGGCGCTGCGCAGTACCTGCGCGATGCCAAGATCCTCACCATTTACGAAGGCACGACCGCGATCCAGGCCAACGACCTGGTAGGCCGCAAGACGGCCCGCGATGGCGGCCAGGTCGCCAAGGCGATCGCGGCACAGATCGAGAAGACCGAAGCCGACCTGATGAAGCGCGACAGCGCCGACGCTCGCGCGGTGCACAAGCGGCTGAAAGCCGCGCGCGAGGCCTTCCTCGACGTGGTCGGCTTCGTCGCAGGCCAGACCAAGGCGGCGCCCAATGCGGTGTTCGCGGGCAGCGTGCCCTACCTGATGCTCGCCGGCAACCTGGTCGCCGGCTGGCAGCTCGCGCGCTCGCTGCTGGTGGCCGAGGAGCAGGTCAAGGCCGGCAACGATACCGCCTTCATGCAAGCCAAGATCGCCACCGCGCGCTTCTATGCCGAGCACATCCTCAACAAGGCGCCGGGGCTGCGCGACAGCATCGTCGACGGGGCCGAGAGCGTGACTGCGCTGGCGATCGAGGCCTTCTGACATCCGCTCCCGTTTTCCGAAACCTTCCAGAGACCACCCGACATGTCCAAGCTCCCTCCCGTCCTCGCCAAGCTCCCGCTGCCCATCATCGGCTCGCCGCTGTTCATCATCAGCAACCCCAAGCTCGTGATCGAGCAATGCAAGGCCGGCGTGGTGGGGGCGATGCCTGCGCTCAATGCGCGCCCGGCCGCGCAGCTGGAGGACTGGCTGGCGGAGATCACCGAGGCGCTCGCGGCCCATGACAAGGCCAATCCGGACCGGCCGGCCGCGCCCTTCGCGATCAACCAGATCGTGCACAAGAGCAACGACCGGCTCGAGCACGACATGGAGATGGTCGTGAAGTACAAGGTGCCGATCGTCATCACCTCGCTGGGCGCGCGCACCGACGTCAACGATGCGGTCCACAGCTACGGCGGCGTGACGCTGCACGATGTCATCAACAACGCCTTCGCGCGCAAGGCGATCGAGAAGGGCGCGGACGGCATCATCGCGGTGGCGGCCGGGGCCGGCGGGCATGCGGGCATCAAGAGCCCCTTTGCGCTGGTGCAGGAAATTCGCCAGTGGTTCGACGGCCCGATCGCGCTGTCGGGCTCGATCGCCACCGGCGGGGCGGTGCTGGCGGCCCAGGCCATGGGCGCCGACTTCGCCTACATCGGCACCGCCTTCATCGCCACCCGCGAGGCGCGTGCGAGCGACGACTACAAGCAGGCCATCGTCGCCGGCAGCTCCGACGACATCGTCTATTCGAACCTCTTCACCGGCGTGCACGGCAACTACCTCGCGCCCAGCATCGTGGCCGCAGGCATGGACCCGGCCAACCTGCCGCAGGGCGACCTCAAGACCATGAACTTCAGCGGCGGCGAAGGCAGCAAGACCAAGGCCTGGAAGGACATCTGGGGCTCGGGGCAGGGCATCGGGGCCGTGACCGAGATCGGGTCCGCTGCCGCCTTCATCGAGAAGCTCAAGCGCGAGTACCAGGAAGCGCGCCAGCGCCTTGCCCTTTGAAGCCGGCGTGAGCCAATCCGCAGTGCGCACGACCGCAGTGCCCGCGGCCGCGGCGCGCATGCCGCTGCTCGATGCGGTCAAAGGCCTCGCCTGCGCGTTGATCGTCGGGCATCACCTCGCGCGCTACGGCCCTCTGCCTGCCGGCGCCTCGACGTTGGCGCCGGGGCTCTTTGAATGGCTGGCCGAGGACGGCCGGCTCGCCGTGCAGGTGTTCCTGGTGCTCGCCGGCTTCCTGGCCGCGGGCAGCCTCGCGCCCGATGGGGTGCTGCGCATCGAGCGCCCGATGCTGCGCGTGTTCCAGCGCTACGGCCGGCTTGTCATGCCGTACCTGGCGGCGCTTTGCGTCAGCGTGCTGGCCGCCGCGCTCGTGCGGCCCTGGCTCATGGACGAGGCGGTGCCACCGCCGCCCGGCATGGCGCAGCTGCTGGCGCACGGGCTGCTGCTGCAGGACCTGCTCGGCTACGAAGCGCTGTCCACCGGTGTGTGGTACGTGGCGATCGACTTCCAGCTCTTCGTGCTGGCGCTGCTGGCGATCGGCCTCTCGGAGGCGCTGCAGCGCCGCTGGGTCCTGGGGCCGGAGCGTGCGCGCTGGCTGGCGGTGGCCCTGGTGCTGGCGCTGGCCGTTGCCTCGCTCGCGGTGTTCAACCGCCATTCGGCGCTGGACGACACGGCGCTCTACTTCTTCGGCGCTTACGGCCTGGGCATGCTGGTGTTCTGGATCGGCCGCGCCACGCGGCGCAGCACCTGGCGGTTCGCGGTGGCGTTGCTGATGCTGATCGGCGCCGCGGCCCTGGCGCTCGACTGGCGCAGCCGCATCGCGACCGCATTGGTCACGGCGCTGCTGCTGGCCGTTGCGCAGCGGCGCGGCGGTTTGGCATTCGCGGCCTGGCCGCCGCTGGTGCGGCTGGGGCGCATCTCATACTCGCTGTTCCTGATCCATTTCCCGGTGCTGCTGCTGGTGAGCGCAGCGGTGGCGCGGCTGATGCCCGCCGGGCCTTGGGTCGATCTCTTCGGGCTGTTGGCCACCTTCGCGTTGTCGGTTGCCGCGGCGGTGCTGCTGTACCGCTGGGTCGAATCGCGGCCCGCGACCTGGCGCGGGGTGCTGGTCCTGTTCGCGGGGCTGCTGGCCTGCGGGGCGTTGACCTGAGGCCGCTCAGCCGCGGGCGCCGAGCGCCTGCGCGTAATGCGCCGAGAACTTCCGCGCCACCGAATCCCAGTCGTAGCCCTTGGCCTTGCGCTGCGCAGCCTCCGACATTGCGGCGCAGCGCGCGGCGTCGAGGCCGGTGAGCTCGCGGATCGTGGCCAGGTCTGCGGCGCCTTGGTCAAAGTCGAGGAAGAAGCCGTTGCTGCCCCGCTCGACAAACCCATTGATCGGCGCGATGTCGCGGCACAGCACGATCTTGCCGGCCGCCATGGCCTCCAGGATGCCGACCCCGAAGCCCTCGTACTCGCTGCCGGTGACGAACACCGTGCGTTGCTGCAGCTCGTGCATCAGGGCGGCGTCCTCGATGTAGGGGTGCAGCCGGACCGAAGCGTCGAGCTTCAGCGCACTGATCTGGTTCTGCAGCGACTCGCGCAACTGGTCGAAGTCCGGCCCGGCGATCAGCAGGTCGATCGCAATGCCCTGGTCGCGTGCCATCGCCACCGTGTCGATCACTGCGTCGATGCGCTTGTTGCGCGACCAGCGGCCCCAGTAGATCCATTTCGCCGGATCGGGCGTGCCGGTCAGCCGGCCCTGCTGGAACTTGGCGTAGGCGATGCCGTTCTCGCACTTCTCGACGCGGTCCGAGAACTGGCTGAAATACGCGGTGTCCGATTCGCTGGTCGCGAGGATCTTGCGGTAGTGCCGCAGCAAGGTCCGCATCAGCAGCCGCTCGTGCAGCCACTTGATCGACTGGTGCCGCGTGGTGTGGCGAAAGCCCCCGTGCGTGCTGAGCACGGCGGGAATGTGCCGGCACTGCAGCAGCACGTTGCCGGTCAGCATCATCAGCTGGGGGTCGTGGACATGCAGCAGGTCATAGCCGGCGGCGAGGCGGCCGAAATCGCGCGCATAACCGGCGAGCCGGTTGCCGACCACGGGGACGCGGTAGACCTTCAGCCCGTCCACCTCGCTGACGGCGGCTTCCGGAAGCTTGGCCGACACATGGGCCACGTCCACCTGCACGCCATGGCCGGACGTGCACCTGGCCAGCTCGCGGACGACGGACTCGATGCCGCCCACTTCGGGAAAGTAGGTCGGCGTGATGGAAAGAACTTTCAATTTGGCAGGCTCCGGCAGGGCGGTCACATTGGCGCTGTAGCTTAGCGGGTGCCGGGGGCGGGGCGGCCGAGCGTCGTGGCGGGTCTTTGGCCCGAAGATAGCGAATGGCGGCATGACATCTTTTATGATTCACGGAGTTTCAGGAAATTCTGAAATTACACGAAATCCAAGCATGACCTCTCCCGCATCGACCGCAAGCCTCGAGCGCCTGGCCTCGCCCCCGCGCGTGGCCAGCCTGGTCCAGGGCGCCGCTGCCTTGCTGTGGTTGCCGCAGGCCGCCTTGCTGGCCTGGGCGGTCGATGGCCTGGCGAGGGGCGAGGGCCTGCGGGCGGTGGTGTGGCCTGCGCTCGGCATCGTGTTGCTGGGCCTGTTGCGTGCGACCTGCGAAGCCTGGGGCATGCGCCGCGTGTTCGCCGCCGCACGCTCGGCGCTGTCGGGGATGCGGGCGCAGGCCGCCGCGGTGCTGGCCGCGCATTCGCCGCTGGACAGCGCCCGTCCGGCCTCCGGCCTGGCGGCCAGCACCATCGCGGAGCAGGCTGAAGCGGTCGTGCCCTATCTGGTGCGCTATGCCCCGGCGCGCTGGCGCGCGATGGTCGTCCCGCTCTTGATCCTGCCGCTGGTCGCCGCCTATTCGTGGGTCGCGGCGGCGATCCTGCTCGTGGCTGCACCGCTGATCCCGCTCTTCATGGCCATCGTCGGCTGGCGCGCCCGGGCCGCGAGCGAGGCGCACATGGTCGAGGCCGGGGGCATGCACGCCTTCCTGCTCGACCGCCTGCGCGGCCTGGCCAGCCTGCGCGCCCTCGGCGCGGTCGAGGCCACAGCGCTGCGGCTGGGCGAGGCGGCGCAAGGGCTGCGCCGGCGCACGATGGCGGTACTGCGCATTGCCTTCCTGTCCTCGGCCGTGCTGGAGCTGTTCTCGGCGCTGGGCGTCGCGATGGTCGCGGCCTATGTGGGCTTCCATCTGCTCGGCACCTTCGAGTTCGGCACCTGGGGCCGGCGCCTGAGCCTGGGCGAGGGCCTGTTCGTGCTGCTGCTGGCGCCGGCCTTCTTCGAACCTCTGCGCGAGCTGTCGGCGGTCTGGCACGACCGCGCCGCCGGCGAAGCGGCCCTGGCGGCGCTGGATCGGCTCGGGCAGGGCGGGACGCCGCTGCCCGGCGCGAATGCCGGGTTCCCGCCCGAAGAGCGCCCCACGCCCGGTGGCCCGCCGTCCGTGCGTCTGCGCGGTGTGCACCTCGTGCATGCCGGCGGCGGCACGGTCTTCGAGGGCCGCGACCTGCGCATCGCCGCCGGCGAGCATGTGGCGCTGATGGGTGCCAGCGGCTCGGGCAAGACGGCCTTGCTGAGCCTGATCGCGGGCCTGAGGTCGGCGCAGCAAGGACAGGTCGTGGTGGGCGGCGTGCCGCTCTCCGACCGGACGGCGGCCGCACTGCGCCGACGCATGGCCTGGATGGGGCAGAAGCCCCATGTGTTCGCCGGCTCGGTCGAGGCCAACGTCGCGCTGGGCCGTGCCGGCGTGCAGGCGAGGCAGGTCGAGGCCGCGATGCGCTTCGCCGCCCTCGACGCGGTGGCGCAGGCCCATCCGCGCGCCAGCCTGGGGGAGGGCGGCCGCGGCCTCTCGGGCGGCGAGGCGGCCCGGCTCGCGCTGGCCCGGCTTGCGGTGCATCCGGGGGCCGACCTGCTGCTGGTGGACGAGCCCACGGCCCATCTCGACACCGCGACCGCGGCGCACGTGGCCGAGTCGCTGGTCGCGCTGGCCCAGGGCAAGACCTTGATCGTCGCCACCCACGACCCCGTGCTGGCCGCGCGCATGGACCGCGTGATCAGCCTCGATGCCATGCCCGTGCAGGAGGCCGCATGACGAAGGGCTGGCGCGACCTGCGCACGGTGTGGGGGCAGTTGCTGGCCGCCGAGCCGCGCCGTCTGGCGCTGGGCGCGGGGCTGGCGGCGCTCACCGTTCTGATGGGCATGGGCCTGCTGGGCCTTTCGGGCTGGTTCATCACCGCGACCGCGCTGGCCGGCCTGCATGCGGCCACCGCCATCGTCTTCGACGTGTTCATGCCCTCGGCCGGCATCCGCCTGCTGGCGCTGGGGCGCACCGGCGCGCGCTACGGCGAGCGCCTGCTGACGCACGACGCCACCTTCGCCGCGCTCGCCACCCTGCGCGTGCGCCTGTTTCGCGGCTGGGCCCGGCCCGATGCCGCGCGCCAGCTGCTCGCAAGGCCGGCGCGGCTGCTGTTCCGGCTGAGCGCCGACATCGATGCGCTGGAATCTTTCTACCTGCGCCTGCTGGTGCCTGCCGCTGCGGCGCTCGGGGCCGCGCTGCTGGCCGGGCTGGTGCTGGGCGTCATGAAGCTGTGGATGGGCCTGCTGCTGGCGCTGTGGCTGGTCGGCGCGGGATGGGGCATCGCGCTCGTGCTCGCGCGGTGCGCCCGGCCTGCCGCCGTGCGCCGGGCCCAGGCGATGGAAAGCCTGCGCGCCCGCACGGCGGACCTGGTTGCCGGCCAGACCGAGCTGGTCATGGCGGGCCGCATCGAGGCCCAGTGCGAAGCGCTGGCCGCGGCCGACCGCCACCTGGCCGCGGCCGATCTCGTGCTCAACCGCGTCGAGGCCGGGGCCGGCCTGGCCCATGGCCTGGCCGGTTCGCTCACCCTGGCAGCCGTGCTGCTCGCGGTGGGCCTGCTGACAGGGGAGGGCGCCATCGGCGCGCCCGCCGCCGCGCTGGCGCTGCTCGTGGCGCTGGGCGCCATCGAGCCCTTCGCCGCCCTGCGCCGCGGTGCCCTCGAGGCCGGCCGCAGCTGGCTGGCGGCACGGCGCCTGGCGCCGCACATGGCGGCCACGCCCGAGCCGGTGCCCGTTCCGCCCGCGCCCGACGACGGCCTGGCGTTGCAGGCGCACGCGCTGACGTTGGTCCATTCCGGCAGCAACCGGCCTGCGCTGCAGCGCAGTGCCTTCACCGTGGCTGCCGGCGAGCGCGTGGCCGTGATCGGCCCCAGCGGCGCGGGCAAGTCGACCTTGCTTGCCGCGGCAGCAGGCGAGCTGGCCCCCGCGGACGGCGAATTGCGGGCCCTCCCGTCCTGCCTGCTGACGCAGCGCACCGACCTGTTCCAGGACACCCTGCGCGACAACCTGCGCCTGGCCGACCCTTCGGCCGACGACGCCCGGCTGTGGTCCGTGCTGCACGCAGCAGGCCTCGCCGACGAAGTGCGCGCCATGCCCTCGGCGCTCGACAGCCGCCTCGGCGAAGGCGGCCTGGGCCTCTCGGGCGGCCAGTCGCGCCGCCTCGCGCTCGCCCGCCTGCTGCTGCGCAACGCGCCCTTTTGGCTGATCGACGAACCCACCGAAGCGCTGGACACTGCCACCGCACGCGACGTGCTGCTGCGGCTGCGGGCCCACGCCGAGGGCCGGACGCTGTTGATCGCCACCCATCTGCGGCGCGAGGCCGCGCTGGCGGACCGGCTGCTCGTCCTGCGGTCCGGCCGCATCGTCGCCGACCTGCGGCGCGGCTCCGCCCCCTTCGAAGCAGCCCTGAGCGGCCTGCGTCCCGACTAACCCGACACCCGCCGCGAAGCACAAGAACCCGGAAGGAAAGCCCCCATGGACCTCGACATCGTTGCACTCTCCCGCCTGCAGTTCGCGCTGACGGCGCTCTATCACTTCCTCTTCGTGCCGCTGACCATCGGCCTGGCGGTGCTCGTCGCCATCATGGAAACGGTCTACGTCATGACCGGCCGCACCATCTGGCGCGACATGACGAAGTTCTGGGGCCTGCTCTTCGGCATCAACTTCGCGATGGGCGTGGCCACCGGCGTGGTCATGGAGTTCCAGTTCGGCATGAACTGGAGCTACTACAGCCACTACGTCGGCGACGTGTTCGGCGCGCCGCTGGCCATCGAGGGGCTGATGGCCTTCTTCCTCGAGGCCACCTTCGTCGGCCTGTTCTTCTTCGGCTGGGACAAGCTCTCCAAGGTGGGCCACCTGATGGCCACCTGGGCGGTGGCGATCGGCTCCAATTTCTCCGCGCTGTGGATCCTGATCGCCAACGGCTGGATGCAGAACCCCGTGGGCGCCGCCTTCAACCCGCAGACCATGCGCATGGAAGTGACCGACTTCTACGCCGTCCTGACCAACCCGGTGGCGCAGGCCAAGTTCGTGCACACGGTGTCGGCCGGCTACACGGTGGCGTCCATCTTCGTGCTCGGCGTGTCGGCCTGGTATGTGCTGCGCGGCCGGCACCTGCAGCTGGCCAAGCGCTCGATGACGGTGGCGGCCTCCTTCGGCCTGGCGGCATCGCTCTCGGTCGTGGTGCTGGGGGACGAGAGCGGCTACCTCTCGACCGAGCACCAGAAGATGAAGCTGGCCGCCGTCGAGGCGATGTGGAAGACCGAGCCCGCGCCGGCCGCCTTCACCGCCTTCGGCTTCCCCGACGAGGCGAGCCGCGAGACCCACTACGCCATCCACATTCCGGCCGTGATGGGGTTGATCGGCACCCGCTCGCTCACCACCGAGATCCCCGGCATCGACGATCTGGTGCACCGCGCCGAGCTCAACATCCGCGTCGGCATCTCGGCCTACGACGCGCTGCAGAAGATCCGCGAAGCCGGCAGCGATGCGGCCGTGCCCGAATCGTCACGCAAGATCTTCGAGGACAACGGCCATGCACTGGGCTATGCGCTCTTGCTCAAGCGCTACGTCGACGACCCGCGCACGGCCACGCCCGAGCAGGTCGCCCAGGCCGCGCGCGACACCGTCCCGCCGGTGGCACCGCTGTACTGGACCTTCCGCACCATGGTCGGGCTGGGCATGTTCTTCATCCTGCTGACGGGCACTTTCTTCGTGCTCTCGGCGCGGCGCAGGCTGGATGCGCATCCCTGGCTGCTCAAGGTGGCGGTGTTCGCGATCCCGCTGCCCTGGCTCGCGGCCGAGTGCGGCTGGATCGTGGCCGAGCTGGGCCGCCAGCCCTGGGTGATCGAGGGCGTGCTGCCCACGGCAGTGGCGGTGTCGAACCTGGGCGCCGGCACGGTGCTGCTCACCATCGCCGGCTTCACGCTGCTCTACACCGTGCTCTTCGTGATCGAGATGAAGCTGATGCTGAAGGCGATCCGCAAAGGCCCCGAGGAACAGCCGGCGCCGCAGCCGGCCGCCTACCGCGCCGAGACTGATCCGGAACGGGCCGCGTTGACGCGCTCGCCGCTCGCCGCCGCCGACTGAAAGGAGAAGCACCATGATCCTGCACGAACTCATCACCTACGAAACCCTGCGCCTCGTCTGGTGGCTGCTGATCGGCGTGCTGCTGGTCGGCTTCGCCGTGACCGACGGCTTCGACCTGGGCGCCAACATGCTGCTGCCCTTCGCCGGCCGCACCGACCTCGAGCGCCGCGTGATCATCAACAGCGTCGGCCCGGTGTGGGAGGGCAACCAGGTCTGGCTGATCGTCGGCGGCGCCGCGCTCTTCGCGGCCTGGCCGCAGCTCTACGCCGTGTCCTTCTCGGGCTTTTACCTCGCGATGTTCGCGGTGCTGGTGCCGCTCATCCTGCGGCCGGTGGCCATCAAGTTCCGCAGCAAGCACGAGGATGCGGCGTGGCGCACGCGCTGGGACTGGACGCTCTTCGTCACCGGCCTGGTGCCCGCGCTGATCTTCGGCGTGGCCGTGGGCAACGTGCTGCAGGGCGTGCCCTTTCGACTGGCGCCCGACATGCGGATCTTCTACGAGGGCTCCTTCTTCGGGCTGCTCAATCCTTTTGCGCTGCTGTGCGGGTTGGTCTCGCTCGTGATGCTGGCGATGCACGGCAGCGCCTGGCTGCAGCTGAAGGCGGCCGGGCCGGTGGCGGAGCGCGCGCGCACCTACGGCAGCGTGGCCGCGTTGCTCACGCTGGCGTTCTACGCGCTGGCGGGCCTGCTGCTCTGGTCCTGGATCGACGGATACCGCGTGACCAGCGCGCTGCCCACGGGCGGCCCGTCGAATCCGCTGCTGAAGACCGTGGCCCATCAACCGGGCGCCTGGTTCGCCAACTATGCGGCCCACCCGTGGCTGTGGAGCGCGCCGGGCTTCGGCCTCGCGGGTGCGTTGCTGGCTTTCGTGGGGATGCGCATGCGGCGCGAAGGGATGGCGCTGCTGGCCAGCGCGCTGGCCATCGGCGGCATCATCCTGAGCGTCGGCGCCTCGATGTTCCCCTTCATCCTGCCCTCGTCGCTGGACCCGCGCGCCAGCCTCACGGTGTGGGACTCCTCCTCGAGCCACCTGACGCTGTTCATCATGCTGGTGGTCAGCGCCATCTTCCTCCCCATCATCGTGGCCTACACCGGCTGGGTCTACAAGGTGCTGTGGGGCAAGGTCGACGCCGATGCCATCCGCGACGAGCGCGGGCACGCGTACTGATCCGTCACCCGATCAAGAAAGGAACCGACCATGTGGTACTTCGCCTGGCTGCTGGGACTTCCCCTGGCAGCGACCTTCGCGGTGCTCAATGCGATGTGGTACGAGCTGATGGAAGATGAGGCGATCCGGCGGGACAAGCTGGGGAAGCCGCGTTAGACGGCCTTCTTGCCCTTGGCCCCGGTGATGCGGTCCTTGAGCCCCAGCACCTTGGTCACCGTCGCCCCCATCCCCATCAACTGCATCGCGGTTTCAGGCGCGAGCCGCTGCACGTCGTCGAACCACTTCATCAGCCGGTCGATCAGGTCGTGCATCTCGCGCATGCGCTGCTGGGCGTGGCGCTCCTCGTCGGTCGTGGGCTTCTCCAGCAGCGCCATGCGCAGCATCGACAGCGTGGGCTCGATCTCGCGGCGCCGGCGTTCCTCGGCCAGCACGCGGAAGATCTCCCACACATCGGATGGCGCCTCGAAGTACTCGCGCCGGTCGCCGGGCTGGTGGCGCAGCCGCACCAGTCGCCAGGACTGCAGTTCCTTGAGCCCCATGCTCACGTTCGAGCGCGAAAAGGCCAGCGCCTCCGCGATCTCGTCCGCGTTGAGCGCGCGCTCGGAAATGAAGATCAATGCATAGATCTGTCCGACGGTGCGATTGATGCCCCACTTGCTGCCCATCTCCCCGAAGTGGGCGATGAACTGGCGGCTGAGCGGGGGCAGGGTGTCGGTGGGCATCGGCCGATTCTCGTGCCGAATTGCTGTAGCTTCAAGAAAGACTGAAAACTCCGCGGCCGACGCCGATTCGTGCCGTTGCGGTCCGGTCGGTGCGATTCGGTCGGTGCGATCGGGCATGAAAGCTCCTTGCAGGGTGGGGATGCCGTGACCCGATCACAAGACGTTCCCCCGCCGCTTGACAAGCCGCCGCCGCGCTTCGAAATTCAGCGGCATGGTTCGCTTCGACGCCGGCACCCTCGATGCCGCCAATCTCGCGGCGCGCGAGGCGGCGCAGGCGCTCTACCGCAGCGAATCGCGCCGCATCTTCGCGACCCTGGTGCGGCTCCTGGGCGACTTCGACCTGGCCGAGGAGGCGCTGCATGACGGCTTTCACGCCGCGCTGGAGCAATGGCCGGTGCAGGGCGTGCCGGCCAACCCGCGCGCCTGGCTGGTCTCGGCCGGTCGCTTCAAGGCCATCGACGGCATCCGCCGCCGCGCGCGCTTCGAGCCCTGGGACGATGCCGCCGACGCGGCCGAGGCCAGGGCCGACCCCGCCCCGGCCTGGGACGAGCGCGACCCCGATGCCGAGGCGCTGGAGGACGACCGCTTGCGCCTCGTCTTCACCTGCTGCCATCCGGCACTGCCTCCCGATGCGCAGGTGGCGCTGACGCTGCGCGAGGTCTGCGGCCTGGCCACCGAGCAGATCGCCGCCGCCTTCCTGGTGCCGGCGCCCACCATCGCGCAGCGCATCGTGCGGGCCAAGAACAAGATCCGCGACGCGCGCATCCCCTACCAGGTGCCGCCCGTGAGCGAGTTGCCCGAGCGGCTCGATGCCGTGCTGCGCGTGGTCTACCTGGTGTTCAACGAGGGCTATGCCGCTTCGTCCGGCGAGGCGCTCACCCGGCCGGACCTGTCGGCCGAGGCGATCCGCCTGGGCCGGCTCCTGGGCGAGCTGCTGCCCGAGCCCGAGGCCATCGGCTTGCTGGCGCTGATGCTGCTGCACGAGTCGCGCCGCGCGGCGCGCAGCTCGGAGGGGGGCGAGATGGTGCTGCTGGAATCGCAGGACCGCACCCGATGGAACCCCGCGATCATCGCCGAGGGCAGCGCACTCGTGACGCGGGCCCTGTCCTCGCGCCGCTTCGGCCCCTACACCCTGCAGGCCGCGATCGCCGCAGTGCATGCGGAGGCGGCCGATGCCGCCGCCACCGACTGGGCGCAGATCGCCGGGCTCTACGACGTGCTGCTGCGTGCCGAGCCCTCGCCGGTGGTGGCGCTCAACCGGGCCGTCGCCATCGCGATGCGCGACGGGCCGGCCGCCGGCCTGGCGCTCATCGATGCGCTGCTCGCGCGCGGCGAGCTTGCGCACTACCACCTGGCCCATGCCGCGCGGGCCGACCTGTGCCGGCGTCTCGGCCGCGTTGCCGAGGCTCGCGCATCCTACGAGCGTGCGCTGGCGCTCGCGCGGCAGACGCCCGAGCGGCAGTTCCTCGAACGGCGGCTGGCGGCGCTGCCCGCGACGAGCGATGCATCCTGAAACAACTGCGCTGGCGCAAAAGCGCCCGGCATGTCGAAATCCGGCCCGGCCATTCGACCAGAGGCATCCCCTCAACCCTTCTTCCAGGAGATGCCGATGAAATACCTTTGCCTGGTCTACTTCGATCCCGCGCTGCTGACCACGATGTCCGCCGCCGAACGGGCGAAGCTGGACAACGACTCGATGGACTACGACGAGGCGCTCGCGGCGCGCGGCCAGTTGATCGTCGCCGAGGCCCTGCAGCCCCCGGCGTCCGCCAGGGTGGTGCAGACGCGCGGCGGCAAGCTCTCGCAGACCGACGGTCCTTTCGTCGAGACCAAGGAGCAGCTCGGCGGCTTCATCCTGGTCGACGTGCCCGACCTCAACGCCGCGATCCAGGTGGCAGCCCGCATTCCGCTGGCGAAGTACGGCGCCATCGAAGTGCGGCCCATCGCCAAGGTCGAGAGGATCGCGTCATGAGGTACCTCTGCATGATCTTCGCCACCGAAGCGCAGATGGGCGCGATCCCGCCCGCGGAGATGGCGGCCTTCGTCAACGCGCACCTCGATTACGACGACCGCCTGCGCGCCAGCGGCCATCTCGTCGAGTCCGAGGGCCTGCAGGCTGCGAGCACCGCCGCCGTGGTGCGCGTGCGCGACGGGCGGCTGTCGGTCACCGACGGTCCCTTCATCGAGACCAACGAGCACCTCGGCGGCTTCTACCTGGTCGAGGCCGCGAGCGGCGAGGAGGCGGTGCGCCTGGCCGCCGGCATTCCGTCCTCGCGCATCGGCAGCATCGAGCTCCGGCCGGTCTTCGAGCTCGCGCGCCCGACGGAAGGAGCGCAACCATGACCGCCACCCCGCACCAGGCCGGCCCGCGCGAATGGATCGGCCTGGCCGTGATCGCGCTGCCCTGCATGCTCTACGCGATGGACCTCACGGTGCTCAACCTCGCGGTGCCGCACCTCAGCGCCGCACTGCGCCCGAGCAGCGCGCAAATGCTGTGGATCGTCGACATCTACGGCTTCATGCTGGCCGGCTCGCTCATCACCATGGGCACGCTGGGCGACCGCATCGGGCGGCGCCGCCTGCTGCTGATCGGCGCCGCCTTCTTCGGGCTGGCCTCGGTGCTGGCCGCGTTCTCGACCACGGCCCCCATGCTGATCGCGACCCGCGCACTGCTCGGCGTCGCCGGTGCCACGCTGGCCCCGTCGACGCTCTCGCTGATCCGCAACATGTTCCTCGACGCGCAGGAGCGCACCGTGGCCATCGGCGTCTGGATCGCGAGCTTCTCGATCGGCGGCACCATCGGGCCCCTGATCGGCGGCGCGCTGCTCGAGCACTTCTGGTGGGGCTCGGTGTTCCTGGTCAGCGTGCCGGTGATGGTGCTGCTGCTGTTGATCGGCCCCCGGCTGCTGCCCGAGTACCGCGACCCCGGGGCAGGGCGGCTCGACCTGCTCAGCGCGGCGCAGTCGTTGCTGGCGGTGCTGGCCGTGATCTACGGGCTCAAGCGCTTTGCCGAGCACGGCGCCGGCTGGCTGCCGCTGGCGGCGGTCGTGCTGGGCGTGGCGATCGGCTGCGCCTTCTTTCGCCGCCAGGGGCGGCTCGCCGATCCGCTGATCGACCTGGCGCTGTTCCGCGCGCCCGCCTTCAGCGCCGCGCTCACCATCAACACGCTGGCCTTCTTCATCGCCTTCGGCAGCTTTCTTTTCGTCGTGCAGTACATGCAGCTGGTGCTGGGCCTGTCGCCGCTGCAGGCCGGGCTGTGGAGCGTGCCGTCGGGGGCGGCCTTCGCCGTGGGCTCGACGGTGGTGCCGCGGATCGTGCGCCGGGTGCGGCCGGGCTTCGTGATGACCGGCGGGCTGCTCATCGCCGCGGTGGGCTTCGCGCTGCTGGCACAGGTCGACCGCACGGATGGGCTGGCGCTGCTGGTGGCCGCCTACGCGATTCTCTCGCTGGGCCTGTCCTTCGCCTTCACGCTGGCGGTCGACATGATGGTGGGCACGGCCCCGCCCGAGCGGGCCGGCGCGGCCTCGGCGATCCAGGAGACCAGCTCGGAGTTCGGCGGTGCCCTGGGCATCGCGATGCTGGGCAGCCTGATCGTTGCCGTGTACCGGAACGCGATGGCAGGCAACGCGCTGGAGGGCGTGCCGCCCGCGGTGGCCGAAGCCGCCCGCAGCGGGCTGGGCGTCGCGGCGGATGCCGCAGCCGCGCTGCCCGGGCCGGCCGGCGCGGCCCTGCTCGACGCCTCGCGCGAAGCCTTTGCGCAGGCCTTCGGGCTCACGGCCTCGATCAGCGCGGCGGTGGCGCTGGCGGCCGCGCTGCTGGCGGCGATCATGCTGCGCGGCGTGGGCCGGCCGCCGGGCGCGGCCCCCGCAGCGCCTGCGTCGTGTCCCTCGGCCAGCAAAGCCTGAAGCCTTGCGGGGATAATCCCCGCCCATGAGCGGCAACACCTTCGGCACCCTTTTCGCGGTCACCAACTTCGGCGAATCCCACGGCCCCGCGATCGGATGCGTCATCGACGGCTGCCCGCCGGGCCTGGCGCTTTGCGAGGCCGACATCCAGGTCGACCTCGACCGCCGCCGCCCTGGCACCAGCCGCCACGTGACCCAGCGCAACGAGCCCGACGCCGTGCAGATCCTCTCCGGCGTGTACGAGGGCAAGACCACCGGCACGCCGATCGCGCTCCTGATCCAGAACACCGACCAGCGCAGCAAGGACTATGGCCAGATCGCGCAGCAGTTCCGCCCCGGCCACGCCGACTTCACCTACTGGAAGAAGTACGGCATTCGCGATCCCCGCGGCGGCGGCCGTTCCTCGGCGCGGCTGACGGCGCCGATGGTGGCCGCCGGTGCCGTGGCCAAGAAGTGGCTGTTCGAGAAGTACGGCACCGTGTTCCGCGGCTGCATGGCCCAGATCGGCGAGATCGAGATCCCCTTCGAGGGCTGGGAACACGTCCCCGGCAACCCCTTCTTCGCCCCCGTGGCCGACGTGTCGAAACTCGAGGCCTACATGGATGCCCTGCGCAAGGCCGGCGATTCCTGCGGCGCGCGCATCCGCGTGACGGCATCGAAGGTGCCCGTGGGCCTGGGCGAGCCGCTCTTCGACAAGATGGATGCCGACATCGCCTGGGCCATGATGGGCATCAATGCCGTCAAGGGCGTGGAGATCGGCGCCGGCTTCGGCAGCGTCACGCAGCGCGGCACCACGCACGGCGACTCGATCCGGCCCGATGGCTTCGACAGCAACAACGCCGGCGGCACGCTGGGCGGCATCACCACCGGCCAGGACCTGGAGGTGAGCATCGCGATCAAGCCCACCAGCTCGATCATCAGCCCGCGCCGGTCGGTGGACATCCACAACCAGCCGGTCGAGGTGGTCACCAAGGGCCGCCACGATCCCTGCGTCGGCATCCGCGCCACGCCCATCGCCGAAGCCATGCTGGCGCTGGTCGTGATGGAGCATGCGCTGCGCAACCGGGCCCAGTGCGGCGACGTGATCGGGGCGCCCGATCCGGGGCAGTCCAACGCTGAAGGCACGTCGCCGCAGGCGTCCTTCCTCTAGTGGCCGCGGGCCGGGGCCACCTGCTCGCCTTCGCCGGACTGTCGGCGAGCTACTTCGCCCACATCGGCTTCTTCAACCCCTACCTGCCGCTCTGGCTCCAGAGCCTGGGGCTGCCGATCTTCACCATCAGCCTGCTGACCTCGGTGCAGTCGATCACGCGCGTCTTCGCGCCCTATGCCTGGGGCGCGCTGAGCGACCACACGGGCCAGCGCGTGCTGCTGCTGCGCATCAGTGCGGCCGTCGCGCTCTTCGCCTCGATGGGCCTGTGGTGGAACGGCGGCGCCTGGTGGCTGGGGCTGGTGCTGCTGGTGATGTTCACCCACACCAGCTCGATGATGTCGCTCACCGAGGCGGCCATGGCCCACCTGGTGGCGGGCGACTGGGGGCGCTACGGGCGCATCCGGCTGTGGGGTTCGGCCGGCTTCCTGCTCACGGTGTTCGTCGCGGGCGAGTGGTTCGAGCGCTTCGGCATGGGCCATTTCCCGGCCTGGGCGGGCGGCACGCTGGCCATCGTGCTGATCGCGACCCTGCGCCTGCCCGACACGCGCGACGCGCCGCTGGCCCACGCGGCGCAGAAGGAGCCGGTCGGGCCGGTGCTGCGCATCCCGGCGGTGCGCTGGTTCTTCGCCTCGCTGTTCTTCCACGTCATGGCGCATTTCGCGGTCTACGGCTTCCTCTCGCTGTACCTGGACTCGCTGGGCTACGGCAAGGGCGTGATCGGCCTCTTGTGGGCGCTGTCGGTGGGCGCCGAGGTCGCCTGGTTCTTCCTGCAGGGCCGGCTGATCGAACTCTTCGCCATGCCGCGCTGGCTGCTGATCTGCGGCGTGGCCGCCGTGCTTCGCATGGGGTTCACCGCCGGCGGGGCGCAGTGGCTCTGGGCGGTGGTGGCGGCGCAGCTGCTGCATGCGCTGTCCTTCGCGGCGCACCACACGACCTGCGTTGCCCTGGTTTCGCGCCATTTCCCGGGCCGGCTGCGCGGGCGCGGGCAAGCGCTCTTCACCGTCATCGGCTATGGCTTCGGCGGCGTGCTGGGCGTGCTGGCGGGCGGCGCCATCGCCCAGCATTTCGGCTATGTGGCGATGTTCGGCGTGGCGACCCTGCTGGCGATCGTGGGCAGCGTGTGCGCGTGGCGGACGCAGAGGCTGGAAGCGGGGCGTTGACCTGTGGGCCGCCGTCGCCTAAAGTAAGGATTCCTTACTTCAGGAATTCCACCATGCTCGCCAAGATGACCTCCAAGAACCAGCTCACGCTACCGCGCAGCGTGACCGAGCAGGTGGGTGCTGCGGAGTACTTCGATGTTCAAGTTCGCGAAGGCCAGATCGTGCTGACGCCTGTCCGCATCCAGCGCGGAGACGCGGTGCGCGCCAAGCTGGCGGCGCTGGGCCTTGGCGACGCGGATATCCGAGACGCCATCGACTGGGCACGCCAGACCACCGAACCCGAGCCACTGATCGCCGCCGAGCCGCGGCCTGTTTATCGCGCCAAGCGAACGGCGTCGACCAAGACAAAGCGCAAGGCCTGACCGCGTGGCCGCCCCGCGCGTAGTCTTCGACACCAATGTGGTGCTCTCGGCGCTGGTGTTCGGCGGACCGGCCACGCGCCGGCTGCGCGCGCTGTGGCAGCAGGGCGCGTGTACGCCGCTGGTCAGCACGGCCACGGCGAGTGAATTGGTGCGGGTGCTGGCCTATCCGAAATTCCGGCTTTCGCCCGCGGAACGCGAGGACTTGCTCGCGGACTATCTGCCCTACGCGAAGGTCGTGACGCTGCCGAACCCGCCGCCCATCGTGCCGGATTGCCGCGATCGCTTCGACCTGCCTTTTCTACAGCTCTCCGTGGCTGGCAAGGCGATGCTGGTAACCGGCGACCGCGATCTGCTGGTGCTCGCAGGCAAGACCGCGTTCCCCATCCTCCAGATCGAGGCCTTCATCGGGGGCTTCGAGGATCGGTGAAGACCTGCGCTGAGGATGGGTGACCATGGCCCTTCAGCCCAAGCCGCCCCAGCTTCTTGATCAGGCCCACGCGCGAGATCCCGAGTAGTCGAGCGGCTTCGGACTGGTTGCCGCCGCTCGCGGCCAGGGCTTCCGAGATCAGGCGGGTTTCGAGTTCGGCGATCGCTGCATCGAGGAAGCCCAGCCCTTCGATGCCGGCCGCCGGCTGCTTGGCGTCGAGCTCCCCGACGCCTTGCATATCGCCGCTCGCAAGGCGCAGAAGCTCCGCGCCCACCTGTGTATGGCCCGGCAGAATCAGTGCGCCGGCGGCCTCCACCACTGCGCGCAACTGCCGAACGTTGCCGGGCCATGCCTGAGTGCGCAGCCAGGCGAGCGCGTCGGGGCCGAGCGCAGCCTGGGGCGCCACGCGCTGCAGGAAGCGGGTGGCGAGCAGCGGTATGTCGGCTGCTCGCTCGGCGAGCGCGGGCGTGCGCAGTACCACGCCCTTGAGGCGGTAGTACAGGTCTTCGCGGAAACTGCCCTCGCGCACCATCTGCTCGAGGTCGCGATGCGTGGCCGCGACCACGCGCACGTCGGCGTGCTTCGGCACGCGACCGCCCACCGGGACGAAGCTGCCCTCTTGCAGAAAGCGCAGCAGCTTCACTTGCATGGGGGCCGGCATCTCGCCCACTTCGTCGAGGAAAAGCGTGCCGCCGTGCGCGGTCTCGACCAAGCCAGGCTGGTCGCGGTAGGCGCCCGTGAAGCTGCCCTTGAGGTGGCCGAAGAGCTCGCTCTCGAGCAACTCGGTGGAGAGCGCGCCGCAATTGATCGCCGCGAAGGGGCCGTCGCCGCGCGCGCTGCACTGGTGGATCGCGCGTGCCGCGAGCTCCTTGCCGGTGCCGGTCGGCCCCAGCACGATCACGCTGACGTGCGTGGGCGCCACGCGGCGGATCATGGCGCGCAGGTTCTGCATCACCGGCGCCTGCCCGGCCAGGCCCAGGTCCTGGTCGGCATCGCGTGCGCGCAGGGTCTTGAGCTCGGCATCGAGTCGTGCCTTGTGCAGCGCACGCGCCACCACGAAGCCCAGCATGTCGGGGTCGATGGGCTTGGTCAGGAAGTCCCAGGCGCCGAGCTCCACCGCTTTCAGATTCAGCTCGCGGTCGCCATGGCCCGAGAGCACGACCACGACTGCCGGCGCAAAGCGAGGGATCAGCGCCAGCCCCGCCTGCGGGTCCATGCTGGGCGGCATCGCGAGGTCGAGCAGCACGACGTGCGGGCGGTCGGACTCGAAGGCGGTGAGCGCCTCGTCCGCATCGCCGGCCACGCTGACGCGATGGCCGAGGTTCGCAAGGAAAGAGCTGCCCAGCCGCTGGTAGGCCGATTCGTCGTCCACCAGGAGCACGTGGCCGCGGGTCGATGGGCGGGTCATGGCGCCGCCGGAAATGTGAGGGTGAAGCATGTGTTCCATGGCGGTCGGTCGTCGAGCCGCACCGAACCGCCGTGCGCGGCCATGATGCGGGCCACGATGGCCAGGCCCAGGCCGGTGCCGGCGGGACTGCGCGAGGCGAAGGGCTCGAACAGGCGTTCGCGCAGGTCTGCAGGTACGCCGGCACCGTCGTCGCAGACGTGCAGGTGGACCTGCGTGCCCGTGCGCTCGGCATCCACGAGCACGCGGCGTACGCCGGGCGCGGCACGCGCATTCGAGAGCAGGTTGCCGATGGCCTGCGCGAAGCGCATCGGATCGGCCAGCAAGGGCATGGCGTTCTCGAGGCCGTGGCCGATCTCGACTTCGGGAACATGGCGGGCCGCCTCGCGAACCTGCAGGGCCGCGTCCACCGGTACGGGTCGCACCTGCCAGGGCTTGGCGTAGTCCAGCAGATCCTCGGCCAGGTGCGAGATCCGGCCGACTTGGTCGGCGACCTCGCGCCGCACATCGGACGGCGTGGCGGCCACGGCCATCGCGATGATGTTGAGCGGATTGCGCAGGTCATGCGCCACGCTGGCTGCCAGCGCACCCAGTTCGGCCAGCCGGGCCTGCAACTGCCGCTCGCGCTCGCGCTGCTCGGCCAGCGCCGCATGCTGCAGGCGGCCGGCGGCCTCGGTCAGTACCTCGGCGAAGAGCTCGGCGAGGCGGCGTGAGCCGGGCGGTGCCGAATCCCAGCCCTGAAGCTCGGTCGTCCAGCCCGATGGCGATTCCCGGCAGGCCAGCAGCGGGGCGGCGGAGGCAGCATCGCCGGCCGTGCCTACCCGCACTTCGACGCGCAGACCCACGCGCCTCGAGATCAACTCGGCGGCCGAAGATGCCAGCGCGTCCCATGTTGCGCAGGGGGCCAGCGCATCCCTCCAGGCCTGAAGGTCCGCGACGCTCGCGGTGCCACCCGGATAGACGATGCGTTCCGCGAAACGCCGCACCGGCCCGTTGAGCGCCAGGCACACGACGGCCACGGCGGCACCGCTGAGCCAGCGCGAATCGAGCGGCAGCAGCAAGGTCAGCGGCACGGCCAAGAGGCCCAGCCCCACCAGCAGCGTCCAGGCCAGCGCGCGCCGGGCCCATGCATTGGCGACGAAGACCTGGTAGCGCAGGATGCCGTAGACCAGGATGACCGGATAGGCCGGCATCGCGAGCACTTGCCACGGGTACTGCGCGATGCCCAGCGCGGCGAAGCCGTAGCCCGAGGCGCAGACCAGGCCCCATCCGCAGGACATCGCCACCGCGGCGAGCTGCCGGCGCTCGCGCAGATCGTCGGTGCGCCAGAGCCGGTGAAGAAGAATCGCCACGCCGGCTGCGGCCAGCAGCGCCCAGACCATCGAGGCCGTCCAGCCGGCCCAGTTCGGCACCACGACCCATTCCACGCCCGTGAAGGCCGGGAAGTGGATGAATTCGCCCGGCAGGATGATCCAGGTCAACAGCATCACGGCAACAGCGATGCCATAGGCCAGCTGCACCCCGCGCACGAAGCGCTTCTCCAGCCCGCAGAAGCGCACGCAGAAATGCAGGAAAGCGGCCGAGGTCAGCGGAATGGTGGCGCCCAGGCGCAGGGCCCAGGGAATGGCGGCGGGTCCGATCCAGTTCGGCAGCTCGTTGCTGACGATCCACGTGGCCACGCCCAGCAGGAAGACCGTGAGCAGCCGCGCGCCCGGCACGGCCTTGGCCCAATGCAACAGCACGCCGGCCAGAACCAGTGTTTCGACGAGCGACAGGGCCAGGACGATGTGCAGTGTCATTTGCTGGCGGACTGTAAACGACGTTGACACCCAGCCTGCGCGAGCTGTCAACCACGGCAACAGTTCCGTGAAAAAGTCCTTTGCTATCAAGCACTTGGCGGGTGGCACGGCAGCTGCGACAGGGAAGGCATGAAGCTCCATTCCCTTCCCTGGATCGCCGGCGCCGCAAACGGGGGGCAGCCCGCCCTGGACTTGCAGTCGATGCTCGGCGAAGAAAGCTGGCAACGCCTGCCGGCCGCCGTGCAGCGCCGCTTCGCACGGGCGCATCGCGAGGTCGTCTACGCCGGCGAGCTCGCGATGCATTGCTCGCCGACCGGCCGGCTTTTCGCGTGGGCCAGTGCCTTGCTCGGCGGCCCGTTGAGCGCCGTGCGCGGCGATGCGTCCGCGCGCGTGCGGGTCTACGGCGACGGCCGCGGCGGCGTGGTCTGGGAGCGCCATCTTGCGCTTGCCGGTCATGAGAAGGTCGTGCGCTCGACCAAGTTGGCCGATGCGCGCGGGCAGCTGGTCGAGCGCACCGACGGCGGCCTGTCGATGGCGCTCGAGGTCTTCGAGGAAGGGGGTGCGCTGGTCTTCCAGAGCCGCCGTTACTTCTTCGCGCTGGCAGGCCGGCGGCTCTCCATTCCGCATGTGCTGACGCCGGGTACCTGCCGCGTCGAGCACCACGACCTGGGGGCGGGTCGTTTTCGCTTCGTCCTCTCCATGGTCCATCCGTGGTGGGGCATCACTTTTCGCCAATCCGGCGTGTTCCACGACCCCGAGGAGATCCGCGCATGAACGCCTTCTATTCCCTTCTGCTTGCGCAGGCGCTGCTGGGCGCCTTCGACAACCTCTGGCACCACGAGCTCGGCGCGCGACTGCCGCAGCGGGCCGCCGCGCGGCTCGAGCTCGCGCTGCACGCGGCGCGGGAGGCGATCTACGGCCTGCTCTTCATTGGGCTCGCCTGGCTCGAGTGGCGAGGCTTGTGGGCGCTGCTGCCCGCCGGTCTGCTGATGGCCGAGCTGTTCATCACCTGCGCCGACTTCCTCGAGGAGGACCGCACGCGCACGCTGCCTCCGCTGGAGCGTGTGCTCCACACGGTGCTCGCGGTGAACTTCGGTGTCTTGCTGGGGCTGCTGGCGCCGGAGTTCCTGCATGGGTTGCGCAGCCCGGCGGCGCTGGTGCCCGTGAATCACGGCTTGTGGAGCTGGTTCTTCACGCTCGCCGGAATCGCAGTGATGCTCTGGAGCGCGCGCAACGCGCGGGCCGCGATGCACTGGTATGCATCGAGGGCGCACGCGGGCACGGCCCTGCCGCCGGCCGATCGACCGGCCTCCGGCGCGACCACCGTGCTCGTCACCGGCGGCACCGGCTTCGTGGGCAGTGCGCTCGTGCGCCGGCTGCTCGAAGAGGGCCACCGCGTCATCGTTCTGACGCGCGACTTGCGTCAGGCGCGTCGTCTGTTCGAGCACCGCGTGTGGGTGGTCGACCAGCTCGACGATATCCCGTGCGAGACGCGCATCCAGTCCATCGTTCATCTCGCAGGCGCGCCGGTGCTGGGCTTTCCATGGACCGCCGGACGCCGCCGGCTGCTCGTCGAGAGCCGCACGCAAACCATGGAGCGCCTGCTTCGGCTCATGCGCCGGCTCGACGAAGCGCCGCGCGTGCTGGTCAGCGCATCGGCCGTGGGCTACTACGGACTGCCCGGCGCACAGTGCCAGCTCAACGAGGCGGCACCGCCGCAGCCGGACCGTTTCCAGTCGGTGCTGTGCGTGGCCGCCGAGCACGAGGCCCGGCGCGCCGAAGCCCTGGGTGTGCGCGTGGTCCGCGTCCGCCTGGGCATCGTGCTGGGTCATGGCGGCGGCGCCTTCCCCGGGCTGGACTTCGCGGCGCGACTCGGTCTCGGCGCACGAATCGGCAACGGCCGTCAGCCGGTGCCCTGGGTGCATCTGGACGATGCGATCGCGCTGATGCGCTTCGCGCTGGCGCACGAGGGCCTGCATGGGCCGGTAAACGGCGTTGCGCCCGAGGTGGTCACGCAGGCGAAGTTCGCGCGGGAAATGGCCACGGCCCACGGGCGCAGGTCCCGACTGCGCGTGCCGGCCTGGCTCCTCGAGCGCACGCTCGGCGAGATGTCGGAGCTGCTCACGCAAGGGCAGCATGCGGCGCCCATCGTGGCACTGCGGACCGGCTTCCGATTCACCTATCCCTCGTTGTCGGCGGCGTTGCGCCAACTCGCGGGCGCAGCGAGCCCCCTCATCGCAACTCCGAGCGCCTCGGCAGGTCCGCGCCGCGGCGCGAGCAGGTGAGGGCGGCGGCGCGGGCCGCGAAGGCGAGCGCGTTCTGCAGTGCCGCGGCGTCGAGCCCCGCCAGCGCCTGCGGCGTCAAGGCATCCTGCTCGTCGAGCCAGGCCAGCAGCGCGGCCTGGAAGGTGTCGCCGGCGCCCACCGTGTCGACCACCGTGATGGGCGGCGAGGGCGCATCGGCGCGTGCCTCGCGGGTCCAGGCGCTGGCGCCGTCGCGGCCACGCGTCACCACCACCAGGGATGCACCCAGGCCCAGCCAGCGCGCGGCGACCTGCTCGGGACTTTCTTCCGGATAGAGCAGTGCCAGGTCCTCGTCGCTGGTCTTCATCAGATGCGCCAGCGGAGCCATGAAGCCCACCACATCGCGCCAGTGCGCGAGGTCGGGTTCGACATTCAGCCGCACGTTCAGGTCATAGGCGATCAGCCGCCGCGCGCGCTCGCGCGCCGCCAGCGCACGCAGGGCGCTGCCGACCGGCTCCACCGCGAGCGCGTAGGAGCCGAACTGCAGCACGCGCGTGGCGTCCGGCAGGGCCGGCATGGTCTCGTGCGTGATCTGCCGGTCGGCCGCGTCCTTGCCGTGGAAGGCATAGCGCGGCACGCCGGCCGCGTCCACGCTCACCACGCTGAGCGTGCTGGGCGCATCGCCGCGCAGCACCAGCGAGGTGTCGACGCCCTCGGCGCGCAAGGACGCCAGCAGGCGCTCGCCCGAGGCGTCGGTGGACAGGCCCGTCAGGAAGGCCACCGGCCGCTCCAGCCGGGCCAGCCCCTGCGCCACGTTGAAAGGCGAGCCGCCGACGCGCGCATCGAGCGTCAATCCGGTGGAGGTCCACTCGCCCATGTAGACATCCATCAGCGCTTCGCCGCAGACCACGAACATCGCCATCTCCCTGTCTCTGCCTGTGAATCGAATGCGATCAGCGCGGCGACTGCCAGCCCTTGTAGTCCTTGACGTTGGCGCGCGTGATCAGCGTCGAGGGCAGCAGCGTCATCGGCTCGGCCGGCTTCTTGCCGTTCATGATGTCGTGGCCGATCTCCACCGCCTTCTGCGCGATCATGTACGGGTCCTGGCTGGCGGAGGCCTGCACCTGGGTGTCGCTCTTCAGCGCGGTCTCGATGTCGGGCGCCCCGTCGACCGAGGTGATGACGATGTTCTTGCGGTTGAGCTGCTTGGCCGCCAGATCGGCACCGATGGCCTGCGGGTCGTTGATGGCGAACACCGCGTCGACCTTCGGGAAGCGCGTCAGGTGGTTCTGCATCACGTTGAGGCCGCCCTCGCGCGAGCCCTTGGCGTCCTGGTCGTCCGACAGCACCTTGATGTCCGGGCTCTTCTTCAGCACCGTCTTGCAGCCGTTGACGCGGTCGATCACCGCCGACACCTGCGGCCCGTTCTGGATGATCACGTTGCCCTTGCCGCCGAGCTTCTCGACGATGAACTGGCAGGCGATCTCGCCGGCCTGCACGTTGTTGGTCTGTACCGTCGCATCGGCGCCGTTGGCCGCCACGTCCACGCCCACGACCACGATGCCGGCCTTCTTGGCCTTCTGCAGCGCGGGCTCGATCGCCTTGGCGTCGACGGCGTTGACCAGGATCATGTCGGCACCCGAGGCGATGAAGCCGTCGATCTGCGAGAACTGCTTGTTGAGGTCGTAGTCGGCCGACAGCGCGTTGACCTTGGCGCCCGGGCTGTACTGCTTGACCTTGGCCTCGGCGCCCTTGGCGAGCGCGACGAAGAAGGGATTGCCCATCGAGCCGAGCGTGATGCCGACGCTCTTGATCTGCTTTTGCTGCGCCTGCGCGGCAGGGGCGGCGAGGGCCGCGGCGATCACGGCGAGGGCGAACAGGGGTTTGCGCATGGGAACGGTCTCCGTTGGTGGTTGAGTGAGGGAAGCGAAAGAAAAGAAGGAAGACAAGAGCGGGCTCAGGTCCGGGCCGAGTCCTTGCGGCGATAGCGGTCCAGCGCGACCGCGCCGATGATCACCAGGCCCTTGACGATGTACTGCCAGATGTCCGAGACGCCCATCAGGATCAGTCCGTTGGTCAGCACCGCGATGATCAGCGCGCCGATCAGCGTGCCGAGGATGGAGCCGGTGCCGCCCACGAAGCTGGTGCCGCCGAGGATCACCGCGGCGATCGCGTCCAGCTCGTAGGAGGCGCCCAGCTGCAGCCCGTTGGCCGCGTAGAGCCGGGCCGAGGCCATCACCCCGCCCAGCCCCGAGAGCAGCCCCGAGGTGCAGTACACGAAGAGCAGCACCGCCCAGACCTTGATGCCCGCCAGGCGCGCCGCCTCGGGGTTGCCGCCGACCGAGTAGATGTTCAGCCCCAGCACCGTGCGGCGCAGGATGAACCACGACAGCGCCACCACCGCGAAGGCGATGATCACCAGCCACGGAATGCCCAGCACCTCGCCGTTGCCGATGAAGGCGAAGGGCAGCTGCGGGTTGAACACCGTGGTGTCGTTGCCCAGGAGGCGCGCGATGCCGCGCACGGCGGTCAGCGAGCCCAGCGTCACGATGAAGGGCGGCAGCTTGAGGAAGGCGATCAGCACGCCGTTGATCAGCCCGAACACCAACCCGCAGCCCAGGCCCGCCGCGATGCCCAGCATGCCCAGGCCCGGGATGTTGGACACCAGCATCGCCGCCACGGCCGAGACGGCGAGGATCGAGCCCACCGACAGGTCGATGCCGGCGGTGAGGATCACGAAGGTCATGCCCGCGGCCAGCACGATGTTGATCGACGCCTGCTGCGTCATGATCGACAGGTTCTGCAGGCTGAAGAAGTTCTCGCTCGCCAGGCTGAAGCCGATGCACAGCAGCACCAGCACCGGCAGCATGCCGAGGGCGCGCATGATCTCCTTGCCGCTGGCACCGCGCAGGGCGCCGGGCAGGGCGGGGTTGTGGGGCGTCGCGAGGGCGGCGGTTTGCTTGGTCATGTCGATGTCTCCTGGATGCGCCGCGGGCTCAATGCAGCACGGGCGAATGGGTGGCGGCCGCGCCGGTGGCGAGCGCGACGATGTTTTCCTGCGTGATGGCCAGCGCGCTCGCGCCGCCGACCTCGCCGACCAGGTGGCCTTCGCGCATCACGATCACGCGGTCGCAGATGCCCACCACCTCGGCCAGCTCGCTCGAGATCACCAGCACGGCGACGCCGCGCCGTGCGAGCTCGTCGATCAAGCGATAGATCTCGCTCTTGGCGCCGATGTCGACGCCGCGCGTGGGCTCGTCGAGGATCAGCACCTTGGGCGCCAGCTCCAGCAGGCGCGCCAGCAGCACCTTCTGCTGGTTGCCGCCCGAGAGCGAGCCGACGTTGACGCGCGCCGAGGGCACGCGGATGGAGAGCTGCGAGATCGCATCGCGCGCACGCTGCGCGGCGCGCTTGCCGTCCATCACGCCGCCCGCCTTGGCGTCGCGCGGGCTCACCATCACGTTGATGTTGTCGCGCACCGAGAGGTCGAGGAACAGCCCCTGGCCCTTGCGGTCTTCGGTGAGGTAGAGGATGCCCGAGCGGATCGCGTCGATCGGCCGCGCAATGTCGAGCACCGCGCCGCTGCCGTTCAGCGACACCTCGCCGCCGGTACGCGGATCGGCCCCGAAGATCAGCCGCGCCAGCTCGGTGCGGCCGGCGCCGACCAGGCCCGCCAGGCCCAGCACCTCGCCCGCATGCATCTCGAAGCTGCAGCCATGCACGCGCCGGCCATCGCGCAGCTCGCGCACCGTCAACGCCTTCTCGCCCGTGTGCTGGCCGTGATGTTCCTTGCGGTAGAAGCCCGAGAGGTCGCGGCCCACCATCATCTTCACCAGCCGGTCGCGCGAGAGCTCGGCGCGGCTGAGCGTGCCCACGTAGCTGCCGTCGCGCAGCACCGTGACCTCGTCGGCCAGCTCGTCGATCTCGTCCATGCGGTGGCTGATGTACAGGATGGCCAGGCCCTCGTCGCGCAGGCGCCGGATCAGCGCGAAGAGCCGGTCGGTCTCGTGCGTGGACAGCGGCGTGGTCGGCTCGTCCATCACCAGGATGCGGCAATCGAAATGCACCGCACGCGCAATCTCCACCAGCTGGCGCTGCGCGATCGACAGCTCGGCCACGCGCACGGCCGGCCCGAAGTCGGCGCCCAGGCGCTGCAGCGTCGCCTCGCAGGCGGCGTGCATGCCGGCGCGGTCGACCAGGCCGGCGCGGCGCAGCGCCCGGCCCATGTAGATGTTCTCGGCCGCCGTGAGGTTGGGCGCGAGGCTCAGCTCCTGGTAGATCACCGACACGCCCAGGTGCTTGGCCGCCAGCGGCCCGTCGATGTGGACCGGCTTGCCGTCGATGAGGATCTCGGCGCCGGGGTCGGGCATGTAGGCGCCGGAGAGCACCTTCATCAGCGTCGACTTGCCGGCGCCGTTCTCGCCCATCAGCGCGTGGACGCGGCCGGCGCTGGCGCGCAGCTGCACGTCCTGCAGCGCCTTGACGCCGGGGAAGGTCTTGGAGATCTTGCGCAGTTCGAGCAGCGCAGGCGGGGAGTCATGCATTCGCAGTCTCCTGGTGGCGGGGGTGGGGATGGCCGCGCAGCACGTCCGCGCGCGGCGAGAAATTGAAGAACATCGGCAGGCTGGCCGCGCCGATGGCACCGGCGTCGGCGCGGAAGCTGCCGCGCAGGATGCGCGGGGTCTGGCGCGCCTCGGGGGCGATGGCGCGCAGGCCCCGGTCGAGGCCCTGCATCAGCTGGTCGATCAGGCCGCTGTCGATGTCGCAGTCGATCACCACCACCGGCAGGTCCAGCACCGCCAGCGAGGCGCGGGTGGAGGGCACCAGCGCATCGATGCAGTCTTCCAGCCATTCGGCCACCTCGGGCCGGCCGGCCTGGACGCAGGCCTCGAGTCCGGCGTGGTCGTGTACGGCGATGCCCTGGTGGCGCAGGTGGCGCGTGAGCGCGTTGAGCGAGGCGCGCGACAGCAGGATGTCCCAGCGGCGCGCCGGCACCGGCGCCGAGGCCAGGCGGCTGGGCGGCACCGGCATCAGGCCCAGGTCGGCCGCGTTGCCGCTGGCGCCGCGCAGGCTTTCGCCGCCGATCACCGCGCCTGCCCCGAGTGCCGCGCCGATGAAGATGTAGAGGAAGTCGTTCTCCTCGCGTCCGACCCCGAAGAACAGCTCGGCGATGGCGGCCGCGTTGCCGTCGTTTTCCTTGAAGACCGGCTGGTCCACCGATTGCGCGAGCATCTCGCCGAAATCCACCTCGTCCCAGATGCGGAAGTCGGCTTCGAGGTCGAGCTCGCGCAGCCAGGCACCCAGGTTGTAGGGCTGGGCCAGGCCGATGCCCATGAGCCGGCTGCGCTGGGCGCGGTCGAGCGTGTCGATCATGCGCAGCACGTCTTCGCGCACCAGCGCGAGCGCCTTGTCGGGGTGGGGCAGCAGCAGGTCGTGCGCGGCGCGCGCCAGGATGCGGCCGCCCAGGTCGATCAGCACCGTCTCGATGCTGGTGCGGTCCAGCCGCACGCCGATGCCGTAGGCGCCCTCGGGATTCACGCGGTACAGCCCGGCCGGCTGGCCGCGCTGGCCTTCCTGGCGGCGGCCGGCGGGTTCGATCAGCCGCGACTCTTCCAGCGACTGGACGATGCTGCCCACCGCCGTGTTGGTGAGCTGGGCCCAGCGCGCGAGGTCCGCCTTCGAAGCCTCGCCGGCGCGGCGCAGGCGCTGCAGCAGGCTGCGCTCGTTGTAGAGGCGCAGGTTGACCGAGTTCGTGCCCCGACCGGGACCGGCTGTCGTCACTGGCTTGTCTCCTTGATCCGTGGAAGCGCTGATTAATTAATTCAAGTTGAATAAATAGTAGAAGCGGGGTGCGGCAAGGGCATCCCGGGTTAACCCGGAAAAGTGCAAAAAAGTATGTGTTGAGGTGCGTGGCGCCTCGTTTGGGAGGGGTGGGGCGGCAACACCGTATCGATCCGGGCGCTGCAGCTTGCCGACCCGGAGAAACCCCTATTCCGCGCGAACGTCGCACAGCTGCGATCGATGATCGATCACGAGCCCGGAGCCTTGCGTTGCCGGCAATCCTGCTGCAGCCCTACAGTCGCCTCGCCCTCAATCCAACGGAGACATTCCATGAGCAATCCCCAGGAGCACGAGCCCAGCGGCCGGCACCAATCGAAAAAGGCTGCCGCCAGCGGCTGGATCGGCTCGGCGCTCGAGTACTACGACTTCTTCATCTATGCCACCGCGGCCTCGCTGATCTTTCCGCAGATCTTCTTTCCCAAGGGCGATCCGAAGATCGCCATCGTCGCCTCGCTGGCGACCTACGGCGTCGGCTACGTGGCGCGGCCCATCGGCGCCTTCTTTCTCGGGCACTGGGGCGACACCCATGGCCGCAAGCAGGTGCTGATCCTGTGCATGTTCCTGATGGGCTTCTCGACCATCGCGGTCGGCCTGCTGCCTACCTACGATCAGGTCGGCCTGCTGGCGCCGGTGCTGCTGGTGATCTGCCGCCTGGTGCAGGGCTTCGCGGTGGCCGGCGAGATCTCGGGCGCCAGTTCGATGATCCTGGAGCACGCGCCTTTCGGCAGGCGCGGCTTCTTCGCGAGCTTCACGCTGCAAGGCGTGCAGGCGGGCCAGATCCTGGCCGCGGCGGTGTTCCTGCCGCTCGCGCATTACATGCCGACCGAGCAGTTCAACAGCTGGGGCTGGCGCATTCCGTTCCTGTTGAGCTTCATCGTGATCGTCGCGGGCTACATCATCCGCCGCGAGGTCGACGAGACGCCCGCCTTCGCGGAGGAGGGCCAGCAACAGCAGCGCCCGCGCTCGCCCATCGTCGAAGCATTCAAGTACAGCTGGAAGGACATGCTGCGCGTGGTGTGCATGGCGCTGATGAACGTGATCCCGGTGGTCGCCACCATCTTCGGCGCCGCGTACGCGGTGCAGGCCGCTTACGGCATCGGCTTCGCGAAGGACATCTACCTGTGGATTCCCGTGCTGGGCAACATCCTGGCGGTGCTGGTCATTCCCTACGTGGGCAACCTGTCCGACAAGATCGGCCGCAGGCCGCCCATCATCGTCGGCTCACTGCTCGCCGGCCTGCTGGCCTTCGGTTATCTCTACGCGATCAGCATCAAGAACGTGCCGCTGGCGATCTGCATGTCGCTGCTGATGTGGGGCGTGGTCTACCAAGGCTACAACGCCGTGTTCCCGAGCTTCTACCCCGAGTTGTTCCCGACCCGCACCCGCGTCTCGGCGATGGCGATCTCGCAGAACATCGGTACCGCCATCACGGCGATGCTGCCGGCGCTGTTCGCCACCGTGGCGCCTCCCGGCGCGCCCAACATCCCGCTGATCGTCGGCTCGCTGGCCTTCGGCATCACCGTCATCGCGGCGATTGCTGCGCTGAGCGCGCGGGAGACGTATCGCATTCACATGAACGATCTGGGCAATCCGGATGCAGTGCCGGTGCCCAAGCCGGACTATGAGCGGATGCGGGAGCGGACGATTGCGGATGGGAGATTGGCGAAGGCGGCAGGCTAAATACTCGCGCAATCAGGAAAGGCTCGTGTAATCTCCTGCACGGGCTTTTTTCTTTTTCAGCGGATTCAGATTGAAGACAAAGGATTAATCCTTGGTGTTTCTACGCTGTTCCTGAGAGGTGCGAAGCTTGGGCAAAACACCTGATGGACGGAGGAACGATCGGGGGTTGGAACTACTACACCGAGTTTCCTCCGGCGCTTAACTCCAGAAATGAATGGCCAGGGGCCTCCATGCACCAGACGCTTTTCGTACGAGTCCTCGCAGGACTCGAACCGAGAGCGCAGATCGAAATCGGATTTATTGCTGCCCGGCTTGCCCTCGCGTTCTGGAAGCGTGCCTTTCCCGAGAAGCAGTATCAGGCGCCATTGATAAACGCGCTCAAGATGGTGGAAACATTCAGCGCCATTGGCCAACTGGCGCCAAGCGCAAAGGAAACTGCAGAGCACATCGCAATGGCGCCGTGGCTCATTTCGGCCGGTCGCGCAGAACAGGCGAGCCACAATGCAATGGTCGCCATTCGCTACAGTGAGTCCATCCATGATTGGGCCGGGCGACTTTCGGAACTTGAAGCGGCACTCATCTCTCGGGCGCGGGAGCTTCGAGGCGACCGCGTCAATTTCTAGTCCTCCTCTCCACGCAGGATAAAGATCCTGGCTTTCTCGGCAGGCGAAAAGTCATTGAGAATATTGTCCGTCAGGAGTTTTTGATTCTCTGCTGAGAGGTTTCTGAAATCGAGCACAAGCCCATCGACCTCGGGTTTGAGGCGAGTCTGGATGTCGTTGCTCGCTGCCGGTGTTTTTTTGGGAGTCTTCATAAAGTTGTTGTCCGTGTTTCGTCGCCGCGTGCCCGATGTCCACTTTGAACATCGCGTCAAACGTCTTGAGCATCAAGTCAATCGGCACTCTACTCCTGGCAATGCTTGTCCAAGGCCAACAAGCAGCGGCGGGCTCAGGCTTTCTCCCCTTGCCTGAAATGCGTGCGCGCACCCCCGCAATGACATCGAATCCATTAGTAGGCGCCTGGGCAGTCGTCAGACCCCACGCAGCTGCGCAAGGTCTTTGAGTTCCATTGAGCTTTCGAAGTCCCATTCTGTGATCAGTTCCAGATGGCCTTTCCAAACGCGGGACAACCATTCTTCTTTCGGACGCCAAGTGAAGGTATGGTGACCCAAATAGGCGGCCTCGAAATGAAGGACAACTCGTTCCCAATAGAGGCATCGCAAAAGCACTTCGAACTTGTCGAGCCATGTCCGCAGATCCCAATCGACCTCTTTAAGTGAAGCTGCGAAGTGAATATTCAAGCCGTAGTGATTGGACACCTCAGCATCGGCTGGGACCCAGCCAAACATGTGTCTATCGAGTGGCGGCCAAGTATCGGCTGGCGGCAAGGTGCTCATGATCATTCTGTTGTGCCGGTGAATGTGCCAACTACTGCTTTTGCGTCGCTCCATTTGCACCGGGTCGTTTCCTGAGGCCCACCCGGGTGATGCCTCATCTATATAGCCATAAAGCCTGCTGGGCATTCCCATATTTTTTTGCAAACGCCAACGAGAATTGGCGAGAATAATTTTTCTCAAAAAGCCATATGGCGCGTAGAAGCGTGAAGCTTCTTAGTCATCTTAATTCTTCGTTTTCGAATAAAATCAGAACATCATCAGCACTTAAGGCTTCTTTGATCAACTTCACAACAAGCGGCGAAAGGCCTGTTGCTGATTTGTCATTGTAGCTGATCAAAAAAATGAACTTGCATCAAAACCATAGTCAAGCGCTGTTTTCCGCTGTGTGGGGCCCGTGTCTCGAACCTTCGAAATAAGGTATTTTCTACTGAATATTTCTTGATGTTGATTTGCGGTGAGATCAATAATTTTCTGCAGTTCGGAAGGTGATTTTGAGGAGTAGCAAAACAGATCCATTGCCATGTTATTTTTTCCGTCATTTAAATAGCAGTACGTTCAACTAATCCCTTGGCGAAAATTTACGAGGTCGGATCCCTCAGTGAGTTTCGCACGCTCGCACAAAAGCGCTGATACAGACAGCCTATGACCGTGCGACAACGATTTTGTGCTCTATTGGCAAATTTGAGAAAGTGGCACCTGCTCCTTTGTGTTCCTTGGAGTGAGTAAAATTCGGCGCCACTTAGGTCGTATGTAGTCCGCACTTGCCCTCAACTTAAAAGCGCCGCTCGCCTTGCAGGCCTTCTTTGAGTATTCGGCCCAGGATTTGCACACGGTATCGATCAGTACCATGCAACATGAGTGAATCGTCATACACGACGCGTCCGCCGAAGTTCATGGCAAGCCCAAAGGCAACTGCGCCCGCAAACCATGAATTTCTTCGCGTCAGCACGGATGCAACAAATGCAAGATCGCTCTCATCTGGCTCCCGGGCAGAAAACTCGAGTCCATAAAATGAGACCCGGCAAGCATCGTAAGGACTACGTCCGTAAACTTCCATCTGGCCCCGTTCCAGATCATGGGTACCTGATTGCGCCGTCCGATACCGGATCTCAGGTGCTGGCTCTGCAAGTTCTGCAAGACCTTGAATGATTGCGGTCTTCGCTTCCTCAAGATCCGAGGGGATTCGCGCTATGGGGATAAAAAGACTGTCGGACATGATTGACTTAATGTTTACGGATGGATATTGCACCTGATGTCACTGTCAGCCAGCCTTCGGCTGTTTTGATGTAGACGTGTTGCACGGTTCCTTCAGCTGTTAAGTCGCTTATTGGCGAACCGGGTTTTATGAATTCGATAAGTTTGGTCATCGAAATTCCCGACGATGACGCATCAATGTAGATATCGCCACGATAACCCTCCGCTGCCATATCTTTCGCGCCGTGTATTACGTTTCTGAGCACGCCGTAGATGGATCGACCCTCCAGTGACTTGAGTTGGACTGGAACACCGTCTAGCCAACCGTCGATACCTGGAAAATTTGAAGTCCGTGGCCCTACGAAGGTTCCTCCTCTAAATTGGACAATATCGGAAGCCTGCCTGAACTCCTTAGGTGACAGGGGGTTTCTTATTACGCTTGGCGCCGATGAAGGTAACCCCAAGACCGGCTCGTACATACCGGTCAGCGGATTTTGCCGCCCGATGAGATTGCCATTGCTGTCCAGCAGCTCCCCATTTCGAATGAGTGTCGGGGGCCGCTTGTCCATCAGCGGCTCCGGACGCGCCATGCTCCTGGCCTGCGCCATCAGATTGGCCGCGACGTTCGCGCCGAAGTACTGGGCCCACTCCGCGTTCTGGTAGGTCGCCAGCCCCATCGCGATCCTGCTCAGGGGCGGCTCCTTGACGATCTCGCTGCGGACCCAATCGGCGGCGGCGTTCAGGTCGCCGGTGGTCAAGGTCGGCGGGACACCGAAGACATTGGCGCTGTAGGCCTCGTAGATTTCGGCAACGCTGAACCTGCCGCCGGAGTCATCCGCCTTGTTCGCCGACCACACCAGGACTTCGCCCCGCGTAGGCAAGTACGAATGCGACGCGGCCTGAAAGTCTGCCCGGATTGCAATGCAGCGTTCGCTGAAGTCCCCCGCGCAAGCATTGAAGGCCGCTGTCGTTTTCAGGTCCTTGGCCTTCAGCAACTGCCATTCATCGACTTCCGCCTCCGAGCACATGCTGGCTTTGCAGAACTGGTGGAGGTACATGAGGCGGGACGCGTCGGCATGATTCAGGTAGTTGTTCGCCGCCGCATTTCCCCCCGCCTGGCTGCCGATGTTGATCTGGCTCGCATCCCCGCCCGTGACCGCCACCGCCAGCCCGCTCACGAGGGCGGCGAACTGCACCGTGTCGTCTCGTCTTCCGTAGGCCTCGGCCGCGAGTTCGCCGATGGCGGCGCCCAGCACCCCCGCGCCGCAGCCGCTCGCGCTGTCCGCTCTCGCCGCGCCCACCATGCACCCCGCGATCGCGTGGGCCACCGTGTTGGCGAAGCCGTCCAGCGCGCCGTCGGCCGTGAGATCGCCGATCGCATTCGCCCCTTGCGCCGCCACCGTGTCCAGCAGCGCCCCCTTGATCCCCTCACCGCCCTGGCCGGCGGGTCCGGTGGCGGTGATGCTGACGTTGGCGCCGCCGAGGGTGGTGCGCGCAAGGCTGGTGGTCTCGGCATTGAGCATGTCGGCGCTCTTGGCGCCCAGCCCGTGCCCCAGGTCGTGCAGGCCCAGGGCACCGAAGTCGCCACCGCGCTGGCGCTGCTCGCCGCCGACCCGGCTGCGGTCGGTGGCCGCGGCGATGTTCACGCTGCCGCCTTCGATGGCGAGGTCCTGGGCGGCCGAGACCTGCACGCCCTGCAGGTTCACCGCGCCGCCGCCGCGCAGCACGACGCCGCCCTGGCTGCTGGTGTCGACGGTCCCTGCGCTCGCCAGCTGCAGGCTCTGCGCTTCGAGGGTGCCGCCCGCATTGCCCAGCGTGCCCGGTGTGGCGATCTTCAGGTCCCCGCCGCTGGCGATGCGGCCGCTGTTGGCCAGGCTCTGGGCCGCGAGCTCGGCCCGCCGCGCGGCCTGCATCGTCCCGATGTTCTCCAGCCGCCCGGCCGCGGTCACGACCAGTTCGCCGACCCCGCCCAGCGGCCCCGAGCCATCCGCGGCCATGATCGTGCCGGCATTGCGCGCACCGACGCCGTGCTCCGTGCCGATGAGCGTGATCTTGCCGGCGTACATGCCCCCGAGCAGCGAGGAATCCAGTGCGAAGACGGGCGCGCTGCCGCTGCCGGTGGCCGGGCTGATCTGCCCTTGATCGGCCGAGACCTGGTTGGCCCCGGTCACCACCTTGAGCTCGCTGGCCCAAAGGCCCGCGTTGACCTTGATGGCGCGCGCCAGGATGGCCGCGTAGTCGGTGCTCCTGGCATCGAGGCCGGCGCCCTCGATGCTGACGGTGCCGCCGCGCACCACGTAGCCGTCCAGCCCGCCGGCGGCATCGAGCTGCGGGGTGCCGGTGGTGAGCGTGGCCCGGCTGGCGTTGACGAAGGTTCCGCCATCGACGGCGATGCCCGCCGGGTTGGCCACGATGACCTCGGCGCGCTGCCCGCCCACCTCGATGGCCCCGCGCAGCTGCGTGGGGTTGCCGCTCACGATCTCGTTGAGGATGATCCGCGCCGGCCCGGTCGCCAGATAAGGATTGGCCTGCACCCAGCCGCCCAATTGCGTCTGCACATTGCTGCGGCTGTTGTTGAGGATGACGCCGCGGGATTGGACGTCGAACTGCTGGTAGAGGTTGCGCGAGACGCCTGCGGCCGAGGGGGTCTGGATGTTGACCAGCGGCACGCCGTTGGGCGCGACCAGCACGGTGGGCCGCAGGCCCGGCGCCACGCCCGGCGCGCCCACGATCTGCGCTTGGCCGGGCAGCGCCACCAGCACGCCGAAAAGAGCGCCCGCCGCGATCGCGGGCGTTGTGCCGGTGGCTTGCCTGCGCTCCTGGCGGTTTCCTGCACCACCACGCGCAGACCGCGCGCAGCATTGAAGACGACCCTGTGAAGATGCTTGTTCAACTCTTTTGCCTCCCAACAATCCGGGGAGGCCAACCCAACGCTTCAGCGCTGCGGCCCACTCCCGTCGAGGGGCCGGATTCTGGGGCCGATCAGCCCAGATCAAATCTCGTCTTTTGTCGCTGAAATGTTTCCGGACTCACCGTTTCCGGCGCAGCGCGGTGCAGGCTGCGAGCGCTCTCAGAGCTACAAGACCTCAGACTCGCGCTTTTTCGCAGAGAACAAATGTTTCCCCGGTCAGCAGCGAATGAGCTGTCCCAGCTTCGGCCGCGAGCTCCTGCGCCGACGCGACCTCGACCGGCGCGAGCTCGAAGCGCTGCAGGAAGCCTTCGAGGCCCTGCACTTCGATGGACCAGGCGAAGGGTTCGCGGCGCCGCGCCAGCCACCATTCGACCCAGCGGCTGCGCGGGCGAAAGCCGGTGCTGCCGTCGGGCCACTTCGACATGAAGCTGAACACCATCCGGGTCGACGGCGCACGCAGCGCCGCGAGTGCCTGAAACAGCCGGTCGATTCGAGTCCCGCCGTGTCATGCGGCTCCACCGGCCTGCGTGCCGGCGAGAAAATCGGCGTAGCTCGGGTGTAGTTGCTGAGCTGCAGGGTGTCCGACCCGTAGAGCTGGCCGATACCGACAGCGATGCCGGCCCCGCTTTTTCAGATCAGATTGCGCATCGCCTGCGCCGTCTCGCGCAGCAGGGGCAGTACGCGGGCGACCGCATCGTCGCTGCTTTCGTGGCCCATCGGCATGGTGATGTTGAGCGCGCCCACCAGCTCGCCGTGCCGGTCGCGCAGCGGCACCGCGATGCCGCGCGAGTTGAGGTCCAGCTGTTGCTCCGACAGCGCCCAGCCCTGCGCGCGGATGCGCGCCAGTTCCAGCTTCATGCGCTCCTTGCTCGCGATGGTGTGCGAGGTGAAGACGGTGAGCTCGTGCGTGGCCAGCCAGTGGCTGCGCTCCTCGTCGCTGCGCATCGCCAGCATCAGCATGCCCGAGGCCGTGACCTGCGCCGGCACGCGTGCGCCCAGCACATAGCCCGTGCTCATGCTGCGGTTGGGGCCGTTGCGCGCGATGTAGACCACCTCGTCGCCATCCATCACGCTGAGGTAGGCGATCTCGTGCGTGCCGGCAGCCACGCGCTGCAGAAAGGGCTGCACGATGCGCGGCAGCCGCGCCGACTCCAGGTACGACTGACCCAGGCGCAGCACCCGCGGCGTCAGCCAGAAGAGCTTGCCGTCGCCCGCCACGTAGCCCATGTGCTGCAGCGTCAGCAGGTAGCGCCGGGCCGCGGTGCGGGTCATGCCGGTGCGCTGGCCGGCCTCGCTGGCGGTCATGCGCGGGTGGGCATCGTCGAAGGCCTCGATGACCGACACGCCGCGCTCCAGGCCGGCGATCCAGTCGCGCTTGTCGAGTCCGGGCGGGGCAGGGGAGGCGTCGATGGTCATTGGGGATAAACCCTGGGTTCGTTCGATTATCGATCGCGTTCGAGCGATGAGCGCGCTATTCTGCGGCTTTCCTCTTGGGTCGCGCAAGCCGGCGTCCTACATTAGCGGCGCTCCCCGGCAATCTGCGCGATAGCCGAACAATACCGAGCGAGACAACCACCATGTTTCCCTTCATCGCAGGCAGCACCGACCTCTACCTGATCCCGGGCGATCCGGTGACCAACGTCCGCCTGCCGCGCATGTTCAACGCCGTCTTCGAGCGCTTCGGCATCGACGCGGTGATGGCGCCGGCACACGTGGCGACGCGCGACTTCGCGGTCTTCGTCAAGGCAGCCTTCCTGGCGAAGAATGTGCGCGGCATGGTGATCGCGCCGCCGCACAAGCCGCTGGCGGTGGACCTGCTCGACGGCGCCGGTCTGTTCGGCCGGGTGGCCGGTTCGGTCAACGTGGTCAAGCGCATCGCCAACGGCGAGCTCGAAGGCGACCTGTTCGACGGCGAAGGCCTGCTGGGTGCGCTGGACCACTACAACATCCCCTTCCGCGGCAAGCGCGTGCTGATCCTGGGCGCCGGCGTCAGCGCGGCAGCGGCCGGCGTGGCGCTGGCCGAGGGCGGCACGGTCAATGGTGCGGAGCACATCGCGTTTCATGACATCTCGGCCGGCAAGGCGGCCGGCGTCGCGGCCAAGCTCGATGCCTTCTTCGACGCCACCACCGTGGCGGTCGACAGCAGCGACCCGGCCGGCTATGACCTGGTCGTCAACGCCACGCCGCTCGGCCTGAAGGAGGGCGATGCCCTGCCGGTCGACGTGGCGCGCATGGAGCCGCACGCGGCGCTGTTCGACATCCTGCTGCGCAACCAGCCCACGCCGCTGGTGCAGGCGGCCCGCGCGCGCGGGCTCAATGCCCAGGCCGGGTTCGAGATGCTGATCCAGCAGATGCCGTACTACCTCGACTTCTTCGGCCACACGGCCGCGGCGCATGGCGTGCGCGAGGACGCGCGCTTCTTGCGCGAGCTGATCTATCCCCAGGCGATGGCGGCGGAGATCGACGCGCCGCTGCGCTACCACTCCGACAGCGTCGCTTGACCCGGCACGCATCGCACGCACCATGGCCATCTCGCTCGACCGCTTCGGCTTCAACACCGTCACCATGGGGGGCGATCTCGGCCACAAGCTCGAATGCATGAAGGCGGCGGGCTTCGCGGGCGTCGAGCTGTGGGCGCGCGACCTGATCGCCCATCCGGCCGGCGTCGAGAAGGCGGCCGAGCTCGTGAAGTCCAGCGGCCTGAAGGTGACCGACTTCCAGCCGCTGCGCGACTTCGAATGCGCGCCCGACGCCATGCGTCCGCACCGGCTCGAGATGGCGCGCGAGCAGCTGCGCCAGATGGCGCTGGTCGGCACCGACCTGCTGCTGGTGTGCTCCACCACCTCGCCGCTGGCCATCGACGACCCCGAGCGCGCGGCAGAAGACCTGCGCACCCTGGCCACGCTGGCCACGCCGCTGGGCATTCGCATCTGCTACGAGGCGCTGTCCTGGGGCCGGCACGTGAACCGCTGGCACCAGGCCTGGGACATCGTGCGCCGCTGCAACCGGCAGAACGTCGGCCTCAACCTCGACAGCTTCCACATGTCGGTGCATGGCGACGACACGCCCGAGACGCTGGCGCAGCTGGCCGAGGTGCCGGTGGAGAAGATCTTCCTGGTGCAACTGGCCGACTACTTCTTCGAGTACAGCGACCGGCAGGCCGACATGATCGAACTCGCGCGCCACCAGCGCCTGTTCCCCGGCGAAGGGCTGCACGATGTGCGCGACCTGGTGCAGCTGCTGGAGCAGAAGGGCTACCGCGGCCACTACACCTTCGAGGTGTTCAACGACGACTACGTGAACTCCGACCCGATGGTGATCGGCCAGCGTGGCATGAAGAGCGCGCGCTGGATCAGCGAATCGGTCATCGGCGCATAGAAGACAAGACGGCAACAGGAGACAAGCAATGACAAGAATCTTCTCGTGGTACTGCCGCGGGCTCGAGGGCCTGATGGCGCTGATGCTCGCCATCATGGTCGTGATGGTGTTCGGCAACGTGGTGCTGCGCTATGGCTTCAACTCGGGCATCACGGTGTCGGAGGAAGTGTCGCGCTGGCTCTTCGTCTGGATGACCTTCCTGGGTGCCATCGTCGCGGTGCGCGAGCATGGCCACCTGGGCACCGACATGCTGATCGCCAAGCTGCCGACCTGGGGCAAGAAGCTGTGCCTGGTGGTGGCGCATGTGCTGATGCTCTTTGCCTCTTACCTGCTGCTCACCGGCAGCTGGCAGCAGACGCTGATCAACTGGGACGTGAGCGCGCCCACCACGGGTGCCTCGGTCGCCATCTTCTACGTCGTCGGCGTGGTGTTCGGCGTCTCGGCCATCGTGTTCCTGCTGTACGACCTGTGGCGTGCGCTGAGCGGCCAGCTGAGCGACGCCGAACTCGTGATGGTCCACGAGTCGGAAGAGCAGGGCGACATCGACAGGATCAACGCCGAGCTGGCCCGCCGCGATGCCGAAGAAGCAGCCCAGCGCCGCACCGACAAGCCCACGAACGGACGCTGACATGACGATCGCCATCTTCCTCGGTGCCCTGCTGGGCGCCATGGCCATCGGCGTGCCGATCGCCTACTCGCTGCTCTTGTGCGGCGTCGCGCTGATGTGGCACCTGGACCTGTTCGACGCGCAGATCCTGGCGCAGAACGTGATCAACGGTGCCGACAGCTTCCCGCTGCTGGCCGTGCCTTTCTTCATGCTGGCCGGCGAGGCCATGAACCAGGGCGGGCTGTCGCGGCGCATCGTGAACCTCGCGCTGGCGGTGGTGGGGCATGTGCGCGGCGGTCTCGGCTACGTCGCGATCGTGGCGGCCTGCATCCTGTCGGCGCTGTCGGGCTCCGCGGTGGCCGATGCGGCCGCGCTGTCGGCGCTGCTGATTCCGATGATGGTCTCGGCCGGCCACGACAAGGCGCGATCCGGCGGCCTGATCGCGGCTTCCGGCGTGATCGGCCCGATCATTCCGCCCTCGATCGGCTTCGTGATCTTCGGCGTGGCGGCCAACGTGTCGATCTCCAAGCTGTTCCTGGCGGGCATCTTTCCCGGCATCCTGATCGGCGCCTCGCTCTGGTTCACCTGGTGGTGGCTGGTGCGCAGGGAAACGATCCAGCCTCCGCCGCGCAAGTCCAAGGGCGAGGTGCTCAAGGCGCTACGCGACTCCTTCTGGGCGCTGCTGCTGCCCTTCATCATCCTGGTTGGGCTGCGCTTCGGCATCTTCACGCCAACCGAGGCGGCCGTGGTCGCGGCGGTGTATGCGATCTTCGTCGCCACCGTGGTCTATCGCGAGCTCAAGCCCTCGCAGTTCTACGGCATGTTCGTCTCCGCCGCCAAGACCAGCGCGATCGTGATGTTCCTGGTGGCGGCCGCCATGGTGTCCGCTTGGCTCATCACCGTGGCCGACCTGCCGAGCAAGCTGGTGGCGCTGCTGCAGCCGCTGATCGCCAGCCCGATGCTGCTGATGTTCGTCATCATGCTGCTGGTGATCGCGGTGGGGACGGCCATGGACATGACGCCCACCATCCTGATCCTCACGCCGGTGCTGATGCCGGTGATCAAGGCCGCCGGCATCGACCCGATCTACTTCGGCGTGCTGTTCATCATCAACAACTCGATCGGCCTCATCACGCCGCCGGTGGGCACGGTGCTCAACGTGGTGGCCGGGGTGGGGCGCATGAAGATGGACGAAGTCACTCGCGGCGTGCTGCCCTTCGCCATTGCCGAGTTCGCCATGATGTTCCTCATGGTGCTGTTCCCCCAGCTCGTCATCTGGCCGGCGCGCCTGCTCAGCGGCTGAAGAATTCTTTGCTTCCCGATTAACCCAAGGAGACTCACGTCATGAAAAACATCTTTCACAACACCTTGATCGCCGTGGCCGCCGCGGTCGCCATGGGCGGTGCCGCCGCCCAGGTGAAGGAGCGCACGCTCAAGTTCGCCTTCCAGAACCAGACCGGCCACCCCCAGGCGCAGGGTGCGCAGAAGTTCGCCGACCTGGTGGCGGAGAAGTCGGGCAAGAAGATCACGGTCAAGCTGTTCCCCGGCGGCACGCTGGGCGGCGACCTGCAGACCGTGTCTGCGCTGCAGGGCGGCACCATCGAGATCACGGTGCTCAACGCCGGCATCCTCACGGCGCAGGTGAAGGAGTTCGCGGCCTATGACTTCCCCTTCCTCTTCAACAGCGCGCAGGAGGCCGATGCCGTGACCGACGGCGCCTTCGGCAAGAAGCTGCTCGCCAAGCTCGACGAGAAAAACCTGCACGGCCTGGGCTACTGGGACCTGGGCTTCCGCAACCTGACCAACAGCAAGCGCCCGATCGCCAAGGCGGAGGACATCGCCGGCCTCAAGATCCGCGTGATCCAGTCGCCGATCTACATCGACCTCTTCAACACGCTGGGCGCCAACGCCACGCCGATGCCCTTCCCGGAGCTGTACTCGGCACTGGACCAGAAGGCGGTCGACGGCCAGGAGAACCCCAACACCGTGATCGCGTCCTCGAAGTTCGCCGAGGTGCAAAAGCACATCACGCAGACCCGCCACATCTACAACCCGCAGGCGCTGATCATCAGCAAGAAGGCCTGGGACGGCATGAGCGCCGAAGAAAAGAAGATCATCGAGGACTCGGCGGCCGAAGCCACGAAGTTCCAGCGCGAGGCCTCGCGCGCGGCGGCCGACACGGCGCTCGAATCGCTCAAGAAGGCGGGCATGACCGTCACCGAGCTGCCGCCGGCCGAAATGGCCAAGCTGCGCGACAAGGTCAAGCCCGTGATCGACAAGTACACCGCCTCGGTCGGCGAGGCGACGGTGAAGGAATTGATGGCCGAAGTGGCTAAAGTGCGCAAGTAGGCCCGGGCGTCGGGCCTGAAGGAGAGCGCCATGGGGAAGCTGCGTCTCGCGATCGCCGGCGCCGGCCTGATCGGCCGGGCTCACTGGAAGCGCATGCTGGCGAGCAGCGCCTGCGAGCTGGCGGCCTTCGCCGATCCTTTCCCCAGCACGGCCGCGCTGGCTGCCGAAGCCGGCGTGCCCCTGTACCCGACGCTCGAGGCGATGCTGGCCGACGAACGGCCCGACGGCGTGATCCTGGCCACGCCCAACGCGCTGCACGTGTCGGGCGCGCGCGCCTGCATCGAGGCCGGCGTGCCGGCGCTGGTCGAGAAGCCGGTGGGCGGCACGCTGGACGAGTCCAGGCAGCTGGCCGAGGCGGCCGAAGCAGCCGGCGTGCCGATCCTGGTCGGCCACCACCGGCGCCACAGCGGCATCCTGGAAGCCGCCTGCGACACCATCGCCAGCGGCCGCCTGGGCCGGCTGGTGGCGGTGACCGCCAGCGCGACCTTCCACAAGCCCGACGACTACTTCGACGCCGACTGGCGCCGGCGCCAGGGCGGCGGCCCGATCCTGATCAACCTGGTCCACGAGATCGACAACCTGCGCGCGCTGGTGGGCGAGATCGTCGAGGTGCAGGCCTTCGGCTCGCACGCCGTGCGCGGCTTCGAGGTCGAGGACACGGTCGCCGTCAACCTGCGCTTCGCCAACGGCGCGCTCGGCACCTTCATGCTGTCGGACGCGGCGGCGAGCCCCCGCAGCTGGGAGCAGAACTCGGGCGAGAACGCCGCCTTCGAGCAGCACCCCGACCAGGACTGTTACGTGATCGCCGGCACGCGCGGCTCGCTGCAGGTGCCCACGATGCAGCTGTACGAGTACCTGGGCCCGGCCTCGTGGCAAAACCCGCTGGTGAAGAGCCGGATCGAGATCCGCGAGACCGATCCGTTGACGCACCAGCTCGAACATTTCTGCGCCGTCGTGCGGCGCGAGGTGCCGCCGCGCGTCACGGTGCGCGACGCCATTCGCACGCTCGCCGTCACGCTGGCCGTCGAAGAAGCGGCACGAACAGGCCTTCGGGTCCCCATCCCATCATGACCACCATTTCAGGCAAGACCACCCTCATCGCGCACATCGGCTATCCGACCGAGAGCTTCAAGGCGCCCATGATCTACAACCCCTGGTTCGAAGCGCACGGCATCGATGCGCTCGTCGTGCCGATGGGCGTCAAGCCCGAAGATTTCGAGGCCTTCTTTCCCCTGGTGTTCCGCATGAGCAACATCCGCGGCGCGCTGGTGACCATGCCCCACAAGGTCACCACGATGGCGCTGGTCGACGAGCTCACGCCCGCTGCAAGGATCGCCGGCGCCTGCAACGCGGTGCGCAAGGAGGCCGACGGCCGGCTGATCGGCGACCAGTTCGACGGCGCCGGCTTCGTGCGCGGCGTGCAGCGCAAGGGCTGCAAGCTGGAAGGCGCGCGCGTGCTGGTCTCGGGCAGCGGCGGCGTGGGCTCGGCCATCGCCGCCTCGCTGGCCGCGGCCGGCGTGGCCGAGCTCTCGCTCTTCGACACGCGGGCCGAATCGGCCGAGGCGCTGGGCGAGCGGTTGAAGGCGCATTACCCCGCACTGCGCGTGACCAGCGGCTCCAAGGACCCGGCCGGCCATGACCTGGTGGTCAACGCCACGCCGCTGGGCATGAAGGCGGACGATCCGCTACCCTTCGACATCGACCGCATCGCGCCCTCGACCTTCGTCGGCGAGGTCGTGATGAAATCCGAATACACGCCGCTGCTGCGTGCCGCCAAGAACAAGGGCTGCGCAGTGCAGGTCGGCACCGACATGCTGTTCGAAATGATCCCCGCCTACCTCGAATTCTTCGGCTACGGCACCGCCACGCCGGACGAGCTGCGAGCGACGGCGCGGGTCGCTTACTGAAGCTTCCCATGAGCATCTTCGAGGGCTTCCTCTCCACTTCCGAAACCCTGGCCGCCTTCAGCGACCACGCCTTCGTGGCCGCCATGCTGCGCTTCGAGTCCGCGCTGGCGAATGCGCAGGCGGCCGAGGGCCTGATTCCCGAATCGGCCGCGCGCTCGATCGTCGGCAGCTGCAAGGTCGAGCTCTTCGACGTCGCCAAGATCGTGCGCGACAGCGGGCGCGCCGGCAGCGTCGCGATCCCGCTGGTCAAGAGCCTCAAGGAGTCGGTCGGCCTCTTCAACGCGGAGGCGGTGCCCTTCGTGCATTTCGGCAGCACCAGCCAGGACGTGATCGACAGTGCAATGGCCCTGGTCACGCGGGAAGCCGTGGCACTGGTCGAGGCCGACCTGCGCAAGGCCGCGCAGGCGCTGCTGGCGCATGCGAAGCAGCACGCCGCCACGCCGATCCTCGCGCGCACGCTGATGCAGCCGGCCTCGGTGACCAGCTTCGGCCTCAAGTGCGCCGGCTGGGCCGCGCCGCTGGTGCGCAGCCGCGCACGGCTGGCCGAGGCGGCGCGCCGCGCGCTGCAGGTGCAGCTCGGCGGCGCCGTCGGCACGCTGGCGCAGATGAAAGGGCAGGGGCCCGCCGTGCGCCGCCGCATGGCACAGGAGCTGGTCCTGGGCGACCCCGGCCAGACCTGGCACACGCAGCGCGACGAATGGGTGGCGCTCGGCTGCGAGCTGGGCCTGATGGTCGGCAGCCTCGGCAAGATCGCCAGGGACATCGCCCTCATGGGCCAGTACGAAGTCGGCGAGGTGGCCGAGCCCAGCGAGCCCGGCCGCGGCGGTTCGTCCGCCATGCCGCACAAGCGCAATCCCGTGGCCTCGATGGTGGCGCTGGCCGCCGCGCAGCGTGCGCCGCAGCGCGTGGCCGCGCTGCTGGCCGCCATGCCGCAGGAGCACGAGCGCGCCCTCGGCGCCTGGCAGGCCGAGCTGGCCGAATGGCCCCAACTGCTGATGAGCGCGCACGGGAGCGTGCGCGCCCTGGCCGCGGCCTTGCCCGGCCTGCAGATCGACGCCGCGCGCATGCGCGGCAACATCGAGCGCCTGCGCGCCGAGCTGCCGGCCGAAGCCGCCGAGGAGTGGTTCGACCCCGCCATGGCCGAGGCCGCTTCCACCATCGCGCTGGCGCAGGTCGATGCCTTGCAGGACCAGCTGAACCAAGGGAACAACGCACGATGACTGCATCCTCCTCCCAACCCGCCGGCGATTACGAGGCCGGCCTTCTCAACCGGCGCCGCATCCTCGGCGATGCCTGGGTCGACAAGTCCCTGGCCAACCGCAACGCCTTCAACAGCGAGTTCCAGGAGCTGATCACGCGTCATGCGTGGAACGACATCTGGGGCCGCCCGGCCTTGGGCGACAAGACGCGCCGCTTCATGGTGCTGTCGATGATGCTGGGCATCCATGCCTACGAGGAATTCGCGATGCACGTGCGCGCCGCGCTCGACGGCCCGCCCGAGTCGCGCCTGTCGCCCGAGGAGATCAAGGAAGTGATCATGATGGCCGCCATCTACTGCGGCGTGCCGGTGGCCAACCATGCCTTCGGCATCGCCACCGCGATCCTTCGCGAGAAGGGCCTGCTCGAGGAACGCAGCAAGGAGGACAAGGCATGACTCGTCTCAACGTGCTGCGCGAGGGCGAGGGCCCGATCGTCGTGCTGAGCCATGCACTGGGCTGCGACCTGCACATGTGGGACGGCGTGGCCGAGGTGCTGGCGCGCGCACATACGGTGCTGCGCTACGACCACCGCAACCACGGCGCGTCGGAGGTGGTGCCCGGGCCGCTGAGCCTGCAGGCGCTGGCCGACGATGCCGCCGCGCTGATCGCGCGCGAGACCGACGGCGAGCCGGTGCATTTCGTCGGGCTCTCGATGGGCGGCATGACGGCGCAGGCACTGGCGCCGAAGCATCCCGAGCTGCTGCGCAGCGTGGTGATCGCGAACTCTTCCGCCTGGTATGCCGATCGCGCGCCCTGGCGCACACGCGTCGAGACGGTGCAGGCGCAGGGCGTGGCGGCCATCGCGCCCGGCGCCGTCGCGCGCTGGCTCACCCCCGCCTACGTGAGCACGCCCGAGGGCGCCGAGACGGCGCGCCGCCTGCACGACACCCTGGTCGGCACCGACGCGGCCGGCTATATCGCCAGCTGCGAGGCCGTGGCTGCCATCGACTTCCGCGAGAGCAATCGCGCCATCCGCACGCCCACGCTGGTGATTGCCGGCAACCAGGACGAGGCCACCCCGCCCGCCATGTCCGAGGCCATGGCGCAGGCCATTCCCGGTGCGAAGCTGGCCCGCATCGATGCCGCGCACCTCAGCGCGGTCGAGCGGCCGGTGGAGTTTGCGCAGTTGCTGATCGACTTCTGGCGCGGGCTCTGAAGCGCTGAGGGGCCATGGAACCCTAGCGCGTTGCGCGTTACTCAGGCAGGAGTACCTCCTTGGCAGGGGGTGCGAACCGTTTCACTGCCGGAGTCACGCTTGTGAGCTTTCATTTCGATCCCCAGTACGTCAGCCAGCGCCTCGGCGAGGTCGGGCCCGATGCCGAGAACCTTTCGGTCATCGTCCAGGACGACGACTCCACCTGGACACTCGCCTTCGAGAGCGACGTCACCGTTCTCATCCTCGCCGAATGGGCCGAGGAGCCTGCCCGCCTGGTCCTGAGTGCCGACATCGGCACGCCGCCGCAAGGCCGCGCCGCCCAGGTTCACAAGACCGCGCTTTCCTACAACACGCTGTGGCGCGACACCGGCGGCGCCCGCATCGGCATGGGCGGCGAGGAGGGGGATCTGCTCCTTGTGCGCGAGCTGGACCCGGAGAGCGTGCAGGGCGGCGAGTTCGCGCGAGTTCTCGAACAATTTGCCGCGGTTGCGCAGTGGTGGGAAGGCTATGTAACCAGCGAAGAAATCGCCATTCCTGCATCGGCGCCGGCCATGGCGCAAATGGCGGCTCGGATTTAAGGAGAAGAACGGTGGGTGAGAAAGTAGGCAACAGCTATTCTCGGCAAAGCTTCGAGAGCTTGGCAGACACTTTCCAGAGTGTTCTGGAATCCGGAGATCGAGATAAGAAGACATATCTCGTTGGAAAAAAAACCAAAGACAAATGCGAAATCGACGGGGTTTTGCGGGACGATATCACGTATCTGTCTCAAAAAAATAAAAAGCACGGCGCGGCGGCTGCAGTGTACCGGCTCAGCGGACGCAGAAAGGCCGATTACGCGGGGGCTCGTCAATTCCTGGGGGAGCTTGTTTCATATGCCCTGGACGAACGAAGCGGCCTGAACAGCGACCAAGAATCGGCGGCAAAGAATATTCAGGACATGCTGTCGAAAAGCAGATCAAAAAGCCGCATCGTGCTGACTGGGACTGACAAGGAGAATATTCAAAAGATTCTCGATGGCGTCAAGATGCGGACCGAACACTCCGCTGTGGCGGTTCAGGAGGATCTTCGTGGCGTCGATCATAAATTGCTGCATTTTCTGGATGATGTTCAAGAAATGCAGCGCGGCCAAAAAGTGGCACCGGCACACGTCCGCAAGCCAGAAAACAAAGAACTGCTGAAGGAAATTGGTCGCGTCAACCATCTGGCAAAGAGTCTCAACGAAAAATTGCCGAGTGCTGGTGACAAGCTGAAGTTCAAGCGCCGGTCTTTCACTGCGATTGCAGGCGCAGGGGGCTCCAAAGCAGAAGAACAGGCGGTTGAGAATCTCCTGGACAAGATTGCCGGCTGGCCTGGGTCCGTTCTGCAGGGGCAGTTGAATCACTTGTTTGAGGGTGCCAAGTCGAACGGCGATGAAAGCTTCAGGCAAGCAAGCAAGAGCATTCTATTGGCTCTGGCCGAACAGCAATCGACGTTGAAGCTGGCACATGATGTGCTGACCAGCGATGAATTTCTAAAGACGGTTGAAGCTGAAGACGATCGAAAAAAGTTGCGAGAACTGGGGCAATCGGCCCAAGCGCTTGTCTCAAAATTCAATGATCACTCCTCGCCTTTCGCGAGGCTGAAAAACCTGGCCTTGGCGGGATATCACTGGCCGGGGGACACCGCCAAGCAGGTTGTTGAAAAGAGGGATGAATTTTTCAAGTCCTTGATTCCGACGGTACCAACTGATATTGCTCCAGGTCCGCTGTCGCCTCCTCCCGACTATCCGGCGCCACCGCTCCCTGGCCAGCCGAACCCTGCCGCTAGCGCGTCAGGCCCACCTGACTATCCGCCGCCGCAGCCTCCTGTCCAGCTGCCGTTGAACAGTGGCTCTTCCACCCTTGGCCAACTGCCTCCCGCCGGGTCGACTTCTGCTCCTGTGAAGAAGAGCATCGTGTCGCTTGCCACCGCCGCGTCATCTACCAACTTGCAATCTCCCGCAAGTTCGGGGAACGGTCCCAATGTGCAGCCGGCTCAGCCGCTTGCGGGCGTACCGCCTGCCATTCACGCGGCAGCGCCGTTCAATGGCCTGCCGCCGGATGATCCGAGTTTGCCAATCGCCGGCACGGCCGGCGTCCAGTCCATTGGGAATGCCTTAGCCGCCGTAGGTGGGGGGGTGAGCCCCAAGTTGCAGCCGGCTCAGCTGTCTACCAGCAACGCCACGCCGCCCAGCGGCCTGGCGCCGGATGGGCCGAGCTTGCCGCTTCCGAAGCCCGCTCCCGGCAAGGTTCTCGTGGCGAAGCGTGTGGCGCAATTCTCAGCACCGACAAACCCAGCGCCGCCGCTGTCACCCGTTGTCAAAGCGTCGACGGATCACGCAGTGCCGTCGGCGAACGTTGCCACTGGAGATGAGAACGCCGAGTTGCTCACTGCTGTGGTCGCGTTTGGCGCTGACAAGGGGGCGAGCCCCAACGTGCAGCCGGTTTTGTCCAATCAGCCGGAGGTTTCCAACCTGCAGTCACCTCCCGAGAACCCGGTTGCCACCATCGTCGCGTCGGGCGACAGCCTGACGCCGTCCAATGGCGTGCCGCCGGCTGATCAGACCTTGTCGCAACCCATCGCTGGCGTGGTGCCGCCGCCTCTTGACTTGCCGCCTGTCGCCGTATGGCCGTCCGGCATGGGGCCACCTGTTGACCTGCCGCCGCCACCCGACCTTCAGCCATCCGTTGCTGTGGCCCTGCCTTCCAATGGCCCGCTGCCACCGCCTCTTGACTTGCCGCCTGTCGCCGTATGGCCGTCTGGCATGGGGCCACCTGTTGACCTGCCGCCGCCACCCGACCTTCAGCCATCCGTTGCTGTGACCCTGCCTTCCAATGGCCCGCTGCCGCCGCCTCTTGACTTGCCGCCTGTCGCCGTATGGTCGTCTGGCATGGGGCCACCTGTTGACCTGCCGCCGCCACCCCAACTTCAGCCTTTCGTCGCTGTGGACGTGCCTTTCACGGGCTCCCTGCCGCTTGCCGATGGATCCGTGATTCCTGGCAACCACCAACCTCCCGCCCCCCCACCACCGCTAATTCCGGGCAATTTGTTGCAGGCTCACAAAGAGCAACTTGACAAAATCTCCGATCGTGAGATCGCGGATGCCGTTGCTGAGATGAACGGCAAGCCACGCGTTCTCTACACCCACCAAAGATCATCTCACCCGGGCTTGGATGCCACTGATAAAAAGGATCTTGGTGGGCAAATTGGCGCTTTCGGAGCAAAGGTGGCTGCAAAAGTTTCAGCTGCTGCGAAAATAATTGAAAAGCGATTAAAGGATTTTGGAGACGGGGGGCGTGCGTCGAATGAAGTCTACATAAAAGAATTTGAGCAACGTCTGATCGACAACGCCACAAGGAACGCTCGGATAACTTTGGCGTTGTCGGATGTTGCGGCAAGCAGCAGTGAGAATAGACTGCTTGCCGCCGAGCAGCAGAAAAAAATAACTCTACTCTATGAGCAAATGCTGGAAGGCGCCACACTCGATCCGAAGAGGGCCGTTGATAAATTTGTTATCGCTGATGGAGGAGGGGCGTTGAAGAATTCTGGGGACCCGTATTTCAGGAGGTTGTCGAATCAATTCAATTTCAACTTGAGAGCTTTTTCGCCAGAGTTGCCCGAGATTGGTGAAAATTTGTCCGCTGAGGATTTGCGCAATAATAAATTGACAAATAGATTCATCGCCACAGGAAAATTGGCGGAGGTTGTCGAAAGTGCGATCCCGAATGTCTTCCGTGAATTTGGTGCTGAAACTCAAAAATTCATTGTCGCCCGTCCTGAATTGGAGTTCTGGATGGTGAAAGGATTCCAGGCCCAAGACATCTTTGCTTTCATGGCGGGAACGGCTGTAAAAAATTCCATGGCCGTGGAAAATCTCTTTCAACGGATGGGGAAGGAGGGGAATTTTCAAAAAGCGGCTGGGGAACTGGTGAAAACCATAAAACGCCAGTTTGATATGCTCATGTTCCTGACGCAATTGCTTACTGACGAAGAATATGTTAAGGTATTTCCAGATGAAATTCGTGCCGCGGTTCGGGAATACGGTAGGTCAATGCAGCAATTGGCTATAGAGATGCTGAATCCTGATGCGCCATTTCTCGCCGTATACCGTTTGACGGAGGCTGCGTTCATTGCTCCAAGTGAGGTCATGCTGAAATTGAATGAGGCCACGGCTCCGTTACCTCCGACTGACTTGCCGGAGCCACTAAACGAAAGTGGAATAGGCGGTTCTGCCCCTCCAAACAAGCCGCAGCCTGCGCTGCCAACCCTTGCAAGTACGGTCAACTAGCATCCAAGTGGCCCGCAGCCGCACGGTTCATGCGCTCCATGCCCGACCGCGTCCTTTCCAGGGCCGCGGCTGCGGTTGCATGATGGAGGCTTCTTGATGCCTCCATCACCCTCATGCCCTCCCACCTCCGCATCGACTTCGTCTCCGACATCTCCTGCCCCTGGTGTGCCGTCGGCCTCGGCGCCCTCGAAGCCGCGCTGAAGCGCGTGGCCCCAGAGATCACCGCCGACCTCCACTTCCAGCCCTTCGAACTCAACCCCCACATGCCGCCCGAAGGCCAGGACGCCTACGAGCACCTGCACGAAAAATACGGCAGCACGCGCGAGCAACAGGCCCAGAACCGCGAGGCGATCCGCGCCCGTGGCGCCGCGGTGGGTTTCGAGTTCCGCAGGGAAGGGCGCTCGCGCATCTACAACACCTTCGACGCGCATCGCCTGCTGCATTGGGCCGCGCTCGAAGACCCGGCCAGGCAGGTCGCGCTCAAGAAGGCGCTGCTCAAGGCCTGCCACACCGATGGCGAGAACCCCTCCGATCCTGAAGTGCTGGTGCGCCTGGCCGGCGAAGCGGGGCTCGATCCGCAGCGCGCACGCGCCATCCTCGACAGCGACGAGTACACCGCCGAAACCCGCGAGCGCGAACGCCTCTACACCGATGCCGGCATCCACTCGGTGCCGGCGATCATCATCGACAACCAGCACCTGATCTCGGGCGGCCAGCCGGTCGAAGTGTTCGAGCGCGCCCTGCGCCAGATCGCAGGCGCCGCGCCGGCGACCACGGCCTTGGCCTGACAGGCTGAGCGAAGGGCTCGCGTCGCTGCAGGAGAATGCCGCACTCCCAAGAACGGCGCCATCGCGCATGCGCCGCAGCCATCGCATGAACCAGCACATCCAGACCCACCAACGTCCGGCACGCACCGAGCGCGAGGTCCGCATCGACCTCGCCGCCGCCTACCGCATGGCCGCGCAGAACGGATGGGACGACACCATCTACACCCACCTGTCGGCCAGCGTGCCCGGCGAGCCGGGCCATTACCTGCTCAACCCCTTTGGCGCGACCTTCGACGAGATCACGGCATCGAGCCTGGTCAAGGTGAATGTGCGCGGGGAAGTGGTCGACGGCTCGGGCGCACCCGTCAATCCCAGCGGCTTCGCGATCCACGGCGCGGTGCATGCGGCGCGGCCGGATGTCGAATGCGTGATCCACCTGCACACGCCCTGGGGCGTGGCCTTGTCGATGCTGCCGGAAGGCCTGCAGCCGACCTCGCAGTACGCCATGCGGCTGCACCGCCGGCTGGGCCGTCATGCCTACGAAGGGCTGGCACTGGGCGCCGACGAGCAGCAGCGGCTGGTGGCGGACCTCGGTGCGCTCGACGGCCTGATCCTCGACAACCACGGCCCCCTGGTCGTCGGCCGCACCGTGGCCGAGGCGTGGATGCTGATGCACCTGCTCGAACGCGCGGCGCAGGCCCAATTGCGCGCCATGGCCGCCACCGGCGGCGCGGTGCGCGTGGTGAGCGAGACGCTCGCCGCGCGCACCTACGGCGAGTGGGTGGGCGATGGCAGCGCGTGGGACGGCGACCTGGAATGGCCGGCTCTCTTGCGGCGGCTGGACCGCAGCGCGCCCGGCTATCGCGATTGACCGATCCGACGATTCAACCTTTCAACAACCACACCGGAGAGACCCCATGCCCACCATTCGCGTCGAGATGTTCGAAGGCCGCACCCTCGAACAGAAGCGCGCGCTCGCGCAGGCACTGACCGACGCCACCGTGCGCACGCTCGGTGGCTCGCCCGAGGCCGTCGACATCCTGTTCTACGACATCGCGAGGCAGGACTGGGCCACCGGCGGCAAGCTCTGGAGCGATCCGGCGCCGCCGCCGGCCGGCTGACGGCGCGGGCCCGCGCGCCGGCGCCGGGGGCACAATGGCTGCCGATGCGCCGCCTTATCGTCCTCTCGATCCTGAGCACCCTCGGCGCCTTGTCCGGCGCGGAGGTGATCCGTTGTGCCGACGCTGCCGGCAACGTGAGCTACACCGACAGCGCCTGCCCGGCGGGCGCCAGTCCGGTGGGGCGCGTCTCGACCCCGCCCCCGGCGCCACCGGGCGAACGAAACGCCGATGCCGGCCGTCCGAGCCTGCCGCCACGCCCGGCAATGGAAGCCGCCGCGCCCGCACCGCAACCGCAGGCGCCTTCCGGCCCGGTCATCATCGACCCCCGCGCCGGTGCCGACCGGCCCACCGATTCACGCCGCAGCGATCGCGGCGACGACTACTCGGTAATCGAAGACGGCTACGGCTACCCCGGCGCCTATCGCCCGCCCCGGCCGCCGCGCGACATGCGCCCGCGCATCCGCAACTGCGACGCCACCGGTTGCAACGACACCCAAGGCAACCACTACGACCGCTCCGGCCAGCTGGACCGCTACCAGAGCCTCGACGGCAAGACCTGCCGGCCGGTGGGCACCACGACGGTCTGCCGCTGAGCGCCTCGGCGCGTCAGCGCTTGTCGAGCATCTCGATCAGCCGCGCCAGCGCCACCGAGGGCGTGCCGCGCCATACCAGGTGCGTGCGGTTCGCGCGCACGCGCTCGGGCAGCACATGCTGGCGCACGTCGGCCGTGGCGCGCAGCGCCTTCAGCACCGACAGCGGCACGATCGCGAAGCCCGTGCCCGCCGCGACGCAGGCGATCATGGCCTGGTAGGAAGAGAACTCCAGCGAGCGCGAGGGCAGCACGCCGCCCTTGCCCAGCCATTGCTCCAGCAGCCTGCGGTAGGAGCAGCCCTGCGCGAAGGCGATGAGCGTGGCGCCGGCCAGGTCGGCCGGGCGCGTGACCGAAGCCACGCTGCGCGCGGTGATCAGCACCAGCTCTTCCTCGAACACCGCCAGCGACTCGAAGCCGGCCGCCGAGAAGGGCTGCGAGACGAAGGCGGCCTCCACCTCGAAGGCCTCCAGCCGCTTGAGCAGCGCACCGGTGGTGCCGCTGACCAGCTCGACCACCACGCCCGGGTAGAGCTTGTGATAGCGCGAGAGCACGGGCGGCAGCCGGCTGCCGGCGGTGCTCTCCAGCGAGCCCAGCCTGAAGGTGCCGGCCGGCACCTCGCTGCGCAGCTCGCTTTCGGCTTCCTCGGCCAGGCGCAGCAGCCGGTCGGCATAGGGCAGCAGCTTGCGCCCCGCCGGCGCCAGCGCCAGCGAGCGGCCCTGGCGCAGGAAGAGCCTGTGGCCCAGCCGCTCCTCCAGCTGCCGGATGCGGGTGGTGACGTTCGATTGCACGCGGTTGAGCTTGCCCGCCGCGCGGATTACGCCGCCTTCGCTTACCACGGTGCGGAAGATCTCCAGGGAGTCGAGGTCGATCGTTCTCATGGTTCTCGAATCGAGAATGGTCGTTCTCGATAATTCATTTGTGGAACTTTCGGATTCTGCGTCCAATGGGCTTCCATGTCGAACCCTTCACTGAGCCTGCCCCGGCCTTCTTACGCGGCGATCTGCCTGGCAGGCCTGATCGCATTGGCCATCGCGATGGGCATCGGCCGCTTCGCCTTCACGCCCATGCTGCCGCTCATGATCCGGGCCGGCAGCGCCGACGTGGCGGCCGGCGGCTGGCTGGCCGCCGCCAACTACGCGGGGTACCTGCTGGGCGCGCTCACCACGGCGCGCCTTCCGCTCGCGCCGCAGCGCGTGGGTTTGCTGGCGCTGGCGCTGATCGTGGCCTCGACCGCCGCCATGGGCTGGACCGCCTCGCTGCCGGCCTGGCTGGTGCTGCGCTTCGTGGCCGGCGTGGCCAGCGCCTGGGCCCTGGTGAGCACGAGTGTCTGGTGCCTGGCCTGGCTCTCGCGCTTCGAGCGGCCCGCCGGGCCGGGCCTGCTGTATGCGGGCGTGGGCACGGGCATTGCGCTGGCGGGTCTTTACTGCTGGCGCGCGGGTGCGGCGGACGTGGCGCCCGATGCGCTGTGGCTGCAGCTCGGCGCCCTGGCGCTCGCGGGCCTGGTGGCGGTGGCGCTGCTGATGCCGCGCCTGACGCCCGGCACGCACAACGCCGCGCCGCCGGCGCTCGCCGCGACCGGGCCGGCGGCGGCAGGCGGCGTGCCCTGGGGCCTGGTGATCTGCTATGGGATGCTCGGCTTCGGCTACATCCTGCCCGCCACCTTCCTGCCGGTGCTGGCGCGCGCGGTGGTCGACGATCCGGCCGTTTTCGGCGCCGCCTGGCCGGTGTTCGGCGCGGCGGCCGCTGCCTCCACGCTCTTCGCGAGCCTCGCGCTGTCGAAGATGGCGCGCCGCCATGTGCTGGCCGGCAGCCATGCCCTGATGGCGCTGGGCTGCCTGCTGCCGGTGCTGCACCTGTCGGCACTCACCGTGCTGCTGGCCGCACTGCTGGTGGGCGGCACCTTCATGGTCGCGACCATGGCCGGCATGCAGGAGGCGAGGGCGCGCAGCCTGGGCGACCCCACCCGCGCGCTGGGCCGCATGACCGCCGCCTTCGCCATCGGCCAGATGGCGGGGCCCATGCTGTCGTCCCTGCTCAGCGGCGGCACGCAGGGCTTCGCCGGCCTCTTCGTCGCGCTGGCGATCGGCGCGCTGGCGCTGGCGGGCAGCGCCTGGTGGCTGGCGCGTGCCGCATGATCCGCACCTCATCTCTTCGCTGAAAGGAAAGCATCCATGTACGAACAAGGCCACACCCGACCCTGGGCCGAGCGCCTGCCGATGCCGGCGGCCGATACCATGTCCGAGGCGCAGCGCAAGGCGGCGCAGACGCTGATCGACGGGCCGCGCAAGGGCGTCTTCGGCCCCTTCATCTCGCTGCTGCAAAGCCCCGTGCTGATGGAACGCATCGGCAGCCTGGGCGAGTACCTGCGTTTCGACAGCGGCCTCGACGCGCGCGTGCGCGAGCTGGTGACCAGCGCGGTCGCGCGCGAGGTCGGCAACCAGTTCGAGTGGCTGCTGCACTCGCAGGCGGCAGTCAAGGCCGGCGTGAGCGCCGAGGCCATCGAGGCACTGCGCCTGGGCCGCCGCGCCGCGCCCCTGGCCGACGATGAGCAGCTCGCTCTGGACTTCGCCCTCGAGCTGCTGCGCCACCATGGCGTGAGCGAGCCGACCTATGCCGCGGCCGAAGCGCGCTTCGGCAAGCAGATCGTGGTGGAGCTCAGCACGCTGGTGGGCTACTTCGTCATGGTGTGCTGGGTGATGAATGTGGCGCACACGCCTGGGAAGGGTGGGGAAGGGCAGGCGGGGCTGGAAGCCTTCCCGCTGTAGTCGGACGGCCCGGCCGGGCCGCGATCGGGGTTTGGTCAGGTTCGCCAAAGGCAGCACGGGCAGGATGGCGCCGCGCCGCGGACAGGGTCTGCGAATCCGACCCTGCCTCTCCGCTGCCCATGCTCGACAAACGCTTCTTCCCCCGCCAGGCCGTCGCCGCCGGCGGCAATCGCTGGGACTGGGCCCTGCTGCCTCTGGTGCTGGCCCTGCTGTTCGCGCTGGCCTGGGGCGGCTCGCAGATGGTCCGCCCCTACGAAATGGGCGATGCGATGCCGATCAGCCTCGCTCCGGGGATGCTGCCGTACTACCTGCTGCGCACCACGCTGCGCATGTTTCTCGCGCTGGCGGCCTCGCTGGTCTTCAGCTGCATCTTCGCCACGCTGGCCGCCAAGTACCGCGCGGCGGAGCGGGTGCTGGTGCCGGTGCTCGACATCCTGCAGTCCATTCCCATCCTCGGCTTCCTGTCGATCACCGTCACCGGCTTCATCGCGCTGTTCCCGGGCAGCCTGCTGGGGGTGGAGTGCGCGGCGATTTTCGCGATCTTCACCTCGCAGGCCTGGAACATGGCCTTCAGCCTGTACCAGTCGCTGCGCACCGTGCCGGCCGAGCTGCGCGAGGCGGCGGCCGTGTTCCAGCTCTCGGGCTGGCAGCGCTTCTGGCGGCTGGAGCTGCCCTTCGCGATGCCGGGCCTGCTGTGGAACATGATGATGTCGATGTCCGGCGGCTGGTTCTTCGTGGTGGCCTCGGAGGCCATCTCGGTGTCCAACCAGAGCATCAAGCTGCCGGGTGTCGGCTCCTACATCGCAATGGCGATCGAGGCGCGTGACCTGGGCGCCATCGGCTGGGCCATCGGCGGCATGCTGGTGGGCATCGTGCTCTACGACCAGCTGTTCTTCCGGCCGCTGATCGCCTGGGCCGACAAGTTCCGCTTCGAAGAGAGCGGCGGCGAGGACGCGCCGCGCTCCTGGCTCCTGACCTGGCTGCGCCGCACCGACCGGCTGCAGCGCATCGGCCTCGGCAGCGCCCGCCTGCTCGAGCGTTCGCTGCTGCTGTTGCGGCTCGACCATGACGGCACCTCGATCAAGGCCCGTCCGCGGCCGCCGCACCGCGCGGCGGAGCGCGTGTGGGACGCCACGCTCGCGGCCGCCGTGCTGCTGGCGGTGGTCTGGCTGGTGCGCTTCATCCACACCGAGGTCGGCTGGGCCGAAGTCGGGCACGTGTTCGTGCTCGGGCTCTACACGCTGGCGCGGGTGCTGGTGCTGATCGCACTGGCGGCGCTGGTGTGGGTGCCCTTCGGCATCCGGGTCGGCATGAATCCGCGCTGGGCCGGGCGGCTGCAGGGCGTGGCGCAGTTCCTGGCCGCCTTCCCGGCCAACCTGATGTTCCCGGTGGCGGTGCTCTTCATCGCGCGCTGGCACCTCGATCCGAACATCTGGCTGGCTCCGCTGATGGTGCTCGGCACGCAGTGGTACCTGCTCTTCAACGTGATCGCCGGCGCTTCGGGCGTGCCGACCGAGCTGCGCCATGCGGCGCGCAACCTCGGGCTCTCGGGCTGGCTGCGCTGGCGGCGCTACCTGCTGCCGGCCGTGTTCCCGAGCTTCGTCACCGGTGCCATCACGGCCAGCGGCGGCTCGTGGAACGCGAGCATCGTGGCCGAGTACGTGAGCTGGGGCGACACCACGCTGCAGGCCGACGGACTGGGCAGCTACATCGCACACATGACGGCCATCGGCGACTTCCCGCGCATCGCGCTGGGCATCGGCGTGATGTGCGTGTTCGTCATGGCCCTGAATCATTTCGTCTGGCGGCGGATCTACGAGCTGGCCGAGAACCGGATGCATTTCTGAACCGAAGCGAAGGAGAAAGCCATGGCCGAAGCCATCGTCGAACTGCAGGGCGTGGGCAAGTCCTTCCGCTCTTCCGAGGGCGCGGCCCGCTCGGTGCTGGAGGGCGTGGACTTCCGCCTGGCCGAGGGCGAGATCGTCGCGCTGCTGGGCCAGTCGGGCTCGGGCAAGTCGACGCTGCTGCGCATCCTTGCCGGCCTGATCGGCGCCGACGCCGGCGCGGTGCGCTACCGCGGCCAGCCGCTGTATGCGCCGGCGCGCGGCGTCGCGATGGTGTTCCAGTCCTTCGCGCTCTTCCCCTGGCTCACGGTGCAGCAGAACGTGGAGCTGGGCCTGGAGGCGCGCGGCATCGGGCCGGCCGAGCGGGCACGCCGCGCCGCGGCCGCGATCGATCTCATCGGGCTTGCCGGCTTCGAGGGCGCGCTCCCGCGCGAGCTCTCCGGCGGCATGCGGCAGCGGGTGGGCATCGCGCGCGCGCTCGTGGTCGAGCCCGAGGTGCTGCTGATGGACGAGGCCTTCTCCGCGCTGGACGTGCTCACCGGCGAGCGCCTGCGCGACGACATCCTGCGCCTGTGGGACGGCGGCGCCATGCCGACCAAGGCCATGCTCGTGGTCTCCCACAACATCGACGAGGCGGTGCTGATGGCCGACCGCGTGCTGATCTTCGCGAGCGACCCGGGCCGCGTGCGGGCCGAGCTGCCGATCTCGCTGCCGCGTCCGCGCGACGGCGACAGCCTGGAAGTGCGCGCGCTGATCGACGAGGTCTACGCGCTCATGACGGGTGGGTCCGGCCCCGCGCGCGTCGAGCCGCCCCACCTGCACCTGAGCCATCGCCTGCCCGAAGCCGACATCGGCCGCATGGAGGCGCTGCTCGAGATGCTGGTGGACGGCGATCGCCAGGGCCGGGCCGACCTGCCGAAATTGGCGGAGGAGGCCGAGCTCGCCGACGACGCGCTGCTGCCGCTCGCCCAGGCGCTGGCGCTGCTCGGCTTCGCGCAGCTGGCCGACGCCGACCTGCACCTCACGCCGCTGGGCCGTCGCTACGTGGAGGGCGCGCACACCCTGCGCCAGGAGCTCTTCGGCCAGCAGCTGCTCGCCCATGTGCCGCTGGCCGCGCACATCCGCCACAGCCTGGAGCAGGCGCCATCCGGCGAGCTGCCGGAGGAGCCCTTCCTGCAGCTGCTGAGCGGGAGCCTGGACGGGGCGGTCGCCGAGCGCGTGCTGCGCACGGCAATCGAATGGGGCCGCTACGGCGAGGTGTACGAGTACGACTTCCACACCGGCCGCATCCACTTGCCGGCCGGCGAGGACGAGGGAGACGGCCGGCCTGCTTGAGCAGCCGGCCGGGTCGCGCGGAACCCCTGCGGGCGCACCTGATCCGAATGGGCTGGGCGCCCGCCGTCACAGGCCGTTACCACCGCCGCGGCTGCCGCCGCGCCGGATGGCGTCCAATGGTGGGGCTCATGAAAAGGAGAGATGCCCCATGCCCGAACGTGAGTTCGACGATCTGAGACCGGCGCGCGAATCCTCGTTGTGGATCATCGTGGTGCTGGTGGTACTGGCGCTGGCCGCTGGTGCCGTCTGGTGGCGCTGGACGCACCAGCAGGCCGCACCTGTCGAAGCGACTCCGGCGGCCACCGCGCCGCAGCCTGATGCACCCGTTCCCCCACCTGCCGCAGTGGCACCGGCGGAGCCGCAGAACCCCGTCGACACCACGGCAGACGCCACCCTGCCCAAGCTCCAGGACGCGGACGCCCACGTGCGCTCCGCACTGGCCGAACTGCTCGGCGCCAAGGCGGTGGGCAACTTCCTGCAGACCGATGGCTTCATGCATCGCTTCGTCGCCACCGTCGACAACCTGCCGCGCGACCAGGCGGCGGCGCGCATGTGGCCGGTGCAGCGCACGCCCCAGCGCTTCATGGCCGGCGGCGGCAAGCAGGCGCAGACCATCAGCCTCGACAACTCGGCGCGCTACACGCCCTTCGTGCTGTTCGCCGAGTCCGTGAATCCGCAGCGCGCGGCGGCGCTCTACCAGAAGCTCTATCCGCTGTTCCAGCAGGCCTACGAGGAGCTCGGCTATCCCAATCGCCATTTCAACGACCGCCTGGTCGCGGTGATCGACCACCTGCTGCAGGCGCCCGAGCCGACGGGGCCGCTGCAGGTGAAGCTGGTGGAGATCAAGGGCGACGTTCCCTCCGAGCGGCCCTGGGTGCATTACGAGTTCGTCGACCCGGCGCTCGAGTCGCTGTCGGCCGGGCAGAAGATGATGATCCGCACCGGCCTGGTCAACGAGCGGCGGCTCAAGGCCCGGCTGCGGGAATTCCGCGGGCAGATCGCGGGCGGCGCGCTTGCCAAGAAGTAGCGGGTTGTCAGGGCTGCGCACGCGAACATGCCGGGCGCGCTCATCGACTCTGGCCGCCAGGTTGCCCAAACGGCTTCATCATCAGTTTTATTCATGTTGAAGGCAGGTCACATTTGACGAGCCCCTTGTGAGTCTTGCATCGCGCACGCTTGAGGCGAGCGGGTAACCTTTGCGCGACAAAAAGCGAGTTTTTGATAGCCCCTGGCTCGGCTACAGTCCGCGGCACCAAAAACAGGGGCCCCATGAAAAAGAAGAATTTCGCTGCATCGTCAGCGCACGCATCGAGATCGCGCACGTCGATGCCATCCGATCGCCGTGTGTCGATCCGGATTCCGTTGCGCACACTTCTCGCCGCTGGCCTGTGCGCCGCCACGCTCGCAGGCCTTCCCGCTTATGCCGGCTCCGTGAGCTTCACGTATGACGCGCTGGGCCGCCTGGCCAGCACGGTCTACAGCAACGGCAGCTCCACCACCACGATCACCTACAGCTTCGACGCCGCAGGCAATCGCACCTCGGTGGTGACCACCTCGCCGTAGCGTCGGCGCGCTGTCGCAGTCCGGGCCCGGGAGGGCAGGGCTGCTCCTTTCCTTTTCAACAAAAATCCTCGGGGAGTTCCCATGTCCAAGCTCGCGCACGCCTGCGCCGTTGTCGTGGCTGTTGCCACATCGCTTGCGGGCGGCATCGCTGCCGCGCAGATCCAAAGCGGCGTGGCTCGCAAGGCGGCACCGCCTTCCGTTGGCCTCGGCGTTCCGGCTGCCAATGCAAAAGCCAATGTCAGCCAGCGTTCGTCTTCTCTCGCCACGGCGGGCTCGGGCAGTTCCCTGAGCTTCACCAGCGGCCAGCCCGCCCTGCGCTATCTGCCGGACGACCTGCCCACGGCCAAGGACCCGGTGCGGCGCGAAGCCGTCAAGGACGGCGCGAAGGATGCCGGTGCTGCCGCCCGCGGTGCCGCCCCAGCCGGCACCAGCGAGTTCGCCCCCGCCCCCGGCGTGCTGCGCGCCAACATGCCCCCGGTCACCTTCGCCGACGCCGAACGCATCCTCAAGGCCAGAGTGCTTCCGGCCAACCTCAATCAAGGCGTCACTGCGGCTCCCAAGACCAGCAAGACCTCGGCCTCGACCTCGACCTCAATGGTCATGAAGATCTCCGGCGACGCCAACGCCCTGGGCCCGGCCTCCATCGCCGAGCTCGCCCGGTCGCCGGCGGAAGAAGAGGTAGAGGTGGACGAAGCGGCGCCATTCCCATCGGAGATTAACCATGGATCAAATAAAAATAGACAACTTTTCTAGTCAACATCCTGGATGCAGCTTTCCTGAGTGGGATTCGCTGAGCAAAGACGCTTGTCTCGGAATTTCTCGATCGATTCAAGAAAAATTTGCCCTAGAAAATATCCCTGATGGACTCGCGTTGGTGAGAGCCATTGATGCCATGGCGCAACCTTGTAAATTCACTTCGCACGTTAGTGAAGATTTTGACTTAGATGCGCTACTCGATGCTTGCGGAGTGGATGCGGCGGAGGTCGTCTATATAAACTGGTATCGCTACGACGAAATCGACAGATTAAAGCGCAAGGACCTATCAGACAATTTCGACGAAATATGGTATCCCGGCGTAGATGCCATAGATATCTTTGATGATTCCCCCAGCTGGATACTGTCGATACCCCATAACGGATATATCAAAATACTGCGTTGAATTAAATTAATGCTTGCTTGCAAGCGCCTCGCAATGACGAAGTAGCGATCTAGACAAGATCAAAGGCAACAGAGCTGCAGACGCGGCCTCTCAAGAGGCTGGATATGACGATGCGCACGACGCGAAGAAGGGCCGGGGCGATAGTCGAGTGAATATTTATAACGACAAAACCACGGGGCAAAAATGGATCTGGGACGGTAAGAAAGGCTCGGGAAAGGAACAGTTATGAGTTTATCGATCAAAAGAAGAAAGTCTGTCTCATTGACATTCAGAGGTTTTGATATCACTGCTGAGGAAGTCGCCGACCTTTTAGGTGTGGCAGCATCAAGACTTGGAAATAGAGGCGAACCAGTGAAGTTGGGCGTCATGACCCGGTTGACTCGGTCTTACACCATTTTTTCAATGGACTTCGTGAGCGACTGCGAGTTGAACGACATGTTGCCGGCATTGCTGGCGCGGCTGGGGGGGCTAAGTCACCTTCTTCAGGTACGAAATGTAGTGCAGCCAGAATTTTTAGAGATCCATTTTGAATTGCCAGTTCGAGAGTCCGATGAGGTGCAAGATGGATACTTGTCGGAAGCGGTTGTTGCGGACGTATTTCAACTAAAGGCAAGTCTCTCATTTGGATTTTTCTAGAGCAGCCTTTGCTGCAAAGGATACTGCTGCAAGGCGCGCTCCTCCAACGTACCCGGGGGAATTTCGTCAACAGATGGTCAAAGTGGCGCAAGCCGGCAGGATGCCCGCGGAGCTTCGCCGTGAGTTCGGGACTGCGAGCGGCGCCCGATCTGGTGAACCGTCCTTCTTTCCTCAAGGCGGCAACGGACTCCCCGAGCACGCCAGCGCCCGCATCAGCAGCAGCTTCCGCTCGCGCGCATTGCGCGTGAGCGAAGCCGCGTGCTGGAACTCCGCGCAGGCCTCGGCCTTGCGGCCCAGCTTGGCCAGCAGGTCGCCGCGCACGCTGGGCAGCAGGTGGTAGCCCTGGAGCAGCGGCTCGTCGCGCAGCGCATCCACCAGCTCCAGGCCGGCAGCCGGCCCGAAGGCCATCGACAGCGCCACGGCGCGGTTGAGCTCGACGATGGGAGAGGGCGCAAGCTGCGCCAGGGCCTCATAGAGCGCGGCGATGCGCGTCCAGTCGGTCTGCTCCGGCGTGCGAGCGCGCGCATGGCAGGCGGCAATGGCGGCCTGCAGCGCATAGGGGCCGAGCGCGCCGCCCAAGGCCTCGGCACGCGCGAGCGCAGCGAAGCCGCGGCGGATCAGCATCTGGTCCCAGCGTGCGCGGTTCTGGTCCAGCAGCAGCACGGGCTCGCCCTGCGCATCGACGCGCGCGGCCGAGCGCGAGGCCTGGATCTCCATCAGCGCGACCAGGCCATGCACTTCCGGCTCGTCGGGCACCAGGCCGGCCAGGATGCGGCCCAGGCGCAGGGCTTCCTCGCACAGGGCGGGGCGCATCCACTCGTCGCCGGCGGTGGCGGAGTAGCCCTCGTTGAAGACCAGATAGATCACCTCCAGCACCGAAGCCAGGCGCGCGCCGAGCTCGTGCGCGCGCGGCACCTCGAAGGGCACGCGCGCCGCCGCCAGCGTGCGCTTGGCGCGCACGATGCGCTGCGCGATGGTGGGCTCCGGCACCAGGAAGGAGCGCGCGATCTCGTCGGTGGTGAGGCCGCCCAGGAGGCGCAGCGTGAGCGCCACGCGCGCCTCGGGCGACAGCACCGGATGGCAGGCGGTGAAGACCAGGCGCAGCAGGTCGTCGCCCACGTCGTCGTCGAGCGCGGCGTCGACCGCTTCCGCGAGATCGGCGGCCGCCATCTGGTGCTGCGCGTCGATCTCGCGGCCGATCTCGTCCTCCTTGCTCGCATGCAGCTTGCGCCGGCGCAGCAGGTCGAGCGCGCGGTGCTTGGAGGCTTGCATCAGCCAGGCGGCGGGGTTGTCGGGCACGCCCTCGCGCGGCCATTGCTCGAGCGCGGCGACCAGCGCGTCCTGCGCCAGCTCCTCGGCCACGCCCACATCGCGCACCATGCGCGCGAGCGCGCCGATGATCTTTGCCGACTCGATGCGCCAGACGGCGTTGATGGTGCGGTGGATGTCGGGCGCGGCCATTCAGCCGCCCACGGGATGGATCTCGACCTCGGGCCGCGCCTGCGCGAAGGGATAGCGCCGGACCCAGGCGATGGCGTCGTCCATGGAATCAGCCTGGATCAGCCAGAAGCCGGCGACCAGTTCCTTGGCTTCGGCGAAAGGGCCATCCATCACGGTGGATTTGCCGCCGCCCACACGCACTCGCGTGCCGCGCGCGGTGGAGCGCAGGCCGTCGGCTGCCAGCAGCAGGCCGTCGCGCACGCCTTCGTCGTTGCGGCGGGCCATGGCCGCGAGCTTGGCGGGATCGCTGGGTGCCTCGGCCTCGGTGTCGGCATCGGCCTTGACCAGGATCAGGAAGCGAGCTTTGGTGGCGGAGGCGGAGGGATCGACACCGGCCAGTCCGCCGGCGCAGCCGGTCTCGCGGATCTCGAACCCGGCCTGCGCATCGCCGGCCGCCGCCTCGCGCAGCCAGTCGGCCGCGGCCTGCCGGGACTCGGCCTCGACGATGCTGAGGCCGGCGATCCGCTGCGCGCCGGTGCAGGGTCGAGCCTCAGGTCCTGCGTCCGTGAAGCGGATGCGCACGCCTGCCGGGTCGGACGCCACCGGCGCGTGTTCGTGCAGCGTCACGCCGCGGGAAAGGGGGGGAACCAGGCCGAGCTCGTTCGAGGGGGCGGCCTGGTGCAGGATCACGAATCTCATCCGATGCAGTCCTCGGCTGGCTGAAGGGACTGAAAGGATATAGCGTCGGGATCAGCGCCGAAGCGGCAGCAGCTCGCGCAGCTTCTCGTCACGCAGGAAGAGGCCGCCCCAAGCCACCAGCCCCAGGTAGACGCCGAAGAGCAAGTGGCTGAACAGCGGGCTGCCGACCCGCAGATGGGTCGCGATCGCGCCGCCCAGCAGGCCGGTCAGCAGGATCGCGCCGAGCAGCGCGGTGCGCGGCCATGCGTAGAGCAGTGCGATGGCGAGCGTCATCACGCCCAGGCCGAAGCCGAGGTGCGGCGGATAGCCCAGCTGCGTCAGGGTCTCCTCGACGACATCGAGCTCGACCACCTTGATGAGGCCGTCGAACAGCAGGAACAACACGACCAGCGCGCTGAGCACGCGGCCGGTCCAGCGGGCCGCGCCGCTGGCCGGAGCGGAAGCGGGGTACATGGCGGTGGCTTGCATCATGTACGCCTCAGCGCGGGGTCGCGGAACGCTTCTCGGCCGCATCGCGCAGCCACGCTTCATGCTTGCGCATCTCGGGCGTGAATTCGGCGCCGAAGTCCTCGGCCTCGTAGACCTGCCGGATCTCGATCTCGACGTTGCCGCCACCATCGATCTTGGGCCAGCGCTTGACCCACTCGATGGCCTCCTCGCGGGACTTCACCTGGATCAGGCTGAAGCCGGCGACCAGCTCCTTGGTCTCCGCGAACGGACCGTCGATCACCGTGGGCTTGCCGTTGTCGAACCTGACGCGCGCCCCCTTGATGCTGGGCTGCAGGCCCATGCCGTCGAGCATCACGCCCGCCTTGATCATCTCCTCGTTGTACTTGAGCATGTCCGTGACCAGCTGCTCGGTGGGCATCACGCCGGCTTCGGTGTCCTTGTCGGCTTTTCGAATGACCATGAATTTCATTGTCGAATCTCCGTCAGATGGTGGCCGGGCGTTCAGGACTTGCTGCGGTTTTTTTCCGCTTCGGCCATCACGCGCTTCTCCTGCTCGCGCAATTCGGGCGTGAACTCGGCGCCGAAGTCCTCCATCTCGAAGACCTGCCGCAGCTCGAGCTCCTCGCCATCGGTGAAGGGCGCGCGCTTGAGCCATTCGAGGGCCTCGTCCCGGGAGCGCACCTGCCACAGCCAAAAGCCGGCGATCAGTTCCTTGGTCTCGCTGAAGGGGCCGTCGGTCACGGTGCGGGTCTTGCCATCGAAGCGCACGCGCGCGCCCTTGGAAGAGGGCTGCAGGCCTTCGCCCGCCAGCATGACGCCGGCCTTGACGAGCTCCTCGTTGTACTTGCCCATCTCGGTGAGCATCTTTTCGGTCGGCATGACGCCGGCTTCCGAGTCCTTGTTGGCTTTCACAATCACCATGAATCGCATGTCGTACTCCTGAAGGGTGGGTTGGCGAGCCTGCGGAACGAGGCTCTACAACGACGTCGAAGCAGGGCGCACCCGATCGACATCAGGAGTTGTAAATTTTTGCAACGGTGGCGCGACTCAGCGGGCGATCTGCCGGATCACCTCCGGCACTTCCCCCGCCAGCTCGCGCGCCAGGTAGCCCAGCGGTCCGACGCGCCGGCCCAGTTTCCTGCCCGCCATGGCATGAACCACCACGGCCCATCCCGCCGCCTGCTCGGGCGGCAGGCCGCGCGCCGCGAAGCCGCCCATCAGCCCGGCCAGCACGTCGCCCGAGCCCGAGGTCGCGAGCCCGGTCGACCCGCCGTCGAAGCGCCAGGCGCGGCCCTGCGGCGTCGCGATCACCGTGCTCGCGCCCTTGAGCACCACGCAGGCCTTCCAGCGCATGGCGGCTTCGCACGCGACCTGCAATGCTTCCTGCGCGACCGCTTCCTTTTGCAGGCCGCTCAGGTGTGCCATTTCGCCGGCATGCGGCGTCAGCAGCACCGGCTGGTCGAAGGCTTCCCGGGCCGCGACCGACATCGCGATCGAATCCAGCACCACCGTGCAGGCCCGGAAGAGCGGCAGCAGCCGGCGCACGAAGCCGATGCTGCCGCGCTCGTCGCAAAGGCCGGGACCGACTACCACGGCCGCCACCCGCGTGGCCAGCGGGGCGAGCGATTCGCAGCCGCGTGCGGCCAGTCCGCCGCCGCGCGTCTCGGGCAGGGCGATCACGCGCGACTCCGGCAACGCGAGCGCCAGGCCTTGCGCAACGCAGGCGGGTGCGGCGAGGGTGAGCTTGCCCGCGCCCGTGCGCAGCGCCGCGGTCCCGGCGAGCAGCGCGGCGCCGGGCATCTCGGCACTGCCCGCGATCACCAGCACGCGGCCGCGCGCCTCCTTGTCGGCATCGTCGCCCGGGTCGGGCAGCGGCCAGCGCGCCAGCGATGCTTCGGTCAGGGCTGCGGCGCGCGGCGTGGCCATGGCACCGGGAGGAGCCTCAGGGCTTGGGGGCGGCCGGCTGGTCGGGCGCGCGGGTCACCGGCGTGGCGGCTTCGCGCAGCGGCGCGAGGAAGTTCACCAGGTGGAGCTGGAGCACCTCGTCTTCTTCCTGGCGGCGCTCGGCACGGTAGGAGGTGACGGCGCAGTTGGGCACATCGCCCTGGCGGTCGATGTCGAGGATCTGCTGCTCGTCCATGTGCTCGAGCAGGTAGCGCAGGCAATTGACGATCACCTGGTGCCCCACCACCAGCACGCGCCGCCCCGCGTACTCGCGCGTCACCATCTCGACGACGCTGCGCAGGCGCAGGATCACGTCGCACCAGCTCTCGCCGCCGGGCGGGCGGAAGTAGAACTTGCCCACGTGCAGGCGCTGCTCGTTCAGATCGGGATGTTTCTGGCGGATGCCCAGCTTGGTCAGCCGGTCGAGGATGCCGAACTCCTTCTCCCGCAGGCGTTCGTCCACGCGCAGCCTGATGCTGTCGCCGGACAGGCCTCCATGTTCGGCCACCAGCTCCGCGGTAGCGCGGGCGCGCACATAGGGAGAGCAGAGGATCACCTCCGGCTTCTCATGCGCCGGCAGGCGGGCGAACCACTCGCCGAGCGCGATCGACTGCTCGATGCCGAGTTCGGACAGCGGCACGTCGATGTCGCGCCAGGCCAGCTCGATCAGCGCAAGCCCGCCGGATTCGGCCGCATCGCGCGCGACGTTGCCGGCGCTTTGGCCGTGGCGAACGATCCAGAGGGTTTGGGGCCAGTTGCTTTGCATGGGCGAGGGGATGCTAGGACGCCCTCGCCGCGCGCTCCGTAGGCAAAGGCCTATTTCAGCCGAAGCGAACCGGGCGCCTTCACGCGTAGTCGGCCACCGGCACGCAGCTGCAGAACAGGTTGCGGTCGCCGTAGACGTTGTCGATCCGGCCCACCGGCGGCCAGTACTTGGCGTCCTTGACCGAGGCGATGGGAAAGGCGCCGAGCTCGCGCGAGTAGGGCCGGGTCCATTCGCTGGCCAGCAGGCTGTCGGCGGTGTGCGGCGCGTTCTTCAGCGGGTTGTCCTCGCGCGGCCAGATGCCTTCCTCGATGCGGCGGATCTCGCCGCGGATCACGATCATCGCGTCGACGAAGCGGTCCAGCTCGGCCAAGGGCTCGCTCTCGGTCGGCTCGACCATGAGCGTGCCGGGCACCGGGAAGCTCAGCGTGGGCGCGTGGAAGCCGTAGTCGATCAAGCGCTTGGCCACGTCCTCGGCCGTCACGCCGCTGCTGTCCTTGAGCGGGCGCAGGTCCAGGATGCACTCGTGCGCCACGTGGCCGTTCGGGCTGGCGTAGAGCGTGGGGTAATGGTCCTTGAGCCGCGCGCTGATGTAGTTGGCGCTCAGGATCGCGACCTCGGTCGCGGCCTGCAGGCCGGGCGCGCCCATCATGCGGCAGTACATCCAGCTGATCGGCAGCACCGCCGCATTGCCCAGCGGGGCGGCCGACACCGCGCCCACGCCGTTCGAGGGGAGGCCGCCGCTCACGTGGCCGGGCAGGTAGGGCACCAGGTCCTCGACCACGCACACCGGCCCCACGCCGGGCCCGCCGCCGCCGTGCGGGATGCAGAAGGTCTTGTGCAGATTGAGGTGGCTCACGTCGCCGCCGAACTCGCCGGGCGCGGCCACGCCGACCAGCGCGTTCATGTTGGCGCCGTCCACATACACGCGGCCGCCGTGCGCATGCACGATCTCGCACAGCTCCTTGACGCGGGTCTCGAACACGCCGTGGGTGCTGGGGTAGGTGATCATCACCGCGGCCAGGTCGTCGCGGTGCTGCTCGCAGGCGCGCGCGAGGTCGTCCATGTCGATGTTGCCCTGCGCGTCGCAGGCGGTCACCACCACCTTCATGCCCACCATCTGGGCGCTTGCCGGGTTGGTGCCGTGGGCGGAGGAGGGGATCAGGCAGACGTTGCGGTGGCCGTGGCCCTGGGCTTCGTGGTAGGCCTTGATGGCCAGCAGGCCGGCGTACTCGCCTTGCGAGCCGGCATTGGGCTGCAGGCTGATGCCGGCGTAGCCGGTGGCCTCGCACAGCCAGGCGCGCAGCTGCGCGTCGAGCTCGGCATAGCCCTGCAGCTGCTCGGCGGGCGCGAAGGGATGGATGTCCGCGAACTCGGGCCAGGTGATGGGGATCATCTCGCTGGTCGCGTTGAGCTTCATGGTGCAGCTGCCGAGCGGGATCATGCTGCGGTCGAGCGCGAGGTCCTTGTCGGAGAGGCTGCGGATGTAGCGCAGCATCGCGGTCTCGCTCTTGTGGGTGTTGAACACCGGGTGCGCGAGGAAGTCGCTGCTGCGGCGCAGGTCCAGCGGGATGCGCGAGCCGACCGTGGCCGAGAGCTCCTCGAAGCGCGGCATCGGCGTGCCGGCGGGCACGAACAGGGCCCACAGGGTCTCGATGTCGGTGCGGGTGCTGGTCTCGTCCAGCGAGATGCCCAGGTGCTGCTGCAGGCCCTGGCGCAGGTTGATCGATGCGGCTTGGGCGCGCTCCAGGATCTTCGGCGTGTCCTCGCCGGTCAACACGGTGAGCGTGTCGAAGGCGGTGGCGTTGGCCAGCTCGCGGCCCATCTGCTCCAGGCCCTGCGCCAGGATGGCGGTGAGAGCCGCCACGCGCTGCGCGATGCGCGTGAGGCCTTCGGGCCCGTGGTAGACCGCATACATGCTCGCCACCACCGCCGGCAGCACCTGCGCCGTGCAGATGTTGGAGGTGGCCTTCTCGCGGCGGATGTGCTGCTCGCGCGTCTGCAGCGCCAGGCGGTAGGCCGGGCGGCCCTGCGTGTCGACGCTGACGCCCACCAGCCGGCCCGGCAGCGAGCGCTTGAACTCGTCGCGGCAGGCCAGGTACGCCGCATGCGGGCCGCCGTTGCACAGGGGCATGCCGAAGCGCTGCGTGGTGCCGCAGACGATGTCGGCGTCCCATTCGCCGGGCGGGGCCAGCAGGGTGAGCGCCAGCAGGTCGGCCGCCACGCAGAAGGCGGCGTCGCAGGCGTGGGCATGGCCGGCCAGGGGGCGCAGGTCGTGCACGTGGCCGGTGGTGGCCGGGTACTGCGCCAGCGCGCCGAAGAAATCGCCGCCGGCCATCAGGTGCGGCAGCGTCTCGGAGACGGTGCTGACCTTGACCTCGATGCCCAGGGGCGCGGCGCGCGTCTTGATGACCTCGATGGTCTGCGGATGGCAGTCGCCCGAGACCAGAAACACCTTGCTCTTGCTCTTCACGCTGCGGCGTGCGAGCGTCATCGCCTCGGCGGCGGCGGTGGCCTCGTCGAGCATCGAGGCGTTGGCGATCGCCATGCCGGTCAGGTCGCACACCATGGTCTGGAAGTTGAGCAGCGCCTCCATGCGGCCTTGCGAGATCTCGGCCTGGTAGGGCGTGTAGGCCGTGTACCAGGCCGGGTTCTCCAGCAGGTTGCGCAGGATCACGCCGGGCGTGTGGGTGCCGTAGTAGCCCTGGCCGATGAAGTTGCGCGCCACCTTGTTCTTCGCCGCGATGGCGCGCAGCTCGGCCAGCGCGCCGGCCTCGGTCACGGGCGCGGGAAGCTGCATCGGATGGCTGCGGCGGATGGCCGGCGGCACGATGCCGTCGATCAGCTCGGCGCGCGTCTTCGAGCCGACGGCAGCGAGCATGCGCGCTTCGTCCTCGGCCTCGATGCCGATGTGGCGGGCGATGAATTCGCCGGCATTCTCGAGATCGGCGAGGGTGGGCAAGGAGGGCAGGGAGGACTTCGGCATGGAGAGGCTCAGGGGAGGGGGAACAAACGCGGCGGCTGTCGGCTTTTCAGTTTTCGTCGGCGAACTTGTCGTAGGCGGTCTTGTCGAGCAGGGCATCGAGCTGGGCGGGGTCGGTGATCTTCATCTTGAAGAACCAGCCTTCGCCTTCGGGCGCGCTGTTGGCCAGCGAGGGGTCGGCGCGCAGCGCCTCGTTGACCTCGGTGATCTCGCCCGCGACCGGCATGAAGACGTCGGCCGCGGCCTTGACCGACTCCACCACGCCGGCGACTTCGCCCTGGGCATAGCCCTGGCCAACCTCCGGCAGGTCGACGAAGACCACGTCGCCCAGCGCATCCTGCGCATGCAGCGTGATGCCGACGGTGGCGTTTTCGCCTTCGGCGTTGACCCACTCGTGGTCCTTGGTGTATTTGATGGTCATTGGCATGGCTCCTGGGGAAGGGGAAAGAACGAAGAACAAATAGAAACTAGCCGCGCCAGTAGCGTGCCGGCACGAAAGGCAGGGTGCTGACTTCCATCGGCACCGGCTTGCCGCGCACGATGGCTTGCAGGCGGGTGCCGGGCTCGGCGTAGGCGAGGGCGACATAGCCCATGGCGATCGGCCGGTCGACCGTGGGGCCCAGCAGGCCGCTGGTCACCTGGCCGATGGGCAGGCCTTCGAAGGACTCGAGCAGCGTGCCGTCGCGCACCGGCACGCGCTCCAGCGCCACCAGGCCGACGCGCTTGCGCTTGAGCGTCTCGTGGTCGAGGCGGCCGGCCGTGCCGCTGTCGGCCGTGAGCTGCGCCAGCACCCGCGCCGCGCCGGGAAAGCCGCCCTCGCGCGCACCGCCGCTGCGGCGCACCTTTTGCATGGCCCAGTTGAGCGAGGCCTCGACCGGGGTGGTCGTGGTGTCGATGTCATTGCCGTAGAGGCACAGGCCGGCTTCGAGGCGCAGCGAATTGCGCGCACCCAGGCCGACGGGCTGCACCTCCGGCTGCGCGAGCAGCAGGCGGGCCAGCGCCTCGGCATCAGGGGCGGCGACCGAGATCTCGAAGCCGTCCTCGCCGGTGTAGCCGCTGCGCGTGGCGAAGGCCGCGATGCCGCCGATCTGCACCTTGCCGCCGGTCATGAAGACGAAGCGCTCGATGCCGGGCGACAGGCGCGCCAGCACGGCCGCGGCCTGCGGGCCCTGCAGGGCGAGCAGGGCGTTGTCGGGCAGGGGCAGCACCTTGCAGCGCTGGCCGATCCTGGCCTGGATGTGGGCGATGTCGGCGGCCTTGCAGGCGCCGTTGACGATGACGAAGATGGAATCGCCGCCCTCGTTGAAGAACATCAGGTCGTCGAGGATGCCGCCTTCGTCGTTCAGCAGCAGGCCATAGCGCTGCTTGCCGGGCGCCAGGCCGATCACGTCGACCGGCATCAAGGTCTCGAAGGCGGCAGCGGCATCGGGCCCGACCAGGCGCAGCTGGCCCATGTGCGAGATGTCGAAGAGGCCAGCGGCCGTTCGCGTGTGCCTGTGCTCGGCCATCAGGCCGGCGGGATATTGCACCGGCATCGAATAGCCCGCGAAGGGCACCATGCGGGCGCCGAGCTCCACGTGGAGGTTGTACAGCGGGGTCTTTTGCAGATCGTCGGGAGCAGAGGCCAAGGCACTCTCCATCAGGGGCAGTCCAGATCCATGGCGGCAAAGCCATGGGCCACCCCTGCTGTCCGCTTTACCTGAGAGATTCGCCCCACGATCGGGGTTTGCTCCTTCGGTGGGCAGGCGCCATCAAAAGCGAAGCGCCGCCTCTCTCCAGCAAGGAAACGCCCGAAAAACGGGCGCCTCGTCAGTCCTTTTGCCTGAGCGTTCGGGCCCGTTCTTCGAGGGGCCCTGCGCCTTCGGCGGCCCCGCGCTGCGGGGCTCTCTCCTGACCGGGTCGAGTGTAAGGGAAACCGCGCCTACGACCGCTCCAGCCGCAGCCGGCGCAGCAGGAATTTCTCCCACAGCTTGTCCGAGAGGAACTGCAGGGAGCGCCGCACGTGCTCGCGCAGGTTGCGGGCATCGTAGGGCGAGCGGATGTCGGCGCCTGCCTGGCGCGCGCGCAGGCTCAGCATGTGTTCCGAGAGGCAGCAGCGCGCCTTCATGCGCAGGTCCTCGAAGTTCTCGGCGCCGAGCGGGCTGGCCTTGTGCCATTCGTGATCCCATTTGAAGCGGCGCCGCTTCTGCTCGCCCTCGCCGTCGTCGCTGATCAGCCAGGCGGAGACGAAATCGACATACGCCTCGCCCACATGGTCGCGGAACACGCCGCGGCCGGGCTCGAACTGCTCGTTCACCAGCGAATCCAGCAGCGCGTTGCCGGGCGAAAGCGTGCCCAGCCGGTGGCGCAGGGTGTTGTTCATCGCGAAGCAGTAGGTCGAGACCCATTCGAGCAGCGGCCCCATGGGGGTCATCGTCGAGCGCGGGAAGTCGTTGATCTCGCCGAAGAGCCAGGGGCCCGGATGCAGGGCGAGCTTGCGGATCTCGCCGCCGAAGCGCTCGAGCCGCCGTTCGCTCCAGGCGTGGTTGAGGGCCACCGTGTCGTTCGAGAAGATCCACACGTCGGGCTGCTCGCCGCGCGCGAGGAGGGTCTCGACGCCGGTGTCCCAGCCGGAGAACTCGCGGTTGCTGTTGTCGCCGGTGACCACCAGGCCTTGCGCGGAGTTCGTGCCGGTCGCGCTTTCGGCAGGCGTGGCGCTGGCGTTGTCGACGATCACGCTGGAGAAGCGGTCGCCATCCTGGGCCAGGCGGATTCGCAGCTTGTCCAGCACCTGGAGCGAACGCTCGCGGTGCTGGTCGCCGAATTCCAAGTGAACGAAACCGTAGCTTGTCATTTGCCTTCAGTGGAGAGAAGAAAAGAGAAGCGGCGGGTTGTCGCCCCATGCGTCCCCGCCGGTTGCGGCCGCATGAAGATGTTACCGCCTGAACGCGGAAACGGCGACACAGACTGCGCGAGGCAGCCGCAACTCTCCAAGCCTATTCAAGAACGAGGCGTGCTGCGTGTCAGCCAAGGCGCCGTGGCGGGGTCCATGCTGTAACCCTTGTTTTCAGCGCACGGCTGCGGCCCCCCACGCGGGGGCTACTTCGCGTAGACCAGGTCGCGCAGCCCCAGCGAGATGCCCGGCACGTAAGTGATGACCATCAGGCAGGCCAGGATCACCAGCACGAAGGGCACCAGGTGCGTGACGATGCGGTCCAGCGAGATGCGCGCCACGGTGCAGGCGGCGAACAGGTTGACGCCGAAGGGCGGCGTGATCATGCCGAGCGCCAGGTTGACGACCATCACCAGCCCGAAGTGCACCGGGTCGATCCCGAAGTGCATCGCCACCGGCGCCAGGATGGGCGCCAGCACGATGATGGCCGCGCTGGTCTCGATGAACATGCCGATGACGAACAGCGCCGCATTCACGCCCAGCAGAAACAGGGCCGGCGACTGCAGCACGGCCTGCAGCCAGTGGCCGATGGCCTCGGGCACGCCGGCGCGCGTGATCAGGAAAGCGAAGAGGCCCGCGTTGGCGATGATGAACATGATCACCGACGACGAAATCACCGACTTGCGCAGCACCGCGTAGAGCTGCGGCAGCTTGATCTCGCGGTAGATCAGCATGCCGACGACGAGCGCATAAAGCACCGCCACCGCCGAGGCCTCGGTCGGCGTGAAGATGCCGCCGTAGATGCCGCCGAGGATGATCACCGGCATCAGCAATGCCCAGCCGGCGCGCCAGGTGGCGACGCCGACGCCCAGCCGGCCGTCGCCGTCGTTCTTGCCCAGGCCCTTGATCTTGCAATAGACGTAGACGAAGGCCATCAGCGCCAGGCTGATCAGGATGCCCGGGCCGAAGCCGGCGATGAAGAGCTCGCCGATCGACACCTCGGCGCTCACGCCGTAGAGGATCATCGGGATCGAGGGCGGGATGATCACGCCCAGCTCGGCGCTCGTGGCCTGCAGCGCTGCCGCGTAGCTGGTGGGATAGCCGTGCTTGATCAACGCCGGAATCAGGATGGCGCCGATGGCGAAGGTGGTGGCCACCGACGAGCCCGACACCGCGGCGAAGATCATGCAGGTCAGCACGCAGGTCATCGGCAGGCCGCCTTGCACGCCGCCCACCAGGCTCTTGGCGAAATCCACCAGCCGGCGCGAGATGCCGCCGGTCTCCATGAGGTTGCCGGCCAGGATGAAGAAGGGAATGGCCGCGAGCGGAAACTTGTTGATCGCGTTGAACATCTCCTTGACGGAGATCAGCATGTTGGCATTCGAGGCCTGGATGCCGACCACCGAGGCGAGGCCGATCGAGACCGCGACGGAGATGGTGAGTGCGAAGCACACCACCATCGTCGTAACCATGACGGGCGTCATTGCGCGGTCTCCAGTTCCTGCCGCTGGGGATCGAGCAGGTTGCCGACGATGCCGATGATGCTGAACAGCCCGCCCACCGGCATCGCCACGTAAGCCCAGAACATCGACACCGATTCGAGTCCCGCCATCGACTGCACGCCGCCGCGCTTCGCGTAGTCCCAGCCCCACCAGACGATGACGGCGATCAGCGTCAGCGCGGCCAGGCACACCAGCCAGTCGAGCACGCGCCGCATCCTCGGCGGGCTCCAGCGGTACAGCACGTCGACGCTCACCATCGCGCCCTGGCGAAAGGCGGTGGGGATGCCCATGAAGACCATCCAGATCAGGCTCACGCGGATCAGGATCTCCGACCATTCGGCCGGCTGCTCGAGCACGAAGCGGGTGACGATCTGGAACACGCCGAGCGCCGAGGCGACCACGAGCATGAGGCAGGCGACGGCCATGGACAGCGAGCTGGTCCAGTGGTCGAGGCGTAGGAAGGCGGATTTCATGGGCAAGGCACGCAAGAGTCGATAAAAAACGCCCGCCAGCCGGTGCTGCGCGGGCGTGCGCCGCGGGTCATCGCGGCAACAGGATCACTGGAAGTTGCGGATCTTGTCGATGTTGGCCTTGCCGAACTGCTTCTCGAACTCGGCGTTGACGGGGGCGAGGGTGGTGACGAACTTGGCCTTGTCCACGTTCTCGATCACGGTCATGCCCTGGGCGCGCAGCTCCTTCACGCCGTTGGCGTCGTCCTGGTCGACGCGGTCGCGATTCGCCTTCGCGGCCACCTTGGCGGCCTCGAGGAAGGCGGTCTTGTCGGCGGCGCTGAGCTTGTCGAAGGCGGCCTTGTTCATCAGGAAGATGCAGGGCGAGTAGACATGGCCGGTCAGCGACAGGTGCTTCTGCACCTGCGAGAACTTGGCCGCCATGATCACCGACAGCGGGTTCTCCTGGCCGTCGACCGTGCCCTGCTGCAGCGCCGTGAACACCTCCGGGAAGGCCATCGGCGTGGTGATGATGCCCAGGCCCTTGTAGGCCGCGATGTGCACCGGGTTCTCCATAGTGCGCATCTTCAGCCCCTTGAGGTCTTCCGGCCCCTTGACGTCGCGCTTGCTGTTGGTCATGTGGCGGAAGCCGTTCTCGGCCCAGGCCAGGGCCTTGAAGCCCTTGGCGTCGAACTTGGTCAGCAGCTCCTGGCCGATCGGCCCGTCGAGCACCGCGCGCGCATGGGCCTTGTCGCGGAACAGGAAAGGCACGTCGAGGATCTTGGCCTCGGGCACGAAATTGGGCACCGGCCCGGTGGAGGAGAAGGCGAGTTCCTGGGTGCCGAGCTGCACCGCCTCGATCGACTCCCGCTCGCCGCCGAGCGAGCCGTTGTAGAAGGTCTCGATCTTGTAGCGGCCGTTGGTGCGGGCCGCCACTTCCTTGGCGAAGGCGTCGATCGCAACGCCCTGGTGGGAGTTCTGCGCGGTCGAGATGCTGATCTTCATGGCCGTCTGCGCGAATGCCGCGCAGGCCATGCCGAGGCCGAGGACGAGGCCGGCGGCCAGTCGGTTCAACTTCATGGGGAGTCTCCTGTCGATGTGACGTTTTGCAAACGTATGACTATGCATTGGTAGGCAGCTTCACGGCGTCGGGATTTTCACGGACGTAATCGCGAATCACGTCCTCGAAGCTGGCATCGGGCAGGAGGCCCAGGCCGCGCGCGCGGCGTGCCTCGATGCGGCCCGGCCAGCTCTTCACGATGCGCTGGACGGCCGGATCGGGCGTGCGGTCGAGCAGGGCGGTGGCGGCCTTGCCGGCCACGCGTTCGAGCGCCGTGGCCATCTCGCCGACCGTGAGGCTGAGCGAGGGCAGGTTGAGCGCGGTGCGCGGGCCCCATTGCGCATCGCTGGCCTCGGCGGCGCGAATGATGCCTTCGACGGTGCGCGCCGGGGAGGCCAGCGCCACCAGGGTGTCGTCGGGCACCGGGACGGCTGCGCGGAGGCCGGCGAGCGGCTCGCGGATCATGCCGCTGAAGAAGCCCGAAGCCGCGCCGTTGGGCAGTCCCGGGCGCACGCTCACCGTCATCAGCCGAACGCTGCGGCCGCGGACGAAGCCCTTGCGGGTGTAGTCGGCCACCAGCTGCTCGCCGATGAACTTCTGGATGCCGTAGCTGGTCTGCGGCGTGGGCAGCGTGTTGTCGTCGATGACCTCGGGCAGCGGTTGCTCGGGCGAGTTGCCGAAGACCGCGAGCGAGCTGGAGAACACCAGCACCGGGGCGGTGCCGGCGCTGCGCAGGCGTTCGAGCAGGGCATTGGTGGCGCCGAAGTTGCTGCGCATGCCGAGGTCGAAGTCGGCTTCGCATTCGCCGCTGACGGCGGCGGCGAGGTGGAAGACGGCGTCGGCATCGGCCCAGTAGCCGGCGTCGGCGTCGGCCAGCTGGGCGTTGAGGTCGCCTGCGACGGCCGCGATGCGGGTGTCGGCTGCGAGATCGGCCTGGGGCGGGGTGCGGTCGACCAGCGTGATGCGCTCGATGGTCCGTGGCGTGGCGCCGGCCAGTGCGAGCGTGCCTTGGGCCAGCAGCGTGCGCGCCAGGCGCGTGCCCAGAAAACCGGCGCCGCCGGTGATGACGATGTGCATGGTGTCTCCTTGGGGGCGCCCAGTCTATCGCCTGTATCGACTTCTGCTCCGCAAGCGGGAAGAGGGAGCAAGACATGGTGCAATGCTTTCCGAATCCACCACCCATCCCTCATGAACCTGCGATTCGTCGAAGCCTTCCACTGGGCCGTCGCCCTCAAGAGCGTCACGCGGGCCGCCGAGAAGCTGCATCTCACGCAGTCGGCCCTCTCCAGCCGCATCGCAGCCCTCGAGCGCGAACTGGGCGTGCTGCTGCTGGACCGCCGCGACAAGCAGTTCCGCCTGACGGTGGCCGGCCAGCGCTTCCATGCCTTCGCCCAGCGCCTGCTCGAAATGCAGATGCACATCAAGGCCGAGATGGGCTCCGGCGCGGTGCGCGCGACCGTGCTGCGCGTGGGCGCCATTGAATCGGTGATCCACAGCTGGCTCACCGGCTGGCTCAAGCACATGCAGGCGACCTATCCCGATTTCGAGCTGGAGCTCACGGTCGAAACCACGCCGGTGCTGGTCGACCAGTTGCAGCGCGGCAAGCAGGACCTGATCTTCGCCGCGCTGCCCGCCGCAGGCGACGGCGTGCGCACGCGTGCGGTGCCGCCGATGCCGATGTGCTTCGTCGGTCACCGCGAGCTGCACCTGCGGCGGCGCTACAAGCTCCACGACCTGCTCGCGCTGGACCTGCTCACCTTCCAGCGCGGCTCGCAGCCGCACGTGGCGCTGCTGGAGCTGTTCCGCGATGCGGGCAGTCCCGCGCCGCGCGTGCATGCCATCTCGTCGATCTCGGCGATGGCCCAGCTGGTGGAGGCCGGCTTCGGCGTCGCCACCCTGCCGCGGGCCGTGGTCGAGCCGCTGGCGCGGCGCCTGCCGCTGCGGGTGCTGCCCTGCGAGGACACGCTGGAGCCGCTGCCCATCTACGCGAGCTACCGGGACGATCCCTCCTCGCCGCTGCTCGAGGCTGCGCTCGGCTCCGCCGTGGTGCATGCCTCGCACGGTTCCAGGTCATCGAAAAAATCGATGGGCTGAGCAAGAAACTTTGCGTTGGCGTTCGGGAGTGCGGATTCCCACAATCCGCTCCATCACCTCACGGACGCCTCCATGTCGACGCTTCAAGTTCCCGACGCCGCGAGCAGCGCGCGCGACGTGCGCCTCGCAGCCCGCAGCGGCGCGCTGCAATCGCACACCAGCGGCCTGGCGAGCGCGCACGTCCAGGGCAACCTGGTCATCCTGCCGAAATCGCATGCCGCGGACTTCCTGCGCTACTGCCAGGCCAATCCCAAGCCCTGTCCGCTCTTGGGCGTGTCGGAGCCGGGCGATCCTGCCTTGCCGATGCTGGGCGAAGACATCGACATCCGCAGCGACCTGCCGCGCTACCGCGTGTGGCAGGGCGGCGAGCTGATCGACGAGCCCGGCGACGTGCGTGCGCTGTGGCGCGAAGACCTGGTGAGCTTCGTCATCGGCTGCTCCTTCACCTTCGAGCATGCGCTGATGGCCGAAGGCATCGCACTGCGGCACGTCGTGCAGCAACGCAACGTCGCGATGTACCGCACGAACATCGCCACCGTGCCGGCCGGCGTCTTTCGCGGCCCGATGGTTTGCTCCATGCGCCCGCTGCGGGCGGCGGATGCGATTCGCGCGGTGCAGGTCACCGCGCGCTTTCCGGCCGTGCACGGCGCGCCGGTGCATCTGGGCGCCCCGGCGCTGATCGGCATCCGTTCCCTCGCCCATCCCGACTACGGAGACCCGGTCGAAGTCATGCCCGACGAGCTGCCGGTGTTCTGGGCCTGCGGCGTCACGCCCCAGGCCGCGCTGGCCGAAGCGCGGCTGCCCTTCGCCATCACCCACGCGCCGGGCGCGATGCTGGTCACCGACCTGCCGCATCACCGCCTGGCGAGCTTCTAGCCAAGACCCCGATTCAAGAAACCAAGGAGACAAACGCATGAACACCGCGGAACCCGTTCACCCCGCCGCCGATGCGCCGACCGGCGGCAGCTGGCTGACGACGCTCGACCGCAACGAGAAGCGCACGCTGGCCGCATCCTTCAGCGGCTACGCCGTCGATGCCTTCGACTACTACACGCTGCCGCTGGTCACGCCCATCCTGCTCACGATGTGGGGCATGAGCAAGACCGAGGTCGGCTTCATCGGCACCGCCACGCTGGTCGCCTCGGCACTGGGCGGCTGGCTGGCCGGCATCCTGGCCGATCGCTACGGGCGCGTGCGCATCCTGCAGCTCACCATCCTGGTGTTCGCGATCTTCACCTTCGCCTGCGGGCTGGCGCAGACCCCCGAGCAGCTGCTGATCGCGCGTACGCTGCAGGGCCTGGGCTTCGGCGGCGAATGGGCGGTGGGCTCGGTGCTGATCGCCGAGATGATCCGGCCGGCCTACCGCGGCAAGGCGGTGGGCCTGGTGCAGAGCAGCTGGGCCGTGGGCTGGGGGGCGGCGGTGCTGGTGTCGATGGCGCTGTTCTCCTTCCTGCCGCCGGAGATCTCGTGGCGCGTGATGTTCCTGCTGGGGCTGCTGCCGGCGGTGCTGATCGTCTTCATCCGCCGCTCGATCCGCGACCCCGAAATCTATGTGCAGACGCGCGCCGCCATCGCCCGCGGCGAGCGCAGCGGCAACTTCCTCGCGATCTTCAAGCCGGGCATCCTGGGCACCACGGTGCTCGCGAGCCTGCTGTTCACCGGCATGCAGGGCGGCTACTACGCCATCGGCGTTTGGCTGCCGACCTTCCTGAAGAACGAGCGCCACCTCACGGTGCTCGGCTCCGGCGGCTACCAGTTCATGTTCATCGCCGGAGCCTTTCTCGGCTATCTGTGCGGCGCCTACCTGTCAGACCGCCTGGGGCGCCGGCTGGCCTTCATCCTGTTCGCGATCGGCGCCGGCACGCTTGTGTACGCCTACACGCTGCTGCCGATCACCGACGGCCTGATGCTGGTGCTGGGCTTCCCGCTGGGCTTCTTCATGTCGGGCATCTTCAGCGGCGCAGGCGCCTTCCTCGCCGAGCTGTTCCCCAACGAGCTGCGCGGCTCGGGGCAGGGCTTTTGCTACAACTTCGGGCGCGGCATCGGCGCCACCTTCCCGGCCCTCGTGGGTGTGCTGAGCGACCGCATGCACATGTCGCTGGGCACGTCGATCGGCGTGTGCGCGGCAGTGGCCTACGCGATGGTCGTCGTGGTCGCGCTGTGCCTGCCCGAGACGCGCGGCCGCGACCTGCACCAGAACTGAAAACCAGGCTCACCCCCAGGCGCCTCCACGCCCGGAAACCCCTCATCTCCTTTCCCATGAATCCGCATACCTCTTCGACCCCTTCGCGCTGGCAGTTCTGGATCGACCGCGGCGGCACGTTCACCGACCTGGTCGGGCGCGACCCCGAAGGCCGCCTGCACACCCTCAAGCTCTTGTCGGAGAACCCCGAGCAGTACCGCGACGCGGCGGTGGAGGGCATCCGCCGGCTGCTGGGCCTGAGCGCCGGGGAGCTGGTCACGCCCGAGCGCGTCGAGTGCGTGAAGATGGGCACCACCGTGGCCACCAACGCGCTGCTGGAGCGCAAGGGCGAGCGCACCGTGCTCGTCGCCACCGGCGGCTTTCGCGACGCACTGCGCATTGCCACCCAGGCCCGGCCGCGCCTCTTCGAGCGCCGCATCGTGCTGCCCGAGCTGCTCTACGAGCGCGTGATCGAGGCCGACGAACGGGTGGCCGCAGACGGCGAGGTGATACGCGCGCTGGACGAGCCCGCCCTGCGCGCCGCGCTGAGAGAGGCCTTCGACGCTGGCCTGCGGGCCTGCGCCGTCGTCTTCATGCACGGCTGGCAGCACCGGGCGCACGAGCTGGCGGCCGAGCGCATCGCCCGCGAGGCGGGCTTCACGCAGGTGTCGGTCTCGCACAAGACCAGCCCGCTGATGAAGCTGGTGCCGCGCGGCGACACCACCGTGGTCGACGCCTACCTGAGCCCGATCCTGCGGCGCTACGTGGACCAGGTGGCGCAGCAGATGCCGGGCGTGCCGCTGTTCTTCATGCAGAGCTCGGGCGGGCTGACGCAGGCGCAGCGCTTCCAGGGCAAGGACGCGATCCTGTCCGGGCCGGCGGGCGGCATCGTGGGCATGGTGCGCACCGCGCTGGACGCGGGCCATCCGCGCGTGATCGGCTTCGACATGGGCGGGACCTCGACCGATGTGTCGCACTACGCCGGCGAGTTCGAGCGTTCCTTCGAGACCCACGTGGCCGGCGTGCGCATGCGCGCGCCGATGATGAGCATCCACACGGTGGCCGCGGGCGGCGGCTCGGTGATCGCCTTCGACGGCGCGCGCCTGCGCGTCGGGCCCGAATCGGCAGGCGCCAACCCGGGCCCGGCCAGCTACCGGCGCGGCGGGCCCCTGACCACCACCGATGCCAACGTGCTGCTCGGCAAGATCCAGCCGGCGCATTTCCCGAAGGTCTTCGGGCCGGGTGCCGACGAGGCGCTGGACCTCGAAGCGGCTCGCAGCGGCTTCGGCGCCATGGCGCAACGGATGAGCGAAGCCACGGGCCGGGACGTGAGCGCGGAGGAGGTCGCCAGCGGCGCGCTGCGCATCGCGGTGGCCAGCATGGCCAACGCGGTCAAGCGCATCTCGGTGGCGCGCGGCTACGACGTCACGCAGTACACCCTGCAATGCTTCGGCGGCGCGGGCGGCCAGCACGCCTGCCTGGTGGCCGATGCGCTGGGCATGCAGCGGGTCTACCTGCATCCCTTTGCCGGCGTGCTGTCGGCCTTCGGCATGGGGCTGGCAGACCAGCTGGCGATGCGCGAGCGCGCGCTGGAGCGCCGGCTCGATGCCGACGGGCTCGCGGCGGCGCGCAGCACGGCGCTCGCGCTGGCCGACGAAGCCATCACCGAGCTGCACGCCCAGGGGGCGAACGGCGCCGGCATCGGGACCGTCCATCGGGTGCAGCTGCGTTACGAGGGCACCGACACCGCGCTCGCCTGCACGCTGCCCGTGGAGACGCCCCAGGGCGAGGCGCTGGACGCGCTACGCGCCGAATTCGAGGCCGCCTACCGCCGCCGCTTCGCCTTCCTGATGCCGGAGCGCGCGCTGGTGATCGAGGCGGTGACGGTCGAGGCCTCGGCCGCCGGCGAGCGCGCCGCTGCCTCGCCATCGGGCGCCGGCGAAGCCGTCCGGCACGTGCCGCGGCCGCATGCCGCGGTCCGCGTCTTCTGCGATGCCGACGAAGCGCCGGCCGGCTGGCGCGATGCAGCGCTGCACCTCGAGAGCGAACTGCGCCCCGGCGCTGCCATCGACGGCCCGGCCATCCTCGCGGGCCGCAACGCGACCACGGTGGTGGAGCCGGGCTGGCAGGCGCGCGCGACCACGGCCGGCGTGGAGCTGCACCGCGTGCGTCCGCGCGTGGCGGCGCAGGCCGTGGGCACGCAGGCCGACCCGGTGATGCTCGAGGTGTTCAACAACCTCTTCATGAACATCGCCGAGCAGATGGGCCTGCGGCTGCAGAACACGGCCTACTCGGTGAACATCAAGGAACGGCTGGACTTCTCCTGCGCGCTGTTCGACGTGGAGGGCCATCTGATCGCCAATGCGCCGCACATGCCGGTGCACCTCGGGTCGATGAGCGAGTCGATCCGCACTGTGATCGACGGCAACCCCGGCATGAAGCCGGGCGACGTCTACATGCTCAACGACCCTTACAACGGCGGCACGCACCTGCCGGACATCACGGTCGTGACGCCGGTGTACCTGGCGGCGGGGGACGCGAAGCCCTCGTTCTACGTGGCCTCGCGCGGGCACCACGCGGACGTGGGCGGCATCACGCCGGGCTCGATGCCGCCCTTCTCGAAGACCATCGACGAAGAGGGCGTGCTGATCGATAACTTCAAGCTGGTCGAAGAGGGCCGTCTGCGCGAGGCCGCGCTGCGCGCGCTGCTCGGCAGCGGGCCGCACCCCTCGCGCAACGTCGAGCAGAACCTCGCGGACCTGCGCGCGCAGATCGCCGCCAACGAGAAGGGCGTGCAGGAGCTGCAGGCGATGGTGGCGCAGTTCGGGCGCGGCACCGTGGCTGCCTACATGGGCCACGTGCAGGACAACGCCGAGGAGTCGGTGCGGCGTGCCATCACCGCGCTGAAGGATGGCGAGTACACCTTGCCGCTGGACAACGGTGCGCAGATCCGCGTGCGGGTGCAAGTCGATGCCGCTGCGCGTGCCGCCACCGTGGACTTCACGGGCACCAGCGCGCAGCTGCCCAACAACTTCAACGCGCCCAGGGCCATCACCATGGCAGCCGTGCTCTACGTCTTCCGCACGCTGGTGGACGACGACATTCCGCTCAATGCCGGCTGCCTGAAGCCGATCCGCGTGGTCGTGCCGCAGGGCTGCATGCTCAACCCGGTGGCGCCGGCGGCGGTGGTGGCGGGCAACGTCGAGACTTCCAGCTGCGTGACCAACGCGCTCTACGGCGCGCTGGGCGTGCTGGCAGCCAGCCAGTGCACGATGAACAACTTCACCTTCGGCGACGGCGAGCACCAGTATTACGAGACCATCTCCGGCGGCTCGGGCGCGGGGCCGGGCTTCGACGGCACGAGCGTGGTGCAGACGCACATGACCAACTCGCGCCTGACCGATCCGGAGGTGCTGGAGTTGCGCTACCCGGTGCGCCTGGAGAGCTATGCCATCCGCGCCGGCTCGGGCGGGGCAGGGCGCTGGCGCGGTGGCGACGGCGGGGTGCGGCGCATCCGGTTCCTGGCGCCGATGACGGCTTCGATCCTGAGCAACGGCCGCATGCACGGGGCCTTCGGCGGCGCGGGCGGCGAGGCCGGCGCGGTGGGGATCAACCGGGTGGAGCGGGCTGGAGGCGGGGTCGAGGCGCTGGGCCACATCGGGCAGGTGCAGATGCAGCGCGACGACGTGTTCGTGATCGAGACGCCGGGTGGCGGGGGATGGGGCTTGGCTCGAGGTTCGGGGATGCTGCAGGGGTGATCGAGCCGGAGACCGACACCTTGCTGGTCTCCGGCCTGACACCGGGTCAGAATGCTGTCGGTTTGCACTCGGTCGTGGAGGTGCCATGAGACCCGACTCCCACATGCCTCGTCTTGCCGCAGCCTTGCTGGGCGCGGTCGCGCTGGCCGGCTGTGCTTCGATGTCGGAGCCGGGCATTCCCAGTGCGTCCATGGCGCCCTTGCCGAGTGCCATTCGCGCGCCCGCGGGCGAGCGCGCGGCCTTCACCTGGCAGGCCACCGGATCGCAGATCTACGAATGCCGTCCCGCCGAAAAAGGCGGCTGGGCCTGGCAGTTCGTGGCGCCCGAGGCCGACCTCTTCGGCGCCGGCGGGCAGAAGGTGGGCACGCATGGTGCCGGTCCGCACTGGACCGCGCTCGACGGCAGCCGGATCGTCGGCACGGTGAAGGCGCGCGCCGATGCGCCGCGGGCGAGCGACATCCCATGGCTCCTTCTGTCCGTGAAGTCGGCCGGCACTGCCGGCCGGATGGACGGCGTCACGAGCGTGCAGCGCATCAACACCGTCGGCGGCGTTGCGCCGGCCAAGGGTTGCGAGACCCAGGCCGACCAGGGCAAGCGCGCGAAGGAGCGCTACAGCGCCGACTACGTGTTCCTCGTGGCGCGCTAAGGCCTTCGGCAAGAAGCTGCGCCTACATCCCCACGTAGTTCGGCCCGCCGCCCCCTTCGGGCGTGACCCACACGATGTTCTGCGTCGGGTCCTTGATGTCGCAGGTCTTGCAATGCACGCAGTTCTGCGCGTTGATCTGCAGCCGCTGCTTGCCGTTGTCGCCGGCCACGAACTCGTACACGCCGGCCGGGCAGTAGCGGGCCTCGGGACCGTCGTACTCGGGCAGGTTGATCTCGGTGGGCACCGCGGCGTTCTTCAGCGTCAGGTGCGGGGGCTGGTTCTCCTCGTGGTTGGTGTTGCTGATGAACACCGAGGAGAGCCGGTCGAAGGTGAGCTTGCCGTCCGGCTTGGGGTAGACGATCTTCCTGGCATGCGCGGCCTTCTTCAGGCGCTCGTGGTCGGCCTGGTGGCGGTGCACCGTCCAGGGGATGTGGCCGCGCAGCACGTACTGCTCGATGCCGGTCATCAGCGTGCCCACCGTCAGGCCCTTCTTGAACCACTGCTTGAAGTTGCGCGCCTTGTTCAGCTCGCGGTAGAGCCAGCTCTTCTGGAACGACGCCGGGTAGGCGCTGAGCTCGTCGTGCTGGCGCCCGGCCATCACCGCGTCGTAGGCGGCCTCGGCGGCGAGCATGCCGGTCTTGATGGCGGCGTGGCTGCCCTTGATGCGGCTGGCGTTCAGGTAGCCGGCGTCGTCGCCCACGAGCGCCCCGCCCGGGAACACCGTCTTGGGCAGCGAGAGCAGGCCGCCGGCGGTGATGGCGCGCGCGCCGTAGCTCAGCCGCTTGGCCGGCTTCAGGCCCTGGTCCTGGCCCTCGAAGTACCAGCGGATGTTCGGGTGGGTCTTGAAGCGCTGGAACTCCTCGAAGGGGCTCAGGTGCGGGTTCTGGTAGTCGAGGCCGACCACGAAGCCGACGATCACCTGGTTGTTCTCTGCGTGGTAGAGGAAGGAGCCGCCGTAGGTGTCGGGGGGCAGCGGCCAGCCCGCGGTGTGCACCGCCAGGCCGGGCTCGTGGCGGGCCGGGTCGATTTCCCACAGCTCCTTGATGCCGATGCCGTAGCTCTGCGGGTCCTTGCCGGCGTCGAGCTTGTACCTGGCGATCAGCTGGCGCCCGAGGTGGCCGCGCGCGCCCTCGGCGAAGATGGTGTACTTGGCATGCAGCTCCATGCCGAGCTGGAAGTTCTCGGTCGGCTCGCCGTCCTTCCCGATGCCCATGTTGCCGGTGGCCACGCCGCGCACCTTGCCGTCTTCGGTGTAGAGCACCTCGGCCGCGGGGAAGCCCGCGAAGATCTCCACGCCCAGGGCCTCGGCCTGCTGTGCCAGCCAGCGCACCACGTTGCCCAGGCTGACGATGTAGTTGCCCTCGTTGTGAAAGTTCTTGGGCAACAGGAAGTTGGGCGTGCGATAGGCGCCGGTCTCGCTGAGCATCAGGAAGGTGTCCTGCGTCACCGGCTGGTTGAGCGGGGCGCCTTGCTCTTCCCAGTCGGGCAAGAGCTCGTAGAGCGCGCGCGGGTCCATGATCGCGCCCGACAGGATGTGGGCGCCGGGCTCGGACCCCTTTTCGAGCACCACCACCGAGATGTCCTTGCCGTGCGAGGCCGCCAGCTGCTTGAGGTGAATGGCGGTGGCCAGCCCGCCGGGACCGGCACCGACCACCACCACGTCGTATTCCATGGCTTCGCGGGGGCCGTACTGGGCGAGGATTTCGTCGTGGGTCATGTGGGGGTCTCGTCGATAATGGTTTGAGGGGGCGAGGCGCCGCGAAGGGCCGGGCCATTTTATGCGGCGCCCACCGTGCCTCCGGCACGTCGCCCCGGCGACTCCAACAGGACCTTTCCTCATGGCTTACAGCATCGATCTTTCGGGCCGCGTGGCCTTCGTCACCGGCGCATCGAGCGGTCTCGGCGCGCAATTCGCCAAGACCCTGGCCCGTGCCGGCGCCGCGGTGGTGCTGGCCAGCCGCCATACCGATCGCCTCAAGGAGCTGCGCGCGCGCATCGAGGGCGAGGGCGGCGATGCCCACGTGGTGGAGCTCGACGCGACCGACGTGAACAGCATCAAGGCCGCCGTGGCGCGCGCCGAGACCGAGGTCGGCCCCATCGACATCCTGGTCAACAACTCGGGCGTGAGCACCACCCAGCGGCTGGAGGACGTGAAGCCGCAGGACTACGACTTCATCTTCGACGCCAACGTGAAGGGCGCCTTCTTCATCGCCCAGGAGGTGGGCAAGCGCATGCTGGCGCGCGCCCGCGGCGCGGCGCCCGGCACCTATATCGGCGGGCGCATCGTCAACATCGCCTCGGTGGGCGCGCTGAAGGTGATCCCCAAGATCGGCGTCTACTGCATGAGCAAGGCGGCCGTGGTGCAGATGACCAAGGCGATGGCGCTCGAATGGGGGCGCTTCGGCATCAACGTCAACGCGCTGTGTCCCGGCTTCATCACGACCGACAACAACGAGGACCACTGGGCCTCCGACGACGGCCAGAAGCTGGTCGGCGGCCTGCCGCGCAAGCGCCTGGGCAAGCCGGAAGACCTGGACGGCCTGATCGTGCTGCTGGCCAGCGGCCAGGGGCATTTCGTCAACGGCGCGGTGATCGCGGCCGACGACGGATACGCGCTCTGAGCCCGGGCGCGGTCATCGGGATCGCGGCCGGCCTGGCCGCGGGAGCGCTCTGGGGCCTGGTGTTCGTGGCGCCGCGGATGGTGGGCCATTTCGGCATGGTGGACATCACGGCGGCGCGCTTCCTCGTCTTCGGCGCGGTGGCAGGGCTGGCGGTCTGGTGGCGGCCGCCCGGGCACCGATGGCCCGATGCGCGACAGGCCCTGGTCGTGCTGGCCTTGAGCGGGCTGGGCTTCACCGGCTACTACCTGCTCCTGGCCTTTTCGATCGTGGATGCCGGCACCGAGGTGCCCAGCCTGGTCATCGGCACCATTCCGGTCTGGATGATGCTGCTGGGCCGGCCGGCAGGGTTGCGCATGGCGGCCTTGCTGCCGGGCCTGGCATTGACTGCGGCCGGGATCGCGCTGATGGTCTGGTCGGCCTGGCCCCAGGATGGCATCGCCGGCGCCGCGCGGGCGCACTTCGGGCGGGGGCTGCTGCTCGCCACGCTCGCGATGGCCAGCTGGACGGCCTTCGGCCTGCTCAACGCCGCCTGGCTGAAGCGCCATCCCGAGGTGCATGCGGCCGACTGGGCCAATTGGCTGGGCATCGCCACCGGCCTGGGCGCCTTCGTGCTGTGGCTGGCCGCGGGGTCTGACGTGGCGAGGCTGCGCGCGCAGCCCGACGGCGCCTTGTTCGTGCTGCTGGCGCTGGCCGGCGGGCTGGGCTCTTCGTGGCTGGCGACCGTGCTGTGGAACATCGCCAGCCAGCGGCTGTCGGCGAGCTTGTGCGGACAGCTGATCGTGAGCGAGACGCTGTTTGCCTTGCTCTATTCCTTTTTGTGGGATGGGCGCTGGCCGCATGCGAGCGAGCTTGCGGCGGCGCTGTTGTTTGTGATGGGCATCCTTGCGTCCATCAAGGCGCATCGGTGAGAGCCGGGGCCTCGGCCGAAAAGGCGGGTCTGAGCCCGAGTTCCGGGGCCAGGGCGCGAGGGGCGCCCATGCTTCGTGGGCAGGGTGCCCCCCAATGCGCGATCAGGTGGCGGTCGCGATGTCAAGCTCGGGCAACTTGCCTTCTTGCCACAGGTCCAGGTAGCGCTCGATCCTGTCCACCACGGCCAGCCGGAGCCGCGCGTATTGGGCTGCGGTGAGCGAGGCGTAGCCGCGGCTCTTCAAGTGGTTGACGATCCGGTCCACGCCGAGGAGTCCATTGCCCGGCAAACCAGCTCTGTTCATCACCAGTGCGAGGCGTTCGGCATCGTGGACGACCTTGGGAGATTCGGTGGCCTCGCGCGCCGCGTTCGCTGTCGCGCGATTGACACGGCGGAGAGCAGCGAAGCTGCCTGGCTCGGCGACGTAGGCCGACAACTGGTTCACCCAGGTCGCTTGAAAAGAGCCGGCAAGTTTGGACTCCCTCATGAATGTCTCAACGGCCAGGCGATGCGCTTGCGTCTGGATTGCCCTGTTGCGCATCACCATCTGTGCCGCCTTGCTGGACAGAACGCTGCGCCTGGGGTCCGCAGTCACGGCCCGCAACTCCCGCAGACGGTGGTTGGTCTTGACCACCTCATCCCACTGCCAGGGAGTCAGGCTCGCGAGCTGGTTTTCATCCAGGACCAGGCTTGCGATCCCCAGCCTCGGATGAAAGAGGTGACGTGTCCAGGAGAAGATTTTCTCGTCGTGCCGGGTATTCAGCAGTTCCAGATCCAGGATCTTGCCGTCGGCCGCGACCACGGCTTGGCCGAACAGATCGACCAGGGACGCGCTCGAACGCACGTGCAGGCTTCTCACCTTGGACTGCTCGATCCACCGGCGTGCTTCGTGAACCGCGATCTCCGGGGTGACGAATTCACCCTCCAGCGTGAACTGCTCGATCGACTCGCTGCGCAGAAGCTCGGGCAGGAAATCCGGCGCCAGCGCCACGGGTTTGCCATCGCCCAATAGGCACAACCCGCGCAACTTTGTCTTCGCCAGCTCTTGCGCCAGCGATCCAGGCACCATTTCCTCCAGGCTGAGGACGATGCTCAGCGTGCGGTTCGCCTCGTTGGCCTTGAGAGCGCTTACCAGATGGTCGAGGTCATCGCGGCTGCAGATCGTTACCGTGACGTCGCACGCGATGCCATGCGACAGGATGCCTCCAAGCATCCACACCTGTTTCTTGTGGCCATCGAGGCGCACGAGATCCGAGAATGCCGGCCAGCGTCGCTGGATCGCCGCGACGATCTTCATGCATCGCATCTCGCCGCACCAGACCACACACGCCTCGAATTCGTCCCGCCGCGGCTGTCTTCCTTCCATGGCCATTCGCACTGCCGCGCAAGGCTCCATATCGGTATTCACCATGGACTGCACTTGTTGTCCCAGGTCCGGGTCCTGGGCACCCTCCGGCTGGTGAACTGGCGGCGAGACGTGGATCTCTTCCGACAGGATGGAGGTGGCAATACCTGTCAAGCCCTGCCGAAGCTGCCCAACCAGCCAAAGCCGTAGATCGGTGCGCAACGGCAGCTCGAACTGACGGGTGATCCAGCGCAAGTCTTCTTCGACGAAGGACTTCGCGGAAGCGATCAGTTCATCGATCGTCTTCTCGGCGGCAGGTGTGGTGCGGAACGCCGACCACATCGATCGCGATGTGGCGGCCAAACTGCGGATGTCTCGCTCTTCAAGGGAGCGCAACATGCCTTGCAATGCGTCGGCAACTGCCGCAGACATGTGCCACTCTCCACTCCACAGGTGAACGAGCGACTTCAACATCGCCGGCACCGCTTCGCTGTAGCGCTCGTGGTTGATCTTGAGGTGAGGACCGACAGCGGCTGAAAGCGCTTGAGTCATCTGTTCGCGGGCATCGGAGAAGAATCGAAGTGTGGCGATGGATGGACTGCCATGAACGGCATCCACGAAATCTGGTCTGCCATAGGCACGCACGATGGACGCATCAAGGCCGAGTGTTGATATGCTCTGCTGGCCTCGGAGAAGCAGGCCGAGATCGATATCGCAAGCATCCGCCGCTGGGAGCCGTCGCAACTTGAGCTTCGCGAGGCGACACTGCGGTCCAGCGGCGGCGATGGCTTCCACACAGGTTTGGAGGACATCGTCGTTCGCCCTGATGGACAATTTTTGCAACCGGCCGCACACGCCCTGCTTGATGACAGCCATCAGCTCGGCACGGTCGATCTGAGTGCTGGTGCTTTCAAATTTGACGGCCTCTATCGACTTGAGGGACAAGGCCGACGACAACAGCGATAACTGATCCTCCGGGTCATTGCCGCCCAAGTGCAGCTTGACCGTGACCACCGAAGGTGTCGTGGCGACCGCCTGAAGCATCATCTTCAGGTTCTTGAAAGACGCGTCGTCTTCATCAGCCCAGTCGAAAGCAACGGTGCGTATCTTCACACGCTGCAGATTGAGCGTTTTGATGGCGATCTCGACGCAACGCTCACTTTCGTTCTCATCCCCATAGACATAAAAATCGAAGGCAATGCCGAGATCGTGCACCGCTTCCAACATCTCCCAGTCGCTTTCGTAGGCGAAGATCGGCCCGGTGAAGTACGGATACCGGATCTGGATTGCATAAACTACATTCGCGCAGTCGTGGTCCACGCAACATCTCAGGACGCTGCTGAAATCGTCGTAATGCTTGCATACCGGGCCGATACCGGCGAGAAAGTCAAGAAGGCCTGGCTCTTCCTCCAACGGCAAATTCGGCAAGCGCAGCATCAAATAGCGCTCACCTCCGGGCGCGTTCGGTGCAGCAGGATTTTCCGCATCCGCGGCGTCCGTGGACTCTTGCCCCAGCCATAGGTATTGCGCTTCTGACGGGCGATGAGCCACGTACTTCAGGTTCGTGAGTTCAGTGCGGAGCGAGCCACGTTTCGCGCCTTGCGCCAGCACCAGGTCCTTGGCAGATGAGGATCGCCAGACGGTAGAAAGGCCCAGCTCCGCCTTGTTCCCCGACCTCGCGCCGTTCAGTGCGATCGCATTGGCATAGGCGTCCGCCAATTGGATACTCATCGAGCCACGATCGTCGCGCGCCAGCATCCGGTCGAGAATCCTCTGTCCCAGCACCGGCCAGGCGTCGTCGTGCCATGCGAGACCGGTGTCGAGGCTGACACTCCAGAGATTTGCATTGGCCATCGCATCCGTGATGAATCCCGTCTCCAGTTCGCACTTGCCTTGCTCCGGGCCGCGGAGGGTCAGGTGTCGAATAGAAGAGCACGCGGCGACAGCATGCCCAAGACCGGCCACCAGACTGCCGTCGCTCGGCCGGTGCCATGCTGGGAACTCAAGAATGAGTTCAAAAATCGCGCACTGGGGGCTGGCGAGACACGTCGCGAGGTGCAGCGACATTGCAGGATCGCTCACCGCGAGTCTCAAGGTGCAAGCAATGCGGTGCGATGTGATCTCTGTAATGGCGGCGGCCGCATCGCTGTCCGGCAAAGACATCAGATCGATGCAGCCGCTGAACGCTTGCCACTTGGACTGCATGAAGGTCACGATGTCCGGGCGCCCGTGCTGCACGCACCACAGGAAGCATGAGTGGAAGTCCGAGGGAGAGGGCGCCTTGCGACCAAGGAATGCATCCAACGCTTTACAGGCCCCCTTGTTTGGCACATTGCCATAGGGAAACAGCCGCTTTACCAGCGACTGATCCACGTCAGGATCATGCGCCTGCCCGTTCCGAGCGGAATCTGTGAGTGAAAGGTCGTCACGGAGGGCCGCTGAACTTCGCTTCATGGTGTATGGTCTCTGATTGATAGTGGGGTGAGCCTGTCTGTAACCGGTCCACCGACTTGGTTCCGGCGCTCCCATCAACGCACACCGATGAAAATCGAAATCCCCGAAGTCAAGAAGCTGGTCTGCGAAATGACGATCCCCATCCGCTGGGGCGACATGGACGCGATGGGCCATGTCAATAACGCGAGCTACTTCCGCTTCCTCGAGACGGCGCGAATCGACTGGTTCCATTCGCTCGGTACCGTGCCGAGGCCCGAGGGGCAGGGCATGGTGATCGTGAATGCCTTCTGCAATTTCTACAGGCAGCTCGAGTACCCGGGCGACGTGCTGCTCAAGATGTACGTGAGCGACCCCGGCCGCACCACCTTCGAGAGCTGGGCCACCATGGCCCGCACCGATGCGCCGGATGTCATCTGCGCGGCAGGCGGGGCGACGACGATCTGGGTGGACGTCGCGAAGCAGAAGGCACTGCCGCTGCCGGACTGGCTGCGGGCGATCGTGAGCTGAAAGGTTCAGTACACGTAGACCGCGCCTGCGGCCAGCGCGCTGTTGTCCTGCTGGTTGCCCCCGAGGCCGGTCGCGGCACTGCCTTCCGAGATGGCGCCCACGGCCAGGGTGCGTGCATGGGCGTCGAGGGAAACGGCATAGCCGAAGGCGTCCATGGCGTCCGGATTGGATGCCTTGACAAAGGCCGTGCGGCTCCAGATGTTGGGAGACTTTTCTCCATAAAGGTGGACAGCCCCCGTCCTGAAGCTTGCGGCTGAAGTGCTTTCGGTGCCGTTGACGCCCGCCGACGTGGCTGCGTCGCCGGGAGCGCCGACTGCCAGGATCGCGCCGTCACCCGACAGAGCCACGGCCTGGCCGAAGCCGTTCTCGAAGCCTAGAGAGGGTGCCTTGATATAAGCCCCGCGATTCCAGGTGTTGGCCAACTGCCAGTACACGAATGCGGCGCCGCTCGTCACTGTCAATTGCGTCGTGTCGGGATTGATGCCGGTGCCCATGGAGTTTTCTGTCGGCGCACCGACAGCCAGCACGTTCCCTGCGTGCGACAGCGCGACCGAGGAGCCGAAGTTCGAATAGGCACGCTGGTTCGTCACGCGCCCATGCAGCGACCATGCACCGCCCGTGCGCCGAAAGACATGAACCGCGCCTGCCGCCTGCAAGGACGTGTCGGGCGGCCAGGGCAGGGTGACAGTTTCGTTTCGCGCGCCCACCGCCACCGTGCTCCCGTCGGCGGACATCGCAATGGCGATGCCGAACATGGAGGTCGATTGGGGCGAGGCCGCGAGCAACTGGGCCTGAGGGCTCCAGCTCGTGCCGGTCCGGCTGAAGACATAGGCGGCGCCCGCACGGTCCGCTCCGCTCGAATCCGAGATCGCGCCGGCAGCCAGCAGGTTGCCATCGGAGGACAGCGACACCGAGTGGCCGAAGACGCCGGTGGTGCTGGAGCCGAAGGGCTTGAGGTAGGCCTGTTGTGTCCAGCCGAGCGCGCTGTTCGCGAAGACATACACGGCGCCCGTGGAGGGCGCTCCATCGTCGTTGCTGGCGCCGATGGCCAGCGTTTGCCCGCTGCTGGAGAAGGCGATCGCGGTACCGAAGCCGTCGCCCGGCTTGGGATTGGGCGCGCCGAGCGTGGTCCGCAAGCTCCAGCCCGTGCCGATCCGTGCATAGACATGAACCGCACCCGGGGCAGGCGTGGGCGAGCCATAGAGGATGCCGGGCGCTCCGACGGCCATCCATTTGCCGTCGAAGGAGAGGGCGACGGCGTAGCCGAAGAAGCGCTGCGTGGCCGTATCGCCGGCCTTGAAGTAGCCGATGGCCTGCTTCATGTCCGGAACGATGGGCTGCGAGGACGAGCACCCGCCCGCATTGCACGCGCTGATGACGAACTTGAGATTGGCGAACTGCGGCAGGAACAGATCGGACAGCTGGTAGCTCGTGGCCGTGATGTTGTTGACGCGCGTGACGAAGAAATCCGGCATCGTCCACATCAGGGTGTTGTCCAGCAGCTGGTAGTAGGTGGCACCGGGACTCGGGGTCCAGGAGAAGCGCAGGGCCTTCAGGTCGTAGCCGACGCTCACGTTCGCCGGCGGCGGTGGAGCTGCCACCCGAGGGGCGCACACGGCCTGGACGCTGTCGGCCGGCGAGCTGGCCACGCCGGCCACTGCGGCGACGGCACAGGGCTGCCCCGCCGCCTGGGTGGGTACCATCGCCGTGCGCAGGCGGTACGGCGGACCGCCGGGATGCGAAGATCCGGACGCGCGGTCGGCGGCCATCATCGGCCCCTCGCCGCTGTCGCTGCGCAGCACCGCGGCGCCCTTGGGTCCCTCGTCGGCGCCGCCGATGACGGCCGGTTCGGATCGGGTGGACGAGGGCGAAGCGCCCAGCAGCGGCGCTGAATCGCCGCCGCCTCCACCGCAACCCGCGAGCAGCAATGCCGCGAGACCCGTTGCCAAAGCCATCCCCTGGATGGCACGGGACATGCCATCCCGCCGCACGCGAACTTCTTCCACCATGCCCTCATCCGTTGTTTACTTTTTTTAACGAGGAATGGTAACAGCGGACCCTCAAGCGCTCATGCCGCCTCCAGCACGCCTGCAAGCAGCGCCACATCGCGAAGCACTTCGCTGACGGTGATGCGATCGAGGTCCCCGAACTTCACCCGACCGTGGAATCCGGAAGTACCGGCCCGGCGCAGCACGATGCTCGGAAGGCACTGCCGGGGCTCGAAGTCCGGCTCGCCGACGACCATGCCGGGCGTCAGTTCCAACTGAACTTCCAGCCCTTCGCCGGCCTGCTTGCTGTACCAGCCGACGTATCCGCCATCCTCGACCAAGCCGCGGCGCCAGCCGCGATCGACGAGCCCCATCACGCTCGCGGTGGCCACCGTCTTTCCGGCGAATCGCCGGATCTCGCTGTCCGCGTTTTCGGCATCCGTCAGGATGAAGGTCTCGCGCCCGAGCTGCTTGAACGGCTGCACGATCCCGTGATCGCCCATGCGCTGCCCGAACTCAGCCTGCATCGGCTGCGGCATCTCGAGCACATGGGCGATGCCGACGCTTGCATCGCCCGGAAGGTCGGTGTGCGCATTCTGTGCGTCTACCAAGACCGCGTCTTCCTCGATCCGGAAATACCGCGCCGGTGTACCCGCCCCTTTGTACACGCCCCACACCAGCCGTGTGCATAGCTGCCGCATCATGGGGTGATCGAGGATGAAGAGACGGAAGTCCCCCGCCGACCAGCGTCGGCGACGGACCATGGCCAATTCCATCCGCGGGATCTGCACGGCTGCGATGGCCCTGGCGTCCTTCTTCAATTGCTTGAAGCGCTCGACGGCTGCATGCGCCAGCGCTGCATCGTCCTGCGGGCCGGGCCTGGGCAGGTCCTTCAGGCGTATGCCTTGTGCATCCTGCACACAAGGCTTGAGCGTGCCGTCGAAGCGCACACGGAACTGCCGCGGTCCGAAGTCCAGTTGCACTGTGCCTCGGGGGTCGAGCTCCAGATCGGGCACCAGGCGATCGGCCAACTCGTCGGCGGTGAGTGCGCGCGCTTCGGCCATCGCGTCGATGTTGTCGCGGGCCCGGTCTTGCAGCCCCTTGAACGTCAGCTTGCAGGCAATCCCGTTCAAATGCATCAGCGCCATATCGCTGCCGATCGCTGCCAGCAGATTCAGGCCCGCTACGGCACGCTGATGCGCCGATTCGCCGGGCCATTCCCGGATGAAGGGCGTCAGCCGGTGAGCGGTCTCGTCGTTGCCGAAATGGCCCAGCGCCTCGAAGGCCCAGGCTTCCTGGACCGGCGCGCCCGCGGACATCCACGCTTCGAACAGGTCCCAGGCGAATTCGGCCAGCGAAGTCGGCGTGCAAGCATCCTTGACGATGGCCAGCCCGGGATAGGGCGAGTCCAGCGGGCTGATGGCCAGCATCGTGCCGATGTGTTCCATCGCGCTGTCGGGCAGACCTGCGCCACCGCGCCGCAGCACAGGCCGGCTCAACGACGGCGCGACGAAAAACCCGGCCAGCCTGGGCATGCGCGACGGCAGGACCTGCAGCGGATCTGTTTGCTGCAGCGCTTGCAGGGCCCGTACCATCTCCGAGCCGTGGCGCGCTGCCGCCTCGTGCGCTTCGGCCCCGAAGCCTTGGGACAGCAGCCAGCGCACACCGTGTTGCGCCTGGTTGCGCTGCGTCCCGTCCCGGCCGAAGGCCAGTGGCAGCGCCGTCGTCAGCGTGGTGAAGGGGTGGGCCGTCATCCATGCGATGGCGGCCGTTCGGGCCTTCCTGAGGTGGCGCAGGGCATGCAGTGACGTGGGCACAAATCGGGCGCTGTCCACGTCCATCGCCAGGGCCAGTCCCTCTGCGGCGTGGCGTTGCGCGTAGGCCGCGAGTCCCGGCAGCGCGGCTTCGCCATGCTTTGCGAGGATGGCCCGGATGGCATCGCCGCGGCCGGTACACCACAGTCTCGAGGGATAGCTGTTCCATACCGCCAATGCAGCCGGATCGGGCAGCAGCAGCACGAGGTCCGGCACCTCTGCGTCGATTGCGTGCTGCGGGAGTTCGACGTCGCCCTCCCGCAACGCTTGGCCGCCCATGACGCTGGCCTGGCCGGCCGGGGTGATGCGCAGGGCTGCGAGCCAGTGCGCGGCGGAGCGGTCCAGGCGTTGCAAGCGCCACGCGCTGGTGAGCGGACCGGTTGCCGCGCTCGCCTTGTCGGCCAGGTTCCATCGGATGGTTTCGGGCAGCACGAGCGCGGGAAGGTCCAGCGTCGGCAGTTCGATTGACGCACGGCCGTTCGCCCATGGCGGTTGGCGAAGCAGCGGCGGCAATTGCTCCGGCGCGGCCTCTTCGATCTTCATCGTGGACAGCAGTGCCTCGAAGCGCTCCTGCTCGGCGCTCGTCAACGCCTTCAATGCCGCCGGTTCGCCCAGGGCCAGGCGGACCGCCCAGCTCCGGGCCAGGTGCGAACGGGAGGCCAGCGCGTGCTCGGTCATGTACTTGAGCGTCGCGGCCGGATGGTGCCGGGCCAGCTTCTCGAGTGCGGCACGCGCTTCCTTGTGTGTCATCCATTCGACCAGCAAGGGCAGGACTTGCGATGCCGGCATGCGCTTGATCAGTGCGTTGAACTTCAGGCGGTTGTCGCGGCTCGGCGCGCTGCGCAGCACCTCCAGCAGCAGCCTGGACGCGCCGTCGTGGGCCGCCGTGTGCGGGGCGCTTTCGTCCTCGGCTTTGCCGGCGCATGGGGATTGCTCGAATCGTTGCATGGCCTTCCTGTTCCGTCCTGGCTATGTCGAGCCATCCATGAGGAGACGCTCGCCGCTCGGCCCGATGTCGCCGCAGCCCGGTCGTCAGTGCGCCGTCGACGAGGTCGACGACGCTCGACTCCTATGTAACTCGGCCTCGCTCTTGGTTCCGCTCAGACGAATGCCCTGGAACCGACACCATCGCGAGGTGCCAGGATGCCTCGGAGGAATCGCCGAGGCCGACGGCCTGCTCGCGCTCGCCGCTCAGGATGGGTCCAGCACGATCCGCGCCTCGAACCCGGTCGCCGCCCCCGGCGGCGGCGATGTCAGCTCCAGCCGCGCCCCGTGCTTCTCGACGATGGTGTTGACGATCGAGAGCCCGAGCCCGTAGCCCGCGCTGTCGGAGCTGTGGCGCACGTGCCGTTGCTGCAGCGTGCGCAACTGCGCGCTGCCCACGCCCGGGCCAAAGTCGCGCACGGCCAGGGTGGCGGGCGCCATCACCTCGACCACGACGCGGCCGCGGCCGTAGCGCAGGGCGTTCTCCACCAGGTTGCGCAGCGCGATCGCCAGCGCATCCACATCGCCGAGCGCCACGGGCGCCTCAGCGTCGGGCACCTTCAGCGACAGGCGCTCGTTGACGCGCGGGTCCTTCCAGAACTCCTGCGCGACGGTGCCGGCGAGTTGGACCAGGTTGACTTTGGCGCGCGCGAGCGAAGCGCCCGATTCGGCCCGCGAGAGCTGCAGCAGCTTCTCGGCGCGGTGGCCCAGCACATGCAAGGCGTCGAGCGCGGCCTCCACGTCGTGGCGACGCAGGTCGTGCTCCAGCGCGGTCTGCAGCCGCAGCCGGGCGGCCGCAAGCGGCGAGCGCAGCTCGTGCGCCGCGTTCGCCGCGAGCGCACGCTCGACGTCGAGCGCCTGCGACAGCCGCTGCATCAGCCGGTTGACGTCGTCGCCCACCGAGCGCAGCTCGCGCGGCAATCCGGCGAGGGGGATCGCCCGCAGGTCCGAGCCGTTGCGCAGCGCGATCTCGCCGGCCAGCACTTGCAGCGCGCGCAGCTCGCTGCGCGCCACGTTGCGCAGCACCAGCGCCAGCAGGGGAAGCATCGCCACCAGCGGAATGATCAGGCCGAGCAAGGTGCGGTTGAGCGCGGTGCGGCGCTCGTCCAGCGGATCGGCCACCTGAAGGTAGAGGCCGAGCGTCGGATGGCGCGCGGTGTAGATCCGCCAGGCCTCGCTGTCTGCGAAGCCCTGGGCCAGCGGCACGTCGAAGGCATTGGCCGGCGCTTCGGCGGAGCGCAGCAACACGCGCTCGTGAACGTCGACCATCTGGTAGAGCACCGCGTCGGTGGGGTAGAGCTGCGGCGGCGGGATCAGCGGCAGGGCGGCCCCTGGGCGCCCTGCGCGCAGCTTGTCGAATTCCTGCACCGCGGTGTCGAAGGTGCGGTGCGCGACCTCGGCCAGCTCGTTGTCGAAGTTGTGGTTGATCTCGCGGTCCACGTACCAGACCACGCCCAGCACGCACAGCAGCCAGACGCCGCCGACCCAGATGATGAGCGTGCGCGTCAGCCGCCCGGCGAGCGAATCGCGGGACCCGAGCTCGGCCTTTGCCTGCTGCAGGAAGCCGAGTTTCATTCGTCCTCGTCTTCGGGCGAGTACGACAGCCGGTAGCCCAGGCCGCGCAGCGTCTGGATGTGGTGGCGGCCCAGCTTGCGCCTCAGGCGGCTGATGAAGACCTCCAGCGTGTTGCTGTCGGCCTCGTCGCCGAAGCCGTAGAGCGCATCGGCCAGGTTGTCGCGCGTGTGGATGCGTTCGGGCCGCGTCGCCATCACGCGCAGCAGCGCCCACTCCTTCTGCGTGAGCGTGACGGGCATGCCGTCGTTGCGCACCAGGTCGCGCGCCAGGTCGATCTCGAGCTTGCCGAAGCGCAGCACCGGCGTGCTGGCGTTGCTGCGGCGGCGCTCGACGGCGCGCAGCCGCGCCAGCAGCTCGGCCGGGTCGTAGGGCTTGATGAGGTAGTCGTCGGCGCCGGCGTCCAGGCCGCGGATCCGGTCCGTGACCTGGTCGCGCGCGGTGAGCACGATCACGATCGGACGGTCGCGCAGGGCGCGCACGTCCGGCAGCAGCGACAGGCCTTCGCCGTCGGGGAGATGCAGGTCGAGCAGCACGGCGGCGTACTGCACCGCCGCCAGCGCGGCGCGCGCCTGCGCCAGGCCGGGCGACACGTCGACCACGAAGGCCTTGGCCTCGAGATAGCTGCAGACCGCGCTGGCCAGCGCGGCATCGTCCTCGACCAGCAAGATGCGCACGTCCACTTCCCTCCTTCAAAGAAGCCGAGTCTAGGCGACGCTTCAGCCAACGTTCAGCAGGCGGACGTAGGCTTGCGCGTTCATGCCCCGTTCCATCTTCGCCCGGCCTCTTGCCTGGACACTCCTGGCCCTGCTCCTGCTCCTGCTCTGGGACGCCACCGGTCTCGACCTCGCGCTCGCGCAGCTCGCGGGCACGCCGACGGGCTTTCCGTGGCGCGGCAACGGGTTCCTCGTGCATGTCATGCACGAAGGCGCGAGGGCGCTGAGCTGGCTGTTGCTGATCGCGCTCGTCGCTGCCATTCGCTGGCCCGTGGGCGTGCTGCGCCGGCTGCGCACGCGCGAGAGGGCCCAGCTCGCCCTGACCGTGCTGGCCGGCGTGCTGGTGGTGTCGCTGGTCAAGCAGGCGAGCGCGACCAGCTGTCCCTGGGACCTGAAGGCCTTCGGCGGCGCGGCCGTCCATGTGTCGCACTGGGCCTGGGGCCTGCGCGATGGCGGGCCGGGCGGCTGCTTTCCGGCGGGCCACGCCTCCGCCGGCTTCGCCTACGTGGGTGGCTGGTTCGTGCTGCGGCGCGCCTCACCGCCGGCGGCGCGCGCATGGCTGGCCTGCGCGCTGGCGGGCGGGCTGCTGCTGGGCCTGGCGCAGCAACTGCGCGGGGCCCATTACATGAGTCACACGCTGTGGACGGGCTGGCTCTGCTGGACCACGGGCTTGGCCATCGACGCGCTGCTGCGGCTGCTGCGGGATGGCAGAGGTGCGGAGGCGGGCGCCGCGCCCAAGCTGAACGAAACCTGAGCCGGGCATTCAGTGAGTTTTCAGTCCGGCTTTTCAGACTCGCCGGATGCCTTTCTCGACAGTCCGTAACTCCGTCCTTTCCCCCGATCGCACCCTTGCCGCGCCCCTGGCGCAATCCTCGACCGAGGAGGCCATTGCATCCTCCCCATGGCGGCGTATCGACGCCCGGCTGGCGCAGCCGCGATCGGCACGCAGCGTGGTCCTGTGGCTGAGCCTCTATCTCGCCTTGGCCGCCAACTGGCCCCTGTGGGCGGAGCTGGCCCGCATCGGCGGGGCGCCCAGCATCTACCTGCCCCAGGTCGCGCTGATGGCGCTGCTCACCGTCTGCGGCACCGTCGCCCTGCTGGCGCTCGTTGCCTGGTCGCGCTGGATGAAGCCGCTGTGGTTCGGCGTCGTGATCGTCGCTGCGGTGGCGCAGCACTTCATGCTGAGCTACCACGCCGTGATGGACCCGAGCATGCTGGCCAATGCGATGCAGACCGACGTCCACGAAGCACGCGACCTGATGGGCTGGCGCCTGCTGATGCACGTGCTGTTGGTCGCGGTCTTGCCGGCCTGGGCGTTGTGGCGCGTGCGCGTGGCCCCCATGGGCCTGCTGTCGCAGGCATGGCGCAACGCGCTGCTGCTCGTCGCAGCCGTGGCGCTGGCGGCCGGGGGCGCGCTGGCGATGAACCGGCAGCTCGCGCCGCTGATGCGCAACAACGTCCACCTGCGCTACATGATGAATCCGCCGGCCAGCCTCTATTCGGCGGGCGCGGTGGCGCTCAAGCCGCTGTTGCGACACAGCAGGAAGCTGATCCCGGTCTCGGGCGGCACGACACTGGGTGCGAGCTACGCGGCGCAGGCCCGGCCGCCGCTCTTCGTGCTGGTGGTCGGCGAGACGGCGCGGGCCGATCATTTCGGGCTGAACGGCTATGCGCGCAACACCACGCCGGAGCTGGCCGCGCGCAAGGTGCTGTCATGGCGCGACGTCCATTCCTGCGGCACCAACACGCTGGCCTCGGTGCCCTGCATGTTCTCGCCGCTGGGGAAGGCCGCCTTCGAGGCGCGCAAGGACGACTACGAGAACCTGATGGACGTCCTGCAGGCCGCAGGCCTCGCGGTGTTCTGGCTCGACAACCAGCCCGGCGGCTGCAAGGGCGTGTGCGACCGCATCCCGCATGCCTTCGCCTTCGACCAGCTCGCGCCGGAGGTGAAGAGCGCGCTGTGCGATGGCGACGAGTGCCTGGACGACGCCATGCTCCGGGGGCTGGACGAGCGCCTGGCTGCGTTGCCGGCAGAGCGCCGCGCCAAGGGCGTGGTGCTGGTGATGCACCAGATGGGCAGCCATGGGCCGGCCTACTACAAGCGCTCCTCGCCGGACGCCAAGCGCTTCGTGCCCGAATGCAAGACCAATGCGCTGGCGGAGTGCAGCCACGCGGAGTTGGTGAACGGCTTCGACAACTCGATCGCCTACACCGACCGCTTTCTCGGGAAGACCATCGATTGGCTGCAGGCGCAGTCCGGGCGCTACGACCCGGCCTTGCTCTACCTGAGCGATCACGGCGAGTCGCTGGGCGAGTACGGGCTGTTCCTGCACGGCGTGCCCTACAGCTTCGCGCCGGAGGTGCAGAAGCACATCCCCATGGTGATGTGGTTCGGGCCGCGCATGCGCGAGCGCGCGGGGCTGTCGCCGGCCTGCATGGAGGCCGGGCTGGATGCGCCGCTCACGCATGACAACCTCTATCACACGGTGCTGGGTGTGATGGATGTGCGCACGCCGAGCTACAAGGCCGGATTGGACGCGCTGGCGTCATGCCGCGGCATGGGCCCCTCTCCGGCTCTTGCTCCCTCTCCCACGCCCTCCGGGAGAGGGCTGGGGTGAGGGCACCGGAGGCTTGCTTTGGCGTTGCTCCAGCCTTGGAGTCAGCGCAACGCAAGTGGCAAAAAGCTACTTCTTGGCCTTGGGCACCCGACCCAGCAGATAGAACTCCGCATTCGGCTGCATCCCGCCGAAGCTCGCCATCCGGTTGGACAACCCGAAGAAGGCCGTGATGGCCGCAATGTCCCAGATGTCCTCGTCGCTGAAGCCGTGCGCATGCAGCGGCGGAAAGTCGCTGTCGTCGATCTCGTGCGAACGCTCGCAGACCTTCATAGCGAACTCGAGCATCGCGTACTGGCGCGGCGTGATGTCGGCCTTGCGCCAGTTGACCGCGACCTGATCGGCGACCAGCGGCTTCTTCTCGTAGATGCGCAGCAGCGCGCCGTGCGCCACCACGCAATAGAGGCAGCGGTTGGCCGCACTGGTGGCGGTCACGATCATCTCGCGCTCGCCCTGCGTGAGCGAGCCTTCCTCCTTCAGCATGAGCGCGTCGTGGTAAGCGAAGAAGGCGCGCCACTCGGCCGGCCGGCGCGCGAGGGCGAGGAACACGTTGGGAACGAAGCCGGCCTTTTCCTGCACCTCGAGCACCTTGGCGCGGATGTCTTCGGGCAGGTCCTTCAACTCGGCGAGGGGATAGCGCGATGCGGTCATGGTGCCTCCGTGTGTTGCAGCCGCCATCATAGGAGCGAGGATCTTCGGCACGCTGCGCGCAAACGCGTGCGGTTCGAGGCCTTGCCACGGCTCGCAGTCGGAGGGCGGCAGAGGGTCTAGGCGCCCGGCCTGTCCATTGCCGGAGTCGAATCCTCGGACGCGAGAACGGCCGATGCGCTTTCGTCCTTGAGCGCCACCCCCGTCAGGCTGCGGCGTAGCGCCTCGCGGACGAACCAGGCGAGCTTGAACGCGGCAGCCTCGTAGGACAGCCCCTCCGGCCGCACGTTCGAGATGCAATTGCGCTCGGCGTCATGCCGGCCGCGGCGCGGCGCGTGTGTGATGTAGAGGCCGAGGCTGTCGGGCGAACTGAGGCCGGGCCGCTCGCCGATCAGCATCACGGCCATGCGGGCGCCGAGGGCCTCGCCCACCTCGTCGGCGAGCGCGACCCGTGCCTGCGTGGCGATCACGATCGGCGCGAGCCGCAGCGCGGCCGGCAGCTGCGGGCGCAAGGCGGACAGCAGCGGCAGCGCATGGCGGGTCGCGGCCAGCGAGGAAAGTCCGTCGCCGATCACGAGGCTGAGATCGACCGGTGGGCCTGCCAGGGCGCGCAGGGCCTGCGCAGCGTCGTCGTCGAGCTGCCGGCCCAGGTCGGGGCGGCGAAGGTAGGTGGTACGGTCCGGCGCGCGGCTGCGCGCACGCAGCACCTCCCAGCCGTCGCCACGCAGCGCGGCCTCGAGGGCATCCACATCCAGGGCCGCATGGATCGCGTCGCGCGCCATTGCATGCGCCCAGCCGAAGCGCAGGATCTCGTCGGTCGGCATCCCGGCACCTGCACGGCCGAGCGCGAGGCGTGCCGGCGTCGCGTTGCGCCAATCGGCCCAGGGGCTGTGCGTGACCGGGTCGGCCATTGGCATGCCTGCGCCTTCGGCTGCGGTGCGAGCGTCTTCGGGCGGCCGGGCGGCGCTCATGTCAGCGCCTTCAGCGAACGCATGTCCGCCAGGAGCGGGCTGGAAGAGGGCGCCAGCAGCCGGCCCGTGCCGTCGGTGATCTGCATGCGCTGCAGCCAGGCCTCGAACTCTGGTGCGCGCTTCAGTCCCATCGTCTCGCGCAGGAACAGCGCGTCGTGGAAGGAGGTGCTCTGGTAGTTGAGCATCACGTCGTCCGCGCCGGGCACGCCCATGATGAAGTTGATGCCGGCCGTGCCGAGCAGCACCAGCAGCGTGTCCATGTCGTCCTGATCGGCCTCGGCATGGTTGGTGTAGCAGACGTCGCAGCCCAGCGGAAGGCCCAGGAGCTTGCCGCAGAAATGGTCCTCCAGCCCGGCGCGGATGATCTGCTTGCCGTCGTAGAGGTACTCCGGCCCGATGAACCCGACCACGGTGTTGATCAGGAGCGGCTCGTAGCACCGTGCCAACGCATAGGCGCGCGCCTCGCAGGTCTGCTGGTCGACGCCGAAGTTGGCATCCGCCGAGAGCGCGGAGCCCTGGCCGGTCTCGAAGTACATGAGGTTGCTGCCCACCGTGCCGCGCGCGAGCGACTGCGCGGCGGCGTGCGCTTCATGGAGCAGCTCGGGCGTGACGCCGAAGGAGCGGTTGGTCTTCTCGGTGCCGCCGATGGACTGGAACACCAGGTCCACCGGCGCGCCGGACTCGATCAGCTTCAGCGCGTGGGTCACGTGCGTCAGCACGCAGCTCTGCGTCGGCACCTCGAAGCGCTGGATCAGCTCGTCGAGCATGCGCAGCAGATCGCCCAGGTGCTGCACGCTGTCCGTCACGGGGTTGATGCCGATCACCGCATCGCCGGCGCCCATCAGCAGGCCGTCGAGCATGGAGGCGGCGATGCCGCGCAGGTCGTCGGTGGGATGGTTGGGCTGCAGCCGCACCGCGAGGTGGCCGGGCAGGCCGATGGTGTCGCGAAAGCGCGTGACCACGCGGCACTTGCGCGCCACCGCGATCAGGTCCTGGTTGCGCATCAGCTTGGAGACCGCGGCCGCCATCTCGGGCGTGAGGCCGGGCGCGAGCGCCGCCAGGACTTCGGTGCCCGCTCGCTCCGATAGAAGCCAGTTGCGGAAGTCGCCGACCGTCAGGTGGGCCACCGGCGCGAAGGCCGCCGCATCGTGGCCGTCGATGATCAGGCGGGTGATGTTGTCCTCTTCGTAGGGGATCAGCGCCTCGCTCAGGAACTGCTTGAGCGGCGTCTCCGCCAGCACGTGGCGCGCTGCCATCCGCTGCTGCACGGTGGCCGCGCCGATGCCCGCCAGGTAGTCGCCCGAACGCGCCGGGCTGGCGAAGGCCATGACCTGCCGAAGGTCGTCGAAGGCGAAGACCTGCGAATCGAGCGTGGTCCGGTAGCGCATGGCGGCAAGGAAGAAGTTCAGCCGATCGTGGAGAGCAGTTTGTCGGGTGCAGCGGCCTCGCGCTGTGCGGCCGTGAGGCGGAAATAGCCGTAGGCCAATGCCATCAGCACCAGGAACAGCAGCGCCAGCTTGCCGTTGAACCAGATCATCGCGGCGAGGCATACCAGGCCCAGCAGCAGGGCGATGGCGGGGAAGACGGGGTAGAAGGGCGCGCGGTAGGTGCGCTCCAGCTGCGGCTCGCTGCGCCGCAGCTTGAACAGCGCGGCCATCGAGATCAGGTACATCACGATCGCGCCGAGCACCGACATGGTGACGATGTTGGCCGTGAGCGTCTGGCCGCCGAACTGCACCCATTCGTCGCTGAAGATGGCGGCGATGCCGATCACGCCGCCGGCCACCAGTGCGCGGTGCGGCGTGTTGAAACGCGGGCTCAGCGCGGCGAAGGTGGCGGGCAGGTAGCCGGCACGCGCCAGTGCGAAGATCTGGCGCGAGTAGCCCATGATGATCCCGTGGAAAGAGGCGACCAGCCCGAACAGGCCGATCCACACCAGCATGTGCAGCCAGCCGCTCTGCTCGCCGACCACGGCCTTCATCGCCTGCGGCAGCGGATCGTTGATGTTGGCGAGCTGGCGCCAGTCGCCGACGCCGCCGGCGAAGACCATCACGCCGAAGGCCAGCACCACCAGCGTGAGGATGCCGGTGGTGTAGGCCAGCGGGATGGTGCGGTGCGGATCGCGCGCCTCCTCGGCCGCCATCGCCGCGCCCTCGATCGCCAGGAAGAACCAGATCGCGAAGGGGATGGAGGCGAAGATGCCCGGGATCGCCGCGCTGCCGAAGTCCGAGCTGCCCGACCAGCCGTGGGCCACGAAGTTGGCGAGCGACCAGCCCGGTGCGACCACGCCCATGAAGACCAGCAGTTCGAGAATGGCCAGCACGGTCACGAAAAGCTCGAAGGCTGCCGCGATGCCGATACCGACCCAGTTGAGGGCGATGAAGATCACATAGGCGCCGAGCGCGAACCACTTTGGGTTGATGCCGGGGAATTGCACGTTGAGGTAGGCCCCGATCGCCAGCGCGATGGCCGGCGGCGCGAAGACGAACTCCACCAGCGTCGCGAAGCCCGCGACGAAGCCGCCGTTGGGCCCGAAGGCGCGCCGCGCATAGGCGAAGGGCCCGCCCGCGTGCGGGATGGCGGTGGAGAGCTCGGTGAAGCTGAAGATGAAGGTGGTGTACATGGTCGCGACCAGCACGGTGGCGACCAGGAAGCCGAGGGTGCCGGCGGTGTTCCAGCCGTAGCTCCAGCCGAAGTACTCGCCCGAGATCACGAGACCGACGGCGATGCCCCAGAGCTGGATGGGGCCGAGCACTTTTTTCAAGCCTGTGGACATGCACACTCCTTGTTGTCGATGGGGACCGGAGCCTCACAGCAAGAGCGATGCCATGGCGGCATGCGCCGCAATAATGGACCGTTTTCAACCAACCCGGGAGACCGTCTCGTGCATTCCTTCTTTCGTCTTACCGCCGCAGCCCTCGTGTCCTTGTGCGCACTGCCGGCCGCGCTGGCGCAGAGCGCCCCCGTCACCACGCCGAGCGGGCTGATCTACCAGTCGCTGAAAGAGGGCAACGGCGCATCGCCCTCGGCCACCGATGTGGTCAAGGTGCACTACCGTGGCACCTTTCCGGACAGCGGCAAGGAATTCGACAGCTCCTACAAGCGCAATGCGCCGACCGAGTTTCCGTTGAACGGCGTGATCCCGTGCTGGACCGAAGGCGTGCAGAAGATGAAGCCGGGCGGAAAGGCCAAGCTGACCTGCCCGCCCGCCATTGCCTACGGCACGCGCGGGGCGGGCGGGGTGATTCCGCCGAATGCGACGCTGGACTTCGAGATCGAGTTGATCTCTGTGGCCAAGCGCTGAGTCGGGCCGTAGCGAGGCTGGGGTGAATGGCGTCAAGGACAGGGGCGGGCAGGCGTGCGGCATGGGACTCGGCCTTCTCCAGTGGAACCTATTTCGACCTCAGGAACTCGCCCACTTCCAGCAACACCAGCTTGTTGTCATCCGCCTTGTTCGGCTCCCGGCTGCTCGAGAAGGGCAGGTTGTTGTCGTTCCCCACCACGATGTGCGGCGCATCCAACACGTCCCCGTTCTCGACCGTGAGGAAGGGGAAGCTCATCACGCCCCTCCACCGTGCTGGCCACGCTGAGTTCCTGGACCAGTTTGCTGCGATGGCGGTCGGCGGGCTTGAGTGCGTGGGCCGTGCTCCATCACTTCCTAAAACGGGGCCATGGTCTCGCCCACGCCCTGGGCGATGGTCCGCAGCAGCAGGAGCTTGTTCGGCTTTTTCTTTCGGCCGAATGCATCCAAAGCTGGATGAAATTTCCGAGGGCGACAAAGCTGAGGTGCAATGGGAGACGAAAGACTTAATTGGGATTCAATTTCGTGGACCTAGCTTAACTTTTGCCTGCTATGGCAATGCGTTAGTCGTGGCTTATGATCGACCAATGGCGAGTTTTACGGCTACGAAACTATTCGTAGAGGCGTTTGGCCACCAATTCAAAACCCGATCCGATAGCGAAATCTTTATTGCAATTTATGGCCTTCGTCCAGAATAACTCGTTCGGGTTCGGTGGAAACAACGCCATCACATTGTTCAACGCAGTGTGCGGGGATGGGGTCCGGCAGCAACAGCCGTTCGTACAGCGGTCGACAGGTCCGCAATGGAGAGTCTATGACGCAATCGACTAATCTCGTCGGTGCGCCGCCGCAGGAACCTGGGACCGATCTGGACACTGCCTTTCACGACGCCGGCATTAACTTCGACCGGAGCTCGGGCGATGCTCTTAGCGCTGGCCCAGAAATTGGCAATACTGTGATGGGTCGCGCTCGTTCGGAGTGGCTGGGACTCGCGCGCGATGTCGTGGCTCTGTCGCTGCCGTTGATGGGCACCATGGCCGGCAATCTGCTGATGATGATGGTGGACCGGATTTGCCTGGCGCGGTACTCCAGTGCTACGTTGGCAGCATCCGGTCCGGCAGTGTTTACGGCCATGACCGTAATTACCTTTTTCACCGCTACGGCCAATCTTTCGCGATCTTGCGTTGCGCAGGCCCATGGCCGCGCGGACGGTTTGGGCGCGAAGCGGGAAGCGGCCCTCGGCGTTATCGTTGCGCTTGGTCTCTCGGTGGTTTTGTTGGCGACCACACCGTTGCTTCGGATGGTGCCCCACCTGAGCGGCCGGCCCATCGAGATCCGCGAACTCGAATCAAGCTTCCTGGAGCTGTCGACACTGTTCGGCGCCGTCATGGTGATCAACGTGTCGTTGTCGTCTTACTTCAACGGCATTGGCCGCGCGAAGGTCACGTTGTACGTCAGTCTGGCGGGCCAGCTGATCGCCGCGTTCTTCATTTACGGACTGATCTTCGGTCGGTTCGGGCTGCCAGAACTCGGCATGCAAGGCTCCGCCCTCGGGACACTCGTCGGCACTTCGGCGATGCTCGCTTTATATACATGTCTGCTGCCGACCAGACTCCTTTCAGGCGGGCTTAGCCACTGGGTCGGTGAAGGGTGGCGGCGTCTGCGCGGACAGGTGATGTTCCGGCTGCGCAGGGGGTTGGCATCAGGCCTGGCCGCAGGGCTCGACGTTCTGGGGAACACGGCGTTCGTCTGGCTTGCCGCGGTCTTAGGGCCAATTGCGCTGGCCGCAAACAATGTCAACCTGACACTCAACTATCTGGCGATCATTCCGATCATTGGCATGGGAATCGGATGCAGCGTGCTGTGCGGTAATGCGATCGGCAAGGATGAGTTCGACCGGGTCCTGCCTATCTTGCGCACCACGGTACTGGTCGAGGGTGTCTATGTCCTCCTCGTGAGCATGGTGCAGGTATTCGCACCGGTTTGGTTGCTGAAGCCTTTCGGCCTCGAGACGAACGATCCAATCACCATGAGTACCGCGATCGACACGGCGCGCGTGCTGTGGACGTACTCGGCATCGTTTGTTTTCTCGATGACTGGGGCCGCGGTACTGGAGAGCTTCGGCATGACGCGATTCATCCTCGCCACGCGCATCCTCCTGATGTGGGGGATGAGCATTCCATTGATTTACGTCGTGACCCACTACGGTGCCGGCGATTCGACTTGGTTGCCGAGGATCTGGATTATCGGCTCTGTCTTTGAGTGTGCAATTGGTACTCTCTACTTCTGGCGCATCCGGCAGGCAACCGAGCAGCGCCTCAATTTTTTGAAACCCAGCACTGCCACTTGAAGGATGACGATGTCCCTTCTCGATCAGTGGCCAGTGATTCGTTATCGGCCCAGTCCATTGCAGGCGCGTCGCGTTTGTACCGTGCTGCCAGAGCGGACTTCGCCGCCCGGGCTGATCGTGGAGCAGTAGTTGTTGATGAGCCTGTCCACAACCAGGTACCTCCAACGTCTCGGATGTCCGGACAGCATCCGTAGAGCGCGACCCGAGCCGTAGAACCGGCTCGCTGAGAGTTCTCACCCCGGCTGGTACTGGTACAGCCAGGTCTCCGTCAGCGTCTGGTCCCCGGTTTTCATGAACAGTCGCATGTCCACCGGCTCCGTGCCCTCGGTCGTGAAGTCGAACTGCGCGCGCCAGTGGCCCGCCACGCCGTTGGGCACCGCTTCGGCAAAGATGTACGAGAACTTCCCGCGCGAGGCCGTGAGCACCAGTTCGGGCTTGACGCCGAAGGGGATCGCTTCGAGCGGCTTGCCGATGAACTCGACCATGAACTTGCGCACGCCTGCGGGGCGCTGCGTGCCCGGCTCGCCGCCGCGGCCCATGCGGGTGGCAACGCAGCGCGCCAGCGGCGAGGGGAAGGGCTCCTGGTCGGTCCAGTGCAGCCGGTACTTGAGCGCAAAGCTCGCCCCGGCCTTGGCAGGCGCCTTGGGCACCCAGCAGGCCAGGATGTTGTCGTGGATCTCGTCGTCGGTGGGGATCTCGATCAGCTGCACCGAGCCCTCGCCCCAGTCGCCCTGCGGCTCGACCCAGAGGCTGGGCCGCTTCTCGTAGAGCACGCCGTCCTGGTAGTGGTCGAAGTTGCGGTCGCGCTGCAGCAGGCCGAAGCCGCGCGGGCGCGTGTCGCTGAAGGCCGAGGCGCGGGTCTGGGCCGGGTTGTTGAGGGGGCGCCAGATGCGCTCGCCCGCGCCGTTCCAGATCGCCAGGCCGTCGGAATCGTGCACCTCGGGCCGCCAGTCGATGGCCGTGGGCTTGACGGTTTCGCCATACCAGAACATCGAGGTCAGCGGCACCAGGCCGAGGCGGCCGACGTCGCGGCGCAGGAACAGGCGCGCCTCGATGTCCATCAGCACCGCCTTGGTCCGCTGCATCACGAACTTGTAGGCGCCGGTAATGCTGGGGCCTTCGAGCAGGGCGTACACCGTCATGGCGTTGGCATCGGGCGTGGCGGGCGGCTCGAAGTAGAAGCGGGTGAAGTTGGGGAACTCCTCGGGCCGGTCGGGCATGGCCGCGTCGAGCGCGATGCCGCGTGCCGACAACCCGTACTGGTAGAGCTCGCCGATGGCGCGGAAATAGGAGGCGCCGAGGAAGGCGACCCAGTCGTTGGTCTGCCAGGGCAGCTTCTTCTGGTCGCCCAGGCGGCTCTCCTGCAGCCGGAAGCCGGCGAAGCCGGCGCCTTCGCGCAACTGGCGCGCGGGGCTGTCCGCGGGCATCGTGAAATAGTCGCTGTCGTAGAGGATCTCGCGCGCGAAGCCGTCGCCGCTGGCGGCCTCCGTCACGTACATGTGGACCGGCAACTGGAAGTAGCGACCCAGGTGGAAGAAGGTGACGGGGAAGGGGCCGGGTCCGTCGCGGAACACGGCGAGCTCGGGGTTGTACTTGATCTTGCCGTGCGCGTCGTAATCGATGCGCTGCAGCACGTCCGCGGGCAGCGAGGTGTCGGCCACGAAAGGCCTGCCCGCGAGCGCCTTGGCTTCGGTAACAAGACGTTCGAAAGAGAAAGGACGGGGTTGGCTGAGCTTGATTCCCCCGGCCGCGAGGGCATCTGCAGGGAATCCGAGGGCGGCCAGCGCCATGGAGGCGCCGCCGGCGGTGAGGAGTGAACGGCGATCGATCATCGGCCAAGATGGTAACGAGGCTCGGCGCAGGGGCCCGTAGGCCGAGGGCGCGAGCAAGAAAGCCCCCTTTGGCGGCCTTGTCCTACGATCTCCTGCGAATCGAATTCGAAAGCAAGACCCGGAGTGCGCATGCGAGGCCCGATCTCCAGAATCGGTGCATCGATCCATGAAAAGCCGAAAGGACTTGCAATGAACATGATGAGCAATCCCAAGGAAATCCACGCCCTTCGAACCGCGAGCGATCCGCGCTGGGCGGCCGTCGTGGCACACGACGCCACGGCCGACGGGCAGTTCTTCTACTCGGTGAAGAGCACCGGCGTGTATTGCCGGCCGTCCTGCGGGGCGCGCCGGCCGCGGCCCGAGAACGTGGCCTTTCACGCGACGGCCGCCGATGCGGAGCGCGCGGGCTTTCGGCCGTGCAAGCGCTGCAGGCCGGACCAGCCGGCACGCAACGAGCAGCAGGCCGCCAAGGTGGCCGAGGTGTGCCGCTTCATCCAGAACGCCGACGAGACCCCGACGCTGAATGCGCTGGCCGAGCGCGCCGGCCTCAGCAGCTTTCACCTGCATCGCCTGTTCAAGGAGGTCACGGGGCTCACGCCCAAGGCTTATGCCGCGGCACACCGCGACCGGCGCGTGCGAGACGCGCTGGCGCGCAGCGAAACGGTGACGGATGCGATCTACGACGCCGGCTACAACTCCAACGGCCGCTTCTACGAGCGCTCGAACGAGGTGCTGGGCATGACGCCGACGCGCTTTCGCGCGGGCGGCGCCGACACCGACATCCGCTTCGCCATCGGCCAGTGCGCGCTCGGCGCGATCCTGGTGGCGCAGAGCGCGCTCGGCGTCTGCGCCATCGCGCTGGGCGACGATCCCGATGCACTGGCGCGCGAGCTGCAGGATCGCTTTCCGCAGGCGCGGCTGATCGGCGGGGACCCGGCCTTCGAGCAGATGGTGGCGCGCGTGGTGGGCTTCGTCGAGGCACCCGGCGTGGGCCTGGACCTGCCGCTGGACGTGCGCGGCACCGCCTTCCAGCAGCGCGTGTGGCAGGCGCTGCGCGACATCCCGCCGGGCAGCACCGCGAGCTACGCCGAGATTGCCGAGCGCATCGGCAGCCCGAAATCGGTGCGCGCGGTGGCGCAGGCCTGCGGCGCCAATGCACTGGCGGTGGCGATTCCTTGCCATCGGGTGGTGCGCAGCGACGGCGGGCTCTCCGGCTATCGCTGGGGCGTGGAGCGCAAGAGCGCGCTGCTGAAGCGGGAGGCGAGCGCTGCATGATCGATTGGCAACAGGTGGCGCTGGACCTGGACGGCGAGGGCAGCGCGCTGATCCCCGGCCTGCTCGCGCGCGAGGCGTGCGAGTCGCTGGCCGCGCTCTATCCGCTGGACCCCTTGTTCCGCAGCCGCGTGCTGATGGAGCGCCATGGCTTCGGCCGCGGCGAGTACAAGTACTTCGACTATCCGCTGCCCGACATGCTGGCCGGGCTGCGCGAAGCGATCTACCCGGAGCTCGCGCCCATCGCCAACCGCTGGAACCAGCTCATGGGCATCGACGTGCGCTATCCGCCGCGGCACGCGGACTTCATCGCGCGCTGCCATGCGGCGGGGCAGACGCGGCCCACGCCGCTGCTGCTGCAATACGGCGAGGGCGACTACAACTGCCTGCACCAGGATTTGTACGGCGAGCATGTGTTCCCGCTGCAGCTGGTGATCCTGCTGTCCGAGCCGGGCCGCGATTTCACTGGGGGCGAGTTCGTCATGACCGAGCAGCGCCCGCGCATGCAGTCGCGGCCCATCGTGCTGCCGCTGCGGCAGGGCGATGCGGCGGTGATCGCGGTGCACCACCGCCCGGTGCAGGGCACGCGCGGCGTTTATCGCGTGAACCTGCGCCACGGCGTGAGCCGGGTGCGCTCGGGGCATCGGCATACTGCCGGCATCATCTTTCACGACGCGGCCTGAGGCCATGACGCTCGATCTCTTCGAAGGGCTTGAAGAATCCGGGCTGCCGGCGACTCAGCCTCTCGCGCCGGGCGCGGTGCTGCTGCGCGGCTTTGCGCGTGCGCAAGAGGTGCAGCTGCTCGCCGGTGTGGAGGCGGTGCTGGTGCAGGCGCCGCTTCGGCACCTGATCACGCCGGGCGGTTTCCGGATGTCGGTTGCGATGAGCAACTGCGGTGCGCTGGGCTGGGTCTCCGACCTCAGCGGCTACCGCTACGACGCGAACGATCCCGACAGCGGCCGGCCCTGGCCGGCGATGCCCGTCGCCTTTCGCGAGCTGGCCGCAGCCGCCGCACGCGCGGGCGGCTTCGAGGGCTTCGCACCGGACGCCTGCCTGATCAACCGCTACGAAGCCGGCACCCGGCTCTCCCTGCACCAGGACCGCGACGAGGGCAACTACGACTGGCCCATCGTCTCCGTTTCGCTGGGCCTGCCGGCCGTGTTCCTCTTCGGCGGGCCGAAGCGCTCGGACAAGGCGCAGCGCGTGCCGCTCGTGCATGGGGACGTGGTGGTGTGGGGCGGGGCGTCGCGGCTGCACTACCACGGGGTGCTGCCGGTGAAGGAGGGCGAGCATTCTCTGACGGGAGCTTGCCGCATCAACCTGACCTTTCGCAAGGCGGGCTGAGCGTTTCCGGCATCTCGCCGGTTTTGGCGTCCGGCCAGGAAGTGTGGCCAGCGAAGCCGCTGCTCGTGCGTTGCCGGTGTTCGGAACCTTAACAAGTCCGCTGTTACTCATGGGCGGGACTCAACTCCCTGATGCACCCGCCGATCGGGGCGCATTCATGTCGGAGGCAGGGTCAGAGACGCACCATGAAATTCAATTCGACGGGCCATCGCACTCACATTTCCCTTTCGCCGTCCACGAGCGTTCCTGCCGTGCGACCACGGGCCGAGGCATCCGCGGCGGATGAAGGCCTCCAAGGGCTTTACCAGCCCGCCATCGTCCCTCTCGATTCTGCCGATGCCAAGCGTCGCGAGAAAGTGATGCGCTCGCTCGGCGAGTGGGCTGGGGTGCAACCGAAGAAAACGGGGGTTTATTCGGTCGGCGACATCGAGCTGTCGATCCACCACGAGCGGCAGCACGAGTTCGAATGTGCCTACGTGCCGCCCCCGGACGGTCCAGAAGCTTGTGACCTCGAACAGGCCGGGTTAGAACCATCCACCGTCGTGGATTTCGCGCTGAACGTCCTGGAACGATCGGGCCAACTCGCCTACCTGCTCCGGTATCGCGATCACTTGATGGACGATCATTACGGCGTGCACGTCAAAGTGGCTTTCCAGGATGCATTGAATGTCAAGGAAGCCAGGTTTCACATGGATGGGAACGAGGACGGGACCGTGCTCTTCACGAACCTCATCCATGACATCGCAGCGCCCATCGATGGCGCGGAGTTCATCGTGAATCCGCCGACGTTGCGGGGACGCATCGAGGCGCTGAACGGCAGGATTCCGGACGTCGTGCTGGGGCACTTGCTGGATGTGCACCGGTCGATGCCTCATGAGGAAGTGATCCGGAAAACGCAACTGGATGCCGGCGACATGTGCAGCTTCACGAATCTGACCGTGTACCACAGCACGCCGGACCCGAAGAGCCGTGGCGTGGACGTCGACACCTTGGGCACGGGCCTGCCCGAGTACTTCGAGCGCATTGGCCGTCGGAACTGGAGCAGCGACTATCTGCGCTACGCCGCGCTCCTCGTGTGCGAGGGAATTGAAACGCCAAGTGAAGATGACGCTGAATTCATGAAAATGACGGAGCACACGGCGGTGGGCCTGCTGGCACGCCTCATCCACACCTTCAAAGGCGCAGGGAAGGGCACGGTCTACACGGCAGATCTGGTGCAGACGGGCTTTACGCCCGACGACGCCCGCGGACTGCTGGAACACTTTGGCGCAAGGCCGAAGGATGTGGTCAACGTCCTCGAGAACGGAAGAGTCGTCAGGCATTCCTTGACCGACCCCCTTCGCACGCTTCCGCGCCAACTGAGCGACACGATCCGCGACAGAGCCAGAAAAGGATCGCGGGCCCAGCCGGAGACTCGCCGGTTCTTGGCTGTTCTGGTGATATTGACCCCCGGGGAGGCGCCTGGCTAAACGGGCGGCGCGACGTCATACGAAATCCGCCCCGCCGGCAGATAGAACAACGCGATCACCGCGCCCCCCTTCGCTTCGGGATAGTGATGGCTCCCCGGGGCCGGCGCCGTCCACCCGCCATGGCACCAGCCGTTGGGCCCGGCAAGCGCCGCGCCCTCGTCCAGCGGCACCACCATGTTGAACTCGCCGTAGGGATGCGCGTGGTAGTCGCCGCGGAAGCTGCCGCCGTCGTTGCCCTGGTCGTTGCCGGTGCTGTCCATGTAGACGGTGGTGATGCTGAATCCCAGCGTCTGCGGCGTGGCCTCGCTGATGCGGCTGCGGCGGTAGCGCTGGCCGCGAATCTCGACGTTGGCGGCCCAGCCGTCGCGCACGCCGGCCTTCACCAGCCCGGCAAGCCGTTCGTAGAGCGGGCTGCCGGGGCCGTGATTCGCGTTCAGCCACTTCTCTACGTCGGTGCCTGCGGTCATGTTCTTGATCTGCTCGAGAAGAGGCAGGCTCGCGGCGATGAGTTCTTCCTGGTCGGTCATGGGTGCTCTCCTTGCGTTGTCACTCGTCGGCCTTGAAGCCGGATGCCGCCACGATCGGCTTCCACCGCTCGCGCTCGGCAGCGATGGTCTGCACATACTCGGCCGGGCCGACGTAGGCGGCCTCCAGTCCGATCTGTTCCAGGCCACCGGCCAGCGCCTTGTCGGCGGCGGCAGTCCGCGTGGCGGCCGCGAGCGCGGACACCACCGCGTCCGGCGTCCCGGCCGGCGCGAACAGGCCATAGCTTTCCACGCCCACCACGGAGCCGAAGCCCTGCTCGGCGAAGGTGGGAACGTCCTTGAGGAAACGGGAGCGCCGTTCGCTGGTCACGGCCAGCAGCCGCAGCTTGCCGCTGCCCAGGTACTGCAGAAAGTCGCCGACGAAGCCGAGGTAGGCAGGGACCTGTCCGCCCAGCAGGTCCTGCAGGGCCGGCGCGGAGCCGCGGTAGGGCACGTGGGCCAGCGGGACTCCCGCAGCCTGGGAGAAGCGGAAGCCGAGGAACTGGGCCAGCGAGCCGGCGGCGGGCGAGGCATAGCTGCGGCCGGCCTCGTTGGCCTTCAGCCAGCCGACATAGTCGGCCAGCGTGCGCACCTCGGTGGGCACCGCAGCGCTGACCGCCAGCACGCAGGTGGACGATGCCAGCGCCGCAACCGGGCGCAGGTCGCGGACCGGGTCGTAGGACAGCCGCGTGTAGACATGCGGGTAGATCGTCATCGCCGAGGTCTGGGTGCACAGCACGACGCTGCCATCGGCGCGTTCGCGCTTCATCTGGGCGGTGGCGATGCGGCCTGCGGCGCCGGGGCGGTTGTCCACGAGGTAGGCGCGGTTCTGCGCGCGCCAGGACTCGGCGAGGCGCCGCGCGGTCTGGTCCATCGTCCCGCCGGCCGGATAGCCGACCACGATGCGGCCCGGCGCGCCGTCCGGCTGCGCTCGCGCCGGGGTGGCGGCGAGCATGGCGGGGACCGGCACGAGGCTGGCTACATACTTGGCGAATCGTCGCCGGGAGATTTCGGTCATCGCGGGGCTCCATCGGGTTCGGTGAAGGCCTGGACATTGCCAGCGCTGCGCCGCCGCCGGAAGCGATGAATCTGCAACCGCCACATGCACGAGGTGCAACATGACCACCAGAGCGCAGGCCGCGCTGAACGCGAAGCGCATCGACCTGAACCTGCTGCGCGTCTTCGACGCCGTGTTCGAAGACCGCAATCTGCTGCGCGCGGGCAAGCGGCTGCACCTGAGCCAGTCCGCCATCAGCCATGCGCTGGGGCGGCTGCGCGAGGCGCTGCAGGACGAGCTCTTCGTGCGGACCCCCAAGGGCATGGAGCCGACTGCCCGCGCACTGGCCATGGCGCCAGCCCTGCGCGAGGCCTTGCGCAGCATTCACGACACGCTCGGCGTGCGGCCGTTCGACCCCGCGAGCACGGCGCGCAGCTTCGTGGTCGCGGCCAACGATTACGTCAGCTCGGTGCTGCTGACGCGGCTGGCCGCCTGCATGGCCGAGGTGGCGCCGGCGATCGATCTGGTGGTGCGCCCTTCGACGCGGCTGGACCTGGCGGAGCAGATCGACGTCGGCCGCATCGACATCGCGCTGGGCATCTTCGCCGAGGTCCCGGCCCGCTTCCAGGGCGCGCGCCTGTGGCTGCAGGAGGACGTGCTGGTCTTCCGTCGCGGGCATGCGCTCGCGCGCCGCAAGCCGCGCATCGCCGATCTGGCCGACTTTCCGCTGCTGACGGTGTCGCTGGGCGGTCAGGAGGAGGGCGCGGTCAGCGGCTTCATCGCGGAGCGCGGGCTGGCGCGCCAGTCGGAGATGTTCGACCGTGCGGCGCTGGAGGACGCACTGGCCTCGGCCGGCCTGCGCCCGCGCTACCGGATCACCGTGCCGCATTCGCTCGCCGTGCCCGATCTGCTGGCCGGCAGCGACATGCTGTCGATCGTTCCGGCGCCGCTGGCGCAGGCCTTCGTCGCCCGGCGCGAGCTGCTGGCGAAGGCGCTGCCGTATGCGACCCAGCAGGCGACGATGCGCGCCGTCTGGCATCGGCGGCACGAGCACGATCCGGCGCATGTCTGGCTGCGGGAGCAGCTCGCCCGGCTCGCCCTGTCGTTTCGTGCATGAGCATCTTGCGCAATGTTCAGTGGATGCCGGCGCGGCGCTCGTGCACCATGGCGGCATGGCGAAATCAGAACCGCTGGTGGCCGAGGGCGACGTCGTTGCCGGCATCGTGGTGCCGTGATCCGCTCGCGAAGAGCCGTGCGCGCCTTCAGGCCGACCCCGGTCCCGCGCGCGGTGGTGGCGGACATCCTCGGCGTGGCGCGCTGCGCGCCGAGCAACTCCAACTCCCAGCCCTGGAGGGTGCACGTGCTGGAGGGCGAGCCCAAGCGGCGCCTGAGCGAAGCGCTGATGCAGGCGCACGAGCGCAACGAGCTGCCGCCTTCGACGCATTTTCCGGCCGACCTGCCGGCGGAGTGCGCGTTGCGGCAGGCCGACTTCGGCGCCCGCTACTACGCCGCGCTGGGCATCGACCGCAAGGACACGTCGGCGCGCTACCGGCAGTCGGGGCGCAACCTCTGCTTCTTCGATGCGCCGGTGGGGCTGCTCTTCACCATCGACCGCCGGCTCACCCGGCACAGCTGGGCCGACTACGGGATGTTCCTGCAGACGATCATGATTGCCGCAAGGGCCCGGGGGCTCGACACCTGCCCGCAGGTCTCGTTCGTGCGCTACGAGCCGGTCGTCTCGGAGTTCCTCGGCCTGCCGGCGACGCAGGCGCTGGTCTGCGGCATGTCCCTGGGGTATGCGGACATCAAGGCTGAGGTGAACGATCTCGGGATGCCGAGGGAAGCGGTCGAGGATTTCGCGGTGTTCTGGGGCTAACGCCAACGGGCCACTAGCCGGGGCGCGAGAACGCCCCGCGATCCAGCGTGGTCGCGACCACGCTCTTGAGATCCGTCCGTGGCGGCGACGCGCGGGTGGGTACCGGCAACGCCTGACCCATCCGACCTGTATTGGGCAAACGCCCCTGCTACATCTTCGTCGCCAGGAGTGCCAGTTGCTTGTTGCGTTGGAGGATCGATACGAGGCGGTCGGGGAGTCCTTCGGTCTCCAGGCCGTCAGGCATATCGAAAGTCACCGATTGCAACGATTCCAGGCAATCCCCACTCTCGTACATTTTGAGCATCTCATTCGAATCGGGCATCCAGCTTGGATCGGGCAGTGCGATGTCCGTCACGTGCTTTGCTGAGAGCAGCGTGGCCACTACTTCTTTGCAGTTTTCGACTGTGTCGCCAGTGAGGAGTTCGACCTTGTGGACGCTACTCCGCGGCGAGAGCGTCGCGTTGGCCTCGGCAACCGCGTCGACAAAGCATTGGAGCAAACTTTCTGTTTCACTCTCGAACGAGACCTTCTCGACGCCGCCCAGCCTCAGAACTCGAAGGAGGTCGTCTTGAAATTGCTTGTGGTCTTTGAAGTTCCCTGTCAACGAGATTTCGGGGATGCTGCGCTCAAGCAATGACAGCAGATGGTTGGATCCGCTCACGGCTGTGAGGTTCCCTGTCAACGAGATTTCGGGGATGCTGCGCTCAAGCAATGACAGCACATGCTTGGATCCGCTCACGTATTGCAGCTTGGTGCAGTTATTGATGCATTTGCGCAGGAGCTCGCTGTTGTCTGGGCTAGGGTCCCATATGATCGCTTCGTCGAAGCTCGTGACGGGAGATTCCGGGTTCGCCATCACGTCGAGTAGCATCTCCGCAATGCGTTCTGAAACCTGGGGCGTCACGCTGACGCCGTACGTCATGCCCTTGGTGGCGGCTTGCTCGAACAGGGAAGCGGCTTCCTCGGGGCTCTGAACACTCATCAAGTTCAGCGTGGGCACGAAAGAGGGTGCTTTCTTCTGCATGGCAGCGAGCAGATCGACGTTCTGCCCGACTTCGAGTTCCAGCCATTCCGATAGCTCAAGGCTGTCCTTTCGTGAGAGTGTCTTGCAGTCGATGAACTTGTAGAGGACGGCTGCTCCCTCCCTGTTTCTTTCCGGTATGTCCAGGGTGGGGCACATCTTTTCGAGCAGTTGGCGCAGTTCGGTTGTTTTCGGGTCCTTGCCGGATTTGATTTCGACTTTATTGGCCTTGGACTGGTGAAGGTTCTGGGAGCTCGTTCGGAGGTTGACGTTCATGGTCGTAAAAATAGTTGAAGGCCGCACTGAGTAACCCGTGTCCGCACCGAGTTCCTCGGCTTCTGTTCCTCCGCTTAGCGGCCGGAAGGGCGCGAGGAGGGCTCCCAGCGATCCGGCGTGGTCGCGACCAGGCTCTTGAGGTCTGTCCACGGCCTGCCGCCCGGCACGTTGGAGGCGCCCGTCACGGCCGCCTTCGCGAAAGCGACCATGCGTTCCTGCAGGTAGCGCAGGTCGTCCGGGTCCCAGGTCTCCATCGAATGCGGGCCGCGCGCCACCACGATCTCCTTCAGGCCGCGGATGCGGTCGTAGGCGGCGATGGTGCCCTCCAGGCTCTCGGCGCGGTCCCACAAGCCCTTGCCGAAAAAGGCGGCCGGCCATCGCGCCATGCCCGCGAGCGTGGCCGAGTTGGGATAGAAGACGATGTGGTGGTCGGCCGCCATGCCGCCGAGGAACAGGTTGCGGTCTGCCAGGTCCGGCGCTGCCGGCACGTAGCCGGCACCGCTCGCGAAGGAGGCGAGCAGGATCGCACCCTTGATGTTCTTGTAGCCCTTGGGCGGCGAGCAGGCGGTGACCGGCAGGTCGTAGCTGCAGGACTCGACAAAGTTCTTTGTCATGGCCCAGGCGGTGGACATGGAGCCGCGCGAGTAGCCGCCGAGCAGGATCGGCATCTGCCTGGCTTTCATGCCGGCCAGCAGCCGGCCGCCCGCCGCACTGCCTTCGATCAACTCGCCCGAGGGCGTGAGCAGGCGCATGCCGACACCTTTCTCCAACTGATCGAGCACGCGGAACACGTCTTCGCCCTGCTCGAGCGTGTGGGTGTCGCTGAGGCCGCCGGAGATGCCCTCGCCGCGGCGGTCGTAGGCCAGCACGTCGAAGCCGGCGGCATTCAGTGCCTGCAGGTTCTCGCGCCACCAGCGCTGGCCCATGGTCTCGGTGCTTGCGTTGGGGAAGGCAATGGCGATGGCCCGGCCGGTGGCGGCATCGATGCGGTAGGGCTTCTCGTCGGGGTGTTGGATCGCCGTCATCTGCCCGCCGCCGCCCGTGGCGATGATCACCAGCGCGCGCAGGCGGCCACCCTTTCCGTCGTCCACGCCCGCGCCTTCGATGTACCAGCCGCGCAGCTTGATGGTGTCGGTCATGTGCAGTCTGAGGCGCTCGAAGCTGTCGCGCGGTGCGCTGAACTCGACGGTGTAGGTGCGCGACTCTGCCTGCGCGATGGCCTCGCGGTAGGGCGGCTTCGCAAAGAAGGCCGGACGCCGGATCTGGCGCAGGTCGACCTGGCCGTGCGGGTCGATCGCACCGGAGGGATCGACCACGCCGGTGGAGCGCCGCACGCGTTCCTGGTTGGGCGGCAGCCAGCGCTGGATTTGGGCATCGATGCGCCGGAAGCAGGCGGCGTCGTCCTTGCAGGTGCGCCAGCGTGCCTTGAGCCTGGCGTCGGTGAACTCGTCGACGTAGAAGTCGCGGCCGGCGTAGTGCCGCGGCGGGCGGTGCGCGCTCAGCAGCAGGGGCACGCAGACGGTATTGCCATGGGCCGCGGGCAGCAGGTAGCCGGGCAGCAGCGTGTTGCGGTCGGCGCCCACATGTGCGTGGCAGTCGGTGGGTGGCGGCTCGGCGTGGGACGACGTGTCGTCGCTGCCGGGCAGGGCGCAGCCGGCAACGACGAGCAGCGCCAGCGCCGCGCTTCTTCGAAGCCGCTCAGCCGAAGCGCAGCGCATGGATCGGCGGCGGGGATGCGAGGTGGGGCACGGCGGCATGATGCGCCGCTGCGCGCGAGGCTTCAAGAGCTGCGCGAGGCGGCGCGCTCACGAGGTCCGGCCTTTTTTCTGTTGCCGAGCCTGCGGAACTGCAGGGGCCGCGAACGCAGATCCGCACGATCATTCTTCACTGCAGGCGACGAACATGCCTCGTGGACCCAAGAGTGGCACGAGCCCAGGAATGGTTCCAAGCTAAGCCGCGATGAGCTTCTGCACCAGTTCCGCCGTCGTCGCCGCGACATATTTGCGCATCAGCCGCGCGCGATGGATCTCGACCGTGCGGTGGCTGATGCCCAGCGCCCGCCCGATTTCCTTGGAGGTCAGGCCCTTCATCAGCTGCGCCGCCACCTCGCGCTCGCGCGGCGTGAGCTCGGCCTTGGCCGCGCGGCGCGAGCCCAGGTCCTCGAAGGTCCAGATGCCGGCCTCGTGCGGTGCCGCGCGGTTGAGCGCCTGGCCGCTCACGTGGCACCAGAAGGTCTCGCCCGCAAAGGCGCCGTGCAGGCCGCCGACGCGCCGCATCATGCGGTTGTCGGCATAACGGCCGCTGGCGTTGAGGATCGGCTCCATGCGCTTGCCGATGCGCTCGAATTCGACGACGCTCGGGTAGAGCACGCGGAAGGACTGGCCGACCAGCATCTCGCGCGTGGCACCGAACATTTCGCACAGGCGCGCGTTGCAATCGACGATGATCCGATGGCGCGACAGCACCATGCCCACCGGCGCCTCCTCGAAGGCGAGCCGGTAGTCGATGGGGGCGAGGGCAGTGTCGGGTGTCTCCATTACGAAATACTACGTATGCGCATACGTAGTATCGTGCGGGTTATCCATCAACCACCATTTCCGAGCGAGGAATCATGGCGAACAAGATCTACCCCTCCGCCGATGCGGCGCTCAAGGGCGTCGTGGCCGACGGCCAGACGCTCGCGGTCGGCGGCTTCGGTCTCTGCGGCATTCCCGAAGCGCTGATCGATGCACTGCACGATTCGGGCGTCAAGAACCTGACCTGCATCTCCAACAACGCCGGCGTCGACGGCTTCGGCCTGGGCAAGCTGCTGGAGACCCGCCAGATCAAGAAAATGATCGCGAGCTACGTGGGCGAGAACAAGGAGTTCGAGCGCCAGTACCTGGCCAAGGAACTGGAGCTCGAATTCACCCCGCAGGGCACGCTGGCCGAGAAGCTGCGCGCCGGCGGCGCCGGCATCCCGGCCTTCTTCACCAAGACCGGCGTGGGCACGCTGGTGGCGGAGGGGAAGGAGCTGCGCGAGTTCGATGGCGAGACCTACGTGATGGAACGCTCGCTGGTGCCCGACGTGGCGCTGGTCAAGGCCCATGTGGCCGACAAGTCCGGCAACCTGCGCTTCCGCCTGACGGCGCGCAACTTCAACCCGGCCGCGGCGATGGCCGGCAAGATCTGCATCGTCGAGGTCGAGAAGATCGTCGAGATCGGCGAACTGGCGCCGGACGACATCCACCTGCCCGGCATCTACGTGCATCGCATCGTGCTCAACGCCCACCCCGAGAAGCGCATCGAGAAGCGCACCGTGAGCGCGGCGGTCGACGTGGCCGCCGCCAAGGTCGAGGCCCAGGCCGCCATTGCCCAGGCCGCCGCCGGCAGCGAAGTGCCGGCCCCCGTCAAGAACAGCAACAAAGGAGCCTGACATGCCCTGGACCCAAGACCAGATGGCGGCGCGCGCCGCCCAGGAGCTGGAAGACGGCTTCTACGTGAACCTGGGCATCGGCATCCCCACGCTGGTGGCCAACTTCGTCGGCGACAAGGAAGTCTGGCTGCAGAGCGAGAACGGGATGCTCGGCATCGGTCCCTTTCCGACCGAGGATCAGGTCGACGCCGACCTGATCAACGCCGGCAAGCAGACGGTGACCACGCTGCCCGGCTCGGCCATCTTCGGCAGCCACGACAGCTTCGCGATGATCCGCGGCGGCAAGATCAACCTGTCGATCCTCGGCGCCATGCAGGTGAGCGCCAAGGGTGACCTCGCCAACTGGATGATCCCGGGCAAGATGGTCAAGGGCATGGGCGGCGCGATGGACCTGGTGGCGGGCGTGAAGCGCGTGATCGTCCTGATGGAGCATGTGGCCCGCAAGAAGGACGGCACCGAGGATCTCAAGATCCTCGAGGAATGCACGCTGCCACTGACCGGTGTGGGCGTGGTGGACCGCATCATCACCGACCTGGCGGTGATGGACGTCACGCCCGAGGGCCTGAAGGTGGTCGAGCTGGCCGAGGGCGTCACCTTCGAGGCGCTGCAGGCCAAGACCGGCGTCAAGCTCCTGCACTAGGGTCTTGCTCTCTCTCCCTCCGGGAGAGGGCAGGGGTGAGGGCAGCAGCCTTCTGCCTCGCGCGGCGGTACTGATCCCCGTATGGAGATGCCTCGAGGAGACCCATGCGCCCCGAAGAAGCCCTCCGGTCCCTCTGGACCCTTGCCGCGCTCCCCGAGGAGGCCCTGGCCTTCGCCCGCCTGACCGGCGCCGACCCGGTGCTGCCTTCCTCCTTCGCCGTGGGCACGGCCGCGCAGGCCAGCATCGCCGCCGCCGCGCTCGCGGCCTGCGAGCTCGGCCATCTGCGTGGCACGCCGCGCCAGCAGGTCACGGTCGACATGTTGCATGCGGCGATGGAATGCACCGCCTGGTTCAGCCTGAACGGGCGGGTGCCGCCGCAGTGGGATCCCGTCTCGGGCCTCTACCGCTGCGCCGACGGCTGGGTGCGCGTGCATGCGAACTTCGCCCACCATCGCGAGGGGGCGCTGCGCCTGATGGGGCTGGACCCCTCGACGGCGCAGCGGGCCGACGCGGAGGCAGCCATGCGGGGCATGAAAGCGATCGATTTCGAGACCGCCGCGGCCGAGGCCGGGCTGGTCGCGACCGCGCTGCGCCGCTTCGACGAATGGGATGCGACGCCGCAGGGTCGGGCCATCGCGGCCCAGCCGCTGTTCGCCATCGAGCGCATCGGCGAAGCGCCGCCCCGGACGCTGGCGCCGCTGGCCGAATCGCAGCCGCCGCTCGCGGGCCTGCGCGTGCTGGATCTCACGCGCGTGCTGGCTGGCCCGGTCGGCTGCCGCGCGCTGGCGGCCTTCGGGGCGGATGTCATGATGGTCAACGCACCGCATCTGCCGAACATCGAGGCCATTGCGGACACCAGCCGAGGCAAGCTCTCGACGCATCTGGACTTGCGCCGCCAGGCCGGGCGGAGCTCGCTCGAGGAGCTGCTGGCCGAGGCGCACGTGTTCGTGCAGGGCTATCGGCCCGGCGGCCTGGCCGAATTGGGCTTCGGGCCCGAGCAGACGGCGCGGCGGCGCCCCGGCATCGTTCACGTCTCGCTCTCGGCCTACGGCTCGCACGGCCCCTGGGCACCGCGCCGCGGCTTCGATTCGCTGGTGCAGACGGCCATGGGCTTCAACCACGCCGAGGGCGAGGCGGCCGGGGCAGGCAAGCCGCGGCCCTTGCCGATGCAGATCCTCGACGAGGCGACCGGCTACCTGATCGCGATGGGCGCGGCGGCGGCGCTGTGGCGCCAGCAGCGCGAAGGCGGCAGCTGGCACGTCCGGGTCTCGCTGGCGCAGACCGGGCATTGGCTGCGCGGCCTGGGACGGATTCCGAGTGGATTCGAGGTGTCCAGTCCGAAGATCGAGCCTTGGCTGGAGAGTGCCGCTTCCGGCTTCGGCGAGCTGCGGAGCATGCGGCTCAGTGCACGGCTGGGCCGAACGCCGGTCGCGTGGCGGCGGCCTTCGATGCCGCCGGGCAGTCACCCGGCTCGCTGGCCTTGAGCATCAACGCGAGAGGGTCGCCACGATCATCGACAGACCGAAGCTGGAGAAGGTCATTGACAGGGCGACAAGCAGGATCTGGGTCTTGCGCGAGAGCTTGTGCCAGATCTCGACAGACCGCGCGGCGGTTTGGCGTAACACGGATTGAAGGGAGGCAGAGATGCGGGCCCTCTCGGGCGTCCGGTGATGCAGGGGCTGAAGGCCGGAATGCAGGTTGTCCAGCGAAGTGGCGGCGGCTGAGCTCATGACAATCTCCGATCAGTGGGGCGCGGAGAGCGATTCATCTCTTCCTGCGCATGATCGAAGTATTTGGTTTTCAGGATTTCGGCACATCGACCAGAGGAGCCAGTTCGGCCTAGGCAGAGGGCCAAGGCCGAAGGGCCATGGTCGGGGCCTAGGCTCAAGCCGGTGGCGTTGCCGCAGCGGCCGGCGTGAAGCCCGTCACGAGCTGCATGAGCTCGGCCCCGATGTTGACCACCTGGCTGTCGATCCCGGCGGGCAGGACCAGGCTGCAGGGGGCGTGGAAGCGTTGGGCCGCACCGTCGACCACGAGCTTGCCGTGGCCGGTGAGCACCAGGACGATCCGGGCACATTCGATCGGCTGAAGATCGACGCGCGCATCGATCTCGAGGACCTCCATCCAGAGCTCGAAAGGCGCAAAGCCCAGGCCCCGGTGGGCCGCGGCAAAGCGCTGCCGCCCTTCGGCGTGGAGGCGAGGCAGGGTGGAATGGTCGATGACATGCATGATTTGGGAACTTGTGACTGGCGCGTGCCCCGTCATCGCGAGGCGCGTCCGGATACTCTTGTCGGTCCGGTGCCAGTGTTCCCCGTCCAAGGCCGGGTGCATAGGCCAATCGAGAGCCAACGGCGAGCCAATGGGTTGGTTCCGCGGGGGTGTCCTTGGCCCTATAGTCCGGTCTCGGGCCGGAGGAACGATGCAGCGTGCGACTTTTGCTCAAACCAAGATCCAGCCGCCGCGATTTCGCGCCGGATTGATCGAGCGGGGCGGAGCTGGAACGCGGTACCAGGAGCAAAGGCGTGCTTGACGAGCCCACTGCGATCCACGCCCACACGCTCGCGCCAGCAAAGATCCGGCTTCCCCGCCCTCGCGCCCGACTGATCGAGCGCACTGACCTGGATCGCCGGCTTGGCGAGGCGCTGATCCGTCAGAGCCTGGTGCTTCTCGTCGCGCCGGCCGGGTTCGGCAAGACGGTGGCCTTGTCGCGCCAGCTGCAGCGGCTGCCGCCGGACCACGCCGTCGCCTGGGTGACGGCCGACGCCGACGACGACCTGCCGCGCCTGCTGTTGTGCCTGATCGAGGCGCTCGAGCCCTACGACCCGCCCTGGCGCATTGCGCCGGAGGCGCTGGCAGCGCTGGCCGCGAAGGACGACGGCCCGCGCAGCGTGGCCAAAATGATGCTGGACACGCTGGCAGCGACGGACGTCCAGCGCGGCCTGATCGCACTGGACGACCTGCATGCGGTGTCGGACGCACGCGTGTTCGCATTCCTCGACAGCCTGCTCGAAAGCCTTCCCATCAACTGGACCCTGGTGATCGCCACGCGCACGGAACCGCCGCTGGCTCTGGCGCGACTGCGCGTTCGCCGTGAGTTGGCCGAGTTCCGCCAGGATGTGCTGAGCTTTTCAATGGAGGAAGTTCGCAGCCTTCGCCAATCCATCACAGGGACCGACGACCCACAGGTGGCCCGAGGACTCTACGAGCGTACCGAGGGATGGCCGGCCGGCGTATGGCTGAGCGTGGACGCGACCGCCGGCCCCGGCGGGGTCGACCGGATCGGCAGCAGGCAGAGCAGGCGGCACCTTTTCGACTATCTGGCCAGCGAGGTGCTGGAGCAGATGCCGCAGGAGCTGCGCACCTTCCTGCTGCGCTGCTCGGTGCTGCCGGAGCTGACCGCCGGCCGCTGCGCCATGGTGAGCGGCAGCCCCCGGGCGGCCGAGTTGTTGGAGGACGTCGAGCGAGGAGGGCTGTTTGTCTCGGTGCTCCAGGGCGGGGAGCCCATCCTGCGGCTGCATGATCTGTTCCGCGACTTCCTGGATGAGAAGCTCGGGCAGCAACTGCCCCAGGAGGTGCCGCAGCTGTTGAGGCGTGCGGCGGAGTCCGAGCGAGATCCCGTTCGCCGGGTGAAGCTCTGGATGCGCGCCGGAGATTGGCCGCAGGCCGAGCAGGTCCTGGCGGATCTTGCGCCTGCACTTCTGACCGCAGGCGACAGCGCCCAGGTGGTGCGGCTCATCGAGCAGTTCCCGCAGCACAGGCGGGACGCATCGCCGGAACTGGCCTATGCCAGAGGCTTGTGTGCCTGGCAGGAATTCGAAGATCCTTCCGTCGTGAAGTGGATGGGCCGGGCGGCGCCGGGTCTGGAAAGGCTCGGCCGCCCCGGCGATGCGCAGGAGGCACGCCTCCTGGGGGCGATCTCGCTGCTTTTCATGGGGAGGCTCGAGGAAGCGAAGGCCCAGGCGCGGGCGGTCCCGGCCGAGCCCGCCAGGCGCGAAACGGCCGTGCTGATCGAGCTCTTCGAGCATTGGTGCAGCGCGATCTACGGTCCGTCGGCCGGGCCGGCCGGCCATCTGGCCAAGATGGCGGATCTGTTGGCGCACGATGCGCCTGCGCATCTCTGGCACCGTTGCATGCCTCGGATGTACATGATGATCGGTCGGGCCGGCGTGGCAGGCCCGATGCGGCGCTTCGTGGAAGGAGCGCACGCAGCCGCGCGCGATGGCAGCGAGCCTCTGCAGGCGGCGGCCACCGTGCTCGACACCTGGCTCGCCATGTGGCGGGGCGATCGCGAGGCCGCCCGCACGGCCATCGAGCGATTGCAGGAGCAGAGCCGATGGCTCGGCCAGCCGCGCAGCCTGTCCGTCCCTTTGCTGGCCGCGTTGGTGGTGTTTCACGCCATGAGCGGAGACAAGGAAGGCGTGCGCGCCGGGTGCGAGGCCCTTTTGTCCAACGCGGCCGCACCGACGCTCCACGCGGATTGGAAAACGAACGTCATCGCGTGGTCGGGACGCCAGTCGGCCGCTGCGGACGACTGGCCGCGCGTGCGCCAGGCGCTGCACGATCTGGGTGGGCTCGGCGGCACGACTGCGTTCCCGAAACTCAGCATGCAGGCGCTGGAGGCCCGGTACGCGCTGCACGAGGGACGCAACGAGGATGCGCTGCGAGCCCTGCGCCTTGTGGTCGAGGGCTCGGCCGACGTGGATCGTGTCGGCTTCGATGCGTTCGTGCGTGGGTGCCTGGCGGTGGCCGAACTGCGAGCCGGCTCACCGCCGGCAGCGCGGAGCGTGCTGGCCCCGTGGGGCGATGGCGTGGGTGCGGTGAGCGACGCCGGCGGCGCGCTGCTCTGCGGGCCTGCAGTGCTGGAGGAGTTGGCGCGTGCGCGCAGGGACTGCGAAGCACTGCAGGATCTGGCGGTTCTCGACGCCTGGTCGGAACTGGCAAGGCAATGGCGCGCCGGTCCATCGGAAGACCGCGTCACCGCGGGCGGCGCCAAAGGCCCCCTCAGCGCGCGAGAAACCGAAGTCCTGCAGTGCCTGGCCGCAGGGCAAAGCAACAAGCTGATTGCCCGGGCGCTGGATCTGAGCCCACACACCGTCAAGCGCCACATAGCGCGAATTCTGGACCGGCTCGATCTCTCATCGCGAGGGGAGGCTGCGGCCTGGTACCAGAGGAATTCGCGTCGCTGAGCGCGCCTTGCTGGCTGTCGGTGGGCAGCCAAACCGTGAAGCTTCACTCGGGCGGCAGCAGCACTGACCGCTGGGCTTCAACCGTCTCCCGCAGGAACTGCCACACCGCCTGCATCCGCGCCAGGTGCTTGTTCTCCGCGGGCATCGACATCCAGAAGGTGCGCGTGAAGTTCGCCTCGCCGGGCAGCACGGTGCGCAGCTGCGGATCGCGCTCGGCCAGGAAGGCGGGCAGCACCGCGATGCCGGCGCCGGCCGCCGTCGCCTGGTGCTGCGCCAGGATGCTGGTGCTGCGCAGCGCGAAGGCATCGGGGCGGTACAGCTCGTCCAGGTACTGCAGTTCCTTGCTGAAGAGCAAATCGTCCACGTAGCTGATGAAGGTGTGGCCGCGCAGGTCCTCGCGCGATGCGATGGGCGGATGTGATCCGAGGTAGTCGGCCGAGGCATAGAGGCGCAGCACGTAGTCCGTCAGCTTGCTCACCATGACGGGGCCGCGCGCCGGCCGCTCCAGCGAAATCACGATGTCGGCCTCGCGGCGCGACAGGTGGACCAGCCGCGGCATCGCCAGCAGGTCGATCAACAGCTTGGGATGCTGCTGCGCGAAGCGCGCCAGCCGGGGCGCCAGCACCATGGTGCCGAAGCCCTCGGTGGCGCCGATGCGCACCAGGCCCGAGAGGCCCGCCTGCGCAGCCGGCGCCGCGCTTTCCACCGCGAGGAAAGCCCCCTCCATCGCCTCCACCTGCGGCTGCAGCCGCCGGCCGGCCTCGGTGAGCCGATGGCCGCCGGCCTCGCGTGCGAAGAGGGCGCTGCCGATCTCCTTTTCCAGCGCCTGGATGCGCCGCGCCACCGTCGTGTGATCGACCGCCAGCCGGCGCGCCGCGCTCACCAGCGTGCCGGAGCGCGCCAGCTCCAGGAAAAAGCGCAGGTTGTCCCAGTCCATGCTTTGCAATTATGCAGATCCCGAGTGCGTATTTGTCTATTGCCATGGCAAAAGTGCAAAGCTAGCATCGGTCGCTGAGCCTTTACTCAGGAGACAAATCCATGGATGCCACCACCACGCCCGCGACCCAGGTCGCCACCGTCAAGCTCTTGATCGGCGGCAAGTTCGTCGAGTCGAAGACCAGCGAATGGCGCGATATCGTCAACCCCGCCACGCAAGAGGTCCTGGCGCGCGTGCCCTTCGCGACGCAGGCCGAGGTCGATGCCGCCGTGGCCTCGGCCCAGGACGCCTTCAAGACCTGGCGCAAGACCGCCATCGGCGCCCGTGCGCGCATCTTCCTCAAGTACCAGCAGCTGATCCGCGAGCACATGGGCGAGCTGGCCGCCATCCTCACCGCCGAGCAGGGCAAGACCCTGCCCGACGCCGAGGGCGACGTGTTCCGTGGCCTCGAAGTGGTCGAGCATGCGTCGAACATCGGCAACCTGCAGCTGGGCGAGCTGGCCAACAATGTGGCCGGGGGCGTCGACACCTACACGCTGCTGCAGCCCCTTGGCGTGTGCGCGGGCATCACGCCCTTCAACTTCCCGGCCATGATCCCGCTTTGGATGTTTCCGATGGCCATCGTCACCGGCAACACCTTCGTGCTGAAGCCTTCCGAGCAGGACCCGATGGTGACCATGCGCCTGTGCGAGCTGGCGCTCGAAGCGGGCATCCCGCCGGGCGTGCTCAACGTCGTGCATGGCGGCGAGGCGGTGGTCAACGCGATCTGCGACCACAAGGACATCAAGGCGATCTCCTTCGTCGGCTCGACCAAGGTCGGCACCCATGTCTACAACCGCGCCACGCTGGCCGGCAAGCGCGTGCAATGCATGATGGGCGCGAAGAACCACGCGATCGTCATGCCCGATGCGCACAAGGACCAGTCGCTCAACGCGCTGGTCGGCGCGAGCTTCGGCGCGGCGGGACAGCGCTGCATGGCGGTGTCGGTCGCGGTGCTGGTGGGCGAGGCGCGCAAGTGGATTCCGGACCTGGTCGAGAAGGCCAAGACGCTCAAGATCGGCGCCGGCACGGAGAAGGGCGTGGACGTCGGCCCGCTGGTGTCGTGTGCGGCCTATGAGCGCGTCACCGGCCTCATCGAGCGCGGCGTGGCCGACGGCGCCACGCTGGAGCTGGATGGCCGCAAGCCCGCAGTGCCGGGGTACGAGAAAGGCAACTTCGTCGGCCCCACCATTTTTTCCGGCGTGAAGCCCGGCATGACCATCTACGACCAGGAGATCTTCGGCCCGGTGCTGTGCGTGGCGGGCGCCGAGAGCATCGACGAGGCGATCGAGATGATCAACGCCAATCCGAACGGCAACGGCACCGCGATCTTCACGCAGTCGGGTGCGGCGGCGCGTCGCTTCCAGGAAGACATCGACGTCGGCCAGGTGGGCATCAACGTGCCGATCCCGGTGCCGGTGCCGATGTTCTCCTTCACCGGCTCGCGCGGCTCCAAGCTGGGCGACCTCGGCCCCTATGGCAAGCAGGTCATCATGTTCTACACGCAGACCAAGACCGTGACGGCGCGCTGGTTCGACGATGCCACCGCCCATGGCCTGAACACCACCATCAGCCTCAAGTAACCTCGGCTGCATGGACTTCGAACTTTCCGAGGAGCAGCGCGCCTTTGCGCAGACCGCGCGCGAGTTCGCGGTCGCGGAATTCGCTCCGCATGCCGCGCAGTGGGATGCGGAAGGCACCTTCCCGAAAGAAGCCATCGCGAAGGCCGGCGAGCTGGGCTTCTGCGGCCTTTATGCGCCCGAGAGCATCGAGGGCCTGGCACTGCCACGGCTCGACGCCACGCTGGTGTTCGAGGAGATGGCCGCGGTCGATCCGTCGACCACCGCCTTCATCACCATCCACAACATGGCGACCTGGATGCTCGGCACCTGGGGCGGGCCGGCGGTGCGCGAGCGCTGGGGAGCGGATCTGACGAGCGGGCGCAAGCTGGCGTCGTATTGCCTGACCGAGCCGGGCGCCGGCTCGGATGCCGGCTCGCTCAAGACGCGGGCCGAGCTGAAGGGCGGCGAGTACCTCATCAACGGCGGCAAGGCCTTCATCTCCGGCGCCGGCTCGACCGACGTGCTGGTGCTGATGGCTCGCACCGGCGGCGGCGGCGCCGGCGGGATCTCGGCCTTCGCGCTGCCCGCCGACGCGCCCGGCATCAGCTACGGCAAGAAGGAGCACAAGATGGGCTGGAACAGCCAGCCCACGCGCACCATCAATTTCGACAACGTGCGCATCCCGGCCGAGAACCTGCTGGGCAGCGAGGGCGAGGGCTTCCGAATCGCGATGAAGGGGCTGGACGGCGGCCGCATCAACATCGCGACCTGCTCGGTGGGCGCGGCGCAAGGCGCGCTCGATGCCGCGCGGCGCTACCTGCACGAGCGCCAGCAGTTCGGCAAGCCGCTCGCGAGCTTCCAGGCCCTGCAGTTCAAGCTGGCCGACATGGCGACCGAGCTGGTGGCCGCACGCCAGATGGTGCGGCTGGCGGCCAGCAAGCTCGATGCGGGCCATGCCGATGCGAGCACCTATTGCGCGATGGCCAAGCGCTTCGCGACCGATGCCGGCTTCGATGTCTGCAACGAGGCGCTGCAGCTGCACGGCGGCTACGGCTACCTGAGCGAATTCCCGCTGGAGCGGCTGGTGCGCGATGCGCGCGTGCACCAGATCCTCGAAGGCACCAACGAAATCATGCGCGTGATCGTCTCGCGCAAGCTGCTGGAGGGCGACAGCGACATCCGCTGAGCCCGCTTTCCCGATTCGACAACCCATGACCGACCCCGTAGTTCTCTTCGACGAAATCGACACCGCCGGCGGCAAGCGCTTCGGCATTGCCACTCTCAACGCGCCAGCCTCGCTCAACGCGCTGTCGGTGGCGATGGTGCGCCTGCTCACGCCGAAGCTGCGCGAATGGGCAGAACACCCCTCCGTGGCCGGCGTGCTGCTCCAGGCTGCGGGCGAGAAAGCCTTCTGCGCCGGCGGCGACCTGCGGCAGCTCTACCAGACGCTGCTGCAATGCGGCCCGGCGCGCAACACCTATGCGGAAGACTTCTTCCGGGAGGAATACGAGCTCGACTACCTGATCCACACCTTTCCCAAGCCCCTGTTGTGCTGGGGGCACGGCATCGTGATGGGCGGCGGCGTCGGCTTGATGGCGGGCGCCTCGCACCGGGTCGTGACGCTGCAGAGCCGCGTGGCAATGCCGGAAATCAACATCGGCCTTTACCCCGACGTCGGCGGCAGCTGGTTCCTGCGGCGCATGCCGGGACGTGTGGGCGTGTTCCTGGCACTGACCGCGGCGCCGCTCAACGCGGCCGATGCGATCTTCTGCGGCCTGGCCGACCTGGTGGTGCCGCAGGAGCGCAAGCCGCAGGTGCTGGAGGGCATCGCGGCCGCAGCCTGGAGCGGCGAGCTCGCGGCCGACCGTGCCACGCTGTCGCGCCTGCTGGCCGAGGCGGGCCGGGGCGCCGAGCGGCAGCCGTCGAAGGTGCGCGAGCATTTCGACGCCATCAACGACCTGATGGCCGGCGACGATCTGCTGGACATCGCGAAGCGCCTGCGCGCGCTGAAGTCGGAAGACCCCTGGCTGCAGACGGCCGCCCAGACCTTCGCCAAGGGCGCGCCGAGCACCGCCGCCGTCTCCTTCGCGCTGTGGCACCGCGTCAAGCACATGTCGCTGGCGGAGGTGTTCCGCCTCGAGTACTGGACTTCGCTGGGCTTCTGCGCGCACAAGGACTTCGCCGAGGGCATCCGCGCGCTGCTGATCGAGAAGGACCGCAATCCGAAATGGAACCCGGCCACGCTCGAGGAGATCACGCCGGAGTTCGTCGAGGACCACCTGCGCCCGCGCGGCGAGATGCCGCAAGAGCTGGCCCGGCTGGCCTGACTCCGCCCTGCACGCGCATTCACCAGAAAGAACGGAGACCCGCATGAAGATCGCATTTATCGGCGTGGGCCACATGGGCGGCCCCATGGCCCTCAACCTGCACAAGGCCGGCCACGTGCTCAGCGCCTTCGACCTCTCGGCCGAGGCTTGCAAGAAGCTCGCCGACGAAGGCGTGCCCATCGCCGCGTCCGCGGCCGATACGCTGGCCGGCGCCGAGGTGGTGATCAGCATGCTGCCTGCGAGCCAGCATGTGGACTCGCTCTACTTCGGCAGCGAGGGCCAGCCCGGGCTGCTGGAGCGCATTGCGCCCGGCACGCTCGTGATCGACAGCAGCACCATCGCCGCGGCGACCTCGCGCAAGCTGGCCCAGGCCGGCGCCAAGCGGGGCGTGGCGGTGATCGATGCGCCCGTCTCCGGCGGCACCGGCGGCGCGATCGCGGGCACGCTGACCTTCATGGTCGGGGGCGCCGCGGCCGACCTCGAGCGTGCGCGCCCGGTGCTGGAGAAGATGGGCGCCAACATCTTCCACGCCGGCGAGGCCGGCGCGGGCCAGACCGCCAAGATCTGCAACAACATGCTGCTCGGCATCCTGATGATCGGCACCTCGGAAGCCATCGCCCTGGGCGTGGCCAACGGGCTCGACCCCAAGGTGCTGTCGGAGATCATGCGCCGCAGCTCGGGCGGCAACTGGGCGCTCGAAAAGTACAACCCGCTGCCGGGCGTGATGGAGAACGCGCCGGCTTCCAAGGGCTATGCCGGTGGCTTCGGCACGGACCTCATGCTCAAGGACCTGGGCCTGGCGCAGGAGAACGCCGCCGCGGTGCGCGCTTCGACGCCGCTGGGCGGGTTGGCGCGCAACCTGTATGCGGCGCACAGCCTGGCGGGGCATGGGTTGCTGGATTTTTCGAGCGTGATCAAGCTGGTGCAGAAGGCCGGCTGAGCGCCAACAATTGCACGCACTCTGACTGTTACCTGGGCGACGCAGCGCCCAGGCGGCTTTGCGCGCGGTGGATTGCCTACGATCCGGCATCCCCGATCCGCGCACTCGCCGCATGAAGCATTTCCATCGACTCCTTCGCTCGAAGGCCCGCCTGACCCTCGCACTCGTCATCGCCCTGGCTGCACTCGCCGCCGCAGCCGTGTTTTTCCACCTGAACGACAGCGCGCCCGCTCGCCGGCTCGGCGGGCCGGCGCATGAGATGCGCCATGCGCCGGAAGGCTGGACCGCCGTCGAGAAGGACGGTTCCGACCTGCTGCGCGACCTGCGCACCGGCCAGGTCGGCGCCGTGGGTCTCGCGCCCAACGCGCTGCTCGTCTCCACCACCGCGGGCGAGCGCTACTTCGTGGTCGACGGGCGCGGCTCCTTTGCCGCCGTGGCCGTGGCCCAGGCCAAGGAAGGCGGCGCGCACCCGTTCCAGCTCGTCGTGCTGCCGGACAGCACCGTGGGCGCGCCTGCCGCGGACGACCGGACGCTCACGACCGCGCGCGACCTGGCCGGCATCTTCCTGCCTCTTTTGCTGATCGCCTTCGTGGTCTACACGATGCGCGATTCGATCGGCGGCAGCGCGAAGCTGGTCGAGGCGCCGGCCGGCATCGGCTTCGACCAGGTCATCGGCGCAGGCGAGGCCAAGCACGCGCTGCAGGACATCGTCGACTACCTGAAGGACCCCGGCCGCTATCGCGCGATCGGGGCGCGCGCTCCGTGCGGCGTGCTCATGCTCGGAGGCCCCGGGGTGGGCAAGACCTTGCTGGCGAAAGCGCTGGCCGGCGAATGCGGCGCGCGCTTCATCGCCACCAACGGCAGCGAATTCACCTCCAAGTTCTACGGCGTCGGCGTCCAGAAGGTCAAGAAGCTCTTCGAGACTGCCCGCAAGAATGCGCCCTGCATCCTGTTCATCGACGAGCTGGACGGCATTTCCAAGCGCACCTCGGCGGGCGCCGGGCCGGCCGAGTCGGAAAGCAACCGCATCATCAACCAGCTGCTGGTCGAGATGGATGGCTTCGCGGCCAACGAAGGCGTGATCGTGGTCGGCGCGACCAATCTGGAGGAACACATCGACGAAGCCCTGCTGCGCGAAGGCCGCTTCGACCGCCGCGTCCACGTCAAGCTGCCGGACGTGCGCGACCGCTCTGCGATCTTCAGGCTCTACGCCGGCAAGCTGCGCACCGAAGGCGCGATCGACCACGAGCAGCTCGCGCGGCTGACCACCGGGCTGTCGCCGGCCACCATCGCCCACATCGTCAACCATGCGGCCCTCGTGGCCGCGCGCGCGGACAGCCGGGCCGTCACGATGGGCCATCTGATGGAAGCCATCGAGACCACGCGCATCGGCGAGCTCAATGGCGCGCAGCGCGCGCTCGGCGAGCGCGAGCGCCGCTACATCGCGGTGCACGAAGCCGGCCATGCGCTGGTCTCGGCGGTGCTGGGCTACGGCAAGGTGGAGAAGGTCACCATCCTGCCGCGCGGCGGCGCGCTGGGCGTCACGCTCGTCACGCAGGAGGAAGACCAGACGCTGGTGCTCAAGAGCGACATGGAGAAACACATCCAGATGCTGCTGGGCGGGCGCAACGCCGAGCTGGCCGTCTTCGACGAGGCGTCGAGCGGGGCCAGCCAGGACCTGCAGCAGGCCTCCAAGCTGGCGCTCGACATGGTGGGGCGCTACGGCTTCGGGCAGGACGGCACGCTCTTCAGCATCGGCGCACTCCCGGCGCAGCATGCGTCCCGGCAGATCGCGGCCGCGGTGCGCCAGGCCAATCAGCTGCTCGAGGGGTTGAATCTCCAGTGCCAGCAGCTCATGCGCGCGCATCGCCGCGCGCTGGACGCGCTGACCGAAGAGCTGCTGGTCCACGAGACGGTGTCCGGCGAGCGGGTGCTGGAGCTGGTCGGCCAGCGCGCGGCCGTGGCGCTCGTCGCCTGAGGGCGTTCACAGCAGCGCGATCCCCGGCAGGCTCTTGAAGCAGGTCTCCCGCGTGATCCGCACGAAGTCCTCCAGCCAGGGCCTGGTCGAGGTCGATGCGGTGCAGGCCATGTGCAGCTCCCCCGTGAGCCCTTTCCTGCCCACCGGCCGGGCCGTGACGTAGCCCCGGTCCAGGTAGTTCTGCACCGCCCACAGCGGCAGCGCCGCGATGCCGCGGCCGCTGGCCACCAGCTGCAGCATCGCGACCGTGAGCTCGGTCGTGCGGCGCTGCGCGGGCTCGACGCCGGCCGGTGCCAGCACCTGGCGCACGATGTCGAGCATCTCGTCGGGCACGGGGTAGGTGATCAGCGTCTGGTCCGCGAAATGGCGCGCCGTGAGGTAGGGCTTGGCCGCCAGCGGATGCTCGTTGGCCACCAGCGCCATGATCTCGAAGCGGAAGAGGGGGTGGTAGTCCACCGTCTCCGCGGCATCCTGCTCGGAGACGATGGCCACTTCGGCGCGCTTCTGCAGCACCAGCGCGATCGGGTCCGGGTGGAAGCCGGAAACGATGTCCAGCTCGATCTCGGGCCAGCGCGTGCGGAACGCGTCCATGGCCGGCATCAGCCAGTCGAAGCAGGTGTGGCACTCCACCACGATGCGCAGCTGGCCGGCGCCGCCTTGCGCCAGCCGCGAGACGTCGCGCTCCGCTTCCTCGACCAGCGGCAGCGCGGCGTCGGCCAGCTGCAGCAGGCGCAGGCCGGCGCCGCTGAACTGGGGCGGCACGGACTTGCGCTCGAACAATGCCGCCTCGTAGCGCTCCTCGAGCAGCTTGATCTGGTGCGACAGCGCCGACTGCGTGAGGTTGAGCAACTGGGCCGCGCGCACCAGGCTGCCGGTGTCGCGCAGCGCGACGAGGGTGCGCAGGTGGCGGATCTCGAGAACGGATTGGGCCATGAACAAAATTCAAGTTGAACGGCAAAAGCTTTCGTTTGAATCATAGGCCAGGAAGGCCGACCATCGGGGGATGACACGCATCCACACCCTCGGCTTCCCGCGCATGGGCGCGCAGCGCGAACTCAAGTTCGCCCTCGAACAACACTGGCGCGGCGAGATCGACCGCGAGGCCCTCGAAGCGGCCGGCCGCGAGCTGCGCCGGCGCCACTGGCAGGCCCAGCGCGACGCCGGCCTGGAGTTCGTGACCGTGGGCGACTTCGCCTTCTACGACCATGTGGCCAACCACATCCAGCTCTTGGGCTGCGAGCCGGCGCGCTTCGACTTCAAGGGCGACGAGCCCGAGCTCTCTCGCTACTTCACGATGGCGCGCGGCGTTGCGGCCGAGGTGCACGACCACCCCGGCTGCGCCCATGGCGAGCACGGCCGCTTCGCCCTGGAGATGACCAAGTGGTTCGACACCAACTACCACTACCTGGTGCCGGAGTTCTCGCCGCATACGCGCTTCGGCCTGGCGTCGGTCCGGCTCTTCGACGAGGTCGCCGAGGCACAGAAGGCCGGCCACGCCGTCAAGGCCGTGCTGCTCGGGCCGTTGAGCTTTCTGTGGCTGGGCAAGGAGAAGCAGGCCGGCTTCGACCGCTTCAGCCTGCTCGAATCACTGCTGCCGGTCTACGGGCAGGTGCTGGCGCGCCTGAAGGCGCAGGGCGTGGAATGGGTGCAGATCGACGAGCCCATCCTGGGCCTGGACCTGCCCGAAGCCTGGCGCCAGGCCTTCGAGCGCGTCTACTGGCAGCTCGCGCGCAATGCGCCGAAGCTGCTGCTGGCCACGTATTTCTCGCCGCTCGCGGACAACCTGCGCCTGGCCTGCCAGCTGCCCGTGGCCGGCCTGCACGTCGATGCGGTGCGCGCGCCCGACGAGCTCACCGGCGTGGCCGACTGGCTGCCGGCGCACAAGGTGCTGTCGGTCGGCATCGTCGACGGCCGCAACATCTGGCGCGCCGACCCCGATGCCGCGCTCGCTCGCCTGCGGCCGGTCGCCGCCAAGCACCGGGGCGAGCTGTGGATCGCGCCTTCGTGCTCGCTGCTGCACGTGCCTTTCAGTCTGGCCGCGGAAGACCGGCTCGACCCCGAGTTGAAGTCCTGGCTGGCTTTCGCGGTCGAGAAGCTGGGCGAGCTGCGCGTGCTGCGCGCCGTGCTCGATGGCGAGGAGGAGGGCGTCGCAGCCGCGCTCGCATCCGCCCGCGCCGCGGTCGCAGCGCGCCGCGCCAGCCCGCGCGTGCATCGGGCGGACGTGGCCTTGCGCCTCGCGCGCCGCGTGGCCGGCGACGATCGCCGCGCTTCACCCTTCGCCGAACGCCAGGCCGTGCAGCGGATTCGCTTCGCGCTGCCGCCGCTGCCCACCACCACCATCGGCTCCTTTCCACAGACGGCGCAGATCCGCGCCGCGCGCGCCGCCTTCAAGCGCGGCGAGCTCGATGGCGCCGGCTACCGCGAGAAGATGCGCTCCGAGATCGCGCTCGCCGTGCGCAAGCAGGAAGCGCTCGACATCGATGTGCTGGTGCACGGCGAGGCCGAGCGCAACGACATGGTCGAGTACTTCGGCGAGCAGCTGGACGGCTTCGCCTTCACCGCCAATGGCTGGGTGCAGTCCTACGGCTCGCGCTGCGTCAAGCCGCCCATCGTCTTCGGCGACGTCGCGCGCCCGGCGCCGATGACGGTCGAGTGGACCGCCTATGCGCAAAGCCTCACGCCGCGGCCGATGAAGGGCATGCTGACCGGCCCCGTCACCATCCTGCAGTGGTCCTTCGTGCGCGACGACCAGCCGTGCAGCGTCACCACCGAGCAGATCGCGTGGGCGATTCGCGACGAGGTGGTCGACCTGGAGCGCGCCGGCATCGGCATCATCCAGATCGACGAGCCGGCCATCCGCGAGGGCCTGCCGCTGCGCCGGGCCGGCTGGAAGGCCTACCTGGAGGGTGCCACGCGCGCCTTCCGCATCAGCGCCTCGGGCGTGGGCGACCGCACGCAGATCCACACCCACATGTGCTATTCGGAGTTCAACGACATCCTGCCGGAAATCGCGGCCATGGATGCCGACGTGATCACCATCGAGACCAGCCGTTCCGACATGGAGTTGCTGCGCGGCTTCGGCGACTTCGAGTACCCCAACGAGATCGGCCCCGGCGTCTACGACATCCACTCGCCGCGCGTGCCGGCGGTCGAGGAGATGGTGCGCCTCATGCGCAAGGCCGCGGCGGTGGTGCCGCCGTCGAAGCTGTGGGTCAACCCGGACTGCGGGCTGAAGACGCGCGGATGGGCCGAGACCGAGGCGGCGCTGGTGAACATGGTGGCGGCGGCGAAGCTGTTGCGGCGGGAGCTTGCGCAGCCGGCCTGAGAAAGTGAGTCATTCGAGCAGCGTCATGATCTACGCTGCCGCGCTGCTGCCGCATCGCCAATCGCCTCGTTCATGGCCTTGATGCCGACAGGCTTGGCAACGCGCCCGGCAAAGCGTCCCTTGAGTGTCTTGACGTCGGTCTTGAGTGGAACCAGCTTGAATCCGTCGCCTTCAGGAACGAAGTCGACCTTGGGGGACAGCGGCATCCCGGGCAGTCTGTCGAAAGGGGGGCGCGTGCTATCCTTTTTCGAATCTGGACGACTGTCCCAGACTGTCCCAAACCCCCCTCTTCAGTCATGGCTTCACAACGGGAAAAGCAGGCCGATCGCGTTCCGCGCACACGCGTCGACAAGTTCGCCGAGCGGCGCGCCGAGCTCGGCGAGGCCGCGTTGCAGACCCTGGCGGCGCTGGGCTACGCGCGCACCAGCCTGCGCGAGATCGCGCAGAACTCGGTGTTCTCGCATGGCGTGCTGCACTACTACTTCAGCGACAAGGTCGACCTGATCGTGTGCAGCGTGCGCCAGTACAAGGCGCGCTGCGTCACGCGTTACGACCGCGTCACGGCCGATGCATCGAGCTACGACGAGATGATGGAAGGCTTCGTGCGCGCACTGGGCGACACCCTGCGCGACGAGGCCCACATGCACCGGCTGTGGTACGACCTGCGCGCGCAGGCGCTGTTCGAGGAGGCCTTCCGCGCCGATGTCGCGGCCATCGACAAGAGCCTCGAGAACTTGGTCCTGCGGATCATGAACCGCTTCTCGGAACTGGCCGATGCGCCGCTGGCGCTGGCGCCCTCGGTGCTCTATGCCTTGTTCGACGGGCTGTTCCAGCAATACCTGCTGCGACACCTGTCGGGTGACGAAGATGCCGTGGAGGCGCTGCGCGAAGACGCGCGCACGGCGATCGACACGCTGTTCGGCGTGGCCGTGCACGCCGGGTAGCGATTCGCAACGATCGGAAACAAGCCGCGCATCGCCCTCGAGCACGCGGGCGGCAACTAATAGCCCAGCTGCAGCGGATTGCGCCTGGCCACGTCACGCCGCGTCTGCTCGCGCACCGCGTTGCAGTGCGGGTGACGGGCGTACTGCGCCTTGGCGCACTGCGCCGCCTCGCAACGCGCTGCCGCGATGAAGTTGAGGTGCGCGCAAGCGGGACGCGGGTCGCTCGCGCTGGGGCGCGAAACGATCTTGCGCGACTCTTCCGTCCGCACGGTCTGCGCGTCGTTGGCGCGGCGCGGCGGCGGCGTCACCTGCACCCATTCGCGCTGCCGCGCGGGGCCGGGGGTGACGAAGCTCTCGGTCGGGTCCAGTGCCTCCGCGGGGCGCACGGGCTCGGCAGGCGGGAGCTTCTCGTGGTCCAGGGGCGCCATGGGCGGTGTCGCTGCACGCACTTGTGCTGCCGGCGGCGATGCGGCGGCAACGACGGCGGGCGGGCCGGGTGCGGGATTCGCCGGCACCTTGCGCGTCACATAGGCATACCAGCTGACGAAGGCGGTGGTGATCAGCACCGACAGCACGGCGAAGCGGACCCAGAAGGCGCGCGTCTCGATCGGCAGCATGCCGGGTACCGGCGCATCGGGCGGCGGCGCATGCGGCGGTGTCTTCAGCGCCTTCATGCTCTGGAGCGCCGACGGGCCGGTGGCCGTGAACGCGGGCAGCTTGGCCGCGCAGCCCTTGCAGAATTTCGCGCTCTCGCGGTTCTCCGTGCCGCACTGGTCGCAGACCACATGCATTTCAGATCTCCCGCGCCAGCCCCCGTGCAGTCAGCAGGGCCTTGAGCCGCCGCACTTCGTGCTGCAGGTCGAGGATCAACGCCGCCGCGTCGAGCCCGACGCCGAAGTCGCGTTCGAGCCGGCGCGCATCGAGCGCGCATTGCAGGTCGGCGCTGTGGAAACACCAGTCGTCCGGCCGCTCGGCCGGGCTGCGCACCTCGACGATGCCGACCTCGACCAGCTGCACGACCCAGTCGATCTCGGCGCCGCATGCGTGCGCGAGCTCCCCGGCGCGCAGCGGATGGGCGGCGCCCAGCGTGATGGTGTCGGAGGAGGGATTGGCCATGTCGTCACACTCCCAGATGGTGGCGCGGATCGTAAGGGGCGGCCTGCGCCAGCTGCTCGTAGGCCGTGCGCGCGGCTGCGGTATCGGCCGGCGGCAGCGCGATGTCCAGCAGCAGGTAGAGGTGGCCCGGCGGCTGGCCCGGCAGGCCGCGCTCCTTGAGCCGCAGCTTGAGACCGCTGCGGGCGCTGCGCGGCACCGTGACCTCGACCACGCCGCCGCCGGGCGTGGGCACCTTCACCTGCGCGCCCAGCGCGGCTTCGGTCGGCGTGACCGGCAGCGTCATGTACAGGTCGCGGCCTTCGATGCGGTAGAGCTTGTGCGGCGCGATGCGCACCTCGAGGTACAGGTCGCCCGCCGGTTCGCCGCCATGGCCCGGCATGCCCTGGCCCGCGAGGCGGATGTACTGGCCCGGATGCACGCCCGGCGGGATCTTCACGCTGAGCGTGCGGGTCTTCCACTGGGGCCGGCCCTGCATGTCGAGCTCCTGCGAGCGCAGGGTGATCTCGCGCTCGGCACCCTTCAGGGCGTCTTCCAGCGCGATCTCGATGGCGGCATGGTGGTCCTCGCCGCGTGCGCGGTACTGGCGGCGCTCGGCGCTGCGCCGCTCGGCGGCGCCGAAGAGCGAGGAGAAGAACTCGCTGAACTCGGCATGGTCCGCCGGCCCCTGGCCGGGCCGGCGGTGGAACTCGAAGCCCTCGTCCCAGCCCGGCGGCGGCTGGAAGCCCTCGCCGGGACCGGCGCCCGCGTAACGGCCCTGCGCGACCTGGTCGGCCAGCGCGTCGTAGGCGGCGCGCTTTTCCTTGTCGCGCAGCACGTCGTTGGCCTCGTTGATCTCGCGCATGCGCCGGTCGGCGTCAGGCTCCTTGCTGACGTCCGGGTGGTACTTGCGCGCCAGCTTGCGGTAGGCCTTGCGGATGTCCTCGTCCGACGCGTTGCGCTCGACGCCGAGCGCCTGGTAGTAGTCTTTGAAATCCATATTCGGTGAGGGGTGGCTTCGTGGAACCGCCCAGGGAAGGCCTCAGGCGACGGCCGCTCCACCCCCCGCATGGTGCAGGAGCGGCTTCACCGCCCATGTAGGACCGCTTCGCTCGAAACGCAAGGGCTGGGCGTTGCCGAGCACGCCGAGGTCCAGCGGCACGCCCAGCGCCGCCGCCAGCACGAAAAGCGAGCCTCCATGCGCCACGATCAGCACCGGCGCCGGGTGGGCCAGCGCCGCCTCCAGCGCGGCGCGCTTGCGCGCGACGAACTGGGGCAGGGTTTCGCCGCCTTCGGGTTCGCAGGCCCAGTCCAGCTCGGCGGAAGAGCTGCCGATCAGCGCGCCGAAGTTGCGCTCGCGCAGGCCCTCGAAGCGCAGCGGCGCCATGCCCAGGCCGGTCGCGACCGCGTGCGCCGTGTCGAAGGCGCGCCGGGCGTCGCTGCAGACCACGCTGCGGATCGGCTCGCCCGCCAGCCGCTCGGCCGCCCGCGCCGCCTGCGCCAGGCCGAGCTCGCTCAGCGGCGCATCGACCGCCTGGAAGATGCGCTGCGCGTTGCCCGCGGTCTGGCCGTGGCGCAGGAAGTAGAAGTGGTCGCAGGCCGGCGCCAGCGGCGGGGCCGCGGCCAGGTCGATCAGTCGGGCAAGGCCGTCTTGCATGCGTGTCCTCAGTAGGCGAGTCGAAGTGGAGCGCCGACCCGCTGGGCCTCGATGTCGGCACGGTGGAAGGGCAGGGGATGCCACTGCTTTGCCGCGAACAGCGGCAGCTGGTCGTAGGCGTAGGCCGAGGCCGGATCGCTGCTCTGGCCGTAGGTCAGGATGGCTTGCGCGACCGGCCCGCGCTCGTCGAAGCCCACCACCTGCAGGTAGCTGCTGCCGAAGTTGATGTCGTAGCCCTTCGGATCGATCAGCGACTGGCCCTGGCTCTCCACCTTGTTGAGCACGCCCTCGAACTCGTCGCCGCCATGGATCGCGATCTTCCGCCCCCGCACGATGCGGGCCTGGACCTCGCCGAGCGGCACGTCGGCCGCGAAGCCGGCGGTGCGCACGATGCCGACCGCCTCGCCCAGCGCCTTGAAGACGGCGTCGCGCGTCGCCGGCGTGGCCATGTCCAGGCCGGCCGGCGTGACCACCGGCCGGGCCGGGTCGAAGGGCACGCGCCAGACCTTGGGCACGTTCCTGGCCTTGCGCCAGAACTCGCGGAACAGCGGCGCGCCCTTCGAGGTGCTGTTGCTGGTGCGGTCCCAGGCGGCGAGCACGCGGCAGCCCAGCGCCTGGTCGGACGTGAGTGCGGTGGCATTGGCGCTGCAGGCGGCCGCCAGGTCGTCCATCACCAGCATGCCGGCCAGGTTGCGGTCGCGGAAGATCACGCTGCGAAGCTCGGCCGCGCCCATCCGGTTGCCCGGCAGGCCATCGGTGCCGGCCAGCCGCGCCTCGATCTCCTGGATGCCGCTGCGCGTGCGCAGCCGCTGCGGCGTGCCGACGAAGCCGACCAGCGGCGAGATGCCGGCGGGCGGCGCGATGCGCGGGTTGGCAAGCCAGAAGCTGTCGTTGCTGTTCTGCACCCAGTCCTGCGTGACGATCACGGGCATGCGCTGCGGCGGCGTCACGCCGGGCATGGCAGCGGCTGCGTCCCGGGTCCAGGCGCAGGCCGAGCGTGAGCCATCGAGCACCGCCAGTCCTGCGGCGTTGAGCAGCGCGGCAGCGCGGGGCGAGGGCGCACAGGACTTCAGCATCTCGGCCGAGACATCGGGCACCACCGAAAGATCGGCATACAGGGCGTTGCCTTCGCGGTCCGCTGCGATGGTGTTGACCCATGGCATGCCCTGGTTGCCCATCGCGGCGCGCAGCTCGCCGACGTTGCGCGCCACGGCCATGTTCATCCAGCTCTGGGCCGAGCGCGCGTTCTGCGTGTTGGCATCGCGGACGGCATAGGCAGTGCCGGTGGTCCAACCCAGCCCGGCGCGCGGCAGCCCGACGACCGGCCCCCACTCGGTGCCGTAGAAGGTCTTCTGCACCGGCGCGGTGCCGTCCGTCGCGGGCAGCACCACCGTCTTCGCCGTCATCTTGCGGCGCTGGCCGTCGACGAGGTAGACCGTCGGATCGTCCGGGTCGAGCTTGAGCTCGTACAGCGTGAAGCGCTTGCCGGTCGAGACCGTATGCGTCCAGGCCACGTCCTTGTTGAAGCCGATCACGACGAAGGCGTTCGGGCCGATGGTGACGCCCATCACGTCGAGCTTGCCGGGGATGGTGAGGTGCATCTCCCAGAAGCGGTTGACGCCGGTCCACGGGAAATGGGGATTGCCCAGCACCAGGCCGCGGCCGTCGGGCGTGGCGTTGCGGCCGAAGGCCCAGCCGTTGGAGCCGAGCTCGCCGCCTTCAGGGTCGGCGGTGGCACCGTGGCGCGCGATTTCGGCGACGGCCTGTTCCAGCGGCACGGGCGCCTCGCCGGTTCGCGTGCCGGGAGCAGGGGGCGCGGTCGCGAGCACCGCCCCGGCCAGCGCGCCGAAGCCGACCTGGATCATCGCCAGCTCGGTGCCGCGGGCGACATCGGACGGCGTCATCGGCCGCACCCAGGGCTTGTTGCGGCAAGCCTCGGGCAGGCCGGCCGGCCCGGTGTCCTGCAGGTAGCGGTTGTAGCCGGCGACGTAGCCGCGCAGCGAGGCCTTGGCCTCCTCGCTGGTCGCCGCGGCTGCACGCGCCAGCGCGGCATCGTCCATGTGGAAGCGCACGAAGAGGTCGATCTGCGCGTTCGGCAGCCGTCCCAGGCCCAGATCGCCCATGGCCTGCGGGCCGAGGAACATCGAGCGCTCGCCGCGCACGGTCAGCAGGTGCTCGGCGCTCTGGCAGATGTTGTCCTGCGCGTAGGCGTAGGCGACGCCGTAGGCGATGCCTTCGTAGTCCGGCGCGGAGATGTGGGCGATGCCGTGGGTGGTGCGTTCGATGGTGACGCTGCGTGCGCCAGGTGCGGGCGTCGTCGCGCAGGCACTGAGCAGGGCCGCGAGAGCGACGGCGATGGCCTGAGGTGCGCAGCGGAAGGCGGATGTCATGTTCAACGGTTCGTTGGCGGAACGTGCTGCAGATTAGAGGTCGCCCCTCGCAGCCCGCCATTTGGCGATAACCCGACCAGGTGTCGCGGGTTTGTCAGCTCCTGGGTGCCGTACTCCATGGCGGCGCCTCAGCGAACGACGTGCGCGCGGTACCAATTGGCGGCCTGCATGCGCGAGGCCAGGTCGAGCCGGTCGAGGATGCGCGCCACATGCCGCTTGACGGTGTGCGGGCTCAGGTCCAGTGCCCTGGCGATCAACTTGTTGCTCTGGCCTTCGGCCAGCAATGCGAGGACTTCGAGTTCCCGGGCGCTGAGGTCTGCACCCTGTTGGGTTGCCACGGTACGCGTGCCCTCTTTTGAGCGGATCTTGAACCGCTGCGCGGTCTCAACCCAGCCGCGCAAGGTCGCCAATGCTTCGCTGGATCGAACACTACCCCATGAGGCCCGGGACAGGTCTGTCAGGCTCTGCAAGCCCGTGGTCAGGATCTCGCCCGGATTGCCGCTGGCCGCGATGCGCGCGATCAAGGGCTGCAGCGCGTGCCAGGCAGCAGCCGGCGAACCATCGGCGAGCTCAGCGAGCGCAAGCTGGGTCCGCACCGTCGCGTCGAGGCTGGTCGTGTTGAGCGTCGTCGATCTTGTCGACAGCTCGCGAAGCATCGTCAGCGCCTCGCCGACCCGTCCTTCCTGCAATGCCAACTGCGCCTTGAGGGTTTGCACGAACATCTGCATGGTGGGACTCTCATGGTCAACGTCGACCTGGAACGCAGGCAGGTGCATGCGCACGGCTTGCCAGTCTCCGATTGCGGCAGAAATTCTCACGATGACGGTCCGGAAGACCAGAGGCAAATCGCTGGAGCCGTCCAGCAAGGAAGCCTCTGCGACTATTGCGTCGCGGGTCGCGCGCACGGCCTGCTCGTCGTCGCAGATCACCTGGTAATAGGCCTTCAGTGCAAGCAGTCGAGTGCGCAAGCCCCCAGGTTGCCCTAACCACTTGGCGTCGTCTTCGATCCCCTGGAACGTGCCCTGCAGTTCGGCGAACTTGCCCTGCCAGAGAAGTACCCACCCCTCCATGAGGTTTGCGTTGGCTTGCAGTGACCAGTCCTTGTCGTCCGCAGCAGCCCTGGCGCTCTCGATCAAGCGTTGAATCTGTGCGCTCACGCCAGGCCGGCTGATGAGCGCATTGACGCGGGTCATGCAGATAAACCACAGATCGGCGCTACCGCCTTGCCGCAGCAGGTCGACCACTCTGGCAAGGCGTTGGCTGGGTCCGTCGATCGGGCCATGGTGGCCCTCGTACCAGAAGTCGAACAGTTCGGTGAGCGTCTCTGTTTCGAGATCCATCGGGCCAGAGCGGACCTCCTTGCTCAGGCGCAGGGCATCCTCCATGGAGCCGCAGAAGAAGATAGCGATCGCGTGCAGCGCCCGAGCGCGCTGCGCTTCTTCATGCCGTCCCAATGCGTCGAACCCGGCAGCAGCATGCTCCATGGCCGAGCGCACTGCACTGTATCGGTATTGCAGCCAGGCGCAACGCCCACGTGCATAGGACAGAAATGGGGAGCGTCCGGAGATATCGGCTGGAAACTGCTCGATGATGCGCATCACCTGGACGCTGTTGTCGCACGCCAGCATGTCTGCCGCCACGTTGGCCAGACCCTGCTGCGCCTCGTCCCAGGCGCCTGCGCGCAAGAACATGAGCGTGCGGCGCACGGGGTCCGCTTCGCCCTGGGCTGCGCGGCGCAGCAGCGCCGGCACCTCTTCGGGATAGAGCCGGCGCAGTTGCTCCTCGAGGAAGTCGCGGAAGAGGTCGTGCAGGCGCAGTGTCAGTTCCTCACTGTCTAGCATCGAGCTGAACAGCCGGCGGCGCCCGAGTTCGTCCAGCAATTCGGCCGCGCGCGGGTTGCCGCTGATCTGCTCGCACCGCGCCACCGTGAGTTCGGACAGCAGCGAACAGCGCAGTAGGAACGCCTGCAGTTCGCCCGGCAGGTCCTCGAAGACTTCGGTGGCCAGGTAGTCGAACAGGTGGCGGCGGCTGTACCGCGCTTCCACCGGCGCCGTGGCGGCTGACCTTTGCGTGGCTTCGAGGCTCAGGCTCAGCCCGGCGGCCCAGCCCAGGGTCCGCTCGAGCAGGCGATCTGCCTGCTCGGGGTCGTCCTCGCCCGTGGCATGGCGCCAAAGATCCTGTACTTCCTTCTTCGAGAAGCTCAGCGCGGTCTCGTCGAACTCGGCCACTTCCCGCCGCGCCCGCCAGCGCGCGAGCGCCAGCGGCGGCTCCACACGCGAGGCCATCACCAGCGTCCAGTTCGGCGGCAAGCCTTCGAGCAACTGATTCAGGAACTCGAAGACGCGCGCGTCCGCCACGGCGTGCAGGTCATCCAGCACGAGCACGCCGCCGGCTGGCGTGTCGGTGGCTTCGAGTGTGTTGAGCAAGGCCGACGCTGCCTCGCGCAGGCGGCCCTGATTCACCCGCTCGAGCAAGGCCTCTGGCGCCAGGCGCCATGGTGGATCCAGCGGCTCCAGCGCTTCGATCAGGTAGGCCAGCAGCCGCTGGAGGTCGTCGTCTTCGTCGGCGGTGAGCCAGGCCACCGCACAGCCCGCGGGAAGCCGTTGCAACTGTCGCGACAGAGCAGCCGTCTTGCCATAGCCCGCCGGCGCCACCAGAAGCACCAGCCGTCGTCTCGCCAGCGCGTCGCCGAGCTGCTGCTCGAGCTCGCTGCGCTCGATCAGGCCGCTGCGGAAACGGGGCGTCTGTATCTTGGCTCTGGCCAGGCTGGCGGACTGCATGAGCGAAATTACTATAGCGGTGCAAACAATCGTTCGTATCGCAACGGCTCCGTACCGCAGCAATCCTCCGTCAGAAGAAGACGGAAGTTCACATAAAAAGCTGCTTCAGTCTGCACCAGCGCCTTGATGCAGCCTAACGGCCAATGGCGGCCTGCACAAATCAGGGCGTCAAGCGGATGTTCGCATCCTTGATGATCCGCGCGTAGATGGCGGCGTCCGTGCGCACGACATTCTGGAACTCTTCCGGCTTGCCGCCTACCACTTGCAGCCCCAGCGCCTCGATCTTCGCCGTGACCTCAGGCAGGCGCAAGATGCGGTCGATCTCGTCCGACAGCTTCCGCACCACCGGCGCCGGCGTGCCAGCTGGCAGGAACACGCCAAACCAGCCGTACCGATCGAAGGAGTGGTAGCCGAGCTCGGCGAAGGTGGGCACGTCCGGCAAGGCGAGCATGCGCTGCGTGCCGGTCACGGCCAATGGCCGCATGGCGTTGAGATGGGTCAGGGCGTTCCCACTGTCGATGAAGGCCGAAGCGAGCTGACCGCCGATCAGATGGGTGACCAGCGGTGCGCCGCCCTGGAAGGGCACGTGCGACAGGTCGATGCCGGCCTGCATGTTCAAGAGCGCACCTTGGACATGCGAGTAGGTGCCCACGCCATAGCTGCCGAAGTTGTACTTGCCGGGATGGCGCTTCACCATCGCGACGAAGCTCTGCAGGTTGCTGGCGGGTGAGTCCAGCGGCACCGCCAGAATGTTCGGGCTGTGCGCGATCATGGTGACGGGCGCCAGGTCCTTCAACGGATCGTAGGGAAGCTTTTCCATGAGCCACGGCTGCTGGATCATCGACGAGATGGCGATAAGCACGGTATGGCCATCGGGCGGAGCTTTGGCGACCATGTTGTTGCCGAGGGTGCCGCCCGCGCCAGGGCGGTTCTCCACGATCGTGGTCTGACTCCAGGATTCCTGCAGCTTCTGCCCGATGGTGCGCGCCAGCAAGTCGGTGCTGCCGCCCGCGGTGAAGGGCACGATCAGCTTCAGCGGCCGACTTGGGTAGGGGTCTTGCGCGACGGCCTGTGCGATCAGCAGCGCCGCCAGGCCGGCTGCCACGCAGAGCCTGCGCATCATGGATGTCTTCATGGCGTGTCTCCTTCAAAGGGGCTCGCGAACTGAATGCATTGCTTCGGGTCCCGCGAAGCGAGTGCGGTACCAGGCGCCAGCCTCCATGCGCGAGGCCAGGTCGAGCCGGTCGAGGATGCGCGCCACATGGCGCTTGACGGTGTGCGGGCTCAGGTCCAGGGCACGCGCGATGAGCTTGTTGCTCTGGCTGTCGGCGAGCAACGCGAGGACCTCGAGTTCACGGGCACTGAGGCCTGCATCGTTGGCTGCCAAGGCAAGCGGGCGCTCCTGCGAGTCGGCCTTGAACTCCCGCGCGGTCTCGACCCATCGACGCAAGACCGCCAAGCCTTCCCTGGATGCCGCTGCGCCCCATGAGGCGAGCGACAGCTCACGCAGGACATGCACGCCCGTGCCCAGCACCTGGCCAACGTTGCCGCTGGTCGTCACCCGCTCTATCAAGGGGTCCAGCGCTTGCCAGGCTGCCTTCGGCGAACCAGTGGCGAGCTCGGCGAGCGCAAGCCGTGTCCGGATCATGGCATCGAGGTAGGTGGTGTCGAGCAAGGTCGACGTTTCGGACAGTTCGCGAAGGGCCGTCAAGGCCTCGCCGGTGCAGCCTTCCTCCAAGGCAAGCTGCGCATCGAAGCTGCGTACGAGAATCTGCATGCAAGGATTCTCGCGGCCGGTATCGACGTGGAGCGAGGGTAGATGCATGCGCACGGCCGGCCAGTCCTCGACGGCCGCAGAAGCCCTCACGACGATGGCGAGGAATGTCAGCGGCAGATCCCCGGAGCGCTCCATCGAGGAAGCATGCGCGGCGATGGCGTCGCACGTCGCATGCACCGCGTCCTTGTCGTCGCAGATCACCTGGTACATGACTTTCAGCGTCAGCAGCCGAATGCGCAAACTTTCCGGCTGGCCCAGCCAACGGGAGTCCTCCTCGATTCTCTGGAGCGCGGCCTTCAGCTGAGCGATCCTGCCTTGCCAGAGAAGCAGCCAGGCTTCGGTCAAATTCGCGCTGACCTGCAGGGACCAATATTTTTCGCCTGCGACCGCCCTTGCGCCGTCGGCCATGCGCTGCATCTGCGCTGTCATCCCAGGACGGCTGATGAACATGTTGACGCGGGCCATGCAGCGAACCCACAGTTCGGCGCTGCCCCCTTGCGCCAGCAGATCGATCATCGTGGCAAGCCGGTCGCTGGGGCCGTCGATCGGGCCGTGGTGGCCCTCATACCAGAAGTCGAGCAGCTCGCTGACGGTCTCCGTTTCGAGGTCCATGTGGCGGGAGCGAACAGCGTGGCCGAGGCGCCGGGCGTCCTCCATCTGGCCGCAGAAGAACATGGCCAGCGCCTGCATCGCACGCGCGCGCTGCGCGTCGTCGTGACGTCCCAGAGCGTCGAAACCCGTCGCCGCATGCTCCATCAGCGACCGTACCGTGCCGTACTGGTAATGCGGCCAGGCGCACAGGCCCCGGACATAGGCCAGCAGGGGCGATTGCGCCCGGATGTCGGCAGGAAACTGTTCGATGAGCCGCACCAACTGGGTATCTTCGTCGCAGGCCAGCATGTCTGCCGTCGCGTCGGCAAGGCTGCGCTCAGCGTGGTCCCAGGCACCTGCGCGCAAGTACAGGAGCATGCGGCGGACAGGGGCGCCCTCGCTCTGGGCAGCGAGTCTGAGCAGTTCCGGCACTTCCTCGGGACGGGTCCTGCGCAGGCGCTCCTCCAGGAAGTCGCGAAAGAGATCGTGCAGCCGCAGGGTCAGCTCCTCGCCGTCGAGCACGGAGGCGAACAGCCGGCGGCGCTCGATGTCGTCCAGCAGCACGGCCGCGCGCGGATTGCCGCTGACCTGCTTGCAGCGCGCCACGGTGAGTTCGGGAAGCACCGAGCAGCGCAGAAGAAATGTCTGCAGTTCGGCGGGCAGCTGTTCGAGGACCTCGGTGGCCAGGTAGTCGAACAGGTGGCGGCGGTTGTGCCACACGTTCTTGGGCGCCGTCGCGGCCGAACGTTCCGATGCGCCCAGGCTCAGGCAGAGCCCGGCCGCCCAGCCCTGAGTCCGGTCCAACAGCAGCCCGGCTTGCTCGGGGTCGTCCCGGCCCGTGGCGTGCAGCCACAAGGCTTGCACGTCTTTCCTGGAGAAGCCCAGGGTGGTTTCGTCGAACTCGGCCACTTCTCGCCGTGCACGCCAGCGCGGCAGCGGCAGGGAAGGCTCCACGCGCGACGCGATCACCAACGTCCAGTTCTGTGGCAGGCCGTCGAGCAGATGGCCCAGGAACTGAAGGCGCGAGCGTCCGCGACGGTGTGCAGGTCGTCCAGCACGATCAGGCCACGGGCGACATCGGTGGCTTCGAGCGCGCCGAGCAAGGCGGACGCGGTCTCGCGCAGCCGGCCTTGCGCCACCAGATCGAGCAAGGCCTCGGGGGCCAGGCGCCAAGGTGGGTCCAGGGGCTCCAGGGCTTCGATCAGGTGCGCGAGAAGCCGTTGGAGATCGTCTTCCTCGTCGGTGGTCAGCCAGGCAACGGCGCAGTCTGAAGGGAGCCGCTGCAGCTGACGCGACAGCGCAGCCGTCTTGCCGTAGCCTGCGGGCGCGATCAGAAGCACCAGGCGCCGGCTCGCCAGTGCCTCGCCGAGTTGCTGTTCGAGTTCGCTGCGCTCGATCAGGCCGCCGCGAAAGCGCGGCGCCTGGATCTTCGGTCTGGCAACGCTGACGGACTGCATGGGTCAGCCGGACTATAGCCCTGCAAACCATCGATTGCGACAACGGGCACAGCCCCTGCGACGAAGAAGCATCAGCCACCAAAACGAGCGCGGTACCAACCGGCCGCCTGCATGCGCGAGGCCAGGTCGAGCCGGTCGAGAATGCGCGCCACATGCCGCTTGACCGTGTGCGGGCTCAGGTCCAGGGCCCGCGCGATCAGCTTGTTGCTCTGGCCGTCGGCCAGCAGCGCGAGAACCTCCAGTTCCCGGGCGCTCAGGCCGGCATCGAGGGCTGCCGAGGCAAGCGGCTTCTCGCGCAAGCCAGCCTTGAATAGTCGCGCGGTCTCGATCCACTGGCGCAAGGCCGCCAGCTTTTCCCTGGATGCGGCGCTGCCCCATGAGGCGTGCGACAGCTCTGTCAGACCCTGCATGCCGGTGACCAGGACCTGGCCGACATTGCCGCTGGCCGCGACCCGCTCGATCAACGGCTCCAGCGCTCGCCAGGCTGCAGTCGGCGAACCAGCGGCGAGTTCGGCGCGTGCCAGCCATGTCCTGACGACAGCATCGAGGAACATCGTGTCGAACTCTGCGGACTTTGTTGCCAGTTCGCGAAGCGCAGCCCGGGCATCTTCGACGCACCGCCCTTCCTCCAACGCCAGCTGCGCCTCGACGCTGCGCATGAACATCCGCATGCAGGGGCTCTCATGGCCGGTCTGGAGCTTGAGTACAGGCAAGTGCGTGCGCACGGCCGCCCAGTCGCCGACTGCGGCAGAGGCCCTCACGACGATGGAAAGGTACTGCAGGGGCAGGTCGCTGCTCTGGTCCAGGAAGGAAGCATGCGCGGCCATGGTGTCGCGGGTCTCGCGCACGGCATCCCTGTCGTCGCAGATCAATTGGTGGTTGACCTTCAGAGTCAGCAGCCGAAGGCGCAGACCCGCGGGCTGGCCCAGCCAGCGGGAGTCTTCCTCGATCCCTTGGAGCGCAGTCTCCAGCTCGGCGATCCTTCCTTGCCAGAGATGCAGCCAGGCTTCCATCAGGTTCGCATTGGATTGCAGGGACCAGTGTCCGTCGCCCGTGGCTTCCTTGGCCCCTTGGACCATGCGCTGAATCTGTGCGCTCACGCCGGGGCGGCTGCTGAACATGTTGACCCGGGGCATGCAGCGAAACCAGAGTTCTGCGCTGCCTCCCCGCGCAAGCAGGTCGACCACCTTGGCAAGGTGCTTGCCAGGTCCGTCGATGGGGCCGTGGTGGCCCTCGTACCAGAAGTCGAGCAACTCGCTGAGCGTCTCTGTTTCGAGGTCCATGGGCCGGGCGCGCACAGCATCGCTCAGGCACCGGGCATCCTCCAGTCGGCCGCAGAAGAGCAGGGCGAGCGCCTGCATCGCCCGCGCACGCTGGGCGTCGTCGTGCCTCCCCTGTGCGTCGAAGATGGCCGCGGCATGGCTCATGAGCGGCCGTACCGTGCCGTACTGGTAGCGCGGCCACGCGCACAGGCCGCGGACATAGGCCAGCAAGGGCGAGCATTCCTGGATGTCGGCCGGGAACTGCTCGATGATGCGAAGCACCTGGGCGCCGTTGTCGCCGGCCAGCATGACTGGCGTCGCGTCGGCGAGGCTCTGCTGCGCATCGTCCCAGGCGCCCGCGCGCAGAAACATGAGCGTGCGGCGCACAGGGTCTGTTTCGCCTTGGGCGGTAAGGCGCAGCAGCGCGGGCATTTGATCAGGATGGGTCCTGCGCAGGCGCTCCTCCAGGAAGTCGCGAAAGAGATCGTGCAGCCGCAGGGTCAGCTCCTCGCCGTCGAGCACGGAGGCGAACAGCCGGCGGCGCTCGATGTCGTCCAGCAGCACGGCCGCGCGCGGATTGCCGCTGACCTGCTTGCAGCGCGCCACGGTGAGTTCGGGAAGCACCGAGCAGCGCAGAAGAAATGTCTGCAGTTCGGCGGGCAGCTGTTCGAGGACCTCGCTGGCCAGGTAGTCGAACAGGTGGCGGCGGTTGTGCCACACGTTCTTGGGCGCCGTTGCGGCCGAACGTTGCGATGCACCCAGGCTCAGGCAGAGCCCGGCCGCCCAGCCCTGAGTCCGGTCCAACAGCAGCCCGGCTTGCTCGGGGTCGTCCCGCCCCGTGGCGTGCAGCCACAAGGCTTGCACGTCTTTCCTGGAGAAGCCCAGGGTGGTTTCGTCGAACTCGGCCACTTCTCGCCGTGCACGCCAGCGCGGCAGCGGCAGGGAAGGCTCCACGCGCGACGCGATCACCAACGTCCAGTTCTGCGGCAGGCCGTCGAGCAGATGGCCCAGGAACTCGAAGGCGCGAGCGTCCGCGACGGTGTGCAGGTCGTCCAGCACGATCAGGCCACGGGCGACATCGGTGGCTTCGAGCGCGCCGAGCAAGGCGGATGCGGTCTCGCGCAGCCGGCCTTGCGCCACCAGATCGAGCAGGGCCTCGGGGGCCAGGCGCCAAGGTGGGTCCAGGGGCTCCAGGGCTTCGATCAGGTGCGCGAGAAGCCGTTGGAGATCGTCTTCCTCGTCGGTGGTCAGCCAGGCAACGGCGCAGTCTGAAGGGAGCCGCTGCAGCTGACGCGACAGCGCAGCCGTCTTGCCGTAGCCTGCGGGCGCGATCAGAAGCACCAGGCGCCGGCTCGCCAATGCCTCGCCGAGTTGCTGTTCGAGTTCGCTGCGCTCGATCAGGCCGCCGCGAAAGCGCGGCGCCTGGATCTTCGGTCTGGCAACGCTGACGGACTGCATGGGTCAGCCGGACTATAGCCCTGCAAACCATCGATTGCGACAACGGGCACAGCCCCTGCGACGAAGAAGCATCAGCCACCAAAACGAGCGCGGTACCAACCGGCCGCCTGCATGCGCGAGGCCAGGTCGAGCCGGTCGAGGATGCGCGCCACATGGCGCTTGACCGTGTGCGGGCTCAGGTCCAGGGCCCGCGCGATCAGCTTGTTGCTCTGGCCGTCGGCCAGCAGCGCGAGAACCTCCAGTTCCCGGGCGCTCAGGCCTGCGTCGCTCGCCGCCGCGGCATGCGGCCGTTCACGGGCGCCGGCCTTGAATCGCCGAGCGATCTCGACACACTGGCGCAAGGCGGCCAGCCCTTCATGTGAGGCAGCTCCATTCCAAGGGGCGAGCGAAAGTTCGGTCAGGCTCTGCACACCCGTGGCGAGGAGCTGGCCGATACTGCCGCTCGCCACCGACTGTTCGATCAAGGGCTCCAGCGCTCGCCATGCCGCCGTCGGCGAACCACAGGCGAGCTCTGTGAGCGCAAGTCGTGTACGGATCATGGCTTCGAGGAACATCGTGTCGACCGCAGCCGATGGCGCGGCCAGCTCGCGAAGAGTCGCCAGCGCCTCGCTCGGGCGTCCCTCGTGCAATGCCAGTTGCGCCTTGAAGCTGCGTATGAACATCTGCAAGTTGGGGTTGTCAAGGCCGATCTCGACCTCCAGCGCCGGCAGGAGCTTGCGCACGGACGGCCAATCCCCGATCGCGGCAGAAACCCTGACCGCAATGGCCAACGATGCCAGAGGCAGATCGCTGGCCGGGTCCAGCAAGGAGGCATGTGCGGCAATGGCGTCGCGCGTCTCCTGCACGGCGGCCTTGTCATCGCAGATGATCTGGTAGTTGACCTTCAGCGTCAGCAGTCGAATGCGTGAACCCATGGGCTGACCCAGCCACTTGGAATCTTCCTCCAGCATTTGGAACGCGCGCTCGAGCTCGGCAATCCTGCCTTGCCAGAAAAGCAGCCAGCCCTCCATCAGGTTCGCGCTGGCCTGCAGGGACCAGTGCCCGTCGCCGCCCATGGACCTGGCGCCGTGGATCATTCGCTGCATTTGCGCTGTCACCCCGGGCCGGCTGATGAACACGTTGATGCGGGGCATGCAGCGAATCCACAATTCGGCGCTGCCCCTGCGCTCCAACAAGTCGACCAACTTGGCCAGGTGATTGCCCGGTCCGTCGCGCGGGCCGTGGCGGCCCTCGTACCAGAAATCGAGCAATTCGCAGAGCGCCTCGGTTTCGACGTCCATGGGCCGCGAGCGAACCGTCTGGATCAGGTGCCGGGCCTCGTTCATCTGGCCGCAGAAGAACATGGCCAGTGCCCGCATCGCCTTCGCCCGCTGCGCGTCGTCATGCCGGCCCATCGCGTCGAAGCCGGCCGCGGCATGTGACATGGCCGACCTGACGGCGCCGTACTGGTAGTGCGGCCAGGCGCACAGGCCCCGGACATAGGCCAACAGAGGCGAGTCGGCCTGGATCTGGGCAGGAAACTGACCCACCATGCGAATCACCTGGGTGCCCTCGTCGCGGGCCAGCATCTCGGGTGTGGCGTCGGCGAGATGCTGCTGCGCTTCGTCCCAGGCGCCTGCACGCAAATACATGAGGGTGCGGCGAACGGGGTCGGTCTCGCCCGCGGCCGAGCGGCCCAGCAGCGTGGGGACCTCTTTGGGGTGGACCCTGCGGAGTCGCTCCTCCAGAAAGTCGCGAAAGAGGTTGTGCAGGCGCAGGGTCAGTTCCTCGCCGTCGAGTATCGACGTGAACAGCCGGCGGCGCGCGAGGTCCTCGAGCAATCGGGCCGTGCGAGGATCGCCCGTGACCTGCTCGCAGCGTCGCACCGTGAGTTCGGGAAGCAGCGAGCAGCGCAGAAGAAATTCCTGCAGTTCGCCCGGCAAATCTTCGAAGACTTCGCTGGCGAGGTATTCGAACAGGCGGCGGCGGTTTTGCCAGACATTTTTGGGCGCCGCGGCGGCCGATCGTTCCGGGGCCTCGAGGCTCAGGCAAAGCCCGGCGGCCCAGCCCTGGGTGCGGTCGAACAGGCGCTCTGCCTGCTCGGGCTCGTCTCGTCCCGTGGCATGGCGCCACAGCTTTTGCACTTCCTTCCTCGAGAAGCCGAGGGTCGTCTCGTCAAACTCGGCCACCTCACGCTGCGCGCGCCAGCGCCCCAGTGCCAGTGGTGGCTCCACGCGGGACGCAATGACGAGCGTCCAGCTCTGTGGCAGCCCTTCGATCAGGTGGCCCAGGAACTCGAACACGCGGGCGTCGGCCGCTGCATGCAGGTCGTCCAGCACGATCACGCCATGCGCCGTGTCCGTGGCTTCGATCGCGTCCAGCAAGGCGGATGCCGCCTCGCGCAGCTTGCCTTGGGCCACCAGCTCGAGCAAGGCCTCGGGAGCATGGCGCCATGGAGGATCCAGGGGTTCCAGCGCTTCGATCAGGTGAGAGAGCAAGCGCTGGAGATCGTCTTCGTCATCCGCCGTGAACCAGGCGACCGCGCAACCTTGAGGAAGCTGAGGTAGCTGGCGCGACAGCGCGGCCGTCTTGCCGTAGCCCGCCGGGGCTACGAGAAGCACCAGGCGGCAATTGATGAGTGCATCGCCCAGTTGATGTTCGAGCTCGCTGCGCTCGATCAGGCCGCCTCGGAAGCGCGGCGTCTGGATCTTCGCTCTGGCAAGACTGGCGGACTGCATCAGAATGCCGGACTATAGCCCTGCAAACAATTGCTTGCGATAACGTTTACAGCGGCTGCGGCAGGGGTCCTGGCGACGAAAGGTGCGCGGTACCCGCCTGCATCCCATCATTTGCGACAACGGGCACAGCCCCTTTAGCCACGCGAGCGGTACCAATCGGCGGCCTGCATCCGCGAAGCCAGGTCGAGCCGGTCGAGAATGCGCGCCACATGCCGCTTGACCGTGTGCGGGCTCAGGTCCAGGGCCCGCGCGATCAGCTTGTTGCTCTGGCCGTCGGCGAGCAGCGCAAGAACCTCCAGTTCCCGGGCGCTGAGGCCTGCGTCGTTGCCTGCCGAGGCACGCGGCTTCTCATGCGAGGCGGCCTTGATCCGCCGTGCAATTTCGGTCCATCGGCGCAACGCGGCCAAGCCTTCCTTGGGGGCCGCACTTCCCCACGAGGCAAGCGACAGCTCGGTCAGGCTCTGCACGCCGGTGACCAGGGCCTGGCCCACGTTGCCGCTGGCTTCGATGCGCGCGACCAACGGCTCCAGCGCCCGCCACGCAGCTGCCGGCAAGCCGTCGGCGAGTTCGGCGAGCGCAAGCCGTGTCCGGACCGTCGCATCGAGGCTGTTCGTGTCGAACAAGGTCGATCGGGCAACCAGGTCGCGAAGGCTGGTGAGCGCTTCGCCGATGCGTCCATCCTGGAGCGCCAGCTGCGCCTGGAGGGTTCGCAGGAACATCTGCATGCTGGGGTTTTCCTGGCCGGCCTGGAGCTGGAGCGCGGGCAAGTGCATGCGCACGGCCGGCCAGTCGCCGATGGCCGCGGAAGCCCTCACGGCGACGGCAAGGTATTGCAGCGGCAGTTCGCCGAGGCGCTCCAGCAAGGAGGCATGCGCGACGATGTCGTCGCGGGTCGCACGCACGGCGTCCCTGTCATCGCAGGCGAGCTGATACATCACCTTCAGCGTGAGCAGTCGGATTCGCAGCCCCGCGGGTTGGCCCAGCCACTGCGAATCGTCCTCGATGCGCTGCAGCGCGGCCTCCAGCTCGGCGAACCTGGCTTGCCAGAGCAGCAGCCAGGCTTCGGTCAGGTTGGCGCTGGCCTGCAAGGACCAGTGGCCGTCGCCCGTGGCGGCCCTGGCGCCGTCGACCATGCGCCTGATCTGCACGCTGACGCCCGGGCGGCTGATGAGCATGTTGACGCGGGTGATGCAGCGAAACCACAAGTCGGCGCTGCCTCCTTGCACCAGCAGATCGACGACCCTGGCCAGGCGGCGCCCGGGCCCCTCGACCGGGCCGTGGTAGGCCTCGTACCAGAAGTCGAGCAGCTCGCTGAGCGTCTCGGTTTCGAGGTTCATGGGCTGGGAGCGGACCCGCTGACTCAAGCGCCGTGCATCCGCCATGCGGCCGCAGAAAATCATGGCCAGCGCCTGCACGGCCCGCGCGCGCTGCGCGTCGTCGTGCTGCCCCAGCGCGTCGAAGCCGGCGGCGGCATGCTCCATCGCCGTGCGGACCGCGCCGTACTGGTAATGCGGCCAGGCGCACAGTCCACGGACATAGGCCAGCAGGGGCGACCGGGCCTGGAGCTCGGCGGGGAACTGCTCGACGATGCGAATCACCTGCGCGTCCTTGTCGCCGGCCAGCATGTCCGGCGTCGCGTCGGCCAGGTCCTGCTGCGCCTCTTCCCACGCGCCCGCGCGCAGGTACATGAGCGTGCGGCGCAGGGGGTCTGTCTCGCCCTGGGCGGCCAGGCGCAGCAATCCCGGCATGTCCTCGGGATGGAGCCGGCGCAGGCGCTCCTCCAGAAAGTCGCGGAAGAGGTCGTGCAGGCGCAGGGTCAGCTCCTCGCTGTCGAGCACCGACGTGAACAACCGGCGGCGCTCCAGATCCTCCAGCAGTGCGGCCGCATTCGGATTGCCGCTGAGCTGCTCGCAGCGCGGCACGGTGAGTTCGGACAGCAGCGAGCAGCGCAGCAGGAACTCCTGCAGTTCGCCCGGCAGGTCTTCGAAGACTTCGCTGGCCAGGTATTCGAAGAGATGGCGGCGGTTGTGCCAGACGCCTCTTGGTGCCGTGGCGTTGGACCGTTCCGAGACTTCGAGGCTCAGGCAGAGCCCGGCGGCCCAGCCCTGGGTGCGGTCGAGCAGGCGCTCGGCCTGCTCCGGATCGTCGTACCCGGTGGCGTGGCGCCACAGGGCCTGCACTTCCTTCCTGGAGAAGCCCAGGGTGGTCTCGTCGAACTCGGCCACCTCGCGCCGCGCGCGCCAACGCCCCAGCGCCAAGGGGGGCTCCACGCGCGACGCGATGACGAGTGTCCAGTTCTGCGGCAAGCCGTCGAGCAGATGGCCCAGGAACTCGAAGACGCGCGCATCGGCAACCGCATGCAGGTCGTCCAGCACGATCACGCCGTTGGTGACGTCGGTGGCTTCGAGCGCGCCGAGCAGGGCGGACACGGTCTCGCGCAGCCGGCCCTGGGCCACCAGCTCGGTCAAGGCCTCGGGAGCCAGGCGCCACGGCGGGTCGAGCGGTTCCAGCGCCTCGATCAGGTGAGAGAGCAGCCGCTGCAGATCGTCTTCTTCGTCTGTCGTGAGCCAGGCGACCGCGCAGCCTGGAGGAAGCTGCTGCAACTGCCGTGACAGCGCGGCCGTCTTGCCGTAGCCCGCGGGCGCCACGAGAAGAACCAGGCGGCGGTTGATGAGTGCGTCGCCCAGTTGATGTTCGAGCTCGCTGCGCTCGATCAGGCCGCTGCGGAAGCGGGGCGTCTGGATCTTGGCTCGGGCCAGGCTGGCGGATTGCATGGAAGGCCGGACTATAGCTCTGCAAACGATTGTTTGCGATAACGATCACAGCCCCTGCCATAGGGGGCATGTTTCAGGTGCCCAAACGTGTGCGGTACCACTGGGCGGCCTGCATGCGCGAGGCCAGATCGAGCCGGTCGAGGATGCGCGCGACGTGGCGCTTGACGGTGTGCGGGCTGAGGTCCAGGGCGCGGGCGATCAGCTTGTTGCTTTGGCCGTCGGCGAGCAGTCCGAGGACTTCGAGTTCCCGGGCACTGAGGCCGGCGTCGTTGGCTGTCGAAGCACGTGGCTTCTCGTGTGAGCCGGCCTGGAAACGCCTTGCAGTTTCCACCCAATGGCGCAGGGTTGCCACCCCTTCGCGGGGGGCGGCATCTCCCCATGAGGCGAGCGACAGGTCGGTCAGAACCTGGGTACCCATCACCAGGGCCTGGCCGACGTTGCCGCTTGCCTGCACCCGATCGATCAAGGGCTGCAGTGCTCGCCAGGCTGCCGTCGGTGACCCATCGGCGAGTTCGGCCAGCGCAAGCTGTGTCCGGACCGTGGCATCGACGCTGTTGGTGTCGAGCAGGGCCGATTTCTTCGCCAGTTCGCGAAGCGTCGTCAGGGCCTCGCCGATGTGCCCCTCGTGCAATGCCAGCTGCGCCTTGAAGCAGCGCAGGGCCATCTGCATGCCGGGGTTCTCATGACCGACCTCGAGGTCGAGCGTTGGCACGTGCATGCGCACGGTCGGCCAGTCTCCGATTGCGGCCGAGGCCTTCACGACGGTGCCACGAAATATCAGCGCCAGATCGCTGGCGCGGTCGACCATGGAAGCATATGCGGCGATGGCGTCGCACGTTGCGCGCACGGCATCCTTGTCGTCGCAGATCACCTGGTAGTAGACCTTCAGCGTCAGCATGCGGATGAGCAAACCCGCGGGCTGGCCCAGCCACTGCGAATCTTCTTCGATCCTTTGAAAAGCGCCCTCGAGTTCGGCAATCCTGCCTTGCCAGAGATACAGCCAGCCCTCCAGCATGTTCACGCTGGCTTGCAGGGACCAGTGCCCTTCGCCGGTGGCCGCCCTGGCGCCGTGAACCATGCGTTGAATCTGGGCGCTCACGCCGGGGCGGCTGATGATCATGTTGACGCGGGGCGTGCAGCGAAACCACAGTTCCGCGCTGCCGATCTGCATGAGCAGATCGACCATCCTGGCAAGGCGATTGCCGGGCCCTTCGAGCGGACCGTGCCGGGTCTCGTACCAGAAGTCGAGCAGTTCGCTGAGGGTCTCGGTTTCGAGATCCATGGATCGGGAACGAACCACCTGGCTCAGGCGCCGCGCAGCTTCCAGGTCGCCGCAGAACAGCGTGGCCAAGGCCTGCATCGCTCTCGCGCGCTGGGCGTCGTGGTGCCTCCCCAGCGCATCGAAACCGGCCGCGGCATGCTCCATCGTCGACCGCACAGAACCGTACTGATAGTGCGGCCAGGCACACCAGCCCCGGACATAGGCCAACACGGGCGATTGGGCCTGGACGTCGGCGGGAAACTGCTCGACGAGGCGAATCACCTGGACGCCTTTGTCGCGGGCCAGCATGTCCGCTGTTGCCTCGATCAGACCCTGCTGCGCGTCGTCCCAGGCACCGGCGCGCAGGAACAGGGTTGTGCGGCGGACAGGGTCCTCCTCGACCTGGGCAGCGCGGCGCAGCAGTGCCGGCACCTCATCGGGGTGGAGCCGGCGCAGATGCTCCTCGAGAAAGTCGCGAAAAAGATCGTGCAGGCGCAGCGTCAAGGCCTCGCTGTCGAGCACGGAGATGAACAGGCGGCGGCGTTCGATGTCCTCCAGCAGTTCAGCCGCGCGCGGGTTGCCGCTCACGTGCCTGCAGCCCGGCACCGTGAGTTCCGGGAGGACCGAGCAGCGCAGGAGAAACGCCTGCAAGTCGGCCGGGAGATCTTCGAGAACTTCGTTGGCCAGATACTCGAACAGGTGGCGGCGGTTATGCCAGACGCCCTTGGGCATCGTCGCGGCCGTCCGTTGCGATGTCTCGAGGCTCAGGCAAAGCCCGGCGGCCCAGCCCTGGGTCCGGTCGAGCAGGCGCGCAGCCTGTTCGGGATCATCCCGCCCGGTGGCATGGCGCCACAGATCCTCGACCTCCTTTCCGGAAAAGCCCAAGGTCGTTTCGTCGAACTCGGCCACTTCGCGCCGCGCGCGCCAGCGCCCCAGCGCCAGCGGCGGCTCCAGGCGCGTCGCGATCACGAGCGTCCAGTTGTGCGGCAGGCCGTCCAGCAAATGGCTCAGGAACTCGAACACCCGTGCATCCGCGACGGTGTGCAGGTCGTCCAGCACGATCACGGCACCAGCCGGTGTGTCGGTGGCTTCGAGCGTGCCGGCCAATGCGGACGCCGCCTCGCGCAGCCTCCCGTGTGCCACCAGCTCTGAAAGGGCCTCGGCTGCCAGCCGCCATGGCGGATCCAAAGGTTCCAGCGCCTCGATCAAATGGGAGAGAAATCTTTCCAGGTCGTCCTCTTCGTCCGCGGTGAGCCAGGCGACGGCACGGGCTGGAGGAAGGCGCTGCAGCTGGCGCGACAGGGCGGCCGTCTTGCCATAGCCTGCGGGCGCCACGAGCAGGACCACGCGCCGGCTCGCCAGCGCATTGCCGAGTTGCTCCTCGAGCTCGCTGCGCTCGATCAGCCCCCTGCGGAAGCGGGGCGCCTGGATCTTGGCTCTGGCAAGACTGACGGACTGCATGGGTGAAGCTCACTATAGCGCTGCGAGCCATGGCGCGGCCGTGTCCGCGCTGCAACAGTTGACCGGCACCACCGGCTGGGAGTGAAACTGCTGGGCGCCTGGATGAACGCGGGTTATTCCCTGCGGCCCAAGCGACGCGCGATCTGTAAAACTCGGCGCCCATGCCTCAAGAGGAATCCAGCATGCGATTTCCTTCCTTTGCCTCCGTCCGCACTGCCTTTGTCATCGCCGCTGTCGGGGCGCTGCTGCTCGCCGCAAGGCCCGCAATCTCGCAGGGCAGCTGGCCGGACAAGCCTGTGCGCCTTGTCGTTCCCTTCCCGCCCGGCGGTACCACCGACATTCTCGCGCGCGTGATGGCGCCGGAATTGTCCAAGGCCTTCGGCCAGCAGTTCATCGTCGAGCACCACGCAGGCGCCGGTGGCAACGTGGGAACGGAGATTGTCGCCAAGTCGCCCAACGACGGCTACACGCTGGTGATGGGCACCGTGGGCACGCATGGGATCAACCGCGCGCTCTACCGCAAGCTTTCCTACGACCCGATCAAGGACTTCTCGCCGATCACGCTCGTGGCGGCAGTGCCGAACGTGATGGAAATGAATGCCGAGAAGGCGAAGGCGCTCAGCATCGACAGCGTGGCGGACTTCATCGAGTACGCCAAGGCCAACCCGGGCAAGCTCAACATGGCCTCGGGCGGCAATGGGACCTCGATCCACCTGGCCGGCGAGCTTTTCAAGACCATGACCGGCACCTTCATGATCCACATCCCCTACCGGGGCTCGGGCCCGGCGCTGCTGGACCTGGTGAGCGGCAATGCCGACGTGATGTTCGATAACCTGCCCGCTTCGATACAGCAAATCAGGGCCGGCAAGCTCAAGGCGCTGGCCGTCACCAGCGCGCAGCGATCCCCGGCCTTGCCCGACGTGCCCACGGTGGAGGAGGTCGGAGGCCCCGCGCTCAAGGGCTACGAGGCGAGTTCGTGGTTCGGCCTGCTCGCGCCCGCCGGCACGCCGAAGGAGATCGTGACCCGCATCCAGCAGGAGGTCGCCAAGGCACTGGGCACCCCGGCCATCAAGGAGAGATTGCTGGCCCAAGGCGCGATCCCGAGCGGGAACACGCCGGCCGAGTTCGCCAAGCTGATCGACAGCGAACACATCAAGTGGGCGAAGGTGGTGAAGGCTTCGGGCGCGAACGTGGATTGAGGCGCTGGCCGTCCGCGCTACAGCAGCCACTCGATCGGCAGCAGCGACAGGAACTCGACCCACAGCCGCCGCAGCCCGCTGGTGTCGGGCTCGCTGCGGTAGCGCGTCTCGCCCTCGGGGCCGCGCTCGATCCACTCCATGCCGCCGCCTCGGGGCAGGCGCACCTCGTAGGCCAGCGTCGGCACCACCTGGTCGATCTGCACCCCCAGGCGCCGCGCAAGGATGGGGCTGTCGATCACCACGCCCATCTCGGTGTTGAGGTGCACCGAGCGCGGATCGAGGTTGAGCGAGCCGACGAAGACTCGGCTGCGGTCCACCGCGAAGGTCTTGGCATGCAGGCTTGCGGCCGAACTGCCGCTGGGGTTGAGACGCCTTTCCTCCTCCGGTCGCGGCGGCGGCGCGGCGCCGGGCTTGAGCTCGTAGAGGACGACCCCGCCGGCCAGCAGCTCCCTGCGGTAGCGGGCATAGCCGGCATGCACCGCGGCGACGTCGGTCGCGGCCAGCGAATTGGTCAGCACGCGCACCACCACGCCGCGCCGGGCCAGCGCGGCGAGTTCCTGCGCACCCTCCGCGCCGGGCACGAAGTAGGGCGACACCAGGTCGAGCTCGCGCCGGGGTTCGCCCATCGCTTCCCTGAGCAGGGGGAACATGAGCAGATGCTGCTCGCGCCCGCCGGGCGCCCGCACCTTCGACGGCAGGTCGCTCACCACGTGCGCATTCGCCCACTCGAAGGGCAGGCGGCGTGCCGCCACCTCGCGCATCAGGGGCGTCTGGCGCACGGCCTCCAGGTACTGCTGCGTCTGCGGCTGCTGGCGCAGGTTGGCCCACTGCGCGAGCAGCCGCGCGGCCGCGTCGGCCGGCGGCGGGCCGAGCAGGGCGGCGGCGGGATAGGCGGCCTCGCTGTTCCAGTACAGGTCGAACTGGCGCGAGACCTCGCGCACCACCGGCCCGACCGTGACGACGTCGAGGTCCTGAAAACCGAACTGCTGGTCGGCCCCGTAGTATTCGTCGCCCACATTGCGGCCCCCGACGATCGCGGCCTGGTTGTCCGCCGTGAAGGACTTGTTGTGCATGCGCCGGTTGACGCGCGAGAAGTCGAGTGCGAAATCGCCGGCCCGCAGGCCGCGGTTGGCGAAGGGATTGAAGAGCCGGACCTCCAGTTTGGGATGCGCATCGAGCACGGCCAGGGTGCCGTCCAGTCCGCTGGTGTTGTTGTCGTCGATCAGCAGGCGCACGCGCACGCCGCGCTCGGCCGCCGCCCAGGCGGCCTCGAACAGGAGCTGCCCCGTGGTGTCGCCCCGCCAGATGTAGTACTGCATGTCCAGGCTGCGCTCGGCCGCCTGGGCCAGCGTCATCCGCGCGGCGAAGGCCTCGCGCGGGTCGATCAGCGGCAGGATGCCCGTGAGCCCCGGATGCGCGGCCAGCTCGGGCGCCAAGGCCTGGCCCAGGAGGGTGTCGTCGGTGCTGGTGAAGGCGGACGAGGGTGGGCGCTGGACCGTCGCCGGCAGCGTCGCACAGGCCGCGAGGAAAAAGGCCAGCGAAAGTGCAAGGAAGGCGCGCAGGGATCGCATTGCCGGGAGGGTAACCGGCATGCGGGGCGCAAGGACGCCTACAGCTTCGGAATGCGCAGCGTCTTGCTGATCATCAACGTACCCGACAGCGCGAACAGCAGCGTCAGCGGATGTAGCACCCAGGGCCCGAGCATCCAGGCGCCGCCCCAGGCCGCATCGCCGATACGGCCTTGCCATGCCGCCCAGGCCAGCACGCCGACCAGCACCACGCTGGTCGGGATCGGCGTGCCCTCGAAGTACTTGACCTTGGCGCCGCCTTCCGAGAGCGCCTCGGCCGTGACGTTGTAGCGCGCCAGCCGGCTCACGCCGCAGCAGACGAAGTAGGTGAGGATCAGGCAGTCCCAGCCGCCGTCCAGCCCGGCCGCGAAGCCGAGGGCGGCGGGCGCGACGCCGAAGGAGATCACGTCGGCCAGCGAGTCGAGCTCGCGGCCGAGCGCCGATTGCGTCTGCCGCCAGCGCGCGATGCGGCCATCGAAGACGTCGAAGACGAAGGCGGCCGGCGCCAGCGCCGCCGCCCACATGAAATGCGCGAGCTGCTGGGTCGCGATGTAGGCCATCGCGAGGAAGACGACGCCGACGCCGCAGGCCGCATTGCCGAGCGTGAAGAAGTCGGCGAGGTGAAAGCCGCGGATCATCGAGAAGTGCTTGCGGGGCCGCGCCGCGACCGGGGTAGGGGTGGACATGGCTGTTCTTCAGTGGGACGGAATGCGATGCACCTTAGCGCAACTGCCGCCGGCCGCGTGTAGTCGCCGGTCGATGCCGGCGTGGGGGTTCAGGCCGGCGTCGCTGCGGTTTCGTGCGCCTCGGCGATGCCGGCGAAGCGCCGCAGCAGGCCGGTCGCGGCCTCGCTGCCGGCCACGCGACTGCGCAGTACGTCCGGCTCGGTGCCGAGCGCACGCAGTTCCCCGGCCAGATGGTCGACATAGCCGCGCATCACCTCGGCATCGAATTCGGGATGGAACTGCAGGCCCCAGGCGCGCGGCCCCACGCGAAAGGCCTGGTGGGGCTCGAAGGCATTGCCCGCCAGGCGCACGGCGCCCGGAGGCAGACGCAGGGCGCTCTGCCAATGCACCACCTGGGCGTCGAACTGCGCGGGCATTTCACGCAGCAGGGCGTCGTCGGCGGCCTCGGGCGTCAGCTCGATCGGCACGGTGCCGATCTCGGGGCCGCCGGGATGGTTGCCGGCCTCGCCGCCCAGGGCATGCGCGAGCAGCTGGTGGCCGAAGCAGATGCCCAGGAACGGCGTGCCGTGCGCGACCAGTTGCGCCAGCCAGGCACCCGTGGCCTCGCTCCAGGGCTCGCGATGCGAAACCATCTCGTGCGAGCCGGTCACGATGGCGCCCGAGATCTGCGCCGGCGCGGGCAGGGTGTCGCCGCGGCGCGGATCGAGCACGACGACGGGCAGCGCGATGGGGCCCAGGCCGGCCAGCACCCAGTGTTCGAAGTCTCCGCGCTGCTCGCGCAACGGGCCGAAGGTATCGCCGGCCTTGATGATGGCCAGCGGCCGGGGAGAGAGGTCTTCCATGCGCCCGATCATGCCGCACGCTCGAAGGCCTGAATGGCGGCCGGGACCTGCTGCGCCACCCGCAGCACCACGTCGCGCCGCTGCGGCGCCTCGCGCCAGCGCAGGCGCGCCTCGCTGTCCCAGTCCGGATGGCTGCGCGCGGGCTGGGCGGCGCGCACCAGCTCGGCGAGCGGACGGCGGGCGGCTTCCAGGGCGTCCGTCGGCCCGTCCGTCGGCGTCCGGGCGGCAATTCGATCGACGGCTGCATGGCCGCGCCGTTCGAGCGCGCGCAGCAGCTTCAGCTGCCAGGCGGCCAGCACGACCAGTACGCGGTCTTCGACCGTGAGCTCGTGCACGTCGCGCAGCTTGTTGGCGAGCTTGCGGCCCAGCGGGCCGAAGCCCTGCGAGAGCGCGCCGCCGATGGCGCCACCCAGCGCCGCGCCGGCGCCCAGCGACAGGCCGGCAAGCGCCAGGTCGGCCACCACGCCGACGGCGGCGCCCACCGCCACGCCCTTGCCGAGCAGGATGCCGGCGTCCTTCAACGCCTCGGGGTGGAAGAAGTCCATGGTCCAGCGGCCTTCGATCAGCGGCAGCGGGGCCTCGTCGGCATCGTTCTCCCGAAAGCCGTAGAGGGCCAGCAGGTCGGAGGCGCAGCGCTGCGCCTTGTCGAACACGGCCTTCTGCAGGGCGGCGACCAGGCGCTCGCGGCTGGTTTCGATCTCGAACTCGACGGCCGAGGCCGTGCGCCGCATGGCCGCCGCATCGACCAGCAGCTCGGCGATGCGCTCGCCGGCGGCCTGGCGGCGGCGGGCGAATTCCTCGTCGAGAAAGGCGGCGATGCGGTCGAGCTGCGCGCGCCGCTCGCGCAGCAGGGTGGCGAGGTCGCGGTAGAGCTCGCGCTCGGCGCCGACGAAGGGGGCGGCGGCGTCGAAGCGCACCACCACGTGCAGCCCGTAGGCGGAGAGCAGCTCCTTCCACGCGCCTTCGCGAGTGCCGGCCTCGCGCAGGAAGTTCAGCACCGGCAGCAGCGGCCGGGCGCAAGCGCCGAGCAGCTCGATCTCGGCGCGAAACTTGGGCAGCACCGGTTCGCGCGCATCGATCACCAGGAAGGCCGCATCGACCTCCAGCAAGGCACGCAGCACCTTGGCCTCCTGCTCGAACACGCCGTGCGCCTCGGGCCCGGCAAGGAAGCGGCGGATGCGCTCCGGCGGGGTGAGATCGCCGCGGTCGTCCAGAGCGTCGACGTGCTCGCGCAGCGCGACCGCGTCTTCCAGGCCCGGCGTGTCGAGAAAGCGCACGGCGGCGCGGCCGTCCACCTGCAGCTCGATGGCCTCGACGTGGCGCGTGGTGCCGGGCTGGCGTGACACCTCGCCGAAGTCGACGCGCCGCGTCAGCGTGCGCAGCAGCGAGGTCTTGCCGGCATTGGTGTGGCCGACGACGGCGATGCGGATGGGTTCCGTAAAGCTCATGCCCATCCGCGCAGCGCGCCCCGGGGTTCGTCGCTGGCCTCGATGCGCTCGAGGCCGGCATCGGCCAGCCACGCATGCCATCGGTTGCGCGCCTCCGGGGTGGCGCCGCTGCCCTGCAGCAACAGCCGGCATTCGCTGCTGAAGGCGGCCACTTCGCGCAGGAAGCGCTCGGTGCCCCGGTCGGGGGTGGCGGCAGCGTTGCAGCCGACCAGCACGCGCCGCGGCCGCAGCCGCGCCAACAGGTCCAGCGCCTCGCGCCGGGCGCCGGCGCTGCCGTCGATGCGCAGCGCCTGCGCGCCCGCGGCATCGAGCGCGGCCGGTGGCCAGGGCAGTTCCTCGGGCAGCTCGAAGCCGATCGCCATCAGCGTGTCGCGGGTCTGGTCCGCGGCCAGGCCGGCCAGCGCGCCATGCCGTGCATTGCCTGGGTCGGCATCGACGATCTGCCGCGGCGCCAGCGCCTCGAAGCGCGCCAGCAGCCGGCGGTGGTAGGGCAGCGACAGGTCGGGCTGCAAAGCCCGGCGGCGCGCGCGCCAGACGCCCGCGCACAGCAGCGCGAGAGCGAGGCGCGGGAGCAGCCCGTAGACCAGGATGCAGCCCGTGAGCCACAGCGCCCAGTCGCGCTGGCCGGGCGCCGCCGCCCGGGGCGACAGCACCGTTTGCGCGTCCGGCACGGGGAAGCCCAACCACGCCGGTGCACGCCCCAGCCACTGGACGGCCTGCACGAAGAAGTCCGGGTCGAGGATGGTCGTTTCCCAGCTCAACGTGTAGTTGCGAAAGGCCAGCGAGAAGAGCAGCACCGCCAGCACGACCAGGAAGGACAGCGACCAGATCGCATGGCTCACGAAGCCCAGCGCCCAGGGCGCGAGCCGCGCCCGGACCAGCAGCCGGGTGGCCGCGCGCAGCAACAGCGGCGCCTGGCCCCGGCGACCGCCGGCGGCCCGTGCCGTGAGCGCCAGCCAGAGCCAGCCGAGGGACAGATGGAGGGAGCCCGGCGGCAGCAGCAGGCCGAGCAGCCACAGCAGCAGGGTCAGCAGATGCAGGCCCAGCAGGCTGGCGAGCGCCACCACCACGTTGATGCTGCGTTCGCTGCCGCCGACCACGCTGCCGGCGAGCGTGAGGCCGCCGAGCACGATCAGGGCGACCAGGCCCAGCAGGACCCACGGGGCCCAGGTTCGGGCGCGTGCCAGCTCGTCCTGCAACCCGATGCGGTGCCCGAGCAGTCGGGCGCGTTCGACGATCCGTCCGCCGCCGTCGGTGTGGAGCGCCATCGCCTCGCGCATCGCCTGGGCATCGTCCAGCGGGCCGGCCTCTTCGACCTGTTGCACGGCCTCGGCGATCGCCGCATCCTGAAAAGAAAAGGGGAGCGCTCCGGGATTCAACGGCTTCCTTCGAGAAGAGCGCGGAATTATGCCCGGGGGGCGCTTCCTTTCGGCAATGAAAAACGGGGCCGCGACCGGCCCCGAGACGCCTGCCCGCGCGGGCAGGAACATGCCGCGCTGGTGGTGTCAGCGCAGCCCGAAGAAAGACAGGACGGCCACCACGACCACGACCAGACCGACGATGTAGATGATGGAATTCACGGCGCAGGCTCCTCTTGCGTTGAAGACCGCTCCAGAGTGCCAGCAACGGGCTGGCGGGCTGTAGTCGCCCGACTTCGCGCACTGTAGGACTCGCCAGGGACTGCGGGTCGCTCGTCGTCGCCATCCCCGTCGTCCTCGCCCAGGAACCCGCCGCTCTGGTGCGCCCACAGCCGCGCGTAGAGCCCGCCGCGGGCCAGCAGCGTCTGGTGGTCGCCTTGCTCGACCACGCGGCCCTGGTCGAGCACGATCAGCCGGTCCATGGCGGCGATGGTGGAGAGCCGGTGCGCGATCGCGATCACGGTCTTGCCTTCCATCAGCCGGTACAGGCTGGCCTGGATGGCGGCTTCGACCTCGGAATCGAGGGCGCTGGTGGCCTCGTCGAGCAGCAGGATCGGCGCGTCCTTCAGCATCACGCGCGCGATGGCAATGCGCTGGCGCTGGCCGCCCGACAGCTTGACGCCGCGTTCGCCCACATGCGCCTCATAGCCGCGGCGGCCGTTCGGATCGCCGAGCGATTCGATGAAGTCGTGCGCCTCGGCGCGCTCGGCCGCCGCGCGGATCGCCGCCGCGCTCGCGTCGGGCCGGCCGTAGGCGATGTTGTCGGCCACCGAGCGGTGCAGCAGCGAGGTGTCCTGCGTCACCATGCCGATGTGCGCGCGCAGCGAGTCCTGCGTGACATGCGCGATGTCCTGGCCGTCGATCAGGATGCGGCCGCTTTCCAGATCGTGGAAGCGCAGCAGCAGGTTCACCAGCGTGGACTTGCCCGCGCCCGAACGGCCGACCAGGCCGATCTTCTCGCCGGGCGCGACGGTCAAGGTGAGGTCGTCGATCACGCGGCGGCCGCCTTCGGCCGGGTCCAGGCCGTAGCGGAAGCTGGCATGCTCGAAGCGCACCTCGCCGCGCGGCACGGTGAGCGTGGCGGCATCGGGCGCGTCGAGCACGGTGCGCTGGCGCGACAGCGTCTTCATGCCGTCCTGCACGGTGCCGATGTTCTCGAACAGGCTGGTCATCTCCCACATGATCCAGTGCGACATGCCCTGCAGCCGCAGCGCCATCGCGGTCGCCGCCGCCACTGCGCCGACGCCCACCGCGCCCTGCGACCACAGCCACAAGCCCATGCCCGCCATGCCGGCCGTGAGGCCCATGCTGAGCGCGTGGTTGGTGATCTCGAAGGCGCTCACCAGCCGCATCTGGCCGTAGCCGGTGAGCATGAAATCCTGCATCGCCGCGCGCGCGAAGCCGGCCTCGCGGTGCGCATGGGAGAACAGCTTGACGGTGGCGATGTTGGTGTAGGCGTCGGTGATGCGGCCGGTCATCAGGGCGCGTGCATCGGCCTGCGCCTTGCCGATCTTGCCCAGCCGCGGGACGAAGAAGCACAGCGCGGCGATGTAGAGCACGAGCCAGATCGCGAAGGGCAGCATCAGCTGGCGATCGAGCACGGCGGCGAGCACGATCATGGTGGCGACGTAGACCGTCATGGCCACCAGCACGTCGGCCAGCACGAAGAGGGTTTCGCGCACGGCCAGCGCGGTCTGCATGACCTTGGCGGTGATGCGGCCGGCGAACTCGTCCTGGTAGAAGGCCATGCTCTGGCCCAGCATCAGCCGATGGAAGTTCCAGCGCAGGCGCATGGGGAGGTTCACCGCCAGCGTCTGGTGCTTGACGATGGTCTGCAGCGCGACCACGGCGATGCTGGCGGCCAGCGCGATGCCCAGCCACGTCAGCGTGGTGCCGCGCTCTTCCCACAGCCGCGCCGGCACCTGGCCGCCGAGCCAGTCGACGATGCGCCCCAGCATCGCGAAGAGCAGCGCCTCGAAGGCCGACATGGCGGCCGTGAGCAGCGCCATCGCGAGGATCTTGCCGCGCAGGCCCTCGGTGCAGGCCCAGATGAACGCGAAGAAGCCGCGCGGGGGGAGGGCGGGCTCGGCGGAAGGATAGGGGTGGAGGAGTTTTTCGAAGTAGGTGAACAAGAAAGGGAATCTCCGGTGAGGCGTCACTGTAGCGGGGGGCATGGGCTTGTGCAGGGGAAGGGCTTGGGCTCAGGCCTGCACCAGGCGCTCCCCCAGGAAATCGATGAAGCTGCGCATCTTGGGCGCCATGTATTGCCGGCTCATATAAACCGCGTACAGCGTCATCGCCGGCGCCGCGAAATCCGGCACCAGCCGCACCAGATGGCCCCCGGCCAGGTCCTCGTCCACCAGCCAATCAGGCAGGAAGGCCATGCCCATGCCCGCCCGCACGGCATGCAGCGTGAGCGTGGTGTCGTCGGACTTCATCACCGGCTGCAGCCGCAGCGGCGTCTGCCGCCCGCCCGGGCCCTTGAGCGTCAGGCCCTCGATGTTCACGTAGCTGGGCACGATGGCGTGGAGCTTCGCCAGTTCGGCCGGCGTCGCGGGCCGGCCGGTGCGCGCAAGGTAGTCGGGCGAGGCCACCAGGTGGAATTGCAGACGGGTGAGCGGCCGCGCGATCAGGGCCGGCGAAGGCTCCTGCGTGGCGCGCAGTGCCAGGTCGTAGCCGTCGGCCGCCAGGTCCACCTTGCGGTTCTCCAGATGCATGTCGACCAGCACCTCCGGAAAGCGCTCGCGGTAGTCGGCCAGCACCCGCGCGATGCGCGGCGTGGCACACCACACGGGCGCGCTGACCTTGAGCTGGCCGCGCGGCGCCTCGTTGCGGCGGCTGATCGCGGACTCGGCGGCGTCGAGCAGGTCGAGCGCCCGCCCGCTCTGCTCGTACCAGGCGCGGCCGGCCTCGGTCAGGCTCAGGTGCCGGCTCGAGCGGTGCAGCAGCCGCGCGCCCAGCGATTGCTCGAGCTGCGCCACGTGCTTGCTCGCCATCGGCGCCGAGATCTCCAGGCGGGCGGCGGCGGCGGCGAAGCTGCCCGCATCCACGACTTCGCGGAAGACGCGCAGGCTGGTCAGTCGGTCCATGTTCGATTTCCTGGGAAGAAAGGAAACGATGCATCCTAGCTTGTCGATTTCTCAACGGGAAATCCCTAGACTGGCAGCCAAGGAGCATTCCATGAGCACGACCCGCGACACCCTTCCCACCTACTTCATCTCCCACGGCGGCGGCCCCTGGCCATGGATGAAGAAGGAGATGGGCGATGCCTACGCGCAGCTCGAGGCTGCGCTGGCCGACATGCCGCGCCAGATCGGCCGCACGCCCGACGCCATCCTGATGGTCTCGGCCCACTGGGAGGCCCCGGCCTTCACCGTGACGGGCAACCCGAAGCCGCCGATGATCTACGACTACGGCGGCTTCCCCGAGCACACCTACCACGTGCACTACGACGCCCCCGGCTCGCCCGCGCTGGCGCGCCGCGTGCAGGGCCTGGTCGAAGCGGCCGGCCTGCCCGCGGCCTTCGATGCCGAGCGCGGCTTCGACCACGGCATGTTCTCGCCGATGGCCGCGATGTACCCGAAGGCCGAGGTGCCGGTGGTGCAGCTGTCGCTGCGGCGCGGGCTCGACCCGGCCGAGCACGTGGCGCTGGGCCGCGCGCTGGCGCCGCTGCGGCAGGAGAACGTGCTGATCGTCGGCAGCGGCCTGAGCTACCACAACCTGCGCAATCTGGGCCCGCAGGCGCACGAGCCGTCGAAGGCCTTCGACGACTGGCTGGCGCAGACCGTGCATGCGACGCCCGCGCAGCGCATCGAGCGCCTGCTGGCCTGGTCGCAGGCGCCCTCGGCGCGCATCGCGCATCCGCGCGAGGAGCACCTGATCCCGTTGATGGTCGCCGCCGGTGCGGCCGGGGAGGATGCGGGCATTCGCATCTACCACGAGGAGGCCTTCATGGGGGGCGCGGTGGTGTCCAGCTACCGCTTCGGCGCCGCGGCGGGTGATTCGGCCTGAGCAGGCACCGCACGTCCACCGGGCGATGGACTGCAAAATGAGCCGGTGAGCGATCGACTTTCCCATCCCGACCCCGAGGCCGATGCCGCCGCGCATCGGCTGATCACGCGCATTGCCGCGCTCTCCACCTCCCACGATGTCCTGCACGCCGGCCGGCGCGTGCGCTGGCGCCGCTTCGGGGGCGACGACACGCAGCCGCCCCTGGTGCTGCTGCACGGCGGCCATGGCAGCTGGATGCACTGGCTGCGCAACATCGAGGCGCTCGCCACCGCGCGCACGCTCTGGGTGCCCGACCTGCCGGGCTTCAACGATTCCGACACGCCGCCTTCGCCCTCGGGTGGCCAGGCCGCGCTGGACCCGTCGCTCGACGCACTGGCCGCCACGCTCGACAGCCTGGTCGGCGCCGGCACCCCCATCGACCTGGGCGGCTTCTCCTTCGGCGGACTGGTGGCCGCGAAGTTCGCGCGGCGGCGCGGCGGCGTGCGCCGGCTGGCGCTGGTGGGCAGCGCGGGGCACGGCACCCAGCGCCGCATGGCGGCGGAGATGATCAACTGGCGCGCCGCGAAGGACCGCGAAGAGGAGCGTGCCGCGCTGCTGCACAACCTCGGCGCGCTCATGCTGCACGACCCGGCCGCGATCGACGCGCTGGCCTTCGCCATCCACGATGCCTCGTGCCACGGCACGCGCTTTCGCAGCAAGGACGTCTCGATGGCAGGCGGGCTGCAGCCGGCGCTCGACACCTTCGCAGGGCCGACCTTGCTGCTGTGGGGCGAGCACGACGTGACGGCCGACGCGCGTCCGCTGGTGGCCCAGCTGACGGCAGGCCATCCCCGGCGCGAGGGCGTCGTGATCGATGGCGCCGGCCATTGGGCGCAGTACGAGCGCGCGGACGAGGTGAACGCGCGGCTGGCGCGCTTCTTCGCGGCGTCCTGACGCAGTCCTAGAGCGGGATCGAGCCAGCGTGGCGCTGCCAGAAGGCAGCGTCGGGGAACGTGCCCGCAGCGGCCGCCGCGTTGTCCGCCATGTGCTCGGGCCAGGTGGTGCCGGGGATGGTGCAGGTCACGGCCGGATGGCTCAGCACGAACTTCAGCAGCAGCTGCGACCAGCTCCCGCAGCCGATCTCGCCGACCCATGCGGGCAGGGGCTGGGCGCGCAACCGGCGAAGCAGGCCGCCGCCGCCGAAAGGCATGTTGACGATCACCGCCATGCCGCGCTCGGCCGCCAGCGGCAGCAGGCGCTCTTCGGCCTGGCGCGCGTCGATCGAATAGTTGATCTGCAGGAAGTCGAGCGGCTCGGCGCGCAGCACCGCCTCGACCTCGGCATAGGCCGAGGCGGTGTAGTGCGTGATGCCGATGTAGCGCACTCGGCCCTGCGCCTTCCAGTCGCGCAGCGTCGCCAGGTGGGTGCGCCAGTCGACCAGGTTGTGCACCTGCAGCAGGTCGATGCGCGGCGTGCGCAGGCGCTGAAAGGATTGCTCCATCTGCGCGATGCCGGCCTCGCGGCCGGAGGTCCACACCTTGGTGGCGAGGAAGGCCTTCTCGCGCTGCCCGCTCGCGGCCAGCAGCGCGCCCACCACGGACTCGGCGCGGCCGTACATCGGCGAGCTGTCGATCAGCGAGCCGCCGGCGGCGAACAGCGCATCGAGCACGCCCGGCAAGCGCCGGTGCTCGGCGCTGCCGGGGCTGACGTCGAAGCCGAGCCAGGTGCCGCAGCCGATCACCGGCAAGGGTTCCCGGGTGGAGGGGATGGGGCGGGTGGTCATGGCGGACATGGGCTTTTCCACATGATCGTCCTGGACTCGAAAAAAGAAAACCGGCCACCCGAGAATACTGTATAAAAATACAGTTATCCGATCATCATGGGCCTGCCTTCCTTCGACTCCTTTTCCACCGCCGCGCGCCACAAGGTCTGGCGCGGGGACACGCTGGGCCTGGCCGATGGGCAGGTCATCGGCACGGGGCATGCGGCGCTCGATGCGCAGCTGCCCGGCGGCGGCTGGCCGGTGGGCGCGATGACGGAGCTGCTGCTGGCCGCGCCCGAGGCCCATGCCTGGCAACTGCTGCTGCCGGCGCTGGCGCAGGCGGTGCAGGGCGGTGCGGGGCCCGTCGCGCTGATCGGCGCGCCGCAAGAACCCTTCGGCCCCGCACTGGCGGCCCAGGGCCTGCCGGTCGAGGCGCTGCTGTGGGTGCGCAGCGAGCGCGACCCCCTCGGGGGGCAGCGAGGACACGTGCCGAGCGCGGGGGCACATGTGGCGAGATTGTGGGCCTGCGAACAGGCGCTGCGCTGCGCCGAGGTGGCCGCCGTGCTGGCCTGGCTGCCGCAGGCGCGGGTGGGCGAGCTGCGGCGGCTGCAGCTCGCGGCGGCGCAGCACGAACGCCTGTTGTTCGTGTTCCGACCCGACACGGCCGCCCATTCGGCCTCGCCCGCCCGGCTGCGCCTGCGACTCGCCGCCTGCCCCGCAGACGCCGCGCAGATCGACGTCCACATCCTCAAGCGCCGCGGCCCGCCGCTGGCGGCGCCCCTGCAACTGCCGGCGCGCAGCGAGCGCATGACGGCCCTGCTCGCGGCCAGCCAGCTCCGGCGCAAGCTGCGCCAGCAGCAAGAGGGCGGGCTGCCACTCAAGACCGAAGGCGCGACCGTGCTCCGCCTCGCCCTCCACGCGGAAGAAGGCCATGCACTGGATCGCATTGCGCTGGCCGCCTGAGATCGCGGCCGCCCAGGAGGCGCCGCTGCCGTCCCCCGAGGCGCTCGGCTGGTGGGCCCTGCAGTTCACGCCGCGCGTCGCCTGGGTCGACGGCGAAGCCCTGCTGCTCGAAGTCTCGGCCTGCGAACGGCTGTGGGGCGGACGCCTGGCCCTGATGCGCGAGATCGCGCGGCTCAACCCGGTGCCGGAAGTCCCCGTGCAGCGCGCGCAGGGCGCGACCAGCCTGGTTGCGCTGGCGCGGCTGCGCATGTTCGCGCGCGGCGAGCAGCCGCCGTACGAGCTGCCCTCCGGCCTGCCGCTCGACACCTTGAGCGCAGCGCGCGATCACCTCGAGGTTTTGGCGCATCTGGGCTGCCGCAACTGGGGCGATGTCGAGAAGCTGCCACGCGGCGGCCTCACTCGGCGCTTCGGCAAGGCGCTGCGCGCCGCCCTCGACGTGGCCTACGGCCTGGCGCCCGACGGGCACGAGTGGCTGCAACTGCCCGACGTGTTCGAGCAGAAGCTGGAGCTGCCCGCGCTGGCCGAGGGTGCGCCCGAGCTCATGTGGTCGGCCAACCGCCTGCTGGCGGCGCTGCAGATCTGGCTGCGGGCGCGCCAGCGCGGCGCGGTGGCGATCGAGCTGCAATGGACGCTGGACCTGAAGCGGCTCAATGGCGTCACGCTGCCGTCGCACCAGCAGCTCACGGTGCGCACGGCCGAGCCCACGCAGGACATGGCGCACCTGCGGCGACTCCTGTCCGAGCGGCTCGCGCTCACGACGCTGGCCGCGCCGGCGAGCTGGCTGCGCCTGCGCTCGGTCGAGACCGCGCCCTGGGCCGGCGCCAGCACCAGCTTCCTGCCCGAGGACAACCGCAAGGGCGACAAGCTGCACGAGCTGATCGAGCGGCTCAGCGCGCGGCTGGGGCCGCAGCAGGTGCTGCGCGCGGTCGCCCAGGCCGACCATCGGCCCGAGTGCAAGCAGGCGTGGCGGCCTGCATTGCACAAGCCGCAGGCTGCTGCCTCGCCGCCGCCGCCTTCGCGGTCGGCGGCTCGGCCGACGCCGGAGCGCCCCAAGGCGGCCGATGGCCCCGTCGGGGAGCAGGGGACCCTCTACCCGTCCTGGCTGCTGCGCGAGCCCTTGCGGCTGGAGGTGCGCGACGGCCATCCCTGCTTCCGCGGCGTGCTGCGCAAGCGGGTCGGGCCGCAGCGGCTGGAGGCCGGCTGGTGGGGCGGCCCGGGGCAGGGCGCGGAGGAGGGCGGCCACCCGGCCGTGCGCGACTACTACATCGCCGAGAGCCCGGAGGCGGGCCTGGTCTGGATCTTTCGCGAGCGGCCCTCGGCCTTCCTGTCCGACGAGGCGCCGCGCTGGTTCCTGCAGGGGCTCTACGCCTGAGAGGACGAGGCCATGCCCGAACTCAGCGACAAGCAGATCCTGAAGCGCAAGCGTGCCTCGGCCACGGTGCATGCCTTGCCGCCGCGGCCGCCGCAGCCGGAAGGGGGGCCGCCTGTGCCGCCGGGGCTGCCGGTACTGCCGGCCTATGCCGAGCTGCACTGCCTCACGAACTTCAGCTTCCAGCGCGGGGCCTCGCATCCCGAAGAGCTCGTGCAGCGCGCCTACGCGCTCGGCTACGAGGCGCTCGCCATCACCGACGAATGCTCGGTGGCCGGCGTGGTGCGCGCGCACGAAGCGCTGCGGGAGCTTCTCGAGACGCTCGATCCTTCGCAGCAGCATCCCTTCCGGCTGCTGTTCGGCAGCGAGTTCCGCTTCGAGCGCTTCAAGCTGGTGGCGATCGCGCACGATCTCGAAGGCTGGGGCAACCTCTGCGAGTTCATCACCGCCGCGCGCACCACGGCCGCCAAGGGCAGCTACCACGTGAGCTGGGACGACAGCGACCTCGCCTCGCTGCGCCATTGCGAAATCCTCTTCGTGCCCCTGCGCACGCCCGGCGCCATGCCCGACGCCGAAGCGCTCTGCGCCGACGTGGCCCAGGTCGCGCGCCTCTTCGCGGTTCCTTCGCCAGGCTCAGGACAGGTTCCTTCGCCAGGCTCAGGACAGGTTCCTTCGCTAGGCTCAGGTCTCTGGATCGCGGCCGAGCTGCCCAACGAACTCGACGACGACCTCTGGCTCGTCACGCTGCTGCAGGCAGGCGCGAAGACCGGCGTGCCGCTGGTGGCGACCGGCGACGTGCACATGCACGTGCGCTCGCGCAAGCCGCTGCAGGACGTGATCACGGCCGTGCGCGAGGGCAGGCCGGTCGCCGAATGCGGCTTCGCGCTGCAGCCCAATGCCGAGCGGCACCTGCGCTCGCGGCTGCGCCTGGCAAACCTCTATCCGGCCGAGCTGCTGGCCAACACGCTCGAAGTCGCGCGGCGCTGCAGCTTCGACCTGAACGTGATCCGCGAGCACTACAAGTACCCGCTCGAGAACGTGGCGAACGGCGAGACGCCCGCGCAGACGCTGGTGCGCAAGACCTGGGAAGGGGCGCGCGAGAAGTATCCGCAGGGCATTCCGGAGAAGGTGCGCGGGCAGATCCAGCACGAGCTCGACCTGGTCATCGAGATGCACTACGAGATGTTCTTCCTCACGGTGGAAGACATCGTTCGCTTCGCGCGCTCCCAGGGCATCCTGTGCCAGGGCCGCGGTTCCTCGGCCAATTCGGCGGTCTGCTACTGCCTGGGCATCACCGCCATCGACCCCGAGACCGGCCACCTGCTGTTCGAGCGCTTCCTGAGCCGCGAGCGCCGCGAGCCGCCCGACATCGATGTCGACTTCGAGCACCAGCGGCGCGAGGAGGTGATCCAGTACATCTACCGGAAATACGGCCGCGAGCGGGCCGCCATCGCCGCGGTCGTGATCTGCTACCGCTCGCGCAGCGCGCTGCGCGACGTGGGCAAGGCGCTGGGCATCGATGCGCGCCTGGTCGACGAGTTCGCCAAGGACCACTACTGGTTCGACGGCGTGGTGCTCGACCAGCGGCTGCAGGAGGCGATGCAGCGCACGGGCGTGCAGGAAGCCATGCCCCGGCTGCTGCAGTGGATCGAGCTCACGCAGCAGCTGCGCGGATTCCCGCGCCACCTGAGCCAGCATGTGGGCGGCTTCGTGCTCACGCAGAGCAAGCTCACGCGCCTGGTGCCGGTGGAGAACGCCTCGATGAAGGATCGCTCCGTCATCCAGTGGGAGAAGGACGACCTCGAGGCCATGGGCATGCTCAAGGTCGACGTGCTGGCCCTGGGCATGCTGAGCGCGATCCGGCGCACGCTGGCCCTGGTCAACGGCTGGCGCGGCACGGCGATCGAGATGCACCACATTCCGAACGACGACGAAGCCGTGTTCGACATGATCTGCGATGCCGACACCATCGGCGTGTTCCAGATCGAGAGCCGCGCGCAGATGTCGATGCTGCCGCGCCTGCGCCCGCGCAGCTACTACGACCTGGTGATCGAGGTCGCCATCGTGCGGCCCGGCCCGATCCAGGGCGGCATGGTGCATCCGTACCTCAAGAACCGCGAGAAGGTGCGCAAGGGCGGCGAGATCGACTACCGCTATCCCGACCTCATCCCGGCGCTGGGCCGCACCCTCGGCGTGCCGATCTTCCAGGAGCAGGTGATGCAGATCGCGATGATCGCGGCCCGGTTCACGCCCGACCAGGCGGACCGGCTGCGCCGCTCGATGGCGGCCTGGAAGCGCAAGGGCGGCGTCGAGAAGTTCCGCGAGCCCCTGGTCGAAGGCATGGTCGAGAACGGCTACGAGCGCGGCTTTTCCGAATCCATCTTCAAGCAGGTCCAGGGCTTCGGCGAATACGGCTTCCCCGAAAGCCATGCCGCCAGCTTCGCGCTGCTGGTGATCGTGAGCAGCTGGCTCAAGCTGCACGAGCCCGCCTGCTTCCTGGCCGCGATGCTCGATTCGCAGCCGATGGGCTTTTATTCGCCCTCGCAGTTGGTGCAGGATGCGCGCCGGCATGGCGTCGAGGTGCGTCCCGTGGATGTGACGATGAGCGATCTGGACTGCACCCTGGAAACCCCGGCTGTGGCTCCTGTCCCTTTCGGGGGATCGGGGCAGCAGCCTGCGCAATCCATCCCGCCCCGCTTCGACACCCGCCGAGGCAACCCCCACCCGCCCGCCATCCGCCTCGGCCTGCGCCGCATCGCCACCCTCAGCGAAGCCGGCGCCGCCCGCATCCTCGAAGCCCGCGCCCAATCCCCCTTCACCAGCACCGAAGACCTCGCCCTGCGCGCCGAGCTCGACGCCAAGGACATGGCCGCGCTCGCCGCGGCCGATGCGCTGCTGGCACTCTCCGGCCACCGGCGCCAGCAGGTCTGGGACGCCACCGCGCAACGGCGCGCGCCGGCGCTGCTCAAGGGCGTGCCCATCCTCGAGCGCGCGCTGCAGCTGCCCCTGGCGCCCGAGGGCGAGGAGATCGTCGGCGACTACGCCTCGCTGGGCTTCACGCTGCGCCGCCATCCGCTGGCGCTGCTGCGCCCGCGGCTCGCGCGCATGCAGCTCAGCAGCGCCGAGCAGCTGCGCGACCTGCCCAGCGGCCGGACCGTGCGCGCCTGCGGCATCGTCATGGGCCGCCAGCGTCCGCAGACCGCCAACGACACCATCTTCGTCACGCTCGAGGACGAGACCGGCAACGTCAACGTGATCGTCTGGAAGCACGTGGTCGAGGCCTGGCGCGAGCCGCTGCTGAAGTCGCACCTGCTCGCGGTGCAGGGCACCTGGCAGCGCGACGTGGACAGCGGCGGCGAGGTGCGGCACCTGGTGGCCACCGGCTTCAGGGACCTGACGCCGCTTTTGGGACGGATCGCCAAGAGCAGCAGGAGCCGGGACTTTCATTGAGACCGCGGCTGCCGCTCGGCGAAGCCCGCCATGCGCACGGCCGCACCGCCTTGGTGCCGCTTCCCGGTGCAAACCCGGGGGGGACAAAAGCGCCGAAATTAAGTATTCTCTACATTAATTTGTAGACGTCTCTTACTTAACCGCCCGCACGCTTTTCTGCAGCGTCGCATCTTGCAAGCCGCCGTCACCCACGAGGAAATCCATGACCGCCTACGCCTACAACGCCTGGTACCCGCTCGCCTGGTCTCGGGACATCGGACGCGAGATCGTCGCGCGCCGCGTGCTCGAGGAGGACCTCGCGGTCTACCGCACGGAGGAGGGCGCCGTCGCCGCGCTCGAGGACGCCTGCCCGCACCGGCTGGCGCCCTTGACCATCGGCCGGCTCCAGGGCGATGCCATCCAGTGCGGCTACCACGGCCTCACCTTCGACTGCAGCGGCCGCTGCGTGCACGCGCCGGGCATGCCGCGCGTGCCGGAGAGCTTTCGCGTGCGCAGCTATCCCACGGCCGAGAGCATGGGCATGGTCTGGGTGTGGATGGGCGACGCAGAGAAGGCCGACCGCAGCCAGGTGTTCCGCCTGCCGCAATACGACGACCCCGCCTACAGCGTGGTGCAGGGCGACGCGCTGCTCGTGCAGGCCAACTACCTGAGCCTGGCCGACAACCTCTGCGACCCGACCCACGTGGTCTACGTGCACCAGACCACCCTGGCCAGTGCCGGCCGCGAGGAGACGCGCGTGCAGCACGAGCGCCAGGGCAACAAGGTCGTGACCTGGCGCTGGGTGATCGACGGCCCGTTGATGCCGATCTTCGAAGGCCTCAAGGACTTCGGGGGCAACGTGGACCGTTGGCACTACTACCACTACCACGCGCCCAGCATCGCGGTGATCGACTTCGGCTCCGCACGCACCGGCACCGGCGCGCCCGAGGGCAACCGGGACGACTGCATCCAGATGTACGCCTGCCACTTCATCACGCCCGTCGACCAGCGCAGCTGCATCCAGCACTGGCTGTGCCTGAAGAACTCGCCGGCCGACCCGGTGATCGACGAGCGCCTGCGCAGCAACCTGCGCATGGCTTTCCAGGAGGACAAGCGCATGCTCGAGGCGATCCAGCGCAACGAGGACAAGCCGCGCCAGTGGCACCGCATCAATCTCGGCCTCGACGGCTCCTCCATCAAGATGCGACGCATCGTCGAGGAAATGGCCGCCGGCAACGGCTGAGCCTGCTTCCCTTCCGCTTCCAGCCCCATCCGCCAGAAAGGACTCCGCCATGACCCTCCTGCTTTCCGCGTCCGCCCGCCTGCTGGCGGCCAGCCTCTGCCTCGTGGGCGCGCACGCCGCCGCGCAGGGCACGATCAAGATCGGCGAGATCAACAGCTACAAGGCCCTGCCGCAGAACCTGGTGCCCTACAAGCAGGGCTGGCTGCTGGCGCAGGAAGAGATCAATGCCGCGGGCGGCGTGCTGGGCGGCCGCAAGCTGGAGACCGTGTTCCGCGACGACAACGGCAACCCCGGCGACGCGGTGCGCATGGCCGAGGAGCTGCTCGCGCGCGAGAAGGTCGACATCCTCTCGGGCGTGACGCTTTCGCACGTCGGGCTGGCGCTGACCGACTTCGCCAAGCAGAAGAAGACCTTCTTCCTCGCCTCGGGCCCCTTGAGCGACAAGGTCGTGTGGGACAACGGCAACCGCTACACCTACCGCCTGCGCTCCGGCACCTACGCACTCTCGGCGTCGGTGATCGGCGAGGCCGTCAAGCTGAAGAAGAAGCGCTGGGCGCTGGTCTACCCCAACTACGAATACGGCCAGGCGGCGGTGGCGGCCTTCAAGGAGAACATGAAGAAGGCCCAGCCCGACGTCGAGTTCGTGGCCGAGCAGTCGCCGCCGCTCGGCAAGATCGACGCCGGCGCGGTGGTGCAGGCGCTGGCCGACGCCAAGCCCGACGCCATCTTCAACGTGATGTTCGGCAGCGACCTGACCAAGCTCGCGCGCGAGGGCAAGACCCGCGGCCTGTTCGAGGGGCGCGAGGTGGTGAGCCTGCTGACCGGCGAGCCCGAGTACCTCGACCCGCTGAAGGACGACGCGCCCGCCAACTGGATCGTCACCGGCTACCCCTACGCCAACATCGACACGCCCGAGCACAAGGCCTTCCTCGCCGCCTACCAGAAAAAATACAACGACTACCCGCGCCTGAACTCGGTGGTGGGCTATGCCACGGTGAAGGCGATCGCCGCCGGCGTGCAGAAGGCCGGCTCGACCGATACCGAGAAGCTGATCGCCGCCTTCAAGGGCCTGCAGTTCGACTCGCCCTTCGGCCCGGTGGTGTTCCGGCCTCAGGACAACCAGTCGACGCTCGGCATCTTCGTCGGCCGCACCGCGGTGAAGGACGGCAAGGGCGTGATGCCCTCGGGCACCTACCTCGACGGCGCGAAGCTGCAGCCGGCCGAAGAGCAGATCCGCAAGCTGCGCAATCCCTCGTAGGCGCGGCATGAGCGCGACCCTCCCGCCGATCGGCTGCAACGGCCGCGGCGCGCAGGCCTCTTCGCCGGAGCGGCCGGTGTCGCTGACGGAGCCGCCCATCGAGGAGCAGTTCCGCCTGGTGCGCGAAAGCGGCGCCTTCGACTGCTTCGACCGCCTGCCGATGCCGGGCCAGGTCGATACCTACCTGCGCTGCATCGAGCGCTTCGGCCTGCCGGTGCACACCGCGAGCTGGTTCTATGCGCTCGGGCGCGACGAGCCGCTGCTCGCCGACAAGCTGCGCCTGGCCGCCGAGGTCGGCGCCCGCACCCACAACATCATGCTGCACTGGCACGATGCGACGGGCCGGCCCATCGGCAACGACGAGGTGGCGGACTTCTACCTGCGCGCCTACGACGAGGGCATGGCGCGCGGCGTGGAGCCGGCCTTCGAGCTGCACGTCAACATGTGGAGCGAGGACCCGCGGCGCGTCGCGCCGGTGGCCGAGGCGGTGCGCCGGCGCGGCATCCCCTTCCACTTCACGCTGGACTACAGCCATGGGATCTTCAAGATCGGCAATGCGCGGGAGCTGGCGATCTGCGGGCTGACCGAAGACGTCGCTGCCGGCCGCGCGGTGCTCGACCCTTTCCAGCCCGGCAACTTCGTCGACCAATGGCTCGAGATGGGCATCGTGCGCTGGCTGCAGGTGCGCAGCGTGGCGCCGAACGGCCCGCGCAACGTCTGGTCGCTGGGCGATTCGGGAGAGGCGGTCGCGGCCGTGCCCGAGCATTCGATCTTCCCGTACGCCAAGGGCGAGCCGGGCCGCGGCATCCTCTATCCGTTTACCGAGCCGGCGCCCGGCGAGTGGCATTCGCCCTGGGACGCGAATGCGCTCGCCTGCACGCGCGAGGTGGTGCGCAAGGTGCTGGCCTACCACCGCAGCCACGAAGACTCGCCGCTGCGCTGGATCACCACCGAGATGATCAACCTGCCCGACTACGCGCACAACGCGCGCTTCTCGTTGATCGGCCAGAACACGGCGATCGCGCGCTTCGTGCGCGAGCAGTGGGCCGCGCTGGGCTGACTATTTTTTCTTGGTGAGTGCCTTGCGACGCGGCTTGGTCGTGGCTTGCGGCTCGGCCGTCTCTGCCGCCTCGTCGCGCACTGCCAGCATGCCCAGCACCACATCGCAGATGTGCGCGCGCCAGGCCGCGCGCCGCCGCGGGCTCATCAAATCCGCGCCGATCCAGGTGGCGCAGGTGTACTGGTTCGAGAGGTAGAAGAAGCCGAGCGACATGATGGTCATGAGCACATGCTCGGACGACACGTCGCGGCGGAACACGCCCCGCGCCTGCCCGCTCTCCAGCAGGGTCGAGACCGTCTGCACCAGCGGCAGCGTGGTGCTCTCGACCACCTGCGGCGCCTGCCGGATGTGCTTGCCGCGCAGCAGGTTCTCGTTCATCAGCAGGCGCACCAGGTTCGGATGCGAGAGGTAGTGGTCCCACGAATGCAGCACCAGCTGGCGCATGCCTTCCACAGGATCTTCGGGCGTCACGAACTCGCGCTGCGCGCCGATCATGTCCTCGTAGATCTTTGCCAGCACCGCCTGGTAGAGCCGCTCCTTGTTGCCGTAGTAGTAGTACAGCATGCGGTCCACCGTGCCGGCCGCGGCGCTGACGCGCTCGATGCGCGCGCCGGCGAAGCCATGCTCGGCGAACTCCTCGACGGCCGCGTCGAGGATGCGCGTCTCCAGCAGGTCCGTGCGCTCGCGCCGCAGGCGCCGCCGCGTGGGGCCGCCTTCCGCGATCGGCACGGGCTCGTCCGTGCGTGAGGCGGGGCGGCCGGTGCGAGGGGCTGAAGGGGATCGTTCAGGCACGGCGGAGGCGCTCCTTGTCGTTCGGGTCCGGGCGGCAGATGGTGATGCATTCTCTCGCATGGCACGCGAGGCATGGACCGGTCGGACCCTTGGTGCATGAACGCGACACCGGCGGCGCGAACGCCGGCAGGCATGTGCCGAGTTTGCTGCTGAATGCCACCTGGGCGGAAACCAGCGAGCGCGCCTGACCGGCCCTGGGGTGGGTGCTGAGCGGCCCTGTCACTGGATCCGGACGACCTCGGCCTGGGGTCGCGCCTGCGGTTCCAGGCTGGAGCTGCGCATGAGCTTCTCGCCCTCGCGGTAGAAGTACCAGCAGCCGTCGTCGGGGTTGCGCGCCTCGGAGAGCCGGCTCGGCGGCGCCGGGTTGAACTTCGCGCACAGGGCGCCGTCGTCCTTGAGCTCCCAGCGGCCCGAACCGTTGACCGAAACGCTGGTGATGCTCTGGCTGTTGAAGAAGACCCGGCCACCGTCGCGCAGGTCGAAGCGGATCATGTTGCCGGCCGCGGTCTCCTTCAGGGTGTGGGTCTTGCCCACGAGGAGCTGCTGCAGCTCGTTGCGGTCGAGGAACTTGCGCGATGCGGAAGAGGGCTGGGCGGAGGAGGGCGCAGGCGGTGACGGCGTCAGGGCTGCCACGGGCGCCTGCGGCTGAGGCTGGATCGGGGTCTGCGGCGTGGTCTGCGCCGACGGCCGCGGCGCGGGCTGTACGGCCGCTGGCGGAGCTGATGGGGGCTGCTGCACCGCCGAGGGCGCCGCGGCGGCGACCTGGGTATCGCTCTCGCGCCGGGCTTGCGCAAGCAAGCTGTCGATGTCCTTCGGCCTTGCATCTCGGCCAGTGGGTGCCTGTGCCTGTGCCACGGCAGCCGGGGCGGCGGACGGCGTGGCTGCGATCGGCGGGTTCTCGGCCGCCGGCGGCCTGCGGGATGTCGGGTTGAAGCTGAAGTTGGAGGTCAGCGAGGTGTTCACCCAGGGCAGCTGGCGCTGCCTGGTCTCGCTCAGCACCCGCACGCGCACGTTCTTGAACATCTGCTCGACTTCCAGGCCGGGGACCATGATCTCGTCGGCCAGGTTGCGGGTGTAGATGCTGTTGCGGCCGGCCGGGCCGTCCTCGGCCGGCGCGCCGGGTGCCGAGGCGAAGGCGATCAGCGTGCCGCGCGCGCCCATCTCGGCCAGGCCGCCGGCCGAGCGGACATTGCGCGTCTTTGCCGCGAACGGGTTGTCGCGGCAGGCGTCGAGGATCACGATGCGGGGGTACGAGCCCACCTTGTCGATCTTGCTGAGGAACAGCTCCTCGATGTCGACCGACTCGTCCTTCACCTCTTCCTGGTCGCGCAGGTTGATGTCCACCGGCAGCAGGTAGTTGCGCCCGTCGATCTGCACGCCGTGGCCTGCGTAGTACAGCACCGCGATGGCATCGTCCTGCTGGACCATGCGCGCGAATTCGCGCAGCGCCCGCCTGAACTGGAGCACGCCGACATTGAGCTGCAGGTTGACCTCGAAGCCCAGCTTGCGCAGGTTGCCGGCGATCAGGCGCGCATCGTTCACGGGGTTGTCGAGCGGGACCTTGGGGTATTGGCTGTTGCCGACGACCAGGGCGATGCGCTTCTCAGGGGGGCGCTCCTGGGCGTGCGCCGGCAGGACCACGAACTGCAGCGCAGAGGCGAGCGCGAGCGACAGCATCCAGAGGAGCCGGGAAACGAGCGGAGTCGTCGAGCCGAAGCTGTTCATGGCGCGGACTATCTACCTGCGCCGCTCGGATCGCAATGCGTATTTGCGGCGCGAACAATGGCGGCTGCCGGGCAGGCGCTGGATGCGCATGCCAACGAAGAAGGAAGGGCGGGCGCGAGGGAAGAAGCGGCCTCCTTCGGAGGGGCGCTCCGCCGGGCGTTCCTTGGTGGCTATTTCCAGTTGGCGGCGAGCAGCGGCGCCAGGCTGTTCTGATGGTCCTGCGGCAGGGTGGTCTGACCGGGCGGCGGGGGCGCGAAGCTGGCCATGGCCTGCACCAGGTTCTGGACCATGGTGTCGATCAGCACATGGCCGTCGCTGGTCCTGAATTCCTCGACGTGGTAGCCGCTGCCCGCGTACCAGCTGTTGAGGGTGGAATCCAAATCGGCCAGGGCGTCGAAGCCGTTCATAGCGTTCCTGCCATCGGCCTTGAGGGTGTCGATGCCGAAGAGCTCGCGGCCGGAGTCGATCGACCCGTTGCCGTTGAGGTCGCGAACGAGGATGCCGTCATCGGCGCCAATCCAGCCGGTGCCGGTGCGGATGGTGTCGGCGTTGTGGTCGAAGAGGACGGAGCCATCGGCGCGCTTGAGTTCCAGACCGTCGCCGTCGAGGTCGAGCATCAGAGGGTCGACGGGTTGGCGCCATGCGCGGGCGTCGCGGAAGCACATATTTGTGATCGCCCCCACATTCCAAGGCTTCGCTCGGGTGAGCTCAGGAAACAGACGGCTGAGCTCCCCATCCAAAGCCTTCCACTCCGCCTCCTTCATTTGGCGGCGGCCCTCGTTGTAGGTGTCTACATATGGATCGCCACCGTTTCCGTCCGACCTCCTGATGTAGCCATTTCTATCCCGCAAATAAAGAACCCCGGGGGACAATTCCGTAGTGTAACTAATCAAATTCAAAGCAATATTAGATCCTTTGAAGAGCAAACTCCCCTGGGACCAATCCAATGTTATGCCTGTATATGATTCTTGCGTCTTGTCGACAAGGTACTTTGTCGTCTCCCAAACGACTTCTTTTGGGCTAAGACCGAGAATTGACATACATCCTCAACAATATGTAGATCACAATAGAAATGAAAACAATCACGTTCAAATTGCCAGAACTAAACGACACCCAGGAGTTTTTCGCCATAAACACCAGACAAACAACTCCAAGCCCAATAAAAATGGCAAAAAACGGATCGCTTAGCGCCCTCAACATCACGGGTGTATTATTTTAATAAATCACTGCTCTAGCAAACCTCTTCGGAAAGCGACAAAACAAAATCCACCTGCAAGCGAGCGTCTAGTTCATCCTCAAATTGCATGATTTTCTGGGGCGGTGCATGGGGGCAGGCCACAATATGAACTTTATTTGGATTTCGGCGAGCGACAGCTTCGACCACAGGAGTGGCAAGATTGGAGCTTATTTTTTCGGCTTCGAATATATATAGCTTAGATCCAACGTGGATGCGCACCATTTCATCTGAATTTTGGCAGCCGGCCACCAACAGCGACCAAAGCGGCAACAATGTTGCAGAACCGAAAAAAGATGTCATTTTAAAAAAATTGAGAAAACAGTTTGTTTTATTCATGTGGTGGTGCAAGTCGTGCCTGCCGTCAAAGTTGCATCGGAACCGAGCCAGCCGGTGCCGGTGCGGATGGTGTCGGCGTCGTGGTCGAAGAGGATGGGGCCATCGGCGCGCCTGAGTTCGACGCCATCGCCGTCGAGGTCGAGCATCAGAGGGTCGACGGGTTGGCGCCATGCGCGGGCATCGCGAAAACACATCTTTGCATCGGCTCTGATTCCGGGTCAAGGCACACCCGCAAAGGGATCACCGCCGAAATCTTTGCCATCGCCGAGGCGCATGCGTAACCAGCGCGAAAGCCATCGCCTTGGGAACTGATCGAACTTGCCCCAGTTCTCCGCATAGTCGCGCACGGACTTGCCGCCGATGGAGGCGTAGTCTTCGCCGAGTCCGATGGGTGACCACATCCAGTCGCCCCAGGTTCCGGCCCAGCCCCATTGAGGCAAGCCGAGCCCACCTTCATCTAAACCCCGCACTGCGCTGTCGACACCCTTAGCGCGAATATCGCGTGCCGAAGGAATACCTCGGCCCGCAATGGCGTCGTCAAGAACCTTGTGAGCCAGGCCGTCCGAAACTCGTTGAAATTCCGCATCGCTGATTGGTTCTCCCGTGAGGCGCTCCCGAATTCCCGAAGTTGCTCCGCGGACAAATTCGCTGGCAAAGGAGCCGTCGTTGCTGTTAATGCTGGCTGCTCGATCAAGCCACGTCGATAGATTGCCAAGCTCTGTCGATCGCCCGGAATCGATCTCGGATGCTCTTGCGTTATCGACGATGCCACGCATGTAGTCATATTCGGCATAGCGCTCCTCTTGCCTCATTGTCGCAAGATCAGCGAGTTCGTTATGCGTTAAATCGATTGCTGTGGTCATTTCTTCTCTCCTGGTTGTTCGGTTTATTTGGTTAATTTATTTAACAAATCTTCTATCCATTTGTGCATTTCCCTGGGCGTGGTTTGATACCCTTTCGCAGATCCGTAGCGCACTGGAATTCCAGACAACATTCTGGCACTGCCGTAGTAATCACTATCTGCTACTAAGTCTTGTCTGAAAAAATTCGTGTCCTAACAACCACCCCCGTTTTAAGGCTCGGCAACGTCCCGTGGGTCTGATAACCATCCTTTTCGCCGACATAGCGATCAAAGCGCGAACCATTGTCAGTGCGATCTTTCCTTAATTGCCACTGCTGGACAATAAATTCTCCTTGGGTATTTTTCCAATCCGGGGAAATCAAGATATGCATGCACCTATTATTGGGCACACCATCTTGAGCGCATGGCAGCATGCTAGGGTATGCCGCATATAAGACAACGTAGTCAGTCGCCGGTGCGTCTGGGTCTTTCAAATACCCTCGATTCAAATAAAGTACATGCCTTGTTTGCCCATGATCAACATTGGGATTTGCGGCTGCCGCGGATACCGAGGCGCCCTTGTCTTCATTAGTGCGCATGGCAGGGAACACGCACGAGGTTGCGGTACTGGGCTTCCGTCATGCCCGCGAGCAGGCCGCTGATCTTGACGTTCCCATCCAGGCTGAGCTTCAGGCTCTGCCAGAAGTCCGAGCCCTGGGCCCATTGGGTGATCAGGGTCATGGAGCAGGGCGGGCTTGGCATCGCGGGTGGTCGCGCTGCTGCAGGCGGCTAGGCTCATACCGAGGGGGTGGCTCAGGCGCACGGCCTCGGCCAAATAGCTTGTTTATTCATGGAAAGGTTTTTTCAACGCATGTGCAACTGATAGACCATCAGGACGGCAAAGCCAACCAGTACGGCCACAACGACAACAAATGCTATCCATGCTCCAGCGCTCGATCGGCGACGCGGCTGGGCTGGAGCTTGCGCTGCATCGCATGATGCCAGCCTGTTACTCATCTCGATTGACCCTGAAGTGTCGTTGTGAGCGGCGATCAATACTGAATCGTCTTTTTGCTCGGTTTGATTTTTGCTGTTCATGTGACGTCTAATTCTCTGGTGACGACCGCTCTGAAGTCTTCCCTGATGCCGCCCGCCGGAACTTGCGCACCCGCTGGGCTAGGCCGGCACTTTAACGGCTTGTGAACTCGAATTTGAGCGAACCTGCTCTTCGTCAGAATTGATCAGATTTGATGTGAGTGCGCCTCGTCCCCGCGACGCTTGACGGCCTAGGCACCGGCCTTTTCAATTCACAAATGTGTCCGACAAAAAATTTTTGATTGGCGGCCCCGCGCAGCCTTAAGCCAAACACCGGAAATACAAGTGCCCAGGCAACTGGCCGCACCGAGGCAAATGTTTCCAGAATCGCCCCGGCACGGTGAGCGAGCGATGCCATACGCAACCCAGCCCATGGCATCGCCGACCCGAACACTTTTCGCTACCCTAGCGCGATGAACGCATTCGCCCCGCAGCACGCCGGCATCCCCATCGGCCCGCCGCCGCCCGCGCCCGACCTCCCGGTGCCGCCTTCACCGCCGGCGGCGCCTCCACCCCAGCCCGAGGGTGATCCTCCGCCCGCCGATCCGCCCATGACCGAGCCCGGCAGGCCGCCGCCTGTGGTCGATCCGCCGCCCGGCGCTTCGGCCTTGGGGCTGGGCCGGCTGCATGCGCGGCGCCTGCGCGAGGTGTACCGCTCGGCCGGCTGGCCTTGCTGCGACGCGATCGAGGTCGAACTGATCGCCGCCGGCCTGCTGGAACGCGTGCGCTGGCCTCAAGGCCACGAAACGCTGCGCGTGAGCGATGCCGGCGTCGCGCACATCGCGGGCAGCCTGGTCGTCAACCGCGCCGCGCTGTCGCGGCACGAGGCACTGGTCGAGCAGGTGGCGCGCGCAATGACGCGCGCCGGCCGCATCGCCTGGCGGGGGCTGAGCCTGCGCGCGCGCCTGCCCGCCGCGAACGAGGGCGACAAGCCGCGCTGGTGCATCGCGCGGCCCGATGTGTTCTCGATCCGCAACACGAGCGTCGAGGCCTATGCGCAGCCCGTCGTCCACGAGGTGAAGGTCAACCGCGCCGACCTGCTCGGCGACCTGCGCAAGCCCGACAAGCGCGCCGCCTACCTCGATCTCGGCGGCGAGTGCTGGTACGTGCTGGGCTGCGATGCCCGGGGCCGGCCGATCGCCGAGCCGGACGAGATCCCGGCCGAGTGCGGCGTGCTGGTCGCGCAGGGCGAGCGGCTGGTGGTGGCGCGCGCGGCCGTGCATCGCGCGCTGGCGCGGATGCCCTTCAGCGTCTGGATGGCGCTGGCCAAGGCGCAGCCGCTGGCGGGCTTCGACGACGAATCGCAGGAGCTGCTGGCGGAAACCGAGGACTGAAGCGGCTCAGGAGCCGCGCCGCACAGGTACCGGGCGTCCGAGCGGGGCGGCGCCGCCCTGGTCGTCGTTGTCCTCGTCCTCGTCCTCGACATTGGCGTCGAGGCTGCCTTCATCGTCCGCCAGTTCGCCGGCCGAGGCTGCCGTGGGGTCGTCGACTTCATCCGTCACCTCGCCGACATCGAAAGGCACGGTGCCGATGCGGTCGGGCAGGATGTCGGCGTCCTCCACGGGCGCAGCCGGATCGGCCGAGGCGCGCTCGCCGGTGCCGGCGGCATCGGTGTCCGTGCCGTGAGCGATGGGCAGGGCGCCCTCGGCGCTCTCGTCGGGCATGGCGGTGCGGTTGCGATCGGTCTGCACGTCGCTGCCGCTGTCGCTGCTGTCGCTGGGACCGAGCGCGTCCACGTCGGTGCCGCGAGGCCGCGACGGCGCATGCTCGCCGCCCAGGATGCTGCTTGTGGCCATGAGGTTCCTCCTTGGTCGATGGCGTGGCTCGACTGTGCGCGGCGGCAGGGCGTGGCGTGTGGGCAGCCGCCGACGCCGCTTGTCGGCCGGCGTGCAGCAAGGCCGAGGCACGGCCCTCAGCCCAGCAGGCGCGGCAGTGCCTGAACGAGCAGGAGTCCCGCCACGCCTTGCACGCTGGCGCAATGCCACATCGGCAGCGTGTTGTCGAGCGTGGCGCGTGCCTGCGGCTGCAGTCGGCCGGCGAAGGAGCGCGCCAGCAGGTAGGCGCCCATCAGCAGCAGCACGGCGACATGCAGCCCCTGGTAGGCGAGCAGCATGGCGACGGTGGCGCTCCAGGCCTGCGCCTGCGGGTTCAGGCCGGCCTGCGCCTGCGCGAAGAGATCGATGCCGAAGGCGCCGGCCGCGCACAGCATGGCGATCGCCACGTGCACGCGCAGCCCCCGCTGGCCGCGCGGATCGGCGCCGCGCAGCCGCCGCGGTGCCGTCGCCATCAGCAGCGAGCCGGCCGCGAGCAAGGCCGCCGAGGCCCAGGGCCAGTGCAGCGGCGGCAGCGCGGCGCCGGGCGGCGGGCAGGTATCGGCCGCCATCGCGACATGCACATGCGCATACGCGAAGGAGGCGAAGACCGTCATGTCCACCGCCACCAGGACGAGCATGGCCCACCACGAATGCGAGTCGACGGTGCGGCGGCTGTTCACGGGCAATTGCACCCCTCGTGCGACCTCGGCGCGCGGGCGCGGCGGCGGCTGGTCCGAGGCCCACAGCCAGCGCAGCACCGCCCCGATCGCGACCAGCCCGCAGGCGAAGGCCGCCACCGCCAGCTCCACCGTCAGCAGCAGGAAGAAGCCCGCCGTGCCGGCAGCTGCCAGCAGCGGCCACCAGCCATCGGTGGGGAGCCGCAGCAGGTGCAGAGGGCGCGCATCGACGATGCTGGTGACCAGCGTCTCGCGGCCGCCGAAGACGGTGCCGGGCAGCCAGTGCCGCCCGTCCTCGACCTCCCGCGGCAGCGACGGCTGCGCCCACAGCGGCTCGCGCGAGGCGAGCTCGGGAATGCTGCGCACGCCGTATTCGCGCTGCGGCAGCCATTCGAGCGTGCCGGCCTGCCACGGGTTGCCGTGGTCCTTCTGCGGCCGGCGCAGGATGCGTGCGGCATCGACGATGAACAGCAGCACGCCCGCGGCCAGCGCGAAGGCGCCGAGCGTCGACAAGAGGTTGAGCGCGTTCCAACCCAGGTCGCCGGGGTAGCTGTGGATGCGCCGCGGCATTCCCAGCAGTCCCGAGATGTGCATCGGGAAGAAGGCGAGGTTGAAGCCGCCGAACATCAGCCCGAAGACCCAGCGGCCCCAGCGCTCCGACAGCCGGTGCCCGTTGAACACCGGCGCCCAGTAGTAGAAGCCCGCGAACAGCGGAAACACCATGCCGCCGATCAGCACGTAGTGCAGATGGGCGACGATGAAATAGCTGTCGTGCGCCTGCCAGTCGAAGGGCAGCACCGCCACCATCACGCCGGTCAGCCCGCCCAGCACGAAGACGAAATGAAAGCCCAGCAGGAACAGCGTCGGCGCGTTGAGCCGCACCTCGCCGCGCCAGAGCGTCGCGATCCACGCGAACACCTGCACGCCGCTCGGGAGCGCGACCAGGAAGCTGGCCGCCGAGGTGATCATCATCGACAGATCGCCCAGCCCCGCCGCGAACATGTGGTGGATCCACAGCGCGAAGCTCACCAGCCCGACGCCGGCGAGCGCGGCCACGACGGCGCGGTAGGCCACCAGCGGGGTGCCCGCGAGCGCGGGGATCATCATCGAGACCATGCCCGCGGCGGGCAGGAAGATGATGTAGACCTCCGGATGCCCGAAGAACCAGAACAGGTGCTGCCACAGCAGCGGATCGCCGCCCCGCCCGGCGATGAAGAAGGGCCAGTCGAAGGCGCGCTCAAGCTCGAGCAGCGTCGTTGCCGCGATCACCGCCGGGAAGGCGAACACGATCATCAGCGCCGTCACCAGCATGGCCCAGGCGAAGACCGGCATGCGCATGAGCGTCATGCCCGGTGCGCGCGTGAGCATGACGCCGATGATCAGCTCGATCGCGCCGGCAATGGCCGAGATCTCGATGAAGCCGATGCCCAGCAGCCACCAGTCGGCGCCGCGCCCCGGCGAGAACTCCTTGCCGGTGAGCGGCGGGTACATGAACCAGCCGCCGTCGGGCGCCTGGCCGAAGAACAGCGTGCAGAAGAAGACCAGCCCGCCGATCGCATAGGCCCAGAAGGCATAGGCCGACAGCCACGGAAAAGGCAGGTCGCGCGCGCCCAGCATGCCGGGCAGCAGGTAGACCGCCACCGCCTCCACGATCGGCACCGCGAACAGGAACATCATCACCGTGCCGTGCATGGTGAAGAGCTGGTTGTAGGTGCGCGGCTCGATCAGCGTGTTGTCGGGCAGGGCCAGCTGCGCGCGCATCAGCAGCGCGAGAACGCCGGCCAGCACGAAAAAGAGCATGGCGGTCGCGACGTAGTACACGCCGATGCGCGTGTTGTTGACGGCCGAGAGCGCGCGCCAGCCCTGGGGGGGCTCCCAGGCGCGCTGCAGCGCCTCGCGCTCGCCCGCGGGCCGGGGCAGGGCAGAGGGCAGATCGCTCATTTCAGCTGGTCCAGCCAGGCGGCGATGGCCTGCAGGCCGGCTTCGTCGATGCGCTCGTGCGAGGAGGGCATGCGCGCCCCCGGCTTGAGCTGCTGCGTGTGCGCCACCCAGCGCGCGAGGCCATCGGCATCGTTGGGCATGAGGCCGGCGCCGAGGAACAGGCGACTGCCCACATGCGTGAGGTCCGGGCCGAGGCGGCTTTCCTCGCTCACGCCGCGCACCGCGTGGCAGGCGTTGCAGCGGTGCGCAAGGAAGGCGTCGCGCCCGCGTTCGAGCGCGGCCGTGGCCGGCGGCGCGGCGGCCGCGGCCTGCGCGGCAAGCCAGGCATCGAAGGCGGCAGGCGGCTCGGCCACCACATGCAGCGCCATGCGCGCATGCTGGTCGCCGCAATACTCGGCGCAGGCGCCGCGCCAGGTGCCGGGGCGGTCGGCCTGCAGCTGCAGGTGCTGCATGCGGCCGGGCACCATGTCCATCTTGCCGCCGAGCGCCGGCACCCAGAAGCTATGGATGACGTCGGCACTGGCGAGCGCGAAGTACACCGGCCGGCCCACCGGAATGTGCAGCTCGTTCGCGCCCGCGACCTCCAGGCCCGTGGCCGGATCGCGATAGCGCAGCTCCCACCACCACATGTGGCCGGTCACGGCAACGATCAATGCGTCCTTGGGCGGCGCCACCCGCCAGGGCGGCTTGTGCCATTCGCTGTAGACGAAGAGGGCGGCGAGCACCGCGCCCGGGAAGGCGAGGCCGCCGCCGAGCACCCACCACCGCGCGTTCACCCGCGCCCGGCGGCGGCGAACGGCGAGCGCGAGCAGTGCCATCACGCCCGCGAAGATCAGCGCCGCGCCGGCGACCAGCACGCCGGTCACGCCCAGCAGCGTGTCTGCCACCGGGCCCGCCGCCTGCAAGGCCGACTGCATGAGGGCGCCACTCATTCGAGCGCCAGCAGGTACGCGGCCATGTCGCGGGCTTCGTCGGCCGAGACGCCCATGGCGGGCATGGGGGTGTCGGGCACCAGCGCGGTCGGCCGGACGATCCAGCGCGCCAGCGTGTCGGGGCGGTTCGGCACCTCTCCCGCGATGTAGCTGCGCCGGCCGAAGGCCGCAAGCGCAGGCCCGGTGCTGCCGCGCGCCGCCGGCACCTCGGGGATGGCGTGGCAGCTGCCGCACTGGTACTGGGCGAGCAGCGCCTGCCCGCGCAGCACCTGGGCGCGCGGTGCATCGGCGTAGGGCAGCCGGCTGCCGCCGAGGCAGCCGGCCGCGAGCGCCAGCGGGACCAGCAGCAGCAGCGCGGTCCGCGGGCCGGGGCGGTCCAGCGAGGCGAAGGCCATGGCGGGCATTCTCGCGTCGCGAATGCGCCTTGCGCCGACAGGGCGGCGCTGTTGCGCGTCGGACAATGCCGCCAGAACATGGGAACCCTGAAGACCGTCCTGCTCACCACGGCGGCGCTAGGCCTTGCCGCCGCGGCCGCTGCGGCGGCGGTCGTGTATGGCGGCCTCTACAACGTGGCGGCGACTTCCCAGCACACGCAGCCGGTGCACACCCTGCTCGAGACCGCGATGCGCCAGTCGGTGCGCCTGCGTGCGCGCGGGGTCGAGGTGCCGCGGCTCGACGACGAGCAGCTGGTGCTGCGCGGCGCGGCCTGCTTCCGCGCCACTTGCCAGCAGTGCCACGGTGGGCCCGGGGTGGCGCAGGGCGAGATCGGCAAGAGCATGCAGCCGCTGCCCGGCCCGCTGGTGGACGCGCGCCACCACTGGAATGCGCGCGAGCTCTACTGGGTGACGAAGCACGGCATCAAGATGAGCGGCATGCCGGCCTGGGAGTACCGCCTGGCCGAGGAGGACCTGTGGGCGGTGGTCGCGTTTCTGGAGCGCTTGCCCGATCTGACGGCGCGGCAGTATGCGGAGCAGACGCGCGCCCCGGCCACCTGCGGCCCGAGCGAAGCGGCGGCGGCCGTCGCGCCGGGCGATGCGCGGCGCGGCGCGCGGGCGCTCCACCAGTACGCCTGCAATGCGTGCCACAGCATTCCCGGCATCACCGGCTCCTCCACGCATGTCGGGCCGCCGCTCGACGGCATTGCGCGCCGCGCGATGATCGGCGGCCGGCTCGCCAACACCCCCGACAACATGGTGCGCTGGCTGCGCCGCACGCACGAGGTCGACCCGCGCACGGCCATGCCGGAGATGGGCCTGACCGAGCAGGATGCGCGCGACATCGCGGCCTATCTGTCGACGCTCGATTGAGTTCGCGGCCGCCGGCCGCTGCCGCCGGGCGCGTTCAGGTCGTGTAGTCGCCGCTGGCTCCGGGCTGGAACAGGATCTCTTCCACCCGGGCGAGGCCCTGGCTGCCGCCCGGCAAGGTCCAGCTTGCCGTGGCGCCGAGGCGCAGGCCGATCAGGCTGATCCCCACGGGCGAGAGCACCGAGACGAAGCCGGCCGCGGGCTCGGCGTCCTGCGGATAGCACAGGGTCAGCTTGCGGCGCTCGCCCGACCGTGCGTCCACCAGCGTCAGCTGCGAGTTCATGGTGACGATGTCGGCCGGCACCTCGCGCGAGCGGATCACGTCGGCGGATTCGAGCAGGGCTTCGAGCGCCGGATGCGGCCCTGTTTTTTCGAGCAGCTTGAGCAGCCGGGCGTGATCGAGTTCGGTGAGCATGCGCTCGCCGGGAAGAGGCGTGTGGGTGGCCATGAGCACTCCAATCGAATGCGGGCGCGTGTGCAAACGGCGCTCGCGAATGCGCGGGGCGGGGGCCCGGCGATCGATGGTTGCGCTAAAGAAGAAAGGGGGAGGGGGATCGCCGGGCGGAAGAAAGTGCGGCCGGCACGGGCTGGCCGCCCGGCATCGCGGCCTCGACGCAGGCCGCACGCGCACGACGCACGGCCGCGCGCAGGGCGGGCTGGGCGTCGAGGTGGATGCTGGCGAAGGCCGGGGAGCGCATCGGCCCATTCTAGGCCGGGCGCGATCGCCCCACGCCGCGAACAGCCTCGACTACGACCTTCGCGTTAGCGCGCATGGCCGATAGGCAAGCCGCACCCCCCGCACCCACACTGCGCCTCGTGATCGCCCGTTCACCGACGTTGTCGGACGCAGGAGGAATGGCCATGATCCCAAGACGCTGCCCTGCGGCGAAGCGATTGCTGCTGCCGCTCGCAGTCATCCTGTGCCTCACGGCCTGCAGCAAGGGCCCGAAGCCCGGCGAGGTGCTCGACGAAGCCAGGCAGGCGGGGCGCGACGCCGCCTCCTTCCCGCATGCGGCCGAGGACTACTTCCGCGACATGGACGGCGGCATCGCGCTGACGCCCGAGGAGGTCCGCGGCCGCAACATGTGGCTGGTCTGGAGCGGCGGCAACGACCGCTTCTGGACGCAGATGACCGACTACACCTTCGGCGCCTTCGACCTGCTGAAGGTGGTGAGCACGCATCCCACCCTCGGCTATTCACGCGCCACCCGCTGGAGCTACTTCGGGCTGGTGAACGAACCCTGCTTCGAGGCTGCGACCGGCCCCGACAAGTCCCGCCGCGGCCTCTGGCTCGATGTGCGCAGCAAGGACTGCGGGCCCGACCCGTTCGAGAACGAAAGCAAGTACCCGGGCGTCAAGACCGGATCGCGCGGCCAGTCGCTCGGCGACGGCACGACGCAGCCCGTGGGTTCCTTCTACGGATGGGGCACCGGCATCGCGGGCCTCAGGCTCTTTCCCAACCCGGCCTTCGATGCCAAGGCCGCCAGGGAATGGGACGCGGAGAAGTACTACACGGACCCGGGCTACTACAACCGCAAGGACCTCGTGCGCCCGTATCGCGTGGGCATGTCCTGCGGCTTCTGCCACGTCGGCCCCAGCCCGGTGAAGCCGCCGGCCGATCCGAACAGCCCCAAGTTCGAGAACCTCAGCTCCTCCGTGGGCGCGCAGTACATGTGGGTGGACCGGCTTTTCATCTACAACGCCAACAAGCCCGAAGGCCGCACCAACTACATGTTCCAGCTGGCCCACACCTACCGGCCGGGCAGCATGGACACCTCGCTGGTCTCCACGGACAGCATCAACAACCCGCGCACCATGAACGCCGTGTACGAGTTCGGCGGCCGGCTGGAGATGGCCAAGCGCATCGGGCAGGAAAAGCTCGGCGCCGGCGAACTGCACAACAGGCAGTTCAACGACTTCGTGAGCAGCGGGCCGCTGCTGGACTTCTTCACCAAGCCCGACACCGTGCGAACGCCGCATGTGCTGAAGGACGGCGCGGATTCGGTGGGCCTGCTGGGCGCGCTCAACCGGGTCTACCTCAACATCGGCCTGTTCAGCGAGGAATGGCTGCTGCACTTCAACCCGGTGGTGGGCGGCAAGACCATCACGCCGATCCCGATCGCGACCGCGCAGAAGAACTCCAGCTACTGGCAGGCCACCGAGGCCGGCACGCCCGACACGGCGCTCTTCTTCCTCAAGGCGGCCAAGCCCGACCGGCTCGCGGACGCGCCCGGCGGCGCCGAGCACCTGCAGGCCGGCGCGGCCGTGCTGGAGCGCGGCAAGCTCGCCTTTGCCGACACCTGCGCGCGCTGCCATTCCAGCAAGGGGCCGACCCCGCCGCCGGCCCTGGAGCTCACGGCCGCGAAGTGCGCCGGCGCCGGCTACCTCGACTGCTTCAAGCGCTATTGGAAGTGGACCCAGTCCGACGAGTACAAGGCCGAGATGCGCAAGGTCGTGCAGGCGCCGGACTTCCTGCAGGGCAACTACCTGTCGACCGATGCACGCATTCCGGCGACGCTGCTGCGCACCAACGTCTGCAGCCCGCTCGCAACCAACGCGCTGGCCGGCAACATCTGGGACAACTTCTCCTCGCAGACCTACAAGCAGTTGCCCTCGGTCGGCACGGTGACGCTGCGCGATCCCTTCAGCGGCGAGCCGCGGCCCTATGCAATGCCGGCCGGCGGGCGCGGCTACACGCGCGTGCCTTCGTTGATCAGCGTCTGGTCGACGGCGCCGCTGCTGCTCAACAACACGGTCGGGCCCTTCGACATCGATCCTTCCGTCAACGCACGCCTGCGCAGCTTCGAGGCCTCGATCGAGCAGATGCTCTGGCCCGAGCGCCGCGAGCGCGACGCGGTGCTGGGCGAGAAGGCCGAAGGCCTGATCGACCGCACCACCGAGCGCAGCACCGTGACCGTGCCCACCGGCTTCGTGCCCGAGGCCCTGCAGCCGATGCAGGGCACGCTGCACCGCTGGCTGCCCTGGTTGTTCGAGCAGGACGGCGACGTCGTGCTCGGCCCCATCCCCAAGGGAACCCCGGTGGCGCTCCTGGCCAACCTCAAGTTGCGCGCCGAGGGCGACACGCTGCACGAGAAGGCGACCCATGTGCGCGACGTGGGCGAGTTGCTGATCGAGCTCAGGCGCGCGCTGAAGAGCGCGCCCGCCGACGCCACCGACGAGCAGCTGCGCGAGCACTTCGCCAAGCTGCGCCAGCCGATGCTGACGCTCAGCAAGTGCCCGGACTTCGTGGTCAACCGCGGCCACTACTTCGGCACCGCGCAGTTCAACCGGCAGGAGGCCTTGAGCGACGACGAGAAGTCCTTCGGCCGCGAGCCGGAGCTGAACGACGAGGACAAGCGCGCGCTGATCGCTTTCCTCAAGACCTTCTGAACCCGATGCCCGAAGCCGAATGGGACTACGTGATCGTCGGCTCCGGCCCCGGCGGCGGCACGCTGGCCGCTCGGCTGGCGGAGTCCGGCATGCGGGTCTTCCTGATCGAGGCCGGCGGCGACCCGCGCGCCTCGGCGCCGCGCTTGCCGGACGACTACGACGTGCCTGCCTTCCATGCCTTCGCCTGCGAGAACCCGGCCATCAGCTGGAACTTCCGCGTGCGCCACTATGCCGACGAGGCGCGGCAGTCCCGCGACTGGAAGTACGAGGCCGGGCAGGGCGTGCTCTATCCGCGCGCTGCGGCGCTGGGCGGCTGCAGCGCGCACAACGCGATGATCTTCATGCTGCCGCACGCCTGCGACTGGGACCACATCGCGCGCCTGACCGGCGACCGTTCCTGGCGCGCCTCGCGCATGCGCGGCTACGCGCGCCGCATCGAGAACTGCGGGCACCGGCCGCTGTGGCGCTGGCTGCGCCATGTGGGCCTCGATCCGACGGGGCATGGCTGGGGCGGCTGGCTGCGCACCGAAAAGGCGATTCCGCTCTCGGTGCTGGGCGACGACGGCCTGGTGCGCGTGCTGCGCGACAGCGCGAGCGTCTTCGCCGGCAGCTTGCCCACGCCGGTGCGCAGCACGCTGCGCTGGGTGCGCGGCGGGCTGGGCGATCCCAATTCGCGGCGGCTCTGGCCCGGCAGTTTCGAGGGCCTGTGCTACACGCCGCTGTCGACTTCGGACCACCGGCGCGCCGGCATCCGCGAGCGGCTGCTGGAGGTGGCGAAGCAGCATCCGGGCAAGCTGCACATCGAGCTCGACGCACTCGCCGCGCGCGTGCTCTTCGACGAGGCCGGCGCGGCCTGTGGCGTCGAGTACCGCAAGGGCGTGCATCTGTACCGCGCCCATGCCGCGCCCAGCGGGGCCGAGGGTGTACGCCGCGAGGCGCGGGCGGGGCGCGAGGTGATCCTCTGCGGCGGCGCCTTCAACACGCCGCAGCTGCTGATGCTCTCGGGCATCGGGCCGCAGGAAGAACTGCGCCGCCACGGCATCGCGCTGCGTGCCGCGCTGCCCGGCGTCGGCCGCAACCTGCAGGACCGCTACGAGGTCGCCGTCACGCACCGCATGCGCGGGCCCTGGGAGGTGCTGGAGGGCGCACGCTTCGACCGCGACGACACGCAGTGGCGCCGCTGGCAGGAAGGGCGGCTGGGCATGTACGCCTCCAACGGCGCGGCCCTGGGCGTGGTGCAGCGCTCGCGCTTCGCGATGCGGCCGGGTCTTGCGCCCGATCTCTTCTGCATGGCGGTGCTCGCGCGCTTCGAAGGCTACTTCCCCGGCTTCTCGACGTTCGTGCGCGAGCAGCCCGATCAGCTGACCTGGGCCGTGCTCAAGGCCCACACGCGCAACCGCGCCGGCACCGTGCGCCTGCGCTCGGCCGATCCGCGCGACATGCCGCTGGTCGACTTCCACTACTTCGACGAGGCCGACGACCCCGGCGGCGAGGACCTGCGCGCGGTGGTGGAGGCGATTCGCCAGGTGCGCCGCATGACGGCGCCGCTGCTGGCCAAGGGATGGATCGCCGAGGAGCTCGCGCCCGGCCCGGCCGTGCAGAGCGACGAGGCGCTGGCCGGCTATGTGCGCGACACCGCCTGGGGCCACCACGCCTCGTGTTCCTGCGCGATCGGCCCGCAGGCGCACGGCGGGGTGCTCGACAGCAGCTTCGCGGTGCATGGCGTGCCGCGCCTGCGCGTCGTCGATGCCTCGGTGTTCCCGCGCATTCCAGGCTTCTTCATCGCGTCCGCGGTCTACATGGCCGCGGAGAAGGCGGCGGATGCGGTGCTGCGCGCGGCCGCGCGCACACCACTTGCGGCAGGGCCCGTCGACACGGCAGGCCCTGATTGACGGTCCCCGACCCCGACCGGACACCGGCGGGGTCTTCACTCGAGGAGATGGCGATGGCCTACGACGTGCAGCAGCTGCTCGACATGACCCAGCAGCAACTCGACGAGCTTTTCACCGCCAGTCCGGCGGGCGACATTCCCTCCGGCGAGGCCGAGGGCACCGCGATCATCGCGCCCGGCACGCGCTACACCGAGTCGATCGCGAAGATGGTCAACTTCTTCGGCTGGCAGGGCAAGGTCTTCGACCCCGAGCACGGCGTGCTCAAGAACAAGGTCAGCCCCTTCGGCATCCAGGCCATCGTGGCCCAGGTCTACAAGGGCGACAGCTGGCTGGACCAGAAGGAGTGCGTGGTGCTTGACTACTCCAAGACCTCGGTGGTGGCCCACTGGATTCGCGACGAGATCCGGCTCATCTCGCCGGACTTCTACCTGGGCAAGGTGTACTGGGGCAAGGAACGGCTCATCGACTTCTGCCTCAGGTTTTAGCCTGCCATCCCACATCCGGATGCAGTGACTCCTCAATCGCACTTCGTGGTGGTCGCCGCCATCGCCCCGGGACGCGAAGCAGGGCTGCGCAAGCTCCTGGCCGGCATGACCCTGGCGCCGGGGGTGGCCGATCCGGCCAATGCGGTGCTGCCGTTCGGCGCCTTCGAGCGATTGCACTTCGCGCGCTTCGCGGTACTGGGCGACGCGACCATGGCCGACCTCGAGGTCTTCGGGCTGCCGCGCCCCAAGCTGCCGACCTACCTGCTCTTCATGGGCGACTGCGACGGCGCCGCCGAGGCCCAGCTCGCCGAGCTGGTGCAGCGCGCCGGCGAAGGCCTGCGCCGCATCTTCCTGCACTGCCGCGGCTTCGACCTGCGCGACGACCTGCTCGAGTGGCTGATCGAGCATGACCGGCCCGTGGCCGCGCCCTACGTCAACCGGATCGGCCGCACCGTGCAGCAGATCCGCGAGGAAAGCGCGCTGCAGCGGGCGCTGTCGGCGCGCGTGCCGCGCGGGGTGCGCGACGCGGCCATCGATCCGCAGGTGCTGCGGCGTGATCTGCTGAACTTCGTGCGCACCCGGCAGGCTGCCGGCGAGCTGCTGCTGACGCCGCCCGCGCCGACGCCGCCGGGCTGGTGGGCGGGCAACACGCTGCACGCCATCGGCCTGCCGTTCGCGGCACTGCTGCTGTCGCCGCTGCTGCTCGCGGCGCTCCCTTTCGTCCTCGCGCTGCTGCGGCGGCACGAACGCGCCGACCCGGAGTACTGCCCGCGACCGCGCGCCGCTGCCGTGAGCGAGATGCAGGAGCTGGAAGACCACGACCTGAGCAACAGCTTCACCGCGCTGGGCGCCGTCAAGCCCGGCCGGTTCCGGGCCGGCCTCGTGCAGGTGCTGCTGCTGGCGATCGCCTGGGCCTGCCGCCATGTCTTCGGGCGCGGCCACCTGGGGCGCGTGCGCACCATCCATTTCGCGCACTGGGTCTTCCTCGACAACAAGCTGCGCGTGCTGTTCGCCAGCAACTACGACGGCAGCCACGAGGCCTACATGGACGACTTCATCAACAAGGTCGCCTGGGGCCTCAACCTGGTCTTCAGCAACGGCTTCGGCTGGCCGCGCACGGCCTGGCTGATCAAGGAGGGCGCGCGCCGCGAGCTGCCCTTCAAGTACTACCAGCGCGGCCACCAGCTGCCGACCCAAGTCTGGTACAAGGCCTACCCGGGCCTCACGCTCAGCGACATGGAGCGCAACCGGCGCATCCGCGAAGGCTTCGAGCGCGTGGGCATGAGCGATGCGGAAGCGCTCGCGTGGCTGAGGCTGCTATGAGCACGCACGACACGCCGCCGGTCGACTTCGAAGACATCCAGGGCCTGGTGCGCTTCGGCTACAAGCGGCTGACGCAGGCCTGCTTCCTGCTGCTGCGCATCCGCGATGCAGCGGCCGCCCGCGCCTGGCTCGGCACGGCGCCGGTCACGCCCGCCGGCGAGCGCAAGCCGCCGCCGCGCACCGCGCTGCAGATCGCCATCAGCGCCCCGGGCCTGGACAAGCTGGGCGTGCCGAGGGACATCGTCGAGGGCTTCTCGGCAGAGTTCCTGGCCGGCATGACCGGCGACGCGAGCCGGGCACGGCGGCTGGGCGATCTCGGCGCGAACGATCCTGCCGGATGGAAGTGGGGCGGCGCGCCGCACGATGTGCCGCATGTGCTGGCGATGGTCTACGCGGTGCCGGGCGAGCTCGACGGCTGGCTTGCGACCGTGCGCGCCCAGTGCGCGGCCGGCTGCGAGGAAACGGAGGCCCTGTTCACCGCCAACCTGCGCGAGACCGAGCCCTTCGGCTTCATCGACGGCATCTCGCAGCCGCGCGTCGACTGGGAGCGCCGGCGCGCCGCGCGCGACGAGGAGCAGTTCGGCTTTACCAATCGGTCCTGCCTCGGCGAATACCTGCTGGGCTATCCGAACGAATACGGTGCCTACACCGACAGGCCCTTGCTGGAGCCGCAACGCGATCCCGGCGCGCTGCTGCCCCGGGCCGAGGAGGCCCCCGGCATGGCCGACCTCGGGCGCAACGGCAGCTACCTGGTGATGCGCCAGCTGCGCCAGGACGTGGACGGCTTCTGGCAGTTCATCGACCGCCAGGCCGGCGGCGACTCGCTGCTGCGCCGGCGCCTGGCCGAGGCCATGGTCGGACGCAAGCTGGAAGGCGGCGAGGCGCTCGTGGGCCCCGGGCGCGAGCGCATCGACGGCATCGAGGAAGACGAGCGGCGGCGCAACGGCTTCACCTACCGCAGCGACCCCGACGGCCTGCGTTGTCCTCTGGGCGCGCACATCCGCCGCGCCAACCCGCGCAATGCCGACCTGCCGCCGGGCTGGGCGAATCCGCTCTCGCGCCTGTGGCGGCGGCTGGGCTTCGGCGCGGACCCTCTGCGTCCCGACCTGGTCGCCTCGACCCGCTTCCATCGCCTGCTGCGCCGGGGCCGCGAGTACGGCGGCGCGCCGGGTGAGGAGACCGGCCTGCACTTCATCTGCCTGGGCGCGAACATCGGGCGCCAGTTCGAATTCGTGCAGAACGCGTGGCTGATGGGCACGCGCTTCGACGGCCTCTCCGGCGAGGCCGATCCGCTGCTGGGCCATCGGCTGCCGGACCCGGACGGCAGCCTCGCCGACGGCTTTTCGATGCCCGTGGGCACGGGCCCGGATCGCCGCGTTTCGGGCCTGCCCCAGTTCGTGACCGTGCAGGGCGGGGCCTACTTCTTCCTGCCGGGCATCGGCGCGCTGCGCTACCTGTCGAAAGTCCAAGCCTCATGAACCACTCGAACGCGAGCCGCCCTGCGCCCCGCGCCAACACCGGCTCGGCGCTGAAGAACTTCATCAGCGACTCCGGCATGGCCCTGCTGCGGCTGGAGCGCAGGTTCGATCCCTTCGTGCGGCCGGCCTTCGACGCGCTGCTGCGCGACCCGCTGGCGCGCCTGACCACCGCGCTGATCAACAGCCGCCGCCCGAACGAGGGCCTGGGCATCGCCGAAGAGAAACTGCTGCCCGGCGAGGAGGCGTTCGTCGACTCCATCATCCGCAGCTTCAACCAGCAGATGCGCGATCTCTGGAAGCCCGGCGGCTTCGAGCGCGGCGGCAACACCAAGACCCAGGGCATCGTGCGCGCCGAGTTCATCGTGCACGACGACATCCCCGCGCACATGAAGCGGGGCATCTACGCCGAGGCCCGGCGCTTCAACGCCTGGGTGCGCTTCTCCGGGCCCGGGCCCTACATCACCCCCGACATCGAGGACGTGGGCTTCATGAGCATCGGCATCAAGCTGATGGGGGTGCCGGGCCCGAAGCTGATGGAGGAGGAGCAGCACACGCTGGACATGTTCGGCGTCTCCACGCCCACCTTCGTCACGCCCGACGTCAAGGCCAACGCGGCGCTGCAGATCGAGAGCGTGAAGAACGCGCAGATCTTCTACTTCGTCAACCTGCGCGAATCGCATGTGCTGGACCTGGTGATGCAGTCGCTCTTCATCAAGACCCAGTCGAGCCCCTTCGAGGCGCCGTACTTCAGCTGCGTGCCTTACCTGCTGGGCGAAGGGCAGGCCATGCAGTATTCGGTGTGGCCGAAGTCCGCCCGGCGCACGCCCATCCCGCGCCTGCCGCTGCGCCCGCCCGACGACTACCTGCGCCAGGCCATGGTCGCGACCTTGAACCGGGAAGAGGTGGAGTTCGACATCCGCCTGCAGATGCAGACCGATCCGCACTTGATGCCGATCGAGAACGCGGGCGTGCTGTGGCCCGAGAAGCTGTCGCCGCGCGTCAGCGTTGCCACGCTGCGCATCCCGAAGCAGCGCTTCGATTCGCCGGCGCAGATGGAATTCGCGAAGAAGCTCTCGTACAACCCCTGGCACACCACGCCCGAGCACCGGCCGCTGGGCAACCAGAGCCGGGCGCGAAGGCGGATGTACTGGGAACTGTCGAAGCTGCGGCACGACATGAACGGGGTGCCGCACTACGAGCCGACCGGGGACGAGGTGTTCGAGTAGGGCGGGCTCGATCGGGCCGTGGGCAGCCGCCGCCCCAGCTTGCGCCGGCGACTGCGCCGCAGCCAGTGCCGGCCCGGGACCGGTCGCCGGCAGCAGCCCGCAGAGGCGAATGAAGGCGAGGTGCTCGTCATGTCACATCTCGTGCGGGTCCATCTTCTTGCCGGTGGGGAACAGGTCCACCGAAATCAGCACGGCGGTCGTGCTGCCGGTGTTCTTCCACCAATGCGAGGTGCCGTTCTTTTCGGGCGCCACGTCGCCGGCGCGGTGCACGATGGGTACCGCGCAGCTGCTGGCGTACTCCACCACCTCGCCGGAGACGATGTAGATCATCGCCGGGCGTTCGTTGTGGCTGTGCCAGGGCACGACGCCGCCGGGCTTCATCTCGAGCTGACGCAGGCGGAACAGGCGGCCCTTGAGCGCCAGCGGCTCCTTCGACAGGTCGGTGCTGTGGCGCACCACGTCCGTCACGTCCTTGGGGCTCATGGGGCCGGGCGGCTGGCCCTGGCCGTCGGCCACGACCATGCCGGCCGGGCATTCGCCGGCATGGACGGCCGGCGCCAGGATGCCGAGGGCACCGGCGGCGAGCGCGGCGAGCAGGGCGGGGCGCCACGGCAGGCGGCGCGGGGGATTGGCGATATGCATGGTGAATCTCCTGGAGGCGAAGGTTGTTGACGAGGGACGGATCGCCGTTCGGCGGCTCCGAAGTGCACTGTGGCGGCCGGGCTTCACGCTGCGGTCCGCCGGAGTTCACGCTTTGATCACGCATTGCCAGCCGGGCCGGATCTGGCGCACAGTGCGCACAGCGCGCACCTGTCGCGACATGGGAAGAGGACGAAGACCGCGATGAGCCCGACGCCCGAAGTGCATGCCTGGATCGCCGACGCCGGCGCCTTCCGGCTCGGCCGCGGCCTGCTGGCGGGCCGGCGCGTGCTGCTCAAGTGCGCACGGCAGCCGCCGACCGGCGCCGCCGAGCGCGCAGCCCTGCGCCGCGAGTGCGAGCTGATGGCCGGCCTGTCCTGCGCCGCAGCGCTGCAGCCGCGCCTGTTCGAGCTGCCGTCGGGGCTCGCGCTGGTCATGGAAGATCCGGGCGGCGAACCGCTGTCCGCGCTCCTGGCGGCCGGCCCCCTGGCGCTGCCGCTGGCCCTCGGCTTCGGCGTGCAGCTCGCCCATGCGCTGGCCGAGCTGCACCGGCGCGGCCGGGTCCATCACGCATTGCGCCCCGAGATCGTGCTGTGCGACGGTGCGTCGGGCGGTGCCTGGCTGCTCGATGCCGCGGAAGCGGGCAGCGAGGCCGGGCAAGGGCTGCCGCCCACCGCCGCCACGAGCACCGTGGCCCGGCTGCGCCATGCCTCGCCCGAGCAGACCGGCCGCACCGGCAGCACCCCCGACCACCGCAGCGACCTGTACGCGCTCGGCGTGTTGCTCTACCAGATGCTGACCGGCGAGCCGCCCTTCGCGGCCGACGATGCGCTGGCGCTGATCCACGCGCACATCGCCGGCACGCCGGTGGCGCCCGCCGCGCGCGTGGCGGGACTGCCGCAAGCGGTGTCGGACATCGTGATGAAGCTGCTGGCCAAATCGCCCGACGAGCGCTACCAGAGCGCGGCCGGCCTGGCCGAGGACCTGGCCTTCTGCGCGCGCGAATGGACGGCGCAGCGCCGCATCGCACCCTTCGTGCCGGGCCTGCGCGACCCGGCGCAGGGCCTCGCGATCCGTGCGCACCTGTACGGCCGCGAGCCGGAGCAGGCGCTGCTGCGCGCCGCCTGCGAGCGCGTGCGCGAGCCGCAGGCGCGGCCCGCGATGCTGCTGGTGGACGGCTATCCGGGCATCGGCAAGACGGCGCTGGTGCTCGCGCTGTGCCGGCCGCTGGTGCGCGGCCAGGGTGGCTACTTCGTTTCGGGCAAGTTCGACCAGGTGGTGCGGGGCGTGCCCTTCGGCGCCCTGATCCAGGCCTTTCGCGAGCTGGTGCGGCAGATGCTCACCGAGAGCGAGGCGCGCCTGGCGCACTGGCGCGCGGTGCTGGTGCAGGCGCTGGGCGCCAACGGCGGCGTGCTGGCGCAGGTGATCCCCGAGATCTGCTTCATCGTCGGCGAGCAGCCGCCGCCCGTGCCGCTCGCGCCTCCCGAGGCGCAGAACCGCTTCCAGCGCGTGTTCCGGAACTTCGTCGCCGCGGTGGCGCAGCCGGCGCATCCGCTGGTGGTCTTTCTGGACGACCTGCAGTGGGCCGATGCCGCGACGCTGGGCCTGCTCGAACCCCTGCTGGACGGCCCGGAGATCCGCGGCCTGCTGCTGATCGGCGCCTGCCGCGACAGCGAGCCCGATGCGACGCAGCGCCTCGCGCCCGCCCTGCGAGGGCTGAAAGCCGCGGGCGTGGCGGTGCAGCGCGTCGCGCTCGGGCCGCTGCGCCTGGACGATCTGGCAGACCTGGTGCGCGACATGCTGCACGGCGAGCTCGACGAGGCCCTGCCGCTGGCACGGCTGGTGCTCGAGAAGACCGGCGGCAACCCCTTCTTCGTGCACCAGTTCCTCCGCAGCCTGGAGCGCGACGGCCATTTCCGCTTCGACGCGGCGGCGCAGCGCTGGCGCTACCGCATCGAGGCCATCGCGCAGGCGCCGCCGGCCGAAGACGTGGTCGAGCTCATGACGCGCAACATCCAGCGCCTGTCGACGCGCTCGCAGTACGCGCTGACGCTGGCCGCCTGCATCGGCAACCGCTTCGATGCGCACACGCTGGCGCTGATCTGCGAGCAGCCGCAGGAGAGCGTGGCGGACGATCTGGACCATGCCATGGCGGCGGGGCTGATCGTGCCGGTCCCGCCGCAGGCCCAGGCCGCCTCCGCGCACGAGGACGACGCGCCGGCGTACGACTTCCTGCACGACCGCGTGCAGCAGGCCGCCTATGCGCTGATCCCGCAGGCGCGCAAGCCCATGCTGCACCTGCGCATCGGCCGGCTGTTGCGCGCACGCGCGGGCGAAGCGCCGGCGCAGCAGGCGCTGTTCGACATCGCGCACCATCTCAACCGCGGGCGCGGGCTGATCGAGGACCCCGACGAGCGGCACGAGGTCGCGCGGCTGGACCTGCGCGCCGGGCGCGAAGCCAAGTCGTCGACCGCGCACGAGGCCGCGCTGGAGTTCTTCCGCGCCGGCCTCGACCTGCTGGACGAGTCGCAATGGGCGAGCGACCACGCGCTGTGCTTCGCGCTGCAGCTCGAGGCCGTGGAGAGCGAGTACCTGTGCGGACGCTTCGAGGCCGCGCAGCCGCAGTACCAGCAGCTCCTTCGCCGCGCCGCGACGAACATCGAGCGGGCCAGGGTCCACCGGCTGCAGAGCGTGCAGCACGAGCACATGGCGCGCTATGCCGAGGCGCTGGCGAACACGCGCGCAGGGCTGGCGCCGTTCGGCCTGCAGCTGCCCGAGACCGCCGCCGACACCGCACGCGCGCTGGCCGTCGAGATGGAGCGCATCTCCGCGCTGCTGGGCACCCGGCCCATCGCGGCGCTGGCCGAGCTGCCGGCGATGGACCATCCGGAAACCCTGGTCGTGATGAGCATGCTGACGGACATCTGGGCCTCGGCCTTCATCCTCGGCAACCCGACGCTCGCGCGGCTGATCTCGGCGATCCTGGTGCGGCTGTCGCTCACGCACGGCAATGCCGAGGAGTCGGCCTACGGCTACGTCACCCACGCGATCACGGTCGGCCCGGTGCAGGGCGACTTCCGCAGCGCCTACGAGTTCGGCATGCTGGCGCTGGCGGTCAACCACCGCTTCGGCGACACGCGGCGGCGCGCCAAGATCTACCAGCAGTTCCATGCGCACGTGAACTTCTGGCGGCAACCGCTCGCGAGCTGCATTCCCTATGCGCGCGAAGCCTGCCGCAGCGGGCTGGAGAGCGGGGACTTCCTCTACGCGGCCTACGGGGCCGGCACGGAGCTCTGGTCGTCCTTTCTCGTCTCTGAGAGCCTCGCGCAGTTCGTGAAGATGCATGCGCCCAACGTGGCGCTGATCCGCAAGCTCAAGAACCAGGGCTTTGCCGATGCGACGCAGCTGATGCTGCAATGGGCGCTCGCGCTGCAGGGCTGCACGCGCGGGCCGCTGTCGCTGTCGGACGAGGGCTTCGACGAGCAGGCCTATCGCCAGCGCTACCGCGACAACCCCTTTTTCGCCAGCTTCCATGCGGTGGCCCGGCAGCATCTCGGCACCCTCCTGGGCACGCCGGCCGAGGCGCTGGCGGCGGCGCACGCGGCGGCCGCCACGGTGCACCACGTGGCCGGCACCGTCTGGCCGGTGACCCATGCCTTCTGGCACGCGATCGCACTGTCGGCCTCCCATGACGAGGCCGCACCCGACGAGCAGGAGGCAGTGCGCGCGCAGATCGGCCAGGCCCGCGCCTATTTCGCGCTGCTGGCCGGGAACTGCCCCGAGAACTTCCGCTGCCAGGCGCTGCTGCTGGCTGCGGAAGGGTCGCGCATCGACGGCGAAGAGCTCATCGCGATCAAGTTCCACGAGCAGGCGATCGAGTTCGCGGCGCAGCACCCCGCGCTGCTGCAATTGCGCGCGCTGGCCAACGAGCTGCATGCGCGCTTGCGGCTCGCGCGCGGGGAGGCCGCGCTCGGCGCGCTCTTCATGGCCGAGGCGCGTGACTGCTATGCGCGCTGGGGCGCGAAGGCCAAGGTGGCGCAGCTCGAGGCCCGGCATGCCTGGCTGCGTCCGGCGCCGCCCGCTTCGGGGGCGGACTCGGCGGCCGTGCCGCCCGTCGCGGCTGCGCTGCCGGCAGGCGGGCACGGCGACGGCCTCGACTTCGACAGCGTGATGAAGGCCGCGCAGGCCGTGGCGGCCGAAGTCGAGCTCGACCGGCTGCTGGCGCGCTTGATGCGCATCGCGATCGAGAACGCCGGCGCCGAGCGCGGCTGCCTGGTGCTGGAGGGCGAGGACGGATCGATGGTGCATGCGGCCGACACCGCGGAAGCGCCGCAGGCCGCGGTCTCGCACGGCACGCCGCTGGCGCGATCGCGCAGCCTGCCCCTGGGCATCGTGCACTACGTGCGCCGCACCGGCGAGAGCGTGGTGCTGGCCGATGCGGCGGGCGACGACCGCTTCGGCAACGACCCCTACATCCGGCAGCACCGGCCGCGCTCGGCCATGTGCGTGGCGGTGCAGAAGCAGGGGCGCCTCGTGGGGGTGCTCTACCTGGAGAACCGCCAGCTGGCCGGCGCCTTCACCGCGCAGCGCATCCTGGTGGTGCGCATGCTCGCCACCGAGGCCGCCATCGCGCTGGAGAACGCGCGCCTGTTCGAGGGCCTTCGGCGCGAGATCGGCGAGCACCAGGCGGCGCGGGCGCAGCTGGCCGAGGCCCTGGCCCAGGTGCAGCGCCTCAAGGACGACCTGGAGGCCGAGAACGTCTACCTGCGCAGCGAGCTGATCGCCAACGTGTCGCACGACCTGCGCACGCCGCTGGCGGCGCTGCGCGGCTACCTGGAGATGCTCGCGCTGAAGGGCGGCGAACTGCCGGCGCCCACGCAGCGCAGCTACGTCGAGATAGCGCTGCGCCAGAGCGAGTACCTGGCGACGCTGGTCGACGAGCTGTTCGAGCTCGCCAAGCTGGACTTCAAGGGCGTGCGGCTGGCGCGCGAGGCCTTCCAGCTGGCCGAGCTGGCGGCCGATGTGCTGCAGAAGTTCCAGCTCGCGGCCGACCGGCAGCAGGTCGCACTGCACTTCGAGGGCGGGCAGGGCGTGCCGCCGGTCGATGCCGACCTCGCGCTGGTGGAACGCGTGCTCGACAACCTGATCGGCAACGCGCTGCGGCACACGCCGGCCGGCGGGACGGTGAGCGTGTCGCTGCGCGCCGAGGCGGGGCGGGTGGCGGCGTGCGTGGGCGACACCGGCGGCGGCATCGCCGAGGCGGCGCTGCCCTTCATCTTCGATCGCTTCTACCGCGGAGACCGGGAGCGCGAGCGCGCCGGCGCCGGCCTGGGCCTGGCGATCGCCAAGCGCATCGTGGAGCTGCACGGCGGCGAGCTGCGGGTGCAGAGCGTCGCCGGCCAGGGCTGCCGCTTCAGCTTCGACCTGCCGCAGGCGCGGGCGGACGGTGCTCAGGATGCGACGGCGCCGGAAGCTTCCAGGCGCAGCCGCGCCAGCGCCTGAATGCGCTCCAGCTCGGCCGCAGCGCGCGCGAGGAAGATGCGGTAGACCGCGTCGACCAGCACGTCGTCGCCCAGCGGCGCACGATGGCGGAAGGCCAGGTGGCCCAGCATGCGGCCGTCGCTGGCGACGATCGGCAGGCCCAGGTAGGACTCCCAGCCGGCCTCCCGCGGGAACATCCGAGCCAGGCCGCAGCGGTGCAGTGCAGGTTGCTCGGTGTGCACCACGGCTTCGCAGGGGGTGCCGGCCAGGGCGAACTCGATGTTGTCCTTGAGCGTGCCGTCGGACCAGTAGGCCAGCGTGCGCACCCGCGTCGGTGGTTGGTCGGCGCATTCGGCGACGAAGGCGCAGTCCAGGCCGAGCGCCTGCGCGAAGTGCCGCACCATGGCCGGGAAGAAGGCCTCGCCGACGGCGCCGGCCGTGCCGTCGGCCACCGCCTGCAGCACGTGGGAGACGCGGCGCAGCTGCGTCACGTCGGTGTCCTGCCCGATGACGCGGTAGGCGGCGCCGCCGGCGCGCCGGAGCGCGACTGCGCGCGACAAGACCCAGCGCACGCTGCCGTCCTTGTGCACCAGGCGCAGCTCATGCTCGAAGCGCGCGCCGTTTTGGGCGGAGCCGCTCGCCAGCGGACGTGCCAGGGCTTCGTCGAGCGCAGCGCGGTCCTCGGGATGGACGCGGGAGCGCCAGCCCTGCAGGTCGTCGGCGAGCTCGTGCGCCTCGAAGCCCAGCATGCTCTTCCAGCGCGGCGAGAGCTGCACGCGGCCCGAGGCCAGGTCCCAGTCCCACATGCCGTCCTGGCTGCCGCGCAGGGCGGCGGCATAGCGCTCCTCGCCGGCGCGCAGCTCGGCCTCGGCGGCGGCGCGCGAGGCCTCGGCGCGCTCGAGCGCACCGTGCTGCTCGGCCAGCTGCCGTTCCAGCTGCGCCAGCCTGGCGTTCCACGCGTCGCGGCGGCGTGCGGCGCGGCGCGCGGCCGAGAGGGCCAGCCAGGCCAAAAGGGCGAGAACCAGCAGTGCTGCAATGCCGATGGATGAGCTCATGCGCCGACTCCCTCCGTGATGCGCGCCGCGGAAGCCGCCGCGGCCGGCGCGAGCGGCAGGTCGAAGCTCAGGCAGGCGCCTTCGCCTTCGACGCTGCTGACCGCCAGCTCGCCGCCGTGCAGCCGCACCATGCGCCGTGCGATCGCCAGGCCGAGGCCGCCGCGGCCGCCGGGCAGTGCGCGGTCGGCATGGTCGTAGCGCTCGAAGATGCCGGGCAGCTGGTCGGCCGCGATGCCGCAGCCGGTGTCGCGCACGGCCACGCGGGCGCGCTGCGCATCGCGGCCGCACTCGATGCTCACGGTGCCGCCCGGCGGCGTGTGGCGCAGGGCGTTGTCCAGCAGGTTCTCGAGCACGCGCTCGACCATGCCGATGTCGGCCAGCGCGCGCACGCCGGCGGCCCGGGCCTCGCCGGCCTCGGCCCGCAGCGCGATCCCGCGCCGCTGCGCGTCGAGGGCGAACTTCTGCGCCACGTCCTGCGCCAGCTCGGCCAGCGCGAAGGCCTCGGGCTGCGGCTGCGCCTCGTCGCCTTCCAGCTGGCTCAGCGCGAACAGGTCGTCGACCAGCCGCCCCAGCCGTTCGCTGTGTCGCACCGCGGTCTCCAGGTAGTTGCGCTCCTCCTCGGCCGGCAGGCTGCCGTGGCGCAGGAGCAGCAGCTCCAGGTAGCCGCGCATGGAGGCCAGCGGCGTGCGCAGGTCGTGCGACACGTTCGCCAGCAGCTCGCGGCGCCGGCTTGCGTTGCGCTCGAGTTCCGCCACCTGCTCGCCGATGCGCCCCGACATGCGCTCGACGTGCGCCGACAGACGCTGGATCTCGTCGCCGTGCGCGTCGGCGCCCGGCACCCGCAGCGGCTGCCGGCAGCCGAGCTGCGCGCCGGCCTCGACCGCATCGGCCAGGCGCCTGAGGCGCCGTGAGAAGCGCCAGTAGATGGCCAGCGCCGCCAGCGCGGCCGGGGCGGCGCCGACGATCAGCATGTAGAGGCTGTCCACGGCGGCGGCGCCCGTTTCAACTGCGCGGATCGGCGAACTTGTAGCCGACGCCCCACACGGTCTGGATGTAGTCGGGGTTGCCCGGATCGCGCTCGATCTTGTTGCGCAGGCGGTTGATGTGGGAGTTGACGGTGTGCTCGTAGCCGCTGTGGCTGTAGCCCCAGACCTGGTCGAGCAGCTGCGCGCGCGTGTGGACCCGGCCCGGGCTGCGCGCGAAGTAGGCGAGCAGCTCGAACTCCTTGGCCGTGAGGTCCAGCAGGCGGCCGTCGAGCAGCGCCTCGTGGCGCTGGAGGTCGATGCGCAGGCTGCCGGCCTCGATGGCCTGCTCGGCCTGCTGCAGGCGCTCGGCCGCGGCCTGCTGGTGGTCGGCGCGGCGGAACACCGCCTTCACGCGGGCCGCCAGCTCGAGCATGCTGAAGGGCTTGGTCAGGTAGTCGTCGGCGCCCAGCTCCAGGCCCAGCACGCGGTCGAGCTCGGAGGACTTGGCCGTCAGCATCAGGATCGGCGTGTAGCGCGGCAGGGCGCGCAGGCGGCGGCAGATCTGCAGGCCGTCCATGCGCGGCAGCATGAGGTCGAGGATGACCAGGTCGTAGTTCCCGGCCTCGCCCTCGGCCAGCGCGCCCAGGCCATCGGCGATGAGGCGGCATTCGCAGTCGAGCTCTGCCAACTGGAGCGTGACCAGGCGGCCGATGTCCGGATCGTCCTCCGCAACGAGCACGCGGCGGGGCACTGGAGTGCGGCTCACGACAACAGCTCCGTGAAGAGTCCCAGCGCCAGGTGGCGAGCCATCGTGGACGCCAGGTCGAAGGCCGGGTCGAGGTCGAAGGCACAGGCGCTGGCCTGGCCCAGCCCGGCGCCATCGGCCAGGGCGCGGAGCCAGTGGTCCTCGGCGGCATCGAGCGGCAGGAAGACGATCTCCAGCGCCTGCTGAAGCACCAGCAGCCGCACGCCGCCTTCGTCCAGCGAGACCGTATCGGCCTCGTCGGCGCCGGCCTGGTTGATTTGCCAGATGCGCAGCACCGGGTAGGGCGAGGACACGAATCGCGCCGACGGCTGCAGCAGCAGGCGCAGGCCGGCCTGCGCGTGCGGCGGCACCCCGATGAACCGGGCGAGCGGCAGAGGCGGGAGTGCCGCCTCGTGATAGGCGCGGTGCACCGCCCATTCGAGCGCCGCCACATCCGGCAAGTAGGGCAGCGCGGCCGCCGGCGCCCAGGCGCGCAGGAAGGCCGGGAAGTCGGCGCCGAAGTCGTGCAGGTCCCCGGAGCGCGAGGGATGGATGCCGATGCAGGCCTTGGCGGCCTGGCGGAAGAAGACGCTGCCCACCAGCCGCTCGGTCACGGGGTAGACGGCGGCCAGGGCCGCCACCAGGCTCTGCACCATGTTGTTGCGGTAGATCGCCAGCCTTCGCTCGGCGGGCAGGGCGCTGGCGCGCACCAGGGGCACCGCGGCAGCCGGATCGCCGCGCCGCAGCAGCGCGTTCATCACGCGGACCTGGGTGTCAGGCAGGGCAAGCATGGCGAGCCTCCATCATCGCGCCGGCCTTGGCTGCCTCGGCCACGAGGGCCGGCAGCGGGGGCAGTTCGGCGTCCCATTCGACCAGCGTGGGCACCGGGCCGAAGCGCTCCAGCGCCGCCGCATAGAGCGCCCACACCGCATCGTCGACCGGGGCGCTGTGCGTGTCGATCAGGACCTCGGCGCCGTCGTCGAGCCGGTTGCGCGTGAAGCCTGCCAGGTGCATTTCCTGCACCGCGTGGCGCGGGATGGCCTCGATGTAGCCGAGCGCATCGAAGCCGAGGTTGTGGGCGCTGACGTGGATGTTGTTGATGTCCAGCAGCAGCCCGCAGCCGCTTCGCGCCGCCACCTCGGCCAGGAATTCCCATTCGGGCATGGTCGACTGGGCGTAGTCGAGGTAGGCCGAGAGGTTCTCCAGCAGGATCGGCCGTGCGAGGCAGTCCTGCACGCGCTGCACGCGCGCGACCACGTGCGCCAGCGCCTCCTCGGTGTAGGGCAGGGGCAGCAGGTCGTTGGCGTGGATGCCGCCCACCGAGCTCCAGCACAGGTGCTCGGAGACCAGCGTGGGCTCGAGCATGCGCACCAGCTCGGCCAGGCGCGCGAGATGGGTCTCGCACAGCGGGTCGATGGAGCCGATGGAAAGGCCCACGCCGTGCAGGCTGAGTGCATGGCTCTCGCGCGCGAGCTGCAGGAAGTGCAGCGGCTTGCCGCCGCGGCCGAAGTAGTTTTCGCTGTGCGCCTCGACGAAGCCCACGGACGGCCGCGTCTCCGCGAAGGCGCGCCAGTGCTCGGGCCGAAGGCCGATGCCGGTGCGTCCGGCCAACGGGGAATGCGGATGTCGCATGCTGCCCTCCTGGTGCTGGAAATTCTAGGCAGGTGCCGCGGGGTGGCGGCGCCCGTGACCAAATCGTGAAGATTGCGCCCGGCGCATCAGGGCCGGGTTCGCCGCGCCAGCAGCAGGGCCGCGCCGATGGTGAGGCACATCAAGAGGAAGGCGACCCAGGCATAGGGCCACAGCAGCGGCATGCCCACCAGAATCAGCCCGTCGTTGCCGCCGGGGATCAACAAGCTGCCCCAGCCCATCAGCAGGCCGCCGGCCAGGCAGCGCAGGCACTGCGCCGCGCTGATGCCCCTGCTGCGCCAGCGCCCGGCGCTCCAGCCGCCCCAGACGGCGCCCAGCAGGAGGGCCGCGAACAGCGCGCCTCGCGCCGCGAGGCTCGCGGCCATGCCGCGCGCCAGTTCGGCCAGCACGTCGGTGTAGGCCCAGGCGCCCGCCACCAGCAGCATGAGCACGAAGCTGATGCCGATGACGGTGGTGGCCGCGTGCGGCGACCAGATGCGCGCGGCCAGGGCGCGCCGCGCACCGGGCATCCGCAGCGGCAGCAGCACCCGCCAGGCAGCGAACGCAAGGAAGAGCACGGCCACCCAGGCCGGCGCCTGCAGCACCGGCGAGCCCTGCGGCAGCGGCGGCTGCAGCGCCGCGCCGAACAGGGGCCCCACGCTCAGGCAGCCCAGGTAGAAGCCCAGCGGCGTCAACGCATAGCTCCACTCGCCCGAACCCAGCCGCGCGATGGCGCCGAACACGCAGGCGCGGTTGACCCAGGCGCCGAGGCCCAGCAGCGCGCCCCCCGCAACCGTCCAGCCGCTGAGCGCATGGCCCGCCGCCAGCGCCGGCAGCATGTGCATCGCCTGCGCCAGCAGCAGGCCGCCGGCCACCCACAGCGAGGCCTCGCCGAGCGCAAGCAGCCGGCGCGCGCTGTGCTTGTCGACGATCTCCTCGACGGCCGCCACGGTGCAGGTGCCACCGCGCTGGATGGCGAAGCCCATCACGCCCGCGCACAGTGCGGCGAGCGCGAAGCCCAGGCCCGCGAGCATCGGGCTCATGTCAGCGCTCCGGCACCGTGATGCTCGATCACGCCCTCGATGGGATCGGCGTGCGCCTGGTGCCAGGGTGCGCGCTGGATCATCCGCATCGTGTCGGCATGGCCGGCCTGCCGGCGCGTGCGGATGCCGGCGGGCGTGAAGTCGATGTCCTTCGTGTGGTCCTCGCCCTCGACGCGCGGCGCCAGCAGATGGGCGACGTGGATGGTGGTCCCGCACCCCCAGGCCGCCAGCGAGGCCACCTTCGGGTCTGCTCGCCGCGACGCGGGAATCTGCCGGTGCAGCTCGCGGATCACGTGGCGCAGCCGATGGATCTGCTTCTGCCGTGCGATGTGGCTGTCGGCCCGGCTGGCGTACTGGATGTCCTTCTGGCGCGCCATCACCTGCCAGATCGACTCGGGCTCGGGGGCCGTCTGGTGCCAGACGTTGACCGCGAAGATCAGCGAGTCGCGGCGCGGCTTGTCGTCGAGCACGGCCTCGATGGGCGTGTTGGAGTAGATGCCGCCGTCCCAGTAGGGCTGGCCGTCGATGCGCACCGCCGGAAAGGCCGGCGGCAGCGCGCCGGAGGCCATGACATGGTCGACGCCCAGGCGTTCCCTGCGGGTGTCGAAGTAGCGCATCTCGCCGCTGCAGGCGTTGACCGCGCCCACCGTCATGCGCGTGTGGCACTCGCACAGGTACTCGAAGTCGACCAGCGACTCCAGCGTGCCGCGCAGCGGCGCCGTGCTGTAGTAGGAAGCCGTCTCCACCCCCAGCGGCGCGGCCGAGCCGCGCAGCGCATGCAGGTTGGGCGTGAAGAAGTCGGGAATGCCGCGCATCACCGTCGCCATGTTCGACACCAGGTTGCCCAGGCCCATCCAGTCGGGGAAGCGCGCGCCGGGCGCGTACGCCTGCATCATGTTCCAGAAGGTGTCGAGCCGCTCCATGCGGTGCCGCGGCGCGTTGCCGGCGATGAGCGAGGCGTTGATGGCGCCGATGGAAGTGCCGATCACCCAGTCGGGCTCGATGCCCGCCTCGTGCAGTGCCTGGTACACCCCGGCCTGGTATGCGCCGAGTGCGCCGCCGCCCTGCAGCACCAGCACCACCTGGCCGGGCAGCGCGGCCTTGGGATCGCCGCGGCCGGCGGCGGGCTGCTTCGTTGCGTTGGCCATGACGATGCGCTCCGGCCTTCAGTGCAGCGTCCAGCCGCCGTCCATGGCCAGCGCGGAGCCGGTCATCGATGCCGCCGCGTCGGAGGCGAGGAACACGGCCAGCGCGGCGAGCTCCTCCACCTCGATGAAGGACTTGCGCGCCTGGTGCGAGAGCATCACGTTGCGCACCACCTGCTCGGGCGAAATGCCGTGCGCCTTGGCCTGGTCGGCGATCTGCCTTTCCACCAGCGGCGTCTTCACGTAGCCGGGACAGATGGTGTTGGAGGTGATGCCGAATTCCGCCAGCTCCACCGCCACCGTCTTCGACAGCCCGATCAAGCCGTGCTTGGCCGCCACGTAGGCGGACTTGAAGGGCGAGGCGGTGAGCCCGTGCGCCGAGGCGACGTTGATGATGCGGCCGAAGCGGCGCGCCTTCATGCCCGGCGTGACGGCCTTGATCACGTGGAAGGCCGAGGAGAGGTTGATGGCCATCACCGCGTCCCATTTGTCGTCGGCGAAATCCTCGATGGGCGCCACGTGCTGGATGCCGGCGTTGTTGACCACGATGTCGACCTTGCCGAACTCGCGCTCGGCCGCCGCGATCATGTCGCGCACCTGCTCGGGCCGGCTCATGTCGGCGCTGCTGTAGCGCACCTTGACGCCGAACTGGCGCTGCATCTCGCCGCGCGTGAACTCGACTTCCACCGGGTTGCCGAAGCCGTTGAGCATGATGTCGGCGCCGCGGCCGGCGAGGCCGCGGGCGATGCCCAGGCCGATGCCGCTGGTGGAGCCGGTGACGATGGCGGATTTCTGCTTGAGCATGGTGCTCTCCTCAGGGTTGCGGTTGGATGCGGGAAAGCGCTTCGCCGGCGGCCGCGGGGTGCTCCGCGTCGGCCTCTCCGGTGCGCGTGAAGCGCAGGTGGGTGATGTCGGCCGCGAACAGCATGCTCCACGTCCACTCGATCCAGATGCGCAGCTTGCGGCCGGCGGTGGGCATGCGCGACAGGTAGTAGGCGCGCCACAGCAGCCAGGCCGGAAGCCCTTGCAGGCGCAGGCCGAAGACGCTCGCCACGCCCTTGAGATGGCCGGTGGTGGCCATCATGCCCCTGGACACATGGCCGAAGGCCTGCGTCGGCCGGCCCTCGATGCGCGCCAGCAGGTTGCGCGCCAGCGCGCGTGCCTGGGCCACGGCGAACTGCGCGGTGGGCGGCGCGAACTGCCGCGTTGCGCGGTTGTGGACCAGCGCGCAATCGCCCAGGGCCCAGAGCTGCGGCGAGCCGCAGACCGACAGGTCGGGCTCGGTCTGGATGCGTCCGCGCAGTCGGGGCAAGGACAGGGCATCGAGCAGCGGGTTGGGCCGGGTGCCGATCGTGCAGATCACGGTGGCGGCGCGGAGCCGCTCGCCCCCGGTGAGCCGAACGCCGTCGGCATCGACCTCGGCGGCCAGTGCGTTGAGCCGCACCGCGATGCCGCGCCCGCGCATCGAGCGCGCGGCGGCATGGCCCAGCGAGTCGGGCAGCTCGGCGAGCAGCCGCTCGCCGCCCTCGATCACGCTGACCTGCAGTTCCTCGGGCCGCACCTGCGGGTAGTAGCGCGCGGCGCTGCGCAGGAAGTCGGCCAGCGCGCCGGCCACCTCGACGCCGGAGAAGCCGCCGCCGATCACCACGAAGTGGCCGAGCCGCCGGCGCTCGGCCGGGTCGTGCTCGAGCTCGATGCGCGCGATGCGCTGCAGCACCCGGTTGCGGATGAACAGGGCGTCGCCGACCAGCTTGAGCGGCAGTGCGTGCTGCTCCAGCCCGGGCACCAGGCCCAGGTGGGCGCGCGTGCCGAAGGCCAGCACCAGGTGCTCGTAGGCGATCTCCAGCGGGCCTGCCAGCGTCTGCGCCTGCACGCGGCGGCGTTCGGCGTCGACGCCGGTCACGCGCCCCATGACGAAGCGGCTGGTCTCGCCGGGCCGCAGCATCTGGCGGATCGGCGCCACCACGTGCTCGGGGAACACCGAGGCGCCCACCACCTCCGCCAGCATCGGGTTGAAGGTGGTGTAGCTCTCCTCGCTGACCAGCACCACGCGCCAGCCCTGCGGCAGGCGCGGCGCCAGCGCGCGCGCCAGGGTCGTGCCGGCGAAGCCGCCGCCGACGATGACGATGTTCCTGTCTTCGGACATGGGGCGCTCCGGTTTCAGCGGTGGCCGATGCGGCGGCCGATCAGGTGGTCGAACGAGATGGCTCCCGGCCCGTGCAGCAGGCTCACCAGCAGCAGCAGGCCCCAGGTCTGGTGATCGCGCAGCCCCACCGCGCCGAGGTCCGGGTAGGAGATCACGGCGACGATGTTGAAGACGAACAGCACCGCGGCCGAGAAGCGCGCCCCCAGCCCGATCGCGAGCAGCACCGGAAACAGCAGCTCGATGCCGGTGCCCAGCCAGGCCGCCGACTCGGGGGAGAGCAGCGGCACCGCGTACTCGTTCTCGAACAGCGCGAGCGTGGAGCTCCAGGTCGCGATCTTGGTCAGTCCCGCCTTGAAGAAGACGGCGGCGACGAAGAGCCGCACCGCGAGGTCGGCCAGCGGCGCGAGCGCCTGCAGGCCGCGGTGTGCGCTGCCCATCCGGCTGGCCACGCGGCGTGCCGGGCCGGCGTGGGGCGCATGGGCGGCGGGCATGGAAGCCGTGCCTTGCACGATCTTCTCCTCAGCCCTTCTTGGGCGCAGCGACGGCCGCGGCGCCGCCATGCACGTTTTCGGGCTTGTTGGTCACCATGCCGCCGGCGATGCGCGCGCACGTGCCCTTGGCGACATAGATCCACGCCTCCGGATCGCGGTCCATGGTGGACGTCCCCGCACAGGAGCCCTTGCTGGTGCCGCAATCGTTCTGGCCGGCCTTGACGATGCCGGCGCATTTCTCGGTCTGCGCCTTCTGCGCCATGGCACCGGTGGTGGCGGCGGCCAGGCCCAGGGCGAGCAGGCTGGCAATGGCGCCGTGGATGCGTTGGTGGTGGTTCGCGGTCATGTGAATCTCCTGTCGATGGTTGGGTGAAGCGAGGTGGGACGGTCTCGATGCGACTGCCGCATCGCTGTTCCGTCCTGGAAGCCAGTCTGGCTTCCTCGGTTCACGCGTCCATCAACGAAGATTCACGAATCGATCACGGCCGGCCCGCGCTCTTCAGATCAGCCTGCGGATGGCCTTCTTGCGCCATACGAAGCGGTAGTAGCCGGCCTGCAGCGTCAGCATCGCCGCGAACGCCACGGGGTACGACACCCAGATCCCGTTGAGCCCCATGCGGTGGCTCAGCCACCACGCCACCGGCACTTCGATCAGCGCGATGCAGAAGATCGAGATGGAGGTCGGCACCAGCACCGAGCCGCTGGCGCGCATGATCCCCGACAGCGCCGCGCCCATGCCGAAGATGACGGTGCTCCACAGCATGATGTGCAACAGGGTCTGCGCCACTTCGATCACCGGCTCGCTGGTGATGAAAAAGCCCATCAGCGGCCGCGAGAACAGGTAGCCCAGCAGCACCAGGCCGCCGGTGAGCACCACGTTCATCATCAGCGCGGTGCGGGCGATGGCGCCCAGGCGCTTGACCTGGCCGGCGCCGATGGCCTGCGCCCCCAGTACCGAGGCGGCGATGGCGATCGAGATGGCGGGGAACTGCACGTAGGCCACCACCTGGTTCACCGCGCCGTAGGCCGCGGTCGCCTCCGAGCCGTAGGCGTTGACGAAGGAGAGCAGGGCGAGCTCGGCCAGCGAGACCACGATCATCTGCACGCCGGTGGGCACGCCCACCTTCAGCACCGCCTTCAGGATCGCCGGCCGCACGCGCAGGTGCCGCACGAAGGCCGCATCGGGCGCCAGAGGGCTCTTCTTGCGCCGCAGATGAAAGCCCAGCCACGTGGTCGCGACCACGAAGGAGATCACCGTGGCCCAGGCGCCGCTGGTGACGCCCAGCTGCGGCAGGCCGAACCAGCCGCGGATCAGCGCCGGCGTGATGGCCAGGCCCAGCAGGGTCGAGATGATCAAGGTGTAGAGCGGCGCCACCGTGTCGCCCACGCCGCGCAGCATGGCCGTGGAGAGCAGGAAGACGAACAGGCCCGGCATCGCGATCAGGATGATGCGTGCGTAGCGCGTGGCGTCGGCCAGGATGTCGGGCGGCGTGCCCAGAGCGGCCAGCATCGGCTGCGTGAACGCGCCGCCGAAGACCGCGACGCACAGCGCGAACAGCACGCCCACCGTGAGCGTGGTGCCGGCCACCGCGCGCGCCTTCTCGGGCTCGCGCGCGCCCCAGGCCTGGCCGATCAGCACCGAGGCGCCGGCGCCCAGGCCGATGGTGAAGGCGATGAAGAAGAACATCACCGGGAAGAAGCTGGACACCGCCGCCAGCGCGCCCACGCCGATCATCTGGCCGAGGTAGACGTTGTTGAGCGTGCCCGAGAGCGACTGCAGGATGTTGCTCAGCAGCATGGGCGCGAGGAAGATCAGGAAGGTCTTCCACAGCGGGCGCGAGGCCATGGCCGCGGCGCGCGGATCGGCCCTGGGAGCGATCGGCGGCGGCACCGGGTCGGCCACCGCCGCCGGCGGGGCGACGACCTCGCCGGCGTGTTCGACGTTCTCGGGCTCCATCGGCTGGACAGGCAAGGCGCGGTTCATTGGCCGCTCCACGCCGCGGCCGCCAGCTTCTGCAGGTAGGCGCGCACGTCTTCAGGCCACGCAGCGACGAGTTCCGCGAAGCGCGTGCCCTCGCCGGCGAACAGCGCGCGCGCCGCCTCCTCGAAGCCGGGCAGGTCGCCCGCGATCGCGCTCATGAAGCGATAGGCGGCTTCGCGCGAGGCGCGCTGGGCATCGCGATCGGCATGCACGCGGCGCGCCTCGTCGATGAGCCGGCGCAGCGCCACCGAGGCGCCGCCGGGCTGACGGCTGAGCCAGTCCCAGTGGCGCGGCAGCAGCGTGACCTCGCGCGCGACCACGCCGAGCTTGGGGCGGCCGACGCCGCGGGTGGCCTGTTCGTCGGATGCTTGCTGCGCGCCCGGCCCGGCATCACGCAGGTCGAGCTCGAGCCGCTCGCCCGTGCTGTCGTTGAAAACGAGGGCTTGCGCTGCCTCGGGGTGCGAGCGCAGCCGGGCGATCACTTCGGCCTGCGGACCCGCTTCGATGCGCGTCACGCCCGCAAAGGCGGTAACGGTGGATTCGGTAACGAGAGATGACATGGGGCTAATAATACCCGGGCAAAACGTGGCTTTCAATTGACCCGGGTGAAAGTTTGCACTTTGCTCCATCGATGGGTAAAATGCTACTCTTTAAGCGTCATAACGAGTCACAAAATGCCCACTCGCCGAGTTCAAGCGCTTCCATATGAAGTCACCGAGGCGGCGCGCAAGCTCGGCGAGAAGATTCAGCTTGCCCGTATTCGTCGGCGCATGACGCAAGACGAACTGGCAAAGGCCAGCGGCATCAGCCGCAAGACCGTCTACGCCATCGAAAGTGGCTCATCCGCCACAGCCGTGGGTACGCTCTTTTCGGTTCTATGGAAGCTGGGTCTGTTGGACTCCGCCGCGGCGCTGGCGGACCCAGAGCAGGACGAACACGGCAAGGTGCTGGAGGCAGCGAACCAGCCACAGCGCGTGCGCCACTCGACCGCCATCGACAACGACTTTTGAGCCGCCCCATGCCCGCCCCCGAACGATCTTGCTTCGTCTACATCCAGCTCCCCGGTACCTTCGAGACGGTCACCTGCGCCAGGCTGACGGTGGCCGAAGTCTCCACCGGTGTCTACGAGGGTACTTTCCAGTACGGCCGCCGGTTCCTCGAACGCAAGGACGTCGTGGCCCTGGATGCCTTCCATCTGGGTCTGACATCCCGGCCACTCAAGTTCACCAAGCTCAAGGGGGTGCCTGGCGCCGTGCGGGACGCGAGCCCCGACGCATGGGGGCGCCGCGTCATTCAAGCCAAGCTGCAGCGCCCAGAGCAGGACATCCAGGAGATGGAATACCTTTTGAACGGCCCCGACGACGGCGCCGGCAATCTGAGCTTCGGGACGCAGGTGGAGCCGCCCAAGGAGCGGCGCCCCTTCAATCGCACCCATCAGCTCGAAGCGCTCGTCGCCGCTGCGGAGAAGTTGGAGGAAGATGGTCGCCTGCCTCACGAGGTCCTCGAAAAACTGGAACCCGGCACCAGCATGGGAGGCGCGCGTCCGAAGGTCACGCTGGAAGACGGCAACAAGATCTGGCTGGCAAAGTTGCCCGAAAAAGGCGACAGGCAGAACATGCAGCGGATCGAGTACGCGACGCTCGAGCTTGCCCGCGCGGCTGGACTCAAGGTGTGCGGTACTCGAATGGAATCGGTGGGGGCCAAAGAGGCGCTCCTGCTCGAGCGTTTCGATCGGGAATGGGCGCCCGAGGCCAAGGCGTATCTGCGCTACGGCCTCGTGTCCGGGCTCACGGTGCTCGACGCGGAAGATGGGTACTTCGGCCGTGAGCGCTGGTCGTATCCGCTCTTGGCCGACGAACTGCGCCGCTGGTCCCGCAAGCCCGACGAGGACCGACTCGAGCTCTACAAGCGGATGCTCTTCAACGCGATGGTCACCAACAACGACGACCACCCGCGCAATCACGCCATGTTGCGCACGCATGAGGGCTGGCGCCTCTCGCCGGCCTACGACATCGTTCCCAAGCCGCTGCTCTCCTTGGAGCAACGAGACCTTGCCCTGACCGTCGGGAAGTTCGGCCGCTCTGCGGGGCGCTACAACCTGCTGTCCCGGTGCGATGCGTTCGGTCTTGGCGTCGCGCAGGCGCGCCACGAGCTCGACTCCATGCTGAAGGTCGTGCAAGGCTGGCGGGACTTCTACGCCGAGAGGGGTGTGAGCAAAGACGACCTCGAGTCTCTCGAGCAAGCCATCTTGCCGCAGTCCTTCTACAGGGATGCACCGCCGGAGCCCATCTGAGTCCCGTCCACCGAGTTGTTGCAAGCTGTCATTGGGGCGGGCGCGGGCGCGGGACCAGCGAAATGGCGCTATGGCAAACTTCTACGCTTCCGATTTCTCTTCTCTCGACCCGAGGCGCCACGCCCGCGGTTATCCAGGCACCTTTTCCCATCCATGCAGAAAATCATTCGCCAGCTCGCCGCCGAGATCAAGGTCGGCGAGCACCAGGTGAAGGCCGCCGTCGATCTGCTCGACGGAGGTGCCACCGTCCCCTTCATCGCCCGCTACCGCAAGGAGGCCACCGACGGCCTCGACGACGTTCAGCTGCGTGAGCTCGAGGCGCGCCTTGCCTACCTGCGCGAGCTCGAAGAGCGGCGCGCGGCGGTGCGCAAGAGCATCGAGGAGCAGGGCAAGCTCACGCCCGAGCTGCGCGTTGCGATCGATGCCGCACCGACCAAGCAGGAGCTGGAAGACCTCTACCTGCCCTACAAGCCCAAGCGCCGCACCAAGGGCCAGATGGCGCGCGAAGCAGGCATCGAGCCGCTGGCCGACAAGCTCTTCGCAGACCCGACGCTGAACCCGGCCGAGGAGGCCGCGGCCTTCGTCAAGCCGGCCGCCGACGGGCTGGATTTCTCCACCGTGCAGCTGGTGCTCGACGGGGTGCGCGACATCCTCTCCGAACGCTGGGCCGAGGATGCCGCGCTGGTGCAGCGGCTGCGCGAATGGCTGTGGGCCGAGGGCCTGTTCAAGTCCAGCCTGATGGCGGGCAAGGACGAGAACAACGCCGACGTCGCCAAGTTCCGCGACTACTTCGACTACGACGAGCCCATCGGCCGCGTGCCCTCGCACCGCGCGCTGGCCGTGTTTCGCGGCCGGGCGCTGGACATCCTCGACGCCAAGCTGGTGCTGCCCGTCGAGCCCGAGCCCGGCAAGCCCTCGATCGCCGAAGGCAAGATCGCGCTGCACCTGGGCTGGAGCCATGCAGGCCGCGCCGCCGACGACCTGATCCGCAAGTGCGTGGCCTGGACCTGGCGCGTGAAGCTTTCGCTGTCGACCGAGCGCGACCTGTTCTCGCGGCTGCGCGAGGAGGCCGAGAAGGTCGCCATCAAGGTCTTCGCCGACAACCTGCGCGACCTGCTGCTGGCCGCACCCGCCGGCCCGCGCGTCGTGATGGGCCTGGACCCGGGCATCCGCACCGGCGTGAAGGTCGCGGTGGTCGATGCCACCGGCAAGCTGGTCGACACCGGCACCGTGTTCCCGCACGAGCCGCGGCGCGACTGGGAAGGCTCGCTGCACGCGCTGGGCAAGCTGTGCGCCAAGCACGGGGTCAACCTGATCGCCATCGGCAACGGCACCGCCAGCCGCGAGACCGACAAGCTGGCGGCCGACCTGATCAAGCTGCTGGCGAAGATGGCCGAGCAGGCCGGCGCGCCGCCGCTGAAGGTCGAGAAGGTGGTGGTGAGCGAGGCCGGCGCCTCGGTGTACTCCGCCAGCGAGTTCGCCTCGCAGGAAATGCCTGACGTGGATGTGAGCCTGCGCGGCGCCGCCAGCATCGCCCGCCGCCTGCAGGACCCGCTGGCCGAGCTGGTGAAGATCGACCCCAAATCCATCGGCGTCGGCCAGTACCAGCACGACGTGAACCAGAGCGAGCTGGCCCGCACCCTGGGCGCCGTGGTGGAAGATTGCGTGAACTCCGTGGGCGTCGACCTCAACACCGCGAGCGTGCCGCTGCTGTCGCGCGTCTCGGGCCTGTCGGCGGGCGTGGCCAAGGCGGTGGTGCGCTGGCGCGAGGCCAACGGTGCGTTCTCGACGCGCAAGCAGCTGCTGGAGGTCACGGGCTTCGGCGGCAAGACCTTCGAGCAGAGCGCGGGCTTCCTGCGCATCCGCGGCGGCGCCAATCCGCTGGACATGACGGGCGTGCACCCCGAGACCTACCCGGTGGTCGAGCAGATGATCGAGAAGACCGGCACCCCCATCGATGCGTTGATGGGCCGCGCCGAGATGCTCAAGACGCTGAAGCCCGAGCTCTTCGCCAACGAGAAGTTCGGCGTGATCACCGTCAAGGACATCCTGGGCGAGCTCGAGAAGCCGGGCCGCGATCCGCGCCCGGACTTCAAGGTGGCACGCTTCAACGAAGGCGTCGAGGACATCAAGGACCTGGTCGAGGGCATGGTGCTCGAGGGCACGGTGAGCAACGTGGCCCAGTTCGGCGCCTTCGTCGACCTGGGCGTTCACCAGGACGGCCTGGTGCACGTGAGCCAGCTGTCGCACAAGTTCGTCAACGACGCCCGCGAGGTGGTGAAGACCGGCGACATCGTCAAGGTCAAGGTGATGGAAGTGGATGTGGCGCGCAAGCGCATCGGCCTTTCGATGAAGCTGGACGCAGCGCCCGGCCGGCGCGACGGCCCGCGCGAGAACCGCTTCGAAGGAGCAGGGCGCGGCCAGCAGGGTCCGCGCCGCGACAACGCGCCGCAGCCGGCGGGCCAGATGGCCAGTGCCTTCGCCAAGCTGCAGGGCCTGCGCAAGTCATAGGAAGGATCACAGGAATGGGAAGTGCGCATGCCTGATCGCCGCCACCTGGCCCGGCGCGCCGACGGGCTGCCGGCGCAGTCCGCCGCGGCGGCCGGCACCCGCGACCTGAACGCGGACTACCTGAAGGCCGCCGCCATCGTCGGCGTGGTCTGCATCCATGCGGGCCTGCCCTTCGAGGACGTGTACCGCTTCGGCGTGCCGGTCTTCATCGGCTTGTGGGCCTACTACCTCGAGAAGGCGCTGGCACGCCGCGCGCCCGAGACGCACCTGGCCTACCTCGGGCAGCGGCTGGTCGAGCTGGGCGTCGCCTACATCGCCTGGACGCTGCTCTACATCGAGAAGTTCTACGACGGGCGCTGGGACGCCACGCCGCTGCACACCATCGTGGGTGGCTGGTTCGGGGGCTATGGGTGGTCGGGGCAGTACTACTTCGTGATCCTGTTCCAGCTCACGCTGCTCTTTCCGCTGCTGCGCCGATGGGTGGCGGAGGCGCCGACCCTGCCGGTGATCGCCGCCGGCGTGGCGCTGAACGTGGCCGCGGGCTACTGGCTGTTCGAGAACCGGTGGATCTCGGCCGTCGGCGACCGGCTCTTCATCTACTGGATTCCCTACGTGGCCATGGGCATCGCGCTGGCGCGCGGCGAGTTCGGCCGCAAGCCGGGCCTGGGCCTCGTCGCCGTGCTGCTGCTGCTCGCGGCACCGATCGAGAGCCGGCTCTTCGCCGAGCACTCGGCCTACCTGGCGCTGACCGTGACGCTGGCCTCGCTGCTGCTGCTGATGAGCGCCGTCGCGGCCGACCGCGCGCCGCTGCGGCGGCCGGGGGTGCTGGGCCGCACCGTCGCCTTCGTGGGCCGCAACACCTTCGCCATCTACGTGGCCAACGTCGCCATGCTGGAGGTGAGCAAGAGCACGGGCTTCACCGCCTTCGCCGTTTCCCACGGCGGGCCGTGGGGCCTCTTCGCGGTGGTCGCGGCCACGCTGGCGGGTGGCCTGGGCATCGGCTGGCTGCTGCAGGCCCTGGGGCTGGGCGTGCTCGTCGGCAAGCGGTGAAGGCCCTGCGCATTCATGCGGGCCCGGCGGCGCGTGCGCACATTGCCGCGCAGGGCCTGTCACCGCAGGACGTGCGCACCGTGCCCGGTGCGGCCGGCGGCCCCAAGGGGCTGGTGCTCGGGCCCATCGACCGCTTTCTTTTCGGCGACTGGCTGCCGCAGTCCATGCAGCCCGTGGACCTGGTCGGCGCTTCCATCGGCGCGTGGCGGCTGGCCAATGCCTGCCTGAGCGATCCGAAGACGGCCTTCGATCGGTTCGAGCACGGCTACATCCACCAGCATTTCGAGGTGCCGGCGGGGCAGAAGCGCATGAGTGCGCAACAGGTCAGCGCGAAGTTCGGCGAGGGGCTGCGCGACTTCTACGGCGGCCGCACGCGCGAGGTGCTTGCGCATCCACGCTATCGGCTGCACGTGATCACCGCGCGCGGGCGCCACATCCTCGGGCGCGAGGGCAGGGCGCGCACGCCGGCCGGCTATCTGGGCGCCTTCATCACCAACAGCGTGCATCGCAAGGGCCTGGGCGCCTGGCTGGAGCGCGTGGTCTTCTCCAGCCCCGGCGCGGCGCTGCCCTTCGGCACGCAGGACTTCCGCACGCGGCAGGTGGTGCTGGCCGAGACCAACTTCGAGCTCGCGCTGCAGGCGTCGTGCTCGATCCCCTTCATGCTGGAGGCGGTGCACGACATTCCGGGCGCGCCACCCGGCGCCTATTGGGACGGCGGCATCACCGACTACCACCTGCACCTGAACTACGGCAATGCCGACGGCGTGGTGCTGTATCCGCATTTTCAGAAGGCGGTGGTGCCGGGCTGGCTGGACAAGGGGCTCAAGTGGCGTCACAAGCCCACGCGCTTTCTGGAGCGCGCAGTGGTGCTGGCGCCCGATCCGGAGTGGGTGCGCAAGCTGCCGAATGGCAAGCTGCCCGACCGCAACGACTTCCTGCACTACGGCAACGACCAGGCAGGCCGCATCAAGGCCTGGGGCATCGCCGCGCAGGAGGCGCGCCGGCTGGCGGACGAGCTGGCCGAGTGGCTGCACCGGGGCAGCCCGGTGGCGGACGTGCAGCCGCTCTGACCGGCGCCGGCCGCGCGGCGGCTACAGTCGGGCTTCTCTACTTCGAACCACGGGGAAGCACGACACCATGAACGCAACACGAATCATCGGCCTGATCCTGATCGTCGCCGGCATCGCCGCCATCGGCCTGGGCGGCTTCAGCTTCACCAAGGAAACGCACCAGGCCAAGATCGGACCGATCGAGCTGTCGGTGAAGGAAAAAGAGACCATCAGCTTCCCCACCTGGGCCGGCGTGGCCGCGATCGTGGTGGGTGGGGCGCTGGTGGTGTTCGGCGGCAGGAAGGGCTGAGCGCAAGGAACCCCGCTCCCTCCTCGGCGGGGGCAAACCCCGAGCGCCAAGCCCCGGCCGGCCTCACAGAATGGCCGCTGAACCGGAAAATCCCATGTCACCCAGCCTCATGTCTCGCCGCGCCTTCCACCGCGCGGCCACCGCCGCGGCGGTCTCGATCGCCGCACCATCTTTCGCCCAATCGCCCTGGCCCAACAAGCCGATCCGCATCATCGTCCCCTACACACCCGGCGGCTTCACCGACCAGATGGCGCGCCTGGTGCAGCCCGGCCTCGCAGCGCGGCTGGGCCAACCGGTGGTGATCGACAACAAGCCCGGCGCCAACAGCCTGATCGGCGTGGATGCGCTGGCCAAGTCGGCGCCCGATGGCAGCACCTTCGGCGTGGTGATCGCGGCCTACGCGGCCAACACCACGCTCTACCCCAAGCTGCCCTACGACCCGAAAAAGGACCTCGTCGGCGTCTCCCTGCTGGGCATCTCGCCGCTGCTGGCAGCGGTGAACAACGACGCGCCCTTCAAGACCGCGAAGGAGCTGATCGACTATGCGCGCGCGCATCCCGGCAAGATCAGCTTCGGCTCCTCGGGCAACGGCTCGGCCGCGCACCTGACCAGCGAGCTGTGGAAATCGCTGACGAAGACCTACATGACTCACATCCCGTACCGCGGCGCAGTGCCGGCGCTGACGGACCTGCTGGGCGGGCAGATCCAGCTCTTCTTCGACGCACCGACCGGGCTGATCAATCAGGGAAAGGCCGGGAAGGTGCGCCTGATCGGCGTGGCCAGCGACCGCCGGCTGCCGGCCGTGCCGGAGGTGCCCACCTTCATCGAACAGGGCTTCGCGGGCTTCACCGGCAGCACCTGGGCCGGGATGCTGGCGCCGGCGGGCACGCCGCGCGAGATCGTCAAGCGGATGTCGGAAGAACTGGCGCGGATCATCAAGAGCGACGAGACCCGCGCGAAGCTCGACGCGATGGGCACCTTCCCGGCCGGCAGCACGCCGGAAGAGTTCGATGCCTTCATCGCGGCCGAGACCGAGAAGTGGGGCAAGGTCATCCGGACGGCGGGCGTGAAGGCCGAGTGAGCGCGGGGAGGGTGCGCGCCCGATGCCGAGTCGACGGGCGCTTCGTCAGGCGCCGGTGACCCAGGCGGCGGCCGCGGCGGCGACGGCGGCGTGGGCCGCATTCCGATCGGCCATCGACGCCTTGGTCTGCGTCAGGTAGACCGACAGCAGGATGGGCGCGCGCCCCGGCGGCCGCAGGATCGCGATGTCGTTGGTTGCGCCGTTCTCGCCCGTGCCAGTCTTGTCGCCCACCTTCCATTCCGCGGGCAGTCCGGCGCGGATGCGCTGGCCGCCGGTCTTGTTGTCGTCCAGCCATTGCAGCAGGCGGGCGCGCGAAGCGGGTTGGAGGGCATTGCCCAAGAGAATCTTTTGCATGGCGCCCACGATCGCGGCGGGCGTGGTGGTGTCGCGGGGGTCCCCGGCGCGGGCTTCGTTGAGGCCGGGCTCGATGCGGTCGAGCCGCGTGTGCGTGTCGCCCAGCGAGCGCATGTAGGCGGTGAGGCCTGCGGGTCCGCCGAAGCTCGCAAGCATCAGGTTGCCGGCCGTGTTGTCGCTCAGGGTGACAGCGGCCTCGCACAGCTGGGCCATGGTCATGCCGTCCGTGCCGGCGTGCTTCTCGGTCGCGGGCGAATAGGTCACGAGTTCGTCGCGCGAATAGACGACCCTTCGATCCAGCCGCTCCTGGCCCTGGTCCACCCTCGCCAGCACCAGCGCGGCGGCCAGGAACTTGAAGGTGCTGCACAGCGCGAAGCGCTCGTCCTGGCGATGGCCGGCGCGCCGGCCGTCCGCGGTGTCGAGCACGTGGACGCCGAGCCGGCCGCCGACCTTGTTCTCGATCTCGGCGAGTTGCCGCGCAAGGCCGGGACGGCTCTCGGCGCGAAGGTCGAAGGAGGCGGCGGCCAGCGGAAGAAGAAGGGCGCCGGTGAATTGACGTCGATGGATCATGAAATGAAAGCTCCTGAAAGAGAGGCGACTTTCGGTGATCCGCGGCGCAGGCACAAACGATAGTATTTGCTGAGTCGCACAAGAAAATCTTATGGCACGCGCCCACCTTCCCCTCAACGCCCTGCGCGCCTTCGAATCCTCCGCGCGCCATCTCAGCTTCACGCTGGCGGCCGACGAACTGAACGTGACGCAGGCCGCTGTCAGCCAGCAGGTGCGCGGCCTGGAGGCGCGGCTGGGCGTGGCGCTGTTCCGACGGCTGCCGCGCGGGCTGGCGCTCAGCGACGAGGGGCAGGCATTGCTGCCGGTACTGGCCGAGTCCTTCGGGCGCATGGAGTCGGTGGTCCAGCAGTTCGACAACGGCCGGTTCTTCGAGGTGCTGACGGTGGGCGTGGTGGGCACCTTCGCGGTCGGCTGGCTGCTGCCGCGGCTGCGCCTGTTCCAGCAGGGCTGCCCCTTCGTGGACCTGCGGCTGATGACGCACAACAACGTGGTCGACCTGGCGGGCGAGGGGCTGGACTTCGCGATCCGCTTCGGCGACGGCAACTGGCCGGGCCTGAAGGCCGAGCACCTGATGGCGGCGCCGCTCTCGGTGCTGTGCGCGCCCGCGATCGCGGCGCGCATCGCCAGGCCGCGGGACCTCGCGCAGCAGACCTTGCTGCGCTCCTATCGCGCGGAGGACTGGCCGGCCTGGTTCGCGGCCACCGGCACGGGCTGCCCGGCGATCCGCGGGCCGGTCTTCGATTCCTCGCGGCTCATGGTGGAGGCCGCCATGCAAGGCGCCGGCGTGGCGCTCGCACCGGCGTCGATGTTCGAGCGCGAGCTGGACGAAGGCCGGCTCGTGCGGCCGCTGTCGACCGAGGTGATGACGGGCAGCTACTGGCTGGTGCGGCTCAAGTCGAGGAAGCCGAGCGCCGCGATGGAGGCTTTTCGGCGCTGGCTGTTGGACTACATCGAGGCTTCGAGCATCGCGCGGTAGTCGTCGCGCGTCGCCAGCCGCGGGTTGGTCTTGTGGCAGTGGTCGGCCATCGCGCCGTCGATGATGGGCTCGAACATCGCGGGCGTGACGCCCACCTCCGCCAATCCTTTGGGCAGCCCCAGGCGCGCATTCATGTCCCGGATGGCGCTGCCCAGGTCCGCGGGCGAATCGAGATGCATGGCCTGCGCCATGCGCTGCAGGCGCAGCTCCTTCTGCACCGATTCCGCGCCCGCGTTGAAGGCGATCACGGCCGGCAGGAACAGGGCGTTGAGCGTGCCGTGGTGCAGGCGCGGGTCGATGCCCCCGAGGCTGTGGCTCAGCGAATGCACGCAACCCAGGCCCTTCTGGAAGGCCATGGCGCCCTGCATCGAGGCGCTCATCAGGTTGAGGCGCGCCTCGCGGTCGCTGCCGTCCTTGGTGGCGCGTTCGATGTAGCCCCAGGCGCGCTGCAGGCCGTCGAGGCCGATGCCGTCGGCCGGCGGGTTGAAGGCGGCCGACATGAAGGTCTCCATGCAGTGCGCGATGGCGTCCATCCCGGTGGCGGCCGTGAGCCGCGGTGGCAGGCCCAGCGTGAGCTCCGGGTCGCAGATGGCGGCCTTGGGCATCAGGAACCAGCTGTGGAAGCCGAGCTTGCGATGGTCGTCGACGATGACGATGGCGCCGCGCGCCACTTCACTGCCGGTGCCGCTGGTGGTGGGCACCGCGATCAGCGGCGCCACGCGCTCGGTGATCTTCGGCGAGCCGCCTTCGATGGTGGCGTAGGTCTTGAGCGGGCCCTCGTGCGTGGCCGCGATCGCCACGCCCTTGGCGCAGTCGATGGCCGAGCCGCCGCCGACGGCGACCAGGCCGTCGCAGTGCTCGTCGCGGTAGATCGCGGCGGCGGCGCGCACGGCGGCTTCGGTGGGGTTGGAGGGGGTCTGGTCGAACACCGCGGCGGGAAGGCCGCCCAGCGCGTCCAGCGCCTTCTGCAGGATGCCGGCCGCGCGCACGCCGGCGTCGGTCACGATGAGCGGGCGCGCGATGCCGATGCGATCGCATTCGCTGCGCAGCAGCTGGATGGCGCCGAAGTCGAACTGGATCTGGGTCAGGTATTGGATGAGGGCCATGGGGCTTGTGGAGGTGAGGCTACGATTCGGGCCTTCCAATTTAACAAGTGCCGCCCCTCTTGCCCATGACCCAAACCCTCGCGCCGCCCCTCACCGTCAAGATGGCCGGCGTGATCGAGCGCATGGCTCGCGCCCACCAGGCGCCGTACTACACGCTGACGCCGGCCCAGGCCAAGGCCGCCTACGAGAAGGGCGCCGGGGTGCTGGAGGTGCCCAAGCCGCAGCTGGCGCGCGTCGAGGACTTTGCGGTTCCCGCGCGCGATGGCCATGCGCTGCCGGCCCGCCTTTACGCGCCTTCGCAAGCGCGGCTGCCGGTGCTGCTGTTCTTCCACGGCGGCGGCTTCACCGTCGGCAGCATCGCCACCCACGACACGCTGTGCCGCGTGCTGAGCGAGAAGAGCGGCTGCGCGGTGGTGTCGGTGGACTACCGCCTCGCGCCCGAGCACAAGTTTCCGACCGCGTCGAACGATGCCTGGGACGCCTGCCTCTTCGTCGCGAAAAGCGCCGCCGAGCTGGGCCTGGACGGCTCGCGCCTGGCGCTGGGCGGCGACAGCGCGGGCGGCACGCTGGCGGCGGTCTGCGCCATTCTGGCGCGCGACGCGGGCCTGCCCGTGGGCTTGCAGATGCTGTTCTACCCGGGCACCACCGCGCACCAGGACACGGCTTCGCACCAACGCTTCGCCGAGGGCCCGCTGCTCGGCGAGCCGCTCATCACCTGGTTCTTCGCCCAGTACCTCAACGGCCCGGCCGAGCGGGACGACTGGCGCTTCGCGCCGCTCAATGCCGAAGACGTCGAAGGCGTGGCGCCGGCCTGGATCGGCCTGGCCGAATGCGACCCCGTGGTCGACGAAGGCATCGCCTACGCCGACAAGCTGCGCGCCGCCGGCGTGCCGGTGGATCTGGAGATCTACCGCGGCGTGATCCACGAGTTCGTCAAAATGGGCCGTGCCATCCCCGAAGCGCTGCAGGCCCAGGCCGATGCGGCGCGCGCCCTCAAGGAAGCCTTGCAACCATGACAGAGAACACCCGCCGATCCGACTACCGCTTCTTCCACCGCCTGCGCGTGCGCTGGGCCGAGGTGGACATGCAGAAGATCGTCTTCAACGCCCACTACCTGATGTACTTCGACACCGCCATCTCGGACTACTGGCGCGCGCTGGCGCTGCCGTACCAGGAGGCAATGGACGCGCTGGGCGGCGACCTCTACGTGCGCAAGGCCACGATCGAGTTCCAGGCCTCGGCGCGGGTCGACGACGTGCTGGACGTCGCGATGAAATGCGTGCGCGTGGGCAATTCCTCCATCGTCTTCCACGGCGGGCTGTTCCGGGGCGAGGACTTCCTGGTCGGCTGCGAGCTGGTCTACGTGTTTGCCGATCCGGCCACCCAGACTTCGAAGCCGGTGCCGCTGCTGCTGCGCGAGATCTTCACGGCCTACGAAGCGGGCGAAGCCTTGAGTGAAGTCAAGACCGGCAGCTGGGCCGAGCTGGGCGAGGGCGCCGGCGCGGTGCGCCGCAGCGTCTTCATCGAGGAGCAGCGCATTCCGAAGGAACTCGAATGGGACGAGCACGACGAAAGCGCCGTGCACGCGGTCGCGCGCAACCGGCTGGGGCAGGTGATCGCGACGGGCCGGCTCGTGCCGGGCGCCACCGGCCAGGGCCGCATCGGCCGCATGGCGGTGCATCGGGTGCTGCGCGGCGGCGGCCATGGCGCTGCGGTGCTGCGTGCGCTCGAGGAAGCTGCCAGGGCACGCGGCTATCGCGAGGTGACGCTGCATGCGCAACGCAGCGCCGAAGCCTTCTACACGCGCCTGGGCTATGTGCCGCACGGCGAGCCCTTTGAAGAAGCGGGCATCGCGCACATCGAGATGCAGAAAAAGGTCGAGGCGAAGTCTTAACCCCCGGGCCTGTGCGGTTCGCGCGGCGCCTGATCCTTTTTCCAGCGCACATAGGCGGGATTGGACTGCAGCATCCTCACCACGCTCGGCGACGGGTCCGCCTCCAGCCGGGTCCAGGCAGCCGGCCCCAGGCCGCGATTGAATGACAACCACAGGCGGACTTCTTCGGGCTGATCTGCGAGGATCGCGTCGACGAGATCGGGCGGACACGATGGGTTCATTGCGATGCTCTCCTTTCCCGCCTCTTTCGACTGGTACATGGCCCGCAGGACATCGAGCGGAATGGAAGGATTGCGTGCGAGGTAGTCGTTCATCGTCGAATATTTTCCCGGCGTGCGCAATCTGGCCATGGTGTCGACCGAGAGCTTGGGGTTCCTTGCTGCTCCCCATCGAACTTCGAGATCGTCGCTGGCAGCGAGCTTTTCGACGATGGCTGCCGGGGTGCTCTTGTTGGAGGCCAGCAGAAACAAGGTGGCAGTGTCCTGGTATTGCAGGAGGATCTGAACGTCGGCCGGCCTCAGCGGCTGTCCGCCGGTGAGCCATTGGATGACTGCCTCGTCGACGCCCCGCCTTTCGAGGTACGCCCTGGCGCGGCTTTCATACAACGGGGGTGTATTCATCACACAGGCCGTCAGCAGAACGCTGAAGACCACTGTGCCGAGCCCTGAAAATCTCCACATGATTCATGCCTTTGCGCCGTCCAGCGCATCGGGTGAATGCAATACCTGTTTGCCGGCCGGCTGCGAGCATATCAACCTGATCTGCCCGACAGCAGGTGGTAGGCTTGCCGCCCCATGACCCTTCGCACCAAGATCGTCGCGCTCGCCGTCGCGCCGCTGCTGGTCGCGCTGGTACTGGTCGCCTTGGCGGTGCGCCACCAGGAACGGGACCTGGCGCAGCGCGAGCGTGCGTTGATCGAACAGACCTACATGAACCAGCGCCGCGACGAGCTGCGCAGCTATGTGGAGCTGGCGATCAGCGTGGTGCGGCCGCTCTATGACGCGGGCCTCGACGACGAGGCCACGCGCGCCGAAGCCTTGCGCCGGCTCGCCGCGCTCGACTATGGCAGCGACGGCTACTTCTTCGTCTACGACCTGCAAGGCCGCTCGCTGATGCATTCGCGCCAGCCCGAGCTGGTGAACCAGAACCTGTGGGAGCTGCGCGACTCGCGCGGCCGCTTCACCATCCAGGAACTGATCGCACAGGCACGCGCGGGCGGCGGCTTCGTCCAGTACGAATGGCGCAAGCCCTCCAGCGCGCAGACCGCGCCCAAGCTGGGCTACGTGACGACGCTGCCGCGCTGGAACTGGATGGTCGGCACCGGCCTGTACATGGATGACATCCAGTCGACCATGCAGACGCTGGACCGGCAGATGAACCAGAACGTCGCGACCACCATGCTGTGGATCGCCGGCATCGCGGCCCTGTGCCTGGCGGTGGTCAGCGCCGGCGGCCTGCTGCTCAACCTCAGCGAGCACCGCGTGGCCGAGGCCAAGCTGCGCCTGCTGGCACGCCAGGTCGTGCAGTCGCAGGAAGAGGAGCGCGGCCACCTCGCGCGCGAGCTTCACGACGGGACCAGCCAGACGCTGGTGTCGACCAAGCTGCTGGTGGAGTCCGCGGTGGATACGCTGGAGCGCGCGCATCAGCCTGCGCCGGCGGTGTTGGGCAAGGCGCTGGTGCGGCTGAACGAATCGCTCGCCGAGGTGCGGCGCATCTCGCACCGGCTGCGGCCGGCGCTGCTGGACCAGCTGGGCTTGCCGGCCGCCCTGGAGCGCCTGGGCGCGGAGTTCGGCGAGGAGGGCGAGGTCGCCGCCGCGGTCGCGGTACAGGGAACGCCTTGTGAGCTGCCGGAGGAGGTCAAGACCGCGCTGTTCCGTGTGACCCAGGAGGCACTGACCAATGTGCGCAAGCATGCACGGGCACGACAGGTGCGCATCGCACTGGACTTCGAGCGGCGCGGCGTGCGGCTGGAGGTGAACGACGACGGGGTCGGCTTCGACCTGGCCGCCACGCAGCTCGATCCGCGGCGCGGCATCGGGCTGCGAAACATGCGCGAGCGCATCGCGGCCATCGGGGGGCGGCTGGACCTGCACTCGGGCAGCAAGGGGACCGCCATCGTCGCCTTCGTCCCGGCGAAGAGCCTGGAGACGAGTTGATGACGGCACCGATCCGCCTCTTCCTGGTCGACGACCATCCCCTGGTGCGCGACGGGCTGCATGCGCGGCTCGATCCGCTGCCGGGCATCGAGATCGTGGGCGAGGCCGGCAGCGCCGCCGAGGCGCTGGAAGCCATCGAGCGGCTGCAGCCGCAGCTGGTGCTGGCCGATGTCGGCATGAAGGACATGAACGGCATCGAGCTGGCCGCGCGGCTGCAGGCACTTGCGCCCGCGGTGCGCGTGGTGATGCTGAGCATGTACGACAACCCCGAGTACGTGCAGCAGGCGCTCGCGGCCGGTGCGCGCGGCTATGTGCTGAAGGATGCACCGGCAGCGGAGATCGTGGCGGCCATCGAGGCGGCGGCGGCGGGCGGGACCTTCCTGAGCCCGGCGGTGTCGCAGCGGCTGTTCCGCAACCAGGCGCCGCGGCCGCTGCTCACGCCGCGGGAAAGCGAGATCCTCTCGGCGCTGGGGCGGGGGGAGTCGAGCAAGCAGATTGCCCGGAACCTTGGGCTGAGCGTGCGCACGGTGGAGGCGCATCGGCAGAGCATCAAGCGGAGGCTGGGGATCGAGGGGCAGGCGGAGCTGATCAAGTATGCGGTGGAGCATGCTCGGCAGTTCGGGCGGGGCTGAGGTGAGAGGACGGCCTGAACTGCAAGTGCGCATAGGCTGCATTCGCAAAGCCTCTGAAGAGGGGCCGTCGTATCAGTCTCTTAGTCGCGCCATGATCCAGACTCTGAGATAGTGGCGAGATCCCGGATTGGAATGCGCCGTCCCGTCCTCCAGCTTTCGGCTCATTTCCCTCTGGAGCCGGTCGCGGCCGCGCGGAACTGTCATTTGGCCTACATAGTCGCGGGAAGGAATATCGATCACAGCTGTTCCATCGAAGGGGTCTTTGGTGATCACCATGTCTTCTAGCGACTTGACGAGTTTCTTTGCGTCAACAAGTTCAAGCTTGGCATTGAGCAACAACTCTTCCAGCTTGAATGGGTCAATGCAGTCGTCTAAGAACGCCAGCTGTTTTAATTGCATGACCACTTCAAGCGCGCCCCGTACATGAACGGAGCGAGGTGAGTCCTTGTCGAATCCCCGCTGGAATTCAGAATATTCGCTTGCGGCGCCCGCACCAAAGCAGATTCCAAGCGCGTCGCCCATACATTTGGCGACTGATTCCAGCAAAAATGCGCCGCGATGATGGATGAATGGAGTTGAATGAGCTATCAGTTCGTCGCAGGCCCCAATGAATCCCCAGGGCTCGATCGTAGGCGCGTACGCTATGCCGTCCGGGGGATCTTTCAGAATGTCTTTTACCTCTTTGACGAAGACAGAAGGCAGATGCTGCTCCATGAGTCTTGAATAGTCCGGTGGATTCTTCGGCCTCAGCTGGTACTCCATGCCCATGATGGGCTGATCATTGCAATGCAAGAGCAGCAGGAACATGTTCTCCCCTTGGGTATCCTTGTGAGCTCGGATGTTCAACGGATTGCGGTTGAAATAGGGATTGATATCGACCAGGATGTCCCACGCGCGCAGTTTCTCGGCGTTGGCTGTCAGGTACTCGACATAGCCGCATTCGGACATTGCTTGCCAGACTGCGGCCCGCACGTCCTCAAAATGGGTGTCGAACACCTCGATCGTCTTCGGCAAATCCTCGGCGTCCGGCGAGTCCGGATCGAGATCATCAGCCTCATCAATGGGTGGATCAACGAGCTTCACCAATTGAAGCCCGCCAACAGACGAGTAATCCACCTTGAAGCCTCCCACGTGGTAGTCAGAACCTCTCGCGCTCAGGACTCCACGCACGTTGTTCATGAAGCGTTGAAGCCCGTCCTTCGCGTCTGCGTGGAGTGTCCCGACGTAGGGGCGATAGACCGAACGAAGCGTGGTTCGCGGCAAATCACAGGTTAGTCCCGGACGCTGCCTTTTGAGGCACACCAACGCGGCGTTGGCGTCGCCCATGAATCCATGCGCCGTGAGCTCTTTGAGCTCCTTGAACATGGTGATCCATGCGGGCACGTCCGTGAGCCCATTGGGAAGAATCAACCGCGTCACCCGTGGATCCGAGTTCGTACACGCCTTGTATGCCTCGACCAGATGGGCCGGCAAGTCCAGGCAGGCCTGCGCGTCGCAATGGGTCAGATTCAACTCACCGTTTGGATGATTCGCGGCAAATTCAAGCAAGCGCACGACTTCGCTTCTAGCAGCGCGCGCCTCCTGGTTCAGGTCCTGATGGCCCGCCCACTCATTGAGCGAATCAAGCGGCCGTGGGTCGGGCGTAGGTGTGGTTCGGGAAACCGCGTCGCTTTTGCGACGGACGGGCGTCCCGGAAGGTAGGCCTTGGCTGATTGCAAGAGGTCTCATGATTCCATCAAAAAATCATCCCTTGGACGCGCCAACTATGAGACGCTTCGGCCGCGTGCAATGCCTTCACTGCACGGCAGCGCCGCATCCTTGTGAACGGGAGAGGTCGGCGAGAGGGCTACCTCATGAGTGGCCCGGCAGTTCGACTGGTTCCAGCGCGCCAACAGATTGCTGCTCATCGCCTCGCTAAATCTCTCCGGAGGCCTCGGGGTTTTCCATTACGCAACACCACGCGCCCCGCCCGCGCAGTGCGACGGATGCCAGCCGCCCGCCGAATCCGGACACTCGCCCGGGTTCACAACGTCTGGAGACAATCCCATGCACAGCATCCGCTGCCACCTGGTGTGGCTCGTCGTGGCCGTGGTCGGCGCCTTTTCGCTGGGCACGGTGGCCCTGGCGCGAGGCGAGGCCATCAGCGCCCTGTGGGTCGTGGCCGCAGCCCTCTGCACCTACCTCATCGCCTACCGCTACTACAGCCTCTTCATCGCCGACCGCGTGCTCGGCCTCGACGGCAAGCGCATGACGCCGGCCCATCGCCACAACGATGGGCTGGACTACGTGCCCACCGACAAGAATGTGCTCTTCGGCCACCACTTCGCGGCCATCGCCGGGGCGGGGCCGCTGGTCGGCCCGGTGCTCGCGGCGCAGATGGGCTACCTGCCCGGCCTGCTGTGGATCCTGGCCGGCGTGGTCTTCGCCGGCGCGGTGCAGGACTTCATCGTGCTCTTCATCTCGACGCGGCGCGACGGCCGCTCGCTGGGCGACCTGATCAAGCAGGAGATGGGCACCGTGCCGGGACTGATCGCGCTGTTCGGCACCTTCATGATCATGATCATCATCCTGGCGGTGCTGGCGCTGATCGTGGTGAAGGCGCTGGCCGAATCGCCCTGGGGCACTTTCACGGTGGCGGCGACCATTCCGGTGGCGGTGTTCATGGGCGTGTACCTGCGCTACATCCGCCCAGGGCGCATCGGCGAGATCTCGGTGATCGGCTTCGTGCTGCTGATGCTGTCGATCTTCGGCGGCCAGGCAGTGGCGCAGAGCCCGACCTGGGGCCCGATGTTCACCTTCGACGGCAAAGCCCTGACCTGGATGCTGATCGGCTACGGCTTCATCGCTGCCAGCCTGCCGGTGTGGCTGCTGCTGGCGCCGCGCGACTACCTCTCGACCTTCCTGAAGATCGGCACCATCGTCGCGCTGGCGATCGGCATCGTGTTCGTCGCGCCGACGCTGCAGATGCCGGCGGTGACGCAGTTCGCGCAAGGCAACGGGCCGGTGTGGTCGGGCAGCCTCTTTCCCTTCCTCTTCATCACCATCGCCTGCGGCGCCGTGTCGGGCTTCCATGCGCTGATCTCGTCGGGCACGACGCCCAAGATGCTGGACAACGAGCGCCATGCGCGCTTCATCGGCTACGGCGGCATGCTGGCCGAGTCCTTCGTCGCGGTGATGGCGCTGGTGGCCGCGGCCTGCATCGAGCCGGGCGTGTACTTCGCGATGAACAGCCCGGCCGCGCTGGTCGGCAACACGCCGGCTGCGGTGGCGCAGACCATCTCGAGCTGGGGCTTCGTGGTCACGCCCGAGATGCTGGTGCAGACCGCCAAGGACGTGGGTGAGAGCACCATCCTCGGCCGTGCCGGGGGCGCGCCCACGCTCGCCGTGGGCATGGCGCACATCCTGCACCAGGCCATCGGGGGGCCGGCCATGATGGCCTTCTGGTACCACTTCGCGATTCTGTTCGAGGCACTGTTCATCCTGACCGCGGTCGATGCCGGCACGCGCGCCGGGCGCTTCATGCTGCAGGACCTGCTGGGCAGCTTCGTCCCGGCGCTGAAGCGCACCGACTCCTTCGTGGCCAACCTGCTCGCCACCTTCCTGTGCGTCGCGGCCTGGGGCTACTTCCTGTATCAGGGCGTGGTCGATCCGCTGGGCGGCATCAACACGCTGTGGCCGCTGTTCGGCATCTCCAATCAGATGCTGGCCGCCGTGGCGCTGATGCTGGGCGTGGTGGTGCTGTTCCGCATGAAGCGCGAGCGCTACGCCTGGGTCGCGATCGCACCGGCCGCCTGGCTGCTGGTGTGCACGCTCACGGCGGGCTGGCAGAAGATCTTCTCGGCCGATCCGAAGGTCGGCTTCCTGTCGCATGCGTCGAAGTACGCCGAGGCGATCGAGAAAGGCGTGCTGCTCGCGCCCGCCAAGACGCCCGAGGCGATGGCGCGCATCGTCTTCAACGACCGGCTCGATGCCGCGCTGTGCGGGCTGTTCATCTTCGTAGTGCTGAGCGTGCTGTTCTACAGCGTGCGCACCGCGCTCGCGGCGCGCGCGGCCAACAAGCCGACGGCGCGCGAGACGCCTTTCGAGCCGATGCCGACCCAGGCCGCCTGATGGGAACCTTGGCCGCCTTGCCCGAGGCCGGGCGCTATCTGACCCGCTCGCTGGCGCAGTCGCTGCGCCTGATGGTGGGTTTGCCGGACTACGACGCGTACCTCAGCCACATGGCGCGCACGCATCCCGACCAGGCGCCGATGAGCTACGAAGCCTTCTTCCGCGAGCGCCTGGAGGCGCGCTACGGCAGCGGCAAGGGCCGCTGCTGCTGAGAAGCCGAGCCGGGCTCAGACGTCCTCGAGCAAAGGATAGGGCAGGGGCTCGACGCTGAGTGCGGGCCCCTCGGCACTGCCGGCGTGCAGGCCACCGGCATTGAGCGCCGCAATCTGCATGGACACGAGCGCAGCCCATCCGCCGCCGGGGGTCGGCGCCGCCTGCGCGACCATGCCGACCGGCTGTTCGGGATCGCTGGCGGCAAAGACCTCCTGGCCCGCCGCCAACGGCGCCGGCGCCTGCACGAGGTAGGTCCTGCGCTTGAGGGTGCCGCGGAACTGGCTGCGCGCCACCACCTCCTGGCCGGGGTAGCAGCCCTTCTTGAAACTCACGCCACCCACCGATTCGTAATTGAGCATCTGCGGCACGAAGGCGTCGACGATCGGCGCGCTGACGGTCACGATGCCGCTGCGCACCTCGCTCCACTGCCACAGCGCGGGATCGAGCGCCGGGCCTTCGGGCTCGGCGCTGCCCGCCGGTGCGATGCGCAGCGCGCGTGGGACGCGGTCCGAGGGATACAGCGAGATCACGCTGGCATCGCCGACGTGGCAGCAGCGCCCGGGCGGTGCGCCGGCATCGACGCCGTTGGCCGTCAGCGCCGTGCCGGTCAGGCCGTGGAGCATGAATTCATCGCTGGCATCGCTGAGCTTGAGTTTGGCGCGCAGCACGTACATCGACAGGCGCTTGAGCGTGGCGGGGAGGATGTCGCGGCCGATCACCAGCAACACGCGTTCCGGCTGCGGCCGGATGCCGATGAAGCTTGCGATCACGCGTCCCTTGGCGGTGCACAGCGCGGCCAGGCGCGCTTCGGTGGGGCCGAGAAGGGCGAAGTCCTGGGTGAGTTGCCCATTGAGGAAATCGGCGGCTTCGGGGCCCTCGGCGCGAATCACGCCGAGGTGCGAAAGGGCTGTTACGCCATTCAGAACGACTGGGGTCATCGCTGAATTATCATGGCCGGCTCCGTTCCGCTCGGCCCGCAGGGCTACCGTTTTCCTTCTTCTGCCCGCCTCATTCGCATCCGTGCGCCGCTTTCTTCTCACGCTCTTCCTGCTCGCCGCCTTCGTCGGACTCGGCGCGGGCGCGGCCGGGCTCTGGTGGGTGCAGCATCCGTTGAAGCTGCCGGCGCCCACGGTGGATCTTTCGGTCGAGCCGGGCACCACGCCGCGCGGCGTCGCGCAGGCGGTGGCCGACGCCGGCGTGGACGTGCCCTGGCAGCTGCTCTACGGCTGGTTCCGCTTCTCGGGACAGGACCGGCAGATCCGCGCCGGCAGCTACGAGCTGGAGCGCGGCGTCACGCCGCGCCTGCTGCTCAACATGCTGGTGCGCGGCGAGGAAGCCACTCGCAGCATCGTGCTGGTGGAGGGCTGGAGCTTCCGCCAGATCCGCGCCGCGCTGGCCAAGGCCGAGCAACTGAAGCCCGAGACCGTGGGCCAGAGCGACGAAGAATTGATGACCCGGCTCGGCAAGCCCGGCCTGCATCCCGAAGGCCGGTTCTTCCCGGACACCTACACCTATTCGAAGAACTCCACCGACCTCGCGCTGCTGCAGCGGGCGATGCGGGCCATGGACAAGAAGCTGGAAGCAGCCTGGGCCGCGCGCGCTGCCGACCTGCCGCTCAAGTCGGCCGACGAGGCGCTGATCCTGGCCAGCATCGTCGAAAAGGAGACAGGCGCGGCCAAGGACCGGGCCGAGATCGCGGCCGTGTTCGTCAACCGGCTGCGCGCCGGCATGCCGCTGCAGACCGATCCGACCGTGATCTACGGCATGGGCCCGCGCTTCGACGGCAACCTGCGCAAGAAGGACCTGCAGGCCGACACGCCCTGGAACACCTACCTGCGCCCGGGCCTGCCGCCGACGCCGATCGCCATGCCGGGCAAGGCGGCGCTGCTGGCGGCGGTGCAGCCGGCGCAGAGCAAGTCGCTGTATTTCGTGTCGCGCGGCGACGGCTCCAGCCAATTCAGCAGCTCGCTCGACGAGCACAACCGCGCGGTGAACCGCTACCAGCGCGGCATGGAGCCGCCTGCACCGCGGAGCGAGCAGCGATGACGCAGGCGCAGGGCCTCTTCCTCACGCTCGAAGGCATCGACGGCGCCGGCAAGTCCAGCCATATCGATGCGCTGGAGGCGCTGTTCAAGGCGCAGGGCCGAATCGTCACGCGCACGCGCGAGCCCGGGGGCACGCCGCTGGCCGAGACGCTGCGCACCATGATCCTCACCCAGGCCATGGACCCGCTGACCGAGTCGCTGCTGGTGTTCGCGGCCCGGCGCGACCACATCGTCCAGGTGATCGAGCCGGCGCTCGCGCGCGGCGAGGTGGTGCTGTGCGACCGTTTTACCGATGCCACCTTCGCCTACCAGGGCGCAGGGCGCGGCTTCGACGAGGCGGTGCTCTCGACTCTGGAACAGTGGGTGCAGGCGCGCGATGGCGCGCTGCTGCAGCCCGCGCTCACGCTGTGGTTCGACCTGCCGCCCGAGACCGCGGCCGAGCGCCTGGCGGGTGCGCGGCTGCCGGACAAATTCGAATCGCAGCCGGTCGCGTTCTTCCGCCGCGTCGCTGAAGGCTATGCCGCGCGCGCGGCGTCCGCGCCGCGCTTCGTGCGCATCGACGCGAACCGTTCGCGCGAGCAGGTCTGGGCGCAGGTCGTGGCGGCGCTGGTCCAGCGCGGGCTGGTGGAGGGCGTCGAGCCATGAGCGGCACGGCCGCTCCGAAGGCGCATGGCGCCGCAGCCCACACGGCGGGGGCTGGCCGATGAGCGAGTCCCTGTCGCCCTGGCTGCGCAAGCCTCTGGCCGAACTGCTGCGGCAGCGCGGCCATGCCTGGCTGCTCCAGGGGCCGTCGGGCCTGGGCCAGTACGAGCTGGGCCTGGCCCTGGCGGCCGCCTGGCTCTGCGAGCAGCCCGACGAACGAGGCGGGCAGGGCGCCTGCGGCCATTGCCCGAGCTGCCACGCCATCGCCGTGCGCACCCATGCCGATCTCTGCGTGCTGATGCCCGAGGTCGCGATGCAGGAGCTGGGCTGGCCGCTCGACGAGAAGAGCCAGGCGGACATCGACGACAAGAAGCGCAAGCCCAGCCGCGAGATCCGCGTCGAGGCGATGCGCGATGCGGTCGGCTTCGCCCAGCGCACCAGCGGGCGTGGGCGCGGCAAGGCGGTGCTGGTCTATCCGGCCGAGCGCATGAACACCATTACCGCCAACGCCTTGCTCAAGACGCTGGAGGAGCCGGTCGGGGACGTGCGATTCGTCCTGGCCAGCGAGGCCGCGTGGCAACTGCTGCCGACCATCCGCAGCCGCTGCCTTGGCTTCACCATGCCCTGGCCTGGTGACGAAGAGGCGCGCGAATGGCTGGTGGGGCAGGGCGTCCCGGCGGCCGATGCGGCCGCCCTGCTGCGCGCTGCCGGCGGCCGGCCCAGTGATGCACTGCGGCTTGCCGCCGCGGGCCAGTCGCCCAAGGCCTGGAGCCTTTTTCCGAAGGCCATGCAGCGCGGCGAAATCGGCGCGCTGGCGGAACATGCGCCGGCCCAGGCCATCGGCGCGCTGCAGAAGCTCTGCCACGACCTCATGGCCGTGGACACCGGCGCTGCACCGCGCTTCTTCGAAGCCGCCGACCTGCCGGCAGCACCGTCGAAGGCGGCGCTGGGCCGCTGGGCCCGGTCGCTCGCCAATGCGGCAAAAACCGCAGAACATCCCTTCAATGCCGGCCTGATGCTCGAAGCGCTTGTGAGCGAAGCGCGAAGCACCCTAAACTCCGCCAGCCGCCGCCCATGAACACAACAGCCTCTCCCATCCCCGCCGCGCCCGCCCGCCCCAGCGTCATCCAGCTGGCGATCAAGGAAAAGGGCGCGCTCTACGCAGCCTACATTCCGCTGTTCGCCGAGGGCGGCATCTTCATCCCGACCTCGCGCGAGTACCGCCTGGGCGACGACGTCTACGTGTTGCTCACGCTGCCCGAGGACCCGCAACGCTACCCGGTGGCCGGCAAGGTGGCGTGGATCACGCCGGCGCGCGCGGCCGGCAACCGGGCGCCGGGCGTCGGCATCCGTTTTCCGTCGGACGAGAAATCGCGCCAGCTGAAGGCGCGCATCGAAGAAGCGCTCGGCGGCACGCTGGCCTCCGACCGCCCGACCCAGACCATTTGAGTTCCGTCTGCACGACGCCGACCGCAGCCGCTGCGGTCGCGCCGCCGTTTCCTGAAGATTTGCGATGTTCACCGACTCCCATTGCCACCTGACTTTTCCCGAATTCGCCGGCCAAATGCAGCAGATCCGCGAGGCGATGGCCGCCGCGCAGGTCGACCGGGCGCTTTGCATCTGCACCACGCTGGAGGAATTCGCCGAGGTGCAGGCCCTCGCGGCTGCTTTTGACAACTTTTGGGCCAGCGTGGGCGTCCATCCGGACAACGAGGACATCGCCGAGCCCTCGGTGGACGATCTGGTGACGCGCTCGGCCTTGCCCAAGGTGGTGGCGATCGGAGAAACCGGGCTGGACTACTACCAGATGGAAGAGCGCAAGGGCGGTCGCAGCATCTCCGATATGGAGTGGCAGCGCGAGCGCTTCCGGGTGCATATCCGTGCTGCCCAGCAGGTGCGCAAGCCGCTGATCATCCATACCCGCGACGCTTCGGTCGACACGCTCGCGATCCTCAAGGAGGAGGGCGAGGATGGCTCGGCGGGCGCTGCCGGGGGCGTGTTCCATTGCTTCACCGAGACGGCCGAAGTCGCACGCGCCGCGCTGGACCTGGGTTTCTACATCTCGTTCTCGGGCATCCTGACCTTCAAGAAGGCGGCCGACCTGCGCGAGGTGGCCGCCTTCGTGCCGCTGGACCGCATGCTGATCGAGACCGACAGCCCTTATCTGGCGCCGGTGCCGTACCGGGGCAAGACCAACAACCCGTCCTATGTGCCTTTCGTGGCCAAGCAGATCGCGGAGCTGCGCAAGCTGCCGGTGGAGGCCATCGGCGAGGCGACCAGCCGGAACTTCGAGACCCTCTTCAAGGGGGTGAAGTCATGAAGAACTACTTTAAAACAATCATCTATCTCGCTGTTTTTGCAGCATCTTTTTCATCACAGGCCGGCTCGTACGAGGATTTCTTCCGGGCCGTTCGAAGCGACGACGCGAGCAGCATCCAGGCGCTCCTGAACCGCGGCTTCGATCCCAATACCGTGGACGAACAAGGCCAGGCGGGCCTCATGATCGCCATGCGCGAGCCATCGCCCAAGGTGATCCAGGTGCTGCTTGATTCACCCAAGACCAACGTCGAGGTGCGCAACGCCAAGGACGAGAGCCCGCTGATGCTGGCCGCGCTGAAGGGCCAGCAGGAGCTCGTCACGCGCCTGATCGCACGGGATGCCGACGTCAACAAGCCCGGCTGGGCGCCGCTGCATTACGCCGCGACCGGCGGGCACGTGGCGATCATGAAGCTGCTGCTGGAGAACTACGCCTTCATCGACGCGCAATCGCCCAACGGAACGACGCCACTGATGATGGCCGCGATGTACGGATCGGCGGCCGCGGTGCAGTTGCTGCTCGATGAAGGCGCCGATACGACGATGAAGAACCAGTTGGGGATGACGGCGCTGGATTTTGCGCAGCGCGGGAATCGGCCGGATGCGGTGCGGTTGTTGACCACGGCGGCCCAGGCGAACAAGCGGCCGAGCGATGGCAAGTGGTGACCGGGCTTGCCGGAGCTGTGCCGATTCAAGAACCCGAATCACCACCACCACCACGACAACAACAATGTGCATTATGTTAAGTCATCGGCGCAGCTGTCCGATTCTTGACAGTCGAGTGCCACGCCCGGCTCTACAGTGACGGGAGCCAAGGAGACAACCCCATGAACACAACCACCTCCTCCGAGATCCAGAAGCTCGTCTCCCCAGAAGAATGGCAGCTGCGCGTGGACCTCGCCGCTTGCTACCGCTTGGTTGCCCTCCATGGCTGGAGCGACCTGGTCTTCACGCACATCAGTGCGCGGGTCCCTGGGCCCGAGCACCATTTCCTGATCAATCCCTATGGCCTGATGTTCGACGAGATCACCGCCTCGAGCCTGATCAAGGTGGACCAGGACTGCAACAAGCTCATCACCTCGCCCCACCCCGTCAATCCCGCCGGCTTCGTGATCCACAGTGCGGTGCACGCAGCGCGGCCGGACATCCAGTGCGTGCTGCACACCCACACCCGCGCCGGCATTGCCGTGAGCGCCCAGAAGAACGGCGTGCTGCCGATCAGCCAGCAGTCGACCTTCGTGCTGGCCTCGCTGGCCTACCACGACTACGAAGGCGTAGCTTTCCGCGACGAGGAGAAGCCGCGCCTGCAGGCCGACATGGGCGAGGCCAACTTCCTGATGCTGCGCAACCACGGCCTGCTGACCGTCGGCAAGACCATCGCGGACGCTTTCCTCTCGATGTACACCTTCGAGAACGCCTGCCAGATCCAGATCGCCGCGCAGGCCGGCGGCGGCGAGCTCACGCATGTCGATCCGCGCATCGTCGAGGGTGTGGGCCATGCGCTGAAGGTTCAGACCGGCGGACTCGGCGGCGCCTTCGTGTGGCCGGCACTGATCCGCAAGCTGGATCGCATCGACGACAGCTACAAGAACTAGTCGACACCTACACCTGCGGCCCGAAAAAGCCGGTCCGCGAGAAAACGAAACCGGGGTTCGCGCCACCCCGTACTTACCCTCACCGCACTGACGGCGGATCGACAGCTTCGATTTTTACGATTTCTCCGAGGCCACCCGAAACGCGGGCGGCCCACGGCGCAGTTCGCGCACCACCAGGAGACATCGACCATGCAGATCACGGGCATGTTGCACGGCGCACGCCTGCTGCACTTCGTGGGCTTTCCCGCCACCGAGGTGCTGGGCCCCGCGGCCAGCGAAGAGGACATCAAGGCGCTCATCGACAAATACGGGCTCGTCTTCATCAAGCCGGTCTTCAAGGGCGGCATCGGCAAGAAGGGCAAGGCCGGCCTCCTGGGCCGTGCCAGCGACCTGAAGACCGCGCTGGCCGAAAAAGAGCGCCTCTACTTCGCCGAACACCAGGTCGGCCACGTCAAGGCCAAGGCCAACGGCGTAACCTTCGAAGCCGGCGTGCCCGCCAAGCACGAGGTCTACTTTTCGATCAGCGACTCCACGCGCTTCCGCGCGCCGACCATGACGCTCACGCACATGGGTGGCATGGACATCGAGGAGCTCGACAAAACCCAGGTCGCCACGGTCCCCTTCGATCCGCTCACCGGCCTCAAGGCTTTCGTGGTGGCCAATGCGCTGACCGAGATCGGCGCGCCCAAGGAAATCATCTCGCCCCTGGTGCAGCAGTTGCCCAAGCTGTGGGAGCTGTTCCACGACTTCGGCATGACCACGCTGGAACTCAACCCGATCCGCATGCGCGAGGACAAGAAGGGCCGGCTCACGCCGGTGGCCTGCGACTTCAAGTGCGGCTTCGACCGCGACGACCCGCGCTGGCTGCGCCTGGGCCTGCCGCCACACCTGTTCGCGGCCGACTACTCCGACTTCGAGCAGGAGATCAACACCCTGCGCACCCACCAGGGCCAGAGCGACGTCTACGTGATCAACGACAAGGGCACGGTGCTCGCCCCCACCTTCGGCGGCGGTGCCAACTCGCTGGTGACCGAGATGCTGGGCGACGACGCCATCATCAGCTCCGACTTCGGGGGCAATCCGCCCTACGAGAAGATGAAGGAGGTGGCGCGCATCTGCTTCAAGCACTGGCTCAAGCAGGCCAACGTGCTCTTCATCATCGGCGGCAAGAGCAACAACACCGACATTTTCGAGACCCTGCGCGCAATGGCCGACGCGCTGCGCGAGCACTTCAGCCAGCACGGGCGCACGCCGCTCTACGTGGTGGTGGGCCGCGGCGGGCCGAACCTGGTGCGCGGCATGGGCGCCCTGCGCGACACCTGCGATGCGCTGGGCCTGCCCTACCGGCTCTTCGGCTTCGACTCCGACATGAGCGAAGTGATCCAGTTCGCCCGCAAGGTCAACGCGTGGATGAAAGACGGCGGACGCGAGCAGGTCGCCGCGCGCCTCGGCATCCAGGCCCCATCGGCCGCTTGAAAGGGAGCAAAGAATCATGCAATCCAGCTGGCAGAAAACAGGCGTGGGCGACTTCAAGTACCACGTCGGCATCAGCTCGCTCACGCAGGTCGCCTCGCGCGAGGACCGCGTCTGCGTGCTCAACATCCTGGGCGGCGAATCGAGCGAGGTCACGCCCGTGAGCCACGCCTACTCGGGTGGCAACGTGGTCTTCGGCACTGCGCCCGGCAAGGGCGGCGCGGTGCTGGAGACGCCCATCGGCGACATCCCGGTGTTCAACAACGTGCGCGACGGACTGGCCGCGGGCCACCGCTTCAACTGCGGCGTGGTGTACCTGCCGCCGTCGGCGGCGCGCGACGGCGTGGCCGAACTGATCCGCGTGAATCCGGAGCTGCGCAAGATCTTCATCATCACCGAGAAGATCGCCGTGCACGACGCGCGCGAGATCCGCGCCATGGGCCAGCAGAACGGCATCGACATCTTCGGCGCCAACGGCCTGGGCGTGGCCGACTCGTGGAACCAGGTGCGCATCGGCGGCGCCCTGGGCGGCGACAAGCCAGGCGATTCGCTGCGGCCGGGCTCGATCGCGATCTTCTCCAATTCGGGCGGCTTCTCGACCACCATCGCGCAGTACCTGCGCATGGCGGGCTGGGGCACCACCACCGTGATCTCCTCGGGCAAGGACGTCTACATCCACTATGCCGCGCCCGAATTCGCCTTCGCGCTCGCCAACGATGCGCGCAGCAAGGCCGCAGTGCTGTACTGCGAGCCCGGTGGCTACTACGAGCTCGACGCCAAGTTCAACAAGCCGGTGGTGGCCTGCGTGGTGGGCCGCTGGAAGAGCAAGCTCACGCGCGCGGTCGGCCATGCCGGCGCGATGGCCGGCGGCTCTGATGACGCACTGGCCAAGGAACGCTGGTTCATGGAGAAGTTCGGCGTCGACGGCATCTTCACGCCCGACAGCCCGGTGTTCTCGGCCAAGGGCGCGCTGGTCACCAACATCGCTCATATCCCGGCCGCGCTGACGGCGGTGATGCGTGCCAACGCCACCCTCCCCGACTTCGCGCCCGAGGGCACGCTGGCGCTCAAGCCCTGGTTCGGTTCCGACGAGGGCCTGGACTTGCCGGAAGCCTTGCGGCCACCCGTGGTGCAGGCGCTGGCCCCCTACGGCGAGCAGGTGGCGCTGCTCAACACCCAGATCGGCGGCGTGGTGCCGCGCCAGACGATGAAGGACGCCTCCGGCGCCTCGCAGATGGACGCGAAAACGCAGGTCAGCAGCCTGCACGGCACCAGCATGCTGGACGCGGCCACGCTCTCTCTGGAATCGAACGTCGCATTGGCGCTGCTGCACGATGCCGGCGGCGACAACGATCGCAAGCTGATCGCGCCTGCGGTCGCGGCCCACGTCAACCTGCACGGCCGCCCCGAGCTGGCGGCGGCGCAGGCCAGCCGCGAAGCCGGCAACGCGCCCAATTCGGTGCTCGCCGCGGCAGCCGCCATCGTCGGACCCAAGCGCCAGCAAGCGGCGCGCGAGGCCCTGGGCTTCATGCTCGAGCGCTTCCATGCGGCGGGCCTGGGCAACGAGTTCGGAGCCTCGCTCAGCGACAGCTTCGACATCGCGCAAATCGACGCCAAGGGCGCGCCCGCGCTCACGACCGACACGCCCGACGCCCGTGCCCAGGCGCTGCTGGCCGGCGTGCAGGCCCGCGGCGGCCGCTCCGTGTTCCTGCGCTGGCTTCAGAGTCTCCCCGGTCATCCGACCGAGGCGGCCGTGCTCGCCGCGGTCTCGGCCACCCTGGCCTGGGGGCCGCTGTCGCGCAAGCGCATCTCGCTGCTCACGGCACAGAACTTCCCGTGGTGGCTGCAGCTCTTCGGCACGCTGATCGGTGCCTCGGCCGATGCCGCGCGGCACTCGCCCGAGGGCTTTTGCGGCATCGCGCAGCAGCAGATGATCGAGAGCGCAAGCCTGGGCGAGATCGCCTTCGCCGCCCTCCTCGGCCGTGCGCCGGGCGAGAACGACCTCTTCGCCTTCCAGACCCTGGTCGGGCTGCTGCTGACCAACGGGCCCGGCGCCATCTCGGCCCAGGGCGCCAAGGGCGCGGTCTCGGCGGACGGCCCCGAGCAGCCCGAGCGGGTGCAGCTCAACAAGGCGCTGGTCGGCTTCCTCACCCACACCGGCTATGCGCACGGCGGCAACGGCTACGAGGGCATCGCCTACCTGATCGAGCAGTTCAAGGGCAGCGGGCTCGACGATCCGGGTGCCCCGGACCACGGCGTGGATCTCAAGGCGCTCGCCGCGAAGGCGGTCGACCAGTACGCGCAGTACAAGACCCGCAAGAAGAGCGCAGGCAGCCTGGACATCGCCAAGCTGCCGGGCGTGAACCACCCGGTCTTCAAGGACAAGCCGGTCAACCTCGACCCGCGGGAGGTCTTCATCGCGAAGCTGCGCGAATCGCGCGGCGACCACAACGTGTTTCACGACTTCTACCGTGCGCTGGTGCAGCAGCTCTTCGATGCCGGCGTCTCGCGCAACGTCTACTGCGTGAACGTGGATGCGGTGATCGCCGCCCTGCTGCTCAAGATGCTGTGGAAGCCGCTGCAGTCCGGCGAGATCGGCGAGCGCGATCTCGAGACCGCGGCGTTCACGATCTTCCTCTACCCGCGCATGCTGGGCTGCGCCGCCGAGATCGACGACCACCTCAACCGCGGCCGCAACATGGACACGCGCACGGTCGCATCGCTCTGCAAGTTCGTCGCCTGACTTGCCACGAATTCAGCTGCTGGTCAGGGTGCCGCAAGCACGCCTGAGATAGGGTCTGCGGACCCTGGCCCTTTCCTTTCTCCGCCAAAACCTCATACACCACTGGAGATCCCCCATGAGTTCAGCCATCCTGGCCGACGGCGCACCCGCGTCTGCGCCAAGCTCCAAGCTCGGCGCCGTCTTGCGCGTCACGAGCGGCAACTTCCTCGAGCAGTTCGACTTCTTCCTCTTCGGCTTCTACGCGACCTCGATCGCCCACGCCTTCTTTCCCACGAGCAGCGACTTCGCCTCGCTGATGCTGACCTTTGCCGTCTTCGGCGCCGGCTTCCTGATGCGGCCGCTGGGCGCCGTCGTGCTCGGCGCCTACATCGACGAGGTCGGCCGCCGCAAGGGCCTGATCGTCACGCTCTCGATCATGGCCAGCGGGACGGTGCTGATCGCCTTCGTGCCTGGCTACGCCGCGATCGGCCTGCTCGCGCCCGCGCTGGTGCTGCTCGGGCGGTTGCTGCAGGGCTTCTCTGCCGGCGCCGAGCTGGGCGGCGTCTCGGTCTACCTGTCGGAGATGGCCACGCCCGGCCACAAGGGCTTCTACACGGCCTGGCAGTCGGCCAGCCAGCAAGTGGCGATCGTGCTGGCCGCGGCGCTGGGCTTCGCGCTCAACGAGCTGTTGACGCCCGAGGCCCTGGGCGCCTGGGGCTGGCGCATCCCCTTCTTCGTCGGCTGCATGATCATTCCCTGCATCTTCCTGCTGCGCCGCTCCCTGCAGGAGACCGAGGCCTTCCGCGCCCGGGCGCACCATCCGACCACGCGCGAGGTGGCCGCGTCGATGCGGCAGAACTGGCGCATCGTGCTGGCCGGCATGCTCCTGGTGGCGATGACCACCGCCACCTTCTACCTGATCACCGTCTACACGCCCACTTTCGGCCGCACCGTGCTGCACCTGAGCGCGAAGGACAGCCTGGTCGTCACGCTGCTGGTCGCCGTCTCCAACTTCATCTGGCTGCCGGTGGGCGGCGCGCTCTCCGACCGCATCGGCCGCAAGCCCCTGCTGATCGCCATGACCGTGCTGGCCATCCTCACGGCCTACCCCGCGATGTCGTGGCTGGCCGCGGCGCCCAGCTTCGGCCGCATGCTGGACGTGCTGCTCTGGTTCTCCTTCCTCTTCGGCATGTACAACGGCGCGATGGTGGTCGCACTCACCGAGGTGATGCCGGTGCAGGTGCGCGTGGTGGGCTTCTCGCTGGCCTACAGCTTGGCCACGGCGCTCTTCGGCGGCTTCACGCCGGCGGTGTCGACCTGGCTGATCGAGGCCACGGCGGACAAGGCGGCGCCGGCGTACTGGATCAGCATCGCGGCGCTGTGCGGGCTGGTGGCGACGCTAGCGCTGTACCGGCGGAGGACGGTGGCGCAGATCTCCTGAATTCGGCAGCTTGTAGAGCTTTTTTCTTACGCGCAACGTCTTGCGGGCGGGTTAAAAAATGTGTCATGCCCAGACTGTTGATCGAAGGACCCAACGGACGCGCCGACCTCGTGGCGCTGAAGCTGCCGCGAACGACCGTAGGACGTGCGCCGTCCAATGACCTGGTCCTCGACGATGCGCGTGCCAGCCGTTTCCACGCGGTGATCGATGCAGAGGGCCCCTTCTTCATCATCAAGGACCTCTGGAGCAAGAACGGGCTGTACCACAACGGCAAGAAGGTGCATGCCAGGGCACTGGCCAGCGGGGACGCCTTCACCATCGGCGAGTGCCACATCCGTCTCATTGCCGAGGAGGACTACGTCGAAGTGGTGGTCGAGTCGCTGCCCGCTCCTGCAGACCTTCGGGCAGACCTGATCGCAACGACCGGCCGAGGCCTGCTGACGCCTTGATCCGGCGCGGCTCTCGATCCGGCATGGCGACCCTTGCGATCGGCCGCCCTCCGGCGCAAACTGCCTGCTCGGCCTGGGCCCGTCGGACCGGGCCGGCAACTTCGCACAAGGAGATGCCATGTCCCTCCCCTCGCATCTGACCAGCTATCTCGACCAGCGCGGCGCCCGGTACGAGATCTGCACGCATGAGCACAGCCGCAGCAGCGCGGAGACGGCGCGCAGCGCCCATGTTCCCGCAAGCCAGCTGGCCAAATCGGTCATCCTCCAGGACGACGACGGCTGCGTGATGGCCGTCCTGCCCGCCGACCGGGTCCTCATGGTGGGCGAGTTCTCCCGCCTCGCCGGCCGCTACCGGCTGCGCCTGGCCGACGAGGATCGCATTGCCGCACTGTTCGAGGACTGCGAACGCGGCGCGGTGCCACCGGTCGGCATGGCCTGGGGCATCCCGACCCTCGTCGACGACGAGCTCGAAAGCAACGAAGTGGTCTACATGGAGGTCGGCGACCACGCGCAGCTGCTGCGGATGACGCACGATCAGTTCCACGAGCTGATGCGCGCCCAGCCGCACGGGAGCTTCAGCAAGTCGCCGATGCATTGAGGACTGCCGCGGCCGGCCGCGCGGTCATGGTCACGGCGACCTTCCGCTTCTACGAGGAGCTGAACGACTTCCTGGCGCCAGAGCGGCGCAGGCGCGCGTTCACCTGCCCCTGCGCGCGCCGGGCCACCACCAAGCACATGATCGAGGCGCTCGGCGTGCCCCATACCGAGGTCGAGCTGGTCCTGCTCAACGGCGAATCGGTCGACTTCGGCGCCGTGCTGCGGGAAGGCGACCGCGTGGCCGTCTACCCGAAATTCGAAGCGCTCGACATCACGCCGCTGCTGCGCGTTCGCGTCCAGGCCTTGCGCCGCACGCGCTTCGTCGCCGATGCCCACCTCGGCGGCCTCGCCCGGCTGCTGCGCATGACCGGCTTCGACACCCTGTACGACAACCATTTCCAGGACGACGAGATCGAGCGCATCGCCGGCGCGCAGGAACGCATCGTGCTCACGCGGGACCGCGAGCTGCTCAAGCGCCGTGGAATCACCCACGGCTGCTACGTGCACGCCCTGCATTCGGCGCAGCAGTTGCGCGAGATCTTCGACCGGCTCGACCTGGCGCGCAGCGCTCGGCCCTTCACGCTCTGCCTGAACTGCAACGCACCCTTGCGCGGGATCGACAAGGCACAGGTCGCCGCTGCGTTGCCGCCGTCGGTGCGCGAGCGCTACCAGCGCTTCAGCACCTGCGATGTGTGCCGGGGCGTGTTCTGGGAAGGCTCGCACTGGGAGCGCATGCGGGCCCTGGTGGATGGACTGTGCGAATCGCCGCAAGCCTTGGTCACAAAGCTTTCACCGCAAGGTCCGATTCCCGTCGAATCGCGGTGAACAACGTCGGTCCGCGCGCGTGTAGGCATTTGGACCTCATGCTCGCGTCGTTCACGAGCGCTGCAAATCATCGGCGCATGTTGTGACCTGAAGATGGCAACGCCCAATCGCCCCACTCGCTCGCGGAGATTGCCGTCGACGTCAGTTGCAGGTGGCGAGCCTTCCTAGAATTCCCGTCAACCCTCCGCGTCCATCTGCCCTCGTCCACCCCTCGGATCCTCATGCACGAGATCGACTTGCCCGCCCAGACGGCGGCAGTTCGCAGTGTTCTTGCCAAGCACGGGATCCGTCCTGCGCTGGCCCTGCTCAACGACCGTACACCGTACCGGTACACGGCCATCTTCAAGCTGAGCGGCGAGACCATGGAAGCCGTGCATGTCTTCGATCGCGGCTCCGAATACCGCAGCTGGCTCAAGGCCGTGCCGATGGACAAGGGCTTTTGCGAGTTCGCCATTCGCGAGGGCGAGTTCGCGTCCCGCCATGCCTCCGGGGACCTGGGTCAGTTGAGCCCTTACGCCGGCCTCGTCGAGTCCTACTACGGCCGCATGCTGAGGCGCGGGGACGGGACGCTCTACGGCAGCTTCATCCACTTCGACGTGGAGCCGCGCAGCATCGCCGAAGAGGAAGCCGCCTTCCTGCAGGACGTGATTCCCCTTTTCCTCGACTACCTCGACTGAACGCGCGGGGTCGCGCCTAGAAGGTGTGCCGCATGCCGAACTCGGTGCCCTTCGAGGACCCGTTCGGCGTCGTGATCGAACCGGCGAGCGACTGCGTGGCGCCATTGCGGTTGCGCAGGTAGGCGACGGTGCCGTAGAGCGCCGTGCGCTTCGAGAGGTTGTAGACATAGCCCAGCGCCAGCTTGGACGTCGTCGGCTCCGGCACGTTGCCCACGGGCTCGCGCTTGTAGCGCGCATACGAGGCCTTGATCTCGCCCACGCCGACCGGGAGGATGAAGCCCAGCAGAGCGCCCTTGCCATCGACCGCGCCCAACGATTCGCTGTAGACCTCCCCCATCAGCTTGAGCCCCATCCACTGCTCGAAGGTATAGGAAGCGCCAATGTTCGACACCCGCAGGTCGCCCGTCGCGTAGCGGGTCTTGCCGGTGGCGAGCGTCACGTTGAAGGGCCCGCTGAGATAGCCCACGCGAATCCCCGCGTAGTCGCCGTCGTCCCTGTTCGAGCGCAGCGTGCCCGGCAGCAGGGAGCGGTTGTCGTTCTCGCCCATCGCATACATCACCTGCCCGTAGAAGCCGCCCAGGTTCGGCGGCAGGAAGTAGCCGATGCTGTTCGACGCGCGCGTACCCGTCGGCGCCGTGAGGCCGCCCAGGCCCGAGAAATACAGCTGGTTCGCGCCGATGCCGCCCCCGGTGCCGAAGGGGTCGTAGAGCGCCGTGTTCCAGAAGGTCGGCGTGTAGTCGCGCCCCAGCCGCAGCTCGCCGAAACCGCCGGAGAAGCTCACCGTGGAGCGCCGGTTGAAGGTCAGCAGGCCGGGAGCGGTCGCGCCGCTGGCCTGGTTGTTGCTGTTCGTGCTGAAGCCGGTGCCGTTGTCGTTCTGCAGCCCGGCCTCGAGCCAGAAGCCCGCGGCCAGGCCGCCACCGAGGTCTTCGGTGCCGCGAAAGCCCAGGCGGCTGAAGGTGTTGCCGCTGTTGGTCAGCTGCCACTTGCTGGAAGAGCCGAAGCCCGACCCGGTGGTGTAGGTGACGGCGGCATCGACGACGCCGAAAACCTGCACGGAAGACGATTGCGCGCAGGCGCCGGCCGCAGCCGCGCATGCGGCCGCGGCCACAAGAGACTTTTTCATTGAATTTTTCGAGAGAGGGAGTTGGGAAAGCAGATGACCCGTGGGCTGTTGCGGTCCACTAGATGTCCAGCACCAGCGGCCCACGCCTGCACTGCGAGACGCAGATCATCATGGTCTTGTTGGCGGCACGTTCGGCCTTGGTGAGGATGCCGTCGCGGTGCTCGATTTCGCCGGCCGAGACGATCTTCGTCTCGCAGGCGCCGCACACGCCTTCCTTGCAGCTGTGGTCGGGGTTGAGGCCGGCGTCGATCAGGCTGTCGAGGATGGACTTGCCCGGCGGCACTTCCACGCTCTTGCCGCTCTTCGCGCACTCGACCACGTAGGCCTCGGTCGCCGTGGGCACCTCCACGTGGGCGGCAGCGAAGCGCTCGACGTGCGCATTCGCGTAGCCCAGCTGCTCGCAGGTCTTCTCGAAGGCATCGAGCATGGGCGCCGGACCGCAGCAATAGAAATGGCTGCCCGCGCTCTTGCCGGCCAGCATCGCCGCGAGATCGGGCGGCGCGCCCTTGTCGGCATCGAAATGCCAGGTCAGCGCGACCTGGTTCTCGCGCGCCAGCGCTTCGATCGCGTCGCAGAAGGCGGCCTCCTTGCGGGTGCGCGCGCAGTAGATCATCTCCACCGGCTTGCCGATGGCGACCAGCCGCTGCAGCATGCACCAGATGGGCGTCACGCCGATGCCGCCGGCCACCAGCACCGAGCGCTCGGCGCCCTCCTCCAGGTGGAAGTTGTTGCGCGGCGCCGAGATCGGCAGCGTCATGCCCACGCGCAACTGCTGGTGCACGTAGCGCGAGCCGCCGCGGCTCTTGCGGTCGTTCGCCACGCCGACCACGTAGCGCTGGCGGTCGCTGGCCGGATTGCACAGCGAATAGCTGCGCACCAGCCCGTTGGGCAGATGCAGGTCGATGTGCGAGCCGGCCTCGAAGGCGGGGAAGTCCACGTCGGGCGAAGCCGGGCGGAATTCGACGCTGACGATGCCCTCGGCCTCGTAGCGCATGGTGTGCACGAGCGCGTTGAGCGTGGGGGAAGACATGGGCGTGGACCTCGAAAAAAACCGTGAGAGACGTCAGGCCGCGGCCTGCTCCAGCTGCGCCTGTGCCAGGTTGCGCATGTGGCGGCGCAGGCGCACGATGCCCAGGTCGTGCTGGTACAGGTTCTCGTGCTGGTTGGCATCGGGCTCCATGTCCTCCAGCATCACGCGGTCCTGCTCCAGCACGTGCCAGTGGCGCGCTTCCAGCCGGTTCTTGTAGAGGAAGCGCCAGGTGTCGCGCTCCCAGCCCGGCGCCAGCTTGCGCACGCGCCAGAAGAAGGTCGCGGTCATGCCTTTCGACATGGGCGCGAAGGCGCCGACGATGATGAAGTTGCCGCCGGGGCCTCCGGTGCGCGGGTACGGGATCTCCAGCCGCATCCAGTGCATGCCCGTGTCGGCCCATTCGGTCCAGTCGAAGTTGACGTTGCGCTGGCCTTCCTTCTCGAACACGAAGCCGTGGTCGGTCGCACGGATGCCGAACTTCGCCTGCGATTCGCCTTCGGCCATCGAGTGCGACTGCTTGTGCAGGAAGGTCCCGTGCATCGGGTCCATCACGTTGTCCAGCACGTAGCGGTAATCGCCCTTCCATTCGGTGTAGCAGAGGAAGGACGCGTACTGCGCGTCGTCCGTGAGCTGCTCCGGCAGCACCAGCGGCGGCGGCACGTCGACCGATTCCTTCGAGTTGTAGAGGAACACCGCGCCGGCGCGCTCTTCGACGTGGAAGTGACGCGTGGCCTGCGAGCCCTCGAGCTTGCATCCCGGGCTGCCGGGCACGCGCGTCACCACCCCGTCATGGCGCACCTCCACGCCGTGGTAAGGGCAGGACAGGCGGTCGCCCAGGATCACGCCCTGCGACAGCGGCGCGCCGCGGTGCGGGCAGCGGTCCTCCAGGGCATGCAGCTTGCCTTCGCCGTCGCGCCACAGCGCGAGCTTGCGGCCCAGGCGGCGCAGCGAAATGGGGTTCTCGCCGATGAAATGCGAGGGGCAGATCGGATACCAGAGGTCCTTCAGCCCGATCTCGAGCAGCTGGTCCACCGGGTCCTGGGCGACGGGTTGGATGGCGATGGTGTTCATGGTGTGTTCTCCTCAGGCGCCGAGCTTGGCCATTTCCCGGCGGTACAGGTCCTCGGTCCAGCGCTGGCCGCCGGGCGTGGCCAGGCCGCTGTCGTTGAGCCGTTCGACCAGGCCGGCGAGGTCGTGGACGCCATCGCCGAAGGCGCGCTCGATCGCGTCGCCGAGCAGGTCTTCGTAGGTGGTGGCGGGGCGCTGGCGCGCCTGGTGGGGTTGCAGGTAGCGGTCTGGTTGCATCGTGGGCCTCCGTGGGGAAGAGATGGGATTCAGTGCGGCGTGGCCTACTCGGCCACGATGTTGCGGGCCTTGATGATCCGGGCCCACATGGCGGTCTCGTCGCGCATGTAGCCGGCGAACTCGCCGGGCTTCATGGTGGCTTCGGTCATGCCTTGCGCCTTCAGGCGCTCGCGCACCTCGGGCTGGGCGAGGAAATCCGCCGCATCCTTGGCCAGTTGCTCGGCCACGGCCGGCGGCGTGCCGGCGGGTGCGAGCAGGCCGTACCAGGAAGTGACGGCCACGCCCTGGATGCCCTGCTCCGCCAGCGTCGGGATCTCCGGCGCGGCCGGGCTGCGCCTGGCCTCGGTCACGGCCAGCGCGACCAGCTTGCCGTTCTTGATGAAGGGCAGCGTGGCGGGCAGGTTGCTGAACATCAGCGGCACCACGCCGCCCAGCACGTCGTTGAGCGCGGGCGCCGTGCCCTTGTAGGGCACGTGCAGCAGATCGACGCCGGCCTGCTGCTTGAAGAGCTCGCCGGCCAGATGCAGGCCGCTGCCCACGCCCGGCGACGCATAGGACAGCGTGCCCGGCTTGGCCTTGGCCTGGGCCACCAGGTCCTTGGCCGTCTTGATGCCGGTCGAGGGCGAGGCCACCAGCACGTTGGGCGCCTTGGCCAGCATGGTGACGGGCACGAAGTCCTTCTCGATGTCGAAGGGGAAGTTCGGCATCAGCGTCGGATTGATCGTCAGGTTGCCGGCGGGCACCACCAGCAGCGTGTGGCCGTCGCTCTTCGCGCGCTTGACCTTGTCGATGCCGATGTTGCCGGCCGCGCCCGGCATGTTCTCGACCACTGCCGCCTGGCCGTAGCGCTTGGACAGGCCTTCGGAGAGCACGCGTGCCAGGGTGTCGACGGGGCCGCCGGGCGGGAACGGCGAGACGATGGTGAAGCGGTCGCTCGAGAGCTGCTTTTCCACGGCGTTCTGCGCATTCGCCGGCGCGATGGCGGCCAGCGCCATCAAGGCGGCGCCGGCAAGGGACAACAGGGAGCTGCGTCGTTGCATGGTCGTGTGCTTCATTTCTTTTCGGTCAGGAACTTGCCTTGCGGGCCGTCGGCGTTCTTCTGCCGGCGCGTGTCGCCGTCCAGCCCGCCATCGACGGCCCATTCCGCAAACACGGTGGGACCCGGCTCGAACTCGCGGGGCTGCCAGTCGGCCGTGAGCTGGTCCTCGTCGGCGTAGTACTCGATCAGGCCGCCGGCCGGGTTCTTGAAGTACCAGAAATAGGCGGAAGACACCGGATGCCGTCCCGGGCCCAACTGGGTTTCCCAGCCGCAGCGCGAGAAGTGCAGCCCGCCGCCGAACACCTCGTGGATGTCGCGCACGGTGAAGGCCACATGGTTGAGCCCGCGCTTGCCCGAGGGCAGCTGCAGCAGGAACAGGTCGTGGTGGCCGCCATCGGGTGCGCAGCGCATGAACGCGCCGCGGTTCGGGTAGCTGTCGGAGCCCACGAAGCCGAAGCGCTGCGCATAGAAGTCGGCGGTGGCCTTCACGTCGGCGACGAAGAAGACCACGTGGCCCACCTCGATCGGCGTCGCGCGCTCGTAGACCGGCGCGGCCTGGTTGATGCGGGGCTTGGCGTTCCAGGTGTTCATCGCGCCGCACTCGACGTCGATGCTGCGCTTGCGGCTGACCTGCAGGCGGACGGCGAGGCCGTTGGGGTCGGTGCAGCCGATGCGGCGTGCGCCCTCGACATCGCCATCGACGAAGCCGGGGTCGCCGGCAATGGCGGCGGCGTAGCGCGCGAGGTCGGCCTCGCTCTCGACGCCCCACACCACTTCGAGCAGCGTCGGCCCCTCCTCCACCGCGGGCGGCAGGCCGGGCGTGCCCAGCGCGGCGACCACGACACGGCAACCATTCAGGCACTCGAACACGAGCTGGTCCGCGGTCTCCGACTTGAGCGCCAGGCCCCAGTCCGAGAAGAAGCGCCGGCAGGTCGGCAGGTCGTCCGCCGCATAAGTGATCTGATCGATTCCCAAAACGCTCATGACATGGCTCCCTTCAGTTGGCCCACGGCAGCGGCTGCGCGTTGGTTCCCCAGTACATGCTCTTCTGCTCCATGTACTGGAAGATCCCTTCGCGCCCTTTCTCGCGGCCCAGGCCGCTGTCCCGCCAGCCCCCGAAGGGGGTGGAGACCGAGAACTGCTTGTAGGTGTTGACCCAGACCGTGCCGGCCTGCACTGCGCGCCCGAGGCGCCAGGCGCGCTTGAAGTCGCGGCTCCACACGCCCGCGGCCAGCGCGTAGACGCTGTCGTTGGCCTGGGCGATCAGTTCCTCCTCGTCGTCGAAGGGCATCGCGACCAGCACCGGGCCGAACACTTCTTCCTGGCTGATCCGTGCGCTGTTCGTGAGGCCTTCGAGAATGGTGGGGGTGTAGAAGTAGCCACTGTCGAATGCCGCGCCGTGCGGGCGCACGCCGCCGGTGCGGATGTGGCCGCCCTCGGAGACGCCCAGCTCCACATAGCGCTCGATGCTCTCGCGATGCTTCGCGGTGATCAGCGGGCCCATCTGGGTCCGCTCCGAGGCCGGATCGCCGACCCGCAGCATCGCGGCCGCCTCGGCCACGCGCGTGACGAACTCGTCGTAGATGCGCCGCGCCACGAAGAGGCGCGAGCCCGCGATGCAGGACTCGCCCGAGGAGCTGAAGATGCCGTAGAGCACGCCGTTGACCGCGTGGTCCAGGTCCGCATCCTCCAGCACCATGGTGGGCGACTTGCCGCCCAGCTCCAGCGAGACCGGCATCATCTTGTCGGCGGCGATGTGGGCGATGTGCTTGCCCGTGGTCGTGCCGCCGGTGAAGGACACGCGCTTGACCAGCGGATGCTTGGTGATCGCATCGCCGATGACCGAGCCCTTGCCCGGCAGCACGCTCACCAGGCCCTTGGGCACGCCGGCGGCCTCGCAGAGACGGGCCAGTTCCAGCGCCATCAGCGGCGTGACCTCGGCCGGCTTGACGATCACCGCATTGCCGGCCGCCAGCGCCGGCGCCAGCTTCTGCGCCTCGCTCGCGATCGGCGAATTCCAAGGCGTGATGGCGGCCACCACGCCCATCGGCTCGTGCACGCTCATCGTGACGAAGGGGCCGCGCGAAGGCGTGATCGCTTCTTCCAGCGTCTCCAGCGCCGCCGCGAAGAACTGGAAGGTGGCGGCCGCGCTCGCCACCAGCGCGCGCGTCTCGTTGATCGGCTTGCCGTTGTCCAGGCGCTGCTTCTGCGCGAGCGGCTCGGCCTCCTCGCGGATCAGCTGCGCCACCCGGTGCAGCACCGCGGCGCGCTCGTGCGGCAGCTTCTGCGCCCAGCCGCTGGTGCGGAAGGCCAGGTCGGCGCGCGCGATGGCTTCGTCGACGTCTGCCACGCTGGCAGCCTTGAGGCGTGCGATGGGTTCGCCGTTCGCGGGATAGAGGCTCTCGTAGGCGTCGCCGCCGCCCAGGCGCCATTCGCCGGCCACGTTGATTGGGAGGAGTTCGGAGGAGATCATGGTGAATCAGATGGCAAGGGCCGCGGCCCGGTTGCGCAAGGCGCGAACGGCGCTGTAGACCGTCAGCGCGGAAGTCTTGGGATTGGCCGCCAGCGGCTTGTTGCGCATGCTCAGCGCGAAGCTGCCGAAAGCGCCCTCGGCCTCGACCGTGTGCACGTTCTCGTCCACCGCCGGGTCGGCGACCAGCCGCACCAGCGTGCGGTCCAGCCCGAGGCCCGCGAGCGACACGGTGGCCGCCACGTTGGCGTTTTTCGGGTACAGCGCGGCGGCCTCGCGCGCGCTGCCTTCGAAGATCACGCATTCGGCCGTGAGCGCATCGAGGTCGCGGCCCTGCTCCGCCGGCGTGCCCTTCCACGCGCGCGGCGGCTTTCGGCCGGTGTAGCGCACGCTGTCGAGCCCGCCGATGCGGGCCGCGGCCAGCGCATCGATGGCGCCGATGGCCCCGGCGATCAATTGCACCTGGGTGCCGCCGGTGATGGCCGCGATCTCGAGCTTCTCCGCCAGGCCGGGTGCAGAAAGAGCGCCCACCGAGGCCACGACGCAGGGCGTGCCGCGCCGCAGCGCCGGCAGCACGTGCTCCTCGATCGCAGCATGGCCGGCGGTCTCGACCACCAGATCGACGCCCGAGGCGGGCACGCCGGTGCAGACCTGCACGCCGGGCGCCAGCTTGTGCAGGGCCGCCTGCGTGGCGGCCACGCCTTCGGCGGTGGTGACCACGGCCACCACCGCGAGCCCCGCATCGCCCTTCAGCAGCTCGATGACCGAGCTGCCGATGGCGCCGCAACCGATGAGTGCCACGCGCAGCATCTCAGTGCCTCACTTCGCGAGCGCAGGGATCTGCGTCACGGTATTGGTCGGCGGGCCGGCGAAGGTGCTCTTGAAGCCGCCGATGGACAGCATGTCGATCTCCAGCAGGAAGGGGCCGCGTGCCGCCAGCGCCTCGTCCAGCCGGCCTTGCAGCTCGTCCAGGCGCGAGACCCGCGCATGCGGCAGCGCGATCGACTTGCACAGCAGCGCGTAGTCGGGCGTGTGCAGGTCGGCGTAGCAGCGGCGGCCGCCGTACTGCGCGTCCTGGATGTTCTTGATCACGCCGTAGCTCTTGTCGTTCATGAGCACGATCACCATCGGGGCCTCTTCCTGCACCATGCAGGCCAGCTCGCCCAGGTTGAGGATGAAGCCGCCGTCGCCGGCCAGGCAGAAGGTCTTGCGGCCCGAGCCGGTGACCGCCGCGCCGATGGCCGCGCCGATGGCCATGGGCATGCCCTGGCCGATGCCCCCGCCGGTGGCATGCACGCCTGCGCTCGGTTCGAACACGCGCAGTTCGCGGTTGCCCCAGGTGCTGTTGGAAACGGTGACGTCGCGCACCCAGTTGAAGCTGCGTCCGGCCACGGACTGGATCCGGCGCACGAGCTCCGCGTAGGGGCCGAGGCCATCGCGCAGCGTGGCGACCGCCTGGTCGTGCGCGGCGCGCAGGTCGTCGAGCAGCGCCGGATCGGCCTGGTAGTGCCGGGCTTCCAGCCGGTCGGCCAGCCCTTCGAGCGCGAGCGCGGCATCGCCGCAGACGAAGGCGTCGGTCTCGTAGCAGCGGCCTTCTGCTGCGGCATCGGCATCGATGCGGTACAGCGGGCGCGGCAGCTTCAGCTCGTACTTGAGCGTTTCGTTGCCGCGCAGGCGCGAGCCGACCACCAGCATCGCGTCGCAGCTCTGGTAGAAGGCCTCGACCGGCTTCTGGATGTTGTAGGCGCCGAGCGAACCCGGATCGTCCTCGGGCACCGTGCCGCGCCCCTGCGTGGTCGTCACGACGCCGAAGCCCAGCTTCTGCAGCCGCCTGATCGCCGCGCCGGCACGGCGCGCGCCGCCGCCGATCCACAGCATCGGGCGCTTGGCGGATGCGAGCTTCGCTGCCAGGGCATCGAGCCCGGCTGTCGAGGGCACGGCGGCCTCGATGGGCAGCGGCGAAAGATCCGCCGGCATCGTGGTCAGTGCCGACTGGATGTCGATCGGGATCTCCACGCTGACCGGGCCGGTGGGCGCGGTGAGTGCGACCTGCACCGCGCGCTTGAGCGTGCCGAGCACGTTCTCGACGCTGCGCACGCGGAAGGCGGCCTTGGAGACGGCCTTGAGCATGGTCAACTGGTCCGGCGCCTCGTGGATGTACGACATGCCCTTGTCCAGGTAGGGTGTCTCGATCTGGCCGGTGATGTGCAGCACGGGCGCGCCGGCGGTGAGCGCCTCCACCATGCTTCCGGCGATGTTGCCCGCCGCCGGGCCGGTGCTGGTCACGCACACGCCCAGGCTGGCGGTGGAGCGGGCGTAGGCGTCGGCCATGTTGCCCGCGCCGGCTTCGCCGCGCGCGGAGACGAAGCGGACCGCCCCGCGCTGCGCGAAGGCGTCGAGGATCGGCATGTTGTGGATCGAGATCACGCCGAAGGCGGCCTTGACCCCGCACTGTTCGAGGAAGGCGGCGACGACCGCGCCGACCGTGACCTGCGCGGGGTTGGATGAGTTATGCATGACGGGACAAGCCTCCAGAGATATCGATATGGCTGCCCGTCGTGTACGACGCCAAGGGCGAGGCCAGGAAAAGAATCGCGCGTGCGGCTTCGATCGGAAGCCCCAGGCGACCCAGCGGGATGTGTTTGTTGCCGGCGAGCTGCCCGCTCCAGGCGGACCAGTCCAGCGACTTGTCTTCGCGCGCCTCGAAGCGGCGGCGCCACTGGCCCGACTCGACCAGGCCGATCAGGATGCCGTTGACGCGCACGCCCTTCGGCGCGAACTCGGTGGCCATGGAGCGCACCAGGTTCAAGAGGCCCGCGCGCGCGGCCGAAGTCGCGACCATGTGCGGCTCGGGCTGGCGCGCCAGCAGCGAGTTGGCGCAGACGATGGAGGCATCGCCCACCACCGCACGCTGCGCCGCGAGCTGCGGCAGGAAGGCGCGCGTCGGATGGATGACGGAGAAGAACTTGAGGTTCAGCTCCTCGGTCCAGGCGGCGTCGTCGGTGTCGGCGAAGGTGGAGACGCGGCCCTGCCCTGCGTTGTTGATCAGCATGGAAGCCGGGCCGAGCGCGGCCTCGCTGGCCGCGGCGAAGGCTTTCACCGAGGCGGGATCGAGCACGTCGCAGGTCTGGGCGAAGAGCCTGGCTTGCGGCCGGCTCTCGCGCAGGGCGGCCACGGCGCGGTCCAGCCGCTCGGCATTGCGTCCGCACAGCGCGACGGCGGCGCCGCAGTCGAGCAGGGCTTCGACCGTCGCGAGGCCGATGCCCGACGAACCGCCGGTCACCACGGCCACGCGGCCGGCCAGCGCATCGGGGGCGAAGAAGGAAGGGGAAGTCGATGTTGCCATGTCGTTCGCCTCAGGCGCTGCGCAGCGGGACCACTTTGGCCTTGCCGGCGGGCGCGTAGTTCAGGAGGCCCGAGATCTCGTCGGCCGTGCCGCGCACGCGCTGCACCATTTCGTCCATGCGGGCCTCGTCGATGTGGCCGGAGGTGATGGTCGCGCCCAGCGCCGCCACGATGTGGCCGCCGTGGTCGCGCACCGGCGCGGCGATGGTGGAGATGTTCGACTCGAAGAAGCCCTCGCCCAACACGTAGCCGCGCTCGCGGTCGGCCTGGACCATGTCGAAGAGCTCGTTGACCGTCTTGGGCGTGCTCGGCGAGAAGGTCTCGAGCTTGTCCTCCGGGTAGAGCGCGCGCAGCTGCGGCAGCGTCAGGTCTTCGAGCAGGATGCGGCCGAGCACCGTGGCATGGGCCGGCAGGCGCGTGCCCACCGTGACCGAGCTGGCAAAGGGCGAAGGCGGCGCGACCTTGGCGACGTAGACGATGGAGCGGCCGTCGCGCACCACCAGGTTGCAGGGTGTGCGCAGCTCCTCGCACAGGCGGTTGAGCAGCGGCGTGCCCAGCTGCGTGAGCTCCAGCGAGGCCAGGTACTCGAAGCCCAGGCGCAGCACGGCCAGCCCGAGGCGGTAGTCGCGGCCGCCCTCGGCGCGCTCCAGGAAGCCCATGTTCTCCAGCGTGCTGAGCAGGCGGAACACGGTCGAGCGCGGCAGGTCGAAGCGGCGCGCCAGCTCGGGCGCGGACAAGGTGCGGCTCTCGCGGCTGAACTCGCACAGCATGCGCAGGCCGCGTTCCAGGGCCGGCACGTTGTAGCGATCGCCGCCCTCTTCCGTCAATTCGTTGCTCATGGTTCTCTCGTCGTCGTTGTGATCGATCAGTCTGCAAGGGTTTCGCGCAGCAGCGCGGCGGCTGCGGCGGGCTGCTCCACGTAGCTCGCGTGGCCGGCATCGGGCAGCAGCTCGAGCGGCACGCCGCATTGCTTCGCCACCTCGGCGCAGGCTTCGGGCGTGGTGACGACATCCAGCGCACCGCAGGCCACGCGCACCGGCATGGCGGGCGGCAGGTCGGCCAGCAGGTCGGCGCCGCACAGCAGCTCCACGGCCTGGCGGTACCCCGCCTCATGCAGGCGCGCCATGTTCCAGCGCACCCATTGGCGCGCGGTCTCGCTCGCGTGGTCCGACAGCAGCCGGCCCGAGCGCTTCGCGGCCATGCCGGCGACGCCCAGTTCCCCCAGCGTGCCCAGGCGCTCGGCGCGCACGCGGGCCTGTGCCTCTGAACGGCCCGCGGCGCCGTAGCCGGCGGCCGGGCTGATCAGCAGCAGCTTCGAGATGCGCGAGGCCGCCGGCGAGCCGGGACGCGCGGCGGACGCAGCCATCAGCGCGCCGAGCGAATGGCCGACCAGCACGCAGGACCGGATGTCCAGGGCATCGAGCAAGGCATGCAGTCGCTGCGCGTAGTCGCGTGCGGTGGGTGCCGCTGCGGCCAGCGCCGTCGATGCGCCATAGCCGGGCGCATCCCACGCGATCACCCGCGCCTCGCCTTCGAGCAGCAGCGCCGTGTCCAGCCATGAGGCCGAACCCGAGCCGATGCCGTGCAGGCACACGATCGCCGGGCCCGTGCCGCATTCGCGCACCGAGACCACGGCGCCGCCCTGCACCGGCACGCTGCGCGCCGGGAAGCGCGCATCGAGACGCGCCAGCTCGGCGGCCGGCAGGTTCGGTGCATCGATCACGGGGGTCTCGCTCATGACTTCTGCGTCCCGATCAGCGCTTGATCTTGGCGAGCGGATGGTCGGCCGGGTATGTCGGCGTGACCGGCTTCTTCGCGCCCAGCATCACGCACATCACCGCATCCTCGTCGCCGATGTTGATCTCTTCGCGGTACACGCCCGGGGGCACCGAGATGAGGTCGCGGTCGGTCAGCACCGTCTCGTAGCGCTCGCCCTCGGCCGTGGTCAGCACCACCTTGAGCTTGCCGCGCAGCAGGAAGAACACTTCTTCCACGTCGGTATGCAGGTGCGGCGGGCCTTCGTGGCCGGCCGGGATCACCATGGTCGAGAAGGTGAAGCTCTCGGCCGGAACGGTGTTGACGTCGCTCGCCACGCCGGTGCCGCCGGTGCCCACGTAGCGCATCTGCGCGCGGCGGAACTTGGGGTCCAGGTCGGCCTGGAACTTCAGCGCGTCCCAGTCGTACTTGCGCGTCGAATAGCGCGCGATGCGGCTGTTCATCCACGCCTCCAGGCTCGCGCCCTCGGGACGGCGCAGGGTCTCGCCGACCTTGCTGTCATCGAATTTCTTTTGCTCGGACAAATCGCTCATCTCAAACTCCTTGGAGGAAATCAATGCATCACGAAGCCGCCGTTGACGGCGAGCAACTGGCCCGTCACGAAGCGCGACAGGCCCGACAGGGAAAACAGCACCGCGCCGCAGACGTCCACCGCCTGCTGCTCGCGCGGGAGGGCGCGGCCCTCGAGGTATTTCTGATGGCGCGCCAACGGCACGTACTCGGTGGCCTCCACCAGCGTGAGCCCGGGCGCGACCGCGTTGACGGTGATGCCGGACTCGCCCCACTCGCGCGCCAGGGAACGGGTCATCGAGATCACCGCGCCCTTGCTCGAGGCATAGGCCAGCAGCTTGGGTGCGCCCCACAGCGCGGTGTCGGACGCGAGGTTGACGACGGCGCCGCGGCCGCCCTGCGCAAGCGCCGGCTGGCAGGCGCGGCTCATGAGCCAGGTGCCGCGCACGTTGACGTCCATCACGCGGTCCCACGTTTCGATGTCCAGCGCATGGGCATCGCGGCCGCCGGAGTTCGTGATGGCCGCGTTGTTGACCAGGCCGTCGAGGCCGCCGAGCGCTTTCACCGCAGCCGCGGCACAGGCCTCGATCGAGGCCGGATCGCACAGGTCCAGTGCCAGCGCGTGGGCCTTGAAGCCGGCCTTGCGCAAGGCCTGCGCCTCGGTCTCGGCCAGGTCCGAAAGAATGTCGGCCAGCACCACGGCCGCGCCCGCGGCGGCGATGCAACGGGCGAACGCCAGCCCGAGGCCGCGCGCGGCGCCGGTCACCAGCACGCGCCGGCCGGCGAGCAGGTTGGCCGGCAGCTCGGCCAGCAGGGCCTGCAGGCTGTCGGGATCGGGGATCGCCTTGATGTCGGTCATGCTTGCCTCAGTCCGCCTGAATGCCGAGTTCTTTGATGACCTTGCCGAAGCGCTCGAAGTCGGCCGCATTGGTCTTGGCCAGCACCTCCGGCGCGCCGCCCAGCGGCAAGGCGCCGAGCACCGCCATCTTCGACACCACGTCGGGCATCTTGAGGATCTCGTTGAAGTGGCCGTTGAGCGTCTTCACGATCTCGGGCGGCAGGCCCTTGGGCCCGAAGAGGCCGTGCCAGGCCGTCACTTCGACATTCTTGTAGCCCAGCTCGGCGAAGGTGGGCACGTTGGGCGCCAGTGGGGAGCGGGTGCGGTCCGCGACCGCGAGGGGCAGCATCTTGCCGCCTGCCAGGTGCGGCGCGATGGGGCCGTAGGTGATGTAGGTCAGGGGCACATGGCCGCCCAGCACGTCGTTGACCGCCGGGGCCACGCCCTTGTACGGCACGTGGCCGAGGTTCATGCCGGCCGCCTTGTTGACCATCTCGCCCAGGATGTGCATCGGCGAGCCGCTGCCGGGACTGGCGTACGAGAGCGCCTGGCCCTTGACGGCGTGCACGTCCTTGAAGGTCTTGAAACCGGTGCCCGCGCCCGCCACCAGGAACAGCGGCAGCGTGCCGAGCTGGACGACGGGCGTGAAGCCGCCCAGGACGTCGTAGCTCGCGCCGCCGCCGGTCTTCAGCACCAGTTGCGCGATCGAGAAGGTGCTGGGCGCCAGCAGCAGCGTGTAGCCGTCGGCCGGCGCCTTGGCCACGAAGCTGCTGCCGATCACGCCGCTGGCGCCGGGGCGGTTGTCGACCACCACCGGCTGGCCGATTCGCGTGGACAGCTTCTCGGCGAACAGGCGCGCGAGCGCGTCGGTGTCGCCGCCGGCCGGGTAGGCGACCACGAGCGTGATCGGCTTGGCCGGATAGCCTTGCGCCCAGATCGGAGCGGCAGTGGCGGCGGCGGCAATGGAAACGGCCAGCGCGAGCGCCTGGCGACGGGTGGGCTTCATCATCGTGGTTTCGATCCGTGATCTTGGTGGTAGACTTCATTTTGTTCCACTAATAAAACATTGATTTATTAATGGAACGGACAGACGAAGAATAATCCCGAAGTGCTCAGGTTGTCTAGGCATAAACCCTTGGTTCGAGCGCGGTGACGACCTGGTGCGCTCGTCCATCGACCTCGCGGTGCGCAGCGCCACGCCCAAGCCCGGCATCGGCACGGTCGACGCCCTCGAGCGCACGCGGCTCGCGGCGCCCTCGATCGCCTACTCGGCCAGCGCCGGCGGCACCTGCTGCGAGACCGAGCTGCTCAAGAAGCTGGGCATCGAGGAGCAGGTGAAGCGCAAGAGCCGGCGCATCCAGCAACTGCAGCCGCATCAACCTCGTCGGCAAGCCGGGACAGCGCCCCTGCCCGCCCGGCAACGCGCCCTGCGATCCGTTGGGCTGGCAGTTCTACGACAGCAACGCGACGAGCTACTTCATCGGGCAGGACGGGTGGCTGATCGTCACGCAGGGCAGGAAGACCGTACTGCGCGAGCGCGGCAACCGGCGCAACCGAGGGGCCCGCGCGGCCGCTCCCTGAACGTCAGGCAGCATCGATGCCGGCGCGCAGCGCCGCGGCGAGGATCGCCTGGCGCAATGCGTCGTTGCGTACCAGCGGCCCGCCGATGCGCGTTCCGGAAAGAACGCCCTTCACCCGATCGCCGAAGAGCAGCATCGCCCTGTCGCGATCGCGCTGGCGCGACATCCACACCAGGCCATCGGCATGCTTGCATTCGCGGTGCAGCGCCTCGGCCCATCGGGCGGTGTCCACGTAGTCGCGCGCCGGGCTGGCGACGAGCTCCTCCTTGGGGACCTTGAGCCGGTGCAGCCCCTCGCTCGTGAGGTCCACGAGCAGGAGTTCGCGGCTGGCCACGAGCTGGCCATGGCCGCGTTGCGCGAAAGTGTCGAGGTCCACGAACTTGTCGGGTGCGTCGATCGGCACGTCGTGGAAGACGGTCTCGAAGATCGCGCAGTCCAGGGTCGCACCGGCGTACAGATAGGGCACGACCCGGTTCCTGGCATCACGGATGGGCGCAAATCGCGTGGGTTTGCGCAAGGCGCCGGCGCCATCGACGCCGGGGTTGAAGCTCTCGGGCGCGAAGGCCGTGTCGTGGATGACGTGGATCGGCGCACCCGCCGGCCAGCGATCGAAAAGCGGGTCGAAAGGCGGTGCCGGCGCGCGGCAACTCAAGCCGCGACCTCTTGCGCATCGCGCTGCGCCGCCTCGATCACGGCCTGCGGGTCCGATGCCAGCAGGTCGACCGGCCGCGCGCTACCGGGCAACCAGCCATTGTTCGAGGTGAACCACAAAGCGAGCTTCCAGGGCGCCCGGCGATCGCCGAAGGCTTCGAGCACGGCCTGGACCGCCTTGATCGGCTTGTGGTCCTCGAACTGGAAAGCGGGATAGACATCGCGCTCGCGCGCGCTCTTGTCCGGATGCGGCACGGCGAAGACCTGGCGGCGCTTGCGCCAGTTGTCCACCAAGGCAGTGCGGCTGCTGGCCTGCGAGCGGTTGGCGTCGGCCAGTTGCTCGGCCGTGAAATGCCCGAACTCGTTCAGCACGCGGGCATGCCGCTTGGCGAGCCGCTGGGCCATGTCGCGGTCGATCGCGCTCGGCAGCACCATCTGCCCCGCCATGAAGTCGACCACGGCCTCGATGCGGCGCTCGCGGGCCTGGGCGGTTTTCTCGAGCAGCGCGCGCTCCAGCATGGGAAGGGAGGCCAACAGCACCTTCGAGATCGCCTCGTCCTTGATCTCCAGCAGGAACTTGCGCGCGCCGCCCTTGCGAGCCGCGCGCGCAGGGGTATAGGGCTCCAGCGACAACAGGTCGCCCTGCTGCAATCTGGCGGTGAGGTCGGAACTGCTCATCATCGACGCCTTGGTTGATCTGTTTGATCTCATTCTACAAGCTCCCATCAAATGGATCAAAACAGCCAGCCGAGGCGGGCTGCGGGGTGCTCAGGCGTAGCGCTCGAGACCCAGGCCTTCCATGTCGATCTCGGGCGAACGGCCCCCGATGAGATCGACCATGACCCTGCCCGTCCCTGCCGCCATGGTCCAGCCCAGCGTGCCGTGGCCGGTCGCGAGCAGCAGCTTGGGGACGGGCGTCGCGCCGAGCAGCGGCGTGCCGTCGGGCGTCATGGGCCGCAGGCCGGTCCAGAACTCCGCCCCTTCGACGCTGCCGCTCCCCGGGAACAGATCGGTGACGACGTGCTCGAGCGTGTCGCGGCGGCGGTCGTTGAGGCGCAGGTCGTAGCCCGACAGCTGCGCCGTGCCGCCCACGCGGATGCGCTCGCCCAGGCGCGTCACCGCGACCTTGAAGGTCTCGTCCATCACGGTGGACTCGGGCGCCATCGCGGCATCGGTGATCGGCACGGTGATCGAGAAGCCCTTGACGGGGTACACCGGCAGGCGGATGCCCAGCGGCTTCACGAGCCGCGGCGAATAGCTGCCCAGCGCCAGCACGTAGCGATCGGCGCGGAAGGGGCCGACATCGGTATGGACCGCGGCCACGCCCTCGGCATCGCGCGCGATGTCGGTGATGGTCACGCCGAAGCGGAAGCGCACGCCCGCGGCCTCGGCCAGCTTCGCCAGCCCCTGCGTGAACTTGAAGCAGTCGCCGGTCTCGTCGCCCGGCAGGCGCAGGCCGCCCACGAACTTGTGCCGCACGGCGGCCAGCGCCGGCTCGTACCGCACGCAGCCCTCGCGGTCCAGCAGCTGGTAGGGCACGCCATAGGCCTTGAGGATCTCGATGTCCTTGCCGGTGCCGTCGAGCTGCTTCTGCGTGCGGAACAGCTGCAGCGTGCCCAGCGAACGCTCGTCGTAGCGGATGCCGGTGTCGGCACGCAGCTGCTGCAGGCAATCGCGGCTGTACTCGGCCAGCCGCACCATGCGGCTCTTGTTGATCTCGTAGCGCGCCTGCGTGCAGTTGCAGAGCATCGCGATGCCCCAGCGCCACATGTCGGGATCGAACATGGGCCGGATCACCAGCGGGCTGTGGCGCATCAGCAGCCACTTGACGGCCTTCATCGGCACGCCGGGCCCGGCCCAGGGCGCCGAATAGCCGGGAGAGACCTCGCCGGCATTGGCGTAGCTGGTCTCGAGCGCCGGCGCGTCCCGGCGGTCGAGCACCGTGACCTCGTGGCCGGCCTTGCCGAGGTAGTACGCCACCGTGGTGCCGATGACGCCGCTGCCGAGGATCAGGACATGCATGCCGCTCCTTCGAGAATCGCGCGCTTCATTGCAAGCCCAGCGCCGCCAGCATCTCCTGCGCCGAGAGCGCGTGCGGGCGATCCGGCCAGGCTTCCACCAGCTCCACCATCTTCGCGCTCAAGGGGGCGCGCGCGCCATTGGAGCGCGCCAGCCGCACCACCTCGCCGCACAGCGCGTCGATCTCGGTGCGGCGGCCCAGCGCCAGATCGTCCGCCATGCTGGAGCGCGCCTTGTCGTCCATGCGCAGCATGCGCGCTGCGATCACGCGGAACAGCGGGTCCGGCAGCCGCAGGATCAGGGGCATGCGGCGCGGCGGCACGGCCGCCAGCTGCGCCGGCTTGATGTGGGCCCATGACAGCGCCTCCAGCGCCTCGTCCATGAGGGCTGCGAGGCAGCGGCGATAGCCGCGGTCCATCAGCTGCTGGCGCAGCGGCAGTCCGGACAGCGCATTGACCGGGTTGTTGAGGTTGAGCAGCAGCTTGCCCCACTGCACCGGCAGCATGTTCTTATGCGTGTCGATCGGCACTCCTGCGCGCTCGAACACGGCCAGCCAGGGCCGCAGCACCGGGTCGTCCCGCACCGCCAGGCGGCCGGTGGTGCCGCGATGGAAGGCGCCCGGACCGATTTCCGCGACGTTGTACGGCACCATGCCCGCCAGCACCTGCAGCGTCGGCGCGACGTGCGCCGCGGTGCCGGCATTCGACACGCCGTTCTGCAGCGAGACCACCGGCGTGCGCGCCGGCAGCGCCGCGCCGAGCTCGGCCGCAGCTTGCGCAGTGGCATTGCTCTTCACGGTCAGCAGCACCAGGCCGGGCCGCACGCCGGGCGGGATCCGCTCGGCCACCTGCAGCGTGCCGGGCGGCATGTAGCGCTCGCCGTCGTCGAGGTCGCTGAGCCGCAGCCCGTGGCGCTCGAGCGCCTCGAGCACGCGCGGGCGGCCGACGAAGAGCACCCGCACGCCCTCGGAAGCCAGGTTGCCGCCGATGTAGCAGCCGATGGCGCCCGCGCCCATCACCAGCACGTCGACCGGCAGGACCTCTTCAGCCATGGTTCTCGGCGGCGGGCCGCGTGCCGTACCGCGCTTGGAATTCGCCGGGTGGGGCGTGCGCGGACGCCAGGGCGGCGCCCGCGCCCAGCGCGGCGGCGAAGATCAGCAATGACCGGAAAGCCCCTTCCATCCGCGCGACTATGGCACGGACCGGCACGCCTGGGCAGGGTGTCAGACCCGCTGGGCGACCCAGTCCTGCACCGAGTCGAGCGCCTTGGCCAGCCCGGCCGCATCCGTGCCGCCGGCCATCGCCAGGTCGGGCTTGCCGCCGCCCTTGCCGCCCACCTGCTGGGCGACGAAATTGACCAGCTCGCCGGCCTTGAGCTTGCCCATGCTGTCGGCCGTCACGCCGGCCGCCAGCTGGACCTTGGCGCCGTCGACCGCCGCCAGCACGATGGCCGCGGTCTTGAGCTTGTCCTTGAGTTTGTCCATGGTCTCGCGCAGCGTCTTGGCGTCGGCGCCGTCCAGCTTGGCGGCCAGCACCTTGATGCCCTTGACCTCCACCGCCTGGGCCAGCAGCTCGTCGCCCTTGGACGAGGCCAGCTTGCCCTTGAGCGCACCGACCTCGCGCTCCAGCGCGCGCACCTGCTCCAGCACCTGCACGAGGCGCGGCTGCACCTCGGGCACGGGGGTCTTGAGCGTGGCGGCCACGCTGTTCACCGTGGCCTCGAGCGCCTGAAGGTAGGCCAGCGCGTTGGCGCCGGTCACCGCCTCGATGCGGCGCACGCCGGCGGCCACGCCGCCCTCGCTCACGATCTTGAAGAGGCCGATGTCGCCGGTGCGCGCCACGTGGGTGCCGCCGCACAGTTCGCGGCTGGAGCCGATGTCGAGCACGCGCACGGTCTCGCCGTACTTCTCGCCGAACAGCATCACGGCGCCGGTCTTCTGGGCCGACTCCATGTCCATCAGGCGCGCCTGCGTGGCCTGGTTGGCCAGGATCTCGGCATTGACGCGACGCTCGATCTCGAGCACTTGCGCCGGCGTCACGGGCGCGTTGTGCGCGAAGTCGAAGCGCGTCTTGTCGGCGTCGACCAGCGAGCCCTTCTGCTGCACATGCGTGCCCAGCACCTCGCGCAGGGCCTTGTGCATCAGGTGCGTCACGCTGTGGTTGCGCATGGTGGCCGCACGCAGCGCCGTGTCGACGCGCGCGGTGACGGTGTCGCCCACCTTGAGCGTGCCCTGCGTCTGCGTGCCATGGTGGCCATAGACGTCGGCCTTGATCTTCTGCGTGTCGTCGATGCCGAACTGCAGGCCCTCGGCCACCAGCACGCCCTGGTCGCCGACCTGGCCGCCGCTCTCGGCGTAGAAGGGCGTGGTGTCGAGCACCACGATGCCGGGCTGGCCTTCCTCGAGTTCCTGCACCGGCGCGCCTTCGAAGTACAGCGCCAGCACGCGGGCCTGTTCCTCGAGGTGCTCGTAGCCGGTGAAGGCGCTGGCCGCGCCTGCGTAGTCCACGGCGCGGTCCATCTTGAACTTGCCGGCGGCGCGGCCGGCGGCCTTCTGCTTTTCCATCGCGGCATCGAAGCCCGCGGCATCGACTTCCACGCCGCGCTCGCGGCAGACGTCGGCCGAGAGGTCGAGCGGGAAGCCGTAGGTGTCGTGCAGCTTGAAGGCCACCTCCCCCGGCAGCACCTTGGCACCGCCGGCCAGGGCCGCATCGAGGATCTCCATGCCGTTGGCGAGCGTCTCGAAGAAGCGCTCCTCCTCGGCCTTCAGCGTCTCGGTGATGCGCTGCTCGTCGGCCACCAGCTTGGGGTAGGCCACGCCCATCAGCGCGACCAGGTCGGGCACCAGCTTGTGGAAGAAGGGCTTCTTCTGCCCCAGCTTGTAGCCGTGGCGGATGGCGCGGCGCACGATGCGGCGCTGCACGTAGCCGCGGCCCTCGTTGGAGGGAATCACGCCGTCGGCCACCAGGAAGGCGGTGGCGCGGATGTGGTCGGCGATCACGCGCAGGCTCTTGTTGTCCAGGTCGCGCTCGCCGGTCTCGCGCGAGGCGGCTTTGATGAGCCGGTCGAACAGATCGATCTCGTAATTGCTGTGCACATGCTGCAGGATCGCGGCCAGGCGCTCCAGGCCCATGCCGGTGTCGACGCAGGGCGCGGGCAGCGGCTTCACGCTGCCGTCGGGCTGCATGTCGAACTGCATGAACACGTTGTTCCAGATCTCGATGTAGCGGTCGCCGTCTTCATCGGGCGAGCCGGGCGGGCCGCCGGCGATTCCGGGGCCGTGGTCGTAGAAGATCTCGGAGCACGGCCCGCAGGGGCCGGTGTCGGCCATCATCCAGAAGTTGTCGGACATGTAGCGCCCGCCCTTGTTGTCGCCGATGCGCACCACGCGCTCGGGCGGCAGGCCGATGACCTTGGTCCAGATGTCGTAGGCCTCGTCGTCCTCCTGGTAGACGGTGGCCCAGAGGCGTTCGGCCGGCAGCTTGTAGACCTGCGTCAGCAGCTCGAAGGCCCAGCTGAGCGACTCGCGCTTGAAGTAGTCGCCGAAGCTCCAGTTGCCCAGCATCTCGAAGAAGGTGTGGTGGCGCGCGGTGTAGCCCACGTTCTCCAGGTCGTTGTGCTTGCCGCCGGCACGCAGGCAGGCCTGCACGGAGGCGGCGCGCACGTAGGGGCGCTTGTCGGTGCCGAGGAACACGTCCTTGAACTGCACCATGCCGGAGTTGGTGAACATCAGGGTCGGGTCGTTGCCCGGCACCAGCGAGCTCGACGGCACCACGGTGTGACCCTTGGAGGCGAAGAAATCGAGGAAGGACTTGCGGATGTCCGCGACGCTGAAGGTGGGCTGGCTCATCTTTGGATTGGAGTGCTGAGAGAGGCGGCCGGCTGCGGGCAGCCCTGCATCGAACCCACCTGACTACTTGATCTGCTGAGCCGTCGATTATAGGTTTGGCCCTGCCCTCGCCGCCCCCGCGGCCATGCGAAGCGCCTTTGCCGAAAAGCCGCGCCCATGCGACCCTTGCGCCCATGACCCCGCGCCTGCTCGCCGACGCCGTGCTCCTGCTGCACGGGCTCTTCATCGTCTTCGTCGTCGTGGGCGGCGCGCTGGTGTGGCGCTGGCCGCGCGTGGCCTGGCTGCACCTGCCGGCCGTCGCCTGGGCGGCGTGGATTTCCTGGGCGGGCGGGGTCTGTCCACTGACGCCGCTGGAAAACACGCTGCGCCGCGAAGCGGGCCAGGCCGGCTACGAGGGCGGCTTCGTCCAGCACTACCTGCCCGGCCTGATCTATCCCGAGGGCTTCACGCGCGAGCTGGAGATCGGCGTGGGCGTCTTCGTCACGCTGCTGAACGTGGGCGTTTATGCGCTGCTGGTGCGGCGGCGGCGACATCGCCATGGCTGATGAGACAAATCTCTTGTCATGAGATTTTTGTCTCATTATGATGACAGCACGCCAGCTCCTAGGAGATCGCCATGGCCCTGACCCGCAGCGAGATGGATCGCAAGCTCGACGAGCACTTCGGCTTCGAAGCCCAGGACAACGTGGAGGGCGTGCTGGCCACGCTCGCCCCCGACGTGGAGCACGACGTGGTCGGCTGGCCCGGCGGCCCGGTCCGCGGCCGCGATGCCGCGCGCCCTTTCTACGAGGCGCTGTTTGCCGACCTGTCGGAAGGAAAGGTCCAGTCCTTGCGCCGCCTCTACGGCGACAACTTCATGGTTGACGACTCGCTGTGGACCGGCAAGGCGCCGGGCCGTCCCTTCGGCCTCGAAGGCCGCGACCGCCCGCTCGCCTTCCGCCTGCTGCACGTCATCGAGTTCGCGGACAGCGGCGAGATCCGCAGGGAGAACGTCTGGGTCGACATGGGCGCGATCCTGCAGCAGTTGCCGCCGGCGGCGTGAGCATGGCAGGACCACGGGGCCGCCCCCGGCAGAAGCAGCGCACGCGCAAGGCTTTGCTCGAGGCCGCCGCGCAACTGACCCTGCAGGGGCGCCGCCCGACGCTGGAGGCGATCGCCGAACAGGCGCTGGTATCGCGTGCCACCGCCTACCGGTACTTCCCGAACGCGGAAGCGCTGCACCTGGAAGCGTCGATCGACATCGAGACGCCGCTCGCCCAGGACGCGCTGCGCGGCGCGCCGGCCGACGACGTCGTCGCGCGCCTTGAGCACGTGGACGATGCCTTGCACACCATGATCGCGGCCAACGAGGCGCCCCTTCGCATGATGCTGGCGCAGTCGCTGGAGCGAAGCGCGCGCGGCGAGATCGATGCGCAGCTGCCTGCCCGCCAGAACCGCCGCACGCCATTGATCGAAGCCGCGCTGGACCCGGCCCGCGCCCGCTTCAAGCCGGCGGCGCTGAAGCGCCTCAAGCAGGCGCTCGCGCTCGTGGTCGGGCCGGAAGCGATGGTCGTCTTCAAGGATGTGCTTCGACTCGGCGATGCCGAGGCACGCAGGACCCGGCGCTGGGCCATCCGTGCGCTCGTCGAGGCTGCGGCGCCGGACGGCCCGGCTCGCCGCACCGGCGCGAAGAAGTGATTCAGCCCTCCAGGAGTTGCCTCATGTCGCCTTCCCGGAAATTCATCGCTGCAGCCATGACCGCCCTCGCCTCCTGCGCGGTTGCGGCCGCACCGCCCCAGCCGGGCAAGAACCAGCTGGAACGCGGCCGCCATCTGATTCGCATCGCCGGATGCAACGACTGCCACACGCCGGGATACGTACAGAAGAACGGTCAGGTCGACGAGAAGCTCTGGCTGACCGGCGACAGCCTGGGCTGGGCCGGGCCGTGGGGCACGACCTACGCGACCAACCTGCGCCTCATGATGGCCAACATGACCGAGCGGCAGTGGCTGCACCATGCGCGCCACATGGAGCCGAAGCCGCCCATGCCCTGGTTCAACGTGCGCGCCATGAGCGACGCCGAGCTCAAGGCCATCTACGCCTTCACCCGTTCGCTGGGGGCCGCCGGCGTACCGGCGCCGGCCTATGTGCCGGCGGGGCAGAAGGCGCAGGGTCCGGTGGTGCAGTTCCCGCAGTAGGGCGACCTGCGCAAACTGCCGCGATGCGTGCCGGACACGCGCTAGAATTCGCGCCTGCTGCGGGTGTAGTTCAATGGTAGAACGGCAGCTTCCCAAGCTTCATACGAGGGTTCGATTCCCTTCACCCGCTCCATCATCTGTCGAGTGAAAACGTAAATTCCCAGCGAAGCTGTGGACTTTTACTGTGTACCGGATGCGTACCACGTTCATCATCCGAACCGTGGAAAAAGACGTGTCACTACCATCCGGGGTCGCTAAGCGCGGCTCGAACTATCACGTGCAGATCAAGGTGCCGCTGCGGCTGCGCTGCATCATCAACCGCCCCTTCTGGGTCCGCACGTCGCTCGGCACCGACGACAAGCGCCTCGCCGCCGCTCTGGCGCATCGCCACTGGTCCGAAGCAGCTGAAGCCTTCGCCGCCGCCGAGGCCAAGTTGAAGCCCCGGGAGGTCGTTCCGCTGACGCCTGCGCTCTCGGCGTACATCGTGGCCGAGGCAGGCCGCGAGGCGCTGATCTTTGACGACGTTGTCCGCTTCCACCCCGGCGCACTGGTGGAATTGCTACGAGCCATCGAGCCGCCTCCGATCCGATTCCTGACGAGCCCCGAGGAAGGCCCCGAGGACCGCCCCATGCCCGAACGGGAGTACATGAAGCCGAGTGCGGACGGCTCGCTGACGCTCCCGCAAGTGGACCGCCTCCGCGCCATCGCGCAGTTGAACATCGACGACCTTGGCCGCTCGCTGTCCATGGGCCGGCTCGATGTTGCCAGGAGCTTTGCCGAGACCTCCTGTGCGTCCATAGGCGTCACGGTGGACTGGTCAGCGCCTGCGGCCCGGCCGACGCTTGTGGCCGTCCTGCGGGCGCTTCTGGTCGCTTGGATCGGCGCTGCTGATCGTGGCGCCGGCAAGCCGGTGGAAACGCCGCCGAAGCCCGAGTCGCCCATGAAGGTTGTTGCGGTCCCCAAGACGACCAAGGGCAAGACTCTGACCGACGCGTTCGACGAGTGGAAGATCGGAAAGAAACGCGACGCGGTCAACAAGACTACGCGGGCGCTGGCGCTGGTCAAGGACGCTGGCATCAAGGCGCCGCTACGCGACCTAACCCGCCAAGACGGACTCACGTTCCGAGATCACATCAATGCCACCATGGCGGGCACCAGCGGCAAGACGCGGTCGGACGTGCTGGCGTCCGTACAGGCGCTGCTGAACTACGCCGTCAAGGAAAAGGGCTGGATCGATGCCAACCCGTGGAGCGGAACCGCCATCGCCAAGGGCCGAGCGCAGAAGCGCGAGGCATGGGACAACGACGCGCTGACGACCTTGCTGACGGCGCCGCTGACCGAGGACCGCCGCGTCGATCCGGCCGCGCAATACTGGCTTCCGCTGCTGGCGCTTATGACCGGCGCCCGGCAAGCCGAGCTTTGCCAACTGCGCACCGCCGACGTGATCAAGCGCGACGGCGTCTGGCTGCTTGACATCAACGAGAACGACGATGGCAAGAGCGTCAAGAGCGCGGCTGGCGAGCGATGGGTTGCGATCCACTCAAAACTGATCGAGCTTGGTTTCATCGACCACGTCGAGCGCATGCGCGAGGCCGGGGAGTCGTTGGTGTTTCCTGGCATCTTGACCGCCAAGAGCCGCACCGCTTCGCTGTACGTGTCGGACTGGTTCCGGGTGCGTTGCAAGGCGCTCGGCCTATACCAGAAGTGGCGCGACTTCCACGCCCTGCGGACGACCGTCGGCACCGCCTTGCGAGCCGTGGACCCGACGCTGGGTGAGGCCCTGATTACCGCCATCATGGGTCATGAGGCCGGCAACGTCGGCGCAGCGAACTACCACCGGCCGGCGCCCAAGACACTGCAGAAAGCTATTGAGGCCCTGGACTTTCCGGCCGTCCTCGCGCTCAAGCGAGTCGCCTGACGAGTAGCGTCCTGTAGCGGGGCCGCGACATGCCAGGTTGGCACATCGCGTGCCCCGAGTGGACACACCGACACACCCGGCCTCGTCTCACGCCCTCGGGGGCCGTTCCCGTGACCATCGGATCAGCGGACATCGGGTAGCAATCCAGGCATGACATGCACTCCCGAAGCCCCCATAGTCGCGGGGATCGTTGACTGCCAGGGACCGTACCATGGACGCAGAACGTCTGTTCACCTACACGCAGCGCGTGGTTATTGAGCGCATGCGTAGGGAGCTAACACGCTATTTCCTACAGCCGGTTACCGTCACCTTCTGGACGACTCCGGACGACCTTGTCGGCGTAGCCTCGCTTTGCGTTGAGGGGACAGGTCAAGACGCCGGCCCTCTGGTGTCGCTCCTGACTGGCCCAGGCATCAAGGGCGACGGCTACGCGGTTGACGACGCCGATGGTGAGCCACTCGCCGATGGCGTCCCCTTTGCTCACGCTGAGCAAGTCGCTCGCCTCGCCGCAATCCGCCACCATCGCGAACGGCGCTGCGCAGAAGTGGGCGCGTAGCCTGCCCGTAGCGACGCCGCCACACCTCCAGCATGGTGCTTGACTCTGGGTAAAGGCGATTGATGCGCCGCTAAGTCCTTGCAAGGCTTCAACAAAGCATGAGTCGCCCATGGGGCATGTCTATGACGTTGATTCGTAATCAAGCCCCTCAACTAGGTAACTCGCGCTGCTGACATGGCTGGCGCGGTCTCGCACAGTTGAGCCCTCATCAACACCAAGCGAAGCCCGCAACATGCAACTGCAATCCGCCTTCATCGCTCCACACCGCGACGCTATCGAAGCCCTCCGCAAAGAACTCTCCCGACGCGTGCAGCGTACCGTCACCGTCGACTATGGCGCCATCGATGACGGTACGCTGCACGACGCTACCTTTGTTGTCGATGAGCTTCCCGAGGGTGCCTTCGGCCGACCCGGGCCGCTCGTGTCGATCCTGACCGGCCCGAACATCAAGGGCGACGGCTTTGTCGTCCTGGGCGCGGACGGGGCGCCTCTGGCCGAGTGCGTTTCCTTGGACCGCGCAGTCCAGTCCGCGAGGTTCGCCGCCGTTCGGGAGTACCGCAAGCAGGCCAAGGGCGCCCTGGCCCCGTAGCCCATCCTGGCCGGCCCGGGACTCTCGGAAGGCTTTGCGGTCGTGGCCGTCGACGGTCGCCCGTGTTCGAGGCCCCGGCCACTGACTGCGCATCATCGAGCGCGGCGGGGAACCCTGACTCATCGCATAGGACGCGTGCGACGTGCTCGGCATGAGCGAGGCGAGAAGGTGCGACCGGCTGATCGATTGCTACCGGCTAGCATCACCGCATGCGTCGTCTCTACTACTTCACAAATCTGGAAACAGCGGAAAAGTACATCCTGCCTGAGCGCCGACTCAAGCTGTCTCAGTTCGGGAAAGTCAACGATCCATTTGAGGTCCTTTGTGCCGACGTTGGCGACAAGGTAACTCGTAGGGCTATGAAGGGGCTACGGGACCACTGGCACGAGCGACTAGGCTTTATTTCGATGTCCGCGATACGCACCAGCCCTGTAATGTGGGCGCATTACGGCGAACGACACACCGGCATATGTCTCGGCTTTGACGTTGCGATCGACCTCGCCCAAGCTATGAGATATGAGCCTGGGCGCCTGAAGGTTCTTCTGGACCCCCGCAAGCGGTATGGGGGCGCCGATGAGGCGCTTATCAAGCAGATCCTGCTAACAAAGTACGAGGATTGGGGTTACGAGCGCGAATGGCGCCTGTTCTCTAACCTCGACGAACGAGATGCAAAGACCGGCTTCTACTATGTTGACTTCTGCCCAAGCATGGAGCTTCGAGAGGTAATGCTCGGTGTCAACTGTCCGCGAACGGTAGACGAAATCGCGAGGCTTTTCCGCGACGCCGGTCCGGTAAGGCAGTCGGTCAGAGTGTTTAAGGGGCGGCCGGCATTCAAGACGTTTGAGGTCGTGACTCAAAAGTTGGTCGCGCCCGTTGTGATACAGCCGCCGAAGCTGCGCCCGGCCGATGCACACCGAGACATCTCCGCATAGTAAAACGGCCCCATCGCCTATTCGTCCAACGCCACCCGGGCGTCCCGGGAGGTTTTGCGGTCCTGGCGGCCGATGGGTCACCTGTAGTCGAGGGCGTGGCCCTGGGGCCTGCTGTGCGGGCTGCGAGGTTCGAGGCTGTCCGTAGGTATCGCGGGATGGCCGCCCCGGAATAAACCCACCCACAGTGACAGCCCTATCGTTGGGGCCGTCCGCTCTCCCATCAATGCGCCGCCGTGGCGCTCCACCAACCACGGCACCCTGACCTCGCAGGCCAATGAGAGATTCCCCATGATCTGCATGCGGGCACTGTCCCGCGAAGCGGCACAGGATCGACGTGTGACTGGAACTGACCCGACCACCACGCTAGCGCCCCCGAGGCGACTCGACCTGTGCTCAAGTAGCGCGACAGATGCAGAAATCCGAAGGGTCTCCTTCGGTAGAAGGACCTGATCCCAGTGTTCTTGGTGTTGTCTTAGGACTGTCCCGGAGACAACATTGGAAGCACCAGAGGCATCAGGTATTCCCGGAGAAGACATAGGGGTGGTTCTTCTAAATCAAAACCTATGTCAACCAAGGAGTCTCAATGTCATCCTTGGTCTCGCAGTGGTCGTTGGACGACCTGGTCATCCCGACCCTCGCTTCGCTCGCCCCCTCTACGAACCATCCTTGCCGCCGCTGGCCGTCCGATGGGATGGTCGTCAAAGCGAAGCGCCCTCGTGTCGTCAGTGGCGCAATGACCACACAGCCGATGGTCGTCAAGGCGAAGCCGCCCAAGGTCGCCCCAGACCGCTTCGCCCCCCGATGGGACGGCCAATCCGTCAAGGCTGTCGCCGCCGCCATCCGCCTACTGGACCGCACGGATCCGAAGCGCCTCCAACGCATCGCCGAGGCGCGAATCGAGCGCCGTCGCGAACGGGAGCGCAAGGTGGCCGAAGCCATCGCGAGAGCCCTGGCGTCCCCTGTGACCACTAGACCCTCCGAGGCCGAACTGGCCGCCCGGAAGGCCGCAGCCCTCGCCCAGGCCGCCGCAATGGTCGCGCTGATGCAGGCGCCCCGAGACCGCGACTCTGTCATTTCAAATCCCACAGACGCTACCGCTTCTCCATGAACCAACCCGCGCAACGCCGAGACGGCGCCCGCACCATGCACGAGACCCAGACCTACCCCATCCCGGCCATGCCTTACCGCATCGACTGGAGCAAGTGGCACCCCCACAACCGAGCAGTCCGCGAAGCAGAGCGCCGCAAGGCGCAAGACCGCGCCCATGAGCGCCGCATGGCCCGCCAAGCCGACAAGGCCGCAGCGAAGGCGGCCGGCGCCGCCCTGATGGCCTCCCCTGAGATGGTCGCCCGCAAGAGCGCTGCCCTCGCTGCTGCTACTGCACTGGTCGCCCAGATGGCGGCCCCTCGCCTCTCACCCGTCGCCCTCTAGCGGCCCCTTTACTTGGTGGTCCGTGGTGGACCTTTTGCGCCCTGGCCTCATTGGCTGGGGCGCTCTCTTCTCCACCGCACCGCCTTTCAGAACAACGGCCATCAGGCCGGGTCCGCGCAAGCCGGCAGCTTGCACTTCAACTGCCACCACCTATGACCACGAAGAAACCCAAGGTCGACCAAGGTCGCCCCACTGAGCAGACGCCCTACGGGCTGCTGTTCTCCGACACCGAAGCCTTCGCCCGGTACGCCGAGCTTCGCCGCATCCGCGACTGGCTCAAGGCATTCCTCGACGACATGGAACACCTGCGCCTCGACGCACCCGCCGCCGTCAAGCGGATCGACGCCTTCTGCGACACGCTGGCGCCCGCGAACAGGATCGACATCCTGGCGCGAATCCGAGCCAGCCTCAGCGGCAACGCCGAGATTCGCCTAGGCCAGCAATTGACCGCGCTGCGCCTGCACACCAGCAACCACTGGGACTACGTCGTGTCCTGTGTCGGCCAAGACTGCGAACGCCCCCCGACTGGTCAGGAGCGTCCCTACGACGGCCCGATCCCCCGCAAGTCCGGTGACCACACCCCGGCCTTTGGCTACCACCGTGCCCTGGCCTCCGGCCGCTACTGAAGGAAGCCCCAACCATGCGAGTTAACACCGTCCTGCTTCCCGTGAAAGAGAAGCGATTCAACCCCCTGACCCAGCGCGAGGAACTCATGGCAACCGGCTACCTGCAAGAGTACGCCGCAGGCAAGCCGGTAGGTCAGCCGATCAAGGCGCCTCAGATGGCCCCTGTGCCCCAGGACCGCGCCACGCCCTCCAGCATGCTGCGAGGCCAGGAGGGCCATCACAGCGTGACCATGTACAGCCCGGACACCCGCCCGCTCGCTGCGCACCACGCCCGCCCCGGCGAGACCGTGGCGCAAGCGGCCGACCGCTTGGCCGATGCTGCCTCGCGCTTCGAGGTCAAGAATGGTCGTGCCACGGCAGTCCCTGACTTCCTGACGGGGGGCCACTGATGGCAGTGATCGACATCTGCAAAGCGGTCTACGCGAACGCCCAGCCGCCCCTGGCGGTCCCGGGAGCCTTGGTCGTCTTCACGGACAAACGAACTGGTCTTGTCGTCGGTCTTAGCACCGACGTGGAGGTGCAGCGCGGTCGCGTGCTGCCGCACTGGTTCTCGGACTACGACGTGCATGAAGACGTGAGCCTGAACGCTGCGCCAATGCCTGTCATCGGTCAGCCCTGGCCGCTGGCCTCTTTGGGTCAGAAATTCTGACGGTATCCCCCTGAGCCCATTTGGTCGTCTTGAGGCCCGCCTAGCCCCCGTGAACGGGCTCCTCTCAACCAACCGGAACCCCAATGGCACAACCCGAACAGCAAGTCGTCGGCGGCACCCTCGAATCCACCGATGCCGACCGCCGCGCCCTCCTGGCGCAGAGCGCCCCCACGATCAACGAAGACCCAGTCGACGGCTTGTACGGGACCAAGGAGAGTCCCGGCTTCGGGACCATGTTCGCGAACGGGGTGAACCGCTTCACCCCAACGGCGCAAGCCATCATGGCCGCCGCCGTTGTGAATGCCATCGACGAAGTGGATTCCTGGGACCCGACCTACGACCCCTACGAGTTCTACGCCCAGCACAAGGACGAGTTCCGAGATCTCGACGACAACGTCCTGGCAGGTCACTTCGACGAGGTCCGCAGCGAGACCGCATTCCTCCGTCGGGCGCAGATGCTCCGCGAGAACAACCAACTCGACCGTGACATTGCCGAAGGCGGTACCGTGGGCGCACTCGTCGCCGTTGGCGCGTCCCTGTTCGACGTGACCAACGTCGTCGGCGCCGGCTTCCTGAACGGTGCCCGCGCTGCTACGCGTGTCGGTCGGATCGCCCAGGGCGTGAAGGTCGGCGCCGCCGAAGGCGCCATTGGGGCCATCGCCATGCAGGCCATGGACCCCACGCAGGACTGGAAGGACGCTGTGCTCGACATCGGCCTCGGCGCCGTGGTCGGCGGCAGCATCTCCAGCTTCACCCGCAACCTGCCCCCGGACTCCCCGCTGATCCCGGGCCACCCGAGCAACCCGCTCGGCAAGGACGCCCCCAGCGGCGACCCGGTCCACATCGTGAAGCCGGGCCAGCTCGAATCCGAAGGCGAGACGATCCATTCGTCCGGCGGCGCCGACGCCGTGTCCAAGGAGACCCGTGAGTCCCTGGCCGCCCAGGCCGCCCGTGACGCCGATGCCACCCTGCCCGCTCAGGCGCCCGGCCGCGTCGGCAAGGCCGTCATGGGTGTGACCGATGCGGCCACCGGCCTCGTCGGGAAGATCGGCACGCTGATGAACGGCACCGTCTTCAGCCGCATGCCTCACTACCCCGCGCACCTGCGTGGGCTCCTGACCCGTGGCACCGACCACTTCGGATTCCTGAACCGGGCCATGGCTCGCGGCGAGGCCAGCGGTCCCGAGGCCGAGTCGATCAAGAACGTGTGGCGCCAGAAGGGCACCGCGCTGCAGGACGAACTGAAGGGCCACCTCCGCGCTGCCCAGATCGCCCTCGGCGAATCGAAGTGGGCTGCTCGCGCCAAGGGCGCCATCGACGACCTGACCAACGGCAAGGTCCAGCGCAACGCCATCACCCGCGAAGAGTTCTTCGGTGAGGTGGTTGCCGAGATGCGGGCCAAGATGACGAACAACGTCAACGCGCCGAAGGAAATCCGCGAGCGCCTGAAGACCCCCGGCCGCACCGACGATCAGGTCGAGGCGATCTATGCCGAGGTCCGCAAGGCCGCCGAGGCGTCGAAGCGCCACATGAACGAGATGTTCAACCGCGCCGATGACATCGGGATGCTGGGCGACAAGGTGGACCTCAAGGCCCGCATCAAGGACGCCGAGCAGCGGCTGTCTGCCCTGCACGCGAAAGTCAACCAAGGGGACCACAGCCAGGCCGAAGCCCTCAAGGCGACGCGCCAGGAACTCAAGGACCTGATCAAGACGCAGCAGGAATACGACGCCGCCCGAGCCCGCAAGGACCAGGGCGAAGCCTATGGCCTGCCGATCATGTTCGTGCGCGGCCAGATCATGCGCAACCGCAAGGCGTTCGAGAACATCCTGATGAAGGTGGCGGCCGAGACGCCCGACGAGAAGTGGCTCAAGGAAGCGGGTCACATCTGGGACCCGGTGCCTGCCACGGCCACCGAGCCGGCCAAGCCCGGCCGGACGCTGGAGGAACTGCAGAACGACCCCGTGCTGTGGAACCAGACCCTGCGCGAGTGGAACGGCGAGCTTGAGCACAACCTGCGCGAGCAGGCCGCTGCCGCCTGGACCGCTGCCGAGCAACGCCTCACGAAGGCGCTCAGCGACGTCGATAACTGGGAGGACACCCTTGGGTATTGGGAGAAGGACAAGAAGCGCCTGACGGCCGCCTCAGCCCGTTCCAAGGCCCGTCGCGCCGAAGCCGGCTGGCAAGCCCGGAACCTCGGGTACGCCCAGGCTCGCGCCGAGCGTGCGCAGAAGCGCCTGGAGCAGATGGGCCGGGACTACCCCGACCTGTTGGACCTGGGCGAGCATGCGACCCGCAAGTTCGAGGAGACCGGCCCCCAGGTCGACGAGGCGCTCGAAGGCGCCCAGGCCGCCAAGGCCAACGTCACCGAGACCCAAGGTGTCATCGAGGCGCTCCGCATGGAACGCAGCGGACCCAAGGACCCTGTGACCGGCAAGCGCCCCGGCAAGATGCAGCCGGGCTCGCCCGAGTACGTCGCCAAGATGGCCGAGATCGACGAGGCGATTCAAGAGCGCGTGGCCGCCAATGCCTTCCTGGCTGAGGCCGAGCAGAAGCTGTCCGCAGCCGCTGCCCTGCAGCGCGACGCCGTCCGGTTCCGCGACAGCGTGATCCGGGAGATCGAGGTCTTCAAGAAGGACAAGCGCTTGGCGGACACCGCCGAGGGCGTCGAAGAGATGCTGGAGCAGCAGCGCGTGCGCGTGGACCGTCTGCAGGAAGCCGTGGCGAAAGCTGAGGCGGCCCGCAAGGAATCCGTGAACGTCTGGAAGGCTGTGCGTGGCGCGACCTCCGTGAGCCGCAAGGAGGCACGGGCCGCCCTGCGCGAGCACCGGAAGACCGGCCGCATCGCCAAGGCGCTCGGCAACCGCACCCCGAAGGCTGAGTGGGCTGAGAGGCTCGCGAAGCACCTGAGCGGCCTGGACCACTATCCGGGCGGCATGCTGCTCGACGAGGTGCCGGAGATCGGACGCCTGAAGGAGCGTCGCCTGAAGTGGGACGAGCAGACGCTGAAGGAAGCCATGGACGAAGGGTTCGTTGAGTCGGACCTGAGCCACATGATGGACCGCTACACGCGGGACATGGGCGGCCGGATCGCGCTGCACGAAGCCTACGACGGCAAGAGCTACGCCAAGGTCGCCGAAGAGGCGGACGCGGAACTACTCAAGTGGGTCGAGGAAGCCCCGAACCCCGAAGAGCGCAAGGCGCGGCAGGCGATGCACGAGCGCGGCCTGAAGGACCTGAAGCACGTCTGGGACCGCAACGCCGGCCGGACGACCGTGGAGGACACCGACATGCTGTCGTTCGGGGTCAAGACCCTGATGAACGGCGCGTACCTGCGCATCGCAGGCGGCATCTGGAAGGCAGCGGTGCAGAACATCGGCACAGCCGTGCTGCAGAACCCGCGCATCGTCCGGCAGATCGTGACCAACGGCAGAGCCTACGGGCGCCTGCTGAAGGAGATGGACGCGGCGATGAAGAACGGCGACGAGGGCGGCAGGCTGGAAGGCTTGCGCCAGATCAAGGTGCTGATGGCCTCCATGGAGAACGTGGCGCAGACCGGCATCTCGCAGCGGGCCGTCGGCCGGGGCTCTGCCCTGGACCAGTTCGGCTACGGCGACGACGGCACGCTGACGCGCACCGCGACCCGGCATCTTGAGATCGGCATGCAGAACCTTGGCGACAAGGTGACGTGGGCCACGGGCCTGAACCTGATCTCGGACTTCGTGCGCCGCAACGCGGCGTTCGCGCACATCGCGGACATGGCCGAGTTCAGCAAGCAGCCGTGGGACAAGCTCCACGCCAGCCGAAAGGCTCGGCTCGCCTCGATGAACATCGGGGCTGCGGAGTACGCAGGCATTGCGGCGCAGATGAAGAAGCATGGAACGTGGCACGGCAAGCTGTTCGACCCGGGCATTGATCAGTGGGACAACCCCCGGCTGGTCGATGTCTTCGAGAACAGCGTCGTGAAGGCACAGAACCGCTCGGCCTACACCGAGTCCATCGGCGCGATCCCCACGAACATGCACGACGGATCGGTCTACGTGAAGGCGCTGCAGCAGTTCCAGAGCCACGCGCACATGACGCTGGAGTTCTTCATTCGCGCCGGCATCCAACGCGGCGCAGTGACCGGGGACTACTACAGCGGCATGGCCGCCCTGGCGATCTCCATGTCGCTCGGGACGCTCATGTCCACGCTGAGGGCCTACGAGAACGGCAAGCTCGACGAGAAGATGAAGGACTGGGAACAGAACCCTTCGACCCTCGTGCGCGAGATGTTCGACCGCTCGGGAATCATGGGTGCCTCGGCGCCCTACTTCGACGCCGTGTCCAAGTCCGGGCTGGGCAACCACCTGAACAAGATGCTTGGCACCAAGTTCTTCGCGCCCTCGACGCGCTTCTCGCAGAGCCAGGGGCTCACGGGCCTCCTGGGCCCGGCATTCAGCGAGGTGCAGTCGGTCTACCAAGGCGTCAGCAATGTCGTCGACGGGCAACTCGACAAGGCGGGCGAGAAGTTCGTGCGCCTCCTTCCGATGAACCAACAGATTCGCCTCTTCGGCGAGATCGCAAACGCAAGCAACTGACGATGCCTCACGACCGTCGCGGGTCGTGGGTGCCTTCGCCTGCCTGCAGTTACTCAACCAATGGAAAGACCTGAGCTATGCATTTCGCCGCCCCGCAACGTCTCGCCGTACTCGCCGAGGTGCTGTACCACCCGCTCTTCGTCGTCGCCGACAGGTCAGTCGGAGAGTTCACCAAGTTCTACCCGGAGGTCAGGCCTCGTTTGGACTACCTCGCCATGACCTGGGAGGTTCTGGCTTGCCTGGACGCGTTCCATGCCGATGAGCCCCCGAAAGCCGTGCGAATCGAGACGCTGGCCCGCGTCATCGAGAAGTACCACCGGGAAGCAACGGCGCCTGCCGCCTGAGCGCCCATTCGCCCGCTATCGGGTCCGCCTCGCCCCCGTGAAGGGGCGCCTCTCAATCGAGTCTGCCGGATAACCACCGGCCACATCGAGCCCCTGAAGCCCGCACGGTTCGCCCTGCGGGCTTCGCTTTTTCAAAGCTAGAACTCAATGAACGACTCCAACATCATCCCCTTCAACTTCGACTCCCACCCGCTCCGCGCCATGGTGCAGGACGGGCAGCTATGGCTACATGCCGGTGACATCTGCGCCGCGCTGAGCATCGCCAACGTGAGCGATGCTGTGGAGGCCCTGCCCGAGCGGTACAAGTCTCGCTATTCCCTAGGCTTGCCCGGGAGCGCCCCGTGGTTCCTGACCAAGTCAGGCGCCTACAAGCTGATCCTAAAGTCCCGCAAGCCCGAGGCTGAGCGCTTCCAAGACTGGCTGACCGACGAAGTGATCCCCGCCATCGAGGCAACCGGGGGCTACGGTCTCCCCGAGGCCGTCCGCAGTTACTTCGACCGCCTGACGGCCCGACTGTCCGAGGCTGACAAGCTGCTGGAGCACAAGACCCGCCACAGCTTCTACCGCCACGATTCCCCTCGTGCGGTGGAGCACCGCGCCCAAGCGCTGCGGGATGTGTCGGCGCAGTACGGATTGGACCCTGTGCTGGTCGCTCATGCCAATCGCACCGGCGCCATCGATGCCATGGCTGAGATCGTCGGCGACCCCCGAGCCATCGAGGACCGCAAGCGAGTCCGGGAAGCCCTGGCCGCCATCGAGGCACAACGTGTCCCTGTGGTCTTGCCAGCGCCCACCCGTCGCCGCAGCCGCAAGGGGAGCCGTCGATGAACACGACCAAGAACCGCAGCCGTCCCAACGGCCCCCACGTCAATAACGGCAAGCCCCGCCCCGGTGGCAGACTCGCGCACTTCATTGCCAGCCAAGACCCGCAGAACGTCCCCATCATCGAAGGCGATCTCGTCTTCGTCAGTGTGGAGGGTCAGCATCCCCGCAAGGCCATCCTGAACCGCTCGGACTTCCTGCGCATCACCGCGAACACCCCGGACGGCCCCAGGCTCACGAAGTCTCGCTGGTGGCTGGACGAAGACGGGATGCTCCGCGCCTACAGCCGGCACGAGACCCCGATGCAGCATGGGGTGTTGATCGCTGCTGCGCTTTTGAACGCCCAGGAAGGCGACACGCTGGCTTTGCCTGCTGACCCCTTGGACCTCCGGCTGTCGCAGATCAAGAGGGTCTGAGATGTTCCCAAGATCAGCCGAAGCCGAGATGCTCAGCCGGATGCGCAGGGATGCCGATTGCGTCAAGCTGGCCCCGGACCTCACCGTTACCGCCAAGGCTCCCAAGCCTGTCCCGGTTGTCACGGTGGCTCTGGGGGCCACCAAGGTTTGCGCGTGCTGCGGCAAGACCAAGTCCCCAACGATGTTCAAGGTGTGGCCGAAGAGCCCGGACGGCCTCACCAGCCTCTGCAACACATGCGCCACCAAGGCCCGAAGGGAGCGCCAGCGAGCCCGGCAGGCAGCGGTGCAGACATGAGCGACTGGGTCGAGGTCGACACGACCAACGGTCACGCTGTCCTGATGGACCGGGAGGACTGGGAGACCCTCCAGCCCCTCCTGGCCGCCGGCCTGAAGCTGCAGACCGTCAGGACCCGGGACACCGTGGTTGTCGTCCTAAGGGAGTACGACCCGCCTCGGCAGATCCTGCTGGCCAAGGCCCTCTTTGGGGGTGCCGAGGTGAGGCTTCGGGATGGTGACCCGCTGGACCTCAGGAGGGAGAACTTGGAGCGCATGGGAGCCGCGCAAACGGCGTAGGAATCGCAGGGAGGTGCTGGGGCACCCCAGGCATCCCCGGGGGGGCCTGAACGGCTCCTGCGGGTCCTGGGACCCTCTGCCACCTTAAATTTTTCCCGAAAATTCGCGGACAGTCCTTGGCGTCCCCGGCCTGTCGCAGGCGCCCCCCGTGCCCCTCCCCCTCTGCTGGCTGCGACCACAAGAAAGCCGGCACACAGGCCGGCTCTGGAGACATGGGACGCCTCAGGCACCCAGGCTGTCCCTGGCTCTCATGATCGTCTGTCGGCTTGTGCCCATGGCCCTGGCGATGGCGGCCACTGCCTCCCCTGCTGCGAGCCGCTGGCCGACCTCTGCGACCTGAGACGCCGAGAGAGCCGAGGGGCGCCCGAGGGCCTTGCCTTCAGCCTTCGCCCTGGCGAGGCCCGATTGCGTGCGCTCCACCAGCAAGTCCCGCTCGAATTCGGCCACAGCAGCGATGACGCCCATGGTCATCTTGCCTGCCGGGCTGGTGAGGTCGACGCCGCCCAAGGCGAGGCAGTGAACCCGGACGCCCATGCCCGTCAGGGCCTCCACGGTGGCCCGGACATCCATGGCATTCCGGCCGAGCCGGTCCAGCTTGGTGACCACCAGCACGTCCCCGGACTCCAGCTTGTCCAGCAGCTTCCCAAAGCCTGGGCGCTCCGAGGCGAGCACGGAGCCGCTGACGGTCTCTGCGACCACCCGGGATGCTTGGACGTTGAAGCCAGCCGCTGCGATCTCTCGGGCTTGGTTCTCGGGGGTCTGGTCGGCAGTGGAGACGCGGCAGTAGGCGAAGACTCGGGACATAGGGGCTTCCTGTACGAAAAGGTAGTCCGAATCATGCCGCCTGTCCGAAAGAGGGTCAAGCTAATTTGTGGACATCTTTACTGACCCTGTCCGCAATCGCTCGATTTTGAACGCCCTTGGATGGCGCACTTGCACGGGTGCAAGGGCCACCGAGGGCGACCCGACTTGCCCCGGCGATCCCTGGGGCCGCCCTGGCCTCTGCGGCGCCCCTTTCACAGTGAGCCCGAGGGTTCGCACGTCGTCTTTGCATTGTCGCTTGCGCTCCCAAGCCACTGTTTTTATGGCCGTTTGACCGGGATCGCCAGCGAAGCCTCAGGTATTCTCGCGACGCCCTACCTTGAACTTTCAGCATCGCAAGAGAGCCCGCCGTGCTTACTGATATTTTTGCTACGCGATATGCAGACCGCCCCATATGGAAGGATTTCGGCGAGCGCGAGCGCACTTTGATCACCCAAGGGTGGCGAATAGTTCTGGAGCAGGTAATGCCTTACTGGCACGACAAAAAGGTCATTGAGACCAACAGGCCGAGATGGGAGAGCGTCCATAGCAAGCTCAGCATGGAACTAGGCTTGGAAAGCTTGTCGCCGCTCACCTGGAACTACTACGACGCGAACAAAATCTGGCGTTACGGTACCTTCACCATGGACATGGTGTGTAAAACATGGATGCTCGCCCCCTTCAATGTAGCGGCAGATCCCGATCGCTACATGAAGGAGCGCATCAGTTTCATCGAGTTGGCTTTTCGCGAGCGCATGGAGGCCATCGCGATCATCAACCGAGACTTCCCCGAGTTCCTAAAGCAAGCTGCCTACGCCGACATATTGCGCTACAGCACCTTGGGCAAGTTACGCGGCAACAGCAAGGCAGGAGCCGCCTCCAACTCCGAGCGTGAAGCCAAGGCCGACAATGAACGAGTGAATGCATTGTTTGCTTCGTTCGCAGACGAACTCAACGAGCGGTTCCGGCAAGCGAAAGCCCCACTGCATTATCACAACGGTTTCATCCAGATCGAGACCGATGAGAAGATCCAGCAGGAGATCGCCGCGCCATTCTGGAAACTGGTCGCAGACGTGAAGTGGCAGAACGTGGATATGGATATGAAAGAAGCCATCGACCGCCGCGAAGCAAATGACCGTGACCCCGCGTTTTATGCGGCGAAGGCGCTTGAAAGCGTTATCAAGATCATCTCGGACGAGAAGGGTTGGACGAGTGGCAAAGAGTCGGGTGCAGCCGCCTACATTGATAACTTGGTGGCGATGAAGAATGGACGCTTCATAGAGGTGTGGGAGGGCGACGCGCTCAAGGCGATCTTCCGCCACGTGCGCAATCCGCTTGGGCATGGTCCCGGCGGTGAACCTATGCCTACGCTAACCCAGCAACAAACAAACTGGGTCATCGAAGCGGCGATGTCATGGTCCAAATCGCTGATCCAGAGACTTTGAGCGGGCAATGCGTTCTTCCGTGGGAAGAGGAGTGGCAGTAAAAGAGATCGAGATTTCCGACTTGTTGCGATACCTCCAGGGCGTAGAGCTTTGGGGCACCAAGACGCGACTGTATCGGGGCGTCAGTGACCCGTCGTTCGAGCTAACGACCGTCCATCGGTTGTGTGGAGGTCTCTGAACTGGCCGGGATGGCGCATGTCCCTGGTGCGCGTCAGCCTTGACTGGTGGCTCCAGACCTCGCTTCGCTCGGCTCCTCAGCCGTCGTTGGGTGTACATTCAGGCCTCGCCCGTGTGTACCAGCCCGGTGTACTGCACACGACGATGTCTTCATTTCCCCAATGAAGCGCGAGCAGGCCGATGGGTTCGATTCCCTTCACCCGCTCCACGAATCCACAGAGGGAAACGACCCGTTTCCAGGCGCGACAAGGACTTCAAGTCGCCGGATGGATCAAAGCACTGTGTCAACGCGTCGGCACTCCGATGCCTCGGAGTAAAGTGCCCCCCGGTTTGTGTCTTCCGACTATCGGACCCTCACGGTGCCATGAATCACGACACCCGGCTCTGGGGGCTGCACGTAGACGGGCGGCGGCGGGGGCTGTACGTAGACGGGAGCAGGCGCATAGGCATGGCCGGGCCTCTGGTAGCCCGCGCCTTTGCATTTCCGTTCTTCCTTGTACTCGCCACCCTTTTCGAGCTTGCGCTCGACCTTGCAGTTGCCGTCCCAGTACTCCTCCTTGAACTCGCGATGGCCATGTTTTCTTTTGCCGTGCCCGCTCTCGTCCTTGTGAGGATCAGCGAATACTGTTGGCGGGCCAAAGAGGATGGAGACGACGAGTGCGCACAGGGGTAGGCTTTTCATGATGCAGTTCTCCCGGAAGTCGTGGATCGTGGATGCGAAATTGTCACAGATCCAGTCAGAAGCCTCCAAGGGTAAGCGCCGCACTTGCGTCGGACGTGGACGCCCATTTCTGTCCCTCGAACCTGCTGCCTCGCTGACCGCTACCTCGCCCTCGGCACCACCGCCCTCGCCTCGCTCGGCCCGCGCCCGATCATCACCCACGCGCTCAGCGCGCTCAGCAGCGCCAGCCCCGCGCAGAGCAGCATCACCCACCGAAAGCCCGCCACGAAGGACTCGGCCACTGCCTGCTTGAGCGCAGCCGCCGCAGCCGCATCGAGGCCCGTCGGCAATTCCGCCCCCGCCAGCTTGCTGCGCTGCCCTTCGATGAAGGCCCTGGCCTGCGCCGACGCCCCCGCTTCACGCAAGCCCTCGGCCAGCACCGCATCGAAGACCCACGCCATCACCACGCCGAACACCGCGATCGCCAGCACCGAGGCCGCACGGGACACCGCGTTGTTCACGCCCGAGGCGATGCCCGCCGCTTCTTCCCCCACCGCATTCATCACGGTCGTCGTGAGCGGCGCGACGGTGATCGTCATGCCGAACCCCAGCACCACCACCGCCGGCAGGAAGGCCGTCCAGTAGTTCGCGCCAACGCCGGGCACCGCGAACAGTGCGAAGCCCGCCGCCGCGATGCTCGGCCCCACCACCAGCGGCAGGCGCGGCCCGAAGCGATCCACCAGTTGCCCCGCCCACCCCGAGAGCGCGAACATGATCAGGATGAATGGGAGCAGCGCGGCACCCGCCACCGTGGCCGAGTAGCCTTGCACCTGGATCAGGTTGAGCGGAAAGAAATACAGCCCGCCCCCGAGGGCTGCATACAGCAGCAGCGTCAGCAGGTTGGCCCCGGCGAAGTTGCCGATGCGCAGCAGCGCCAAGGGCAGCATCGGCGACCGGACACGGCGCTCCACCGCCACGAAGGCGAGGCTGCTTCCGACGCCGATGGCCAGCGCCGCCAGCACCGCCGCGGAACGCCAGCCCTGCGTGGGCGCCTCGATGAAGGCATAGACGATGCCGCCCAGCGCCGCGGTCGCGAGCGCGGCGCCCCACACGTCCAGTCCGCTCCCCGCGGAGCTGCCGCGGCTCTCCGGCACGTGGCGCCACGCAATCCACAGCACCGCCAGCGCCATCGGCACATTGACCAGGAAGGCCCAGGTCCACGAGTAGTGGTCGACCAGGAAGCCGCCGAGCACCGGCCCGACGGCCGCCGTGATGCCGCTGGCGCCGGACCAGGTGCCGATGGCGCGGCCGCGCTCCTTCTTCTCGAAATTGGCGCTGATCAGCGCCAGGCTGCCCGGCACCAGCAAGGCCCCGCCGATGCCCTGCACCGCGCGCGCCAGGATCAGCTGCTGCACCGTGCCCGCCAGCGCGCAACCCACCGAAGCCAGCGCGAACAGCAGCACGCCGAGCGCGAAGATGCGCCGCCGCCCGAACAGGTCGCCCAGCGCGCCGCCGACCAGCAGCAATGCCGCCAGGAACAACGCGTAGGACTCCACCACCCATTGCGCCTGGAAGGCCGTCGCGTCCAGTTCGCGCTGGATCGCAGGCAGCGCCACGTTGACCACGGTGCCATCGATGAAGGCCATGCTCGAGCCGATGATGGCCGCGGCCAGGACCCAAGGCTTCGAGGACTGCGGGCACAGCGTGGATTCACAGCCATGCCGGATCAGTGCGTCGTCGCCTGGCGGCTTGCCGATCTGACTCATTGGATAACCTCCATCTTGCGGGTCGTGTAGCGATGAGCCTTCCGCGGGCCGCAGGGCTCAGGCGCGAGTATGGGTGCTTCAGCGATCGCCTATCGGTTGCGCGCGAGGTCGTCAACCTACCAACTTTGGTAGTTGTCGAGCCTGGGGTGAGTACGCAGAATCCGCTCTCCTTCAATGCCGCACAGGGAGCACATGCGCAACACAAGACACCCGCGAAGGGAATTGACGGTCATCGTCGACGCCTATTCCACAGGATCGTGCCTGCCGAAGGAGTTCGAGAGTTTCGGCATTGGATGCGTCCACGTTCAAAGTTCACCCGACATCCCGGCCGACTTCCTTGCCACCTTCCAACCCGGCGATTTCCAGCAGCACTTCGTCGTCGGCGTGCCGGGCAGTGTCGAAGACATCGCGGCCGATCTGACGAGACTCGCACCCATCGTGTGCGTGATCGCGGGCACGGAGACCGGCGTCGAGACAGCCGAGCGGCTGGCACGACTGCTGCACGTGCCCGGGAACGATCCGCACACCAGCCGCCTTCGCAGAGACAAATACGAGATGCACGAGCGCCTCAAGAAGGCCGGTCTCTCGGCGCTGAAGCAAGCCCGTTGCACCACGGTCGACGATGCGCTCGACTGGGCGGCGGCGCTGCGAAGCTGGCCCGTGGTAGTCAAGCCGTCGGCAAGCGTGGGCGCCGACGGCGTCAGGTTCTGCAATGACTTGGTCGAGGTCGCGATAGCCGTGGATGCCATCCTTGGCAAGCGAAACAAGCTGGGCAACATCAACGACGCTGCAATCCTGCAGCAAAAAATCGCCGGGCAGCAGTTCATCGTCAACGCGGTCAGCATGAATGGTCGCCACTACATCGCCGAGATCTGGAGGGATGACAAGATTGCCGTGCCCGGCGCCTCGCTGATATGCGACCGCGAGATCCTGCTGTCACCGAACGACGACCTGGCTCACTTCCTGGAGCTCTACACGATCGCATGCCTGGACGCATTGGGGATCAGGGAGGGACCGTCGCATACCGAACTCTTCCAGACCCATGGTGGGAAGTTGCTGCTGATCGAAACGGCGGCCCGCATGCAGGGAACGATCGATCACGAGGCGGTCATGGAGGCGACTGGGCACTCTCATGTCAGCTTGACAGTGCTGCGCCATGCCGACCCGGCAGCCTTTTCCGAGTTGCTCGGGACGTCGTATTCCCGCAAGAACCACCTGCATTGCGTCACTCTCTCTTCGAGCGGCTCGGGGACCCTCAAAGAGAACAGGAGCCGAGAGAAGTTTTCGACGCTGAAGTCCTTCCGGTCTCTGATCCATGCGCCGCAGCCCGGCGACCCGGTGACGCGAACCATCGATCTGTTTACCAATGCCGGCATCGCCTATCTCGCCTGCGACAGCGAGGAAATCCTGGAGCGGGAATACATGCTCATCCGTAGCTGGGAAGCCAACGGCGAGCTCTTCGTTTTTTGACCACCCTTCATGAGAAGAACATCCCGTTTCAAGAAGCACAGGCTTGCCGACGGTGCGATTCGAGCGTCGGAGCCGATCCTGGCGCATCGTCAGCCTCGTCCCTCGGCGTGACGCCGATCAGGCTCGCGCGTACGCAACGTGCTGCACACCGCGGCCACGGCCGCGCAGGCGGCGGCCAAGCCCAGCGCGATGAAGGGACCGCGGCCCGCGTGCGGTGGCCACACGCTGAAGATGCCCGCCAGCAGCACCGCGCCCAGGGTCTGGCCCGTGAGCCGCGCGGTGCCCAGCATGCCGCTGGCCGCGCCGCTGCGATGCGCGGGCGGCGAGGTCACGATGGTGTGGTTGTTGGGCGACTGGAACAGGCCGAAGCCCAGGCCGCACAGCGCCATGCGCCACACGATGTCGGCATTGGCGGGCTGTGCGGGCAGCGTGGCCAGCAGCACGAGGCCGAGCGACAGCAGGCTCAGGCCGATGCCGCCCAGCCACCCGTCCGGGTAGCGGCCGATGAGGCGCCCCGCGATCGGTGCCATCACCACGATGGCCAGCGGCCAGGCGGTGATCAGCAGGCCGGCCTCCACGTGGGAGCGCCCGTAGGTTTCGAGCAGCAGGAAGGGCAGCGCGATGAAGGACAGCATCTGCGCGCAGAAGGCGGCCACCGATGTGCCCATCGACAGCGCGAACACGGGGATGCGCAGCAGGTCCATCGGGAACAGCGGCACGGCCAGCGCACGCTGGCGCCGCAGGTAGACGACGCCCACCGCCAGCCCGGCCAGCAGCAGCAGCCACGCGCCGGCCTGGGCGCCCTGCCCCGCCTCGGTGCGCACGCCCAGCCGGTCGGCACCGACGAAAACCAGCGAGAACATCAGCACGTTGAGCAGGACGTCGATCCAGGAGAAGCGTTCGCCCGTGGCAATGGCCGCGCGCTGCACCGGCAGCGCGCGCCAGCCCAGCGCCAGCACCAGCAGGCCCAGCGGCAGGTTGAGCGCGAACAGCCAGGGCCACGAAGCCACCGAAAGAATCGCGGCGGCCACCGAGGGCCCGGCGACCGAGGCGCACGCCACCACCATCGAATTGATCGCCATGCCGCGACCGAGTTGCGCGCGCGGATAGACCAGCCGCACCAGCGCCGAATTGACGCTCATCAGGCCGGCGGCGCCCAAGCCCTGCAGGGCCCGCGCGGCGATGAGCGTGGCGAGCGAATCGGCCAGCATCGCCGCCAACGAGGCCAATGCAAAGAGCGCCATGCCCACCAGGTACACGCGCCGGTAGCCGACCAGGTCGCCCAGCGAGGCCAGCGGCAGCAGCATCACCAGCGTCGCGATCTGGTAGGCATTGACCACCCAGATCGCATGCGCCGGATTGGCCCGGAGCTCGCGCGCAATGCCGGGGAGCGCCAGGTTGACGATCGTGCCGTCGAGCACGGCGACCAGGATGCCCAGGACGATCACCAGCATCGCCCAGCGCCGCTGCGGCTGCGGCAGCCCGTCGGCGGCGGGTGCCTGGGCGGGGGCGGCCGGCTGAGCCTGCAAGGAAGTCATCGCGCGATTGTCGCCAAGGCCGCAATGGCGCGTGCGAGCGGGACGCAACCTGCTGTGCTAGGCAGCCCGGCAACCTACCAAAGTTGGTAGTTGCGCAAGGGCGCCGATGAACGCCCAATGCGCTGAGTTCGCATGGCTGTCACCAAGCGCGGCTATGTTGATTCCGCATCCAGAGGAGCACTGCGATGAACCTGAAAGAACTGAGCCTGGCCACCTTCAATCTCTACAACCTCAACGAGCCGGGCCGCGCGCTCTACTCGGACAGGAACGGCTGGACGCAAGAGGAATACGAGCGAAAGATCGCCTGGACGGTGCGGCAGCTCGGCATGTTGAAGTCGGACATCTTCGGTTTCCAGGAGCTGTGGCATGCCGCCTCGCTGGCCCGGGCGCTCGAGGCCGCGGCCCTCGCGGACTCCTACGACCTCCTGGTGCCGCCCGACGCCGACGGCCGCAAGATCGTCTGCGCCGCAATCGTGCGCAAGGGGCTGCTCAGCAGCGCGCCGAACTGGATCAGCGAGTTTCCGCAGAAGTTCAAGCTGCAATCCAGCGGCGACGATCCGCAAACGCCCGAAATCGACGTGGCGATCCGCGGTTTCTCCAGGCCGGTGGCGCATTTCACGATCAAGCCGCGCGAGGACGAGCCGGATGTTCATGTCTACGTGTGCCACTTCAAGTCGAAGGCACCCACCAAGGTCTTCAACGAAGCATGGTTCAAGGCCGACAAGGCGGCCTACGGCAAGCATTCGACGGCGCTGGGCGCCGCGCTGTCGACGATCCGCCGCACCGCCGAGGCCGCTGCGCTGCGCTTTCTGCTGACCGAGCAGATGAAGGACAACGACACGCCGGTGATCGTGCTCGGCGACATCAACGACGGCCAGCAGAGCAACACGGCCAACATCCTGACGGAGCAGCCCCGCTACCTGGTGGGCGACTCCGTCGGCGGCGGGGACGTGGCGTTCTACACCGCGCAGACGCTCCAGGAATACCGGGACACGCGCGACGTCTACTACACCCACGTCCACCAGGACTTCCGCGAATCGCTGGACCACATCCTGGTCAGCGAGCAGTTCTACGACAACAGCCGGCGGCGGCTCTGGCTCTTCGACGGGCTGGCGGTGAACAACGACCACCTCAACTTCGACGACCACAAGGGCGACGGCACCAACGACCACGGCATCATCCGTGCCGTCTTCAAGCACAAGCCGATCAAGGGATCGGTATAGCGCGGGCCGCCCCTGATCAGCTCTTGTAGTGCAGCGCCCACAGCCACAACGGGCGCGGCGTCAGCAGCATCAGGGCGATCACGAAGAAGCGGAGCGACAGGCGGTGCTCCCATGGCATGCCGGGCCACAGCAGCGCCTGCCAGGCGCGCATGCGCTCGCCGTCGCGCGCATAGCGGAGGGCGACCACGCGCATGTTCCGATAAAAGCGGCGTTTCGCGGCTTCATGCTCGGGCGGCACGCGCAGCTCGCATGCCAGCTCGAAGGCCCGGTGGGCGTCCACGCCGCGCCCCGCAACGGTGACGGAACCGGCCTGCACGCGGTAGCGTGACACGGCCTGCCCCACATAGCGCGCCCAGGCGCCGCTGTTGGCCAGGCGCACCGAGAAACCCCAGTCGCCCACGTTGCCATCGCGCTCGCTGCGCATGTGCTGCAGATAGCTCGCCTTTTCCACCAGGAAGGCATCGGGCGGAATGGACTCCTCGAGGCACCATTCCCACATCGGGCGCGCCGCGGCCGGGCCCTGCCGGCCGTACCACTGGTCGCTGGCAGCGGAGCGCTCGGGATCGACGACGCCGGCCTCGTCCATGATCAACGGCGTCCCGAACCACAGCTTGACGCGGGCATCCGTCTCGCTGGCGCAGGCATCCGCCAACACACTCAGCGCGCCGGCGCACAGCTGGTCGTCGTTGTGCAGGATCAGCAGGTGGTCGAACTTCGCGCGCGAGGCCAGGAACCACTGGTTGGGATAGGTCCCCCTGGAAGGCTCGCTCGGGAGGTAGTCGATGAGCTCCGCCAGACCGCTCTGCGCGATGACCGCCTGGTTGCGAGCCCAGTACGCGCGCGGGCTGTCGTCGCCGATGATGATCTCGCCGATCAGCGAGCGCTCCTGCTGGGCGATGCTTTGCAGCGCTTCGGCCAGTTGTTCCGGGCGCGCGTAGGCCGGGATGAGGATGGAGATCAGCACGTGTTGGCCGCCGCAAGCGCTGCGTGTTTCTCCAGGATGAGCCGCACCGCGGAGATCACGTCGCCGACATCCTGGTCGCTCAGCTTGGCCGAGATCGGCAGCGAGACGATCTGCCGGCCCACGCGCGTGGCATGCGGCGTGTCCTCGGGGCGCCAGCCGAGCCTTTGCTGGTAGTAGGGATGCTCCGGCAGCGCCAGGTAATGCACCCCGACGCCGATGCCCTGCGCCGTCATCGCGTCGAGGAAGCCATCGCGCGAGATGCCGCAGCGCGACTCGTCGAGCTGCACGCTGAAAAGATGGTGCGCATGGCGCGTGTCCGGCGCCGGCGCCGGCGGCAGTGCCAGCGGGAGGTCGGAAAGCTCGTCGACATAGCGTTTCCAGATCTGCTTGCGGCGCTGCCAGTACGGCTCGACGCGCGTCAGCTGCTGCAGGCCGATCGCCGCCTGCAGGTCCATCATGTTGTACTTGAACCCGGCCTCCACGACGTAATAGTGCTTGTAGCCCTCGTCGCCGAAGCGCTTCCATGCGTCCTTGGTCATGCCATGCAGGCCGAGCACCTTGATGCGGGCCGCATCCTCCTCCCGGCGCGCCAGGACCATGCCGCCCTCGCCGGTGACGATGTTCTTGGTCACGTAGAAGGAGAAGCAGCCGAAGTCGCCGATGGTGCCGACGTTGCGGCCGCGGTACTGGGTCTCGATGGCGTGCGCGCAATCCTCGATGACTTTCAGCCCGTGCTGCCGGGCCAGCGCCATCAGCTCGTCCATCTCGCAGGGCCGCCCCGCGAAGTGGACCGGCACGATGGCGCGCGTGCGCGGGCTCAGCCTGGCGCGCACCTGTGCCGGGTCGATGTTCAGCGTGTCAGGATCGATGTCGGCCAGCACCGGCGTCGCGCCGGCGTGGATGATGGCGTTGACGGTCGCGCAGAAGGTCAACGGCGTGGTGATGACCTCGTCGCCCGGGCCGACGCCGGAGGCCAGCAGCGAAAGGTGGAGGGCCGCGGAGCAGGAGTTCAGCGCCACGGCGTGCGCCGCTCCGCGGTAGCGGCCGAACTCGCGCTCGAACTGCGCCACCCGCGGGCCGGTGCCGAGCCAGCCCGATCGCATGACCGCTTCGACCTCCAGGATCTCGCTCTCTTCGATCTTCGGCGAGCCGAAGACCAGAAAATTTTCCTTGCTGCGTACGGGCATGGAGCTCCCCTCGTGCGGGCAAGGGCGCCCGCTGTTCAAGACCCAGTGCCGGCGCCAGTGGACTGGCTTCGGCCTGACTTCTCCTCGCTCCTGCTTGCCATCCTAGTACAAAATGATGCACTTCCAGTGGCAAGTGGTGCTGAAAACACCAATCAACGCGCGGGCGCTCGTCAAAAAAGAGGCTCGGTATCGCTCGGCGGCCGCGCCCCTTCGATCATCAGCATCCTGAGTTTTGCCGTCGCGCCGCCATGCGCCGAGAAGCCGCCGGGCTTGCCGCCGGCGGCAAGCACCCGATGGCAGGGCACCACCGGCGCGAAGGGGTTGTGGCCCAGCGCCTGCCCGACGGCGCGCGAGAGGCTCTTGTCGCCGAGCTCGGCGGCGATCTCGCCGTAACTGCGCGTGCGGCCGGGCGCGATGCGGCGCGCGATCTCGTACACGCGGCGGTGGAAGTCCGGCACGCCTTCGTAGTCCAGCACGATCTCCGCCAGGTCGCGCGGCTCGCCTTCGAGCAGCGCACGAATCGCGTCGCACGCGGCTTGCACGGGGGCCGGCGGCGCCACCTCCGGCACCTGCGCGAAGCGCCGCTGCATGCGCGAGCGCGTGGCGCCCTCCCCGGCCTCGGGCAACTGCACGCCGACGATGCCCCGTGCGCCCCAGGCGATGCCGCAGGCGCCGATGGCGGTGTCGAAGAGCGCGAAGCCTTCGGGGCTCATTTCAACTTCCGCAGGGGTCCGCCGCGTTGTCCTGCATCGCAGTCACGCCGCGCGCGATGGCGTCGGCCAGCCGCGCGGTGGTGCGCTGGGCACCGCGAGCCAGCGCGTCGATGCCGCGGCCTTCCACGGGCTCCGACACGGAGAGCTGGCAGCCGATGGCCGGGCTCTCTTCGGCGCGGCGCAGGGTCCAGCTGAATCCGGCGTCGACGCGGCTGCCTTCGACGGCATCGAACTGCCGCAGCTGCACCGCGATGCGCATCACGGGCCGGCCGCGCGGACGACCGCCCTTGGTGGCGTCCACGGCGCCGAGGCGCCGCGCGATGCCGCTGCCCAGCGCATCGCGCAGCTCGTTCTCGAAGGAGGAGGACCAGCGGTGCTGCTCCAGGATGTCGACCTCCGGCCCCGCGGCCGCATCCTTCTGCCGCACCACGAGCTGCGGGCGCGCGAAGCGTTCGGGCATGGCGATGGGCGCGAGTTCGATGTAGCCCGTGGCGCCGCCGCTCGCCGGCACGGGCGGGGCCGCATCGGCATCGGCCAGGCTGTAGTACTGCGGCGCGGGGCTGGCGCAGCCGGCCAGCACCGCCGCGGCGGCCAGCGCCAGGCCGCTTGCTCGGATGGTGTTCATTTCTTCTTGTCCTCCGGCTTGCCGCGCAGCAGCGACTCGGGATGGCGTTCGAGGTAGTCGGTCAGCACGCGCAGCGAGCCCGCCGCGCGCGTGACTTCCTGCAGCGTCTGGCGCATGTCCTGCTGCAGGGGCGAATCGTCGGCGAGCGTTTTCTCGGCGCTGTTGAGCGTCTTGCGTACGTCCTTCATCGCGGCGGCCATCTCAGGGCTCACGTCGTTCTTCAGGCTGGTGGCCAGCTGCTCGGCGCCGGCCAAGGTCTTGTCGAGCGTGGCCAGCGTCTTGCGCAGGTCGCGGCCGATCTCCTCGAAGGGCACCTTGTTGAGCTTGCGGGCGATGTCGCCCACCTGGGCCTGGATTTCGTCGAGGCTGTTGGCCACGGTGGGCATCTCGACCGGGTTCTTGTCGAGGTCGATCTTCACCGCCGGCGACTTGGGGAAGAAATCGAGCGCCACGTAGACCTGGCCGGTCAACAGGTTGCCGGTGCGCAGCTGCGCGCGCAGGCCCTTGTCGACGAGGAACTTCAGGCGCTCTGTCTGCGTGTAGCGCGACTCCTGCGTGCCGAGGTTCTGGCCGCGCCGCAGGCGGTCGGGGTAGACCTGGACCAGCACCGGCATCTTGAACTCGCGCCCCTGCGGGTCGAACTCCACGCCGATGGACTTGACCTCGCCGATCTCCACGCCGCGGAAGTCCACCACCGAGCCGGGCGAGAGCCCGCGCAGCGACTGGTTGAAGTACATCAGCAGCGGCTGCGAGGGCCCGTCCGGCTCCTTCATGGCGGCGACCTCGTCTTCGGCCAGCGCGAAGGTGGTGTTCTCCTGCGCCAGCGGGCCCTGCGCATCGTCAGGCGCCTGGAAGGCGATGCCCCCGAGCACGATGGTCGCCAGCGACTGCGTGCGCAGCTTCACGCCGCTGGCGCTGAGCTGCACGTCGAGTCCGCTGGCATGCCAGAAGCGGGTGTTGGCCCCCACGAACTTGTCGTAGGGCGCATTGATGAACACGCGAAGCAGGACGCCGCGGCCGTCGCTGTCGAGCTCGTAGGCCGCAAGCTGCCCCACCTTGATGCGCCTGAAGTACACGGGCGAGCCGATGTCCAGCGAGCCGACGTCGCGCGCGCGCAGCAGAAACTGCTTGCCCGACGCATCGCGCGTGACGATGGGCGGCGCCTCCAGCCCGGTGAATTCGCTCGCCGTCTCCTCCGAGCTTCCGGCGTCGGCACCGATGTAGGCGCCGGAGAGCAAGGTTCCCAGGCCGGAGATGCCCGAGGTGTCCAGGCGCGGGCGCACCACCCAGAAGCGCGTGTCCCGGGCGGTGAAGCTCTTCGCTTCCTTGTTGAGCTGGACCACCACGCGCACGTTGGAGCGATCGTCGGCCAGGCGGATGGTCTGCACGGTGCCGATCTGCACGTCCTTGTACTTGACCGCGGTCTTGTTGGCCTCGAGTCCCTCGGCGGTCTTGAAGGTCAGCACCACCTCGGGCCCGCGGTCGAACAGGATGCGCGCCACCAGCGCGACGCCGACCAGCGCCGCCACGATGGGGATCAGCCAGATCAGCGAAGGCAGCCAGTTGCGGCGCCTGACGATGACCGGCCTGGCCAGCGGCTTCGTCTCGTCCTGCGGGTCGATCATACCACTCGTTCCTTGCTGGCCATGCGGGGTTCGGGTTCTTCGTCTTCCATGACATCCTTGCTGTCCCAGGTGAGGCGCGCGTCGAAGCTCAGCGAGGCCAGCATGGTCAGCACCACCACGGCGCCGAAGGCCGCGATGCCGACGCCGGCCGTGATCTCGGCGAAGCCCTGAATGCGCACCAGGCCGGCCAGCAGCGACACCACGAAGACGTCGAGCATCGACCAGCGCCCGATGACCTCGAGCGCCTGGTAGAGCTTCGCCCGCTCGGGCTGGCGCCAATCGCTGTGGCGCTGGGCCAGCACGGCCAGCAGGATCAGCGACGTGAGCTTGAACAGCGGCACCAGGAAGCTGGCGATGAAGATGATCGCCGCCAGCCCGTACGCCCCCGAGACCCAGAAGTAGATCACGCCGGAGAGGATGGTGTCGTACTGCGAGCCCAGCAGGCTCTTGGTGATCATCACCGGCAGCAGGTTGGCCGGCACGTACATGATGCAGGCCGCGATCAGGTAGGCCCAGGTGCGCTGGATGCTCTGCGGCTTGCGCCGGTGCAGGTGCGTGCCGCAGCGCCCGCAGGGCTCGCCCTCGCCGGCGTCGCGCCACACGGTGCCGCAGTGGTGGCAGCTCAGCAGGCCGAGCCCGGCGGCCGTCCGGATGGCCACCGGGGAACCTTCGCCTTCGGCTGCCGTGCTGTCGGCCGTGGGTGCCGCCCGGCGGCTCATCTGCGTTGCCCCGGCCGCGGCTCGAACGCCATTTCCCAGAAGGCCCGCGGGTTGAAGGACAGCACCGCCGTCAGCAGCACGGTGAGGCCCATGAAGGCCCACAGTGCCGGCCCGGCCACCACCTGCGCCAGGCTCGAGAGCTTGACGATCGCGACCAGCACGCCCAGCAGGAAGACTTCGATCATTCCCCATGGCCGCAGCATCTGCAGGACCCGCACCAGGATGCCGAAGCCCGCAGGTCGCCGCTCGCGCGCCATCGGCACCAGCAGGTAGAACAGGATGCAAAGCTGAAGCAGGGGGAAGAGGATGGTGGTGGCCAGCACCAGCAGCGCCACCGGCGACATGCCCTCGTTGCTGAGCACCACCACCGCGCCGGCCAGCGTGGTCTGGCTGTGCAGGCCCTTCACCTGGATTTCGACGATCGGAAACAGGTTGGCGATCGCGAACAGGATCAGGCTGGCGACCGTGAGCGGCAGCACGCGCGCGCCCTGCTCGCCGGCATGGCGGTCCAGTTCGGCGCCGCAGCGGGCGCACCGGGCGACCTGGCGCCGGCGCAGGGGCTGGCGCTGGTAGACCGCGTCGCAGCCTTCGCAGACGATGGCGTCGGGAACTTCCTTCATGGTCGTGGATGGCGTGGGCCCGTGGCCCGGTGCGGCTTATTGTCCGCGAGGCGCGCGGCCAGGTAGTCGAGCAGCGCGCGGATGCGCGCCGGCAGCCGGCCGGCCTTGCCCAGATAGACGGCATGGACCGGCACCTTGTCGCCGGGGTTGAACTCCTCCATCACCGGCACCAGGCGCCCGGCCTCGAGGTCGGGCCGGATGTGATAGAGCGAGAGCCGCGCCAGGCCCACGCCCTCCAGCACCAGCCGTCGCAGCGTCTCGCCGTCGCCCGCGCGCACCGTGCCCACGACGGGCATCTCGACCTGGCGGCCCTCGACCAGGAGCGGCCAGTCGGGCGCAGAGCGGCGGTAGGTGGAGCCGATGCGGTTGTGCGCCTCCAGCTCCCCGGGCGTGCGCGGCGTGCCGTAGCGCTCCAGGTAGGCGGGCGAAGCGACGATCGCCTGGCCGGTGTCGAACAGGTGGCGCGCCACGAGGTCGGAGGGCGGCAGCGGACCCCAGCGGATCGCGACGTCGGTGCGCTCGTCCATCAGGTCGACCACGCGGTCGGTCAGCACGATGTCGAGCGTGACCTGCGGGTGCAGCTCCAGGAAGCGCGGCACCAGCGGCATCAGGACGCAATGGCCGATGGAGTAGCTGGCATTGATGCGCACCCGCCCGCGCGGCGAGGCCCCGGCGGCGGCACAGCGCTCGGCCTCGTCCATGTCGGCCAGCACGCGCACGCTGCGCTCGTAGAAATTCTGGCCCTCGGGCGTGAGTTGCAGCTTGCGGGTGGAGCGGTGTACCAGCTGCGTCGCCAGCCGCGCCTCCAGCCGCGCCACCAGCTTGCTGACGGCCGAGGGCGTCATGCCCAGCACCCGGGCGCCGGCCGAGAAGCTGCCGCGGTCGACCACGTGCACGAAGGCTTCCATTTCGCCCGAGCGGTTGACATCGATGCGGGGCATGTCAGTTGTGCCCCCCCGGCTGCACCGGGTCGCCCAGAATGACGCGCAGGCCCGTAAGACGTGAGAAATCGCGATCGTGCGTGACCAGCGCGGCCGCCCCCACTTCCAGCGTCGTCGCGGCTTGTATTGCATCGGGCAGGCGTAGTCCTGTGCTTGCACGAATGCGGGCCGCGGTCACAGCGATTTCGTGGGAGACAGGCACGACCTCGAAGTTCGCAAGCTCCTTCTCGTAGCGCTTGGCGAGCACATCCTGCCCATGCGTGAAAGGTCCGGCGAGCACTTCTGCCATCGCGATGGTCGAGATGGCGATCTGAACCCGTCCATCGGCCTGCAGCTCAAAGAGCCCGACGAAGGCTGCGGCGAACTCAGGATGGTCGTCGAGCAGGTAGATGAGCGGGGCGGAGTCCACAACGACCAGATCGCCGCCACGCAGGCCACCCCACAGGGCGCTGCCTGCAGTCGTCTTGCGTGCCCTGGGACTCGAGCGCTTTTTTCTGGAGATGCCCGTCACCTCAATCCCACTCGCTGCGCATGTCCGCGATCCCCTTCGAGGGAGAGGCACCCCAGAGCCCCTTGCCGCTGCCGCGCAGTGCCAGGAAGCGGGAGCGCGGCCTGGCCTTCGCGAGCATGTCGGGCGAAACGATGGCCGCGTAGGGCTTTCCGTGCCGCGTCAGCAGGCTCGGTTGGCCTGCGTGCGCGCGCGATGCAAGTTCGGGCAAGGTGTTGCGGCCCTGTTCGAGTCCGATGGTGTGCAGGGGCATGGAAATCTTTCCGTACGGTCTGTACATTTTATTCTGGATGCGGATTCGTGCATAGCCGGTTCGAGCTTCAACTTCAACTCATCAATGCTTGTCCATCGGACCAGCTAGTCGCAGCTTGCAGATGCCCGCACAGTACAGGACATCATGCCCATCGCCCTCCTCGCCCTCACCGCTGGTGCCTTCGGCATCGGCACCACCGAGTTCGTCATCATGGGCCTGCTGCTGCAGGTCTCGGCGGATCTTCATGTCTCCATCGCTGCCGCCGGCCTGTTGATCTCGGGCTATGCGCTCGGGGTGGCGGTCGGCGCGCCGCTGCTCACCATCGCCACCCGTCGCGCCTCGCGCAAGACCGTGCTGCTCGCCTTGATGGCGATCTTCACGCTCGGCAACATCGCCTGTGCGCTGGCGCCCAGCTACGAGACGCTGATGGCTGCGCGCGTGATCACATCGCTGGCGCACGGCACCTTCTTCGGCGTCGGCTCGGTGGTGGCCACCGGGCTGGTGGCGCCCGAGAAGCGCGCCTCGGCCATCGCGATCATGTTCACCGGCCTCACGGCCGCCACCATGCTCGGCGTGCCGGCCGGCGCCTGGCTCGGCCTGCACTTCGGCTGGCGCTCGACCTTCTGGGCCGTGGCGCTGATCGGCGTGCTCGCGCTGTCGGTGCTCGCGCTCTTCGTGCCGCGCGACCGCAGCACGGACCGGCAGGCCCCGGCCCCGCTGCGCGACGAGCTCGCGGTGCTGGGCCGGCCCCAGGTGCTGCTCGGGCTCGCGATGACGGTGCTGGGCTATGCCGGCGTGTTCGTGGTCTTCACCTACATCCAGCCGCTGCTCACGCGCATCACCGGCCTGCCCGAGTCCGCCGTCTCGCCGCTGCTGCTGCTCTTCGGTGGTGGCCTTGCGGTCGGCAACATCCTGGGCGGCAAGCTGGCCGACCGGGCGCTGATGCCGGCAGTGCTGGGCACGCTCGCGGTGCTGGCGGCGGTGATGGCCCTGATGCAGCCCGCACTCAAGACCGGCGTGACGGCGGCCCTCTTCGTCGGGCTGCTGGGCGTCGCCGCCTTCGCCACGGTGGCGCCGCTGCAACTGCGCGTGCTCGAGAAGGCGGCCGGCGCCGGCCAGAACCTCGCTTCCAGCCTCAACATCGCGGCCTTCAACCTCGGCAATGCGCTCGGCGCCTGGGTCGGCGGCGCCGTGATCGAGCGCGGTCCCGGCCTCGGCGCGCTGGGCTGGGTGGCGGCGCTGCTCACGCTGGCGGGCCTGGCCATCGCGCTATGGAGCCGCGCGCTGGAGCGGCGCGAGCCCGCGCTCGCGGAGTGCGCCCCGGCCCGCACCTGAACCGCTTTCTCATTCCTCGATCCGATTCGAACCAAGGACTCCTCATGGAACATCGCTACCTCGGCAACTCCGGCTTCAAGGTGCCGGCCCTCGGCTTCGGCGCCGGCACCTTCGGCGGCCAGGGGCCGCTCTTCAGCGCCTGGGGCAACACCGATGTCGATGGCGCGCGCCGCATCGTCGACATCTGCCTCGACGCCGGCGTCAATCTCTTCGACAGCGCCGACGTGTACTCGAACGGCGCCTCCGAATCCATCCTCGGCGCCGCCGTCAAGGGCCGGCGCGACAAGGTGATCCTGTCGACCAAGATGTCGCTGCGCGCCGGCGACGGGCCCAACGAAGTCGGTTCCTCGCGCCACCATCTGGTCGCGGCGACCGAAGCCGCGCTCCGGCGCCTCGGCACCGATTGCATCGACCTGCTGCAGTTGCACGCCTTCGACGCGATGACGCCCGTCGAGCAGGTGCTGCGCACCCTCGACGACCTGGTGCGCGCAGGCAAGGTGCGCTACATCGGCGTCTCGAACTTCTCGGGCTGGCAGCTGATGAAGTCACTGGCCGCTTCCGACCGTCTGGGGCTGTCGCGCTACGTCGCCAACCAGACCTACTACTCCTTGATCGGACGCGACTACGAATGGGAGCTGATGCCGCTGGCCATCGACCAGGGCGTGGGCGCGATCGTCTGGAGCCCGCTGGGCTGGGGCCGGCTCACGGGCAAGATCCGGCGCGGCCGGCCGCTGCCCGCCGGCAGCCGGCTGCACGACACCGCGGGCTTCGCACCGCCGGTCGAGGAGGAGCGGCTCTACCGCGTGGTCGATGCCATGGACCAGGTGGCCGAGGAAACCGGCAAGACCTTGCCGCAGATCGCGCTCAACTGGCTGCTGCAGCGCCCGACCGTGGCTAGCGTGCTGATCGGCGCCCGCGACGAGGAACAGCTCCAGCAGAATCTCGGCGCGCTGGGCTGGCAACTGACGGCCGATCAGGTGAAGCGCCTCGATGCAGCCAGCGCCGTGACGCCGCCGTACCCCTATTACCCGTACTGGAACGGGCAGTTCTCGGAGCGCAGTCCGGTGGCGGTCTGACGGGACGGCGCTAGCCCGCGCTCGCGCAGGGCCGCGCCTGCGACCGCGCAAATCTGGTGTTTTCTGACGCCGCTGCCGCTATTGCGGAGGTGGCGCACCAGAATCCGGCCCTTCAAAAACAAGAAGGGCCGATGTGATGAATGCCAAGGGAGGCTTTCTTCCGACGCCCGGGCCGGAAGGAAGAACATGAACAAGCACCTTTACAGGGTGGTCTTCAATGCTGCGCGCGGCCTGCGCGTGGCGGTGCAGGAAACCGCCAGGAGCGCGGGCAAGGCCACCGGCACAACGCCCGCGATCGCGGCGGGCGCTCTTTTCGGCGTGCTGGTGGCGCTGCCCGGCCAAGCGCAGATCGTGGGCGCGCCGGGCGTGGCGCCGGGCCTGCGGCCCACCGTGCTGGTCGCGCCCAACGGCGTGCCGCTGGTCAACATCCAGACCCCCTCGGCCGCAGGCGTCTCGCGCAACCTCTACCACCAGTTCGACGTCCAATCCCGCGGCGTCATCCTCAACAACAGCCGCAGCAATGTGCAGACGCAATTGGGCGGCTGGGTGCAGGCCAATCCCTATCTCGCGACCGGCTCCGCGCGGATCATCCTCAACGAGATCGTGAGCGGCAATCCCACGCAGCTGCGCGGGGCCATCGAGGTGGGCGGCCAGCGCGCCGAGGTGATCGTGGCCAACCCCGCGGGCATCGCCGTCGATGGCGGCACTTTCATCAATGCGAGCCGGGCCACGCTCACCACCGGCACCCCGCAGCTCGATGCCGCCGGCGGGCTGGACGGCTACGTGGTGCGCGGCGGCACCGTCAGCATCGAGGGCGCCGGCCTCGATGCCAGGAGCACCGACTACGCGGCCATCCTGGCGCGCGCCATCAAGGTCAACGCGGGCCTCTGGGCCAACGAGCTCAAGGTGGTGACCGGCGCCAACCAGGTCTCGGCCGATCAAGGGCAGATCAGCCCGGCCACCGGCACCGGCAGCGCGCCCGTCTTCGCGCTGGATTCCTCGCTGCTCGGGGGCATGTACGCCGGCAAGATCACGCTCATCGGCACGGAGCATGGCGTCGGTGCGCGCAATGCCGGCACGATCATGGCTGCCGACGGCTCGGGGCCGCTGGGCGGGGTCGGCGAACTGGTCGTGACCGCGGCCGGGCGGCTGGAGAACATCGGCACGATGCAGGCCGCGCGGCGGGCCGAGCTCGCGGCCCAGAGCCTGGCCAACAGCGGCCGCATCGCCAGCGGCGGGGACCTGAAGATCGCCACACCGGGCACGCTGGGCAATGCGGGCGGCATCCTCGAAGCGCAGAGCCTGCAGCTGGCGAGCGCAGGGACCGTCGACAACCGCGGCGGCACCATGCGCCAGACCAGCGGGGTTGGCTTGACGGTCACGGCACCGATCCTGAGCAACACTGCCGGCGGCGTGATCGGGGCGGAGCCGGTGCCCGAGGCGCCGGTGCAGCCGGGCACGGGGAGCTCCGATCCTGCGACGCCGGGCACTGGGACTGGCACAGGCACAGGCCCAGGCACGAGCACGGGCACCGCGACCGCCTCGGACAGCAGCGGCGGCAGCACCAGCACGACCGGATTGCCCAGCTACGTGCCCGCGCCCGGCAACATCACTGCCGCCGGCCGTGCGCTCCAGGTGCACTGGGCGCCATGGTCGGGGAGCTGACCGCCGAAAGCTACGGACGGCATGTAGACACGGTTCAGCTGGCTGAACTGATGGCCGCCCTCGCCGTGGCCGTCGCAGGAGGCGATGCAAGCCAAATCAATCTTGCGGTAAGCGCGGGCGGCAATGCGGCGGCAAACAACTATCTGAACCATGACCAATGGGGTTCCTTTGCGAAAGAGCTGACGGCTTGCGGCAAGGACCCGGTGTGCGAGGCGACGGCCCGTGCGAAGTACGCCGAGCTCAGCAAGGGGCAGGACGCCACCCTGGCCGTTTGCGACAAGGTGGGCAATTGCGAGACCTTGAAGAAGGAGGTGACGCAGGGCCGTGCCTACCAGATGCAGCTGGTCAAGAACGGGCAGCTTCCCGATGAATACCTCGGCGGCTTCGACTTGCAGCAGCTGGGTTTGAAGCTCGCCAACCAGCCCGCCTACCGGGAGGAGGTGGGCAAGTCGGTCGTGGCGCAGATGCTGTGCCAGCTGAACCCGGCGCAATGCGACATCCAGTCCGCCAAGATGGCCGTCGCGCTCGGTGTGGCATTGGCAGGTGGACCTGCCGCCACCTATTTGCTGAGCAGCCTGCCGACCATTGCGGCCGCTGCGAGGATGACGGCAGCGGCGTGCGCGGAAAGCCCGGTCCTTTGCGCGAACAAGGCCGGGGCGCTGGTGGCCGATCTGGTCGCGAGCGAAGCCGTGGGCGGCGCCAGCGTGGCCGGTGGGGCGCTGGCCGCGAAGACACTGAGCAGGGTCGAAGCGGAAACCGAGGCCCTGCGCATCATTGCGCAGCGCAATTCGACCCTGAGCGCCAGGATCGATGGCGCCATTCTCAACCGCTCGGATGCGCAGCTGTACAACGATCTGGCGGCCCGGGCGAAGATTCGTCCCGACACCAGCAGGGATGCTTTTTATGCAGCCAACACCGACAAGACTATCCTTTCTAACAACAGCTTCGACATGGGCCATGTGCTCGCGGGCGAGGTCAACCCCAAGGGCAAGGCCACCGGCTACCACGCTGAGTTCGCGGCCGACGGGGGGGCGCGCATCAAGCCCGATGCGAACATCACGCACAACGCCAATGGGACGTACGAGGCGTCGGTGCAGGTGTGGGATGGCAAGTCAGGGGGGTGGGTGGACAAGAAAAACATATCCACCTTTTTCCCGCCTTCCTGGTCAGAAGCAAGGATCGCGTACGAAGTGACCGAGGCGTTCAAGAACAAGCAGATGATTGACGGCACAAAGTGGCGAGGTGTATCGCCGAGTGGCATTGCCATTGAAGGATTCACCCATCCGGGGCGAACGACCTTCTATCCAGTCAAATAGGACTTCCAATGCATTTGATATTGCGCGCGACCCTGATTGAACACGTGGCCGACGCCGATCCATCGAAGCGGTGGTGGGGCAGGTGGCTTGAAGTTGTGCATCCGGCTGCGCAGCCTTCTGAACCTCGTTGGCAGTACTGTGAACCGCGGTTTCGATTGATGTGCAGTGCCATTACTTCCGACATTCAAAGCGCAGAGGGTTCAGGGGCATGCGTGCTGGACTGGGTTCGCAAGGTGGAGTCGGGAGAGATCGATTTCGCGGATGTGGATGGAAATGCATGGGTGATGAACATCTCCCGAGACAAGGTCTGGTTCGAAGGTCTGTACAACCAAGGAGAAGGCGGTGAAGTGAGCTTTGCCCAGTACAAGCTTGCGGTGCAGACCTACGTGCGCTTCCTCGCCGACCCTGAGCACAATCCGATCGAGGTCGAGTTTCCGGCGTAGATCGGACGTCACGACTACGCAAGCATGACGGGCCTGAACCTGATCGGAAGCGCGGCTCATCCATCAGTGCGGCGCCCTGGGCTGAACCCGGCGCAATGCAACATCCAGTCGGCCAAGATGGCAGTCGCGCTCGGTGTCGCTTTGGCAGGCGGACCTGCCGCCACCAATTTGCTGGGCAGCCTGAAACATGTATGGGACCTGGTGGCTCTGCTATAGAGGATTCGACGATATTCAGAGCGGCCACAGGCACCCATTCCATGGCTTGTCCAGCTGTTGTGCGCGGCCCCCGGGAAATCGTAGAGCTTAGGTCTAGAGTCCGATCAACTCGAAATGGAGGTCGGACCGATGAAGAAGCGATACACCGAGGAACAGAGATCGATACCATGCGCGAGGTGCTCAAGGGAAAGTGAAGGCCGTGGCGGCGCCGCGCGAGGTCGTGCGGCAGTTGCAAGGCCTGGGCCTGAGCGAGCGCCGGGCACTCAGGCTGGTGGGCATGAGTGCCAGCATGCTGCGAATGGGGAATTGAATCTGGTGGAAGAGGACCTCTTTCGGTACAGGTCGCACCACGATCATGGGGATCGACATCGGGTGCTCCCGGGCGCTGGGCGGACTCGCGGTCCATGTCCGCTGCATGCCTTCTTCGACGAACTGAACCATGTCCGACACTCGAATACCTTTCCACGTGACCTTGCGCAACGCGCAGCGCCGCCACATCCTGTGCATGAAGTGGGGCACCAAGTACGGCCCCGAGTACGTCAACCGCCTCTATGCCATGGTGCGCCGCAACCTGCGCAGCGGCTTCCGCTTCACCTGCCTGACGGACGACCCGCAGGGCATCCGCTCCGAAGTGGAGTGCCGGCCCATCCCTCCGCTCGACCTGGCCGAGGGTACGCCCGAGCGTGGCCCGACCCAGCTGGTGGCCTTCGCCGCCGATCTGTACGGCCTGCGCGGCACGGCGCTCTTCCTCGACCTCGACCTGGTGATCGTCGGCGGGCTCGATCCCTTCTTCGACCATCCGGGCAAGTTCCTGGTCATCGAGGACTACAAGCGGCGGTGGCGGCGGCGCGTGACGGGCAATTTCTCCGTCTTTCGCTTCGAGATCGGTGCTCATCCGGATGTGCTCGAGCATTTCCGCAACAACATCGCCGAAGTGAGCTCGACCTTTCGCGACGAGCAGGCCTACGTCTCGGACTTCCTGCACCGCCAGGGCAAGCTCGCGTACTGGCCGCCCGCCTGGTGCCCGAGCTTCAAGCACCACAGCATCCCGAGGTGGCCGAGCAACTACTGGCGCGCACCCTTCGTGCCGCCGGGTGCGCGCATCGTGGTTTTTGACGACGAGTGGAACGCGCCGGGTGTCGTCGCCGGGCGGCGCAATCGGAGCGTGCGCTTTGTCCACTCGGCGAGGTGGGTGACGGAGTGCTGGAGGGAGTAGTTGGGGTGGCCCACCTGTTCGGAGTGGGATTGCATGCGGATTCGCACAGGGTGTGGCCTGGCGTCTTTCGCGTCACCACTCGCGTCTAATTGCCCGTCTTCACGGAACTATCTATTCCGCAACGTCATTGCTTCGGAATCTCGCAAAGATTCGCCAAACTGCCATTCCCGGCGTCTTCCGGTTCCTTCTAATGGCGCCTTCACGTCCGGGCAACAAGGCGTTCAATTGAAGCTTTTGCATCGAGCGGGAAGACAACTCGGAGTTCGTGATCAACGTATGACCATCCTGGCGGAGACTCAGCCGCGTTCGGTTTGGCGCTTTCTGCCCAAGTGGCGAGCGCAGTTTGAAGTACTTCGAGATAGGTGCGGCACTCCAACTGCCTGTCACGCAACGGGAGGTCGCTGTGTACCACCACCACCTTCCTCTTGCTTATCCAGCTGAGGTCGTGCAGGCAGTCCTGTAATGCATCCCAGTTGCCGCCGAAGTAGCCAGGGAATCGGCCGGCGCTCCCAAGCGCCGCAAGCAGGTCGCTCTTGGAGCAAATGCCAGCAGGAACTCTCAGAACGAAGTCCTCCTTCTCGCACATGGAGTCGGGTGGGTCTGCGTACTCGAACGTTATTTTTGTGGTCGCCATCTCTGCTCCGTCTACGGGTTCACGCGAATGAATGTGCCGTAATGGTCCGGCGTATAGAAGATCTCCCCGCCTTGTCCTGTCACGATGCGCTGCGTATTCCGTGTAGTACCCGACTGATTGCTGCGGCAGCAGTCCCTCCTTGTTGCCAAAAACAGCGCCATCGTTTCGGTGAAGCTCACGGAACCGGCGTGAGCGGCACTGGCGTCCAAGAACAGAAGCCCTGCGAGGGCTGCTCGATGGAGGTCGAGACGCGATGTGGATGGCCTCATGCTTTTTTTTGCTTCCGTCTTCATGACGGAGCGCATTAGGCCTTCAACGCGCGTCTCGCGTAACTACCAACCTTGGTAGGACAGTCTGGTAAGACTTCCGCCTGCCTTCTGTCCGCCAGAGCGCAGCGGGTCAGCTCGAGCGAAGCCGCCCGAGCTCCGGCAACACTAAAACGCCGACAGCTGGCTCACCCCACCAAACCCGCTCTCCCCGTGCTGCGATTGCGTCGCCGCCTTCACCAGTTGCACCCGGTTGCGGGCCGCGAAGCGGCGCCGCAGCTGCCGCATGTGGTAGTCCACCGTGTGCGACGACAGCTGCAAGCGGTAGGCGATCTCCTTGTCGCTGCGCCCCTGCAGCAGGTGCTCGAGGATGTACTGCTGCGTCGGCGACATGCCCGACATCTCGGCGCGCGCCGCCGGCGGCGCGGCCGGCACGCGCGCGTGGCGCGACAGGTACTCGTGCACGCTCAGGCCCAGCACCAGCGACTGGCCCACCACGCCCTCGGTGATCCAGCTGCGGCTGGACGCGCTCGAGGTCAGGCTGATCACGGTGTGCTCGTTCACGTGCGTGGGCGAGGCCAGGCGGAAGAACAGGCCGCTGCGGATGCCGCTGGCATGCAGGTCGTCCAGAAAGCGCCGGCGCCGCTCGCTCGGGTCGGGACCGGTGAGCGATGCCTCCAGCTGATTCACGTCCCACAGCAGCGGCAAGCTGGAGGCCGGCGCCTCCTGGTGCCGCGCATCCACCTCGTAATAACGCTGCGCGAAATAGCGACGCACCCAGTGCGCATTGGCGTAGCTGGTGAAGAAGCTCAGCGGCCAGGACTGGCCTCGCACATAGGTCACCATGCCGTAGCCCATCCACTCGAAGCCGATCGCATGCAGCATGCCGCGCACCAGGCGCGCCCGGGCATCGATGCTGCCGGCCTCCACCAGGTCGCGCACGACGCCGGGCAATTCGGCATGACGGCCCAAGGTCTCCGGCCGGCACAGCTGCTCCTCGGCATAGAGCTGCGGCGGCGGTCCGCCGGGCACGCTGCCGCCCTCGCCGGTAGAAGGCCCCGCTTCGGCGACCCTCGCAGCCGGCAGCGACGAGGCCGCGGCGCGTTGCAGCAGAGAAGACAGCATCATGGCCAGCACCTGCCGGCGGGCGTGTTCATCATGGTTGCGGATTCGCTGAAAGGCGCAGGCGCGCCACGGCAAACATTCATGATCAGTCGGCCCCTCGCGGGCGTCCAGTGAAATTGATGAGCCAGATCGATGCGCTGCGTGCATCACGCCGGCGGCCACGGCAAGGCCGCCCTGCGTCCGCAAGTTAGCAAACGGCGGTGACGGCGCCTTGTAAATTCTTAACCCCGGCCGACCCGGCCTTGTAGGACGCCGCCGCGTCAACCGCTTGTGTGTCGATGCGATGACAAGCCACCCAGCGATCGCCCCCCGCCGGCGCCAGCACCGGCGCCTCCTCGGCGCAGCGTGGCAGCGCCTGCGGGCAGCGCGGGTGGAAGTGGCAGCCAGGCGGCGGGTTCATCGGCGAGGGGATCTCCCCGCGGATCGCCACGAAGTGCTTCCTGCGCACCTCCAGCTTCGGCGCCTCGGCCAGCAGGCCCTGCGTGTAGGGGTGCAGCGGCTCCTCGAAGATCGCCTCGGCCGGCGCCGATTCCACCACCCGCCCGAGGTACATCACCAGCACGCGGTCGCTGATGTGCCGCACCACGCCCAGGTCGTGGCTGATGAAGAGGTAGGTGAGCCGGAGCTCCTCGCGCAGCTGCATGAAGAGGTTGATCACCTGCGCCTGGATCGAGACGTCGAGCGCGGCAACGGCCTCGTCGCAGATCAGCAGCCGCGGCCGCACCGCAAGCGCCCGCGCGATGCCGATGCGCGCACGCTGCCCGCCCGAGAACTGGTGCGGATAGCGGCGCATGAGCTGCGGGTCCAGCCCCACCCGGCGCAGCAGGCCGGCCACCAGCTCCTCCTGCCCGCCGCCATCGACAAGCCCGTGCGCCAGCGGCGCCTCGCCCACGATCTGCTGCACCCGCAGGCGCGGGTTGAGGCTGGCGTAAGGGTCCTGGAAGACCATCTGGATGCCGAGCATGTGGCGCCGGTAGTCGGCGCGCGGCAGCCGCTGCTCCAGCGCCGCCGTGTTCTCGCCCTGCCACCAGCGCTCCCCTTCGCTGAGGCCGTGCAGCCCGGCCGCCATGCGCCCCAGCGTCGACTTGCCGCAGCCCGATTCGCCGACCAGGCCCACCACCTCGCCGCTTCGGACGGCCAGCGAGACGCGATCGACCGCGTGCACGGTCTGCGCCGCCGGCGGCGCGCCCAGCAGGCGCGCCAGCCGGGCCGCGGCATCGGCTTTTTTCACGAAGCGCTTGGACGTCGCGCGCAACTCCAGCAAGGGTGTCGAGGTCTGCATGAATTCAAGCCGTCGTCGCGGCGTCCGCGGAATGAGGATGGAAGCAGCGCAGCTGCCGCTCGGGCAGGCGCACCAGCGGCGGCGCCGCGCGGCAGGCCGCATCGGCGCGCGCACAGCGGGCCTGGAAGGCGCAGCCCGGCGGCAGCGCGAGCAGCGAGGGCGTCATGCCCGGGATCTGCGCCAGCGGCCGGCCGCGCGGATTGCGCGACGGCGCGCTGGCGATCAGGCCGCGGGTATAGGGATGGCGCGGCCGCTCCAGCACCTCGGCCACGGCGCCCTGCTCGACGATGCGCCCGGCATACATCACCGACACCGTGTCGGCCAGGCCCGCGACCACCGAGAGGTCGTGCGTGATCCAGATCAGCGCCGTGCCCGACTCGCGGCACAGCGCCTGCATCTCCGCGAGGATCTGGCCCTGGATGGTCACGTCCAGTGCGGTGGTGGGCTCGTCCGCGATGATCAGGTCGGGCTCGTTGAGCAGCGCGATCGCGATCGCCACCCGCTGGCGCATGCCGCCCGAAAACTGGTGCGGGTAGGCCAGCAGCCGCTCGTGCGGCGACGCGATGCCCACCTTGGCCAGCGCCGCGGCCGCACGCGCGCGCGCCGCCTTCGCACTCACGCGGTGATGGGCGCGCACCGCCTCGATCATCTGCGTGTCGATGCGCAGCACCGGGTTGAGCGTCATCATCGGGTCCTGGAAGATCATCGCGACGCGGTTGCCACGCACCGCCTGCAGCGCACGCGGCGAGAGCTGGAGCAGGTCCAGCACCTCGCCGTCGCGCTGCGTCAGCTGCACCTTGCCGCCGGTGACGCGGCCCGGTGCGTCGACCAGTCCCAGCATCGAGTAGCCCGTCATCGACTTGCCGGAGCCGGACTCGCCCACCAGGCCCATCACCTGGCCCCGGTCCACCGTGAACGAGACCTCGTCGACCGCGGTCGCGATGCCGGCACGGGTGAAGAAGCGGGTCTGCAGCCCTTCGACGATCAGCGTGGGATTCGTCATGGCGTTCACTGCCTCGAAAGCCGCGGATTCAGCACATCGCGCAGCTGGTCGGCCACCAGGTTGATGGCTAGGATGGTCGCCAACAGCAGCAGGCCCGGATAGACCGACATCCAGTACTGCCCCGCCAGCAGCGACTGCTGGCCGTTGGCGATCATCAGGCCCAGCGAAGGCTCGGTGATCGGCACGCCGATGCCGAGGAAAGACAGCGTGGCCTCCAGCGCGATCGCATTCGCCACCTGCAGCGCCGCCACCACGATCACCGGCGGCAGGCAATTGGGCAGCAGGTGGCGAAACACGATGCGCGCCCCCGACAGGCCCAGGCCCTGCGCGGCCTCGATGTATTCCTTCTTGCGCTCGACCAGCGCGGCCGCGCGCACGGTGCGCGCGTAGTAGGCCCACTGCACCGCCACCAGCGCCAGCGCGACATTGCCCACGCCCGGCTGCAGCACGGTGATCAGCACCAGCGCCAGCAGGATGGCCGGAAACGACAGCTGGATGTCCACCACCCGCATCAGGAAGGCATCGAGCCGTCCGCCCGCATAGGCTGCCAGCATGCCCAGCGTGCTGCCCAGCGACAGCGCCGCCACGGTCGCGACGATGCCGATGGCCAGCGAGATGCGCAGGCCATAGAGCATGGCCGAGAGCATGTCGCGTCCCTGCTCGTCGGTGCCCAGCAGGTAGAGCCGGCCGGCCTCGGCGGCGCGCGAGCCCGGCGGCAGCCGCGCGTCGAGGATGTCCAGCTGCGCCAGGTCGTAGGGGTTCTGCGACGCCAGCAGCGGCGCGAGCAGCGCGGCGAGTGCCAGCAGGAGCAGCAGCGCGCCGCCGATGACGGCGATCTTCGATTCGGCGTACTGCCGCAGGAAGAGGCGCAGCGGCGATTCGGCCGGCGGCGCCTCGGCCGCAGGCTTCGGGTTCGGAAGGGCGGGCACATCGGCGCCCTCGCCGAGGGTGGCGAACTGTGTACTCATGGGGATGGATCGTCGTTGTCGTGGAAAGCGGTGTCTGCAGCGCGCTCAGGCGCCGGCATCGCCCAGCCGCACCCGCGGATCGAGCGCCGAGTAGGCGATGTCCACCAGCAGGTTCAGCAGCGTGAACATCGCCACCACCACCAGCAGGTAGGCCACCACCACGGGACGGTCCAGCAGGCCGATCGATTCGATGATCAGCTTGCCGGCGCCGGGCCAGGCGAAGATGGTCTCGGTGACGGCGGCGAAGGCCACCAGCGCGCCGAACTCCAGCGCCACCACCGTGACGATGGGCACCATGATGTTCTTCAGCACATGCACCCCCACCACTCGCGCCGGCGACAGCCCCTTGGCACGCGCGAACTTCACGTAGTCCTGCGTCAGCGCCTCGCGCGTGCCGGCCCGCGTGAGGCGCGTGACCAGCGCCAGCTTGAAGAGCGCGAGGTTGAGCGCCGGCAGCAGCAGGTGCTTCCAGCCTTCGAGGCTGAAGAGCGACAGCTGCAGCCCGAGCAGCTCCCGGGTCGGCCCGCGCCCGCCGGCCGGCAGCCAGCCGAGCTGCACCGAGAACACCATGATCAGCATCAGCCCCACCCAGAAGGTGGGCAGCGAGAAGCCGAGGATGGAACCGGTCATGATCGCCTTGCCGGCGAAGGACTCCGGCTTCAGACCGGCCCACAGGCCCAGCGGCAGCCCGATGCCCATCGCAATCACCATCGCGACCGCGGCCAGCTCCAGCGTCGCGGGCAGGCGCTCGAACACCAGCGCCACCGCCGGCACGCCATGCACGAAGGACTGCCCCAGGTCGCCCTGCAGCGCTCGCCACAGGAATTGCGCGTACTGCAGCGGCAGGGAGCGGTCCAGGCCCATGGCCTGCGCGAGCCGCGTGCGCTCGGCCTGGTCGGCATCCATGCTGATCAGGATGTCGGCCGGGTTGCCGATCAGGTAGACGCTGGCGAAAACCAGCAGGGACATGGCGAAGAGCACGAGCAGGCTCTGCCCGAGGCGTCGTATCACGAAGGCAAGCATGGGTGAGGCCGGCGGTGGTTCAGGAGGCCGCGAGGCGAACGCGCCGCATCAGGTAGCCGAGGCAGTCCTGGCGGATCGCGCGCAGGTTGCGCGTGAGCATGGCGGCGATGGCGGGCTGTGCGAGGCTCAGCTGCGTGCCGTTGCGCACCAGCAAGCCCGCGATCGGTTCGCCGTCCAGGCGCAGGGCCTGCAGCGGATCGATGTCCAGCGGCGCGGCCGTGGTCGCGATCACATGGCCGGCCTGGAGCGCGCGGAAGTTGAGCGACTCGATGTCGGGCACGAGCCGGACATCGGCATCCTGCACGCCGTCGCAGGAGATCGTGAGCGTGTCGCGCACCTTCAGCATCGCGAAGGCCTGGAAGATGTCGAGCGGCCCGCCCTCCCCGGCCTCGAAAGTCTCGCGCGTGGCACGCAGGCACTTGCCGATCAGCGCCGCCGCGTGAAACACGCCCTGGGCGCTGCCGATCTCGCCGCACTCGCAGCTGATGCTCGGCGAGAAGGCCGCGAAGGCCGCGCCCAGCGAAGGCTGCGACTCGATCAGCACGGCCAGCGGCGAGAACAGCCGCGCCAGCTGCAGGTGTTGCCGCTGCGTGCCGCTCACGCAGCTGTACAGCGGATTGCGCCCGGAGTTGTTGTGCAGGTCCAGCGTGGCGAAGACGGCGCGCTGACGCATGACCTCCACCACCGCCGCCGCCATGTGCTCGTAGGGCGTGCGCGGCGGCGCGGTCGACCAGATGCGGTTGAAGTCGGGCTGGTCCTCCAGCCGGCGCACGCCGGCCCGGGCTGCCTCCACATTGCCGACGAAGACCGAGAGCGCGCGCGGCAGCCGGCGCGCGCCGTGGCTGGCCAGCACCGACTGCAGCGCCAGCAGGCCCACGTCCTCATTGCCGTGCAGCAGGATCGAGACGAACAACGGCTCCGGCGCATCGCCGGGCAGGTGGATCAGCGTCGGCCCCGGCAGCACGCGATGCAGGTCGCGCGCCGAGGCCGTCAGGAAGCCGGGAGGCAGGTGGTCGAGCTGCTGCAGCATGCGCGTGCGCCCTCCGCTCAATCCGGCCGGACCTGGTAGGCCAGCGTGAACTCGTCCACGCGCGGCACGAAGGCGATGCCCTTGCGGCCGGCCCAGGTCGCGACCTGGTGGTAGAGCGGGATGATGGCGAAGTCCTTCGCCAGCGCCTGCTCGGCCGCGCCCTGCAGCAACTGCTCGCGCTTGCGGTCGTCCACGGTGCGCAGCGCCTCGGTCAGCAGCGCGTCGAACGCCGGGCTGGCGTAGCTGCTCCAGTTGGTGGCGCCCATGCCCTTCTCCTTGTCCGGCGAGCCCAGCAATCCGCGCATCGCGCCCGAGGGCTCGCCGCCGCCCACGCCCCAGCCCAACAGGCCGAAGCCCAGCTCCTTCTTCGATGCCCGTCCCACGTAGGTCGACATCGGCGAGACCTGCACCTTGGTCGCGATGCCGCCGCGCGTGAGCATCTGGCCGATCGCCTGCACCACCTGCTCGTCGTTGATGTAGCGGTCGTTCGGGCCGAAGAGCGTGAGGCCGAAGCCCTCGGGGTAGCCTGCCTCGGCCAGCAGCTTGCGCGCACGGGCCAGGTCCACGGCCTCGGGCTCGAGCTTCGGGTTGAAGCCGAACATGCCGGGCGCGGCGATGTTGGCGGTGGGCACGGCCAGCCGGTCCAGCACGCGCTCGGCCAGCAGCTTGCGGTCGATCAGCTTCGAGATGGCCTGGCGCACCCGCGCATCCTTCAGCGGGTTCTTCGCCAGCGGCCGGCCCTCCTTGTCGGTGACGAAGGGCGAGCTGTCGCGGTGGTCGGTGTAGAGGAACATCACGCGGCTGGACACCTTGTCGAACACGGCCAGGTCCTTGTTCTGCCGGAACTGCGAGACCAGGTTGGCCTGCACGTTCTCCACCAGCTGCACGTCGCCCGACAGCAGCGCCGACATGCGCGCCGCATCGGCCGGCAGCATGCGCAGCGTGAGCGCAGCCCAGGCCGGCTTCGCACCCCAGTAGCCGTCGAAGCGCGAGAACTGCACCGAGGCGCCGGGGCTGAACTTCACGATCCGGAAGGGGCCGGTGCCGGCATCCACCTTCACCTGGTTGAAATCGTCGGTGCTCGCCTTTTCGGCGGCCTTCTTCGAGACGATGAAGATGCGCGTCAGGTCGTTGGGCAAGAGCGGCGCGGGTGCCGCCGTGGTGAGCTGCACGGTCAGCCGGTCGATCGCCTTCTTGCCCGTGATGCTGCGCGTGTAGGTGGCGAAGGAGCTCGGGCTGTTGGCGATCGCGGCGGGCCGGTCGAGCGAGAACAGCACGTCCTCCGCGCTCAGGCTGCTGCCGTCGTGGAACTTGACGCCGTCGCGCAGCTTGAACTCCCAGGTCCGGTCGTCGAGCGCGCGCCAGGAGGCAGCGAGCGCAGGCACCAGGCGCGTGTCGGGGTCCAGCGCCACCAACGTCTCGTAGGCGTGACTCACCACCGCGCTGACGGCATCGTTGTTGTAGAAGTGCGGGTCCACCGTGCTGGGATTGCTGGCGAGCCCGATGCGCAGTTCCTGCGCGGGCAGCGCGCAGGCGGCGAGCGCCAGCGTTGCCGCGCACATCCAGCGGCGCAGGCGCCCTTGTCTCCATCTCATGGTTCTTCTCCGGTTCGATAACGTTGGTTTGCACGAGCGCATTCCCCACGCATGCGAAACGTGGTCGAGATGCCGATCGCCCTTCACAGAATCGCTGGGCACTGGCATGCTCCGGCCCTTCGGTGAATCGACTGCGCCGCAATCGATGAAGCCGAAATTACCAAGCGGCGGATTTTTCGCCTTGTAGATTCTTAAGGTCCGCCGGACCTGGGCCTTCGATGGAACTTATCGACTCCTGCTACTGGCGAGACGCTGAACTCGCGGGGCTTCAATTCACTGCCAACTGCTACATGCAGCGCGAGATCCGGCCGCACCGTCACGTCGGCTTCACGCTCGCGGTGTGCGACACCGAGCTTCAGGTGCGCACGCCCGGGGGCGTGATCGTGGTGCCGCCCGGCACGCTGCTGCGCGTGGCGCCGCACGTGTGGCATTCGGTGCAGGCCCGCAGCGCACCGTGGCGCGAAGACGCGATGTACTGCAGCTTCGCGGTCGCGCGCTGCGTGAGCCCGGCCGATGCCGGCGGCGCCCGGGTCCAGCCGGTCGAAGGCGATGCGGCGGTCGCCGTCTTCTCGCAACCTTCGGCCGCGGGCGATTTCCTCGAATGCCACCGCCTGCTGCAGGAGGCCGCGCGCAGCGGCAACGAGGAGGCCGGCACGATCGGCCGCACGCTGCTGCGCGAGCGACTCGCGCAATGGATGCCGCTGCAGACCGTCGATGCGCCAGGCGCGCCGCAAGGCCCCGCGCTCGCCATCGACAGCGGCGACGAGCGCGTGAACCGGCTCTACGGCCTGATCGCCTCGGGCTTCCACCAGCGCCTCACGCTCGATGGCCTGGCCGAGACGGTGGGCTGGCATCCGGTACACCTGCAACGCCGCTTCAAGAGCGCCTGGGGCTTCACGCCACACGAGCTGCTGGTGGGCCATCGCATCGAATACGCCCGCGATTTGATCGCCGGCGGCGCACGCGTCACCTATGCGGCGCACGCGGCCGGCTTCAGCGACCAGAGCCATCTGCACAAGACCTTCCTCAGCACCTATGCGGTGGTGCCGGGCGAGTACCGGCGCCTGTCGGCGCTCGATGCGCTGCAGCCGCCTTCGGCGCGCAACGGCATCGTGGAGTGAGGGGCCGCGAATCGGCCGCGCTCACCCGCCCACGTAGGCCGCGAGGTGCTTGCCGGTGAGCGTGGAACGCGCAGCGACCAGATCCGCCGGCGTGCCCTCGAAGACGATCCGCCCGCCGTCGTGGCCGGCGCCGGGGCCCAGGTCGATGATCCAGTCGGCGCGCGCCATGACCGCCTGGTGGTGCTCGACGACGATGACCGACTTGCCCGAATCGACCAGCCGGTCGAGCAGGCCGAGCAGCTGCTCGACGTCCGCCAGGTGCAGGCCGCTGGTCGGCTCGTCGAGCACGTAGACGCCGCCCTTCTCGGCCATGTGGGTGGCCAGCTTGAGCCGCTGCCGCTCGCCGCCGGACAGCGTGGTGAGCGGCTGGCCGAGGCTGAGGTAGCCCAAGCCCACGTCGGCGAGCCGTTCGAGGATGGCGTGCGCGGCCGGGGTGTGCGCCTTGCCGCCGCCGAAGAAGGCCCTGGCCTCGGTCACCGACATCGCGAGCACCTCGCTGATGTCGCGGCCGCCGAGCTTGTGCTCCAGCACCGATGCCTGGTAGCGCTTGCCCCCGCACTCCTCGCAGATCGTGGTCACGCCGGCCATGGGGCCCAGGTCGGTGTAGATCACGCCGGCACCGTTGCAGTTCGGACAGGCGCCCTCGGAATTGGCGCTGAAGAGCGCCGGCTTCACGCCATTGGCCTTTGCGAACGCGCTGCGGATCGGGTCGAGCAGTCCGGTGTAAGTCGCGGGATTGCTGCGTCGCGAGCCGCGGATCGCGCCCTGGTCGACCGCCACCACGCCGGCGCCGGCAGGCATCGACCCATGCACCAGCGAGCTCTTGCCGGAGCCGGCCACGCCGGTGACGACGACCAGCACCCCGAGCGGGATGTCGACGTCGACCTCGCGCAGGTTGTGCGCTTTCGCGCCCCGGATCGGCAGCTGGCCGGTGGGCTCGCGCACCGTTTTCTTGAGCGCGGCACGGTCTCCCAGATGGCGGCCGGTGATGGTGCCGCTGGCCACCAGCCCGCCGACGTTCCCCTCGAAGCAGACGGTGCCGCCCGCCGTTCCGGCGCCGGGGCCGAGGTCGACGACGTGGTCGGCGATCGCGATCGTCTCCGGCTCGTGCTCCACCACGAGCACCGTATTGCCCTTGTCCCGCAGCCGCAGCAGCAGCTCGTTCATCCGCTGGATGTCATGCGGGTGCAGGCCCGTGGTGGGCTCGTCGAAGACGTAGGTGACGTCGGTGAGCGAAGAGCCGAGGTGGCGAATCATCTTGACGCGCTGCGCCTCGCCGCCCGACAGCGTGCCCGACGGCCGGTCGAGCGAGAGGTAGCCCAGCCCGATTTCCACGAAGGAATCGAGCGTGTGCGCCAGCGCGGCGACGAGCGGCGCCACCGAGGGCTCGTCGAGGCCGCGCACCCATCCGGCCAGGTCGCTGATCTGCATCGAACACGCGTCGGCGATGCTGAGCTTCCTGATCTTCGAGGACCGGGCGGCCTCGCTGAGCCGGGTGCCGCCGCACTCGGGGCAGGTGCTGAAGGTCACCACGCGCTCCACGAAGGCGCGCACGTGCGGCTGCAGCGCATCGACGTCCTTGGACAGGAAGGACTTCTGGATCTGCGGGATGACGCCCTGGTAGGTCAGGTTGATGCCGTCGACCTTGATCTTCGTCGGCTCCTTGTGCAGCAGGTCGTGCAGCTCCCGCTTGGTGAACTTGCGGATCGGCTTGTCGGGGTCGAAGAAGCCGCAGCCGCGGAAGATGCGGCCATACCAGCCCTCCATGCTGTAGCCGGGGATGGTGAGCGCGCCCTCGTTGAGCGACTTGCCGTCGTCGTACAGCGCCGCCAGGTCGAAGTCGGTGACCGCGCCCATGCCCTCGCAACGCGGGCACATGCCGCCGGTGCGGGAAAAGGTCTGCTTCACGGTCCTGGTCTTGCCTTCACCGCGCTCGACCGTGATCGCACCGCTTGCATGCACCGAGGGCACGTTGAAGGCGAAGGCGCTCGGCGAGCCGATGTGCGGCTTGCCCAGCCGGCTGAAGAGGATGCGCAGCATCGCGTTGGCGTCGGTGGCGGTCCCGACCGTGGAGCGGGCGTCGGCCCCCATGCGCTGCTGGTCGACGATGATCGCGGTCGTCAGCCCTTCCATGACGTCGACCTCGGGCCGCGCCAGCGTCGGCATGAAGCCCTGCACGAAACTGCTGTAGGTCTCGTTGATCAGCCGCTGCGACTCCGCAGCGATCGTGCCGAACACCAGCGAGCTCTTGCCCGAGCCGGAGACGCCGGTGAACACCGTCAGCCGGCGCTTGGGCAGCTCGATGCTGACGTCCTTGAGGTTGTTCACCCGCGCGCCGTGCACGCGGATCCGGTCGTGGCTGTCGGCGGCCGGCTGCAGCGCGGGCGCCTCGTTGTCCGTCTTCCTGGCCTTGCTCATCGTGCCTGACGCAGTTCCTGAATGGGGATCACGCTCCCCGCAGGATCGCGGAAGGCTTCGTGGGGTCTGAGGGTCATCTGAACGATCGTGCCACGTCGCACCGGCGTGCTCAAGCATCGCGCCGATTCGCCTACCCGACCCGGATCTTCCAGCCGTCGATCAGCGTATCGGGATCGCCTTCGACATGGGTCACGATCCCGTCCATCAGCCGCTTGTCGAAGCGTGGGTTGAGGTTGAAGAGCTGCGACAGCGCTTCGCTCACCACGTGGTTTTCGCCGCCCTCCTTTCGTGCCTCGGCCAGCTCCGCAGGCTTGAGCAGGGTCTCCAGGTTGTGCTCGGAGATGCCCCACAGCGTGGCGCTCTCGCCTTGATCGCCGTCCACGAAAACATAAACCGGTTTGACCGGCTTGTCCGGCGGCGTGGGCTCGACGGTGCCGGAGTCGTCCGGGCCATCCGGCGGTGTGGTCGGCGGTGTGGTCGGCGGTGTGGTCGGCGGTGTGGTCGGCGGTGTGCTGGGCGGCGTGGATGGCGGTGTCGAGGGTGAAGTCGTTGGCGGACTCGTCGGCGAAGTGCTGGGCCCGCTCGTCGGCGGCGTGCCCGGAGGTGTCTGCGGCGGCGGCTGCACCGGCGGCGCCTGCTTCTTGCTGTCGTCGTCCGCCAACAGCGCATTGATCAGGTTCACCGTCGGCGCGGTGGCGCCGGTCAGCAAAAGGCGGATGCGGCGGCGGTTCGCGGCACCCTCGGCCGAGCCGTCGAGCTTGAGCGAATCGACGAGGTTGTCGCTCTTCGCGAAGCGCTTGACCACCGGCGTCTTCTTCGCCACGTTCGCCAGCGTCTCGCCCACGCGGTCGGGCACCTGGTCGAGCGCCTGGTTGTAGCCGCGGCCGATGCGCTTGCCCACGCCGAACAGGCCGTTGCCTTCGTACAGGCCGCGCGGCGCCATGCGGATGCCGTAGATCGTGCCCTTGCCCTGCTGCGCGCGCAGCCAGCCGCCGTTCGAGACGATGCCGTGGAACATGGTGATGCCCGCCAGCACCGGATGCCCCGAGGAGGCCAGCAGCACCCCCATGAAGGTGTAGCGGTACATGCTGGGAATGGCCATGAAGTCGCCGGCGGTGTTCATCGACTTGGCGGCTTTCTCGCTCTCGGTCTTGGCTGCCGCGCGCAGATGGCTGTCGTCGCCGGTGCGCTCGGCGTCGGCGATGGCCTTCCGGATCGCCTCCACGCGCTCGTTGGCCTGCGCCTTGCGCAGCAGCACATGCTTGCCCCAGGTGCGGTCCTCGACGGGCGGCGGGTCGCCGCGGTCGTTGGCCTGCCTGAGGGCGAGCACATCGGCGTCGATGGACCTCTGCGCCTTGTCGCGCGCACTCTGCGTCATCCACTTTTCCCGGTTCGTCCACCAGGTGTCGCGCAGGTATTCCATGCGCTCGAGGCGCTTGTCCAGGTAGGCCTTGACCTCCGCGATCGGCACCTGGCTGTCGGGCCCGGCATCGGAGAACTTCGTGCGCGTGTTGAGCGCGCGCAGATAGCTCCACTGGATGCCGATGTTCGGCACGTTGCCCACCACCTCGCCCGACAGTCCGGCGGTGCGCATCCCGCCCTTCAGGCTGGTGAAGGCGCCGGGCGTGAAGGCATGCTTGATGAAGTTGTAGGTGCCGCCGAGCCCGGAGTTGGTCGCGAAGCCCAGCGCCAGGTACTTGAAGCTGACGCCCACCTTGGAGCCCATGTGCATGGTGCTGCCCAGGGCCCCCTGCACGTCCTTCATGTCGATCAGGTTGCCCTTCTCGTTGACCATCTCGCGCGCGCGGCCGTAGCCCAACTCGGCCTCGCGCGCGGCGAGCACGCGGTCGCGCGTCTCGGGGCGCAGGCGGTTGAAGGCGGCGACGGTCTGCGCATCGCCGGCGTTGTAGGCGTCGACGGCAAGGGCCAGCGCCGCGGGCGAGGCGCCCGGGCCGTGCAGCGCGCGGCCCAGCAGCGTGTTCTTGCCGAGCGAATCGATCAAGGTGCCCGGCGCCATCTCCGGCAGCGATTGATCGGCGCCGGTCTTGATCTCGGCCTCGGAGGCCAGGCGCACCGGAAAAGCCTCGGCGACGTCCTGCGGCACGCCTGCGTCTTCCAGGCCCCTTTGGTAGCGCGCCACGGCCTCGCCGAACTCGCCGAGCTGGTCGACGGCCTTCTGCTTCTTGCTCGCAATCTCCACCGGCGACAGGCCGCGCAGCGGGGCGCGCTTGGCCACCAGCTCGACCTGCCGCACCGCCGATCCGGCATCGCCCCGGCGGGCGAACTCCAGCGCGTTCTCCAGCCCGCGCTTGCCGGTGTAGTAGGCGCCGCGCGTGCCCAGGCCGCGCGTCTGGTTGACCCAGGTGGCCCAGGGGCCGCCGGTCACGTTGTCGTAGAAGCCGCCGGCGCCGAAGAGCTTGGCGGTGATGGCGCCGCCCTGCGTGAGGCCGAAGGCATACAGGGCCTTGGTCGGGCCGGTGATGCGGGCCACCCAGCCGCGGAAGCCGCCGGGCGGCGTCGGTGCGGCAGGCGTCGAAGGCCCGCTGGGACCCCCTGGGCCGGAACCGGAACCCGAGCCCGAGGAGGATGGCGGCGGCACCGATGCCTGCGGCACGCCGCTCGCATGCGTGCTGGCGGGCGGGACCGATCGGGCCGGCTGCCCCGATCCGCCCTGCCCGCGCGTGCCTTGCCCGCCGGGGTGGTTGGCCGAGGCCTGCGGGCCCAGTTGCCTCACCGTCGCCAGCCGGTGCGGCGAGCGCGTGTACGGCGCATTGGCGGCCTGCTCCTCGCCGCCCGCGGCCAGCGGCAACGGCTGTTCCTGCGGCCGGCGCGCGGAGGCCGGCACCGCGCCGGGACCCGGGTCGGGCCCATCGCCCGCGGGACGGCGCAGCACCAGCGGGATCACCGGCGCCAGCGCGGCATCGGGCGGCTCGGCCATCACCACCGGCGGCGGGCCCTCCGGATGCAGGGGGACGACGTTGTCCTGCGCGGGCACCGTGTCCTCGCTGCGCGCCGGCGGCGATTCACGGAAGGCCTGCAAGGGATCCTCTGCCGCGATCGGCGCCTGCGGATCGTCGGCTGCGAGGTCAGCCGGCCGCCGGCCGGCGAGCGGAATGACCTGCGCCCCGTCTGTCACGCGGCCACCCGTCGGCACCAAGGTGCCGGTCGCCACCGTCTCCGGCTGCGCCGCCGCCATCTGCGGCTTGACCGCGTCGTGCACCCGCACATAGCCGCGCGCGAACACCGGCGAGGCGAAGCCGGCCGCGTTGAGGCCCAGCATGCCCAGCTGCTTCCGGCGCTCGCCGGGCGTCATGTGCTCCCAGTTGTCGATCATGTAGCGCGCGCCTTCCTCGAAGGCGTAGACGCTGCCCACGCCCAGCGGCTTGGCAGCCGCGGCGGCCGGCCGGCCCCATGCCTGCGCGCCCTGCGAATGGCGCGCGAAGTCCGCCAGGTGCTTGTCGGCCGCCACCATGTCCTTGGCGCCGCGCGCCGCCGCCGCGGCCTTGAGCGCATTGCCTGCGCGCATGGCCTGGATGGTGGCGCGGGTGGATGCGCCCACCACCGGCACGCTGACCGCCGACAGCCCGAGGTTGAGCCAGTCCAGCCGCGCCTGCGTGCTGCTGAAGGGATTGATGTCCTGCCCATGGCTGCCCTGCCGGTACAGGCTCTCGGCCGAGGTCGCGACGCCGTAGCCGGCCGCCAGCACCGCGGCCGAGCCCGCGATCAGCATCACACCCGGCGCGGACAGCGTGCCGAAGGAGCCCACCGTCAGCACCACGCCTGCGACCACGCCGACCACGCCGGCCACCACGTCGAGGTGCGTCGTGCGCCTGAAGCTCTCCCAGCCGGTCTCGGTGCGCGCATCGCCGGCGAAGAGCTTGACGTTGCCGCCGGCGTCGAGCGTGAAGTTGCCGTCTTCCGGCGTGACCAGGTCGACGCCTTCCACCGGCAGGCTGTTGTTGGCACGGTAGTCGTCGAGGTCGCCGTAGACCCAGCCCTGCTCGTCCACCAGCTTCGATTCGCCCGGCTTCGTCTCGACCTTGAACACGGCCGTCTTGACGATGCCGCCCTGCTCGCCCTCCAGCCCGTAGACCACCGGCAGCACCATCACGCGCGCCTTGTCGCCGCCCTCCTCGACGATCTTGTCGACCGTGCGGTCCAGCACCTCCTGCTGCTCCTTCGAGAGCCGGGTGAACAGGCTCTGCGTCTGCTGAAGGCGCTCGTTGTTGGCGGGCGTCGAAGGGTCCGGCGCGACGTCGGGTTTCCAGCCCAGCGCGGTCGCGACCGCATTCTCCAGCTGCGTGCGGCCCTGCATCTGCGTGAACTGCCCGCCGTACTGCACGTAGTGGCTGTTGATGATGGACTGCGCCATCAGCGTCGGGTCGCGCATGAAGAGCTTGTAGAGCTCGGCGCCGTTCTCGTGCTGGTCGGGCCGCAGGTTCTGCGCGATGAAGTCCTGCTCGCGCGCGCTCGCGCTCTCGGTGGCGCCGGCCACCTGGTAGCGCTTGGCGGTGTCGACCTGGGCCTGCGCGGCCTCCAGGGCCTGCCAGGTGGCGCTGCCGGTTTCGGCCAGGCCGGGATGCGCGCTCTTCCACTTGTCGTGCGCGGCCTGCGCAGCGCCCAGGTCACGCTGCGCCACGTCGGTGTGGAACTTGTTGTGCGAGTCCAGCCACGTGCTGCGCGCCGCAACCGCCTTGGCGCGCGCGTCGCTTTCCATTTCCGACGGCGGCTTGGCGTAGCAGGCGGTCTGCGCGCGGCCGGCGCGCTCGTTGGCCTCATAGAGCTGGCGGGTGCGGTGGGCCTCCTGCCACAGCAGCACCGCGTCCACCGCGGCCTGCTCGTTCTGCACGATGGACAGGCGCGCGTTGGCATCGTCCAGCGCGTTCTTGAGCTGCGTGCGGTCGCCGGTGCCGGTGTCGTAAGCGCGCTGGGCCTCATCCCGCGCGGTGGTCGCGTCGGCGACGTCCTGGTCCACCTGTTTCTTGCGCGGACCGAGGTCGTCCCCGAGCCGCAGCGTGGGCACCGGCTTGCCGTCCGGCCCGAGCAGCGGCTGGGCCCCTGGCGGCGGCGGCGCCTCGGCCGCGGCATCGCCCAGCAGCTTCTCGACACTGCCGCGCTCGCTGCGCGCCTGCGCCAGCCGGCCGTTGCCGAACTCGGAGGTGTCCCACAGCCGGGCCGTGGCCGGGTTCATCTTGTACTCGCCCTCGCGCACGGTGAAGTGGCGCAAGTCGCCATAGCGATCGGACTTCTGCCAGCCGACGACCTCGGAGTCCTTCTTGACGATCACCGTGTAGCCGCCGCCGCACGCGTCCTGGCGCACCTCGATGTCGTCGGGCGAGAGCCCGCGCGGCAGGCCCTCGGCGCTGACCTTGCCGTCGGCGCCGGGCTTGAGGTTCCAGGTCGGGTCGTAGTTCTCGGGGTAGACATCGGCCGTGACCGACTCGCCGTCCTTCATGAACATGGACAGCTGCGGCTTGGCGAAGTGGGCCTGGCCATACTGGTACTGCGCCGCGTACCAGTCGCGCTCGGCATCGATCAGCTCCAGCTTGGTCTCGTAGTCGCGCACCGTGAGCTTGGCGGCATCGAGCGCGTCCATCGCCTTGTTGCGCTCGGCCTCGGTGGCGGTGCTGCCGGGGGCCGTGAGCTTGTCGACCGTGTCGCTCCTGGTCTTCGCATCGGTGCGCGCCTGCGGCAGCAGCGTGTCGCGCATCTTCTTCTCGTCCTGCGGCGCGAGCTTGGGTTGTGCCTCCTCGTGCTTGCGCTGCGCCTCGCGCGCGGCGTCGCGCAGGCCCTGCAGTCGGCCGTCGTCGACCGCCTTGCCCGCGGCCTGGTCGCGCTCGGCCCCGCGCAGGTCCTGCATGGCCTTCAGTGCATCGGCCTCGGCCTGCGCGACGCGCTGCGTCTCGAGCGCCTTGCCCAATTGCTGCGGCGTGCTGGGCGCCACCACGGGGCCGATGAACCCGGGCGGACGTTCGGCTGCGTTCTGGCCGGCCTGCGCCGTCTTCACTGCGGCATTGGCATCGGCCAGGCGCTGGTTGATGGCGTCGGCGTTGTCGAGGTACAGCGCCTCGTCGAGCTTGGGGCCGCTGCCGTCGGCGCCGCCGACCAGGTCTTCCTTGACCTGCGCCAGCGTCTTGCCGGTGCCCGCCGCCTGCGTTTTCGCAGCTTCGCCCTTGTCGTGCGCGGCCCAGACGCCCGCAGTCGCCGGGTGCAGCTCGGTCTTCTTGTCGCCGTCCACGTAGTAGTACTTGCCGTCGATGGCCTGGACCTTCTTGCCTTCCTCGCTGCCGGGCCTGGCCCAGAAGGCGGGGTCGTAGCCCTCGGCCTTCTCGGTCTTCGTGCTGGTCTTGTCGCCGTCGCGCTCGGTCACGGTATAGGTGCCGGGCTGCTGCTGCGACTCGGCCTTCCACGCGGCCTCGGCGTCGGTGTATTCGACGCCGGCGTCGATCTGGTCCAGCTGGGCCGTTTCGTCATCCGAGAGTGCGTGGGCATAGCGCTGCGCATCCTGCGCATCGCGCAGCGCGGCATCGGCCTGTGCGATCTTCTTGGCGTCGCCGTCGGCCACCGCCTGCTGGTACTTGTCGCTGAAGTCCTGCACCTCCAGGTCGGCCACGCGTGCCTCGTAGCCGGCGTTGACCGCGCCCACCACGTTGGTCTTGGGGTTCTGCGGGTCGGAGGGATCGCGGCTGCCGTAGGCCTTGACCAGCCCGTTCAGCTTGGCATCGGCGCGGTTCGCGATGCCGCGCAGCCGGGCTGCCTCGTCCTTCGCGTTCTGCTTGGCGGTGATGAGGGTGTCGTTGCCGCCCGGCCCCTCGCCGAAGCTGGCCGCGTACTTCTCGGCCTCGACGGCCGCGGCCTCGGCATCGCCGGCCTCGGTGCGCGCGTCGGCGACCTGCTTCTTGCCGGACTGATTGACCTGGTACTGCTCGCTGCGCAACTGCCGGACGGCCGGCGACTCGGCCTTGACGCCGTCCTGCGCCTTCTCGACGTAGCCGCCCATCCACTCGGGGTCGAACACGCCGCCCGCGTCGACCGCCCGCTCGACCTTCGCGGCCTCCTGGTCGATGGCGGCCTTCGGGTCCTTGCCCTCGGCGCGAGCCTGGACGGCGGCGTTGCGCATGTCCTGCTGCGCGGCCTGCAGCCATTCGTCGACGGCGGCATCGACGGCAGCCTGCTGCGCCGCGGTGCCGTCGCCGCCGCGCGCCTGGGCCTCGAAGACCGGCTTGGCGGCCTTCTGCGCCTTGTCGAGCAGGGCCTGGGTGTTGGCGCTCGGCAGCGCCGGCCGCTGCTGGCCGGCCGGCGGCGGCTCGTAGAGGGTCACCGTCTTTTTCGCCGCATCGACTTCCGTCTTCGCAGCCCGCGTCGCTTCCGAGGGATCGTTGGCCGGGCGGCGCTGCCGCACGTCGTCGAGCTTGGACTGCGCGAGCGTGGCCTCCTTCTCGCGCAGGTTGGCAATGGCCTCCTTCTTCAGCGCATCGATCGCATCGGCTTTCTTGCGCGCGGCCTCGGCCTGCCGCCGTGCTTCCTCGGCCAGGCGCCTGGCTTCTTCCGCCGCGCGCCGCGCCGCCTCTTCCGCTCGTCGCCGAGCTTCCTCGGCGGCCCGCAACGCGGCCGCGTGGTCGATGGCCGCCTGGCTGGAACCGGAAGAGGATGCGGGTGCGACCATGAAGACTCCTGGGGTGTTTTTTCTCGGGACGATGCCCTCCCGAGGGTAGCCCGCCCCGCGTGACACGCCCATGGCCGCGTACCACGAAAACTCGTAGTGCGCCGATGCAACAGGGTCCGCTCCGGCGCCGTCCGGTGCTCGCTCCCAGGCCCCTTACCGGCGCGGAAGCGAAGCCTCGCGCGGAGTGCCGGTGCGCAGCAGGCGCATGCTGCTTTTCAGGATCTCGAACACATCCCGCGTCACCGGGTTCACGACGTGGCTGCGCACGTACAGGTGGTAGGTGAGGTCGGGCAGGCGCGGCATGCCGTCGTTCATTCCCAGCACGCGCAGGCCCGCGTCGAGCTGTTCCACGCCGCGCGCCGTCACGCCCAGGCCGGCGCGCAGCGCAGCCTTGATGCCGATCAGGCTGCTCGAGGTGTAGCGCGGCGTCCAGGCGAGGCCCGCGGCGTCGAGCGCCTCGCGCCCCAGGCGCCGGAAGATGCTCGGCCCGTCGGCCTCGATCAGCGGGATCGGCTTGGTTTCGTCGTGCAGGTAGCTCGCGCTGCACAGCCACACGGTCGGCGAGGTGCGCAGCACGACCCCTTCGAGTTCGGGATCGACGCGGTTGGAGATGGCCATGTCGATCTCACCGCGCTTGAGCGACTCCATCAGGAAGGGACTGCGCCCCACGTGGATGTCGAGCTGCAGCAGCGGTGAACTGCGCGCCACCTCCGTCAGCAGCGGCGGCAGCATGGTGTCCGCAACGTCGTGCGGTGCGCCGATGCGCAGCACGCCCTCGAGCCGCCCCTGCTGGAAGTTGCGCATCGCCTCGTCGTTGACGGCCAGCAGGTGGCGCGCATAGGTCAGCAGCCGCTGCCCATGGTCGGTCAGCTTCTTCTGCCGGCCCTGCTTCTCGAAGAGCGGGTGGCCGATCTGTTCTTCCAGGCGCTGCATCTGCTGCGTCACCGCCGACTGCGTGCGTTCGAGGTGGACCGCCGCGGCGGCAAAGCTTTCGTGCGAGACGATGGCGTCGAGCGAACGCAGCAGTTCGAGGTCGAGGGTTTTCATTCCATTAATGTTATTGATGAATTCGATGCCCGCGCTGGATTGTTCGCAATCCTCGTCCTGCCTACAGTGGCAGCCTACACGTCAACGCAGGAGCCCTCTTGAGCAAGCCATCCCCCCAACGAGACGAAGCCGTGGCCGCAGCGATCGGCCGCATGAAGCAGGCCACGCGCGCGGGCGAGCCGACGCGCGAGAAGCTCGCCGGCGTGCTGGACACGCTCATGGCGCTGGCCGCGCGGCGGGAGCTCTGGTCGGAGGCCGACTTCCCCGCGCCCGAGGCAGGCGAGCACCAGGCCCGCTACCTGATCGCCGAAGATCCCGACCAGCGCTACGCGCTCTACCTGAACGTGATGCGCCCCGGCAAGCGCATCGTGCCGCACAACCACACCACCTGGGCCTGCATCGCCGCCGTGGAGGGCACCGAGCACAACCGCGTCTATGAGCGCCTCGACGACGGCAGCGTGCCGGGCGTCGCACGACTCGCCGAGACGGACTGCGTGGTCGTCGCCCCCGGCACCGGGATTGCGCTCATGCCCGAGGACATCCATTCGGTCGAGATCCGGGGCGAGCAGGTGATCCGCCACCTGCACATGTACGGCCGCGCACTCGAGACCCTCGACCGGCGCACCGGCTACGACCTCGAGAAGGGCACCTGCCAAACCATGGGCATCGGCGTACAGACCCGGCGCTGAGCCTCCCGAAACGCAGCGAGTCGTGCACGGCCGGTCCCGGTCGCGCACGGCACGGCTGCGGCCGTGTCACTTCCATCTTCAAGCACCCTTCGTTCCATGCACCCACAGATCGACGCCCGAACCCTCAAGACCTGCCTGCATGACGGCGCCGAGCTGGCGCTGCTCGATGTCCGCGAGCACGGCCAGTACGGCGAATCCCACCTGTTCCATGCCACGCCGCTGCCCTACAGCCTGCTCGAGACCGAGGTGGCGCGACTGGTGCCGCGACGCTCGACGCGCACCGTGGTGTACGACGACGCAGGCGAAGCCGCCGGCGTCGCGCATCGCGCGGCCGCGCGGCTGGCCGCCCTGGGCTATGCCGACGTGTCGGTTCTTCGCGGTGGCACGCAGGGCTGGACAGCCGCCGGCTACCCGCTGTTCGCGGGCGTCAACCTGCCTTCGAAGACCTTCGGAGAGCTGGCCGAACAGGTCTACCACACGCCTCGCCTGAGCGCCGACCGGCTGGCGGCCATGATCGCGCGCGGCGAGCCGGTGGTCGTCATCGACGGGCGTCCGGTGAACGAGTTCCGCAAGATGAACATCCCGTCGGCGATCTGCTGTCCAAACGGGGAGTTGCCCTACCGCATCCGGCATCTCGTGCCCGACGACGCCACACCCATCGTGGTCAACTGCGCGGGGCGCACGCGCAGCATCATCGGCGCGCAGACCCTCATCAACCTCGGCCTGCCCAATCCGGTCTATGCCCTGGAGAACGGCACCCAGGGCTGGTACCTGGCGGACCACGCCCTCGAACACGGCAGCCTGCGCCGCTACGGCGACGCGAGCGGCAGCGGCGCGCTGAAGGAGCAGGCGCAGGCCCTGGCACGGCGCTTCGAGGTGCCCTTCGTCGAGGCCGGCACGGTGGCGCGCTGGATCGACGATCCGCAGCGCACGCTGTTCCTCTGCGACGTCCGTACGCCGGAAGAATTTGCGCGCGGCAGCCTGCCGGGCGCGCAGCACACGCCCGGCGGGCAGCTGATGCAGGCCACCGACCAGTTCGTCGGCGTGCGCGGCGCACGGCTGGTGCTGCTGGACGACGACGGCGTGCGCGCACCCGCGGTGGCGAGCTGGTTGCGGCAGATGGGCCACGACGCCTCGGTGCTCGCCGGCGGCATTCGAAGCGGCCTGGCGATGGCCCTCGCCCCCGTCCCCGAGCCGCCGGCGCTCGCGACGATTGGCGTGCAGGCGCTGGCGCAGCGTCTTCGCCACGGCGATGCCGCGGTGCTCGACCTGCGCTCGAGCATGCAGTTCCGCGCCGCGCACATCGCGGGCGCGCGCTGGTCGATCCGTCCGCGCCTGGCCGACGCGCTGGCCGGCGAGACCCGTCCGATGGTGCTGGTCGCCGATCAGCCGCAGGCGGCGCGGTGGGCCGCCGCCTCGGACTGGCCCCCGACCCTGCCCGCACCCGTGCTGCTCGAAGGCGGCATGAAGGCCTGGGAAGACGCCGGCCTGCCGGTCGAGCAGAGCCCCGCGCTTCCCACCGATGCCGAATGCATCGACTTCCTGTTCTTCGTGCACGACCGGCACGACGGCAACAAGGAGGCCGCGCGCCGCTACCTGGCCTGGGAAACCGGACTGGTCGCGCAACTCGACGCGCAGGAGCTGGCGGCCTTCCGCCTGCCTGCGACCGCCATGTCCTGATTCACCGGAGTTCATGATGACCCTTGCTGCCCTGCCCCGCGCCTTTTCCGTGTCGCCGCCCCTGCGCCGGCTCGCCGCCTTCGCCGCCTTCACGGGCGCCCTCGCGATGTGCGCATCCTCCGCCTTCGCCGAAGTGCTCCCCGCGCGCGACGGCTTTCCGGCCCAGCCGATCCGCTTCATCTCGCCGTTCCCGGCCGGCGGCGGCAACGATGCCACCACCCGCTTCGTCACCACGCGCCTGCCCGAGGTGACCGGCCAGCCGGCGCTGGTGGAGAACCGAGGCGGCGCCGGGGGCAACATCGGGGCCAAGGCTGCCGCCGACGCGCGCCCCGACGGCTACACCCTGCTGACCGCACAGGTCTCGCTGATGGCGGTGAACCCCACGCTCTACGCGTCGGCGGGCTTCGATCCGCTGAAAAACTTCGTGCCGGTAACGCAGATCAACGCAGCGCCGCTCGCGATCGTGGTGCCGGCCGACTCGCCGCTCAAGGACTTCGACGAACTGGTCCGGCGCAGCAAGGCTCAGCCGGGCCGCGTGACCTACGCCTCGCCCGGCAACGGCACCCTGTCGCACCTGGTCGGCGTGGTGCTGCAGAAGGAAGCCGGTGCGCAGATGACGCACGTGCCCTACAAGGGCGCGGCGCCCGCCATCACGGACCTGTTGGGACACCAGGTGGACGTGCTGGTGACTTCCACCGCGTCCGTGGCCGGCATGGTCCAGAACGGCAAGCTGCGCGTGCTGGCGGTGACCAGCCCGCGCCGCGTCGGCGTGTTCGCCAAGGTGCCGACGCTCGAGGAGCTCGGCTACAAGAACGCGCGCTTCGAGGACTGGTACGGCGTCTTCGCGCCCGCCGGCACGCCGCGCGAACGCGTGGCCTACCTCCACGAGGCGATCGTGCGGACCCTGCGCGTGCCGGAGGTCGCGCGGCTGATCACCGACGGCGGCAGCGAAGTGGTCGGCAATTCGCCCGCGGAGTTCGCGGCGCAGCTGCGCCAGGACATCGACCGCTGGTCCAGCGTGGTGAAGCTCTCGGGCGCCCGCGTGGACTGAAGGACCCGGCACAGAATCGTCTCCCATGCCCATTCCCCACCCCGCCCCGCAGAACCTGCAATGGCAGACCCGCCTGCTGCACGCCGGACACGCGCCGGCCTTCGATGGAGGCCGGGCGGTCAACCCGCCGCTGGTCCGCGCCAGCACTGTGCTGTTCGACAACGTCGCGCAGCAGCGCGAGATGCGCGCGCGCCGCGGCGGCGAGCGCCTTTTTACGTACGGCGCGCGCGGCACGCCCACCACCTTCGCGCTGGAGGACGCGGTGAGCGAGCTCGAAGGCGGCTTTCGCACCCGGCTCTTCCCGACCGGCCTGGCCGCGATCGGCATGAGCCTGCTGGCCTGCCTGAAGCCCGGCGACCACGTGCTGATGTCCGACAGCGTCTACGAGCCCACGCGGCATCTCGCGCGCAGCTTTCTCGCGCCGTACGGCATCCGCTGCACCTTCTTCAAGGCGGACGGCAGCGATGCGGAATCGCTGATGGAGCCGGCGACGCGGCTGGTCTATGCGGAGGCGCCGGGTTCGCTCGTCTACGAGATGTGCGATCTGCCGCGCCTGGCCGAGATGGCGCATGCGCACGGAGCGCTGCTCGCGGCCGACAACACCTGGGGATCGGGCTGCCAGTACCGTCCGCTGGCGCTCGGTGCCGACATCTCGATCATGGCCGCCACCAAGTACCTGTCCGGGCACTCCGACGTGATGATGGGGACCGTCTGCACCACGCAGGCGGCGTGGCAGCCGCTGTCCGAGCGCGCCGATGCCTTCGGCATGACGGTGAGCCCCGACGATGCCTGGCTGGTGATGCGCGGCCTGCGCACGCTGTCCGCGCGCCTGCAGATGCACGAGCGGCACGCGCTTCGCATCGCCGGCTGGCTCCGGGGCAGGCCCGAGGTCGCCACCGTCTTCTGCCCCGCGCTGCCCGAGGACCCGGGCCATGCGCTCTGGCTGCGCGATTGCAGCGGCACCAACGGCCTGCTGTCCTTCGAGCTGCGGCGGGACTTCGACTCGGCGATGGCGGAGCGCCTGATCGACGGCCTCTCGCTGTTCGGCCTCGGGGCATCGTGGGGCGGCTTCGAGAGCCTCGTCACGCTGGCTGACATGACGCGTGCGCGCAGCGCGACGGACTGGCGCGGACGCGGCCCGGTGATCCGGCTGCACATCGGCCTGGAATCGCCGGATGATCTGGTGGACGACCTCGAGCGCGCGTTTGCCTTGCTTCGGCGCTGAGCCGATTCTTTCCAAACCGAGCCGATTCCGCCAGTATCGGCTCAGTCTTGAGCCGATACCCGACGAATTGAGCCGATCCTGGCGAGCTGATTTCAGAGAAAGCCCCTCATGGCAGGCTACCCACCCGGATGCGCGTGCCGTCGTTGAGCGCGTCCGGGTCGTCCAACCGCACCGGGTCCACGTAGCCGTCCATCAGCGAGCGCCGGTACTGCGGATTGAGGTTGAACAGTTGCGCCAGGGCCTCGTCGTAGCCCATGGCGTCGCGCTCGCCCTTGGCTTCGGCCATGCGGCTGAAGCTGGAGCGTTCGCGCACGCGGCCGTCGACGATCCAGTACTCCGGCCGCGGCTCGGGATCGGGTTCGGGATCGGGCTGCTGCGTGGGCGGGTTCGTTGGCTGCCTGGGTGGCTGCGACGGTGTCGGCGTCGGCGTGGCCGTATGACTTGGCGTCGGCGCAGGGCTCGGCGATGCGCTCGTGCCGGGCGATGGCGTGGCACCGGGCGACGGCGTCGCACCGGGTGACGGCGTCGCACCGGGTGACGAGCTCGGGCTCGGGTCCGGCACCTTCGGCGTCTGCCGCACGCCCGGCGTGATGCCGGCTGCCACGGCCTTGTCCTTCTCGTGCAGCGACCACTCCTCCGCCAGCACGCGCCCGCCGACCGCGACCCCCAGCAGCACCAGCGGCGGCCAGCCGCGGCGGATCCAGCCGTCGGAGATCTTCGTCGGCGTGAGCTTGGCCTCGCCCAGCGGCGCGTTCACGTAATTGGTCAGGCGCGAGTGGTAGACGCGCGGCCCCATCTTGCGGTTGGAGGCGTACTCGTCGAGATAGTCCTTCTGCGTGCCGCGGAAGATGCCCACGTCCGACAGCACCTTGAGGACCTGCGGCGCGGCCAGGTCCCACTGCCCGGCCTTGGCGTAGATCAGGCCCTGCATCCCGTCGGCGATGGTGAGCGCGATGGTGCCGCTGGAGTCGCCCCACGACGAATACTGCGGCAGCCGCTGCACGAAGGAAGGCTTGACCATCGGCTTGCCGTCGGCGTCCACGCCCGCGTGCTTGACCGCATCCGGATTGCCCAGCCCCTTGAGAAAGCGCACGAACCAGGAATTCTTGTCGGTGGCCTTGTAGACCGGCACCGGCTTGCCGTTCTTGCCCAGCGGGACCGCGGTCGGGTCGGGCGTGGTGCCGGCGGCCGGCGGCGTCTCGCCGCGCTCGGTGATGTCCAGGCCGTTCTTCGCCTTCTGGATGTTGGCGTAGCGGCCGGCCACGCTCGCACCCAGGCCGGTGGCATTGCCGATGGCGTAGTGCAGGCTGCCCTCGTTGCCGATCCACTGGCGCGCACCATCGAGGCTGGTGATGTTCCAGGTCCACTGCTGCGCGGCGCCGTCGAAGAAGGGGTTGAGGTACAGGCGCGTGCCGGCCGAATGGCTGAGGCCGAAGCTCAGCACCCGCGCGCCGAACAGTGCGCGGCCCAGCGGCGAGTTGGCCGAGGTCAGTGCACCCGGGCTGCCTTCGAGCACCGCTTGCGAGCGTTCGTCCGCGGCGTTGACGCGCAGCGTCTCCGCCGCCATCGCGATGCTCTGGCGGTCCGCCTTCGTGATGCCCCGCACCGCGCCGCGCGCGCCGGTGGTGTGGCGCTGCACCGTATCGAGCGGGATGCCCTCCAGCGTCCGGAGCGCCGCGTTGACGTCGCCTTGCCGGGTGCTCAGCGTGTCGACGGCTTCGCGGTAGCGCGCGCGATCGGCGCCGGGCACATTGCGCAGCACGCGTCCTCGCAGCGCGCCGGCGTACTGGGTGCCGCGCCCCACCTCGGGTGCGGTGGCCAGCAGCGCCCTGTCGTCGACGGTGGCTTTGCCGGCCTCGAGCCGCTCGAGCGCCTGCGCGTACTGCGTACGCAAGGCCGGTGGCACGCGGTTGAGCCAGCCGCGCTTGCCGATCAGCGGCCGCGCCGCGCGTTCGGCCGCGCCGCGCTCCAGCGTTGCCAGCGCGGCGGCATCGGCCGGATCGCGTGCCAGCGTCTGCAGCGCCTGGCGGTAATCGGCGCGGCCCTGGATGCCGCGCCGCGCCGCATGCCAGCTGACGAGCTGGGTCTTGAGCTGGAACAGCGCGGCCTGCTGCTTTTCCGGGTCGGCGATGTTGGCGATCTGCGCGAAGGCGTTGTCGTCCTTGGGGTTCAGGTGCTTCTGCAGCCGGATCTTGGCGGTCTGGCGCGCCCCCGCGACGCCGCCGCGGTAGAGGAAGGCGTCGAACGCATAGCGCAGGAACACGTTGCGCGCGCCGACGTAGCTGCCGAGCCCGGCACCGGCCATGCTCCAGCCCATCGAGCCGCCGCCCCAGCGCACGGCCGCGTAGAAGGCCGCGCCGGTGCCCACGATGTAGGCGGTCGACTTGGCGAAGAGCCTGGCCTTGTCCCTGCCGCTGTAGACCTTGTCGTTGGCCGCCATCGCGCCGTGCGGATCGACGAACTGCTCGCCCGGCTTCGGCGCATGCGCGGCATTGCGGTTGGCGATGCTGACGGGGTTGACCGAGCCGTCGGGCTGCACGGCGACGATGCCGTCGACCTGGTCGTTGCGGAACGTGCCGCTGGCCGCCACCTCGGCCATGGCGGTCTTCGGGCCGATCAGACGCACCACGCCGGCCTGCGTGCTGCCGCTCGCCTGCGCATGCGCCGCGGCTGCCGCGCGGGCCGTCTCGAAGCTCGAATAGACATGCTGGCGATCGAGCAGCGCGAAGGTCGCATCGGGCGCGCCCTGGTTGAGGCCGCTCGCATCCTTCGCGAGCACATAGCGGCCGCCCACGAAGTCCGGCGCGCCGATGAAGTTCGGCGCCTGGCCGCGCGCCCATTGCACGAAGCGGCGGCGCAGCGGGATGTCGCGTGCCGCATGGCCGTCGGGCGAGCCGGCCGAGGCGAGGTAGCGGGTCTGCTCGATGTCGGCCTGCGTGGCCGCGGCGGTGCCGGCCTCGAGCTCGGCCAGGGTCGCCGGGCCGGCATATTCCGGGCGCTTGTCGGTGAAGTCCGGGCTGCCTTCGAGCAGCTTGTCGATGTCGGGGCCGTTGTAGGCCAGGCCGGTCGACTGGCCGCTCTGGTGTGGCGGCGTCCCGTGGGTGGCCGCCGCGGGTGCAGGTGCGGGCGCAGCAGGCGTCCTGGCCGTAGCCGACGGCGCCGCTGGGGCGGCGGGCGCCGCGGGTGCAGGTGCGGGCGCAGCAGCCGTCCTGGCCGTAGCCGCAGTCGACGCTGGGGCGGCGGGCGACGCCGTGGGGACGGCGGGCTGCCAGGCGGACGCGCGGGCATTGGCCACCGCGTTGGGCTGCAGCCGGCCGGCCGCATCGACCTGCACCGCACCCATGATCTCGTCGGGCGTGGCACGGCCCCGCCTGAACAGCGCACCGGGACTGTCGCGCGGCGCGACGCGATGCACCCAGGCACCGCCCATCGCGATCGCCGCGGCACTGGCGTCTGCGAAGCTGGCGTAGCTGTTGTTGCGCTTGGCCTTCACGCCGGCGCCGCCGGTGATGGTGTCGTCGGGACTCAGCTTCGACACCGCGAAGCGCACGTCCGAACCGGCGCCCGGCTCTTCCGACAGGCGCGCCAGCGCCTCGGGCCCGGAGGCCGGAGCGGCAGTGCTCGCCGGCGGCCGCGCTGCCGCAGCTGCGGGCGGCACGGGCGAGCGCCCGGTCCCCGCGGCGCTGCCGCCGGTCGACGGCGCTGCCGCCGCCTTGGCCGGCGGCACGGGTGGCTGCCCCTGTCCGTTGCCGCGCCCGCCGCCCGGGTTCTGCGCCGAGGCCTGCGGATCGAGCTGCCGCACCGCCGCGATCCGGTGCGGCGAGCGCGTGAAGGGCGCGTTCGCGACATCGCCCTCCCCGCCTGCCGCCAGCGCAAGCTGCTGCTGTTGCGGCTCGCGCGCCGCGTTGCGCGCCGACCCCGCAGCAGCGCCCGGCGCGCCAGGCTCCGGTCCATCGCCGGAGGGACGGCGCAGCACCAGCGGGATCACGGGGGCCAGATCGGCATCGGGCGATGCCTCGGCGGCTACGCGCGGAGGGCCGTCCGGATGCAGCGGCGTGACGTTGTCCGGCACGGGCTCGGGCGCCGCGACCGGCGTGGCCCGCGTGGCCGGCGCCTCGCGGAAGGGCAGCAGCGCCGCGTCGTTGCCGCTGCCCGCCTGCCCTTCGTCGAAGGCATCGGCCCCGCTGCCGCGCCGGCTGTCCAGCGCCACCACGTTGGAAGGCTCCGCCTCCGGCGCATTCGTCGTGCGGCCCGCCGTCGTGAAGCCGGCCTGCTGCGCCTCATGCACCTGCGGCTTGATCGCGTTGTGCATCCGCAGGTAGCCCTTGGCAAACACCGGCGAGGCGAAGCCGCTGGCATTCATCGCCAGCATGGCGAACTGGCTGCTGCGCTCGCCGGGCGCGAGCTGGTCCCAGTTGTCGTGCAGGTAGCGTGCGCCCTCCTCGAAGGCATAGGCGCTGCCCGCGTCCAGCGGCCCCACTTTCTTCAGCACGCCCACCGGCAGCTTCGCGAAGGGCCGTGCCATCGCCGAGGCCGGCTGGCCCCAGGCCTGCGCGCTCTGCGTGTAGCGCTCGAAGTCGGCGAAATGCTTGCCCGCCAGCGCCGCGTTGCCGCCCTCCTTGCCCGCTTCCTTGAGCGCGGCCTGCAGCGCATTGCGCGCACGCATGGCCTGCATCGTCGCGCGGGTGGAGGCGCCGACCACCGGCACGGCCGCGACCGACAGGCCCATGTTGAGCCAGTCCAGCCGCGCCTGCGTGCTGGTGACGGGGTTGATGTCCTGGCCATGGCTGCCCTGCTTGTAGAGGCTCTGGGCCGAGGTCACGGCGCCGTAGCCGGCCGCCAGCAGCGTGAGCGAGCCGGCGGCCAGCATCACGCCGGGCGCCGACAGCGTGCCCAGGGAGCCCACCGTGAGCACCACTCCCGCCACCAGCCCGACGCCGCCCACCACCCAGTCGATGTGCGAGGTGCGCCTGAAGGTCTCCCAGCCGGTTTCGGTGCGCGCGTCGCCGGTGTAGAGCTCGACGTTGCCGCGGTCGTCGAGCGTGAAATTGCCGTCGCTCGGCATCGCCAGCTTCACGCCTTCCACCGGCAGGCTGTTGTTGGCGCGGTAGTCGTCCAGGCTGTCGTAGGTCCACGCCTGCTCGTCGACGAACTCCATCTCCTTGCCGCGCGGATCGTCCTTGTTCTCGACCTTGAAGACGGCGGTCTTGACGACGCCGCTCTTGTCCGTGGCGTACACCACCGGCAGCACCGTCACCTTCGCATGCTCGCCGCCGTCCTTGACGATCTGGTCGACGATCTTGTCGCGCATCTCCTTCTGTTCCTTGCTCAGGCCGCCGTAGAGGTCCTGGGTGCGGCGCAGCCGCTCGTTGGTGGCGGGCGCATCGGGATCGAGCGCGGTGGTGGGCTGCCAGCCCAGCGCATCGGCCACCGTGTTGGCCAGCTGGGTGCGGTTCTCCATCTCCGTGGGATCGCCGCCGTACTGCACGAAGTGGCTGTTGATGATGGACTGCGCCATGCGCGCCGGGTCCTTGTCGAAGAGCTCGTAGAGCGCGCGCGGGTCGTCGTGCTGCTCGGGGTTCAGGTTCTCGGCGATGTACTGGTACTCGCGCGCCGCGGCCTCCTGGTTGGCGCCGGCGGCCAGCATGCGGTCGGCAAAGCTGCTCTTCGTCCTGGCCGCCTCCAGCGCCTTCGCCGTGTCGCTGCCGCTGTCCGACAGGCCCGGATGCGCGTTCTTCCAGTCGTCGTGCGCCTTCTGCGCCGCGTCGAGCTCGCGCGCGGCCACCTGCTTGTAATGCTGGTTGCGGGTGGTGTACCAGTCGTTGCGCGCGGTCTCGGCCTTCGCGTGCATCTCGTCGGCGTACTCGCGCGGCGGCTTGGCGTAGCTCGCGTTGGGGCGGCCGGCGCGTTCGTTGGCCTCGTAGAGCTGGCGCGTGCGGTTGGCCTCCTGCCACAGCATCACGGCATCCACCGCCTTCTGCTCGGCCAGTGCGATGTCGCGCTCGGCCTTGGCGTCGTCGCGCGCCTGGGTCAGCCGGGTCTTGTCGCCGGTGCCGGCGTCGAGCGCGCGCTGGGCATCGTCGAGCTTGCCGTCGGCGTCCGTGACCTTCTGGTCCACCGCCTTCTTGCGCGGGCTCAGGTCGTCGGTGAAGTTCAGCGTGGGGACCGGCTTGCCGTCGGGGCCGACCAGGGGCGGCGCATCCTTCGCCGGCGGTGCGTCGGCGGCCATCTGCTTGCGCTCGGCGAGCACCTGGTCGCGCGCTTCCTGCGCCGCGATCAGGCGGCCGCCGCCCACGCTCTTGTTGGTGTTGGTGGCGTTCCAGAGTTCGGCGGTGGCCGGGTTCATCTTGTACGTGCCCTTCTGGACCACGTAGTTGGTGAACATGTCGCTCTGCCGGCCGAGCACCTCGGAGTTCTTCTTGAAGGTGACGGTGTAGCCGCCGCCGCAGGGGTTGTAGCGGACCTCCACGTCCTCCGGCGCGAGGCCCCTGGGCAGGCCGTCGGCCTTCACGCCGCCGTCCTTGCCCGGCACGATGTTCCAGGTCGGGTCGTAGTGGTCGGGGTAGATGTCGGTGGTGACCGTGTCGCCGTAGTTGCCGTTGTTGCGCGTCTCGGAAAAGGCGCTCAGCTGGGGCTTCGCGAAGGACGCCGTCGCGTACGCATGCGGCGCGCCCAGTTTGGCCTGGGTGGCATGCTCCAGCTCGAGGCGGGTCTCGTAGTCGCGCACGTCCAGGTCGAGCTGGTCGTACTTGTTCTGCGCGGCGTCGCGCTCGGCCTGGGTGGCCTTGCTGTCGGGCGCGGTGAGCCGCGTGACCTCGTCCTCCTGGTCCTTCAGCGCCTTGCGCGCGGCCGGCAGCTTGTTGTCGGTGATGTCCGCCTCTTCCTCGGCGCCGAGCGCAGGCTTGGCCTCGTCGGCCGCACGCTGGGCGTCGCGTGCCTTCGTCTTCAGGTCCGCCAGCTTCCCGGCGTCCACCTGCTTGCCGGCCGCCTGGTCGTACTGCGCCTGGCGCCAGTCCTGCATGGCTTTCAGCGCATCGGCATCCTTCTGCGCATCGGTCTGGTTCTGCAGGGCCACGCCCATCTGCTCGGCCGTGGCCGAGGGCGCCCACACGCCCTGCACGCCGGGCGGGGCCGTGGGCTTGCCGAGATTCGCCCGGGTGGTCGCCACCGCGTTGTTCGCATCGTTCAGGCGGCCGGCGATGGCGTCGGCGTCGCCGGTGAAGCGCGCCGGGTCGATCGTCGGCCCCTGCCCCTGGCTGCCGATCAGGTCGTTCTGCACTTCCTCCAGCGTGCCGGCAGCGGTGTCGGCCTTCGCATTGGCGGCATCGGCCTTCTGCTGCGCCTCCCACAGCCGGGCGGTGACCGGGTTCATCTCGTGCCTGCTTTCCTCGCCGTCGATGTCGAGGATGTAGTACCACTTGCCGTCGATCTCCTTGACCTGCTTGGCCATCTCGCTGCCGGGCGTGACCTCGAAGGTCCAGTCGTAGCCCTCGGGCAGCTCGGTGGTCTCGTAGTCGTCCTGCAGGAAGCCGCCGTGGTGCTTGACCTTGTAGGGCTGGGGCTGCTTCTCCTTCTCGGCTTCGTAGGCGGCCTTCGCATCGCGCAGCTCGGCCGCGCTGTCGCTGCGTTCCAGCTCCGCCTTGGCGTCGTCGCGCACCGCATGCATGAGGTCGCGCGCATCGATGGCCAGGTCGAGCGCGTCCTGCGCCGCGGCGGTCTTCTTGGCGTCGCCGCCGGCCTTGGCCGTTTCGTAGGCCTTCGAGGCCTCGCTCACCTCGAGGTCGGCCACCTGCGCGCTGTAGTCGGCGTTCACCGCGCCGACGAAACTTTGCGTCTTGTTCGGGTCCTTCGCATCGGGCGCGGTGCCGCCGTAGGTGCGCACCAGGCCATCGAGGCGGTCGTTCGCCTCGTTGGAAAGCTGGCGCAGGCGCGTGGCCTCGTCCTTCGCGTTCTGCTTGGCGGTGATGATGGTGTCGTTGCCGCCGGCGCCCTCGCCGAAACTCTTGGAGTAGGCCTCGGCCTTGTCGGCGGCGGCATCGGCGTCCTTCGCGGCCTGGCGGCCGTCGGCCACCTGCTGCTCGCCGTCCTTCTGCACGGTGTACTGCTCGCTGCGCAGCTGCCGCATCGCGGGGCTCTCGGCCTTGACGGCGTCCTTGGCCTGGTCGAGGTACTTGTCGATGCTGGCGGGATCGATCTCCTCGCCCTTCTCCACCGCTTCGCGCAGCTTGGCGGCCTGGGCCGCGATCGCCTTGTCCGGGTCCTCGCCCTGGGCCTGGGCCTGCACCGCCGCCTCGCGCATGTCCTGCGCGGCAGCCGCCTGCCATTCGTCGACCGCCCCGTCGAGCTTGGCCAGGTCCTCCGCCTTGGGGTCCTCGCCGCGGGCCTGGGCGGCGAAGACAGGCTTGGCGGCCTTCTCGGCCTTGTCGAGCAGGGCCTGGGTCTGCGGGTCGGCAGGCCGTTCGGCGGCGGGCGCTGCACCGGGTGGCGCGTCGTAGAGGGCCACCGTCTTCTTCGCGGCATCGACCTCGCTCTGCGCCGCGCGCGTGCCCTCGGAGGGATCGTTCTGCGGCCGGCGCTGGCGCACGTCGTCCAGCTTGGAATCGGCCAGCGTCTTCTCCTTGTCGCGCAGGCTGGCGGTGGCCTCCTTCTTGAGCGCGTCGGTCTCGTCCTTGCCGGACTGGGCGCGCAGCTTCTCGGCGTCGGCCTGGTCGTTCTTGTCCTTGCTTTGGGCCGCCTTGGCCTCGGCCGCCTCCGCCGCCTTGCGCGCCTCGTCGGCCTTCTTGCGCGCCTCTTCCGCGAGGCGCCGCGCTTCCTCGGCACGGCGCTTGGCCTCCTCGGCCGCGCGGCGTGCCGCTTCTTCCGCGCGCCGTCGCGCTTCCTCGGCGGCGCGCAATGCGGCCGCGTTGTCGATCGCGGCCTGGCCTGAGAGATGGGAGGAACCAGCGGGTGCAACCATGGTGTGGTCTCGGTGTCGTTCAGTTACTAGAAGGAAAAGGGGTCTACTCGACCCCTTGCGCCCATCGCAGCAGCTTCGCCACCGGCGCGAACAGCGAGCGCGGAATGGCCTGGTCGACCGGCACCTCGGCATAAAGACGCTCTGCCAGCTGCGGCTCGAACTCCATCGGGACCAGGCCTTCGCCCGCATGCCGCCGGATCTGCGCCGCAACCTCGCCTTCGCCGCGCGCAATCACCCGCGGCAGGTCCTTCTCGCCCAGGTACTGCAGCGCCACCGCGGTGCGCGCCGAATGGATCACCGCCGAGGCCGTGCGCACCCGGTCGCCCAGGCTCGCATACACCGCCTCGAAATGGGCCGAGCGGCGCCGCGACTGGTTGAGCGGATCGCCCTCGACCTCCTTGTATTCCTGGCGCAGCTCCTCGATGGACATGCGCTGCTGCTTCATGAACTCGTAGTGCTCGTGCGCGTAGTCCACCATCGCCATCAGCGCATAGATCACCACCGCCCAGCCGAAGGCCACCAGCACCATGTGGGCCGCCGCCCGCATGATGGTGCCGGGGAAGGCATAGCCCAGCTTCAGCGCGCTGTCGACGAAGCCGCGCACCACGATGTACATCAGCGCCGCGAGCAGCATCGTCTTCACGCTCATCTTCAGCAGGTTGACGAGGTTGCGCGTCGAGAAGATGCGCTTGGCGCCCTCGGCGGGGTTCATGCGGTTGACATCGGGCTTGATCCGCTCCCAGGCCGCGACCCCGCCCACCTGGAACAGCGAGCCCGCGATGCCCGCCACCGCGGCGATCGCCATGATGGGCAGCGTGCCCCACAGCAGCGCCTCGCCGGTGTGCAGCAGCAGCTCGGCGAAGCGGTCGTCGGGCCGCGTCAGCAGCGCGGCGCTGGTGGCATGCAGCCACAGCTCGCGCAACAGGCTGTAGAGCGCCTCGCCGCCCAGCCAGACCGACACCAGCACCACCGCGAACACGCTGGTGGAGGCGACGTCGGCGCTGAACACCACCTCGCCCCGCTTGCGCGCATCGCGCAGGCGCTTGGGGGTGGGCTTCTGGTCCTTCTCGGCCATCGTCGGCTACAGGGTGGCTCTCAAGAAGTCGAGCACCCCGTTCTCCGGCCGCAGGAATTCCTGCAGCGACTCGTACACGAAGAAGACGAAGAGCAGCATCATCAGGTGCGCCAGCAGGCTCTTGAGCGGCTGCGAGAACACGAAGACGTTGAGCTGCGGCGCCACGCGGCTGATCAGGCCCATGCCCAGCTCGACCAGCAGCAGCACGAAGATCACCGGCGAGGCGAGCTTCACGATCCACAGGAACAGCGTGTCGCCCTGCCGGATCGCGAACTGCTCCAGCACCGCGCCCACGTTGGGGAAGAAAGAGCCCACCGGCCACAGCCGGTAGGAGTCGACGATCACCCCCAGCATCGCCAGCAGCCCGCCGGCTGCCACGAAGAGCGTGATCACCAGCCAGCCCAGGAATTCGCCGGTGGGCCCGTTCTCGTGGCCGGCCACCGGGTCGAAGAAGGAGGCGTTGGCCGAGCCGGTCTGGAAATCGATCAGGTCGCCCACGCTCTGGATCGCCCAGATGAAGATGCCGAAGCCCAGGCCCAGCAGCAGGCCGATCAGCGCCTCCTTGCCGGCGATCAGCACCCAGGTGCCGATGCCCACCTCGGGCATGGCACCGGCGGCCGGCGACATGAAGATCGCGAGCATCAGCAAGAGCCCGTTGCGCACGATGCCGGTCATCATCCCGCCCGAGAGGAAAGGCACGACCGCGAAGATCGCGAACAGGCGCGGCAGCGTGAGCACCACCGACGAGAAGAACTTCTCGATGTTGGCGAGCTCGAGGGCGCTTTCCATGGCTACACGGTTCTCTGCGCGGCCCAGGCCTGCGAGGCTGCTTCGTCGGCGGCCTCGTCCTGGCGCGTCTCCTGCAAGGCCAGGCGCTCGGCGCGGGCGCGCTGCTGCATCTGCCGCGCCTTCTCCAGCTCGCCGCTGGCGTCCCGCAGCGCCTGGCGGCTGCGGGCCAGCACATCTTCGCGCTGCGCATGCAACTCGCCCGCCTGCACGGCCTGCCGTTGCGCCTGCGCGATCTGCGCATCGAGCGCGCCGCTCCAGGCGCCGGCATGGCGCAGCTGCGCGACATTGCATTGCCCGCCGGCCAGCGCGCCGACCGTGGCCTGCCAGTGGGCGGCCTTGCTCTGCACCTGCGCTTCGCGCCGGGCCTCGGCCTGCCGCAGCTGCGCGCGGCTTTGCTCGGCCGCGTCGCGGTCGCGCGCGACCACGCCCAGGGCAGCGGTCTTCTGGCGCTCGCGCACGTCGATCAGCAGCTTCCAGTCGATGCCGCCGGCGTTGCTGCCGCTCATGGTCAGGCCTCCTCCCGGAAGCGCTGCAACGCGGCCAGGCAGGCGTCGTAGTCCTGCCGCGAATCGGGCGGCTGCGCAAGAAAATCCAGCATCGCGGGCCGGGCCCGGATGGCCGCGTCCGCCAGCGCATCGCTGCCCGGCTTGTACTCACCGATCTGCACCAGCAGCTCCATCTCCTGGTACTTGGCCAGCAGGCCGCGGAAATGCGCCGCGGCCTCGCGGTGCGCGCGCGAAGTCACCAGCGGCATCACGCGGCTGATGCTGGCCAGCACGTCGATGGCCGGGTAGCGGCCGGCGGCGGCGAGCTTGCGCGAGAGCACGATGTGGCCGTCGAGGATGGAGCGCACCTCCTCGGCGATCGGGTCGTTCTCCTCGTCGCCCTCGGTCAGCACCGAGTACACGGCGGTGATGGAACCGGTGCGGCCCTGCCCCGCGCGCTCCAGCAGCTGCGGCAGCATCGAGAAGATCGAGGGCGGGTAGCTGCGCCGCGTCGGCGGCTCGCCGCTGGCCAGGCCGATCTCGCGCTGGGCGCGCGCAAAGCGCGTGAGCGAATCCACCAGCAGCAGCACCTTCCTGCCCTGGTCGCGGAAATGCTCGGCGATGGTGGTGGCCACATAGGCCGACTTGATGCGCTCCATCGGCGGCCGGTCGGAGGTGGAGACCACCATCACCGTCTTCGCCAGGCCCTCGGGGCCCAGGCTGTGGGCGATGAACTCCTGCACTTCGCGCCCGCGCTCGCCGATCAGCGCGATCACGTTGACCTCGGCGCTGGAACCGCGCGCCAGCATGCCGAGCAAGGTGCTCTTGCCCACGCCCGGCGGCGAGAACACGCCGACGCGCTGGCCTTCGCCCAGCGTGAGCAGCGCATCGACGGCGCGGATGCCGGTGGGCAGCGGCGCCTCGATCATGCGGCGCTCCAGCGGGCTCACGGGCTCGCGGTGCACCGGCAGCTGCGTGCGCGCGGCGAGCGGGCCGCGCGCGTCGATGGGCTGGCCCAGGGCGTCGAGCACCCGGCCCAGCAGCGCATCGCCCACCGGGCAGGCATGGCCGCGGCCGGTGGGCAGCACCTCGGTCAGCGCCGAAATGCCGGTGATGGGGCCGAGCGGCGTGAGGATGGCGGTGTTGCCGCGAAAGCCCACCACTTCGGCCAGCAGCGGCGGCTCGCCCGGCGTGACCAGCTCGCACAGCTCGCCCACGTGGGCCTGGATGCCGGAGGCGTCGATCAGCATGCCCACCGCCTTGCTCACGCGCCCGCGCATGGCCACCGGCGTGATTCGCCCGAAGGCCTGCTCGAGGTCGGCGACGATGTCGAGGGCGCTGGCGGCCGGCCCCCGGCTCATGACGCAGCTCCTGCCGCGGGCAGCAGGCCGCCGCGCTCCACCGCGCGGCGGAAGGCCTCGAGCTGGGCCTCGACGCCGATCTCCAGCACGCCCGAGGCGGTCTGCACCACGCAGGCACCGGGTGCCAGCGTGGGGTCGGGCGCGAGGCTCAGGCTCATGGTCCATTGCGCCTCGTGGCGCAGCCGAGCCAGCACTTCGCGCAGCGTCGCTTCCTGGGCCGGCGCGACGCGCACGGTGACGAAAGGCTCGCTGCGGATCAGCGTGTCGACGCGCAGCAGCGCGGCTTCGAACAGTGCGGCCGGATCGGCGCCGGCGACGAACTGCCCCACCGCCTTGACCACGATCTGCGCCATCGACGTGCGCAGCGCCTGCATCTGGCGCTCCGCCGCCAGCGCCTCGGACACCAGTTGCGTCGCGTATTCGGCCTTGGCCTGCTGCAGGCCCTGCTCGTAGCCCTGGCGGCGGCTGGCCTCCGCCTCCTGCTGCGCCTGCCGCGAGATGTGCCGCGCCTCGCGGCGCGCGGCCTCGACCACGGCCGAGGCGTCGAGCAGGGCCGCGTACTCGTGTTCCTTGAGCACCTTGCGCTCGCTCAGGAGCTGCAGGTTCTCGGTGGTGATCAGAAAAGCCAGTCCCATTGCGGCAGTCTTTCGGGAACGATGCAGGAGAGCATCAGCTCGTGGAGTTGGCGGGCCTGGTGCGGCTCGAAGCGAGGCAGCGCCAGCGAAGAGACACGCCGCGGCAGCTTGTGCTGCAGGCGGCGCAGCACCGCCTCGCCCTCGGGCGCGAAGGCGCCCAGCAGCAGGCGATGGCCGCGCTCCAGCACGATGCGGCCGGCGGCGATGGGGCGCTGCTCCAGGGTCGAGTGGTTCATGCGCAGCTCGCCGAGCTGCGGCACGCGCTCCAGCACGAAGTCCGCCGCGTCGGCATCGAAGCGGCAAGCCTGGCGGCGCAGCTGCCGGCCCGCGCCCGCGCGCAGCCGGAACAGCGGCAGATGGGCGCAGAAGCCGAGGTAGGCGGCGAGCCGGCGCAGCGCGCGCGCATCGAGCAGGGCCAGGCGCTTGAGGCGCGAATCGAAGTTGTAGTCCGCCGAGGACGGTGGCGCCTGGTCGCGCCGCAGCAGATCGGCCAGCACCGCGCGGCCGCCCTCCCCCAGCCTCGCGGGCACGCGGTGCTGCGCGGGCCAGTGAGCGGGCAGCCAGCTGGGATGCAGGTCGTGCTCGGGATGCAGGTTGAAGCGCATCACCAGGCGCACCAGGTCCATCGGGCCCGGGGCGGCCTGGGGCGGGCTGGTTTCGGCGGCGACCGGCATGGGCGTGCGAAAGCCTTCAGCGCCTGAAGACCTGGCTGCGCGACCAGCTGCGCCAATCCAGGCCTTGGCGGCGCAGCAGGCCGGGCAGCACCATGAGGCACACGGCCGCCGCGAGCAGCAGGCCGAGCAGCAGCATCGCCGTCTGCGTGGAGAGAAGGCCCAGCACCAGCGGCTGCGTCGCGGCGTGAGCCGCCGGCGTCGCCGCGGACCGGCGCGCCTCGAACAGCGAGAGCGAGACCTGGTCGTGCGTCAGCCCTTCGATGCTGTGCGCCACCATGTCCTTCACCGCCGGCGCGAGCAGGCGCAGGTCCACGTCGGGCCGGTGCTTGATGAAGACCGCCGCCGACGAGGGCCGGATCTTCTCGGACAAGGGATCGTTGGCCGGAATGACCACGTGCACGCGCGCGGCGACCACGCCATCGACATTGCGCAGGGTCTGCGACAGCTCCTGCGAGACGGCGTAGATGTAGCGCATGCGCTCCTCGGAAGGCGTGGACACCAGGCCCTGCTTCTGGAACACCTCGCCCATGGTGGTGTAGCGCTCGGCCGGCAGGCCCTGCGTGCGCAGCACGTCGAGCGCCTGGCCCAGGCGGCCCTGCTCCACTTCGACCTGCCAGCTCGTGCCTTCGAGCTTGCTCTTGGCGGCGTCGATGCCCTCGCCGGACAGGGCGGCCACGATCTCGTTGGCCTCCTGCTCGTTGAGGTTGGAGTACAGCGGGACCTTGCAGCCGGCCAGCGCGAAGAGCAGCAGCAAGACGGCCAGCCAGCGGATGCGGGCGATGAAGGCGATGGGGTTCACGGCTGCCTCACTGCTGGTTCTTCAGCAGCGTGCCGAACAGGCTGGTCGCGGCGCTGGCCAACCCGGTGGAGATGTGCATCTTGGCGAACATCATGTGCGCCTCCATCGCGTGGTCGGTCATCACGAACATGGTCTTGATCGGGTCCGACAGGTCGATGGACTCGAGCATGCTGTGGCGCATCTCCTCGTAGGAGCGCACGTTGCCCGAGAACTGCGCGGCCAGCGACTTGGCCGCATCGCCGATGGCGCTGGGCCCGGCCACGGCCGGCGGCGGGGCCTGCACGCCCTGCATCATGTTGGCGAACATGCGGGTGTCGCCCGGATCGAAGCGCGTGTTGCCCGCGCCCTGTTGTTGCTGCTGCGCCGCGCCGGGCCCGGCGACTTCGGGCGGCGGCGCACTGGCGGCGGCCGACGCGATGGGATCGGTCATGGTTCAGCTCCTGCGGAAGGAAGAAACGGCCGCGCGATGCTCCTGGGGAAGCAGCGCGCGACCCGGGGCCATCAGGACGACTTCGCCGACTGGCGGATGTCGTTGCCGGTGGACTTGGCGACTTCGCCGCCGGCGGCGCTGGCACCGTTCACCGTGTGGGCGGTGGAGGCCGCACCCTGGATGCTGGTCGATGCCGCCATGCTGGCGGACATCAGGCGCGCGTTGTCGGCCGCGGCCTGGTTCATTTGCTGGATCGAGTTGTCGACAGAGCCTGCCATTTCATTACTCCTGGTTGATGGGGAATCACTGCGGTTTGAAAGCCCCGTCCGGGTAGGACGAAGCCATTCCACGCGGCGCGCAGGGTCGCTGTCGCCGCATGAAATCGGGAGGCGGGCGCGGAGTGCCTTCGTGCATGCATCTCCTCACCTCGCAGGTTTGCCGTTGTTGGGCACGCCGCCGCTCAGGACCAGCCCGTCGGCGTCGATGCGCTTGAGCTCGGCGCCGGAGCGCAGCACCGAGCCCTCGTAGTAGCGGTTGCCGTTGGACAGCTGGATGTGGCGCAGGCCGTTGCCGTCCTCGGTGATGCTCACCATGCGCGCGGGCAGCACGCTCTGCCAGCCCTGCCATTGCGCGCGCAGGTCGGCGTCCTTGTTGTCGGGCTGCGGCTTCTCGCGGTACTGCACCTTGTCGGAAACCAGCACGGCAGGATGCAGGTCCTCGCTCAGGCGCCGGATCTTCTGGCGCACCGCGGCATCCTCCACCGTGCCGCTCAGCACCAGGCGGCCCTGGCCCGTGTAGGTGACGGCCACGCCGGGGTCGCCGACGTAGCGCCGCGCCTGCTCGACCATGTCTTCCGCCGAATGCACGTTGACGGCGACCTTGCCGCCGAAGGGCGCCATCGCGCGCTGCAGGGTCTCGCGGCGCTGCTTCGATTCGACATAGCCCTTCACGCCGAACTGCCCGCCCGGTGCCGCGACCACCTCGACCTCGGGGAAGGGTGCGAGCGCCTTCTCGACCTCGGCCAGGTTCACCCGGCCCAGGCCGGCCGCGGACGCGCCGCGCTCGCCGCCCACCCACAGGGCCGCGAGGCCGAGCACGGCCAGGAGCGCCACGACGCCGCCGGCCCAGTGACCCACGCGCGGCCCGCGGCGCTGCGGCGCCAGCGCGTTCGCCTGCGCATGGGCCGCGGCATCGGGCGCGGCGGCGAACATGCGGTCCTCCTGCACGGCGGCCGGGTAGCTGCGGTCGAGCTGGAAGTCGATCTGCCCCACGCTCACGATGTCGCCGGCCACCACGCTGCGGCGCGGCTGCTGCATCTCCTCGCCGTTGAGCCGGGCCGAGGCCGTGCCCAGGCGCTGCATGGAGACGACCAGCTCGCCGACGGTGAAGACGAGGTGGCGCGGCAGCACGTCGCCGCCCGGCAGCATCACCTCGCACTCGCCGCCCGAGCCCAGCACGTTGATGCCGGGCTTCAGCGCGATGGTGCGGCCCTTGACCGCGCCGCTCAGGAAGCGCAGGCACCAGCCGGCGTTGGGGGCCGGTGCGGGGTCGAAGGCAGGGTCTTCGCGCATCGCCGTCACTCTCCGGGCGTCGCCGGCGGCGTGGCCATCGACACCGGCGTGGCCCTGGGTGCCGGCATGGGTGCCGGGGTGGAGATCGGCCCCAGCGGCAACACCGGCGCCGAGGCCGCGGCGCCCGGCACCACGAGGCGCGGGGTCAGCAGGTAGAAGCGCTCCATGTTGACCTGCTTCTTGTCGCTGTACTTGAAGAGGTTGCCCACGCCCGGGATGTCCTTGAGCACCGGCACGCCGGTGGTCGCGTTGGTGCGCTCCTCCGACGAGTAGCCGGCGATCAGCAGGCTCGCGCCCTCGTCCACCAGCGCCTGGGTGTTGACGGTGCGGCGCCGCACGATCGGGATGCGGTCCACGGCCTGGCTGCTGAGGTCGCCGTCCACGATGTCGATGGACATCATCACGCCGCGGCCGCTCTTCTCCTCGATGATCAGCGGCGTCACGCGCACCGCGGTACCGGCGGTGATGCTGAAGAGGCCCGCGTCCTGGAAGCCGTCGACGCGCACGTAGAACTCGCTCAGGTTCTCGAGCACGGCCTCGGTGTTGTCCAGCGTCATCACCTTGGGCCGCGCGACGAAGTTGGCGTCGCCGTTGGTGGCCAGCGCCGTGACGCGGGCCAGCAGGTAGTTGCGCGCGCTGTTGCCGATGGCGGCGGTGAGCATGCTGCCCAGCGGCGTCACCGGCTGGCCGGCGGCATTGAAGCCGCCGATCTGCCCGGCTTCGGAGGTCGCGCTGTCCCAGGTCAGCGGGCCGCGGTCGCCGCGGCCGGTCTGGAAGTCGCCGTGCCGGCCGTGCAGGCGCCAGTCGATGCCCAGGCTGCTCAGCGTGTCGGAGCTGATGTCCATGATCGTCACTTCGATCTCGATCAGCCGCGGGCGCACGTCCATCGATTCGATCAGGCGCTGGTACTGGCCCATGCGCTCGGGCGTGTCGCGCACCAGCACCGCGTTCATGCGGGTGTCGGCCTGGAACTGCGGCAGCTCGTTGCCGAAGCCCGCGGGCATGCCCACGCCGCCTGCGTCTGCGCTCGCGGGGCCCGCGCCGGGCATCTCGATCTTGGGCGCGTTGATCGACTCGCCGCTGCGCAGCTTGATCTGCCGGCTGGGCCCGACCGAGAAAGGCGCGCTCGGCCCGCGGCCGCTGCTGCTGCCCGGCGCATTGCCGTTGCGGCCGTAGAGGCTGCGCAGCACGTTGGCCACGCCGGGGATGACGGTCTCCTTGCCCGAGCGGTTGATCTTGAAGTCGGCCGCCCAGGCGTACTTGAGCGGGAACAGCCGGATCTCCGCGCCATCGGCCAGCGCGCTGCGCTGGTCGGCGAGCTTGACCGCCTGGCGCACCATCTCGACGTAGCGCCTGGGCCCGGTCACGTGCACGCTGGCATCGCTCTCGCTGATCGACAGCGGATAACGCTCGTCGGAGATGCGCAGGCGCACCAGGGTCTCGGCGATGCGGCTGGCGTTCTCGGGCGCGATCGGCAGCACGTCGCTGCGCGAATCCGCCGCCAGGTCGATGTAGAGGAAGGCGCCGTCGTAATACCAGGTCAGACCGTTGACCGCACACACGCTGTTGAGGATGTGCTGCGCCGGCCCCGAGAACTTGCCGCTGATCACGCCGCTCACCTTCGGATCGATCACCGCCGTGATGTTCTGCGAGGTGGCGAGCTCGCGCAGGAAGTCGGCCATCGGCTTCTCGTTGGCGACGATCTGGAAGGGCCGGTTGTTGCTCCAGCGCAGCTCGGCCGCCCCCGCGGGCTGCGCGGCGGCGAGCAGCAGCGTGGCCAGGCCCAGCAGCAGCCAGGCCTGCTGCCCGGCGCTGCGGGCTTTGCGCAAGGGCATGACGACCATGGCCCAGCTCACGGCAAGGAGGTGAGCGTGTGGAAGGCACGCTCGGCGAAACCCATCACGTCGCGGCCCATCCAGCCGGCGGTGGCGATGATGGCGACCATCACCGCGATCATCCGGATCGACTGGCCGATGCTCTGGTCCTGCACCTGCGTCACCGCCTGCAGCACCGCCACCACCAGCGCGGTGACGGTGGCCACCACCACCACCGGCAGCGAGATCCAGAGCACGAGCAGCAGGCCCTCGCGGGTGATGTCCAGGATGTTCTGCGGTGTCATGGGGCTGTGGGCTTCGCTCGGTGCGCAAGGGGCGGTTCATCGATCAATGGGCCTGCGGATTGGTGACCCAGCCCACCGGCTGCAGGGCCACGTCTTCGTCGACTTCCTGGTAGGACAGCACGGGGAGCGTCGGCGCCACCGGCTCGATCAGGGTCTTGATGTAGCGGCGCACGTCGGAAGACGCGATGGCCACGACGCGGTTGGCGGTCGAGCCGAGGATGCGGCGCACCTGCTCGCGGATGTCCTGCGTCACGGCCGGGCTCAGCAGCAGCAGGTTGCCGCGCGGCGAACGCTCGACCGCGTTCTGCACGCGCTCGAGCAGGCTGGATTCGAAGAGGATGGCCTCGAGCTGGCGGCTCGGGCCGACGTAGCGGCTGGTGATGTAGCGGCCGAGGTGGATGCGCACCAGCTCGGTCAGCGCGATCGAGTCCTGCTCCTTGGGTGCCCAGATGGCGAGGCATTCGAAGATGGCATGCAGGTTGCGGATCGGGATGCCCTCCTGCAGCAGCCGGCGCAGCACCTCGGCGATGCGCTGCGGCGAGGCCACGCGCGCCACCTCGGCCGCGAGCTCGGGCGCATCGCGCTGTACGGAATGCAGCAGGCGCTGCACTTCCTGCAGGCCGATCAGCTCGCGCACGTTGCGGCGCACCGCATGGTCGACGTGCAGGCCCACCACCGCCTCCGCCTCCCAGCTGCGGAGGCCGGGCTGCGCGCCCTGCACCCACACCACGCGCGCGAAGGGGCCGAAGGGTTCGGCCACCTGCGCGCCTGCGGGCGGCGTGGCGGCCTCGGCCGGGTCGAGCAACTGCCACCCCGGCCGGAGCAAGCCTTCGGACACCACCACGTCATGCACCAGCACCTGGTAGCCGTGCTCGGGCAGGCCGGCCGCATGGGCCAGCTGCAGGCGCGGGAACACCGGGCCCAGGTCGGATTCGACCGCGGTCTTGACGCCGGCGAGCTGCTGGTCGAGCGCATGGCGGTCCACGGCGCCGCGCAGCGTGTCGGACAGCCGCACCGCGAGCGGCGAGGCGATCGCGTGGCCGCTCTCGCCCTCCTCCTCCTCGGGCACGCCTTCGCGGTGCGAGATCCAGCCCGGCGTGCGCCGCCGCGCGCGCACGCTGCGCATCGCCAGGCCCAGGCCGATGATCGCCGCGGCCAGCAAGCCGAACACCCACTTGGGAAAGCCCGGCACCACCAGGAAGCTGGCCACCGCAAGGCCCGCGATGATCAGCGCGCGCGGATGCGCCATCAGCTGCTCGCCGATCTGGCTGGCCAGCTGCGCGTCGCGGCGCTCGCCGCTGCCCACGCGGGTGATCACGATGCCGGCAGCGATCGAGACCAGCAGCGAGGGGATCTGCGAGACCATGCCGTCGCCCACGGTGAGGATGGCGTAGCGCTGCAGCGCGCCGGACAGGCTCATCTCGTGCATCAGCGTGCCGATGGCGATGCCCGCGAGGATGTTGACCAGCGCGATCACGATGCTCGCGATGGCGTCGCCCTTGACGAACTTCATCGCACCATCCATTGCGCCGTGCAGCTGGCATTCCTGCTCCAGCACCTGGCGCCGCTTCTGCGCCTGGGCCGAGGAAAGCACGCCGGCGCGCACGTCGGCGTCGATGCTCATCTGCTTGCCCGGCATGGCGTCCAGCGCGAAGCGCGCCGCCACCTCGGCCACGCGCTCCGAGCCCTTGGCGATCACGATGAACTGGACGATGGCGATGATGAGGAAGACCACGCCGCCGACCACCACGTTGTTGCCGACGATCAGCTTGCCGAAGGTGTCGATGATGTGGCCCGCGTTGGCCTGCAGCAGGATCAGCTTGGTGGAGGCGATGTTGAGCGCGAGCCGGAACAGCGTGGTGAAGAGCAGGAGCGATGGAAAGGTGGAGAGCGACAGCGCCGAGGGCACGTACATCGCCACGATCAGCAGCACCAGGCTGATCGCCAGGTTGCTCGCGATCAGCAGGTCCAGCAGCGGCGTCGGCAACGGCAGCACGAAGAGTGCGACCACCACCACGAGAAGGCCCGCGAGCAGCAGATCGTTGTAGCGGCCGGCGTTCGCGAACAGGTCGCGCAGGCTGCCGCGGTACGGCTGCAAGGAGGGGGCGGGGCTCGCCATGGTGGTGTTGCTGTTGGAGTTTGCTGGCCTTGCGGACCGGCGCCACGCGCCGGCCTCGAACGTGAAAAAGATCACGTCGCGGCGGACTCTAAGTGGCACCCTCTGTTTACGGCAACCACGAGTTCTCGTAGGAATCTGCGCTCCTGTCGCACGGATGGCACTACGCATTTGCGTACTACCTGCCCCGGGTTGCTTTCGCTAAGCTGCGCCGCAATGCGACAGCGGCCCGCTGCCCGCGCGGAATGTGGACAGTGACAGGACCCAGCGATTTGTTCAACGAAAGCACGCATGCCCGCGCAGGCCGCTGAGCCGGTGACCGCGCTCGGCGAGGCGCGTGCGCTGCCGCGGGCCGATCCTGCGAACGTGCGTGCGCTCAACCGCTTGTACGGCGGCGCGCCGCCGCGCGAGCTGGTGGCGCGCGACGTGCGCTATCGCCTCGCGTGGCGGCACGACACGGCGCCGGCGCCCGTGGTGCGCGAGAGCTTTCGCTTCAAGCTCGGCGCGCATGCGGGCCACCTGGGCCTGGATGCACCGAGCCTGCAGGCGCTGCTCGGCGAGCGCCGCCTCGAGCTGCTGCCGCGCGAGCTGCGCTACATCCTCTTGGCCGACGCGCTGCATCCGGTGGCCGATGCGCTGGAGAAGGCGCTGCGCCTGCATTTCGAATGGCAGCCGCCGGAGGCCAGCGATGCCGTCGCGCCGGCTTGCGACCCGGAACGCGCGGCCTTCTTCGTCGCCACGGCGGCCGAGGGCGGCGCGGCCTTGCGCGGCTTCGTCCAGTTCGACGACGGCGCGACGCTCGATGCCCTGGTGCCGGCCGATGCGCAGCGCCATGCGGCGCGTGGGGGCGCCGCCTTCGATGCGTTGCGGCTGCCCGTTCATTTCGCGATCGGCAGCACGCCGATCCAGCTGCGCGAGATCAACAGCATCCGCGCCGGCGACATCGTCGGCATCGAGCAATGGAGTTCCTCGGGCGCCGCGATCGTGGTCACGGCCGCGCTCGGCGGGCCTGCGGGCCGGCAGCTCACGGCCTTTGCCGAGGGCTCGCGCATCACCGTTTCGCAAACCAAAGACAGCGCCATGAAGCCAGACACCCCCGCCCCCACCGCCGCTGACGCCAGCGTCAACCTGCCGATCGACCGGCTCGATGCGCTGGAGGTGGCGCTGCGCTTCGAGGTCGGCGAGCTGTCGCTGTCGCTCGGCGAGCTGAAGAGCATCCGCGCCGGCCACGTGTTCGAGCTCGGCCAGCCGCTCAACCGCAGCCCGGTGCGCATCCTGGCGCACGGCAATGTGCTGGGCAAGGGCTACCTGGTCGCGGTGGGCGACCGGCTGGGGGTGCGCGTGTCGGAGTTCGCGCCCGGCGAAGTCTGAGCGGGCTGGCGGCAAAGATGCAGGGCGGACTCCCCGAACCCCTCACGCTGGTCGCGCTGATCGTCGCCTTCGGCGTCGCGCCCTTCGTGGCGCTGATGGTGACCAGCTACACCAAGCTGGTGATCGTGTTCGGCCTGCTGCGCACTGCGCTGGGGCTGCAGCAGACGCCGCCGAACATGGTGCTCAACGGCATCGCGATCATCCTGTCGGTCTACATCATGGCGCCGGTGGGCATGGACGTGGGCGACGCGCTGCGCAACCGCAGCTTCGGCGCCAAGGGCGAAGGGCTCAACGACATCGTGGCGGTGATCGATGCGGCCAAGGCGCCGCTCAAGGAATTCCTGCAGAAGCACACGCACGAGCGGGAGCGGCAGTTCTTCCTGAAGTCGGCCTCCAACATCTGGCCCCAGGCCCGGGCCGAGCAGCTGCGGGCCGACGACTTCATGGTGCTGGTGCCGAGCTTCACCCTGAGCGAGCTGACGCGGGCCTTCCAGATCGGCTTCATCATCTACCTGGTGTTCGTCGTGGTGGACCTGATCGTGGCCACCGTGCTGCTCGCCCTGGGAATGTCGATGATCGCGCCCACGACGATTTCATTGCCCTTCAAGCTGCTGCTGTTCGTGATGCTGGATGGGTGGACGCGGCTGGTGCACGGGTTGGTGTTGTCGTATCGGTGATGGCCGGCCCTAGGCGAGCACCACCGCCGTCGCCTCGACCTCGAACAGCATCCCGTCCAGCGCCAGCCGCGGCACCGGCACCAGCGTGCAGGCGGGCTTCGGCGCGTCGCCCCAGACGCGGTCGAGTTCCGCGGTGATCGCCTTCAGCCGCTCTTCGTCGTGGCCCACCACCAGCAACAGCAGCCGCGCCACGTCCGCGGGCTCGGCATCGACGGACGCGAGCGCGATGCGCATGTTCGAGAGGGCATTGCGCACCTGCGCAGAGAAATCGGCTGGCAATGTACCGTCGGTCCTCTCGGCGCCCTGCCCCGACACGAGCACGAACCGGCATCCCGGAGGGACGTTGGCGAGATGCGAGTAGCCATTGGGGCCCGGGTCGTAGAGGCCGCGCGGGTTGACGAACTGTATGGTCATGCGTTTTCCGTAATGAGTTGAACATGCTGGGCAGAGAGCTGGTCGACCAGGCGATCGACCGCACGCTCGGCCTGCACCAGCGACTGTGCCAGCATCTCGCCGCCGAATTCATCGTATTCGACCGCGAGTTCATGCACCTCCTCGATGCCCATGTAGCCGAACACCGAGCGCACGCTGGCTTCCGTGTGGTTGAGGTGCGCGATGCGCTCGCCCTTGCCGTAGCCGAAGTCGCCGCGCGAGCCCAGCAGCACCAGGCGCTTGCCCGCGTCGGCCAGCAAGGGCCAGTAGGGTACCTCGCCGCGCGCACGGTCGAAGCCGAAGGTGCGGCCCACGCGCACGATGTTGTCGATGTAGGCCTTGAACTGCGCGGGCACGCCGAAGTTGTACATGGGCAAGCCCACCACGATCAGGTCGGCCGCGATCAGCTGGTCGACGAGTCGATCGCTCTCGGCCAGGGCCTCGCCCATCCACGGCTCGCGCGCCTCCGGCGGGGTGAAGGCGGCGTGGATCCATGGGCCCGTCACGTGCGAAGGCGGCCGGGCGCCGACGTCGAGGTAGTCGATGCGGTCCTGCGGGCGTGCCGCACGCCAGCGCTCGACGAAGCGCGCCGAGAGCCGGCGCGTGTGGGAACCATGGGGATCGATGCCGGAGCGCCCCGGCCGGGCGCTGGCGTCGATGTGCAAAAGCGTGCTCATGAAGAAGGCCTTCCTTGGAATCGATGGATGAAACTGGCTCGTGTGTCGTACCCTCGGGCGACACCCTTGCCTGCATCGAATCTAGAGCTGCTTTCGCCGCGCCGCAAATGACGATTTCTTTCCGATGGATGAGCTGAATTCACTCGTGAGGCCACCTCGCCGGCTTCCGCCGCTGTCCGCGTTGCGGGCCTTCGAGGCGGCCGCTGCGCATGCGAGCTTCCAGCGCGCCGCGGCCGAGCTCTCGGTCACGCCCACCGCCATCAGCCACCAGGTGCGCGGCCTCGAAAGCACGCTGGGCCAGCCGCTGTTCCGACGCCTGACGCGCCAGCTGGCACTGACGCCCGCGGGCCTGCGCCTGTTCCATGCGCTGCGCGAAGGCTTCGACACGCTCGAAGCGGGCGTGCAGGCCTTGCGCGCGCGGGCCGAGGGCGAGACGGTCACGCTCACGGCCAACACCGCCTTCGTCGCCAAGTGGGTGCTGCCGCGCATCGCGGCCTTTCGCAGCGCCTGCCCCGGCATCGAGCTGCGGCTCGATGCCAGCGATACGCTGGTCGACCTGGCGCGCGGCGATGCGGACCTCGCGATCCGCTCCGGCCGGGGCGACTGGCCCGGCCTCGCGACGGCGGAGCTGATGGCCGAGCGCTACGCGCCGCTGTGCAGTCCCGCGCTGGGCCTGAAGCGCGCGCGGGACCTGCCGCAGCACCGCCTGATTCATTGCAACTGGCAGCCGAACGCGAGTGCGCCCGCGCAATGGCCGCGCTGGTTCTCGGAAGCGGGCCTGGCGATGCCGAAAGCCCGCTCGCGCGCGGCGGCCGCGGGCCTCACCTTCTCTGACGAGACGCATGCGATGCTCGCCACGCTCGCCGGCCATGGCGTCGCATTGCTGAGCCTCACGCTCGCAGCCGAAGAACTGCGCAGCGGCGCGCTGGTGCAGCCCTTCGGACCGGCGCTCGACACCGGCCGCTATTTCCTGGCCGCGGCCAGGGGCCGCGAGCGCGAGCCGGCGATACGGGCCGTGTGGACGTGGATCGCGGCGCAGGCCGGCCGGGCCTGAGCCGCGTGCGGGATCAGACCGAGACCAGCGTCTCGAAGCCACCCCAGAACATGCGCTTGCCGTCGAAGGGCAAGGTCTTGGGGTCCATCATGTCGGCCAGCCGCGGATCGCTCATCACCTTGGCATTGACCTCGTCGCGGTGCGCGCGCGATTCGTACACGATGTACGAGAAGACGACGAGCTCGTCCTCCTTCAGATTCACGGCCTGCGGGAAGGACGTCACCTCGCCCGACTTCACATCGTCGGCCACGCACTCGCGGTACTCGAGGGCGCCGTGCTCGCGCCAGATCTTGCCCGCCTTGGTGGCCATCTCGCGGTACTGCTCGATGTTGCGCTTGGGGACCGGAAGAACATATCCGTCGACATAAGCCATGCAGATCTCCTTGGATGAGGGAGGCGACAGCGTAGTGCGTGCCGGGACGATCGCAAGTGCCGGCACAGAAGCCCTGACGGCACCTCGCCCTTCCTTGCCCTTGTGCAACATTCCTCGGAAATGTCCCCGCCGAAGGTGGACAAGCTTGTGGAAAACTGCGGGAGCAACTGCCCGAAGCCTTGTCCCACAAGGCCTGCCGCCGGATTGCCTGTTGAAGAAGCAGTGGGTTACAACAAAACGCAACAAGTACAACCAAAGAACTATTTTTCTCGGAGCCACGCCTCGGCGCAGGCCTCGAACAGCGGGATGCTCTGGTCGACTTCGTCGTGCAGGAAGCGACGCGCACCCTCCCGCGCATGGCCATCGAGCGCCAGCCAGGCCTCCCACAGGCGGCTGTCGGCGGGCGGCGGGGTCGCCTCCCAGACGAGCGCGACGATGGGCAGCGTCTCCGCGGGCGGCAGGTCGGACCAGATGATCCCGAGCCTGGACAGCATGTTCGGTTCGTCGCTCAGCTCGATGCCGGTGCGGACGTGGCCGTCCTCTTCGACGATCACCGGACTGAGGCCGCCGGAGAGGATGACGCTCAACAGCTCGGCAGGGCCCGCATGGCGGATCCATTCGTCGGCGCGTCGTGCCAGCTGGGCGCCGAGATCGGCTTTGGTCAGTTGCGCATGCACGGGGACGTAGTCGCGCCGCGCCGCTTCGGGCGTTGCGTAGGCGTGGTTCAGCATCGAGCCAGTGTGGCCGAAGCAGGCGAACTGTCTGCCAGCCAAGGCCTACGCGGAGGCCCTCCCCAGTCCGACCCGGCCCGGGATCAGTCGGCGCCGCGCAGCTGGGCGCGCAGCCGCGCGCCGATCTCGGGCCGCTCCAGGAAGGGATCGGCCGGATTGGCGATGGAGACGATGTTCTCCATGCGGCTCCTCACGTTGCCCAGCGCCTTGGGATGGCTGAACACGTAGAACTGGTTGGCGCTGATCGCTTCGAAGACCTGGTTCGCCACCTCGGCGGCCGTGACCTTGCCGCTGCTCACCGCCTTGTTGCTCATGGCCTGGCCGATCAGCTGGCTCCGGGTGGGCTTGTCGGCCGCCAGCGCGCCGGGCCGGTTGCGCTCGCTGCTGGTGATGCCGGTGGGCACGAAGTAGGGGCACAGCAGGCTCGCGCCGACCTGGTCGGTGATGAGCTTGAGGTCCTGGTAGAGGGTTTCGGTGAGGCTCACGACCGCGGCCTTGGCGGTGTTGTAGATGCCCATGTTGGGCGGCGTCAGCAGGCCCGCCATGCTGGCGGTGTTGACGATGTGGCCGCGCCACGCCGGGTCCTTGGCGGCCGCCTCGAGCATCATCGGCGTGAACAGGCGAACGCCGTGGATCACGCCCCAGAGGTCGACGCCGAGCACCCATTCCCAGTCCGCGACGGTGTTCTCCCAGACCAGTCCGCCGGCACCCACGCCCGCGTTGTTGAAGACGAAATGCGGCGCGCCGAAGCGCTCCTTCACGTCCCTTGCAAGCTGTTCCATCTGGCCCGCGTCGGCCACGTCGACCTGGCGTGCCATGACCTGGGCACCGGCCGCCTCCATTTCGGCACGCGCCTTGTCCAGCGCGTCCGGCTGCACATCGACGAGCACGAGGTTCATGCCGCGCGCTGCGCCGATGCGCGCGCATTCGAGGCCGAAGCCGGAGCCGGCGCCGGTGAGAACGGCGGTGGTGCCTTGGAAGTCCTGGATCATCGGGGGTCCTTGTTTGCGAAAGAAGACATCCAAAATTCTGGCTGCCCTTCCGCGAGTTCTGCGTAACCTCTGCGACTTCTGCGCCCGGTCGACGCTTTCGCGTTCAGGCCTCGACCTTGCGCAGCGCGAACCCGATGCGCGGAAAGTGCACATGCACCGTGCCCGCACGCGGGTCGGTGCGGCGCAGCGTGTAGTGCGTGCGGGTTGCAGCCATCAGTTCGCCCTCGCTCGGCTCGGGGCCGAAGCTCTCCGCGGTGACCGTGACGCGCGTGCCGAGCGGGATGCCGTGCTCGTCCTGGAAGGTGCTGTCGGACAGCAGCGTGTGCGGCGTATTGGCGGCCGCCACCGCAATGGCCTGGGCGGCGTCGAAGGTCTCCATCGTGCCGTGGCCGATGGCGGCCATGCGGTCCATCCAGTCGCTCACCGCCGGCGTGATCTGCAGGATGCCGGCCATGGAGGGCGTGCGCTTGCGGGTGAACCACAGCGCGTGGTAGCAGGCGAAGTCGGCCACGGTGGGATAGGCGCCGACCAGGTAGTCGGTGTCGTCGAGCATGTCGGACATGCGCCGCAGGTAGGACTTGTAGGCCGCCGCGGCGTCGCCGGGCCGGTGCCGCACCATGTTGACGCTCATGGCCTTGCGGTCCTCGGCGAAGGCCTTCGCGGCCTCGGGCGGTGCCTTGGCGAAGAGGTCGGCGAGGCCCTGGCCGCTGATGCTGTAGGCCATGGAGGCCCAGAAGAGCGTGGTGTCGCCCCACTGGGCAACCACGCGCTCCAGGCCCTTGCCCGGCTCGGGGTACAGCGAAGGCAGCGGGGCCACGTGCTCCAGCACGTCGCAGATGAGCGAGGTGTCGCAGTAGATGTCGGCGCCGATCTGCAGCACCGGCGTGCGCCGGTAGCCGCCGGTGAGCGCGACCAGGTCGGGCTTGGGCGCGATGTTCGGAATGATCACGGACTTCCAGGCCAGCTTCTTGTAGCCGAGCACGAGGCGCAGCTTCTCGGAAAAGGGCGAGGTGGCGTAGTGGTGGAGGATCAGGTCGGGCATGGTTCTTTTTGCGTTCTTGCGCTCACCGGGGCTGGGCACGCGCGATGATCGAATCGAAATCGGTGCCGGCGCCCAGGGTGCCGAAGGCCTGGCCCCAGTCGCCGCCGAGGCGGGAGGCGCAGAAGGCGCCCGCCGCGGGCGATGCGGTCTGCACCAGCAGTGCGGCCTGCACGGCCAGTGCCACGTCCTGCGCGAGGCGGCGCGCCTCGGCTTCGGTGGCCATGGCCTCGATGCGCGCCGGGAGCGCGTCGGCCAGGCGGTCGAGCGCCACATCGCCGCCGCGCGCCGGCTTCAGCTCCTGCGCCAGGGCGGCGACGGCGTCGCCCTTGCGCAGGCCGCGCAGCAGGTCGAGCGCCATGATGTTGCCCGCACCTTCCCAGATGGAGTTGAGCGGCATCTCGCGGTAGATGCGCGCCATCGCGCCCTCGCCGCCCTCCTCCACGTAGCCGTTGCCGCCGAGGCATTCCATCGCCTCCTGCGCGAAGTGGCTGCCGCGCTTGCAGATCCAGAACTTGGCGACGGGTGTGAGCAGGCGCGCCATCAGGCGCTCGTGCGCGTCCTCGGGACGGTCGATGGCGCGCGCCAGGCGGATCGCCAGCGCGGTGGCGGCCTCGCTTTCGAGCGCGAGGTCGGCCAGCACGTTCTTCATCAGCGGCTGATCGACGAGCGGCTTGCCGAAGGCCTGCCGCTGGGACGTGTGGTCGAGCGCGAGGCTGAGGGCCTGGCGCATCAGGCCGCTGGTGCCCAGCGCGCAGTCCAGGCGCGTCATGGTGCCCATTTCGAGGATCTGCGGGATGCCGCGGCCCTCCTCGCCCACCAGCCAGGCGCTGGCGCCGTGGAACTCGACCTCGGCGCTGGCGTTGGCCTTGTTGCCCAGCTTGTCCTTCAGGCGCTGGATGCGGATCGCATTGCGGCTGCCGTCGTCCAGCACGCGCGGCAGGAAGAAGCAGCTGAGGCCCGCCGGGGCCTGCGCCAGCACCAGGAAGGCATCGCACATCGGCGCCGAGAAGAACCACTTGTGGCCGGTGACCTCGTAGCGCTCGCCCCAGCCATCGCTGCCGGCGCGCACGGCGCGGGTGGTGTTGGCCCGCACGTCGGAGCCGCCCTGCTTCTCGGTCATGCCCATGCCCATGGTCACGCCGGGCTTGTCGCGCCAGGGTTTGAGGGCCGGGTCGTACCAGAGGCTCGCGAGCTTGGGGCTCCAGTCGGCATGGATCGCCGCATTGCCGCGCAGGGCGGGCGTGACGGCGTAGCTCATGGAGATGGGGCAGAGGATGGAGGGCTCGAGCTCGGTGAAGAGCATGAAGCCGGCGGCGCGCTGCACGTGCGGGGAAGCCGACTCGCCCGTCCACGGCGTGCCGTGCAAGCCCGCCCCCACCGCCGCCTTCATCAATGCGTGGTAGCTCGGATGAAACTCGACCTCGTCGACGCGCCGCCCGAATCGATCGTGCGTGTGCAGCACCGGCGGGTGGGTGTTCGCGAGCCGCGCATGCACCTGCATCTCCCGTGAGCCGAGCACATCGCCCAGGTGTTCGAGCGGCGCAAGCTGCAGCTGCGGCGCGTTGAATTCGAGCGCGTCGCGCAACGGCCGGTTGGCGTCGAACAGGTTGTAGTCCGCCAGCGGCTCGGGCTGGTTGAAGACCTCGTGCGTCGCATCCATCACGGCCTCCTTGCGCGCGTGAAGCCTAGATCAGCTTCACCAGTTGCTTGCCGAAATTCTTGCCCTTGAGCAGCCCCAGGAAAGCCTCGGGCGCCGCCTCGATGCCCTGCGCGACCGACTCGCGCGGCCGCAGCTTGCCGCTCGCGACCAGCTGGCCCAGCTCGGCCAGCGCCTCGGGCCAGACTTCCATGTGCTCGCTGACAATGAAGCCCTCGAGCTTGATCCGGTTGATGAGGAACAGCGCCGGGTTGGCCAGCGGCAGCGGCTGGCCGTCATAGCCCGCGATCATGCCGCACAGCGCGATGCGCGCGAAGGCATTGGCGCGCAGCAGCACCGCGTCGAAGATGTAGCCGCCGACGTTCTCGAAGTAGCCGTCGATGCCGTCGGGGCAGGCTTCCTTGAGCGCGGCGCTCATGCTCTTGACGTCGGGGTGCTGGCGGTAGTCGATGCAGGCATCGAAGCCCAGCTCGTCCTTCACGTACCTGCACTTGTCCGCGCCGCCCGCAATGCCGACCACGCGGCAGCCGCGCGCCTTGGCCAGCGCGCCGAAGGCGCTGCCCACCGCCCCGGCAGCGGCGGTGACCACGAGCGTCTCGCCGGCCTTGGGAGCGATGATCTTCACCAGCCCGTACCAGGCGGTCACGCCCGGCATGCCGACGGCGCCGAGGTAGTGCGACAGCGGCACATGGGTGGTGTCCACCTTCTTCAGGGCGCCGGGCTGCGAGGCATCGACCACGCTGTATTCCTGCCAGCCGCCGAAGCCGACCACCTTGTCGCCGACCGCGTACTTGGGGTGCCGGCTCTCGACCACCTCGCCGGCGGTGCCGCCCTGCATCACCTGGCCGAGGGGCTGCGGCTGGGCATAGCTCTTGGCGTCGTTCATGCGGCCGCGCATGTACGGGTCCAGGCTCAGGTAATGGTGGCGCACCAGGACCTGGTTGTCCTTCAGCGGCGGCGTCTGCGCAGTGACGAGCTTGAAGTTGGAGGCGACGGCTTCGCCCTCGGGGCGGTTGTCGAGCAGTTGCTGGCGATTGGTGGGCATGTCGAATTTCAGTTAATCGGTGGAGGGCGGACGCATGGCGTTCGCGCTGCCGGGGCCGGTGGGAAGGCGACGCTTGACGTACTTGAAGGTGCCGGTGGCATGGGCGCAGACGCGCTCCTGTTCATCGTAGATCGTGGCTTCGGTGAAGGCCAGCGTGGCGGTGCGGTGCATCAGCCGGCCGCGCGCATGCAGCGGGCCGACCGAGGGCCGCATGAAGCTGGTCTTCATCTCGATGGTGACCACGCCGAGCTCGGGCGTCTGGCTGCGAGCGGCGGCGGCCATGGTGATGTCCAGCAGCGTCATGCAGGCGCCGCCGTGGGTCACGTCGAAGGTGTTGAGATGCTCGGGCTTCGCCGTGTAGCAGATCTCGGATTCGCCGCCCTCGAACTTCGTGAGCTCGAAGCCCAGGTGGCGCGCGAAGGGAATCCGGCTCGCGTAGGAGCGGATGTCGATGTCGTCGGCGCTGGAGGCCATGTCAGCGACCGCCCGGCCGCCCGAAGGGCGCTGAGCGCCCCCTCGGGGGGCAGCGATATACGAAGTGACGAGCGTGGCGGCCTTGCATATCAGCGCCCGCCCGGCCGCCCGAAGGGCGCTGAGCGCCCCCTCGGGGGGCAGCGATACACGAAGTGAGAGCGTGGGGACCTTGCATGTCACGCACCGAGGACCACGCTCACCCCGCCGTCGACGGCCAGCCACTGGCCGGTGATGTGCTTGCCGGCATCGCTCGCGTACAGCAGCGTGATGCCCTTGAGGTCTTCGTCGTCGCCCAGCCGGCCCAGCGGGGCATGGGAGGCCATCTTGTCCTCGCCCAGCGACTTGATCAGCCCGGCCGCCATCTTGGTCATGAAGAAGCCCGGGCAGATCGCGTTGACGTTGATGTGGTACTTGCCCCATTCGGCCGCCAGCGTGTGCGTGAAGCCGATCACCGCGCTCTTGGAGGTGTTGTAGGCGAGGGTCTGCATCTCGGGCGGATTGCCATTGAGGCCGGCGATGGAGGCGATGTTGATGATGCGCCCGCTCTTCTTCGGGATCATGTAGCCGCGCGCGACCTGCTGGGCGAGGATGAAGTAGCCGCGGACATTGAGGTTCATCACCTTGTCCCAGGCCTCCACCGGGTGGTCCTCGGCCGGCGCGCCCCAGCTGGCGCCCGCGTTGTTGACGAGGATGTCGATCGCGCCCATGCGCTCCAGGGTCTCGTCGGCGAGGCGCCGCGTGTCCTCTTCCTTCGAGCAGTCGGCGGCGATCCAGCGGGCATCGATGCCGGCCGCCTGCAGCTCGGCCGCGGCCTGCTCCAGGTCCTCGGCCTTGCGCGAGCTCAGCATGATCCTGGCGCCGGCCTCGCCCAGCGCGTGGGCCATCTGCAGGCCCAGGCCGCGGGAGCCGCCGGTGACCAGGGCGGTCTTGCCGCTCAGGTCGAACAGTTGCTGGATGCTTCGTGCGCTCATGATCTCTTCTCCGGGCTCGGGGGGGTTGTGTCGATGTGCCCGGTCATGGCTTGAGCCTCGATCGAACGTAGATGAGAACGACGCCGACGATGGCCAGCGCCACGCCCGGCATGGCCATCGACCAGCCCAGCGCCTCGTTCACCCGGCCGGTCGCGATGCCGAGGATCAGCAGGAACAGGCCGCCGTAGATCAGGACCCAGATCCATTTCTCGAGCCTGGCATGGGGCTTGGGAGGGGGTGTGGTCATCAGAAGGCTTCCTCGGGAAGGGTTGCGCAGGTCGGGTCGCGGCGCTCCACCACCTGGAGCCAGGCGCCGATCTTGGGCAACTCGTAGTGAAAGAAATAGTCGGTCGCGCCCACGCGTCCGGCCGTGGCCGGCAGGGCTTTGGAGGCATCGCCGGCCAGGGCATGCTCGGCGACGTCGAGCCAGATCCAGGCCAGCACCGTGTGGCCGAAGGCCTGCATGTAGGGCACGGCATTGGCCAGCGCTTCCTGCGGGTTGCCGGTGGCCCAGGCCGCGCGGGTGGCGCTGCCGATGTGCTGCAGGGCCTCGGCCAGCGCCTTGGCATGCGCAGCCAGCGAGGGCATGCGCGCGGCGCGCTCGATGGTGTCGGTGATGCGCCCGGCCAGCAGCTGCAGGCCGCGGCCCTCTTCCATGAGCACCTTGCGGCCGAGCAGGTCGGCGGCCTGGATGCCATGGGTGCCCTCGTGGATCATGTTCAGGCGGTTGTCGCGCCAGTACTGCTCCACCGGGAAGTCGCGCGTGTAGCCGTAGCCGCCATGCACCTGGATCGCCAGCGAGTTGGCCTCCAGGCACCACTCGCTGGGCCAGCTCTTGGCGATGGGCGTCAGCACCTCCAGCAGGAGGCGCGCGTCGTCGGCGGCCTGGGCGTCGCCGGTCTTCTGCTCGTCGACCAGGCGGGCGCAATAGAGCTCCAGTGCCAGCGCGCCTTCGCAATAGGACTTCTGTGCCAGCAGCATGCGGCGCACGTCGGCGTGCTCGATGATGCGCACCTGCGGCTTCGCGGCGTCCTTGCCGGCCGGGCCGGCGGGCCGGCCCTGCGGCCGGTTCCTTGCGTACTCCAGCGAGGCGTGGTAGCCGGCCATGCCGAGCATGGTGGCCGCGGTGCCCACGCCGATGCGGGCCTCGTTCATCATGTGGAACATGCAGTGCAGGCCCTTGCCGGGCTGGCCCACGAGGTAGCCCACCGCACCAGGCTTGCCGTCGACCGGGAACCTGCCTTCGCCGAAGTTGAGCAGCGTGTTGGTGGTGCCGCGCCAGCCGAGCTTGTGGTTGAGGCCGGCGAGTGCGACGTCGTTGCGCGCGCCGGTGAGCCGCCCTTCCGTGTCGACCATCTTCTTCGGCACGATGAACAGCGAGATGCCCCGCGTGCCCGGCACCAGCTTGCCGTTCTCGTCCGGGATCTTCGCCAGCACGATATGAACGATGTTCTCGGTCAGCTCATGGTCGCCCGCCGAGATCCACATCTTGTTGCCCGTGAGCCGATAGCGCGGCCCCAGCGGATCGTCCTGGAAGTCCGGGCCGTCGGGCACGGCGCGGGTCGCCACATCGCTGAGGCTGGAGCCCGCCTGCGGCTCCGACAGGCACATGGTGCCCGCCCACCGCCCCGAGAACTCGTACTTCGCGAACACCGCCTGCTGCATCGGCGTGCCGTGCACCATCAGCAGGTTGGCGTTGCCGCTGGTCAGCATGTTGGAGCCGATGCTGACCGAGGCCATGGCGAAGAAGCTGTTGGCCGCGGCCTGCAGGGTGTAGGGCAGCTGCATGCCGCCGATCTCGTAGTCCTGCGCGGCGCTGAGCATGCCCGATTCGACAAAGGCCTTGTGTGCATCGTGCGTGGCTTGCGGCAGGATCACCTTCTCGCCGTCGAAATGGGGCTCCTGCGTGTCGACGACGCGGTTGAAGGGCGCGTACTTCTCGCGCGCGATTCGTTCGCAGGTGTCGAGCACCGCGTCGAAGGTCTCACGCGAATGGTCGGCAAAGCGCTCCCGCTCGTTGAGGGACTCGGCGTGGAGCCAGTCGTAGAGCAGGAAGTCGAGCGTTGGGCGAAGGCTCATGGCTCAGAGAACCTCGAACACCCCTGCCGCGCCCATCCCGCCGCCGATGCACATCGTCACCACGACCTTCTTCGCACCGCGGCGCTTGCCCTCGATCAGCGCATGCCCGGTCAGGCGCTGGCCGCTCACGCCGTAGGGGTGGCCCACCGCGATGGCGCCGCCGTTGACGTTCAGGCGGTCCCCGGGAATGCCCAGCTTGTCGCGGCAGTAGATCACCTGCACGGCGAAGGCCTCGTTGAGTTCCCACAGGTCGATGTCGTCGATCTTCAGGCCGAGGCGCTTGAGCACCTTGGGGATCGCGAACACGGGGCCGATGCCCATCTCGTCGGGCTCGCAGCCCGCGACGGCGAAGCCGAGGAAGCGGCCCAGGGGCTTCAGGCCCTTCTTCTCGGCGTACGTCTCCTCCATCACCACGCAGGCGCCGCCGCCGTCGGAGAACTGGCTGGCGTTGCCGGCGGAGATCAGGCCGCCGGGAATGGCCGGGCGGATGCCGGCGATGCCTTCCTTGGTGGTGCCGGGGCGAATGCCCTCGTCGTTCTCGACCGTGACTTCCTTGGTGCGCAGGCCCATCACCGGGTCGGCCACGCCGGCCAGCACGGTGATCGGGGCGATCTCGTCCTTGAACAGGCCCTTCTCGAGCGCGGCCGCGGCCCTCTGCTGGCTGGCAGCGCCGTATTCGTCCATGGCGTCGCGGCCGATCTCGTAGCGCTTGGCCACCTGCTCGGCGGTCTGCAGCATGTTCCAGTAGATCTCGGGCTTGTGCTTGACCAGCCAGGGGTCGGCCAGCATGTGCTTGTTCATCTCGTTCTGCACGCAGGAGATGCTCTCTACGCCGCCGGCCACGTAGACCTCGCCCTCGCCCGCCACGATGCGCTGCGCGGCGGTCGCGATGGTCTGCAGGCCCGAGGAGCAGAAGCGGTTGATGGTCATGCCCGAGGTGGTGATGGGCAGGCCGGCGCGCAGCGCGATCTGGCGTGCGATGTTGGCGCCGGTCGCGCCCTCGGGGTTGGCGCAGCCCATGATGACGTCGTCGACCTCCGCGGCGTCGATGCCCGCACGCGCCACCGCGTGCTGCACGGCATGGCCGCCCAGGGTGGCGCCGTGCGTCATGTTGAAGGCGCCCTTCCAGCTCTTGGCGAGCGGCGTGCGGGCGGTGGAGACGATGACGGCGCGGGTCATGGTGAGGTCCTTTGAAGAGATTGGAGGATTACTGGGGCTGCGCGGTATTGCGCAGCAGCTGGTGATAGAAGCGGATCATCTCGACGTAGTTGGCGATCGAGATGCGCTCGTTGGTGCCGTGAAAGCGCGACAGGTCCTCGGGACGGGCGCGCACCGGCGAGAAGCGGTAGACCGCGTCGCTCAGGATCGTGAAATGGCGCGAGTCGGTGGCGGCGATCATCAGGCCGGGCGCCACGATGGCATCGGGGAACACCTGGCGCACCGACTGGGCGATGGCGCGGTAGCCCAGGCTGTCGGTGGGCGACACCGGCGATGGCTCCGAATTGCCGGGATAGGCCTTGATGGCGATCGCGTCGTTGTCGATGGTCTTGCGCAGATGGGCTTCGACCGAGGCGAGGCTGTCGCCCGGCAGCACGCGGAAGTTGACGGCCGCCTCGGCGCGGCCGGGCAGCACGTTGTCCTTGTTGCCGGCGCGCACGATGGTCAGCGCGGTGGTGGTGCGCAGCATGGCATTGCTGCTCGTGCCCTTCTCGAGCTGGCCCTGTACCAGCGGCCCGAACAGCCAGAGGTTGGACAGCGCGAGGCGGTTGAAGCCGGTCATCTCGGGCGCGAGCGTGGCGAACATCTCGCCGGCCACGCCGCCGATGGCGGCCGGCATGGGGTTGGCCTCGAGCCTGGCCAGCGCGGTGCTCATGCTGCCGATGGCGGTGCGCGGGGGCGGCATGGAAGAGTGGCCGGGCGCCTGGTCCAGCGAGAGGAAGAAGGTGCCGTAGCCCTTCTCGGCCAAGCCGATCAGGGCGGCCGGCTTGTCCAGGCCCGCGAGCACGCCATCGGTCACCAGCAGGCCTTCGTCGAGCACCCATTCGAGCCGCACGCCGCGCGACTTCAACAGCTCCGCGATCGGCTTGGCACCGCGCAGGCCGCCGACTTCCTCGTCGTCGCCCGCGACCAGGTAGATCGTCTGCCGCGGCTGGAAGCCCTGGGCCACCAGCATCTCGATGGCCTCCATCTGGGCCAGCAGGTTGGCCTTGTTGTCCCAGGTGCCGCGGCCCCAGACGAAGCCGTCCTTGATCTGGCCGCTGAAGGGATCGGCCGCCCAGGCCTTCTCGGTGCCCGGCGCGATGGGCACCACGTCCTGGTGCGCCATCAGCGCGATGGGCCTGGCCGAGGAATCGCTGCCGGTCCAGGTGTAGAGCAGCGCGTGGTCGCCCACCACCTCTTTCTTGAGCGTGGCATGCAGCTTGGGGAACTGCTGCGCCAGGTAGGCGTGGAGCTTCTTGAATTCCTCGCCGCCGGACTGCAGGCCGTCCATGCCCGAGACGGTGCGGATCGGGATGGCGCCCGCCAGCCGGTCGGCCGCCGCCTTCTCGTCGACCACCACCGGCTGCGCCGGCGGCACCTGCAGCTGCAGCGAGGGGCGGCGCCAGGTGTTGCCCGCGATCACCACCGCCAGCACGACCACGGCCAGCAGCAGCGTCCACAACACCCGTTTGACCATGGCCTGCCCTCGCTCGCCTGCGTCAGCTGAACTGCTTGCCTTCGGCCACCAGCTTGCGCAGCAGCGGCGCGGGCTGCCAGAAGCTCGCGTCGTCGCGCGGATTGCGGGCGAAGCGCTTCATGGCCTCGGCCACGTTGTAGAGGCCGACCTGGTTGGCATAGTGCATCGGGCCGCCGCGCCAGATCGGGAAGCCGTAGCCGGTGAGGTACACCATGTCGATGTCGCCGGACTTGGAAGCGATGCCGTCCTCGAGGATGTGCGCGCCCTCGTTGACCAGCGCATACACCAGGCGCTGCACGATCTCCTCGTCGGAGATCTTGCGCGGGGTGATGCCCAGCTCCTTGCGGTGCTCCTCGATCATCTTGTTGACCAGCTCCGAAGGGATCGCATCGCGCTTGCCCGCCTGGTAGTCGTACCACCCTGCCCCGGTCTTCTGGCCGTAGCGGCCGAGCTCGCACAGCTTGTCGGCCGTGCGGCTGTACTTCATGTCCGGGTACTCGACCGCGCGGCGCTTGCGGATGGCCCAGCCGATGTCGTTGCCGGCCAGGTCCCCCATGCGGAACGGGCCCATGGCAAAGCCGAACTTCTCGATGGCCTTGTCGACCTGCTGCGGCGTGGCGCCTTCGTCGAGCAGGAAGCCGGCCTGGCGCGAGTACTGCTCGATCATGCGGTTGCCGATGAAGCCGTCGCACACGCCCGAGACCACGGCGGTCTTCTTGATCTTCTTGGCGACTGCCATCACGGTGGCGAGCACGTCCTTGGCGGTCTCCTTGCCGCGCACCACTTCCAGCAGCTTCATCACGTTGGCCGGGCTGAAGAAGTGCATGCCGACCACGTCCTGCGGGCGCTTGGTGAAGGCGGCGATCTTGTCGACGTCGAGCGTGGAGGTGTTCGAAGCCAATATGGCGCCGGGCTTGGCCACCCGGTCCAGCTCCTTGAACACCTTCTCCTTGACGCCCAACTCCTCGAACACCGCCTCGATGATGAGGTCGGCGTCCTTCAGGTCGTCGTAGGCCAGGGTGGTGGACAGGAGCGCCATGCGCTGCTCGTACTTGTCGGCCTTGAGCTTGCCCTTCTTGACCTGGGCCTCGTAGTTCTTGCGGATGGTGGCGATGCCGCGGTCCAGCGCCTCCTGCTTCATCTCGAGGATCTTGACGGGGATGCCCGCGTTCAGGAAGTTCATCGTGATGCCGCCGCCCATGGTGCCGGCGCCGATCACGCCCACCGATCGGATGGTGCGCTGGGGCGTGTCTTCGGGCACGTCGGGAATGCGCGAAGCCGCGCGCTCGGCCATGAACAGGTGGCGCAGCGCCAGCGATTCGGGGGTGAACATGAGCGCGGTGAAGAGCCGGCGCTCCTCGGCCATGCCGTCGTCGAACTTCATCTGCGTGGCGGCCTGCACCGCGTCCACGCACTTCAGCGGCGCCGGGTAGTTCTTGGACATGCCGCCGACCATGTTGCGCGCGAACTGGAAGTACGCGTCGCCCTGCGGATGCTTGCACGGCAGGTTGCGCACCAGGGGCAGCTCGCCGCCCTTGGCGGCCACCGACTTGGCGAACTCGACCGCCTCCTCGAACAGCGACTCGGGCGAGGCGGCCAGCTTGTCGAAGAGCTTCTGGCCGGGCAGCGAGGCAAGCAGTTCGCTCTTGACGGGCTCGCCGCTCACGATCATGTTGAGCGCGGTTTCCACGCCCAGCACGCGCGGCAGGCGCTGCGTGCCGCCGGCGCCGGGCAACAGGCCCAGCTTGACCTCGGGCAGCGCGACATTGGTGCCGGGGGCGGCCACGCGGTAGTGGCAGCCCAGGGCGAGCTCGAGGCCGCCGCCCATGCAGACCGAATGGATGGCCGCGACGATGGGCTTGGTCGAGGCCTCGAGGGCGAGGATCACGCTCAGGAGATTGGGGTCCTGCAGCGCCTTGGGCGTGCCGAACTCCTTGATGTCGGCGCCGCCGGAGAAGGCCTTGCCGGCGCCGGTGATCACGATCGCCTTGACGGCCGCGTCCTCCAGGGCCTTGGACAGGCCGTCGGTGATGCCGGTGCGCGTCGAGAAACCGAGGCCGTTGACCGGGGGATTCGCCAGGGTGATCACGGCGACATCGCCGAGCACTTTGTATTCAGCCGTCATGCTGCGTTCCTTTGGGATGGGAGAGGATCGAAAAACCGGGTTGGAGGGATGCAGCATGCACCTGGCTACGCTGCACCGCATCTAAAAAGCACGGACGTTCTTTTTTTGGGAAATTCTAGGCCTTTCCCGGAGGCCGGCAACGGCCTCCAGTCGCTGGCGAGACAAAGTCCCGGCCAAAGATCAGACCTCGAGCCACTCCTTGCGCGTCGCGGCATCGGCGCGCAGGCTGTTCGGCGTGCCGTCGAAGACGATGCTGCCGTGGCCCATGACGAGCGCGCGGTCCGAAATCGCCATCGCGATGGTCAGCTTCTGCTCGATCAGCAGCACCGAGATGCCCTTGTCCTTGAGCGTGCGCAGGTACTGCCCCACCAGCTCGACGATCTTGGGCGCCAGGCCTTCGGTGGGCTCGTCGATGATGATCAGGTCGGGGTCGCCCATCAGGGTGCGGCACAGCGTCAGCATCTGCTGCTCGCCGCCCGAGAGCACGCCGGCCTCGGTGTGCTGGCGCTCCTTGAGGCGCGGGAACATGCCGTACATGTCGTCGAAGGACCAGCGGCTGCCCTTGCCGCTGCCCTTCTGCCCGAGCAGCAGGTTCTGGTGCACGGTGAGCTTGGGGAAGATGTCGCGGTTCTCGGGCACGTAGCCGATCCCCATGTGGGCGATCTCGTAGGCCTTGCAGCGCAGGATGTCCCGGCCCTTCCAGTGCAGGCCGCCCTCGGCATGCACCAGGCCCATGATGGCCTTGGCGGTGGTCGAGCGGCCGGAGCCGTTGCGGCCCAGCAGGGCCACGATTTCGCCGGGATTGACCCCGAAGGAAACGCCATGCAGCACATGGCTCTTGCCGTAGTAGGCGTGGATGTCTTCGAGCTTGAGCATGTTCAGTGCCCTCCTGCCTGGGCATCGGCCACCGACGAGCCGAGGTAGGCCTCCTGCACGCGCGCGTTGGCGCGCACCGCCGCCGGCTCGTCGAAGGCGATCACCTCGCCATACACCACCACCGCGATCTTGTCGGCCAGGCCGAAGACCACGCCCATGTCGTGCTCCACGGTGAGCAGGGTCTTGCCGACGGTCACCTGCTTGATCAGCGCGATGAAGTGCGCCGTCTCGGTCTTGCTCATGCCGGCGGTGGGCTCGTCCAGCAGGATCACGCTGGCGCCGCCGGCGATGGTGACGCCGATCTCCAGCGCGCGCTGCTCGGCGTAGGTGAGGTTCACCGCCAGCACATCGCGCTTCTTTTCCAGGTGGACCTGCCGCAGCAGTTCCTCGGTGCGCTCGTTGGCGTCGTCCAGGTTCGAGAGGAAGCGCAGGAAGGTGTAGCGGTAGCCCAGGCTCCACAGCACGCCGCAGCGCAGGTTTTCGAAGACGCTGAGCTTGGGGAAGATGTTGGTGATCTGGAAGCTGCGCGACAACCCCAGGCGGTTGATCTCGTAGGGCCGGCGGCCATCGATGCGCTGGCCGTGCAGCAGCACCTCCCCGCTGGTGGGCTCGAGGCGTCCGCTGACCAGGTTGAAGAGCGTGGACTTGCCGGCCCCGTTGGGCCCGATGATGGCGATGCGCTCGCCGGCTTCGACCGCCAGGTCCACGCCGCGGATGATTTCGGTCTTGCCGAAGTTCTTGCGAAGCGCCTTCAGTTCCAGTGCATGCGTCATGCCGTCTCCCTGCGCTTGATCTCGACTTCGATTTCCTCCTGCGCGTGGCCCCAGGCTTTCGCGAAGCGACGGCGCGCCCATTCCACCAGCGCCACGCCCACCACCAGCAGGGCGCCGGCACCGGCCCAGCTGGCCACGCTCGTGGTGTCGAGCTCGACCCCCATGAAGTTGAGCTTGGGCCCGATCGCCGCGTTGAGCTGGATGTGATAGATCATTTCGACCAAGGCCGCCGCGCCGACCACCATCACGGCGCCGGTGAGGATGAGAAGGCCGTACAGGCTCCACAGCGGCTTGAACTTGCCGAACTTGGCGACCCGCAGGTTCATCATGACCAGGCTCGCGATGCCGCCCGGCGCAAACATCACCATGAACAGGAACACCAGGCCCAGGTACAGCAGCCAGGCCTTGGTCAGCTCCGACAGCAGCACCGAGGCCAGCACCAGCAGCACGGCGCCGATGATCGGCCCGAAGAAGAAGGTGGCGCCGCCCAGGAAGGTGAACAGCAGGTAGCCGCCCGAGCGGACCGTGCTCAGGCTGTCCGAGGCGTTGACGATCTCGAAGTTGATGGACGCCAGCGCCCCGCCGATGCCGGCGAAGAAGCCGGCGATGATGAAGGCCAGGTAGCGCACCCATTGCGTGTCGTAGCCGATGAACTCGACGCGCTCGGGGTTGTCGCGCACCGCGTTGAGCATGCGGCCCAGCGGCGTGCCGGTAAAGGCGAACATCAGCGCCGTGGAGACGAAGCAGTAGGCCGCGATCAGGTAGTACACCTGGATCTGGGGTCCGAAGGTGAGGCCCAGGAAGGGCGTGCCGTAGACGCGGTTGGTGGTGACGCCGCCCTCCCCGCCGAAGAAGCCCGGGAACATCAGGGACATGGCCGCAACCAGTTCGCCGATGCCCAGGGTGATCATCGCGAAGGTGGTGCCGGACTTCTTGGTGGTCACGTAGCCCAGCAGGATGGCGAAGCCCGCGCCCGCGAGGCCGCCGACCAGCGGGATCGTCACCAGCGGCAGCGGCACCGCGCCCTTGGTGGCGAGGTTCATCGCATGCACCGCGATGAAGGCCCCCATGCCGGTGTACACCGCGTGGCCGAAGCTCAGCATGCCGCCCTGCCCGAGGAGGATGTTGTAGCTCAGGCAGATGATGATGAGATAGCCGATCTGCGACAGCATGGTCAGGGCCAGGCTGCTGCGGAAGACCAGCGGAGCGACGATCAGGCTCACGGCGAAGAGCGTCCAGATCAAGGCGCGCCCGATGTTCCAGGGCTTGAAGCGGTAGTACGCGACCGGTTGGCTTGCGCGCGCCGCTCCGGCCCGCTCCGCCGGGCCGCCCACCGGCTCGAAGCCGTCGTGCGCCACGTTCTTTGTCATGTTCATCCCTCCCGCTTACCCAGCAGGCCCTTGGGCCGGAAGATCAGGATCAGCACCAGCAGCAGGTACGGCAGGATCGGGGCGATCTGCGCGACGGTGAGCTGGAGCAGGTCGTAGCCCGGGGTGCTGGCCGTCACCGCGACGCCCAGCGCCTGCAACCCGGAGGCGAGCGACTCGTCGATGGCCACCGCAAAGGTCTGCAGCACGCCGATCAGCAGGGACGCCAGGAAGGCCCCGGCCAGCGAGCCCATGCCGCCGACCACCACCACCACGAACACGATCGATCCGACGGCGCCGGCCATGGCCGGTTCGGTCACGTAGGTGTTGCCGCCGATCACGCCGGCCAGGGCAGCCAGCGCCGCGCCGCCGCCGAACACCAGCATGAACACGCGCGGCACGTTGTGGCCCAGCGCCTCCACCGTTTCGGGGTGGGTCAGCGCGGCCTGGATCACCAACCCGATGCGGGTGCGGGTCAGCAGCAGCCAGACCGACACCAGCATCAGCAGCGCGAGCAGCATGATGAAGGAGCGCGACTTGGGGAACTGCGTTCCGAACAGGGTGAAGAGCGGCCCCTGCAGCTGCGGCGGCAGGCCGTAGGGGACGGTGGCGCGGCCCCACACCAGCTGCACCAGTTCCAGGATCAGGTAGGACAGCCCGAAGGTCACGAGCAGCTCGGGCACGTGGCCGAACTTGTGAACGCGCCGCAGGCTGTAGCGCTCGAACAGCGCGCCGAGCGCGCCGACCAGCAGAGGCGCCACGATCAGCGCGGGCCAGAAGCCCAGCACCCCGGAGATCGTGTACGCGAAGTAGGCACCCAGCATGTAGAAGCTGGTGTGCGCGAAGTTGAGCACGCCCATCATGCTGAAGATCAGCGTGAGGCCCGAGCTCAGCATGAACAGCAGCAGCCCGTAGCTGAGGCCGTTCAGGAGGGAGATGGCAAAGAATTCCACGAGGTCTTCGTCGTCGTTGCAGCCGCGATGGCCAGGGCTAAAAAAAGCGCCGGGGAGCGACTTGCATCACCCGCCGGCGTTTTGCTGGTGGAGCCTGGCTCAGGGCGCCGGACGCTTCATCTCGCACGACGTGGGCGTGCTGGCGATGTAGGGCTCGAGGTACTTCACGGGCGCGAAGGTGTAGCCCGTGTTCTCCACGTTGTACTTGTACTTGGCGTCGACCTTCTGCCACTTGGAGATCCAGAGGCCCTGCTGCAGCTGGTGGTCGGTCTTGCGCATCTCGGATTCGCCGTTGAAGCCCTTGAACTTCAGCCCTTCCAGGGACGCGGCGACCTTCATGGGGTCGGTCGACTTGGCCTTGGCCATGGCGTCGCCCAGCATCACGATCGCGTTGTAGATCGAGAAGGTGTAGAAGTCGTCGTTGAACTTCGCCTTGAACTCGTTCATGAGCGTGCCGAGCTCGCCGGTGTAGTTCGAGTGGTTGTAGGCGATCTGGTAGACCTCGAGGTCGCCGCCCGACGCGAGCGCCGTGGGGGTGCCGGACACGCCCGCGTAGTAGGCGTAGATCGGGATCTTCAGGCCGGAGTCGTTCAGCGCCTTGATCAGCAGCGTCATGTCCTGGCCCCAGTTGCCGGTGACGATGGTGTCGGCGCCCGACTGCCTGATCTTGGCCACGTAGGGCGCGAAGTCCTTGACCTGGCCCAGGGGGTGCAGGTCGTCGCCGACGATCTTGGCGTCGGGCCGGTTGCGCGCCAGGCCTTCCTTGAAGTACTTGGAGACCTGCTGGCCGTGCGAGTAGTTCTGGTTGATGAGGTAGACCTTCGAGATCTTGGGCTGGTCCTTCATGAAGGAGGTCAGCGCCGCCATCTTCATGGAGGTGTCGGCGTCGAGCCGGAAGTGCGAGTAGCTGCACTTCTCGTTGGTGAGCACCGGGTCGACCGCGGCGTAGTTCAGGTAGACGATTTCCTTGCCGGGGTTTCGCTCGTTGTGCTTGGCCACGGCGTCGGCCAGCGGCACCGCCACGTTCGAGCCGTTGCCCTGCGTGACATAGCGGAAGCCCTGGTCGCTGGCCGCCTTCAGCAGGTTGAGCGCCTCCTGCGGGGAGCTCTTGCTGTCCATGCCCACGACCTCGAACTTGACCCCGGCCGCGTTCCTGGCGCCGCTGAGCTTCTCGGTGACGAGCTGCCAGCTCTTGAGCTGGTTCTGGCCGACATTGGCGAAGGGGCCCGAAAGGCCCTCGATCATCGCGATCTTCACGGTCTCGCCCTTCTGGGCCAGAGCGCCGGTGGCGATGGCGGCGAGAATGGCCGCGCTTGCAAGTCTCAGTGCGAATTTCATTGCTGTCTCCTGGTCATGCTGCAATGCGAGATGAGGTTACTGGTCTTTGCACCCCCGCCCGTCAGGGAATGCCCGTAAGAAGCCCGCCGCGGGGGCGCTTTCTATCACCCAGGCGACAGGCCGCACCGCGCAGGTGCTACCGGCCGGTAGGATGGCCGGGCATCAGCACTCCGGCAGCTTGTAGTCGCGCAACTGCTCGCGCAGGCGGGTCTTGAGGATCTTGCCGGTCGCGCCCAGCGGGATCGCCTCGACGAAGACCACGTCGTCGGGCACCTGCCACTTGGCCACCGTCTTGCCGCCGTAGAAGGCCAGCAGCTCCTCGCGCGTGAGCTCGGCGCCGGGCTTCTTCACCACGACCACGATCGGCCGCTCGTCCCACTTGGGGTGCGCCACCCCGATGCAGGCCGCCATCGCGACTGCCGGATGCGCCACCGCGATGTTCTCGATGTCGATGGAGCTGATCCATTCGCCGCCGGACTTGATCACGTCCTTGCTGCGGTCGGTGATCTGCAGGAAGCCGTCGGGGTCGATGGTGGCGACGTCGCCGGTGGGGAACCAGCCGCGGCCGCGCGCGTCGGGCACCAGCGGATCGCCGCCCTCTCCCTTGAAGTACTCCTTGACCACCCACGGACCCTTGACCAGCAGGTCGCCGGAGGCCTTGCCGTCCCAGGGCAGTTCCTTGCCCTGGCCGTCGACGATCTTCATGTCGACGCCGAAGATGGCCCGGCCCTGCTTCATGCGGATCGCGGTCTGCTGCTCCGGCGGCTGCGAGAGATGCTTGTTCTTCAAGGTGCAGAGCGTGCCCAGCGGCGACATCTCGGTCATGCCCCAGGCGTGCAGCACGTCGACGCCGTACTGCTGCTGGAAGGCGTTGATCATGGCCGGCGGGCAGGCCGAGCCGCCGATCACGGTGCGCTTCAGGGTGGAGAAGCGCAGGTCCTGCGCCTGCATGTGGCCCAGCAGCATCTGCCAGACGGTGGGCACGCCGGCCGCGAAGGTGACGCGCTCGCTCTCGAGCAGCTCGTAGACCGACTTGCCGTCGAGTGCCGGGCCGGGGAACACCAGCTTGGCGCCGGTCAGCGCGGCCGAGTACGGGATGCCCCAGGCGTTGACGTGGAACATCGGCACCACGGGCAGGACGGAATCGCGGGCCGACAGGTCCATCACGTCCGGCAGCGCGGCGGCGTAGGCATGCAGCAGCGTGGAGCGGTGGCTGTAGAGCGCGGCCTTGGGGTTGCCGGTGGTGCCGCTGGTGTAGCACATGCTCGAGGCCGAGTTCTCGTCGAAGGTCGGCCAGTCGTACCGGTCGGACAGGGGGCCCATCCAGGCCTCGTAGCTGACCAGGTTGGGGATGCCGCTGTCGGCGGGCAGCTTGTCGGCGTCGCACAGCGCGATCCACTTCTTGACGGTGCCGCACTTGGCGTGCACGGCCTGTACCAGCGGCAGGAAGGTGAGGTCGAAGCACAGGATCTGGTCTTCGGCGTGGTTCGCGATCCAGGCGATCTGGTCCGGATGCAGCCGGGGGTTGATGGTGTGCAGCACGCGGCCGCTGCCGCTGACGCCGTAGTACAGCTCCAGATGGCGGTAGCCGTTCCAGGCCAGGGTGGCCACCCGGTCGCTGAAGATCAGCTGCTCCTGGTCCAGCGCGTTGGCGACCTGGCGCGCACGCGATGCGATCCGGCGCCAACTGCTGCGGTGAATGTCGCCTTCGACCCGCCGCGAGACGATTTCCCCGTCGCCGTTGTGGCGTTCGGCGAACTCGATCAGCGACGAGATCAGCAATGGTTGGTCCTGCATCAAACCCAGCATCGGAAGGCTCCTTCAAGCAACAGATCGTGAAAATGCGGGGGCCGCGGCAACGGCCCCTTCAGCACCTGAGATTCACGCAATCTTCGCGGGATTCGGCAATGACAAAAACCCGCAGAGCACTGGCCCGACCTGTCGCGTCGGCGTCTTCGCCCTACTCCTCCTGGGTCCACTCCACGCGCACCCCCAGGCTGCGCAGGTTCTCCACGAAGCGCGGATGCGCACGCCGGATCGGCGCCGCGTTGCGGATCTCCGAGCGCCCCTCGATGCTGGCCGCGACCATGAAGAGCGCGATCGCCACGCGGATGATGTAGGGGCTCTCGACCACCGCCGGCGCGAGCGGCCCGCCGCCGAAGGTGATCAGCCGGTGCGGGTCGGACGAGAACACGTGGGCGCCGAACTTCGACAGCTCCCCGGTCCAGCCCAGCGCGCCGTCGTACACCTTGTTCCAGAACATCGCGTTGCCCTGGGCGCGCACGCCCAGCGCGATGAAGATCGGCAGCAGGTCCACCGGGAAGTAAGGCCAGGGCGCGGCCTCGACCTTGGTCAGCACGTTGGGCGTGAAGGGGGCCTGCACCTTCAGCGGGCCGCTGCGGCGGGCCTCGGACCAGCCGTCGCGGTGCACGATCTGCACGCCGAACTTGGCGAAGGTGCGGTCGATCAGCGGGAACTGGCCGGGCGCGCTGTTGCGCACCTGCACCTCGCCGCCGGTGATCGCGCCCAGCGCCAGGAAGGTGGTGATCTCGTGGAAGTCCTCGTCGAAGCGGAATTCGCCGCCGGCCAGCGGCGCACCGCCATGCACGGTGAGCTTGGAGGTGCCGATGCCCTCGATGCGTGCGCCCATCATCGCCATGAAGCGGCAGAACTCCTGCACGTGGGGCTCGGAGGCGGCGTTCGTCAGCGTCGAGATGCCGGTGGCGGCCACGGCGCAGAGCACGAAGTTCTCGGTGGTGGTGACGGAGGCGTAGTCCAGCCAATGGTCCACGGGCCGCATGCCCTCGGACAGGCGCACCAGCAGCGAGCCCTCGGTGCGCTCGACATGCCCGCCGAAGTGGCGGAAGACCTCCACATGCGGGTCGATCTCGCGCACGCCCAGGGTGCAGCCCTTGACGTTGTCCTCCAGCCGCGCCACGCCGAAGCGGGCGAGCAGCGGCGGCACCAGCATGATCGAGGAGCGCATCTCCTCCGGCAGGCGGTGGCGCGTGGCGTCGAAGGCGGTGTCGCGGTGGTGCAGGTCGAGCGTGCCGGTCTCGCGGTCGAGCCGCACCTCGCTGCCCAGGGCCTGGAAGATCTCGAGGATCTTGCGCACGTCGGTGATGTCGGGCACCCCGTGCAGCCGCAGGGGCTCGCGCGTGAGCAGGGTGGCGCAGAGCACGGGCAGCACCGCGTTCTTGTTGGCCGACGGGCTGATCCGGCCGCGCAGGGGAGCGCCGCCGTGGACGATGAGACTGGACATGGAGGGAAGAACTTGGGGGTGGGGAGGCGCGAAGGAAATCGCGAGGCCGCACTCTAACGGCTGGCGGGAGCGGAAAGCTCGATATCGGCCCGATGCACACAAATGGAAACAGAAAGGCCGCGATGGCCTCTTCTCGGCCCGGGCATCGATGGGTACGGGACAATTGCCCCATGAGCATGCTTGCAGACGAAGCCGAAGTGGTCGACCTCGGACTGGACTGGACCGCCGGTTTCTCCACCCTGGGCCCTGCCTTCTTCACCGAGCTCAGGCCCACGCCCCTGCCCGCGCCCTACTGGGTCGGGCGCAGCGCTGGCCTGGCGCGCGAGATCGGTCTGGACGAAGCCCGCCTGGACTCGGACGACGGCCTCGCGGCCTTCACCGGCAACGTGCCGGTCGCCGGCACCCGCCCGCTGGCCAGCGTCTACAGCGGCCACCAGTTCGGCGTCTGGGCCGGCCAGCTGGGCGACGGCCGGGCCATCCTGCTCGGCGAGACCGCGAGCGGCTGGGAGCTGCAGCTCAAGGGCTCGGGGCGCACGCCCTACTCGCGCATGGGCGACGGCCGGGCGGTGCTGCGATCCAGCATCCGCGAGTTCCTCTGCAGCGAGGCGATGCAAGCGCTGGGCATCCCCACCACGCGGGCCTTGTGCGTGACCGGCTCCGATGCGCAGGTGGTGCGCGAGGAGATCGAAACCGCCGCGGTGGTCACGCGCGCCTCGCCCAGCTTCATCCGATTCGGCCACTTCGAACATTTCGCGGCCAACAACCGCGTCGACGAACTGCGCGCGCTGGCCGACTTCACGATCGACCGCTTCTACCCGGACTGCCGGACCAGCGAGCGCTTCGGCGGCAACGTCTATGCGGCCTTCCTCGAGGCGGTGAGCGAGCGCACCGCGGCGCTGCTCGCGCAATGGCAGGCCGTCGGCTTCTGCCACGGCGTGATGAACACCGACAACATGAGCATCCTCGGGCTCACCATCGACTACGGGCCCTTCCAGTTCCTCGACGGCTTCGACCCGCGCCACATCTGCAACCACAGCGACACGGGCGGACGCTATGCCTACAACCAGCAGCCCAACGTCGCCTACTGGAACCTGTTCTGCCTGGCCCAGGCGCTGCTGCCGCTGATCGGCGACCAGGAGGTCGCGGTGGCCGCGCTGGAGTCGTACAAGACGGTGTTCCCCGAGGCCTACGAGGCGCGCATGCGCGCCAAGCTGGGCCTGCCCGGGGCCGCGCCGGGTGACCGTGCGCTGATCGAAGGCGTGCTCAAGCTGCTGGCGCAGGAGAAGGTGGACTACACGATCTTCTGGCGCCGCCTCGCGGACCTGCAGGCGGGCGGCGACCCGGCCGCGGTGCGCGACCTGTTCCTCGACCGTGCCGGCATCGAGGGCTGGCTCCAGTCCTTCGGGCAGCGCCACGCGCAGGTGCCCCCGGCGCAGGCGGCACAATCGATGCGCGCGGCCAATCCGAAGTTCGTCCTGCGGAACCACCTGGGCCAGCAGGCGATCGAATCGGCGCAGAAAAAAGACTTCTCGGAAGTGGCGACCTTGCTGGAGCTGCTCGAAACCCCATTTGAAGACCACGCCGGCCACGAGGCCTATGCCGGCTTCCCGCCCGACTGGGCTTCCACCATCGAAATCAGCTGCTCATCATGACCGCACCCGTCCAGAAAACCGATGCCGAATGGAAGGCCATACTGGCCGAGAAAGGCGCCGAACCCGCCGCCTTCGAAGTCACCCGCCACGCCGCCACCGAACGCCCCTACACCGGCAAGTACGAGGCGCACTGGGAAGACGGCAGCTACCACTGCATCTGCTGCGGCGCCAAGCTCTTCGAATCCGCCACCAAGTTCGACGCCGGCTGCGGCTGGCCCAGCTTTTCGCAGGAGGCGGTGCCCGGCGCCATCAAGAACATCGTCGACCGCTCGCACGGCATGGTGCGCACCGAGAACGTCTGCGCCAACTGCGGCGCCCACCTGGGCCACGTGTTCCCCGACGGCCCGACCGAAACCGGCCTGCGCTACTGCATGAACTCGGCCTCGCTCGACTTCCAGAAGCGCTGAACATGAAGTTGCTGCTCGACTTCTTCCCGATCCTGCTGTTCTTCGGCGCTTTCAAGCTCTACGACATCTACACCGCCACCGGCGTGCTGATGGCGGCCACCGTGCTGCAGATGGGCATCGCCTGGTTCAGCGAGCGCCGGCTGGCGCCGATGCAGAAGGCCACCCTGGTGCTGATCCTGCTGTTCGGCTCGCTCACGCTGCTGCTGCACGACGACCGCTTCATCAAGTGGAAACCCACGGTGCTCTACGGCGCGATGGCGCTGGCGCTGGCGGTGGCGCTGTGGGGCTTCAAGAAGAACTTCCTGAAGATGCTGCTGGGCGCGCAGCTGGAGCTGCCGGCCCAGATCTGGGCGCGGCTGAACGTCGCGTGGATCGCCTACTGCGTGTTCATGGCCGTGATCAACGGCTACGTGGCGGCCTATTTCAGCACCGAGGCCTGGGTGAACTTCAAGCTCTGGGGCTATGCGTTCCCGATCGTGTTCCTGGTGGCGCAGGGGCTGTACATCTCGCCGTATCTCAAATCGGACAAGCCCGCAGCATGAGCCTTCCGACTTCTGCCGACCTCGAAGCGCGCCTGCGCGCGACGCTGCAGCCGACCGTGCTCGAGGTGATCGACGAGAGCGCGGCGCATGCCGGCCACGCGGGCGCCAATGCCGAGGGCTACGGCACCCATTTCCGGGTGCGCATTGCCTCTCCTCTCTTCGAGGGAAAGCCGCGCGTGGCGCGCCATCGGCTTGTGTATGATGCGTTGCAACTTTTCATCGCACAGGGCCTTCACGCCATCGCCATCGAGACGCTTTGAAGCGCTTTGTTTCCCGCCTCTCCGGGCGGCAAAAGTACCCCCTCCCCTTATGAAGAAACAACTCCTGCAGGCCGCAGCCGCCGTCGCCCTTCTTGCTGCCCTCCCCGCCTTCGCGCAGAACGCGGCCATCGTCAACGGCAAGCCGGTGCCCAAGGCGCGCATGGACGTGCTGGCCCAGCAACTGGCGGCCGCCGGCCGGCCGGTCACGCCGGAAATGCAGGGCCAGCTGCGTGAAGAAGTGGTCGCCCGCGAGATCTTCATGCAGGAAGCCCAGAAGCAGGGCCTGGACGCCACCGACGACTACAAGAACCAGTTGGAGCTCGCGCGCCAGGCCATCCTGATCCGCCAGCTGTTCGACAACTACCGTAAGGCCAACGCGGTGTCCGACGCCGATGCGCAGGCCGAGTACGACAAGTTCGTCGCGGCCAACGGCGGCAAGGAATACAAGGCGCGCCACATCCTCGTTGAGAAGGAAGACCAGGCCCAGAAGATCCTGGCCGACCTGAAGAAGGGCGCCAAGTTCGAGGACCTCGCCAAGAAGCAGAGCAAGGACCCGGGCTCCGGTGCCAACGGCGGCGACCTCGACTGGGCCGCGCCCGCGAGCTTCGTGCCCGAGTTCTCGGAAGCGATGATCAAGCTCAAGAAGGGCGAGACCACCCCGGCCCCGATCAAGTCGCAGTTCGGCTACCACGTCATCCGCGTGGACGACATCCGCCAGGCCCAGTTGCCCAAGCTGGACGAGGTCAAGCCGCAGATCGTGCAGCAGTTGCAGCAGCAGCGGCTGCAGAAGTACCAGGAAGAATTGCGGTCGAAGGCGAAGGTCGAGTAAGCGCGTCGGCTGCGCTCGACAAACAAAAACGCGGCCACTTGGCCGCGTTTTTCTTGGCACCCTCGAACCAGCGCAATACTGACTGGCCTTCGAACAATGGAACAGTTCGAGCTCGCCTTCGATCAACAAGAACCGTTCCAAGAACCGTTCGGGCTGAGCTTGTCGAAGCCTCGCGAAGCGCTTCGACCCTTCTGCCGCCCTACCCCACCCACTTGCGCGCGTTACGCCAGATCCGCATCCACGGGCTGAGCGCGCTCTTGTCCCCCGAGGTCCAGCTCATCTGGACATTGCGGAACACGCGCTCCGGATGCGGCATCAGCGCGGTGAATCGCCCGTCGGCCGTGGTCACCGAAGTCAGGCCGCCGGCACTGCCGTTGGGGTTGAAGGGATAGCGCTCGGTCGGCTGGCCGTCGTTGTCGACGTAGCGCATCGCGGCGATGGCCCTGGCCGGGTCGCCGCGGTGCTTGAAGTTCGCATAGCCCTCCCCGTGCGCCACCGCGATGGGCAGCCGGCTGCCGGCCATGCCGGCGAAGAACAGGCTGGGCGAGTCGAGTACCTCCACCATCGACAGCCGCGCCTCGAAGCGCTCGCTCTGGTTGGTGGTGAAGCGCGGCCAGGCTTCGGCGCCGGGGATGATGTCGGCCAGCTCGGCGAACATCTGGCAGCCGTTGCACACGCCCAGGCCGAAGGTGTCGGCGCGGCCGAAGAAAGCCTTGAACTGCTCGCTCAGCTTCGGGTTGAAGGTGATGCTGCGCGCCCAGCCGATGCCGGCACCCAGGGTGTCGCCGTAGCTGAAGCCGCCGCAGGCCACCACGCCCTTGAAGTCGGCCAGGTCCGCCCGGCCGGTCTGCAGGTCGGTCATGTGGACGTCGAAGGACTCGAAGCCGGCCTCGTGGAAGGCGTAGGCCATCTCGACGTGCGAGTTGACGCCCTGCTCGCGCAGGATCGCGACCTTGGGCCGCGCGAGGTTGAGGAAAGGCGCCGCCACGTTCTCCTCGGCGCCCGGCGCCAGGTGTACATGGCGGCCCGGGTCCTGCGGCTCGCCGGCGGCGGCGTGCTCGGCGTCGGCACAGTCGGGGTTGTCGCGCTCGCGGCAGATCTTCCAGCTCACGGCGTCCCAGACCTGGTGCAGGTCGTGCAGGCTGGCGCTGAAGACGGCCTTGGCATCGCGCCAGACCTCCACCTTGCCCTTGCCGGCTTCGATGGCCGAGGCGTCGGGGCGGGTCTTGCCGATGAAATGGCTGTAGGCGCTGAGGCCGTGCGCACGCAGCGTCTGCATCACCTCGTTGCGCTCGGCGGTGCGCACCTGCAGGAGCAGGCCCAGCTCTTCGTTGAAGAGCGCCTTCAGCGTGAGCTCCTCGCGCCGGGCGCTGACCTGGCCGGCCCAGTTCTTGGCGTCGCCGTACTCGGCGCGACTGTCGCTGATGCCGTCGCCCTCGGTCACCAGGAGGTCAACGTTGAGGGCGATGCCCACGTGGCCGGCAAAGGCCATTTCGCACGCGGCGGCGAACAGGCCGCCGTCGCTGCGGTCGTGCAGCGCCAGGATCTTGCCCTCGGCGCGCAGGGCGTTGACGGCGGCGACCAGCTTGACCAGGTCCTGCGGATCGTCGAGGTCCGGCACCACGTCGCCGCTCTGCCCCAGGGTCTGGGCCAGGATGCTGCCGGCCATGCGCTGCTTGCCGCGGCCCAGATCGATCAGGACCAGCGTGCTGTCGGCCTCGCTCGCATCCAGCTGCGGCGTGAGCGTGCCCCGCACATCGGCCAGCGTGGCGAAGGCGCTGACGATCAGGCTCACGGGCGAGCTGACCTTCTTCTGCTCGCCCTCTTCCTGCCACTGCGTGCGCATGGACAGCGAATCCTTGCCGACGGGGATCGAGATGCCGAGCGCCGGGCAGAGCTCCAGGCCCACGGCCTTGACCGTCTCGTACAGCGCAGCGTCCTCGCCCGGCTCGCCGCAGGCCGCCATCCAGTTGGCCGAGAGCTTGACGCGCGAGAGCTCGATGGGCGCCGCCAGCAGGTTGGTGATGGCCTCCGCCACGGCCATGCGGCCGGAGGCCGGCGCGTCGAGGGCGGCGAGCGGGGTGCGCTCGCCCATGCTCATGGCCTCGCCGGCAAAGCCGGTGTAGTCGGCCAGCGTCACGGCGCAGTCGGCGACCGGCACCTGCCAAGGGCCGACCATCTGGTCGCGATGGCTCAGGCCGCCGACGGTGCGGTCGCCGATGGTGACGAGAAAGCGCTTGGAGGCGACGGTGGGATGGGAGAGGACGTCGATGGCGGCTTTCTGCAGCTCGACGCCGGTGAGCTCGAGGGGCTTGAAGGTGCGGGCCATGGACTGCACGTCGCGCAGCATCTTCGGGGGCTTGCCCAGGAGGACGTCCATGGGCATGTCGACGGGCGGGGTGCCCTCACCCCTGTCATCGGCTTCCATCAGCCCATCTGCCACGATCAGCTGCCGCTCTTCCGTCGCGACACCCACCACGGCGAACGGGCAGCGCTCGCGCTCGCAAAAGGCCTTGAACAGTTCGAGCGACTCCGGCGCGATCGCCAGCACATAGCGCTCCTGGCTCTCGTTGCACCAGATCTCCTTGGGCGCCAGGCCCGACTCCTCCAGCGGCACGGCGCGCAGGTCGAAGCGCGCGCCGCGGCCGGCGTCGTTGCTGAGCTCGGGGAAGGCATTGCTCAAGCCGCCCGCGCCGACGTCGTGGATCGCCAGGATCGGGTTGGCATCGCCCTGCTGCCAGCAATGGTTGATGACCTCCTGCGCGCGCCGCTCGATCTCGGGGTTGCCGCGCTGCACCGAGTCGAAGTCCAGCTCGGCCGCATTGGCGCCGGTCGCCATGGAGCTCGCCGCGCTGCCGCCCATGCCGATGCGCATGCCGGGGCCGCCCAGCTGGATCAGGAGCGAGCCCGCCGGGAACCGGATCTTCTTCGTCTGCCCCGCATCGATGCTGCCCAGGCCGCCCGCGATCATGATCGGCTTGTGGTAGCCGCGCTGCAGCGTGTCGCGGTCGCTGAAAATCGCCTGCTCGTACTCGCGGAAGTAGCCCAGCAGGTTGGGCCGGCCGAACTCGTTGTTGAAGGCGGCGCCGCCGAGCGGGCCCTCGGTCATGATCTGCAGCGGACTGGCGATGTGCTCCGGCTTGCCGTAGCTGCCTTCGGCAGGCCAGAGCTTCGACACCGTGAAGCCCGTCAGCCCCGCCTTGGGCTTGGAGCCGCGGCCGGTGGCGCCCTCGTCGCGGATCTCGCCGCCGGCGCCGGTGGAAGCGCCCGGGAAGGGCGAGATCGCCGTCGGGTGGTTGTGCGTCTCGACCTTCATCAGCACGTGGTTCAGCGCGTCCTGCTTGCCGTAGCGGCCCGCGGCCGAGGCGGCGACGAAGCGCTCGACCGGCGAGCCCTCCATGATCGAGGCGTTGTCGGCGTAGGCCACCACCGTGTGCTGCGGGTTCTGGCGTTCGGTGTGCCTGATCATCGAGAACAGGCTCTGCGGCTGCGCTTCGCCGTCGATCACGAAATCGGCGTTGAAGATCTTGTGCCGGCAATGCTCGCTGTTGGCCTGCGCGAACATCATCAGCTCGACGTCGCTGGGGTTGCGGCCGAGGCGGGTGAAGGCGTCGACCAGGTAATCGATCTCGTCCTGCGCCAGCGCCAGGCCGAAGCGCGTATTGGCTTCGACCAGCGCGGCGCGCCCGCCGGCCAGCACGTCGACCTGCGCCATCGGCTGGCCCGGCAGCTCGGCGAACAGCGCCGCCGCCTGCTCCACGCCGGGGAGCACCGATTCGGTCATGCGGTCGTGCAGCAGCGCGCCCAGGGCGGCCAGCCGCTCGGTATCGAGCACCGGCGCCTTGCCCAGCAGCGGCGCCTTCAGCACGAGGTGGTACTGCGTGACGCGCTCGACACGGCGCAGCGCCAGGCCGCAGTTGTGGGCGATGTCCGTGGCCTTGGAGGCCCAGGGCGAGACCGTGCCCAGTCGCGGCGTGACCACCAGCGTCGGGCCTGACCTGGCGGGCGCCTCGAAGGGCTCGCCGTAGACCAGCAGGGCAGCGAAGCGCTCGCGCTCGGCGCCTTCCAGCGCGTGGTCGGTCGCGACCAGATGGACGAAGCGGGCCGAGAGGCCTTCGATGCGCGGCTCGATGGCCTGCAGCCGGGGCAGCAGCTGCCGGGCCCGGAAACCGCTGAGCGCGCTGCCGCCCTCGAAGAAGGTCACCACCGGGGCGACGGGATGGGAAGGCGCATTCAGGGGCAAGGTCACGATCGGGGTCGGCCGGCGGGCCGCGTTGGAAACCAGGGGAATGGAGGCGGCGGCCGCTGACTGGGGCCATCCGCGCCAAGCCCGCGATTTTAAACGGGCCGAATGGGATAATTCGGGCCCATGAGCATCACCTACAAAGACGCCGAGGGCGTGGCCGGCATGCGCATTGCATGCCGCCTCGCTTCCGAGGTGCTGGACTACCTGACCGCGCACGTCAAGCCCGGCGTGACCACCAACGAGATCGACAAGCTCGCGCACGACTACATCACGCAGGTGCAGGGCGCGATCCCCGCCCCCCTCAACTACATGGGCGCCTCCAGCGTGCCCTACCCCAAGTCCATCTGCACCTCGGTCAACCATGTGGTGTGCCATGGCATCCCGAACGACAAGCCGCTCAAGAAGGGCGACATCGTCAACGTCGACGTCACGGTCATCAAGGACGGCTGGCACGGCGACACCAGCCGCATGTTCGTCGTGGGCGACGCCTCGATCGCGGCCAAGCGCCTGTGCGTCTTCACCTACGAGGCCATGTGGCACGGCATCGTCAAGGTGAAGCCGGGCGTTCACCTGGGCGACATCGGCTTCGCCATCCAGCGCTTCGCCGAGAGCAACGGCTTCTCGGTGGTGCGCGAGTTCTGCGGCCACGGCATCGGCCGCGGCTTCCATGAAGAGCCGCAGGTGCTGCACTACGGCAAGCCCGGCACGCTGGACGAGCTCAAGCCCGGCATGACCTTCACCATCGAGCCCATGATCAACGCCGGCAAGCGCGACATCAAGGAAGACGCCCGGGGCGGCCAGTACGACGGCTGGACCATCGTCACGCGCGACCACTCGCTGTCGGCCCAGTGGGAGCACACGGTGCTGGTCACCGAGACCGGCTACGAGGTGCTCACGCTCTCGGCCGGCAGCCCGCCGCCGCCCGCCTTCGCCACCGCCTCGGCTTGATGCTGCCGGCGGGCCTTCGGGACGCAGACGTGGTGGACATCCCTTCGCTGCGCGACGCCTACCGCACGCACAAGCTGGCGCTGTTCGACCAGCTGCGCAGCGCGCGCGCGCCCACGCGCAGCGTCCACACCGTGCTGCGCCAGCTCGCGAGCCTGGCCGACGAGGCGCTCGCCGGGCTGTGGGACGACGCCGGCTTCGGCAACCGGCTCGCCCTGGTCGCGGTCGGCGGCTTCGGGCGCGGCGAGCTGTTCCCCTTTTCCGACGTCGACGTGCTGCTGCTGCTGCCGCAGGACCATGCGACCGATGTCGATCCGTCGCGCATCGAGGCCTTCATCGGCCATTGCTGGGACGTGGGGCTGGAGATCGGTTCCAGCGTGCGCACGGTGGACGAATGCCTGGCCGAAGCCGCCAAGGACGTCACGGTCCAGACCTCGCTGCTCGAATCCCGCCTCGTCGCCGGCGACAAGAAGCTCTATTCGGCCTTCCGCAAGAGCTTTCTCGCCGACATCGACCCGCACGCCTTCTTCGCCGCCAAGACGCAGGAGATGCGGCACCGGCACCAGAAGTACGAGAACACGCCCTACGCGCTGGAGCCCAACTGCAAGGAATCGCCCGGCGGGCTGCGCGACCTGCAGATCGTCCTGTGGGTGACCAAGGCGGCCGGCTTCGGCAGGCGCTGGGACGACCTGGCGAAGAACGGCCTGGCCACTGCCTTCGAGGTGCAGCAGATCAAGCGCAACGAGGCCCTGCTGAGCCTGATTCGCGCCCGCCTGCACCTGATCGCCAACCGGCGCGAGGACCGCCTGGTGTTCGACCTTCAAACGGCCGTGGCGGCCACCTTCGGCTACGTCGGCGAATCGCAGCGAAAGTCGAGCGAGGCGCTGATGCGCCGCTACTACTGGGCGGCCAAGGCGGTGACGCAGCTCAATCAGATCCTCTTGCTGAACATTGCCGAGCGGCTCAATCCGCAGGAGGAGCAGGCCACCCGTATCAACGACCGCTTCTTCGAGAAGGGCGGCCTGATCGAGGTCGCGAGCGACGACCTGTACCTCAAGGACCCGCACGCGATCCTCGAAACCTTCTTGCTCTTCCAGAAGACCATCGGCGTCAACGGCCTGTCGGCGCGCACGCTGCGCGCGCTCTACAACGCACGCCACGTGATGGACAGCAAGTTCCGCAACGACCGCGTGAACCACGCGACCTTCATGCGCATCCTGCTGGAGCCGCGCGGCATCACGCATGCTTTCAGGCTGATGAACCAGACCTCGGTGCTGGGCCGCTACCTGCGGGTGTTCCGCAGCATCGTCGGTCAGATGCAGCACGACCTGTTCCACGTCTACACGGTCGACCAGCACATCCTGATGGTGCTGCGCAACGTGCGGCGCTTCTTCATCGTCGAGCATGCGCACGAATACCCCTTCTGCTCGCAGCTCGCGGGCGGCTGGGACAAGCCGTGGATTCTCTATGTCGCGGCGCTGTTCCACGACATCGCCAAGGGCCGCGGAGGCGACCATTCGGAGCTCGGCGCGCGCGACGTGCGGCGCTTCTGCCGCCAGCACGAGATCCCGCGCGAGGACGCGCGGCTGATCGAGTTCCTGGTGTCGGAGCACCTGGTGATGAGCCAGGTCGCGCAGAAGCAGGACCTGAGCGACCCGGAGGTGATCGCCCGTTTTGCACAGCGCGTGGGCAACGAGCGCTACCTGACGGCGCTCTACCTGCTCACGATCGCCGACATCCGCGGCACGTCCCCGCGCGTGTGGAACGCCTGGAAGGGCAAGCTGCTCGAGGACCTCTACCGCTCGACGCTGCGCGCCCTGGGCGGCCGCATGCCCGACCCCGGCGCCGAGGTGGAGGCACGCAAGCGCGAAGCGCTGGTGCAGCTGGCGCTGCATGCGCAACCCTTCGAGGCCCACAAGGCGCTGTGGGAGACGCTCGACGTCGGCTACTTCATGCGCCACGACGCCTCCGAGATCGCCTGGCACACCAAGCAGCTGTCGCGGCACGTGCCGCCCAAGAATGTGCCCGTGGACCCGCACGCACCGGCCATGGTGCGTGCCCGGCTCTCGCCGGTGGGCGAGGGGTTGCAGGTGGTGGTCTACACGCCCGACCAGCCCGACCTGTTCGCGCGCATCTGCGGCTACTTCGAACAGTCCTCCTTCAGCATCCTCGACGCCAAGGTGCACACCGCCACCAACGGCTATGCGCTGGACACCTTCCAGGTCGTCACCACCTTCATTCCCGAGCACTACCGCGACCTGATCAGCATGGTCGAGACCGGCCTGGCCAGGACGCTGGACGAGGCCGGCCCCCTGCCCGCGCCCAGCAAGGGCCGCGTGTCGCGCCGGGTGCGCAGCTTCCCGATCAAGCCGCGAGTCAGCCTGCTGCCCGACGAGAAGGCGCAGCACTGGCTGCTCAACATCTCGGCCAGCGACCGCGTGGGCCTGCTGTACTCGGTGGCGCGCGTGCTCGCGCGCCATCACCTGAACCTGCAGCTCGCCAAGATCACGACCCTGGGCGAGCGCGTGGAAGACACCTTCCTGATCAGCGGGCCCGAGCTGCAGGGCCAGCGCACGCAGGCGGCGATCGAAACCGAGCTGCTCGAAGCGCTGGCGGCCTGAGCGGGCCGGGAGTCTCCCCAGGCCGTCAGAGGACGGTCCGGAAGAGGTGCGCGGAATCGACCACAATCGCCGCTGTTTTTTCAACGACAGAAAGGCTTTCGAACATGATCCGTTCCGACGACACCGGCAAACTCATCCTCCGCTTGGCCCTGGGCATCCTGATGCTGCTGCACGGCATCGCCAAGATCAACGGCGGCGTGGGCTTCGCGGCCAGCATGTTGGCCTCGCATGGACTGCCGACCGCCCTGGCCTACCTGGTCTATGTGGGTGAAATCGTCGCGCCGGTGCTGCTGATCATCGGCCTCTACACGCGGCCGGCGGCATGGATCGTGGTCATCAACATGCTCGTTGCGATCTGGCTGGTGCACATGAAGGAAATCGGCATGCTCAACAAGCAGGGCGGCTGGGCGCTCGAGCTGCAGGGCCTGTTCCTGTTCAGCGCGCTGGCCGTGGCCTTCCTGGGCGCGGGCCGCTTCAGCGTCGGCGGCACGGGCGGCCGCTACAACTGATCGTCCGCCCTACTCGTCTTCGGCCGCATCGAGACCCGGGAACAGGATCTCGGTGTAGCCGAAGCGCGAGAAATCCCGCACCCGCATCGGGTAGAGCTTGCCCAGCAGGTGATCGACCTCGTGCTGCACCACGCGTGCATGAAAGCCGCTGACGGTGCGGTCGATGGGGTCGCCGTAAGGGTCGAAGCCGGTGTAGCGGATGTGCGCGAAGCGCGGCACCACGCCACGCAGGCCCGGCACCGAGAGGCAGCCTTCCCAACCCTCTTCTTCCTCGTCGCCGATGGGCGTGACGACCGGGTTGAGGAGCACCGTCCGCGGCACGGCCGGTGCATCCGGATAGCGCGGATTGACGGCGTCGGTGCCGAAGATCACGAGCTGCTGGTCCACGCCGATCTGCGGCGCGGCGAGGCCGGCACCGTTCACCGCGTGCATGGTCTCGAACATGTCCCGAACCAGCAGGTGCAGCTCGTCGGTGTCGAAGGCGGCGACCGGCTGCGCGATGCGCAGCAGCCGGGGGTCGCCCATCTTGAGGATCTCGCGTACCGTCATGCGGGCATTATCGCCACCGCAGTCCGAGCGACCGGGACTCAGGGCGGCGTCTGGGTGCGCGAATCGGGCGAGTTCAGCATTTGATTGATTTCGCGCGGACTGCGGCCCGGCGGGACCGGCACCGTCACGCCGGCGCCGCCGCCGCTGCGGGGACCGGCGTGTGCCGGGGGCACGGGTACGACAGCGCTCGGGCGCCCGCCCCAGCCGGCGCGCGGGTAGCCCGGATGCGGGTAATAGCCGGGGCGACCGCCGTAGTACGGATAGGGGTAGCGCGGGCGGGAGTAATAGCCACGGCTATAGGAGCCGTCGATGTACACGTTCGGCTGGACCACCACCGGCCCCGGGTCCGCGTAATAGGGCTCGGAGTATCCGTACGAGCCGCCCGGCACGGCCACGCAGCCGCCGAGCAGCGCGGCGCCTCCGAGCACGGCACACACACCCCATAGACGGCGATTCTTGATCATGATGGACTCCTGGTCGGTATTGATGTGATCAACGTCCTCTTGTAGACCTTGTTGACTTCTATCGCATGAAGCTGCGTAACGCCCGGTAAAGCTCGGCGCGCTCAAAGGCCGTTGGCAAGGATTTCGAGCATCTGCGCCTCGTCGATCACGGCCACACCCAGCCCGGTCGCCTTGTCGAGCTTGCTGCCAGCCTCGGCGCCCGCCACCAGGAAATCGGTCTTCTTGCTGACCGACCCGGCGACCTTGGCGCCCGCTGACTCCAGTTTGTCCTTCGCCTCGTCGCGGCTGAGCGTAGGAAGGGTGCCGGTGATCACGAAGGTCTTGCCCGCGAGGGGCTTGGGCGCGCGGGCCGCCGGCTCGCCCTCTTCCCAGCTCACGCCGCAGGCGCGCAGCTGCTCGACCACCTCGCGGTTGTGCGCCTGGTCGAAGAAGGTGCGCAGGCTCTGCGCCACCACCGGCCCGACATCGTTGACCTCCAGCAGTTGCTCTTCGGTGGCGTCCATGATCGCGTCGAGCTTGCCGAAGTGCTTGGCCAGGTCCTTGGCGGTGCTTTCGCCGATATGGCGGATGCCCAGCCCGAAAAGGAAGCGCGGCAGCGTGGTCTTCTTCGACGCCTCCAGTGCGTCGACCAGGTTCTTCGCCGACTTGTGGGCCATGCGGTCCAACCCGGCCAGCGTCGTGAGGCCCAGCTTGTAGAGGTCGGGCAGCGTGCGGATCAGCTGCCCGTCCACCAGTTGCTCGACCAGCTTGTCGCCCAGGCCCTCGATGTCCAGGGCGCGGCGCGCCGCGAAGTGCAGGATGGCCTCCTTGCGCTGGGCGCCGCAGAACAGGCCGCCCGTGCAGCGGTAATCGACCTCGCCCTCCTCGCGCAGCGCGTCGGAGCCGCAGACGGGACACTTGTGCGGCATGGTGAAGACCGGGCCGCGCTGCGCCGGCGGCCGTGCCGCGCTCTCGGGCAGCACGCCCACCACTTCGGGGATCACGTCGCCGGCACGCCGCACGATCACCGTGTCGCCCACCCGCACGTCCTTGCGCCGGGCCTCGTCCTCGTTGTGCAGGGTGGCGTTGGTCACGGTGACGCCGCCCACGAACACCGGCGCCAGCTTGGCCACCGGCGTGAGCTTGCCGGTGCGGCCCACCTGCACCTCGATGCCCAGCACCTCGGTCAACTGCTCCTGCGCCGGATACTTGTGGGCCACCGCCCAGCGCGGCTCGCGCGAGACGAAGCCGAGCTGCCGCTGCAGCTCCAGGCTGTCGACCTTGTAGACCACGCCGTCGATGTCGTAGGGCAGCGCGTCGCGCTGGCGCGCGATGGTCTCGTGGAACGCGATCAGCTCGATCGCGCCGCGGGCGCGCTGCGTCTGCGTGCCGATCGGAAAGCCCCAGGCATGGAACTGCTGCAGCCAGTCGAACTGCGTGGCATGCGCGGGCCCGCCCTGCTCCGGCGGCGTGACTTCGCCGAGGCCGTAGGCGAAGAAGCTCAAGGGCCGGGCAGCGGCGATCGCCGGATCGAGCTGGCGCACCGCGCCGGCGGCGGCGTTGCGCGGGTTCACGAACACCTTCTCGTTCTTCTGGCCGGCGGCGATCTTCTCGCGCTGGCGCTCGTTCAGTTTCTCGAAGTCGTCGCGGCGCATGTAGACCTCGCCGCGCACCTCCACCACCGGCGGGATCTCCGCGCCATGGCCGTGCAGGCGCAACGGGATCTGCTGCACCGTGCGGATGCTCTGCGTGACGTCCTCGCCGATCTCGCCGTCCCCGCGGGTGGCGGCCTGCACCAGCACGCCCTGCTCGTAGCGCAAGTTGACGGCCAGGCCGTCGAACTTGAGCTCGCACACGTACTCGACCTGCGGGGCGTCCTCAGCCAGCCCCAGCTCGCGGCGCACCCGCGCGTCGAAGGCGCTGGCGCCGCCGGGCGTGATGTCCGTCTCGGTGCGGATCGACAGCATCGGCACCTTGTGGCGCACCTTGGCGAAGGCTTCCAGCGCCTTGCCGCCGACGCGCTGCGTGGGCGAGTCGGGCGTGCGCAGCTCGGGGTGTTCGGCCTCCAGCGCCTGCAGGCGCTGGAACAGGCGGTCGTACTCGGCATCGGGCAGCTCGGGGGCGTCGAGCACGTAGTAGAGATGGGCGTGGCGGCGCAGTTGCTCGCCCAGTGCGGCGGCTTCGCGAGCCGCGTCCTCGCGTGTGGTCATGGGAATCTCCGGGATCAGTGCCCGTTTTTAGCTGAAGAGGCGCCGGGCCAGGGGCGATCCGGCCGACAGCTCGCGCGAATCGAGGGTGTCGTAGAGCTGCTCGAGATCGGCGCCGATCGCGTCCATCGTTTCCTCGCGCAGCAGCTGGCCGTCGCTGTCGGTGACGACGCCGTCCATCTCGCGCGCCAGCGTCGCGGCGGTTTCGCGCATGCGCGCAAAGGGGCGCTCGCCGCGGTCGACCTGCGGCACGTCCAGGCTCAGCGTGAGCTCGCGGATGGCCGATTGGGCCGGGTCGTCGGCCAGCGCGGCCTGGGTGTCGAAGGACAGGCCCAGGATCGGCGGCAGGCCGAGCTCGCTCGCCGGCAGCACCATGCGGCCCGGAATGATCCCGGCCACGAAGCCCAGCCGCGCGGCGTTCTGCTGCACGTAGCCCGGGCTCCAGGCGGCGTGCAGCGCGCGCAGCACGAAGCTCAGCTGGGCATCGTGCGCGCTGGCGAACTGGTCGAGCTCGCGTGCCCGCGCCACCTCGTCGAGCATCTCGGGAAACTCGGGCGCGCCGTTGATCGCGTCGGCGAAGGCCTGGGCCTTGACCACGAACTCGGAATACTCGATCTCGTTGAGCGCCCCGGTGCGGTTGGCCAGCTGCACGCCGGCCTGGAAGGCGCCGTAGCGCTGGCCGGGCGCGGCCGGTTCCCATTCGCCGGTGTGCTCGTTGAGGCCTTCGATCGCCACCGGCTTGCTGCCGGCGCGGCGCGTGGCCGGCATGGCCGCGATGGCGGCGTCGCCGGACGCCAGGCCGTCCAGCGTGATGGGCGCGATCACGTCGATCAGCGGGTCCAGCCCGCCGCGCCGCTCGGCCGTCGGGATCGGCAGCGCGCTGGGCGCGGGCAGGTCGGGGTCGAACAGCGGCTCGTGCCGCTCGGCGCCGGCGACCGGGTGGCCCGTGACGTGCAGCACCGGCTCTTCCTCGCGGCGGAGGGGCGCCGGCGCCGTCTCCGGCGCATCGGCGTTGGGCGCATCGGGCTGGCGCGGCGCGTTGCGGCGCGACATCCAGGCGTTGTAGCCGACCACCACGGCCAGCACGAGGCCGCCGAGGATGGCCAGCGCGACGGTCAGATTGCTCATGCGGCCTCGGCCATCGATACGGCAGATTCCATGTCCACCGCCACGATGCGCGAGACGCCCTGCTCCTGCATGGTCACGCCGATCAGCTGCTCGGCCATCTCCATCGCGATCTTGTTGTGGCTGATGAAGAGGAACTGGGTTTCGCGGCTCATCGCCGTCACCAGCTTGGCGTAGCGCTCGGTGTTGGCGTCGTCCAGCGGCGCATCCACTTCGTCCAGCAGGCAGAAGGGCGCGGGGTTCAGCTGGAAGATCGCGAACACCAGCGCGATCGCGGTCAGCGCCTTCTCGCCGCCCGACAGCAGGTGGATGGTCTGGTTCTTCTTGCCGGGCGGCTGCGCCATCACCTGCACGCCGGAATCGAGGATCTCGTCGCCGGTCATCATGAGCCTGGCGTTGCCGCCGCCGAAGAGCTCCGGGAACATCCGGCTGAAATGCTCGTTGACGATCTTGAAGGTGCCGCCGAGCAGCTCGCGGGTCTCGCCGTCGATCTTGCGGATCGCATCTTCCAGCGTGTTGATGGCCTCGTTGAGGTCGGCCGACTGCGCGTCGAGGAAAGTCTTGCGCTCGCGCGCCACCGCCAGCTCGTCGAGGGCGGCCAGGTTGACGGCGCCCAGCGCGGCAACCTCGCGGTTGAGGCGGTCGATCTCGGACTGCAGGCCGGTCAGCCGCACCTTGTCCTCCTCGATCGAGCGCGCGACCGCCTCGAGGTCGGCCTGGGCATCGGTCAGCAGCTGCTGGTATTGCTCGAAGCCCAGGCGCGCGGCCTGCTCCTTCAGCTGCAGCTCGGTGATGCGCTGGCGCAGCGGGTCGAGCTCGCGCTCGAGCTGCAGGCGGCGCTCGTCGCTGGCGCGCAGCTTGAGCGTGAGGTCGTCGTACTGGCTGCGCGTGGCGCCCAGCGCCGTCTCGCGCTCCAGCTTGAGGGACAGCGCGTCCTGCAGGCCCGCCTGGGCAGCGGCGTCGGACAGGCGGCCCAGCTCGGCACGAGCGCGCTCGTTTTCTTCGGTGAGCGAAACCACCTGCTGGTTCGCCGTCTCGATGGCACGGTTGAGTTCGGCGCGGCGTGCTTCCAGCGTGCGCTGTGCGAAGACCGCCTCCTGCGCCTGGCGCTCCAGGCTGCGGTGCTGCTCGCGGCTGGCGGACAGGGCGCGGCCGGCTTCGATCACCCGCTCGTCGAGCTGGGCATGGCGCTCCTGGCTGTCGGCCAGCTGCATGTCCAGCTCTTCGAAGCGGCCCTCGGCGGCGACGCGCTTTTCCTGCAGCTCTTCCAGCTGGGCCTCGACCTCGCCGAGGTCGTTGGACAGTTGCTCGCTGCGTGCGCGGGTCTGCTCGGCCAGCTGCGTGAGGCGCAGCGTCTCGACCTGCAGCTCGTGCGCGCGCGACTGGGTGTCGGCCGCTTCGCGCCGCGCCGTGACCAGGCGCTGCGCCGCATCGCCGTAGGCGGATTCGGCACGGGCCAGCGCGGTGCGGGCCTCTTCGCTGATCAGCGTCTGGGCGCGCAGCTGGCGCTCCAGGTTTTCCATTTCCTGCTGGCGCGCCAGCAGGCCGGCCTGCTCGGAATCCTGCGCGTAGAAGCTGACGCTGTGGGCGGTGACCGCGTGGCCGCTCTGGACGAAGATCGCTTCGCCGGGCTGCAGCTTGTCGCGCTGGGCCAGTGCTTCTTCGAGCGTCGGCGCGGTGAAGCAGCCGTGCAGCCAGTCGGACAGCAGCGCCTGCTGGCCCGCATCGCCCAGGCGCAGCAGGTCCGCGAGGCGCGGCAGCGCGCCCTGGGCCTGCGGCACCGCGGCCGCGGGCGGGCTGTAGAAGGCCAGCTTGGCCGGCGGCGCGTCGCCGCCGAAGGCGCGGACCATGTCGAGTCGGCTGACTTCGAGCGCGCCGAGGCGCTCGCGCAGCGCGGCTTCGAGCGCGTTTTCCCAGCCCTGCTCGATGTGGATGCGGCTCCACAGGCCTTGCAGGCCTTCGAGGCCGTGCTTGGCCAGCCAGGGGGCGAGCTTGCCGTCGGTCTTGACCTTCTCCTGCAGCGCCTTCAGCGCTTCGAGCCGGGCCGACAGCTCGGCATGGCGCGCGCCCTCGGTGTTGACCGCCTGCTGCTTGCCGCGCCGGTCCTCGTCGAGCTGCGGCACGGCGTCCTGAAGCTCGTGCAGGCGGGCATCGGCTTCGCCGGCGGCTTCCTGCGCGGCGGCCAGTTGCTCCTGCAGGTCGCGCAGCCGCGCCTCGTCGGGCGCGGCGAGCGCGTTCTGATCGTTGCGCAGGCGCTCGGCGCGCTGCGTCAGCTGACGGGTCTGGTCCTCGATGTTGCGCTGATCGGCGGCCAGCACCTGGATCTGCTGCTGCACCTGCGCGACGCTGGCGCGCTGCGCGTTGGCCTCGTCCTGCGCGCGCTGCTGCGCCTCTTCGAGGCTGGGAATGCGTGCGTCATGCTCCTCCAGCTGAGCGGCCAGCAGCTCGGCCTGCTCCTCGGCATTCACGCCCTGGCCGGCGAGCGTCTCGATCTCGGCCTCGGCGTCTTCGCGGCGCGTGTTCCATTGCGCAATCTGCTCGCCGAGCTGCACCAGGCGCTGCTCCACCCGCTGGCGGCCTTCGACCACGAAGCGGATCTCGCCCTCCAGCCGGCCGACCTCGGCGCTGGCCTCGTAAAGCTTGCCCTGCGCCTGGTTGACCTGGTCTCCTGCCGCGTAGTGGGCCTGGCGCACGGTCTCGAGCTCGGATTCGACATGCCGCAGATCGGCCGTGCGCGATTCGAGGTCGTTGATCGCCTTTTCGCCATCGGCCTTGACCTTGGCCTGGTCGCCCTCGCTCTCGCTGCGCTTGAGAAACCACAGCTGGTGCTGCTTGCGCGTGGCGTCGGCCTGCAGCGTGTTGTAGCGGGTCGCGACCTCGGCCTGCTTCTCCAGCCGCTCCAGGTTGCTGCCGAGCTCGCGCAGGATGTCTTCGACGCGCGTCAGGTTCTCGCGGGTGTCGCCGAGCCGGTTCTCCGTTTCGCGGCGGCGCTCCTTGTACTTGGAAACGCCGGCCGCCTCTTCGAGGAAGAGCCGCAGCTCCTCGGGCTTGGATTCGATGATCCGGCTGATCGTCCCCTGCCCGATGATCGCGTAGGCGCGGGGGCCGAGGCCGGTGCCCAGGAACACGTCCTGCACGTCGCGCCGGCGCACCGGCTGGTTGTTGATGAAGTAGCTGGAATTGCCGTCGCGCGTCAGCACCCGCTTGACCGCGATCTCGGCGAACTGCGACCACTGGCCGCCGGCGCGGTGATCGGAGTTGTCGAACACCAGCTCCACGCTCGACCGGCTGGCCTGCTTGCGCGTGGTCGTGCCGTTGAAGATCACGTCCTGCATCGATTCGCCGCGCAGCTCGGAGGCGCGCGACTCGCCGAGCACCCAGCGCACCGCATCCATGATGTTCGACTTGCCGCAGCCATTGGGCCCCACCACGCCCACCAGTTGGCCGGGCAAAAGGAAATTGGTGGGTTCCGCGAAGGACTTGAAGCCGGAGAGCTTGATCGAATTGAGACGCACGGCTGGTCTGGCTTAGGTTGCCAAGGTATTGATTTGTAAGGGAATATTCGCCGGCCTCACCCTCCGGGACCGGCTGCAGCCCGAGGCGGCGATGATAACGTGCGGGCCATGCGCGAAACCCTCCGTTCTTCCCCTCTCGCACGCCGCCGTGCCCTGCTCCTGGGCGGCCTGGCCGCAAGCTTCCTCGGCCTGTCGGGCTGCGCCAGCACCGAGCGCGCCGAGCCTTATGGCAATAACGAGTGGCTGCAGTCCGGCGCCAACCGCATCGCCAACCTGGCGCTGCGCGACAACCTGCAATCGATACGGCGCGTGCAGCTCTCGCTGTACCGGCGCAATCCACGCGAGTGGCGCAAGTGGGCCTCGAGCGCGGAGGACGCGACCCAGCGCACCTGGGACGCCATCTCGCAGGACACCCCGCTGGCTCAGTTGCGGGGCGCCACCGGCATCGACGCCATTCGCCTCGCCTTCGAGACCCAGCCCAGGCCCTACGAGGGGGACCGCGTCGCGGCGCTGGTGGTCGGCTGGGCTTCCATGCTCAAGCAGGCCAACGGCGGCACCTGGGAGCAGACCCTGCTCGACGGCGTGAACGCGGAGAACAGCTACCGCGCTGCGCGCAACGTCGAGATCTCGCTGTGGCTCATCGGGTCGAAGACCGGGCCGGATGGCCAGCCGCTGCTGCTGGCCACCGAGATCAGCGAGCGCGGGCGCAACCTGGTGGTGGACCGCGAGCTCTCGAAGGTGGTGGCGCGGCTGGACCTGCTGGCTGCGCAGGCTGACGAGAAGTACCGGCGAGCGGCGCTGGACTTCAGCCAGAACTGGCTGCTGGGGAACTTCGGGCCGTTCTTTGCGATGGTGAACAGGTAGGTTGGACCTGGGCTCTTTGTAGCCAGTACTTTTGTTTGCTGATTTTCCGTGGTACTGAAAGCAAAGCGCGCGCCAAGGGCTGCCGAAGATGGGAGAAATATTGCCCATCTGCGCCTGATTTCCGAGTGAAGGCGCTTCCTTTTCCATTCTTCTGAACTGGTCAGAAAAGATCAACCGCCGGGGCTCCCTGGCTATGGAACCTTCGTTTGCAGCGGGTTACTGATCCGATGAGCAAACCGGGTCGACAAGGTTTCCGAGCTTCACAGGGGGTTTAACGTCGTGGCGAAGGGGCACGTCCTGAAGGGGCGGCTGGCGGCCACGTGCAAGCAGGCATGGGTCCATGACCATCGATTCAGACCAGGTAGCCCAGCTCCTCGTGGAGTTGGGCGAACGCACACCGCGCATCGAAAGCATCGTCCAGGAGGCCGGAGAGGCTCGCTGGGCCATCGAGTTGGACGACGGTCTCGTCGTTCTTGCGGAACTCGATGCAGAACGCAGCAGGCTCAGTCTCGAAACAGACCTGGGCCAACCGCCCGCGGAGCACCGGCTGGCGACTTGCGAGGCTTTGATGATGCTCACGTCCCTCGAGTACGCCTCGCGCAATTGGGCGATGGCGCTCAGCGAGCCGGGTGGCGAATTCCAGCTCTGTGGCCACATCGCGGTGCCGGACGCCAGCACGGCTGATCTGCAATCAGAGCTTTTCGCGTTCACCGATCAAGCGCAGCAATGGCGAGAAATCGTCGCTCGCGGCGCTCAGTCGAAAGTGGCAGCGAACGAGATTTACAGCCCTGCCTTCCTCGCATGATCGCGATGATCTCTTATACGTCCAGTTTTTTCACCAATTTCCCATCATGCGCCCAACCAACATTCAATCGCGCTCCATCCATATTACGCACAACACGACGATTGAAGATTTTCGTAAATTTGCAAACCATCTGGACGACAACGTCAAATTGCGCGCCAAAATTCAAAAAGATGGGACCTATATTCTCAAGGTCAGCAACAAAAGTTCAGGCACGGGCGTCAAGGATCGGCTTTTCGACACCGTAAAGCTGCGCAGAAACAATACCCGCATTGCAATCTGGAAATTCGCCAGTCAAGTCGGGGCAAGCGATCTGGCCTCGACGATGAGGGACCAGATGAACTCTGATCAGGAGCTGACCGGAGCCTACATTAAGCGCCTGCTGGCGGCAGAACTTCCGTCGGAGATGCAACCGCCCAAACGAACGTTGGACGAAGAGCTGAAATTTCTCCATATGCGCAACGGGGCGATCACGAAAGACAACGATGTAGGATTCACGCAATCCGAGCCTGCCGTCTTCAATTATTTTTCCGACATAAAGAAATACATGAATGTCGACCCTGCAAAAAGAGAGCAAGCAGGCAACGAGCATCTAGAGGAACTTGCAAATATTTGGGACAAGGCAATGTCCACTCAGAGGATGTTCACCGGAAAGGCATCAAATGAGGCAAACCAAATTCATGCCCTAACCAAGTCATTTTTGGACAAGGAAATGGATTCTCCCTTATCATTCCCCACCGGGCTTGAAATCTTTGCTACAGCCTCGATCCCGGAGCGCGTCATAGACATGACACTGAACTCGCTCTTGATTGCCGCAAAAAAAGGCGACCGCGAAAAAACCAAAAAATGCGCCGAAGAATTCAAGCTTGACCTTTGGTTGAGCAACCTAAAAACCGCGGCATCACTATTCACCAATGAGGCCTATCTGCGCAAGATCCCCGAAGACAGACGCATTCAAATTGGAATTGCCGGGCACAACATGGCGAAGCTGGCAGCAAAGTTCCAAGATCCGGCCGGTCAATATCAAGCACTGCGCCGTCTGGTAGAGGAAGCCAGGAAGTCGCCTGACGATTTCATTCTACTGGTGCAACGAACCCTCGTAGACAAAGGTCTTAATCCCAATGGATCCGACTGATACCGAGGTCGGAAAGCTATTTGGTCGCCCGAACATAGCTCTAAATTCTTTCTATCGGGAATTTTAAAGATGGATCACACAAAATTTCAGGATATTTGCGTGACGGCCGCTCGGGCCCTGCACGCCGACACATCGAAGCAGAATGGCCGCTGCTCGCTGACGATCGATGGTGGTGCTGGCCAAGCATACCCAACAAAATCCCGAGGGATTCGCTAAATTAGTAAAAGAATAAATCGGATCGCTGCAGTGATCAGCCGCGCGCGGTGGCAGCCGATGCGGCAGCCAGCGCGGTTTTCGGCTCTGCGCTGCTGGCTTGAAATCTCATCTGTCTAGCGACTCAATTCTTCGTGCACGCGCCCCTGCCAGGACGCGCGCGATCTTTGCGTCAACCTGCTCGATGCCATCGCGCTGAACGGCGACGAGCGTCAAACCATTGAACGGAGCTTTCTCATGGCGAATCCAATTGGCAAAGTAGTTCATCTTGGAGCGTACCGGAACCCTCTCCCCTCCGAGCCCAAATCGACAACTACAAACGAACGGAAAGATGCAAATTCGCTCTCGGATGTCGTTCCCGCTCCAAGGAACGTCCAATCGCCCATCTCGCCACGCAAACGACCCCAGTTGTCGAGTCAGCGAAACCCCGGAGTGCCCCGTTCAAGCAATAAAATAAAAAGGGAAAAGAGTCTTCAGCACCAACATGTTCGAATCAACATTCATAAGGAAAACATTCACGAAGAGCCCAGCTCGGAATCGGACCTTTCAGGTAGCACTGAATTGGACACGCCGAGCCCTGAACAATCACTTTCCTTAAGTAAGCATACGGAGGAGCACAAAGCGGTGCAGCAACATGGCTTTGGAAAAAAACTCCTTGATTTGATTCCACGCATCAAGAAGGAGAAAAAGCCGCCCTCCTACGCCGAGCAGCTGTTCAAGAAGGCGCTCAAGGAAATCAAGAATAACGATCCGCGATTCGATCGCAACGATGACATGGCCGCTCGAGTTCGCAAGGCGAACGAGCCTGTCGAGAGCAAGGATATTAATGCGGCCAATGCCAATGCTCTCGAGGCTTTCGGCATGAGCTTTCAAGAGGCGTTCTATAACCTTCGTATATCCGACCTCTATAATGATGCTCTGACCGGGGACAATGGTGATCTTTGCCTCATGACGCCGACAGCCTTGGAAGGCTACCTCAAGCTGGTGCTCAACGATCCCAACGCGCGAAAAGCGGCCGCTGAGAGCAAATTGACGCCCACTGAGGCAGTCGCTATCAGGTTCTACGGGCTTGAAGGCTTTCAGAACGTCCAGCCAGCACTCAGGGGGAAGCCGGATCCAGCTCAGGGCACCCCAAACCTTCCAGCGGAAGTCTTCACAAATTTGGTGAAAGAGTGCCAAAGCGGTTTTGCCAAATTGCCGCCACTGCCATCCGGCCAAATGCTCTTCCGAGGCACCAATTTCTTCGATCACGGCCTGCCTGGTGATGTTTACGAAGATCCGGCATTCGTTTCCACGAGCCTCGAAGAGGAAATCGCGAAGGGCAAGTTCGAGGGAAGCTACTTGCTCAAGTTCGACGCGTCAAGCGAGGCAGCTTGCCGCAACATCTCCGCCTTGACGGGCAACCCGAAGGAGGCTGAAGTCCTCTTTTTGCCCAACACGCAGTTCCGAATCGAGTCGCTCGTGCCGGGAGCCGAGGGCGAGCCGACAGTGGTCAGGCTCCGGCCTCTGTGAGCACCCTCACCTCGGCAACCGGCCCAACTACATCGCCTGCACCGCCATTCGGAGCGCGGCACTGCCTGCGCGGCGGGAGCGACGCCTCGCCGTTTTCTCGATGATGAACAGGTAATAAGACACGGCTTGTTTGCAGATAGTACTTTCGTTTTTTGATTCTCCATTCTGCTGCACGCAATGCGCGCGCCAATGTCTGCCGAAGATGGAGAAATATTGCTCATCAGCGCCCAGTTTTCGAGTGAAACCTGTTCCTTCCCCTTTCTTCTCGACGGGTCAGAAAAGTTCAACCGCCTGGCCTTGTTGACGCTGGAACCTTCGTTTGCAGCGGGTTACTGATCCCATGAGCAAACCGGGTCACAAAGGTTTCCGAGGTCACAGGGGGTTCCAAGTTATGGCGAAGAAGCTTGCCGTCGCGCTGCGGCTGTCTTCGTCAACCTTTATCAGGAGTCTTATTGATGGATTACACAGAATTCCAGGACATTTGCGTGACCGCCGCTCGGGCCCTGCACGCCGACGCAACGGAGCAGGACGGCCGCTGTTCACTAACGATCGATGGCATCGATGTGCTTGTCGATTTGAACGAGGAGGTTGACGCTCTGCATTGCTATATCGACTTGGGCACCCCAAGCTTGCATGATCGAGTGGAGGTCTGCGAGCAATTGTTGGCACTCAACCTGCACACCCATTCAAACCACCATGGTACTTATGCATTCGAACCGGGGTCGGCACGCGCGATCTTCTGCGCCGACCTTTCAGATGCCAGCACATTGGACGGCGATGAGTTTGCCGAGCTGCTGCGCTACTACGTCGACCAAACCGAAGAAGCGCGCGAAGTGGTGGGCGGCACCGTTACAAAGAGTCTCGGTGTCGTATTCGCCGGCGAGTTGGCCTAACTAGGTCGTTCCAATTTTCATTCAATCAATCAAGGAAATCATTCATGGCCAGATTCATAGGTAACCTACAAAGCAAGGTGCGCTCTGTCACTAAGTCGGAGCGAAAGCATGTCGGAAAAAAAGAAGATTTTTTAGCCGAGGAAAAAGATGAGTCGCCGCGCGAGAGAAAAGTCCTTCTTGATGTAGTTCCTAAACAAAAAAACAGGACATTCCAACCAATGGGGACTCATCGCATTGTTGACCCTGCGGACCAAGCATCGTCTTCTATTCCCGAAGAACTGGCGCTGACGGCAAATGAAAATGAATCAAAAAGCACCAGCACTGACGAAAGCTCAGGCAGCCTCTTGGACCTGCGCCGTCCGGAAACAACCCAGCCGCCACTGACATCTGTCATTTCCCCGAGGAGCAATTTCACGCCCGCTCAACCGTCGACGGAACTACAGCGAGCTCGAAGAATCAACTATGAACAATTCGCCAAGGGACAATTTCCCGGTGCGAAAAAGGAGGTTAATAAGTCGACAAGAAAAGCCGACAGGCGGGAAAGATTCCAAAAGGTCGACGCCAAAATTCTCGGCAAAAAAACCGACGTTGCGACCTCCATTCGTAAAATCTTGCCAACAGGTATGAAGATGGATGCCAATGGCAATGTATCTGGCCAGCATACATTCACCCACCACCCCTTGGATGGCTACGAATACTCGGGCATGCCTATCGACGAAGCTATACAAACTTTAGTTGGCAAGGCGCTTTCGCCCGAAACAACCGAATTCGTTGCAGGCGTAAAGGTCTGTTTCGATTTCACCAAGGATGCTTATAGAGTTATTTATAACATTCCCACAAACGACGGCCCAGCGGATCCAGCGCCCAGCGACGAACAAATCGCCCAACGTGCAGCCCAGCATGTAGCCGCATATAATGCCAAAATCACAGCAGAAGCGCTTGCGGCAGGGAAGAAGCCACCTAAAGAATTTATGGTGGGTGAAGGCCAGCTAATCGCAGCCAGAGACGAAATTCGCACAGAGAACGTTGCTGTTGCACTTCGAGATTTTGTTCGAGATAATGGCGCCGAACCTGTGAAGAATGAAAACGCTGCATTTGTGCTTTCGTCCGTGATGCTGCAGCAGATCGTGACTAAACTGCAGAGTGTGGTTTATGACCCAACTTTGCCCTTTACGGCCTTGGCATTGAGAACTGCGAGAAACATGGATGGACAAGCGCGGCCGCTAACCATTAAGGACTCTTCCGGTCAAACCCACCCTGTAGTCCCGACAGGCATCGGTGGTGTATTATACAATCTTTCCAAGGACGGTGATAATTTCAAAATTGCCTTTGACTATCCAACATACGCAGAGGCAAAGTATAAGAAGGGGCATGAATTTCCGTTGCATCAAGACGGCGTCATTGGCATTCACTTTAAAGCCGAAATTATTGTCGACGGAAACGAAGCCCGAGAAGGCAGGCTGAAGCTGACGATGCCGGAAGGCGTTCAAGTCGAATACTCTGGTCGCTTTAAGCTGGACTGAGCAAACCGGCCGATCACGTAGTCGGCATGATCCGGGGGCGAGCGCCCGTGGCCAGCAGCGTAGCAGTCCCATTCCGCTGCTGCTCACCCTAGAACCCCTCGGCATTCTTACCCCATCCCGAGACAGCGAAGCAAGGAGGTCGATGCTCATTGACACGAATGGCATCGATTCGCTCGTCGATCTGGACGAAGAGGCTGACGCCCTGCCCTGGCCGCTTGGGCAATCCCGATCCGCACGCCCGTATGAAAGTCTGCGAGCAACTATTTGCGAGCAATCTGGCATACCCGTTCAAAGCACCACGGCACGTATGCCTCGAGCCCGCCTCAGTAGGGTATTTTGGCAAAACCTTGCCAAGGCAACGTGACGTGGGAGGCGACGAATGAGACCTCGGAAGCACGGGAAATATCAGGCGGCATGGCGCCAAAGAGCTTTGGCATCTTGTATTTCTCCGAGCACGCTTAGCCAGCAGTCTGTGCTCGTCTATTTTGCATCCATCAAGAGAGTTGTTTTACCATGAGATTCCCAGGCACCAGCCCTAAGAAGATTTCTCCGCGCGCTCGAATAAAATCCGATCAATCCACTCCAGCGCCGCAACGACCGCAACAAAAAAGATTGCAAGCCATCATTGATAAGTCGCAGGAACAAAAGCGAGAAAGCCCCCCTAACAATGAGGAACGAGCCAAGCAAGCATCCAAGGAGCTTCTGATGGCTCTTGATTTCAATGAAGAGCTATTGCCGCCCACCCCCACTGTGATCTCATCTTTTCATCAGGTTGAATTACGCAATGTAGAAGTGACCGGCAAATCCTCGAAAGGAGATCATGGAACGGTCGGGATCGGCAGTCGCAGACATCAAACCAAGGGCGTCAAGGCTACGGTGACGAACTCGGCAAGGAAAATGGCGAACATTGTCAGTCCGAGAAGGCGAAAATCCTCTTCGAGCGACGAGACGCAATCACACAGTCCTCCCGCTTCTTCTCGGGACACCGCAAGAAGGGTCGCGTACCGTGTCGAGAGAAAACTGGATCGCATTCTGAAATATCTTCCTACTGGTGCCATTTTGGATAAGCACGGGAATTTATCAGGCAAATCTCTGTTCACGACATTTGCCTTAAATCATTTGCGTTTTCCGGCTTGCACCATTGAAGACGTTATCCACCAAGAGTTGGGATCTTTTCTAAATCTTGGGGGAGATGAAGAGCTGCGTCCGAAGGCGCTAGGCGGAGTACTCTTAGTCAATCTTGCCGATGCGGATTTTCATCGATTAAATTACCAATTTCAGGATGCCGATGGAACCATTAAACCAAAAGTACCTTTGCCAGATGTCAATCAAGTCAACGAATACTTGGAATACCACAACTTCTCGGAAAACATTAGAGAAACAGCCGAAAAAAAGCTGCGCTCGCGACAGATTGGTCAGGCTCTTCTAGACTTCGTCAGCGATGCTAACGCAGCACCAGAAGCAACAGACAACACTGCGCTCGTGCTTTCATCTCTTCTAACCCAGCGTGTTGGCGAGCTATTAACAGCCGTGGTTTACGGGGACAAGTCGCCCTTAAAGATGGCTTCCGAAGGTTCTACGAAATGGAGTAAACGCGAGGTCACGATCAAGGATGGCCTGGGCCAAACGATTCCGGTACACGCAAAGCAGTACGGCGCGCTCGTCTATACGCTGTCACGTGAGGGCAACGATTTCAAGGTGGCCATAGATTTTCCAACATATGCTGAAGCCAGAGATGGCTACAAGCGGGAAATTCCGTTGCACGAGAACGGCGTGATTGGCGTTCACATCAGCACCGAGATTTTCGTCAGTGGGGATGCAGCTCGAGATGGTGAATTGTCGATAAGGCTTCCGAGTGGAGTTCAGGTCGAGTATTCCGGTCGCTTCACGATTCAGTGAAACTTCATACGCGGCCATGTCCGGCATTCGTCCTCATGGTTAGCGTGTTTCGCTTCCACAGGTTCTGACTCCCAGGCCTGGTTGCGGGTTCATGACACCTAGAATGCCTCAGGCTTCGTCATTCCACTCTTTCCCAGCAACCTCATGAGCTCCCTCAACTTCATCGGCGGCGAAAAAGGCGGTGTCGGCAAGTCCGTCACCGCCCGGGTCCTGGCGCAGTACTTCATCGATCACAGCAAGCCCTTCGTGGGCTTCGACACCGATCGCTCGCACAGCTCCTTCACCCGCTTCTACGAAGGCTTCGCCTCGCCGGTGGTGGTCGACAGCTACGAGGGCCTGGACACGGTGGTCAACGGCTTCGAGACGCGTCCGCAGCAGAGCGTGATCGTCGACCTCGCAGCGCAGACGCTGGCGCCGCTGGCGCGCTGGATCAAGGATTCGGATCTCTTCGACGTCTTCGCCGAGCTCGGCGTGACGGTCAATTTCTGGCACGTGCTGGACGACGGCAAGGACTCGAGCGACTTGCTCGGCACGCTGGTCGACACCTTCGGCAACAAGCCCAACTACATCGTGGTGCAGAACTACGGCCGCGGCAACGACTTCGCGCTGCTGCTCGGCTCGCAGTCGCTCAGCAAGGCCACCGCGCACGGGGCCCGCGTGATCGCCCTGCCCCGCCTGCACGACGCCAGCATGCGCAAGATCGATGCGCGCAACACCAGCTTCTGGAAAGCCGTCAACGACCGTGAAGGCCCCAACGCACTCGGGCTGCTGGAGCGCCAGCGCGTGAAGAGCTGGCTCGCGGGATCTTACGCAGCCTTCGACACGCTGCCGCTCTGAGCGCGGCCGCCGCCGCTGCGCCGGAACAAAAGCCCCAGCAACAGCACGCCGAACACCACGAACGAAATAAAGGACCAGTTCGCAATCGACAGCCCCAGAAAGGTCCAGTCGATCTGCGTGCAGTCCCCGCCGCCGCGGAAGATCATCGGCAGCGCCCGCTTCAGCGGAAAGGTTTCGATCATCCCGTAGAGGTCGCGCCCGCAGGACACGACCTCGGGCGGATACCACTGCAGCCAGCTCTGCCGCGCGGCCGTATAGGCGCCGCCCACCGCCATCACCAACGCCAGCGTCGCGCCCGTAAGCTGCAGGCCGCGGCTTTTGCTCAGCGCCGCCAGGCCGGTGAAAACCGCCACCAGCAGCAGCGCATAGCGCTGCACGATGCACATGGGGCACGGCTCCAAGCCCACCACATGCTGCAGATAGAGCCCGAAGGCCAGCATCGCCAAACAGGCGGCGCAGATCAGCGCGAGCGCGCGGCGCGGCGCGCCGAAATACCAGTCAAACAAATCAATGCCCCTCTACGAAGACGCGGGCCCGGCGCGGCGTGGCAACCACCGTCTCGCCTTCGCGCAAGCCCAGATCCCGGAACTGTTGCGCAGGGAGTTGCGCCTCGATGATGGTTCCGGACCCCGGATTGTCTGGATTCGATTCGACCGGTTCGAGTTCCAGCCGCGCGATCGGCCCGACCACGATCGCCCGGCTCAAAGTCGCGACGATGCCGCTTGCGCCGGGCACATAGCGCTCGACGTCCAGGTCGTGCGGCCGCACATAGGCCAGGGCCTTGCCGTTGCGCAAGTCGCGGTGTTCGGGCGAATCGATGCGAACGCCCTCCAGGTGCACCTCGCCCTCGTGCGCGCGGCCGTGAAACAGGTTGACGTCGCCGAGAAAGCCGTAGACGAAAGGGCTGGCCGGGTGGTCCCACACGTCCTGCGGCGAGCCGACCTGCTCGATGCGGCCGCTGTTCATCAGCACCACGCGGTCGGCGACTTCGAGCGCCTCCTCCTGGTCGTGGGTGACGAAGATGCTGGTGACGTGCAGCTCGTCGTGCAGCCGGCGCAGCCAGCGGCGCAGCTCCTTGCGGACCTTGGCATCGAGGGCGCCGAAGGGCTCGTCGAGCAGCAGCACCTTGGGCTCGACGGCAAGCGCGCGGGCCAGGGCGATGCGCTGGCGCTGGCCGCCCGAGAGCTGGGCCGGGTAGCGGTCGGCCAGCCAGTCCAGCTGCACCAGCCCGAGCAGCTCGTGCACCTTGGCCTTGATCTGCGCCTCGCTCGGGCGCAGGCTGCGCGGCTTGACGCGCAGGCCGAAGGCCACGTTCTCGAACACCGTCATGTGGCGAAATAGCGCGTAGTGCTGGAACACGAAGCCGACCTGGCGCTCGCGCACATGCACGTCGGTGGTGTCTTCGCCGGCGAAAAGGATGCTGCCGGCATCGGCCGTCTCCAGGCCCGCGATGATGCGCAGCAAGGTGGTCTTGCCGCAGCCCGAGGGGCCCAGCAAGGCGACCAATTCGCCCGAGTCGACGTCGAGGCTGACATCGCGCAGCGCGTGGAAGTCGCCGAACTGCTTGCTGACGTTGCGAATTTCAATGCTCATGTCTTGTTCTCCTTCACGCCTTCTCTAGGCTTGCGCTGCCGAGAGCGGACGCTCGGGCGGCAGCTCGGCCAGGGCCTTCATCTCGCGCTCGTGGCGCCATTCGATGACGGACTTGATGACCAGCGTGACCAGCGCCAGGATGGCCAGCAGCGAGGCGACCGCGAAGGCAGCCACGGACTGGTATTCGTTGTAGAGCACTTCCACGTGCAGCGGCATGGTGTTGGTCTGGCCGCGGATATGGCCCGAGACCACGGAGACCGCGCCGAACTCGCCCATGGCGCGCGCGTTGCAGAGGATCACACCGTACAGCAACCCCCACTTGATGTTGGGCAGGGTCACGCGGCGGAAGGTCTGCCAGCCGGTGGCGCCGAGCACGATCGCGGCCTGCTCTTCCTCGGTGCCCTGGGCCTGCATCAGCGGGATCAGCTCGCGCGCGATGAAGGGGAAGGTCACGAAGACGGTGGCCAGCACGATGCCGGGCACCGCGAAGATGATCTTGATGTCGTGCGCCTGCAGCCAGGGCCCGAACCAGCCCTGAGCGCCGAAGACCAGCACGTAGATCAGGCCCGCGACCACCGGCGACACGGCGAATGGAAGATCGACCAGCGTGGTCAGCAACGCCTTGCCGCGGAACTCGAACTTGGCGATGGCCCAGGCGGCGGCGACGCCGAAGAGCAGGTTCAACGGCACCGCGATGGCGGCGGTGATGAGCGTGAGGCGGATCGCGCTCCAGGCATCGGGCTCCTGCAGCGCTTCGAGGTAGGCGCCCAGGCCCTTGCGCAGGGCCTCCGCCGCGACGGCGGCGAGCGGCAGCACGAGGAACAGGAACATGAAGGCCAGCGCCACGCCGATCAGGGTGTAGCGCACCCAGGCCGCCTCGGTGGTGCCGGCCTTGGCGCGGCGAACGGTGCGGGAGTTGCTCATGCCGACGCTCCACGACGCCGCTGCCAGGCCTGCAGCGCGTTGATGACCAAGAGCAGCGCGAAGGAGATCACCAGCATCACCAGCGCGACCGCGGTGGCGCCCGCAAAGTCATACTGCTCCAGCTTGCCGATGATGATCAGCGGCGTGATCTCCGAAATCATCGGCATGTTGCCGGCAATGAAGATCACCGAGCCGTACTCGCCGATCGCGCGGGCGAAGGCCATCGCGAAGCCGGTGAGCAGCGCCGGCGTGATGGAGGGCAGGATCACTTTGGTGAAGGTCTGCAGGCGGGTCGCGCCGAGGCTGGTGGCGGCCTCTTCCAGTTCCTTCTCGGTGTCTTCGAGCACCGGCTGCACGGTGCGCACCACGAAGGGCAGGCCGATGAAGATCAGCGCGATCACGATGCCCGCCGGCGTGAAGGCCAGCTTGATGCCCATGGGCTCCAGGTATTGGCCGATCCAGCCGTTGCCCGCGAGCAGCGCCGTGAGCGAGATGCCGGCCACGGCGGTCGGCAGCGCGAACGGCAGGTCGACCAGCGCGTCGACGATGCGCTTGCCCGGGAACTTGTAGCGCACCAGCACCCAGGCCACGAGCAGCCCGAAGACGAGGTTGACCAGCGCCGCGATCAGGGAGGCGCCGAAGGTCAGGCGGTACGAAGCCATCACGCGCGGCGCGGTCACCGCGGTCCAGAACTGCTCCCAGCTGAGCGCCGAGGTCTTGAAGACCAGCGCCGACAACGGGATCAGCACGATCAGGCAGAGATAGAAAAGCGAAAAGCCCAGCGTGAGATGAAAGCCGGGCAGCACGCGGCGCGAGACGCCTGGGCGTCCCGGACGTGCAGACGGCGCTGCCGGTGCCGGCAGCGCCGAAGAAAGAGCACCGCTCATTTACTTTGCGCCGGGCGTGTAGAGCTTGTCGAACTGCCCGCCGTCATTGAAGTGAACCTTCTGCGCTTCGCCAAGGCTGCCGAACAGTTCCTGCACGGTGAAGAGCTGCAAGGGCTTGAAGACGGCCGCGTGCTTCTTGAGCACGGCTTCCGAGCGCGGACGCAGCGCGTGCTTGGCCGCGATCTCTTGCGCCTCTTCGGAGTACAGGTAGTCGAGGTAGGCCTTGGCGAGCTCGCCGGTGCCCTTCTTGGCCACCGTCCGCTCGACCACTGCCACCGGGTTCTCGGCCAGGATGCTGATCGAGGGATAGATCGCATCGACCTTGCCGGAGCCGAACTCGCGGTCGATGGAGACCACTTCGGATTCGAAGGTGATCAGCACGTCGCCGATATTGCGCTGCAGGAAGGCGGTGGTGGCATCGCGGCCGCCGCGCGCCAGCACCGGCACGTTCTTGAACAGCTTGCCCACGAACTCGGCAGCCTGCGCGTCGGTGCCGCCCTTCTTCTTCACGTAGCCCCAGGCCGCGAGGTAGGCATAGCGGCCGTTGCCGCCGGTCTTCGGGTTGACGATCACGACCTGCACGCCGGGCTTGACGAGGTCGTCCCAGTCCTTGATGCCCTTGGGGTTGCCGTTGCGCGTGAGGAACAGCATGGTCGAGGTGGTGGGCGCCGCGTTCTGCGGGAAGCGCTTGGCCCAGTCCTTCGCGACCACGCCGGCGTTGGCGAGGAAGTCGATGTCGGTCGTGGTGTTCATGGTCACCACGTCGGCCTCCAGGCCGTCGGCCACCGCGCGCGCCTGGGCGCTGGAGCCGGCATGCGACTGGTCGATCTTGACGTCCTTGCCCGCGGTCTTCTTGTAGTGGGCCACGAAGGCGGCGTTGTAGTCCTTGTAGAACTCGCGCGCCACGTCGTAGGACACGTTGAGCAGGGTCTGGGCCGAGGCGGTGCCTGCGGCGGCAGCCAGCGCCAGGGCGGCGATGATCGTCTTCGTCGTCTTGAAAGTCATAGGGTTGCCAGTGGTTCTAAGGGGGGCGTGAGCCCGTCGGGCCATGAGCCCCCGAATCGGAGGATTCTCCGAAGCATTGCTTCAAAGCCAAACGAATATCTACTTGTTTGAATATGGCATATGGCGAATAAGGCCATTTTCAGCGTCTTCAGACCGAGAGCGTGAAGCCGCCGGCGCCGACGTGTTCGGCCAGGAAATCGATCAGCTTGCGGATCGCCGGCACCAGCGCCCGTCGCGAGGGAAAGACCGCATGCAGGATGCCCGGCGGCGGTCCCCAGCCCGGCAGCACCTCGACCAGGCGCCCCACCTCCAGATCGTCCTTGCACATGTAGTCCGGCAGCATGCTGGCGCCGACGCCCTCCACCACCGCGAATTTCAAGGTCAGCAGATCGTCCGCCAGATAGCGCGGCTGGTGCTGGAAGGTGTGCTTGGCGCCGCCCGGGCCTTCCAGGCACCAGCTGACGCGCCCGTTCGCGGCCGATTGCGACACCGTGTCCAGGCGCCCGAGCTCGTCCACCGTCTGGATCGGGCCGCCCTGGCGCCGGAGCTGGTCCGGGCTCGCCACCAGCACGCCGCGGGCGATGGCGAGCTGCTTGGCCACCAGCGTCGTGCTGTCTTCGATGACCGGCCGCACGCGCAGCGCCAGGTCGATGCCCTCCTCTATCGGATCGACGGGGCGGTTGAGGATGCGCATCTCGATCTGCACCGCGGGGTAGCGCAGCATGAACTGCGACACCAGCACGCCGACGCCGCTCTGCGCCAGCGTGATCGGGCAGCTGATGCGCACGACGCCGCGCGGCTCGGTCTGCACCTGGGCAATGGCCTCGGCGGCGGCCTGGGCCGCGTCGCGCATCGCGACGCTGTGGCGCAGGTAGAGCTCGCCGGCCGGCGTCAGCGACAGCTGCCGGGTGCTGCGCTGCAACAGCTGCACACCCAGCCGCCCTTCCAGTTCGGCCACGCGGCGCGACAGCCGCGACTTGGGGATGCCCAGCGCCCGGCCGGCTGCCGCAAAGCCGCCGCGCTCGGCCACCTCGGCGAAGAAAACCATGTCGTTGAGGTCCTGCATGGCCGGCATTGTTCCATCAACAGGACGAACTGTGTGAAATTTGCCGACTTATCACGGACTCACCTCAAAAATAGACTATCACCCATGCCGACCGATCCCCGCGCCGGCGCCACATCGAAAGAGAGCGATTGATCATGAAGCTGCTGCACATCGATTCCAGCGTCCTGGGTGACAACTCCGTTTCCCGTCAGCTGACGGCCGAAGCGGTCACCGCCTGGCGCAACAACCACCCCGGCACGGAGGTCGAGTACCTGGACCTGGCCGTTTCCGCCCCCTCCCACCTCGACGGCCATTCGCTAGGCTTCCGCGCACCGGCCGGCACCGAGTTCACCGAGCGCCAGCGCGCCGAGAACGCGGTTTCGGAAAAGCTGGTGACCCAGTTCCTGGCTGCCGACGTGATCGTCATCGGCGCTCCGTTCTACAACTTCTCGGTGCCCAGCCAGTTGAAGGCCTGGATCGACCGCATCGCACAGGTCGGCCGCACCTTCAAGTACACCGACAAGGGCCCCGTAGGCCTTGCCGGCGGCAAGACCGTGATCGTGGCCATCACCCGCGGCGGCATCTACTCGACGACCGAAGGCGGCCAGGCGATGGAGCACCAGGAGAGCTACCTGAAGGTGGTGCTGGGCTTCCTGGGCGTGACCGACGTGCGCTTCGTGCGCGCCGAAGGTCTGGCCATGGGCGATGCACCGAAGGCGGCCGCGCTCGGCGCAGCACGCGCCGACATCGGCGCGGTGGCGGGCGAAGCCGCCAACCAGGACGTCGCGTCCCTGGCCGCTTGATTGCAGAAAGTCGTACCGCGTGAGGCGCAGGCCTCACGCGCTTCCAAGGGCCGCCGTGCGGCCCGCCGGCGCTTCAGGCGCGCGGCGCCGCGAGTGCCTCAAGCGGTGGCGTGGCGCTTGATCCAGTCCACGTACTTGTCGACCCACCCCTGCAGGAACTTCTTGGTGCTCCCCTCGGCGATGTGTCCCTTGTCGTCGAACAGGCCTTCCTTGTTCTGGATGAAGGCTTCGGGCTGGCCGAGCGTGGGCACGTCCAGATAAGCCAGCACGGTGCGCAGCTGCTGCTGCGCGACGGCCGTTCCGATGGCGCCGACCGAGATGCCGATCACGCCGGCCGGCTTGCCGGCCCAGGCGCTCTGCCCGTAGGGGCGCGATGCGTGGTCGATTGCATTCTTCAGCACGCCGGGCAACGCACGGTTGTATTCCGGCGTCACGAAGATCAGCCCTTGCGCTGCGGCGATCTCGGATTTGAGCCGCTTCACCGCGGGTGCCTGGTTGCCGTCGTCGTCCTGGTTGTAGAGCGGCAAGTCATCGATGCGCAGCTGCTCCAGCGTGAAGTCCGAAGGCATCAGATGCGCGAGCGCGAGCGCAAGCTTGCGGTTGAAGGAATCCTTGCGCAGGCTGCCTACGATGACGGCAATGCGGGTCTGGCTCATGAAAGCTCCTTTGTGTTGGGGTGCGGCAAATTATGCGAAGCGCGTTTGACCTTTTCCAGAAAAGCTCAATCGCAGCCCGCCTTCTGGAGGCTGGCCTGCGTGATGTTCGCGCCGGCCGGCACATCGTCGGTGATCCAGGTGTTGCCGCCGATCACTGCGCCCTTGCCCAGCGTCACGCGGCCGAGGATGGTGGCGCCGGCATAGATCACCACGTCGTCCTCCACGATCGGATGCCGCGGCAGGCCCTTTTGCAGATTGCCTTCGGGGTCGACGGGAAAGCGCTTGGCGCCCAGGGTCACATGCTGGTAGAGGCGCACGCGCTTGCCGATCACCGTGGTCTCGCCGATCACGACGCCGGTGCCATGGTCGATGAAAAAGCCGGCATCGATGCGCGCGCCGGGATGGATGTCGATGCCGGTCTGCGCATGCGCGAGCTCGGCCACGATGCGCGCCAGCAGCGGCAGGCCCAACCCGTAGAGCTGGTGCGCGAGGCGGTGATGGATCATCGCGAGGATGCCGGGGTAGCACAGCAGCACTTCGTCGACGCTGTTCGCGGCCGGGTCGCCCTGGTAGGCGGCGAGCACGTCGCCGTCGAGCAGGCGGCGAATCGAGGGCAGCGCCGCGGCGAAGGCGCGCACCGCCTGCTCTGCCTCGGCATCGATGGCGGCCGGGTCGCGCGGCTGGTGGCGTGCGTTGTAGCGCAGTTCCAGCCGGCACTGCGCCAGCAGCGACTGCAGCGCCGAATCGAGCGTGTGGCCGACGTAGAAGTCCTCGCTCTCCTGGCGCAGCTCGGGTGGGCCCAGCCGCATGGGGAACAGCGCGCCCTTCAGCGATTCGACGATGGCGGCCAGCGCATCGCGCGAAGGGAACTCGCGGCTGCCCGGCTCTCGCGAGCGCTTCTGGGCATCGCGCCACTCCTCGCGCGCCCCGCGCAGCGCAGCAACGATCTCGTTGACTTCGAATCCGGCCATGGCATCTCTCCTTTTGGCACCCATTGTTACGGCAATGGGCGGCGGCCGCGGCCGGTGCGGGTTTAGAGGCCACTGCCCGGCCGCTCAGATCGGTGGGCGCATCAGCCAACGCGGCTTTCGATCGGTCGATCGCCGCGCTTCAACGCCAGTCGGCAGCCAGGAGCGGTGCCAGGCTGTTCTGGTAGGCCTGCGGCAAGGTGGTCTGCCCCGCAGCCGGCGGCGCGAAGCTCGCCATCGCCTGCACCAGGTTCTGCACCTGGGTGTCGATCAGCACATGGCCTTCGCTGGTTCTGAACTCCTCGACTTGGTAGCCGCTGCCCGCGTACCAGCTGTTCAGGGTGAGCTTGTCTTCGGTGCCGATGATGCTCACTTCGAGGTTGTTGCCTACTTGCCTGAACCACAGCTGGTCTGCCGTGATTCCGCTGGCGAACTGCACCGTGTCCTTGTTGCCTGCGGTGGCGTCGGCTTCGATGATCGTGTCGCTGCCCTGGCCGCGCGCCATGCGGTAGGTGAGCGGCGAGATCGAGATCGCCATCGGCGGCGATGGCAGCGACGTGCTGACGGGCAACGCGCTGAACAACGTGCTGCTCGGCGGGCGCGGTGCGGATGTGCTTGTGGGCGGCGAGGGCAACGACACGCTGGACGGCGGCCGGGGCAGCGATGTGCTCACGGGCGGTGCGGGCAGCGACCTGTTCATGATCGGCAAGGAAGCCGGTGCCCAGGACACGATCGTCGACCTGGGGGCCGGTGCGAGCGGGTCCGTCGTGGAAACCCTGGCACTGGTCGGATTCGGCAACCTGAGCTTCGCCACCCTGGCCCGCACGCAGGTGGGGGCCGATACCCGGCTGGACCTGGGGGGCGGCCAAGCCGTGTTGCTGCGCAACCAGCGGGCGAGCGAGCTGTCTGCCGGGCAATTCCGGTTCTTCGAATCGCAGGCGGCCTTGCAGGCGTGGCAGCAGGCCGGGCAAGCGGGCCAAGGCGGCGGGGCCACGGAGGGCGACGACGTGCTGCAAGGCACTGCGGGCGATGAGCTGCTGGCCGGGCTCGGCGGCAACGACAGCTTGTCAGGCGACGCCGGGAACGACCGGCTGCTGGGCGGCGCCGGGCAGGACACGCTCGATGGCGGCGCGGGCAACGATGTGCTGGTGCTGGACGGCGATCAAGGCGCGGTGTCTTATTTCACGGGCATGGCCGGGGTGGGCACGCGCACTGGGGGAGCCGGTGCCGATCGCTTCCTCGTGGCACCGGACGGCGGCGGATCGCTCGGGGTCGGCATGGTCGGGTCCGACTTGACCGCCAGCAACCTGATCGCCGACTTCGAAGTGGGCCAGGACAAGATCGACCTGAGCCGGTTCGCCTGGATCACGAGCTTCAGTCAGCTGACGGCGAACAAGGCCGTGAACATCAACGGCAAGTTCATCACACGTGTTTCAGCGCAGTCCGCGGGACAGCCAAGCGTTTCGATCGGGCTCATCGGCATCGAACCGGCAGCGTTGACGGCCGGCAGTTTCATCTTCGCGGGCAGTGCCGGTGCGACGCCGATGCCTGTGCCGGGCGCGAGCACGAGTACGGTCGCTGGGGCGGCGCCGTTGGCGCTGCCCGGGGTGCTGGTTGCTGCTGCGGCGCAGCCTGCGGTCATCAGCGGAACGGCCGGCACGGATGCGCTCACCGGCGACGCAGGCGCCAATGTCCTCGACGGCCTGGCTGGCGCCGACAGCATGACGGGCCGCACCGGCGACGACACGTACGTGGTCGACAACGTCGGCGACAAGGTGAACGAGTTGCCCGGCGGTGGCTATGACTCGGTGCAGTCCACCGTGAGCTATGCCCTGAGTGCAGATGTCGAGGCCTTGACGCTCGGCGGCACCGCCAGCGTCAACGCCACCGGCAATGCCCAGCGCAATCGCCTGGTCGGCAACGCCGGCGCCAACCGGCTCGATGGCGGCGCCGAAGCAGACGACATGGTGGGTGGCAGGGGCAACGACCTCTATGTTGTCGACAACCAGCTCGACACCGTGCTCGAGAACGCCGACGAAGGCACCGACACGATCGCATCCTCCGTCTCCTGGACCTTGGGCCAGAACATCGAGCACCTGTGGCTGACGGGCCGGGACGACATCAACGCCATCGTCGGTGATTGCGTTGCCCCTGGCGTTCTGGTCCGCGCGAATGCTGGAGAGCGTGCCGCCGGAGCCGAGAACGGCGGTGTAGGTGTTGCTGTAGGCGAATGGCAGTGCGCCGCTGGCGAGAGCGGGCTGACTCAAGACCGCCCCAGTGCTCGATCCCTGCCATGCGCGGGCATCGTTGGCGTCGAGGATGCCGTTGCCGCTGACTTGGATGCGGAACAGGCGCTCGGCGTCGAGTTGCCGTGCCACGGAGGACGGGACTTCGGCCCAATGCACGCCTCCGGCATAGCTGGTATCGCCCAGCGGTTGCACCCATTTGTTCGAGGCGCCATCGTAGAAGTAACCCTTGACGTAGTTGGGGTCGGCGATTGTGTCGGCGCCTACTCGACCGTATTCAAGAGCAATGGTTGAGAGGCGTACGCCCCAGGCGAAGTCGCTGCCGATCCCAGCCAGTGCGCTCTTCGCGTGGTCGACGTATCCACCACTCGTCATGTCGTCCCATGTGGCCTGCGCCGCGGCCAAGTTGCCGGCTTGCAAGTCGGGGCGCAGCGGTTCCCATGCGGTCCAGTAGTCGATGCCTAGGGCGGACTTGGAGTTGCCGCTGGCGTCAGTGGTCTTTTGGGACGCGCTCAAATGCGTTTCGTAAACGTCGTCTACAGGAATACTTAACGCCTTGACAGGATCCGGCGGTTGGCCATTCTTGCCTTGGAGATACTCGCGCCTGACTTCCAAATCTGCCGCAATCAATTCCAGGCCCAAGCGATTCCAATCAGTGGGCGTCATCGCGATTCCCTTCTCCGCCGCCACTGCCGCCGCGTACCGATTGGCGACCGCGCCATCGAAAGTGTTGTTCTGAACCACTTGGGCTGCCAGCACCGCATAGGCGTTATGGCGCCCTGTTTCACGCAGGGATACTGCATCCAGATAGTTCCAGTAGGCCAACCGTTCGTGACGATCGACGTAGCGTTGAAGAATGGCGATATCGGCTTGATTCAGTCCTGACATGTGAGGATTCCCTTGGCTAGTTGATGATTGGATTTCTTGATGGCGCGATACTCAGCGCGGCCGCCGACCAGCCTGTGCCGTCGGTGCTGCTTGAAGCGCAGCGTCCAGGAGGACCCGCGTTCGATCCTCGATCTGCTTCCAATGTGGCAGCAAGCTGAGGTGGTAGGTCAATCGAATCGTGGCGTTGAGTTGCACGTGATAAAAGTAGTGGTTGCAGTGCGGGTCCGTGTTCATGTACCAACCAGTCTTCTTCTTGTATGCGTCGGACCGGTAGTAGGCTTCCCGCTCTTCCGATGACATCGCCAACTCCTTATCAGCGCTGTTGGTTTTCAGGTACAGCCATGAGGCGCAAAGCATGTAGCTCGCGGCGCTTCGAGCATCGAGCGGAACGTACAGATCCTCCTGCCTCTCCATCCCGCATTGCTGCATCTCTCCCTCGAACTCGCACGGCTTCGCAAAGCGGGCGCGGCTGTAGTCGACGCCCCAGTGCTGCAAGCCGTGCTTGTCGGGATATCGCTTGGCTGCAGTTAGCCGTTCGATGTGCTCCTTGACTGACTTTTCGACCGTCGACTTCCACCAATGCGTTGGTTCGACGGACTTGACTGACATGACGTTGAAACGAACCAATGCAGGTCGACGGCCATTTCGAATGAACTCGCGGATGTTCTCGATCGATCGGGGCTGCATCTCAGGCCCGAGGGCGTTCAAGAAGATCTTCTGGTCTCGAAGTTCGCCACTGGACGCCGCCTGGATCGGATGGACATACCCCATCGGAATGTGAAGCGCCTTCCCCCCCAACGTCGTCTCATAGATCGCATCAGGAGGAGCAAGAAACAATCTCTGCACCTCCTTCCGATGGCACTCGGCCGGAGTGATCGTGCAGAGATAGTCCTTGAGACTGAACTGTTCCGCGCTGCCTGGGCCCATAGCCTCCTCGGTCTTGCCGCAACCGCAGATGATCAGCGCAACGGCAGCAAGCGCGATCTGCCCAAGAATCCATTCCCAATGTCTGGAACGCCCCCTCACGTGCGCGAGCTCCAGATCTCGTCGTTGGCCGAATGCCCAGGGCTGAAGATCTCCAACGTGAAGCTCATCGCGCCGCCGGACAACGTGTCGGGCGTGAAAAGGAACTCGCCGCTCTGTGTCACGCTGGCAGTACCGCTCATTGCTACTTCCGAGTCGGGCACCAACCGCTGCCCACCTTCGAGTTCATTGCGTCTGAACTTCAGCTCTGACTTGATCCAGTTCAACTCCTGCACTTCTTCATCGTCCGGCGGCATTTCGATCTGCAGTTCCGCTGCCACGATCGCCACGTACCGTCTGACGGCGGCGGTGCTCCAAACAATCTGTGCCGCCAACACGGCGTACGCGTCATGGCAACCTGTCTGGCGCAGGCTTACCGCATCCAGATAGTTCCAATAGGCCAATCGTTCGCCGCGATCGACATAGCGTTGAAGGATCGCGATATCGACTTGGTTCAGTCGTGACATGGGTGAGGATTCCCTTTCGTTGGTTATTCTTGTCGGCAGCTCGGGGGCTTGTTCTTGACTTGATCGACACAGAAACACAGGCCGAGATGTCTCATCGAGAGACCTGTACGCGCCATTCAGCAATGACGACCGCGAACCATATCGGCACTCCCGCCCGAACTCAATGGGACGAATGTCCCGATCTGCATGCCTCGCGACAATTGATCAGATTTGGACCCTGCGCATGAAGATCGCCACGGCCTCGGCGCGGTTGCGCGCGCCCAGCTTCGCGTACAAGCGAGTCAGTTGATTGCGCACCGTCTTCTCGCTGCGATTCACCAGTGCCCCAAGCTGCGCGTTCGTGTGGCCGGCCGTCATCGCGTGCATCAACGCCATCTCGTGAGTGCTGAGCAAGACCGGCGACGGGTTGTTCGGCGCAGGCCCTGCGGATTCCTTGCAAGCCAACTGAAGTCCAGCCATCCCGCTTTTCTCTGCTCGCAACTTCATCTCTCCCGCAAGCTTTCACTGGCCGCCCGTTGGATGGGGCTCAACAGGTACTCGATGATTCGCCGCCGGCCCGTCTTGATCTCCGCCGTCAAGTTCATCCCCGGGCTCAGCTTGACCGCCGTGCCGTCCACATCGACGTGGCTGCGCGCCAGCACCAGCGTCACCGGAAAGATCGCACCGCGCTTCTCGTCGTTCACCGCATCGGCCGTGACCGTGCGAACGACGGCGCCCACCGTGCCGTAGCGCGTGTAGGGAAAGGTCTCCAGCTTGATCTCGGCGCTCTGCCCCGCGCGGACGAAGCCGATGTCCTTGTTCTCCAGCGTGACCTCGGCCGTGACCTGCGCGCCCGTAGGCACGATGACCATGAGCGGCTGCGCCTCGGTGACCACGCCGCCTTCGGTATGCACGGCCAGTTGCTGCACCGTGCCGGCCACCGGCGCCTTGAGCGTGGCCAGGCGCTCGCGCTGGGCGGCCTTGGCCTGTTCCTGGATGCCCTGCTGGCGCTTGAGCTCGGCCGCGGCCTCGCGCTCGCTCAGGCCGCGGCGGGTCTCGGCCAGGAAGGCGGTGCGGGCGTTCTCGCTTTCCTTCAGGGTGGCCGCGGCCTCGGCGAGCCGCGCACGCTGGGTCGCGAGGTCGCGCTCCAGTTCGATGCGCTCGCGCGTGCGGTCCTGGTTGGCGTGCGCGGACATGAAGCCTTGCTCGGCCAGCTGCCTGAAGTCGGCCTCGCGCTGGCGTGCAATGGGCAGCGTGGTTTCCAGCTTGGCGATCATCTGGCGCACGGTGGCGATCTCGGCCCCGCGCCGCTGGATCTCGGCGGCGGCTCTGGCGAGCTTGGCGGTGATGTCGCTCCACTCGTCGTTCAGTTGAGCTCGCGCGGCCCGCGCGTCGGACTCGGACCAGCCGGCAGGCAAGACGCCACCGAGATCGGGCAGCAGCGCCGGCCGCTGAATCGCCTGCGACAAAGCGCGCGTGCGCAGCAGCTCCGACTGGGCCGACTTCAACTGTTCGTCGATGCTGGTCTTGTCGGCGCTGGCGCTGGTGGGGTCGAGCTCCACGAGCACCTGCCCGGCCTCGACAGGATCGCCATCCTTCACCAGCACGCGGCGGACCACGCTGCGCTCCAGGGGCTGGACGAGCTTGGTGCGCTCGCTCACCACGATGCGGCCCGAGGCCACGGCCACGATGTCGATCTGGCCGACGACGGACCACAGCAGTGCAATGAGGAACAGGGCGATCAGCGCGAAGGCCAAGCGGCGCGGGGCGGGATGCACGGGGGTCTCCTGCAGGCTCAGGGCAGCGGGCAGGAAGGCGAGCTCGTCGCTCAGGCGCTTGGGGCCGGCGAGCTCGTGCCGGGCTTGCCAGGCTTCATTGAAAACGGTGCGGTAGCGGGCGAGCAGGTCTTGCAAGGGGTGGTTCACGCTTCGGCTCCGTCGGTCGGCCGGCCACCCGCCTGCAGGGCCCACAGCCGCGCGTAGATGCCGCGCTCATCGGCCAGCAGCGCTTCGTGCCGGCCCTCCTCGGCGATGCGGCCCTTGTCCATCACGATGATGCGATGCGCATGCCGGACGGCGCTCAGGCGGTGCGCGATGACGAAGACGGTGCGGCCCGCGCAGATCTGCGCCATGTTGCGCTGGACGATGGCCTCGCTCTCGTAGTCGAGCGCGCTGGTCGCCTCGTCGAAGATCAGGATGCGCGGTTGGGTGAACAGCGCCCTGGCGATCGCGATGCGCTGGCGCTGGCCGCCGCTGAGGCTGGCGCCTTGCTCGCCCACCATCGTGTCGTAGCCCTCCGGCAACTCGCTGATGAACTCGTGCGCGCCGGCCAGCTGCGCGGCATGCATCACCATGTCGATGGGCGCAGCCGGGTCCGCGATCGCGATATTCGCCCGCACACTGCAGTTGAAGAGAACGTTCTCCTGCAGCACCACGCCGATCCTGCTTCGCAGCTGCGCCGCGTCGATCTGCCGGGTGTCGGTCCCATCCACCAGGAGGCGGCCTTGCTCCGGGATGTAGAGGCGCTGGACCAGCCTGGTCAGCGTGCTCTTGCCCGAGCCCGAGCGCCCGACGATGCCGATCACTTCGCCGGGATGGACGTCGAGGTTCAGGCCATCCAGCACGAGCGGTGCTTCCGGACGGTAGCGAAAGCTCAGGTTTTCCAGCGTCACTCGCCCCTCGAGGCTTGGGAGCTGTGCCATCGCGTGGGCCGGCACTTCGGTGCGTGTGTCGAGGATGTCGCCCAGCCGCGCGAGTGAGATGCCGGTCTGCTGGAAGTCGGTCCACAGCTGGGCCATGCGCATGATCGGTTGCGCCACGCGCTGCGCGAACATGTTGAAGGCGATGAACTGGCCGACACTGAGCTGGTTGTCCATCACCAGGCGCGCGCCCCACCAGAGCGTGGCCGCGCTGACCAGCTTGCCGATGAGGTTGATGCCCTCATGGGCCCAGCTCGCAAGGCTCTGGGTGCGGAAGCTGGCCGAGGCGTAGGCGGCAAGCTGCTCGTCCCAGCGGCGGCCGAAGACGGGTTCGAGCGCGGCGGCCTTGACGGTCTGGATGGCGCCGACGGTCTCCACCAGCAGCGCCTGGTTCTCGGCGCCGCGCGCGAACTTCTGGTCCAGGCGCCGGCGCAGCACAGGCACGACGGCGAGGCTCAGGCCGAAGTACAGCGGCAGGCTCGCGAGCACGACGAGGGTCAAAGAGACGCTGTAGAACAGCATGACGCCGATGAACATCGCCGAGAACAGCACGTCCAGCACGACGGTGAGCGCATTGCCGGTGAGAAAGCTGCGGATGTTCTCGAGCTCGCGCACGCGTGCCACCGAGTCGCCGATCCTGCGGGCCTGGAAATAGCCCAGGGGCAGCTGCACCAGATGGCGAAACAGCCGGGTGCCGAGCTCGACGTCGATGCGGGTGGTGGTGTGGCCGAAGATGTAGCCGCGCAGCCCATGGAGCAGGCTCTCGAACACCACCACCACGAGCAGGCCGACGACGAGGACATCGAGCGTGGTGAGGCCGCGATGCACCAGCACCTTGTCCATGACGACCTGAAAGAACAGCGGGCTCACCAGCGCGAACAGCTGGAGCATGAAAGAGATGGCCAGCACCTCGCCCAACAGGCGGCGGTGCTTGACGAGGCTGGGCACGAACCACGAGAAGTCGAACTTGGCCACCTCGCCCGCAAGGCTGGCGCGACTGGTGACGAGGACGATCTCGCCGGTCCATTGCTGGGCAAAGACCTCCACGGGCTCGATCACGGACCCGGTAGAGCCCCGGGAAGGGTCCTGCAACATCACGCGCTGCGCATCGCACCGGCCGAGGATCACGCAGCGCGTGCTGCCTTCGTCGCCATGCATCAGCGCGAGCACCGGCAGCGGTGTCATGCCGAGGCGTTCGAGCGTGGTGCGCGAGAGCTTGGCCTTGAGCCCCAGCAGCCTGGCCGCGCGCAGCACGACGGTGGTGTCGACCCGCTCGCAGGGACCGATACCCAGTTGATGCGCCAAGGTTGAAGGATCTGCCGCGACCTGATGCAGGCGTGCCAGCGTGCAAAGCGCCACGAGTGCCGGATGGGGCTTTGGTGAGGACGCTGTGGTCGTGGCCGGCGTGGCTGCACCCTCGCCCGATGCAAGGGGTCGTACCCGTTCATTCAACTGCTTCTCCCTGATCTTTTTAGGACGGCGGAAGATAGCTGAACAAAGTACGGGCGGCAATGTCGCGGTGAAGATTACCGACTTCAACCAAAGTCGCTAACTCTTCTGCTTTACACGACCTCAGTGCTGCATATCCAGGAGTTAATCCAATCGAAAGAACGAGGCTTGGGGACCCGCCGTCGCCGCGGATGATCTCGCGGACCTTGCCTTGAACCGGTTGCGGCCGACGGGCAGCCTGCAACCAGGAGAACCGTCAAGTTCTGGGCGCTCTTACTTTGCGCTGTAGATCTGGTCGAAGGACCCGCCGTCGGCGAAGTGCTCCTTGTCCGCCTTGGCCCAGCCGCCGAAGGCCTGGTCGACGGTGAAGAGCGTGAGCTTGGGGAACTGCTTCTCGTACTTGGCCTTTGCCTTGTCGGACGTCGGGCGGTAGTGGTTGCGGCCCGCGATGTCCTGGCCTTCGTCGGAGTACAGGTACTTGAGGTATTCCTCGGCCACGGCGCGCGTGCCCTTCTTGTCGACCACCTTGTCCACCACCGTCACCGTGGGCTCGGCCAGGATGCTGACCGAGGGCACCACGATCTCGAACTTCTCGGGGCCGAATTCCTTCAGTGCCAGGAAGGCCTCGTTCTCCCAGGCCAGCAGCACGTCGCCCACGCCGCGCTGGACGAAGGTGATGGTGGAGCCGCGCGCGCCGGTGTCCAGCACCGGGACGTTCCTGTAGAGCCTGGACACGAACTCCTTGGCCTTGGCATCGCCGCCGAACTTGCGCTTGCCGAATTCCCAGGCCGCCAGGTAGTTCCAGCGCGCGCCGCCCGAGGTCTTCGGGTTGGGCGTGATCACCTGCACGCCGGGCTTGGCGAGGTCGTCCCAGTCCTTCAGGCCCTTGGAATTGCCTTTCTTCACGAGGAACACGATGGTCGAGGTGTAGGGGGCCGAGTTGTGCGGCAGGCGCTTCTGCCAATCGGCCTTGACCAGGCCGCCATGCTTGACCAGCGCGTCGGTATCGCCGGCCAGCGCGAGCGTGGCGACGTCGGCGTCGATGCCGTCGATGATCGAGCGGGCCTGCTTGCCGGAGCCGCCATGCGACTGCTTGATCGTCACGGCCTGGCCGGTCTTGCTCTTCCAGTAGGCGGCGAAGGCCTTGTTGTAGTCCACGTAGAGCTCGCGCGTGGGGTCGTAGGAGACATTGAGCAGCGTCACGCCCTGCGCGAACGACGGCAACGCCGTGAGGGCGATGCCGGCCGCAGCGGCGGCGGCGAGGGAAAGCTTGATAAAGTCGCGGCGGTAGCTCATGGTCTTGTGCTTCAGGAAGGCATAACAGTGAAGCTGCGAATTCTGAATTCGGCATAAGGAATCTGGAACGACCGAGTTTTCAGTTCTAAATAGCCAAATCAACTAAGCAACCCCACCCCCCGTTTCTCAAGAGGCATCCAAATGGCACGCATGGTCCAGTGCATCAAGCTCGGCAAAGAGGCCGAGGGGCTCGATTTCCCGCCCTACCCGGGTGAACTCGGCAAGCGCATCTGGGAAAGCGTCAGCAAGGAGGCCTGGGCCGCCTGGCTCAAGCAGCAGACCATGCTGGTCAACGAGAACCGGCTGAACCTGGCCGATGCGCGTGCCCGCCAGTACCTGGCGCGCCAGATGGAAAAGCATTTCTTCGGCGAAGGCGCCGACGTCGCGCAGGGCTACGTTCCCCCGCCGCCCAACTGATCCCTTGGCTCGCGCGATGGCCGAGCCGGTTGCCTGGGGCGCCGACGGCGTGCCGCACAGCGCGCGCTTCGGCGACATCTATCATTCCGAAAGCGGTGCCGTGGCACAGGCCCGGCATGTGTTTCTGGGCGGCTGCGGCCTGCCCGATGCCTGGGCCGGACAGCCGCAATGGCGCATTCTCGAAACCGGCTTCGGGCTCGGTCTTTCTTTTCTGACAAGCTGGCAGGCCTGGCGGGCTGACCCGCAGCGGCCGCGGCTGCTGCATTTCGTCTCGATCGAGGCTTATCCGGTCGCGCGCGAAGACCTGCTGCAGGCCGCGGCGGCGCAGCCCGAGCTCGCACCGCTGGCTGTCGAGCTGGCCGCGCAGTGGTGGGGGCTGCTCCCCGGCTTTCACCGCCTGGTGTTCGAAGGCGGCCGGGTCATGCTCACGCTGTGCCTTGGCGATGTGCAGGCCATGCTGCGTGCCTTGCATCGCTTCGAGGCCGACAGCATTTTTCTGGACGGCTTCAGCCCGGAACGCAATCCGCAGATGTGGTCGGCCCAGACGCTCAAGGCCGTCGCCCGCTTCGCACGGCGCGGCACGCGGCTGGCGACCTGGACCGTGGCGCGGCAGGTGCGCGATGCGCTGGCGCCCTGCGGCTTCCAGCTGCACAAGGCAGCGGGCTTGCCGCCCAAGCGCGACTGCCTGCATGGCGTGTTCGAGCCGTCGTGGCCGCTTCGGCAACGCGCCCCGGACCCGGCAATCGTCTCGGCACCGGGCCGGTGCGTCGTGGTCGGCGCGGGGCTGGCCGGCGCTGCGGTCGCGGCGAGCCTGGCGCGGCGCGGCTGGCAGGTGCTGGTGCTGGAGGCCGGCGCCCATCCCGCGGCGGGCGCTTCGGGCCTGCCGGCAGGCGTGCTGGCGCCGCATGTCTCGCCCGACGATGCCCTGCTCTCGCGCCTCACGCGCGCAGGGGTGCGGGCCACCTGGCAACAGGCGCTCGCGCTGCTGGCCGAAGGCACGGACTGGCACGCCGGCGGCGTGCTCGAGCGCCGCAGCTCCGGCACCGCCCGTCTGCCGCAGGACTGGAGCGCCGAGGGGCCGAACGAGTCCTGGCACGCCTCGTCGGAACGGCTGCGCGAGGCCGGCCTGCCCGCCGATGCAATCGGGATCTGGCATGCGCGGGGCGGCTGGGTGCGGCCCGCGCGGCTGGTGGAGGCCTGGCTGGATCGGCCCGGCATCCGCGTACGGACGGGGTGCCGCGTGGCACGGATCGAAGGCGCCGGCCCTTGGCTGCTGCGCGGTGCCGAGGGCGAACTGCTGGCCGAGGCGGATCGCGTGGTGATCGCGGCCGGCCACGAAAGCGCGGCGCTGGCACCGGCCATGCCGCTGCAGCCGGTGCGTGGCCAGCTCGCCTGGGGACGCATGGCTGCCGATTTGCGCCTGCCCCCGATGCCCATCAACGGCGACGGCCACCTCATCGCCCACGTGCCCGATCCCGCCGGCCCGCTTTGGCTCACCGGCGCCACCTTCGACCGCGACGACGGCGACGCGAGTCTTCGCAGCGGCGACACCGAGTCCAACCGCGAGCGGCTCGCGCGCCAGCATCCGGAGGCGGCGCGGCAGCTCGCGCCGCTGTTCGAGCGCGGCGAGCTCGAGGCGTGGGCCGGCGTGCGCTGTGCCTCCAGCGACCGGCGGCCGCTGGTCGGGCCGCGGGATGCGGAGGCGCCGGGCGGCATCTGGCTGTGCACGGCGATGGGCTCGCGCGGGCTCAGCTTTGCCACGCTGTGCGCCGAATTGCTGGCGGCGCGCTGGCATGGCGAGCCCCTGCCGCTGCCGGCTGCGCAGGCCCGGGCGCTCGACGCGCAGCGCGGAGCGGCCGCCCGGCCCCACGGCGCGCCTGCGGCGACCGAAGGGATGGAGCCCGTGACATCGAAGCAAGACAATCCGCCATGACCATCCGCTACGACATCACCCACACCACCGTCTACCGCTACAAGCAGCCGGTGCGCTTCGGGCTGCACCGCGTGATGTTCAGGCCACGCGACAGCCACGACCTGCGCGTGCTCGCCACCGACCTGCAGATCAGCCCCGAGTCGCACGTGCGCATGATCCAGGACCCCTACTCCAACTCGATCGCTCTGGTGCAGCCGATGGGCGAGGCGACCGAGCTGCGCATCGTGTGCTCGTTCACCATCGAGCACGTGCCGGCGCCGCCGGACCTGCTCACGCTGGAGCCGGCCGCCGAATACCTGCCCTTCGCCTATTCGGTGCAGGAGCGGCTGGACCTGGAACACTACCTGCGCCCGCACCACGAGGACCCCGAAGGCACGCTGATCCGCTGGGCCCACCAGTTCCTGCACGTCGACAAGCCCAACGGGACGCTCGAGGTCCTGACCCGCATGAACGCCCACATCGGCCAGAGCCTCAAGTACACCTCGCGCGACGAGGAAGGCACGCAGACGCCGCTGGAGACGCTGGCGCTGGGCAGCGGCAGTTGCCGCGACTACGCGCTGCTGATGATGGAGGCGGCGCGCCGGCTCGGCGTGGCGACGCGCTTCGTCTCGGGCTATCTCTACGATTCGGCGCTCGACGGCGACGCGGCCGCGCCCGGCGAGACGATCATCGGCGCGGGCGCCACGCACGCCTGGCTGCACGCCTATCTGCCCGGCGCCGGCTGGGTGGCCTTCGATCCCACCAACAACCTGTTGATGGGCAGCGGCTCGCTCATCCGCGTGGGCGTGGCGCGCGATCCTTCGCTGGCGGCGCCCATCAGCGGGAGCTGGTTCGGCAAGCCCGAGGCCTACGAGGGCCTGGAGGCGACGGTGCAGGTGCGGCGCAGCGCCGGCTGAGGACGGGCGACGCGCTTCTTCCGAGCCGGATCGGTTTGGCAGGAGGGTGTCATGACACTGTATTTTTATACAGATAAGATGCCCTGCCTTCCCGAGAAAAATCCAAAGGCGACCCGGCATGCACACCCTCCATCCCCCCGCCTGCGCCTCGGCGCAGCGACCACATCTTTTCCTGATTCCTCATCAGATTCCCCCACTCCCGGGGCGGCGCGCGCCGCCGCTGCCCGCACCCGTGCGCGATCTGCGCACCCAGGCAGCGCGGGTGATCGCGGTCACCGTCCGCCACTGGTGGCCTTGACCTCGTCCCAGGGCTCCAGCCCCTCGCGCGCAGCCGCCGTCACGTCCTGCGTGAAGCGCTCCAGCATCGGGATGTTCAAGCGCACGTGGTGCCAGTAGAGCGGCACCTGCAGGTCGGCGCCGCGAACCAGCTCGACCAGGCTGCCGTCGCGCAGGTGCGGCTCCACCAGTGTCGCGGGGTTCATGCCCCAGCCCACGCCGGCGACGCTGGCCGCCACGAAGGCCTGGGTCGAGGGCAGCCAGTGCCGCGGCACCTCGACAGCCTGGCCGCACACCGCCTGCAGCCACTGGGCCTGCAGCTTGTCCTTGCGGCTGAAGGCCAGGCTCGGCGCCTGGGCCAGGGCCTTCGCCGTCACGCCACGCGCGAAGTACTTCTTCTTGAAAGCGGGGCTCGCAGTCGCGCGATAGCGCATGCGCCCCAGCGGCACGCTGCGGCAGCCCTGGCCGGGCTTGGGGCTGGCGGTCACGGCGGCGAGCACGGCGCCGGTGCGCAGCCATTCGGCCGTGTGCGTCTCGTCGTCGATGCTCAGGTCCACCAACGCCGGCTCGCGCGCGCCGAAGGCCGCGATGGCGGGCATGAGCCAGGTGCCCAGGCTGTCGGCGTTGACGGCAATGCGCAGCGTCACGCGCTGCTCGCCCGCGTCGAGCGCGCCGAGGGCCGGCAGGGCGCTGTGCAGCTCGCGCTCGAGCATGCCGACCTGCTCCACATGGCGGCACAACCAGGTGCCCGCCTCGGTCGCGACACAGGGCGTGCCGCGCACGATGAGCGCGAGGCCCAGCCGGTCCTCCAACTGCTTGACACGCTGCGACACAGCCGAGGGCGTGACGTGCAGGGCGCGGGCGGCGCGCTCGAAGCTGCCCTCGCGCACCACCTGCGCAACGGCCGAGAGAGAGAGGTAGTCGAGCAATGAAGTATTCCTAATGCAGTTGCAGATAAGTTAACTGGACTGATTCTGCAGCAGCGCCAATGATCGGCGGATGGACCGCTTTTTCCTCCCCTCCTTCACCACCGGATTCGCCCTGAGCCTGGGCCTGATCGTCGCCATCGGCGCGCAGAACGCCTTCGTGCTGCGGCAAGGCCTGCGGCGCGAGCATGTGCTGCCGGTGGTCCTGTTCTGCGCGGTGGCCGATGCGCTGCTGGTCGCGGTCGGTGTGCTCGGCATGGGCCGGGTGCTCGACAGCCTGCCGCCGCTGGCGCCCCTGCTGACGCTCGGCGGTGCCCTGTTCCTCCTCGCCTACGCGGCCCTGGCCTGGCGGCGCGCACTGAACCCCGGCGCGCTGCACGCGGCGCGTTCCGGCGGCGGTGCCACTCCGCTCCCGCGCGTCCTGGCGCAGACGGCCGCCTTCACGCTGCTCAACCCCCATGTGTACGTCGATACCGTGCTGCTGGTCGGCGCCGTCGGCGCGCAGCAGCCCGGCGCCGGCAAGGCCGCCTTCATCGCCGGCAGCGCGCTGGCCAGCGCGGGCTGGTTCGTGACGCTGGGGGCCGGCGCCCGCCTGCTGGCGCCGCTGTTCGCGCAGCCGGCTGCCTGGCGCTGGCTCGATGCCTTCGTGGGCTCCGTGATGCTGCTGCTGGGCGGGCTGCTGGCGAGCCAGGGGCTGTCGGCGCTGCTGTTGCGCTGAGGCGCGCGCCTGCGCCGGGGGGCTTCGAGCTCGGCGGCCACCACGGCATACGCTTGCCGCCCTTGGGACCCGCGGGCAAGCCGCAAGGCCAGTGCTTTCGGAGGTCCCCTGAATGCGGGATGTCTAAGCCCAACGGGTGATGTGCGGGCGCGACGTTCGTTGTCAGATGTCATGACGGCGCAGCAAAGCCGCGGCCCACTCGAACCCGATTCCTTTGAGGTGACCTGCATGTACCAAGGCGAACGCTTCAACGGCTACAGCCACCTGCTCGGCCTGATGCTGGCCACGGCCGGCTCCGTCCTGCTGCTGACGAAGACGATGCCCGGCAACGACCCGGCCAAGACCGCGAGCGCCCTGGTGTTCGGGCTGTCGATGGTCGCGCTGTACGGGGCCTCCACCCTGTTCCACAGCACGCGCGGCCGCACCAAGCTGTTCTGGCAGCGGGTGGACCACTGCGCGATCTACCTGCTGATCGCCGGCAGCTACACGCCCTTCGCGCTGGTCACACTGCAGGGGGCATGGGGCTGGGCACTGCTGGCCGCAGCCTGGGGCGCGGCTCTGCTCGGCATCGTGCGCGAGTTGCGGCCGGGCGAGGCGCCGGCGCCTTCGCTCGCGCTCTACCTGGGCATGGGCTGGCTGGGCGTGCTGGCGGCAGTGCCGCTGGTCGAGCGGCTCGACGGTGCCGGGCTGGCCTGGCTGCTGGTCGGCGCCCTCTGGTACTCGGCGGGCACGGTGTTCTACCGCAACCCGCTGGGCTGGCGGCATGCGCACGGCACCTGGCACCTGTTCGTGCTGGCGGGCACGGCGAGCCACTACGTGACGGTGGCGCACTTCGTCCTTTAAGGACCTCTAGACTCGGGGCGACGTGCCTGCCCCCTCCTCTTCCCGCGCTCGCCGCATCGTCGTTCGCCTGGCATGGATCGCCGTGCTGGCGGCACTGCTCTCGCTGGGCTGGGCCCTGCACAGCGGCTCGATCCGGATTCCCGAAGCCTTCAACCCGTGGGCACCGCTCGACGTGGCGGCCGAGCCGAACCTGCTGACCGGCTTCAAGCTTCGCCACGCGCGCCGCGACCCGGCACGCTGCCTGGCCGCGCTGGCCGGCACCGGCCTGGCCTACGACACAGTCGCCGACCGCAGCACCGGTCCCGGCTGCGGTTTCCAGAATGCGGTGCGCCTGCGCACCGGCCGGAGCCTGGCGCTTTCTTCGCCGACGGTGCTGAGCTGCGGGGCTGCACTGTCCTTCGCGATGTGGGAACGCCACGCGCTGCAGCCGGCGGCAGCGCTGCACCTCGGCCTGCCGATCGTGACGCTGGAGCACCTGGGCAGCTATGCCTGCCGCAATATCAACACGGGCGAAGGCCAGGCTGGAACGAGCGGCCGCCGCAGCCGCCACGCGACCGCGGATGCGCTCGACGTCGCGGGCTTCGTGCGCGAGGACCGGCGGCGCATCAGCGTACGGCGCGACTGGGAGGGCAGCGACGCCGAGGCGCTTTTCCTGCGAGACGCGCACGCCGGCGCTTGCCGTTTCTTCGACGGCGTGCTCGGCCCCGACTACAACGCCGTGCATGCGGATCACTTCCACTTCGAGGTCGGCGGGTGGGGCCTGTGCCGCTGAGCCGCGGCGGCCGCCTTCGCTAACATGCAGCGCCAACCTCGAACCGCGCATGAAGCCCCAGAACTTTTCCTTTCATCACCCCGTCGCCTTCTGGCTCGGCTGCATCGCCATCATCGGCGGCGTGCTGGCCCATGTGCCCATGTTCATGATGGGCCGCCACACCGGCTACCAGATGGTGGGCATGGAGATGGACGCCACCATGCTCGCCGGCATGGCCATGATCCCGCTGGGCGTGCTGCTGGCCATGTACGGCCTGATGCCGCGCATCGCGCAGATGAAGAAGAGCCTGCATGCGGACCGGCACCTGCAGTTCCACGTGGCCGACGGCGTGCCGCTCAACGGCGAGCACTGGAAGCTGGTGGTCGTGCTGGTGATCGCCCTCGCGGTCGACGTCCTCAAGCCCGCCACGCTGGGCTTCGTGATGCCGGGGATGACGAAGGAATACGAGATCGGCAAGCAGACCGCCGGCGTGTTGGCGCTGGTGGCGCTCACGGGCACCACCGTCGGCTCGGTGCTCTGGGGCCGGATGGCCGACGTGTTCGGGCGCCGCGCGGCGATCCTGCTGTCGGCACTGATGTTCATCGGCACCGCGATCTGCGGCGCGATGCCCTCATTCGGCTGGAACCTCGCGATGTGCTTTCTGATGGGCGCCTCGGCCGGCGGGCTGCTGCCCATCACCTTCACGCTGATGGCCGAGACCGTCCCGGCCGCGCACCGCGGCTGGCTGCTGGTGGCGTTGGGCGGCGTCGGCACCTCGGCCGGCTACCTGCTGGCGGCCGGATCTGCGGCGCTGCTGGTGCCGGAATTCAGCTGGCGCGCGCTGTGGCTGCTGGGCCTGCCGACCGGACTGCTGATCGTCTTCCTGGGCCGCTACATCCCCGAGTCGCCGCGTTTCCTCGCCAACGCGGGGCTCGACGACGAGGCACGCGCGGTGCTCGCGCGCTTCGCCGGCACCCGGGCCGCGAGCACCCGGCAGCCCGGCGCCGCCGGCGTCGTGGCCGAGGAGGAGCCGCCTGCCGGCGGCATCCGGCAACTGCTGCGCGGCAGCCACGCGCGCATCACCTGGGGCCTGATGGTCTGCGGCGTGGCGTGGGGCCTGGTGAACTTCGGCTTCCTGCTGTGGCTGCCGACCAACCTGGGCAGCATGGGCATGGACGCCACCGCCGCCAGCGCGCTGCTGGCGCGATCGGCCCTGCTGGCCCTGCCGGGCATCGCCATCGTCATCTGGCTCTACCACCGCTGGAGCAGCATCAAGGCGCTGGTGCTGTTCATCGCGCTCACGGCTGCGACGCTGCTGCTCTTTTTCGCCCTGGGGCTGGCGCGGGTGCAATCCAGCCTGGCGATGGTGCTGACCACCGCGCTGCTGCTGGTGAGTTCGAGCGGGGTGATCGCGATGCTGATTCCTTACGCCGCGGAGATCTACCCGGTCCACCTGCGCGGCACCGGATCGGGCGTGGTGGCTGCCGGCTCCAAGTTCGGCGGCATCCTGGGCGCGGGCTTCGGCGTGATGGGCGTGTTCGGCCATTTCGCCACCTCGGCACTGCTGATCGCGGTCCCGATGGCGGTGGCGGCACTGATGCTGGTGCGCAGCGGGATCGAGACGCGCGGGCGCGGACTGGAGGATATTCAGCAGGCGTTGGGCGGGACTTCGATCTAGTGTGCAGGCCAGCGGACTGAACCGCCGGGCCTGGGACAGTGCAACACCCTCACTTGAACCACCGCGCCTGCAGCGCAGCCACGACGGAAGAGATGAGCAAAGCTGAAAGACGCTGCGCGGCGAGGGGCACTGCACTCGAGTGTGCCTGTTGCTGCTGCTGCTGCTGCAGGTAATGGGCAAGGGCTATGGCGTAGGACGACAGATCGTCGCGTGGGGCATCCCCGGTATAGCAAGCATCGTAGATGCCGCGCGTGCCATATTTCCCGATGTCGGAGATGACCTCAAGATACCCGACGACCTGTTTCACCACATATTCACATGCATCGGGATCGCAGAGGTCGCATGCGTTGAGCCAGCCCCGAACGAGTTCGACCACCTCGTCCATTCCGGGCAAGTCCGGTTGACCGGGCTGGTTCGACGCAGCCCTGACATGCAAACCCCACCCGAGGCCAGCGACCGTCAGGACGCAGCTACAGAGAACGCCCACCGCAACGATCGTACGCCTGCCGGTACCACTGTTCAGCCAGGTGTTGGGATGACACGTTGCGACCCTGCTGTCGGGCACCGGGAGGTCGACACGCTCAATCACCTGGTCGCCCGTAGGCGCCGCGACCTCCTCGTTCTCGGAACTTTCATGAAGTTCCGACGGGTCGGAACGCTCCGAATGCTGGACGGTTATTTGGTTGAGGATGCTGACGCCAGCCTCCCACTCGCCGAAGGGCGCTGCGGCGTCACTGGACTCGTTCACCGGCTTGCTGTTTTCGCTGGAGTTCTCGCTGCTGGAACTGGAACCGGCATTGGCACCGGAAATGGAAGGGGAGAAGGAAGAGGAAGAGGGAGTCATGCTGGGGACGTGTGCGGTAGGTGGTCCGCGATGTTCAAACAAAAGAAATTTGGCGACAGAAAGTCGTCACCGCCCGCTGCGCAGCTGCTGCGCCTTCTTTTCGGCGATCGCCTGCAAGTGCATGTAGGCTGCATCGTCACGCGCCAGTTCGATGGCGCTCTCGAAGGCCTGGATCGCTTCTTGAGTGCGGCCCATCGCGGCAAGGCATTCGCCAGAGCGCAGCAAGGGTGCCGGCGTGATCTGCTCTCCCGCCATCAGGCCGCTCATTCCAAAGAGCCCTACCGCAAGGTCGGGCTGTTCCAGGCGTTGAAGACAGCTGGCTGCCATGAACACGTGGTGCGGCTTGCGCTCGCGCCCCATGGTCAAGTACAGCGCGATGGGCAGCGCACGCGCGAAGTCGCCTTCGTTGCAGAGATGCGCAGCCATTTGGTAAAGCGCCTCGGCATCGTGTGACGGGAACTCGTCGTCTGCAGCCGGTCCGGGCGAAGAGCCGACAAGCGACGCGATCAGCGCTCCAGGCGCTGCCCCGAGAGCTGCCAGGCGGGCGGTCAGTTGGCCCACAACGGACGAGATCTCGGGGTCGGGATGTGGATGCAGCGGTATAAGGTTCATGAGGTCGAAGCTTTTGTGGTCACAGCGGCTGAGTAACGGGTGGTGAACTTCGGTTCCGATGTCCACTGCCCAGACCGGGCGTCGGCCGCAACCTGCCCTTATCCGAAACAAGCCTTCCACCGCCCCGCAACCCGCATGAATGCTGGTGAATATGCTTATCCGCATAAAGCGCGAACCAAAAAATAGTTTGTTTCCATAAGGCGCGCTTCTAAAGTCCCGGCTCGCGTTGACGGGGCCGTGGACGCACGCCTTCCAGCAGCAGAAAAACACGATGTACCAATACACAGACTTCGACCGCCAGTTCGTGCACCAGCGCGCGGCGCAATTCCGAGACCAGCTCGAACGCTGGCAGGCCGGCAAGCTTGCCGAGGACGAATTCCGGCCGCTGCGCCTGCAGAACGGCTGGTACGTGCAGCGCTACGCGCCGATGCTGCGCGTGGCGGTGCCCTACGGGGAGCTCTCGAGCGCACAGCTGCGGGTGCTGGCGCGCATCGCGCGCGAGTACGACGAGCCCGAGGCCGAGGTCTACAAGACCGCGCAGAAGACCCAGGGCCTGCTCGGCACGCACAAGCTGCCCACGCACTACGGCCACTTCACCACGCGCCAGAACGTGCAATACAACTGGATCCCGCTGTCGAAGTCGGCCGACGTGATGGACCTGCTGGCCTCGGTCGACATGCACGGCATCCAGACCAGCGGCAACTGCATCCGCAACATCACCAGCGACGAACGCGCCGGCATCGCCGTGGACGAGGTCGCCGATCCGCGCCCCTTCGCCGAAATCATGCGGCAGTGGAGCACGCTGCATCCGGAGTTCGCCTTCCTGCCGCGCAAGTTCAAGATCGCCATCACCGGCGCCGCCGAGGACCGCGCCGCCACCGGCTGGCACGACGTCGGCCTGAAGCTGCTGAAGAACGAGGCCGGCGAGCTGGGCTTCCGCGTGCAGGTCGGCGGCGGCATGGGCCGCACGCCCATCGTCGGCACCGTGTTGCGCGAGTTCCTGCCCTGGAACCAGATCATGAACTACCTCGAGGCGGTGGTGCGGGTCTACAACCGCTACGGCCGCCGCGACAACATGTACAAGGCGCGCATCAAGATCCTGGTGAAGGCCGAGGGCCAGCGCTACATCGACGATGTCGAGGCCGAGTACAAGCAGATCCTCGAGCACGACGGCGCGCCGCACACCATTCCGCAGGCCGAGTTCGACCGCGTGGCGGCCTCCTTCGTGCCGCCCCAGCTCGCGACTCGCGTGTTCCAGAGCGCCGAGCAGACCGATGCCGAATTGCGTGCTCAGGCGGCCGACGACGTGATGTTCGCGCGCTGGCTGCAGCGCAACGTGGCGCCGCACAAGAACCCGGCGCTGCGCGCGGTCACGCTGTCCTTCAAGCGCATCGGGCAGGCCCCCGGCGACGCCTCGGCCGACCAGCTCGACACCGCGGCCCGGCTGGCCGACCGCTTCTCGGCCGGCGAGGCCCGCGTCACGCACGACCAGAACCTGCTCCTGCCGTGGGTGCATGCCGAGGACCTGCACGCGCTGTGGCTCGCCGCCCGCGAGGCCGGCTTCGCCAGCGCCAACGTGCATCTGCTGACCGACATGATCGCCTGCCCCGGCGGCGACTTCTGCGCGTTGGCCAATGCGCGCTCGATCCCGATCGCCGAGGCCATCACCGAGCGCTACCAGGACCTGGACGAGCTCGACGACCTGGGCGAGATCGACCTGCACATCAGCGGCTGCATCAACTCCTGCGGGCACCACCACAGCGGGCACATCGGCATCCTGGGCGTCGACAAGGACGGCAAGGAGTGGTACCAGGTCACGCTGGGCGGGTCCGACGGCTCGGCGCTGTCGGGCGCGGCGCAGCCGGGCAAGGTGGTCGGCCCGTCCTTCTCGGCGGCCGAAGTGCCGGAGGTGATCGAGGCGGTGCTCAACACCTACCGCGACACCCGCGAGGCCGGCGAAAGCTTCATCGACGCGCTGCGCCGCGTCGGTCTCGAGCCCTTCAAGGCCGCGGCCAACGGTGCGCGCTTCAAGGTGGAGGAGGCAGCATGAGCGCAGCGCTGAACCGCTTCAAGCCAGCCCGCGCCACCTTAGGAGGCAGCGAGGACACGACAGTGCCGAGCGTGGGGACCCTATGAACAAGACGCTTCGCATCCTTTCCGCCGAGGAGCACGTGGACGACGGCAGTCCGAACGTGCTGCAGCTTGCCAACGACGCCGACCCGCTGGCGATCGAGACCTGCCTCGACGACGTGGACCGCATCGACCTGGATTTCCCGAAATTCACCGACGGCCGCGCCTACAGCCAGGCCTTCCTGCTGCGCCGACGCCTGGGCTTCAAGGGCGACATCCGCGCCACCGGCGACGTGCTGATCGACCAGCTGGTGCAGATGCAGCGCACCGGCTTCTCCAGCGCCGTGCTGAGGGAAGGCGTGGACGCCTCGGCGGCCCAGCGCCAGTTCGACCGCTTCGCAACCTACTACCAGGGCGATGCGGTGCAGCCCGCGCCGCACTTCGCTTCGGCGGCATCCGAGCCCGCATCGGAGCCTTCGACATGAGCATCGATCTTGCACGCATCAACTCCGAACTCGGCCGCAACGCGGAGGGCCTGGTGGACTGGGCCATCGGCCTGGGCCAGCCCGCGATCGTCACCACGAATTTCCGCCCGTTCGAGGCCGTGATCCTGCACATGGTGACGCGCGCAAAAGCCGATGTTCCCGTGGTCTGGATGGACAACGGCTACAACACCGAGGCCACCTACCGGTTTGCCGACGAGGTGACGCGGCTGCTGGGCCTCGACCTGCACATCTATCTGCCGCGCCGCTCGCGGGCGCATCGCGAGGCGGTGGACGGCCCGACGCCGGCGCTCGACGATCCGCGCCATGCCGCTTTCACGGAAGAAGTGAAGCTGGAGCCCTTTGCCCGTGCGCTGCGCGAAACGGCACCGAAGGTCTGGTTCACCGCGCTTCGGGCCACCGACACCGCCGTGCGCGCGCAGATGGACGCGGTCAGCGTCAATCCGGACGGGTTGATCAAGGTCGCCCCGCTGCTGCACTGGTCGTCCAAGGATCTGTATGCGTACTGCGAAGCGCATGGCCTGCCCAACAACTTCGACTACGTGGACCCGACCAAGGGCGAAGAGAACCGCGAGTGCGGATTGCATCTCGCGCATTGAGCCCCGACGTTTCACAGATTTCCCGCACTGAGCTCCGCACCCGATGAACGCCAGAACCGAACACGACCTGCTGCTGCACACCGCGCACGCTCCGACCCGCCTGTCGAACACGCAGCTCGATGCGCTGGAGGAAGAAGCCATCTTCATCCTGCGCGAGGTCGCTGCCTCCTTCGAGCGGCCGACCCTGCTGTTCTCGGGCGGCAAGGACTCGCTGGTGCTCCTGAAGTGCGCCGAGAAGGCCTTCGGCGCCGGCCGCCTGCCCTACCCGCTGCTGATGATCGACACCGGCCACAACTTCCCCGAAGTGACGGCCTTCCGCGACCACCGCGCACAGGAACTGGGCGCCGAGCTGATCGTGCGCAGCGTCGAGGATTCGATGGCGCGCGGCACCGTGCGGCTGGCGCATCCGGGCGAGTCGCGCAACGTGCACCAGTCGGTGACCTTGCTCGAAGCGATCGAGGAATTCCGCTTCGACGCGCTGATCGGCGGCGCGCGGCGCGACGAGGAGAAGGCCCGCGCGAAGGAGCGCATCTTTTCCCACCGCGATGCCTTCGGGCAATGGCAGCCCAAGGACCAGCGGCCGGAGCTGTGGACCCTGTTCAACACCCGCCTGGCGCCCGGCGAGCACTTCCGCGTGTTCCCGATCTCGAACTGGACCGAGCTCGACGTGTGGCAGTACATCGAGCGCGAGAAGATCGCCCTGCCCTCGATCTACTACACCCACAAGCGCGAGGTGATCGAGCGCCGCGGCCTGCTGGTGCCGGTGACCGCGCTCACGCCGCCGCGCGACGGCGAGCAGATCGAGCTGCGCGACGTGCGCTTCCGCACCGTGGGCGACATCACCTGCACCTGCCCGGTCGAGAGCCTGGCGGCCGACGCCGCCGGCGTGGTGATCGAAACGCTGGCCGCCGAGGTCAGCGAGCGCGGTGCCACGCGCATGGACGACAAGACTTCCGAGGCTTCGATGGAAAAGCGCAAGAAAGACGGCTACTTCTGATGACTGCGACGACCACCCCTTCCCCCGCGGCCGCGGCCATCCACGGCGACACGGGCACGGCCCTGCGCTTCATCACCTGCGGCAGCGTCGACGACGGCAAGAGCACGCTGATCGGCCGCCTGCTGGTCGACAGCAAGACGGTGCTGCAGGACCAGCTCGCCGGCGTGCAGCGAGGCGGCGAGACCGACCTGGCGCTCTTGACCGACGGGCTCTCGGCCGAACGCGAACAAGGCATCACCATCGACGTCGCCTACCGCTACTTCTCCACGGCCCGGCGCAAGTTCATCATCGGCGACGCGCCGGGCCATGAGCAGTACACGCGCAACATGGTCACCGCCGCCTCCAGCGCCGACGCTGCGGTGGTGCTGGTCGACGCGACCAAGCTGGCCTGGGCCGCCGAGGTGGGCGACGGCGAGGTGGTCAAGCGCGAGCTGCTGCCGCAGACGCGCCGTCATACGCTCTTGTGCCACCTGCTGCGCGTGCAGTCCATCGTCTTCGCTGTCAACAAGCTCGATGCCATTGCCGATGCAGAGCTTGCCTTCGAGCGCATCTCGGAAGCACTCGCGAGCTTCGCAGAGGCCGCGGGCGTGAATGTCGCGGCCACGGTGCCGATCTCGGCGCTGAAGGGCTGGAACGTGGCTTCCCGCCATGCCGACTGGTGCGGCTACGAAGGTCCGAGCCTGATCGAGCTGCTGGAGGAGCTGCCCGTCACCCAGCAGGACGAGGCCGTGCCCTTCGCTTTTCCGGTCCAGTGGGTCGAGAAGTTCTCCGGCTCGGCCGACACTTCCAAGGGCCGCCGCGTGTTCTGGGGCCGGGTCGCCAGCGGCCACGTGGAGCCGGGCCAGCGCGTCGCCGTGCTGCCGGGCAACCAGGTCGCGACCGTGGCGCAGGTGCTGAGCCACACGCGCCAGCCCAAGACCGTGCATGCGGGCCACAGTGCCGGCATCGTGCTCGACCGGGAGCTCGACGTCTCGCGCGGCGACTGGCTGCTGGCGCCCGAGGCCTTCGAGCCCGTGCGCGAGATCACCGCCACCATCGCCTGGCTGGACGACGAGCCGCTGGCCGCGGGCCGCGTTTACTGGGCGCTGCAGGGCCACCGCTGGGTCAAGGCCAAGGTGGCGCGCATCATCGACCGCGTCAATATCACGACGCTCGATTCCGAGCCCGCGGACCGGCTGGAGCCCAACTCGATCGGCGACGTGGTGCTGTCGCTGCAGCAGCCGCTCGCCGTGCTGCCATTCGCGCAATCGCGCGCGCTGGGCTCGCTGGTGCTGGTCGACACCGCATCCCACCGCACCTCGGCGGCCGTGCTGGTGCAACCCGCGCCGGCAAAGGCCTAAAATTCCTGGTTTTCCCGAACGATCCAACGCCCCGCCATGACCCACGTCGTCTCCGAAGCCTGTATCCGCTGCAAGTACACCGATTGCGTCGATGTCTGTCCCGTGGACTGCTTCAGGGAAGGTCCCAACATGCTGGTGATCGATCCGGACGAGTGCATCGACTGCGCGGTCTGCATTCCCGAATGCCCGGTCAACGCGATCTATGCCGAGGAGGACCTCCCCAGCAATCAGCTCGCCTTCATCAAGCTCAACGCCGAGCTGGCCCTGGCCGACGGCTGGAAGAGCATCACCAAGCGCAAGCCGCCGCTGCCGGATGCCGACGAGTGGAAAGACAAGACCGACAAGATCGGGGAGCTGGTGCGCTGAGCACGCTCCCCGCGCCCATCGAGACCGACGCGCTGGTCATCGGCGCCGGCCCCGTCGGGCTGTTCCAGGCTTTCCAACTGGGTCTGCTCGAGATCCCCTGCCACATCGTCGACGCGCTGCCCGCGGCGGGCGGCCAGTGCGTGCAGCTCTACGGCGACAAGCCGATCTACGACATCCCAGGCATTCCGGCGACCAGCGGGCATGGCCTGGCAGCTGCGCTGCTGGAGCAGCTCGCGCCGCTGAAGCCCAGCTTCCATTTCGAGCAGCAGGTCGCGACGCTGGAACGTCAGCCCGACCGGCGCCTGCTGCTTCGCACCTCCAAGGAGACGGGCTTTCTTGCGAAAACCGTGTTCATCGCCGCGGGCGTCGGCGCCTTCGTTCCCAAGCGCATCGCGCTGGAGGGCATCCAGCGCTACGAAGGCACCGTGCTTTTCTATCATCCGGAATCGCTGGAACGCTTCGACGGCCAGGCCGTGGTGGTCAATGGCGGGGACGACGCTGCGCTGGCCACCGCGCTCGCGCTGGTCGGGCGGGCCCGCCAGGTCACGCTGGTGCACCGGCGCGATGGCTTCCAGGCCGACGAAGCGCTGGTGGCGCGCATGCGGACGGCGGTGGCCGAAGGCAGCATGCGCCTCGCCGTGGGCCAGCCCGCTGCCTTCGATGGCAAGGCGCTGCAGATCGCCACGCCCGAAGCGCAGACCCTGAGCCTGCCGCTCGATGCGCTCATCGCCTGCCTCGGCATCTCGCCCCGGCTCGGCCCCATCGCCGACTGGGGGCTGGACCTGGTGCGCAAGCAGATCCCGGTCGACACCGAACGCTTCCAGACGCACGAGCCCGGCGTGTTCGCGGTCGGCGACATCAACACCTACCCGGGCAAGAAGAAGCTGATCGTCTGCGGCTTCCACGAGGCGACGCTGGCAGCCTGGGGCGCCACCGAGATCGTGTTCCCCGGCAAGGCGGTGCCGCTGCAGTACACCACCACCAGCACCCGATTGCACCAGTTGCTGGGCGTGGATTGAGCCGGCGGTACCTTCCGAGACGATCCTGAACGGAGCGTTCAGGGTGCATTCATCAAATCGCCGCACCTCGGCTCTATCATGCCCGGCATGCAGGCGCTGAACATCGCACTCTTCCAGGTACTCGGCGCCGGCCACGATCCAGACCCGCTGCTTCTCTGGTTTGCCGGCAACGTGGCGGAGGGCGCTTCCTGGGTGTGCGTGGCCATGATGGCATGGGCCGCATGGCGCTGGCCCGCCCAGCGGCTCTATGCGTTGGCAGCGCTGGTCACGGCCGCCGCGGCCTCCTTGCTGGCCCATGAGTTGGCCGAAGTCTTCGCGATGCCGCGGCCCTTCGTGCTCGGTCTGAGCCCGGCATATATCGAGCATGGCATCCGCGGCTCGCTGCCGAGCGCGCATGCCACGGTGATGTTCACGGTCGGCCTGGTGTTCTGCATGCGGCCGGCACTCAGGAAGGTCGGGCTTGCAATTCTGGCGGTCGCCGTCCTGACGGGCTGGGCCCGCATCTACGTCGGCGTGCATTTTCCGTTCGACATCCTGGCCGGGCTGCTCCTGGCCGGCGCCATCGCCGCAGCCTTCTGGCTGCTCCACCAACTGGGCCGGCGATGCATTGCGCCACTGATCGCCCGCGATAGCCTGGGCGCCTAGGCAACGGCCGCCTCAGCGGCCGCGGCGGCGGCGGTTGGAGCGGCTGCTCAACAGGCCCATCTGGCTGCGCTGCCGGTCGATGCGCGCTTGCCGGCGTTCATTTTCGCGCTCGACCACCTTGCGCTTGGTGTAGCCCGAGGCATCGGCCCAGGCCCACCAGGCCATGGCGAGCCCGAAGGGAATGAGCACCACCCACCAACTCCATTGCGCCACGAAGCCGACTTCGAAGTACTTGAGGGCCACTGCGAGCAGGCCGAGCAATAGAAACCACATGTAGAAACTCCTCCGATCGTCCGGCCGGCATGAAGATGGACCGTGCACCGCGCTACCTACAATCGCGTTGGATCGACTTTAACGCACCCACGTCACGCAACCCCATGAAAAGAGCGCTTCTCGTCGCCGCGCTGGGCCTGGCCGCCTCGGCCCCGGCCCTGGCCGACCTGGCACTGGCCACCTCCAAGAACTGCATGAGCTGCCACGCAGTCGACCGCAAGATCCTCGGGCCCTCCTTCAAGGAGGTCGCGGCCAAGTACAAGGACAACAAGGGCGCGGCCGACATGCTGGCCACCAAGATCATCAAGGGCGGCTCCGGCGTCTGGGGCGCGGTGCCGATGCCCGCCAACAACCAGGTCAGCGAGGCCGACGCCAAGAAGCTGGCGGCCTGGGTCCTGTCGGCGAAGTAGCGGCGCTCAAACGGGCGGCGGCATGCCCGCGACGGGCGCCGCCACCGTCGTGGCCGGCGACCTGCGGTCGAAGCGGTCTTCGAGCTGGCCGATGTGCGCTGCCAGCGTGTTGTCGGTCTGGTCGGATCGCACCTTGATCATGGTCTCCAGCTGTTCGACGCGCGCCAGCAATGCGGCATGCCGCTCGGCGTTGCGTGCCATGTGGGCGTTCTCCTGCGCTTCCAGGAAGTTGCGCAGCTCGGTGAAGCGCGAGGCCTCGGCACGGTCGGCCAGGTCACGCTGGGCCTGCATCTCCTTCGTGTGGCGGCGCGTCTCGAGCAGCACCGTCGTCTGCAGATAGACCACATAGGCCACGAAGAAGATGCCCAGCAGCGCCGTGAGCGCCAGCATGATCAGGCCGAGCGGCGCCGTCACCTGCATGAAGCCGAGCGACATCGCGGTGGGCGCGGCGAGCACGCTCCAGTTCAGGGCCGCGAGCGCTGCGATCAGCAGCACGACCACCAGCAGCACGCCTGTTCTCAATCCCATGGAAGTCTCTCCTCGACATTCGATGGGTTGTTTGTAACGCATCCCGGCCGCCGCCCCTGTCGGACGGAGGCGCGGGTGCCGCGCCGGCGGACCGGGCCTAGTACGCCTGGCCCAGCTGCTCCAGGATGGCCGGGTTCTCGAGGGTCGAGGTGTCCTGCGTGATGGCCTCGCCCTTGGCGATGCTGCGCAGCAGCCGCCGCATGATCTTGCCGCTGCGGGTCTTGGGCAGGTTCTCGCCGAAGCGGATGTCCTTGGGCTTGGCGATCGGCCCGATCTCCTTGGCCACCCAGTTGCGCAGCTCGGCGGCCAGCTGCTTGGCTTCGTCCCCGCTCGGACGGCCGCGCTTGAGCACGACGAAGGCGCAGACCGCCTCGCCCGTCACGTCGTCGGGGCGGCCGACCACTGCGGCTTCCGCCACCAGGTCGGTCTTGGCGACCAGCGCCGACTCGATCTCCATCGTGCCGAGCCGGTGGCCCGAGACGTTGAGCACGTCGTCGATGCGCCCCGTGATGCGGAAGTAGCCGCGGTCGGCGCTGCGCACCGCACCATCGCCGGCCAGGTAGATGGTGCCGCCCATCTCCTCGGGGAAGTAGCTCTTCTTGAAGCGCTCGGGGTCGTTCCAGATGGTGCGGATCATCGAGGGCCAGGGCCGTTTGATCACCAGCATGCCGCCCGCGCCGTTCGGGATGTCCTTGCCGGTCTCGTCGACGATCGCAGCCATGATGCCGGGCAGCGGCAGGGTGCAGGAGCCGGGCACCAGGGGCGTGGCGCCGGGCAGCGGCGTGATCACGTGGCCGCCGGTCTCGGTCTGCCAGAAGGTGTCGACGATCGGACACTTCTCGTGGCCGACGTTCCGGTGGTACCACATCCAGGCTTCGGGATTGATCGGCTCGCCCACCGTGCCGAGGATGCGCAGCGTGGACAGGTCCCAGTTCTTGGGGTGCACCTTCTCGTCGCTGTCGGCGGCCTTGATCAGCGAGCGGATCGCGGTCGGTGCCGTGTAGAAGACCGTGACCTTGTGCTTCTCGATCATCTGCCAGAAGCGGCCCGCGTGCGGGAAGGTGGGAATGCCTTCGAACACCACCTGCGTGGCGCCGGCCGCGAGCGGACCGTAGGCGACGTAGGTGTGGCCGGTGATCCAGCCGATGTCGGCGGTGCACCAGAACACGTCTTCGGGCCGGATGTCGAAGGTCCAGTCCATGGTGAGCTTGGCCCACAGCAGGTAGCCGCCGGTGGCATGCTGCACGCCCTTGGGCTTGCCGGTCGAGCCCGAGGTGTAGAGGACGAAGAGCGGGTGCTCGGCGCCCACCGGCTCCGGCGGGCATTCGCTGCCCTGCCCCTTGAGCACCTCGTCGAAGGTCTTGTCGCGGCCCGCGACCATGTTGCAGGCGGTCGCGGTGCGCTGGTAGACGAGCACGGTCTTGAGCGTGTCGCAGCCGCCCAGCGCGAGTGCGTCGTCGACGATCGCCTTGAGCGGAAGCTCCTTGCCGCCGCGCAGCTGGAAGTTGGACGTGACCACCGCCACCGCGCCGGCGTCGATGATGCGCTCCTGCAGCGCCTTGGCCGAGAAGCCGCCGAACACCACGCTGTGCGTCGCGCCGATGCGGGCGCAAGCCTGCATTGCGATCACGCCTTCGATGGTCATCGGCATGTAGACGATGACGCGGTCGCCCTTGCGGATGCCCTGCGCCTTGAGCGCGTTGGCGAACTGCGAGACGCGCCCCAGCAACTCCTTGTACGTGACCTTTGTGACCGTGCCGTCGTCGGCCTCGAAGATGATGGCCGTCTTGTTCTCGACCGGCGTGCCCATGTGCTTGTCGAGGCAGTTGGCCGAGGCGTTGAGCTCGCCGTCCTCGAACCACTTGTAGAACGGCGCCTTGGATTCGTCGAGGGTGCGCGTGAAGGGCTTGGTCCACACCACGTTGGCCTTGGCCTGCCGGGCCCAGAAGCCCTCGAAGTCGTCGGCGGCCTCCTTGCACAGGGCCTCGTAGGCGGCCATGCTGTCGATGCGTGCGCCCTTTGCGGCGCGGGCATCGGGCGGGAACACGCGGTTCTCGATCAGGACGGACTCGATCGTGCTGCTCATTTTTTGCCTCCGGTAGATAGCTGGAAACTGACGGCCGCTAATGTCAGCGCCCGCACTTACGAATGACTGACGCCCCATGTTAGCGACTGCATCGTGACACATCGGCGGCCTGGGGGCACTCCGATCGGCGCCGCGTGGGCACTCTAGAATCGCGCGTTCCCCGCCCCCATCCCACCGGCCTGCCCACCGATGTCCAATCTCGACCCCATCCTCCAGAAACATGCCGGCAAGTCCTCGCCGCTGCGCCCCCTGCCCAACCTGATTTTCGCCAGCCGCTGGCTGCAGTTGCCGCTCTACCTGGGCCTGATCGTCGCGCAGGGCGTGTACGTGGTGCACTTCCTGGTCGAGCTGCTCCATCTGGTGGAAGCGGCCTTCGGCAGCGAAGAGGCGCTGAAGTCGCTGATCACCAGCATCGGCTACAAGACCACCGCGCCGGTCACCACGCTCAACGAGACGGTGATCATGCTGGTGGTGCTGGCGCTGATCGACGTGGTGATGATCTCCAACCTGCTGATCATGGTGATCGTCGGCGGCTACGAGACCTTCGTGAGCCGCATGAACCTCGAAGGCCACCGCGACCAGCCCGAGTGGCTGAGCCACGTGAATGCCTCGGTGCTGAAGGTCAAGCTGGCGACCGCCATCATCGGCATCAGCTCCATCCACCTGCTCAAGACCTTCATCAACGCCGACAACTACACCGATCGGGTGCTGATCGCGCAGACGGCGATCCACATCGCTTTCCTGCTGTCGGCGATGGCGATCGCGTTCACCGACCGGCTGATGGCGCCGCCGCCCTCCGCCGGTCACTGAGAAGGCCTCAGCGGCCGGTCATCTTCTCCGGCACCACCCACTGGTCGAACTGCTCGGCCGTGAGATGGCCGGAGGCGATCGCCGCCTCGCGCAGGCTGCTGCCTTCCTTGTGCGCCTTCTTCGCGATGAAGGCCGCCTTGTCGTAACCGATGTGGGTGTTCAGCGCCGTCACCAGCATCAGCGAACGCTGCACCAGCTCCGTGATGCGCTCGCGGTTGGGCTCGATGCCGACCGCGCAGTGGTCGTTGAAACTGCGCATGCCGTCGGCCAGGAGGCGCACGCTCTGCAGGAAGTTGTGGGCCACCATGGGGCGGAACACGTTGAGCTCGAAGTTGCCCGAGGCCCCGCCGATGTTGATCGCCACGTCGTTGCCGAACACCTGCGCGGCCAGCATGGTGACCGCCTCGCTCTGCGTCGGATTGACCTTGCCCGGCATGATCGACGAGCCCGGCTCGTTCTCCGGGATGCTCAGCTCGCCGATGCCGCTGCGCGGCCCGCTGGCCAGCCAGCGCACGTCGTTGGCAATCTTGGTCATGCTGGCGGCCAGTGTCTTGAGCGAGCCGTGCGCATGCACCAGCCCATCGACCGAGGCCATCGCCTCGAACTTGTTGGGCGCGGTGATGAAGGGCAGGCCGGTGAGCTTCGCGAGCTCCGCCGCCACCTGCTCGGCATAGCCCTTGGGCGCATTGAGCCCGGTGCCGACCGCGGTGCCGCCGAGCGCCAGTTCGCACAGATGCGGCAGCGCGGCGCGCACGTGCGCCTCGCCATGGGCCAGCTGGGCCACGTAGCCCGAGAACTCCTGGCCCAGCGTGAGCGGGGTTGCGTCCTGCAGGTGGGTGCGGCCGATCTTGACGATGTCGGCGAACTCCTGCGCCTTCTTGTCGAGCGTCTCGCGCAGCTGCGCGATGGCCGGCAGCAGCCGGTGCGTGAGCGCCTCGACGGCCGCGACATGCATCGCGGTCGGGAACACGTCGTTCGAGGATTGGCTGCGGTTCACGTCGTCGTTGGGATGCACGAGACGCCCTTCGCCGCGCTCGCCGCCCAGCAACTCGCTGGCGCGGTTCGCCAGCACCTCGTTCACGTTCATGTTGGTCTGCGTGCCCGAGCCGGTCTGCCAGACGACCAGAGGGAACTCGTCGCCGTGCCGGCCTGCGATCACCTCGTCGGCCGCCGCGACGATGGCCTGCGTCTTTTTCTCGTCCTGCAGGCCCAGCGCATGGTTCACCACTGCCGAAGCACGCTTGACCTGCGCCAGCGCCTTGATGATCTCGCGCGGCTGCTGCTCGCCGGAGATGTCGAAGTTCTGCAGCGAGCGCTGCGTCTGCGCGCCCCACAGCTTGCCGGCCGGCACCTCGATGGGGCCGAAGGTGTCGCGTTCGATTCGGGTCTGGGTGGATATCGCCATGAAAAAAGCTCCGCTGTCAAAATGGAGGGCGCGCCTGGCGCACCGGGGCATCCGCCCAGTATCGTTGCAAACAAGAACGGCTCGCATTTGTGCGAGTACTTTCCCCCTCCCACGGACTCTGCCATGACCATCATCCAGCAAACCGACCTGATCGAGTCGGTTGCCGCCGCGCTCCAGTACATCAGCTACTACCACCCCACCGACTACATCGCCCACCTGGCGCGCGCCTACGAGCGCGAGCAGAGCCCCGCGGCCAAGGACGCGATGGCGCAGATCCTGACCAACAGCAAGATGAGCGCGACCGGGCAGCGGCCGATCTGCCAGGACACCGGCATCGTCAACGTCTTCCTGAAGGTGGGCATGGACGTACGCTGGGGCGGCTTCACCGGCAGCCTTGATGAAGCGATCAACGAGGGCGTTCGCCGCGGCTACAACCACCCCGACAACATGTTGCGCGCCTCCGTGGTGGCCGATCCGCAGTTCGATCGCAAGAACACCAAGGACAACACGCCGGCGGTGATCTTCACCGAGATCGTCCCCGGCAACACGGTGGAGGTGACGGTAGCCGCCAAGGGCGGCGGCAGCGAGAACAAGAGCAAGCTGGTGATGCTGAACCCCGGCGACAGCGTGGTCGACTGGGTGCTCAAGACCGTGCCCACGATGGGCGCCGGCTGGTGCCCGCCGGGGATGCTCGGCATCGGCATCGGCGGCACGGCCGAGAAGGCGGCGCTGATGGCCAAGGAAAGCCTGATGGACGACCTCGACATGCACGAGCTGCTGGCGAAGAAGCGTTCGGGCGCCGAGCTGGACAAGGTGGAAGCGCTACGCGTGGAGCTCTACGAGAAGGTCAATGCGCTGGGCATCGGCGCGCAGGGACTGGGGGGCTTGGCCACGGTGCTCGACGTCAAGATCAAGATGTATCCCACGCATGCAGCCAGCAAGCCGGTGGCCATGATCCCGAACTGCGCCGCCACGCGGCACGCGCACTTCGTGCTCGACGGCTCGGGCCCCGTCTACCTCGAAGCCCCCTCGCTGGACCTGTGGCCCAAGATCGACTGGGCGCCCGACTACAACAAGAGCAAGCGGGTCGACCTCGACACCCTCACGCCGGCCGAGGTGGCGAGCTGGAAGCCGGGCGACACGCTGTTGCTCAAGGGCAAGATGCTGACCGGCCGCGACGCCGCGCACAAGCGCATCGCAGACATGCTGGCCAAGGGCGAGAAGCTGCCGGTGGACTTCACCAACCGGGTGATCTATTACGTGGGCCCGGTCGATCCGGTCAAGGGCGAGGCAGTGGGCCCGGCCGGCCCGACCACGGCCACCCGCATGGACGGCTTCACCGAGATGATGCTGGCAAAGACCGGCCTGATCGCGATGATCGGCAAGGCCGAGCGCGGGCCGGTGGCGATCGAGGCGATCCAGAAGCACAAGAGCGCCTATTTGATGGCCGTGGGCGGCGCCGCCTACCTGGTGAGCAAGGCCATCAAGACCGCCAAGGTGGTGGGCTTCGCCGACCTGGGCATGGAGGCGATCTACGAGTTCGACGTGGTCGACATGCCGGTGACGGTGGCAGTGGACGCCGGCGGCACCAGCGCCCACATCACCGGCCCCGCGGAATGGCAGAAGCGCATCGCCAGCGGGGAGTTCAAGACCATCATGATGGAAGAGGCTTGAGCCCCTCGCCCATCGGCGTGTTCGACAGCGGCGTGGGCGGGTTGAGCGTGCTCAACGCGCTGCGCGAGGAATTGCCGCATGAGCGCTTCGTGTACTTCGCCGACGCGGGCCACGCGCCCTACGGCGAGCGGGAAGACGCCTACGTGGCGATGCGCACCCGCACGGTCGCGCGCTACCTGCTGGAGCGGCACCGGATCAAGGCTCTGGTGGTCGCCTGCAACACCGCCACCGCGGCAGCCATCCACGAGCTGCGGAACGAACATCGGGCGCTGCCGGTGGTCGGCGTCGAGCCGGCCCTCAAGCCCGCGGTGGCGGCGACGCGCACCGGCCATATCGCGGTGATCGCGACCCGCGTGACACTGGAGAGCCGCAAGTTCGGGGCGCTGCATGCCTCGCTGGCCGGACAGGCGGACTTCCGCATCGTTCCTTGCGACGGACTGGCGGGCGCGATCGAATGCGGCGACACCGCCGAAATCGCCACCTTGAGCGAACGCTATCTGCGACACGCCGGCCGTTTCGGCAGCGCGCCCGGGGAGATCGACACCCTGGTGCTGGGCTGCACGCACTACCCCTTCATCGCGACCGAACTGCGCCGCCATTGCGGCGAATCGGTGCGCTTCATCGACACCGGTGCGCCCGTCGCGCTGCAGACGCGGCGGCTGCTGGCAGAGACCGGGCAGCTGGCCGCCGAAGGCGAAGGCAGCGTTGCCCTCCTGAGCAGCGCGGCCCCCGAGGCGCTCGATGCCGCGGCGGCGCGCTGGCTCGCGCGACCGGCAGAGACTGCGGCCGCGGCCAGCGCTTGATTCCTTCCGTTGCGCGCATGGCTCTTCGCCTGGTCCTTGCCTGTCTGCTGGCCCTGCTGAGCGCCACCGGCCACGCAGCCTGCGACACCGGCCTCGCGGAGCGCATGCACGCCAAGCTGCATCCGAAGCGGGCGCTCGACCACGAACGCGCCGTATGCCAGCCCTGGCGCGGCTTTGCGGGGCGCTTCATCGTCGTGCTGCCGTTGCCGCGCCCCTCTTCCGACCCCGGCGTAATGCAGTTCGATCTGGACGTGCTGGTGGTGCAGCAGGCGGACAACGGCAACACCGATCGCGCCACGGTCGTCAGCCGCCTGTACGAGGCCTCGGCCATGCGCGAGGATGCGGTCCGCATCAGCGAGATCAAGGTCGACACGGCGCGCTACACCCTGGCCGCCGACGCGCGCGCTTTCGGCCTGCGCATCGTGCGCCAGGGCTCGTCGCGCGTGAATCCCTACTCGAACGAGACGCTCACGCTGTACGTCCCGCAGGGCGCCAAGCTCGCGCGGGTGCTCGACGCCCTCGAGATGACGCTGGAGCGCGGCGAGTGGGACGCCAACTGTGCCGGCAACTTCGAGACCGTGCGCAGCAGCCTGTCCGTCGCGCGCAGCACGAGCCACGGCTGGGCGGACCTGCTCCTGCGCCGGACCCGCACCGAGACCCGCTCCAGCTCGCAGGGCGACGAATGCGTGACGCACGAGCGTCCGGCGAAGTTCTCGTCGCAGACGCTGCGCTTTGACGGAACGGCCTACCGCGCTGCCAAGGGTCGCTCTGCTTCCGACTGAGCCCCCTCTCCGCGCAGCGCCGCCGCCCGGCCCCGCCGCATGTCGATCGGCAGCAGCAGCAGCAGGCCTGCGACGAACAGCGTGCTGGTCGCGAGGATGGCGATGCGCTGGTTGCCGCCGGTAGCCCAGGTGATGGTCCCGTAGCTCAAGGGGCCGATGATCGCCGCCAAACGTGTGGCAAAGCTCCAGAGGCCGAAGAACTCCGCCAGCTGCCGCGGCGGCGCGAGCAAGCCGGTCATGGCGCGCCCCGCCGACTGGCTCGAACCCATGGCCAGGCCCGCGATCGTCGCGGCCCACCAGAACCCGCCCTTGGTCGTGACCGAGGCCGCGATGACGCACACTGCGATCCACGCCACCAGCGCACCCGACAGCGCGAGACGATGGCCGATGCGGTCCTGCAGATAGCCGAAGCCGAAGGCGCCCAGCGCCGCGGCAATGTTGAGCACGAAGATCAGCATCATGGTCTCGCTCGGCACGAAGCCGATCACCTGCTCCGCATAGATCGCCGCCAGCGTGATCGCCACCGCCACGCCGCCCTGGTAGCAGACGGTGCAGGCCAGCAGCCACATGAAGTCGCGGTAGGCGCGCGCCTGGCGGAAGGTGTCGCGCAGTTGCTGCCAGGCGCTGCGCCTGTCGGCTGCCAGCTGAGGCTGCGCCCGCTCGGGCAGCAGCGCAAAGGTGGCGCAGGCAGCCAGGCCGTAGATGGCTGCGGTGATCAGCATCGTGACCGGCACGAAGTGCGCGGCGGGCAGGCTCCGGGCCTGCGACCACAGCACATAGGCCAGGCACAACCCGAGCGCGAGCATGCCGCCGATGTAGCCGAAGGCCCAACCCCACCCGCTGACTTTGCCCATGCCTTCGGCCGTCGCCAGTTCCGGCAGGAAGGCGCCGGTGAGCGACTCGCCGTAGGAGTAGAAGGTGTTCGAGACCACCACCAGGCCCATCGCCAGCGCGACGGCGAAAGGGCCGCCGAGCTGCGGCGTGATCGCCAGCGCCGCAGTGCCGAGCACGCAGCCGGCCGTGACGATCGCCAGGATCCTTTTCTTCGCGGCATGGAGGTCGGCCCAGGCGCCGATCGCCGGCATGCTCAGCATGACGATCGCATAGGAGATGCTCAGGGCCACCGTCCACGCGAAAGGTCCCCAGGGCGCGCCCTTGGTGATCCCGCCGACGAAATAGGCGGCGAACACCGCCGTGATCACGACGGTGGTGTAGCCCGAGTTGGCGAAGTCGTACATTGCCCAACCGAACACTTCGCGCTTGCGCACGCCGGGACGGAGGGCGGACTGGGAAAAAAGGGCCAAGCGACTCTCCTCGTACAGAAGGTCGCAGAGCATAGCGGAGCGGGTTGACCGCTCCGTGGCGCAGCTTCAGCGCCTGCGTGCTCAGTGCAGGTGGCGCGGGCGGCGTCCGCCGCCATGGCCGCCGGCGCCCGGGCCACCGGTGCCGCCGCGGGGGCGCTTGCCGATCTCGAGCGAATTCACCAGCGCATCGAAGCGGTCGCCGAAGAGCTTGTCGATCTCGGCCACCACGCCACCGAGCTCGGCGCCGTCGAAGTGGCGCTCCATGAGGTTCACCACGTCCTCGACCAGGAGGTCGCGCTGGACCTGCATGATCGCGGCCGGGTTGGGGCCGATGAAGAGCATCAGGAAGTCGTCGCGGGACTCTTCATCGGGATCGCTCTCTTCCTCGTCGAAGTCGGTGTCGTAGAAGGTGACCTCGATCGCGGCGCCCTGCTCGGCGAGCTCGTTGAGGGCCATGCACATCTCGTCGAGCGCCTGGCGGAAATCTTCGTCGCCGGCAACCGTCCAGCAGATCTGGAGCATGTGCTCCTTCTGCTCGAAGCGGATGCCGGGCTCTTCCTCATAGACGCTGTTCGCGCCATCGGCCAGCGAACGGGCGCCAGCGTATTTCCAGAGCGGTTTCAGGGCTTCCTGAATCTGCTCGAAGCTCGCATCAGGGCGCAGCGGCACGTCGCCGTGGACGTGGATTTCGAACGGAGCGTTGTAGCGAGGCATGTCATGCTCCCTTGTGATGTGGTGGTGCCCGGAACCGGGGTCGAACCGGTACGCCCCTTATGCAGGAAGCGGCGGATTTTAAGTCCGATGTGTCTACCAATTTCACCATCCGGGCGTCCGGTTGGATAGGGACGATACCCGAAACGAGAACAGCCCCGACAACGATGGTTGGAGGGGCTGTTCTCTTCGATACCGAGGAAGGGTGGAGGCGCGACCCGGAGTCGAACCGGGCTAGACGGATTTGCAATCCGTTGCATAACCGCTTTGCTATCGCGCCACGCGTTGAATCGACGTTTTCTTCTTGCTTGGAACTCGCGAAAAAAAGGGAAGCTTGAAGCTTCCCTTTTGAAAACTGGAGCGGGAAAAGAGTCTCGAACTCTCGACCTCAACCTTGGCAAGGTTGCGCTCTACCAACTGAGCTATTCCCGCGTTTCAAGCCTTAAATTATATAGCACTTTTTCGAGCTCTCGCAAGGGCCGAGGCTCAATGCTTGATCGAGCCTTCCGCAGGCTGCGGTGCACGCTGCTTGGCCTGCTCGGCCATTGCTGCAGCGGAGGCCGCGACCTCCTCATCCGACAGCGGCGTCGGCTCCTTCTCCAGCGCGATCTCGAGCACCTTGTCGATCCACTTCACCGGCACGATCTCGAGGCCGTTCTTCACGTTCTCGGGGATGTCCTGCAGGTCCTTGGCGTTCTCCTCCGGGATCAGCACGGTCTTGATGCCGCCGCGCAGGGCGGCCAGCAGCTTTTCCTTCAGGCCGCCGATGGCAGTGACTTCTCCGCGCAGCGTGATCTCGCCGGTCATCGCGACGTCGGCGCGCACGGGGATGCCGGTCAGGGCCGACACGAAGGCGGTCGTCATCGCGGCGCCCGCACTCGGGCCGTCCTTGGGCGTGGCGCCGTCGGGCACGTGGATGTGGATGTCGCGCTTCTCGAACACCTCGTCCTTGATGCCGAGCCGGCGTGCGCGGCTGCGCACCACGGTGCGGGCGGCCTCCACCGACTCCTTCATGACGTCGCCGAGCGAGCCGGTGCGGCTGATCACGCCCTTGCCGGGCATCGTCACGGCCTCGATCGTGAGCAGGTCGCCACCGACTTCGGTCCATGCCAGGCCGACCACCTGGCCCACCTGATTCTGCTTCTCGGCTAGGCCGAAGGTGTACTTGCGCACGCCGAGGAAGTCGTTGAGGTTCTTGCCCTCGACCAAGACCTTGGGCGTCATCTTCTTGAGCAGCAGGCCCTTGACCGTCTTGCGGCAGATCTTGGAAAGCTCGCGCTCGAGCGAACGCACGCCGGCCTCGCGGGTGTAGTAGCGCACGATGTCGCGCACGGCCTCCTCGGTGATCAGGAGTTCGTCCTCCTTCACGCCGTTGTTCTTCATCTGCTTGGGCAGCAGGTACTTGAGCGCAATGTGCGTCTTCTCGTCCTCGGTGTAGCCCGCAAGGCGGATCACTTCCATCCGGTCCAGCAGCGCCGGCGGAATGTTCATCGAGTTCGAGGTGGCGACGAACATCACGTCGGAGAGGTCGAAGTCGACCTCGACGTAATGGTCGCCGAAGGTGTGGTTCTGCTCGGGGTCCAGCACTTCCAGCAGCGCGCTCGATGGATCGCCGCGGAAGTCGGTGCCCAGCTTGTCGATCTCGTCCAGCAGGAACAAGGGATTGCGCGTGCCCACCTTGTTCAGGCTCTGCAGCACCTTGCCCGGCAATGCGCCGATGTAGGTGCGGCGGTGCCCGCGGATCTCGGCCTCGTCGCGCATGCCGCCCAGCGCCATGCGCGTGTACTTGCGGCCGGTCGCCTTGGCGATCGACTGGCCCAGCGAGGTCTTGCCCACGCCCGGCGGACCCACGAGGCAGAGGATCGGCGCCTTCACCTTGTCGACGCGCTGCTGCACCGCAAGATATTCAAGGATTCGGTCCTTGACCTTTTCGAGACCGTAGTGGTCCTCGTTGAGCACCTCCTCGGCATGCGCGAGGTCGTGCTTGATCTTGGTCTTCTTGCTCCAGGGCAGGCCGATCAGCACGTCGATGTAGTTGCGCACCACGGTGGCCTCGGCCGACATGGGCGACATCAGCTTGAGCTTCTTGAGCTCGCCTTCGGCTTTCTTGAGCGCTTCCTTGGGCATCTTGGCGAGCTTGATCTTCTTCTCGATCTCCTCGACGTCGGCGCCCTCTTCGCCTTCGCCCAGTTCCTTCTGGATCGCCTTGACCTGCTCGTTCAGGTAGAAGTCGCGCTGGTTTTTCTCCATCTGGCGCTTGACGCGGCCGCGGATCTTCTTGTCGACATTGAGGATGTCGACCTCGCGCTCCAGCTGGCCGAACAGGTTCTCCAGCCGGGCCTTGATGTCGTCGAGGTCGAGCACCGCCTGCTTGTTGTCGAGCTTGAGCGGCAGGTGGGCGGCGATGGTGTCGGCCAGGCGGCCCGGATCGTCGATGCTCGAGATCGAGGTCAGGATCTCGGGCGGGATCTTCTTGTTGAGCTTGACGTACTGGTCGAACTGCTGCATCACCGCGCGGCGCAGCGCCTCGACCTCGGTGCCCTTCTGCACCGCGGCCTCGGGCACTTGCACGGGCGTCACGTTGGCGGAGAAATGCGTCTCGCCGTCGTCGATGCGGTTGACGCGCGCGCGCTGCTGGCCCTCGACCAGCACCTTCACCGTGCCGTCGGGCAGCTTCAGCATCTGCAGGATGGTCGAGATGCAGCCGACCTCGAACATGTCCTCGACAGACGGCTCGTCCTTGGCGGCGGCCTTCTGGGCGACCAGCATGATCCGGCGCTCCGCTTCCATTGCGAGCTCGAGCGCCTTGATGCTCTTGGGCCGGCCGACGAAAAGCGGGATCACCATGTGGGGGAAAACGACCACGTCGCGCAGCGGCAGCAGCGGCAGGTCGATTTCGGTGGCAGGCAGAGGGGTATGACCGGACATGGAAATCCTTTACTTGATCATGGAAAGATGGTCGGCCGCGCGCGCTTTTCAAGCCCGCGGGCACAGTAATCGCCGAAGACGCCGGTCGCCGGTATCCGAGGGGCCGGCCTGACAGTCACTCAATCAGGCCTTCTTGGCCGCCTCGCGGTACACGAGGAGCGGTGGCTTGTTTTCGTCGATTGTGGATTCTTCGACCACGACCTTGTCGACATTGGTGGCATTCGGCAGCTCGAACATGGTGTCGATCAGGGATTGCTCCAGGATCGAGCGCAGGCCGCGGGCACCGGTCTTGCGGGCCAGCGCCTTGCGCGCAATGGCCTTGAGCGCCGCCGGACGGATCTCGAGGTCGACGCCTTCCATCTGCAGCAGCTTGGTGAATTGCTTGACCACCGCGTTCTTCGGTTCGGTCAGGATCTGCACCAGGGCGTCCTCGCTGAGCTCGGCCAGTGACGCAACGACCGGCATGCGGCCGACCAGTTCCGGAATCAGGCCGAACTTGATCAAGTCCTCGGGCTCGACCTCGCGGAACACCTCGGTCAGGCTGCGTTGCTGCTTGCTCTTGACCGAAGCGCCGAAGCCGATGCCGGAGGCCTCGGTGCGGTTCTCGATCACCTTCTCCAATCCCGCGAAGGCACCGCCGCAGATGAACAGGATGTTGGTCGTGTCGATCTGCAGGAAGTCCTGATTGGGGTGCTTGCGCCCGCCCTGCGGCGGCACGCTGGCCATGGTGCCTTCGATCAGCTTGAGCAGCGCCTGCTGCACGCCCTCGCCCGACACGTCGCGGGTGATCGAGGGGTTGTCGGATTTGCGCGAGATCTTGTCGATCTCGTCGATGTAGACAATGCCGCGCTGCGCCCGCTCCACCTCGTAGTTGCAGCTCTGCAGCAGCTTCTGGATGATGTTCTCGACGTCCTCGCCCACATAGCCGGCCTCGGTCAGCGTGGTGGCGTCGGCCATCACGAAGGGCACGTCGAGCATGCGGGCCAGGGTCTGGGCCAGGAGGGTCTTGCCGGAACCGGTGGGGCCGATCAACAGGATGTTGCTCTTGCTGAGCTCGACGTCTTCGCCCTTGGCCTTGTCCTTGTGGCGCAGCCGCTTGTAGTGGTTGTAGACCGCCACCGACAGCATGCGCTTGGCAGGCTCCTGGCCGATGACGTAATTGTCGAGGTTGGCCTTGATCTCCAGCGGCGTCGGCAGGTCGCTGCGCGCCTCGCGCGATTCCTCGCCGGCGGGCAGCTCGTCGCGAATGATCTCGTTGCAGAGATCGATGCACTCGTCACAAATGAAAACCGACGGGCCGGCGATCAGCTTCTTGACCTCGTGCTGGCTCTTCCCGCAGAACGAGCAGTAAAGCGTTTTTTCGCTGGAAGAGCCTTTTTTCTCGGCCATGGACAGATGCCTCGTAACGGGGGTTTAACAATGATAGCGAAGAAGGAAGACCCTCGGCCCGTCCCCAACCCGAACAAAAACGGCGTTTTCCGTACGGAAAACGCCGTTGTCGCCGCCGGGGCGCCTCAGCGCCCCCGGCTCAGCTGCGCTTGGCGATCACCTGGTCGACCAGGCCGTAGTCCTTGGCTTCGTCCGCGGTCAGGAAGTAGTCCCGCTCGGTGTCGCGGGCGATCTTCTCCAGCGGCTGGCCGGTGCGCTCGGCCAGGATGCGGTTCATCTGCTCGCGCGTCTTCAGGATGTCGCGGGCATGGATCTCGATATCGGTCGCCTGGCCCCGGGCGCCGCCCAGAACCTGGTGGATCATGATCTTGGAGTTGGGCAGCGAAAAACGCTTGCCCTTCTCGCCCGCTGCCAGCAGGAAGGCGCCCATGCTGGCGGCGAAGCCCACGCACAGGGTCGACACGGCCGGCTTGATGAACTGCATGGTGTCGTAGATCGCCATGCCGGCGCTCACGCTGCCGCCGGGCGAGTTGATGTAGAACGAGATGTCCTTGTCCGGGTTCTCGCTTTCCAGAAAGAGCAGCTGCGCCACCACCAGGTTGGCGGTCTGGTCGTTGACCTCGCCCACCAGGAAGATCACCCGCTCCTTGAGCAGCCGCGAATAGATGTCGTAGGAACGCTCGCCGCGGCCCGATTGCTCGATGACCATCGGGATCATGCCGAGGCCTTGAATGTCCTGTGCGCTCATGTGTGCTCTCCAGAGAGGTTTTGTACTGTACCCAGACGACATGGGGCCCGTGCCACAAAGCACAAGCCCCACGAGGTGGCCGGCGCGTCAGCCCTGCTGGGCCATCAGCTCGTCGAAGGAGACCGACTTGGCATTGACCTTCGCTTGGCCGAGCACGAAATCCGTGACGTTGTTCTCGATCACCACCGCCTCGACCTCGGCCAGGCGGCGGTTGTCGCTGAAGTACCAGCGCACCACGTCGGCCGGCTTCTCGTAGCTGGCCGCCAACTCGTCGATGTGGGCCTTGATCTGCTCGGGCTTGGCCTGCAGGTTGTTGGCGCGCACCAGCTCAGCCACGACCAGGCCCAGACGCACGCGGCGCTCGGCCTGCGGGCGGAACACGTCGTCGGGGATCGGGGCCTTGTCGGCGTCCTTGATGCCACGCTGCTTGAGCTCGGCACGGGCGCCTTCGACCATGCGGTCGACCTCGGCCTGGACGCTCGACTTGGGCAGGTCCAGCTCGGCGTTGGCGATCAGCGCGTCCATCACGGCGTTCTTGTTGCGTGCCAGCAGGCGGAACTTGACTTCGCGCTCCAGGTTCTTCTTGATGTCGGCGCGCAGGCCTTCGACGGTGGCCTCGGCGATGCCGAGCGACTTGGCCAGCTGCTCGTTGACCTCGGGCAGGTGCGAGGCCTCGATCTTCTTGACCGTGACCATGAAGTCGGCCTGCTTGCCGGCCACGTCCTTGCCGTGGTAGTCGGCCGGGAAGGACAGCGGGAAGGTGCGGCTGTCGCCGGCCTTGAGGCCGCGCACGGCGTCCTCGAATTCCTTGAGCATCTGGCCCTCGCCGACGATGAACTGGAAGTCGTCGGCCTTGCCGCCCTGGAAGGGCTCGCCGTCGATCTTGCCCTCGAAGTCGACCGTCACGCGGTCCCCGTCCTGCACGGCGGCGTCCTGGGCGCGCTGGGCGAAGGTGCGGCGCTGCTTGCGCAGAATGTCGAGCGTCTTGTCGATCGCATCGTCGCCCACCTCGGCGCTGAGCTTCTCGACCTCGGCATTGGAGAGGTCGTTGATCTTGACGTCGGGGAAGACCTCGAAGACCGCGTCGAAGGCCAGCTGGCCCTCGGGCGCCTCTTCCTTCTCGGTGATGCGCGGCTGGCCGGCCACGCGCAGCTTGGCCTCGTTGGCGGCCTGCGAGAAGGCCTCGCCGACCTTGTCGTTCATGACCTCGTAGTGCACCGAGTAGCCGTAGCGCTGGGCCACCACGGTCATCGGCACCTTGCCGGGGCGGAAGCCGTCCATCTTGACGGTGCGGGCCAGCTTCTTGAGGCGTGAATCGACCTCGGACTGGATGGTGCCGACGGGCAAGGTCAGCGTGATCTTGCGCTCGAGCTTGTCGAGGGTTTCAACGTTCACGGTCATTTGTGTCTTCCTTGAGAGGGTCTTGTGCTGGTGCGCGGGGCCGGACTCGAACCGGCACGTTCTTGCGAACGTCAGGACCTAAACCTGGTGCGTCTACCAATTTCGCCACCCGCGCGGTTCCAGTTTTTTCAGGTGATGAATACGGAAGGCGGCCCGCAGGCCGCCTTCGCATTCGAATAGCAGCCGGCCGGGAAAGCCGACCGCCTGAAATCGGTCAACCGCGTATTTTAAGCGCGAACCAGGGCCTCCTCGGCCTCCTTGGCGGGGTTGGCTTCATCACGGCGCACGCGGAACCAGGCCGCGTACATTGCCGGCAGGGCCAGCAGCGTCAGCACGGTGGCAACGATGAGGCCGCCCATGATGGCGATCGCCATCGGCCCCCAGAAGACGCTGCGCGACAGCGGGATCATCGCCAGCACCGCCGCGGCCGCGGTCAGCACGATGGGGCGCAGCCGGCGCACCGCCGATTCGACGATCGCATCCCAGGTCGGCACGCCGGCCGCGCGGTCGTGCTCGATCTGGTCGATCAGGATCACGGCGTTGCGCTGGATCATGCCCATCAGCGCGATCACGCCCAACAGGGCCACGAAGCCGAAGGGCCGGTTCGTCACCAGCAGCGCGCCGGCCACGCCGGCGATGCCCAGCGGTCCGGTCAGGAAGACCAGCATCGAACGGCTGAAGCTGTGCAGCTGCAGCATGAGCAGCGTGAAGACCAGGAACAGCATGATCGGAATGCCCGCCACGATCGACGACGAGCCCTTGCTGCTCTCCTCCACCGCGCCCGCCACTTCGATGCGGTAGGCGCCCTGCCCTTCGGCATGCCACTTGGCCTCCAGCTTGCGTAACGCCGGCAGCAGCTGCTCGGTGACGGTGGCGCCCTGCAGCCCCTCGACGATGTCGCCCTGCACCGTGATCGCGTAGTCGCGGTTCTCGCGCCACATCACGCCGGGCTCCCAACTGAACACCGGCCGGGCGATCTGCGTCAGCGGGATCGAACGGCCGGAACTGGTGGGCAGGTAGGCGTTGCCGATGTCCGAGATCGCCTCGCGCTCGTCGGGCTGCTGGCGCAGCACGATGTCGATCAGCAGGTCGTTCTCGCGGTACTGGCCGATGGTGGTGCCGCTGAACATCGTGCGCGAGGCCTGCGCGATGGCCTGGCTGGTGACGCCGAGGGCGCGCGCCTTGTCCTGGTCCACCTCGAGCCGGATCACCTTGACCGACTCGTTCCAGTTGTCGTTCACGCCGCGCATGTTGGCGTTGTCGCGCATGATCGCCTTGACCTCGTCGGCATGCGTGCGCAGCAGTTCCGGCTCGGTCCCGATCACGCGGAACTGCACCGGATAGGCCACCGGCGGCCCGTTGGGCAGAAGCTTCACGCGGCCGCGGATCTCGGGGAACTCCTCCGCCAGCAGCCCCGGCAGCTTGAGGCGCAGCGACTCGCGGTACTTGAGGTCCTTGGCCAGCACGATCAATTGCGAGACGTTGGTCTGCGGGAACACCTGGTCCAGCGGCAGGTAGAAGCGCGGCACGCCGGAGCCGACCCAGGTGCTGACGGTGGTGATGCCCTCTTCCTTCAGCAGCCGCTGCTCGACGCGCTTGGCGACCTCCTCGTTGGCGGCGAAGGAGGTGCCTTCGGGGAACCACAGGTCGACCATGATCTCCGGCCGGCTCGAATCGGGAAAGAACTGCTGCTGCACCTTGCCCATGCCGACGATGCCCAGCGCGAAGGTCAGCAGGGTCGCGCCGATGGTCAGCCAGCGGTGCTTGACGCACCAGTTCACCGTGCGCCTGAAGGTGCTGTAGAAGGGCGAGTCGAACAGCTCGTGCGGCGGCTCCTCGGGATCGTGCGGCTTCACCTTCAGCAGCAAGGTGCCGAGGTAGGGCACGAAGTAGACCGAGACCAGCCAGCTCAGCACCAGCGCGATCACCGTCACCGCGAAGATCGCGAAGGTGTACTCGCCCGTCACCGACTTCGCGATGCCGATGGGCAGGAAGCCCGCGGCCGTGATCAGCGTGCCGGTCAGCATCGGCTTGGCCGTGACGTCGTAGGCGAAGGTGGCGGCACGAACCTTGTCGTAGCCCTCCTCCATCTTCCGCACCATCATCTCGACCGCGATGATCGCGTCGTCCACCAGGAGGCCGAGCGCGATGATCAGCGAACCCAGCGAGATCTTGTGCAGCCCGATGCCGAAGTAGTTCATCGCGAGGAAGGTCACGGCCAGCACCAGCGGAATGGTGATCGCCACCACCAGGCCCGGGCGGATGTCGATGTAGTACCCGAAGCGCCCGCCCTTGTGGAGCCCGAGCGCGATGAAGCTCACCGCCAGCACGATGGCCACAGCCTCGATCAGCACCCGCACGAACTCGTTCACCGAGGTCGAGACCGCCACCGGCTGGTTCTGCACCTGCGCCAGCTTCACGCCCGCCGGCAGGCGCTTGTCGATCTCGGCGGTGGCCGCGCGCAGGGACTCGCCGAGCGTGATGATGTCGCCGCCCTTGGCCATGGAGATGCCCAGCGCGATCACCTCCTTGCCCTGGTGCCGCACCTTGACCTGCGGCGGATCGACATAGTCCCGGCGGATTTCCGCGATGTCACCGAGGCGCATCTGGCTGCCCGAAGTGCCGCGGATCGGCATCGCGCGCAGCTGGTCCACGCTGGTGAACTGGCCGGCCACCCGCACCTGCACCACGTCCTGCGGCGCCTGGATCGTGCCGGCGCTCTCGATGGCGTTCTGCTGCCCCAGCTGCGACAGCACGGTGTTGAAGTCCAGCCCCAGCTGCGCCAGGCGTTTCTGCGAGACCTCGACGAAGACCTTCTCGTCCTGCACGCCGAACTGCTCGACCTTGGCCACGTCCTGCACGCGCAGCAGCTGCTGGCGCACGTCGTCGGCGAAGGTCTTGAGCTCGGCATATCTGAAGCCGTCGCTTTCCAGCGCATAGATCACGCCGTAGACGTCGCCGAAGTCGTCGTTGAAGAAGGGGCCCTGGATGCCCGCCGGAAGGGTGCCGCGGATGTCGCCGATCTTCTTGCGGACCGTGTACCAGACGTTGGCGACGTCGCCGGGCTTCGACGAGTCCTTGATCTGGAAGATGATCTGCGACTCGCCGGGCTTGGAGTAGCTGCGGATCTTGTCGGCGTAGGGTGCCTCCTGCAGCGTGCGCTCGAGCTTGTCGGTCACCTGCTCGGCCACCTGCTGCGCGGTCGCGCCGGGCCAGTAGGTGCGCACCACCATCGCGCGGAAGGTGAAGGGCGGGTCCTCGTCCTGGCCCAGCTGGAAGTAGGCCGCGAAGCCCAGCAGCATCAGCACCAGCATCAAATAGCGGGTGAGCGCGGGATGGTCCAGCGCCCACTTCGAGAGGTTGAAGCCGGGCTTGCCGGCGCCGGCGGCGGTGGTCTCTGGCGTCATCGAGCCGTCCTCAGCGGGTGGAGGAAACCGGGGTGACCCGGCCCGGCGCGTTCACGGCTTCCTGCGCCGCCGCAGCCCCGGCGGGCGCCGCCGTTTTCTCGCGGTAGATCGACACCTTCTGCCCCGGCGACAGCACATGCACGCCGGCCGTCACCACCAGCATTCCCGGCGTGAGGCCGCTGCCGATCACCGCCTCGTTGCCGTCTGCGGTGGCCACGTGCACCGGCTGCGAGCGCACCGTCATGCTCGCCTTGTCGAGCACCCAGACCGCGCTGCCCTTGCCTTCCTGGCGCAGCGCGCTGGTCGGCAGCTTCAGCACCGGCGTGCCGCTGCGCGACAGCGCCTGCGGGCGGGCGAAGACCGTGGAGCCCAGGGCCGGCGCCGTGGCGGCGTCGATCGCGACCTTGACGGTGTAGGTGCGCGTCACTGCGTCGGCACTGGCCGCCACCTCGCGCACCTTGCCTTCCAGCTCCTTGCCGTCGGACCAGCCGCGCACGGTCACCGGCGAACCCGGCTTGACCAGCGCGGCGCGGTCTTCCGGCACCGAGAAAACCACGTCGCGCGCGCCATCCTGCGCGATGCGCACGACCGGCGTGCCGGCCGTCACCACCTGGCCCGGCTCGGCCTCGATCGCCGTGATGATGCCCGGCACGTCGGCCACCAGCGTCGTGTACTGCGCCTGGTTGCCCTGCGAGGCCATCTGCGCCTGCGCCTGCTCGAGCTGGGCCTGGGCGGCCTTGTAGGTGCTCTCGCGCCGCTCAAGCTCGGCGGCACTGATGAAGTTCTGCTCGCGCAACCCGCGGTAGCGCTTGAGATCGGCCTGGGCGAGGTCGCGGTTGGTCAGCGCGGCGGCATGCTGGGCCCGGGCGGCCTCGGCCGCCAGCCGGTAGTCCTGGGGATCGAGTTGCGCCAGCACCTGGCCGGCCTTCACCTGCTGGCCGAGCTCGGCCTGCCGGCGGGTGATCTTGCCCGCCACACGAAAGCCCAGCCGCGATTCGATCCGGGGCCGCACCTCGGCGGAGAACTCGGGCTCGGTGTCGTAGGCGCTCGTGCCCACGGCCATCACCTTGACCGCGCGCAGCGGCTCTTCGGCGGGCGGGGGACGCGAACAACCCGCGAGCGCAAGGGCGGCCACAAGGAGCAGGCCAGCGTGACGGAAGGCGGGAAAAGCGGATGACGCGGTCATGGAGCACCCTGGGGAAGAACGATCGGGGTCATTAATGACCGGCCGGTTAGTAATTTAGGGTAAACGCGAACCGCTGTCAATGACGCTGGGATGCGTCGCGGTGCTCAGGTTCGCTGGCCGAGCTCCACCAGGCTGTTGCCGGGGATGCCGAAGTAGTCCGAGGCCCGCCCCGCATTGCGCTGCATCCAGGCGAACAGCGCCCGGCGCAGCGGGTTCATGCCCGGCAGCGGCTTGTCGCCCAGCGTGGCGCGCGAGACGAAGTAGGAGGTGCTCGTCGACTCGATCGCCAGCGTCTTCTGGTAGGCCAGGATGCGGATGAATTCGGGCACGTGCGCCCGCTCCATGAAGCCATGGCGCGCCGTCATGGCCCAGATGCCGTGGCCCAGGAAGCGCGCCTCGATGCGCTGCCTGGCGTCGACGCGTGGCGTATCGCAGGCCTCCACGCGCAGCAGGATCACCTGCTCGTGCAGCACCTGGTTGTGCTTGAGGTTGTGCAGCAGCGCATGCGGCACCGCATCGATGTCCGGGTTGAGGAAGACCGCGGTGCCGTGCACCCGATGCGGCATGCCGAGCGCCAGCGACGCCACGAAAGGTTCGAGCGGCACCTGCTGCGCCGCCGCGGCCGCCATGCCGAGGCGCCGCCCCTTGGCCCAGGTGGTGAAGATCAGCAGCGCGAACGCGGCCACGGCCAGCGTGAGCCAGCCGCCCTCCTGGATCTTGAGGCTGTTGGCCGCCACGAAGCCGAGGTCCACCGCCGCGAAGGCCAGCACGCCCAGCACCACCGCCACCCGGTTCCAGTGCCACAGCTTGAAGGCGACCACGCCGGCCAGCAGCGTGGTCGTGACCATCGTGACCGAGACTGCAATGCCGTAGGCCGCCGACAGGGCGCTGGAGCTGCGGAACCCCAGCACCAGCGCCAGCACGCCGGCCATCAGCAGCCAGTTGACGGTCGGCACGTAGATCTGGCCGATGGCCTCGCCGGAGGTCTGGACCACCCGCATCCGCGGCAGGTAGCCCATGCGCATGGCCTGCGCGGTCAGCGAGAAGGCGCCCGAGATCACCGCCTGCGAGGCGATCACCGTGGCCATCGCGGCGAGCACCACCATCGGCAGCACGCTCCAGCCCGGGAACATCCGGAAGAAGGGGTTGTCGACCGCCGCCGGATTGGCCAGGACCAGCGCCCCCTGCCCGAAGTAGTTGAGCGCCAGCCCGGGCAGCGCCAGGAACATCCAGGCCAGCCGGATCGGGCGGGCGCCGAAGTGCCCCATGTCGGCATACAGCGCCTCGCCGCCGGTGAAGGCCAGGAACACGGCGCCCAGCACCGCCAGCGACTGCGCATGGTGCGTCAGCAGGAAGCCCGCCGCCCGGCGCGGATCGAGGGCGGCCAGCACCTGCGGCTGCTGCAGCACCTGCCACAGACCTGCCAGCCCGATCACCAGGAACCACAGCAGCATCACCGGACCGAAGACCTTGCCCACGACGCCGGTGCCCTGGCGCTGTACCGCGAACAGGCCGACCAGGATCAGCAGGGTGATCGGGATCACGAAGGGCTTGAGCGCATGCGCCTCGACCTCCAGGCCCTCGACTGCCGAGAGCACCGAGATGGCCGGCGTGATGAGGCTGTCGCCGTAGAACATCGCCGCGCCGACGAGCCCCGAGGCGCCGATCGCCTTCCACACCCAGGGCCGCATTCCACTTCCGGCGACCGCGTTGCGCGCCAGCGCCTGCAGGGCCAGGATGCCGCCCTCGCCGTCGTGGTCGGCGCGCAGCACGAAGACCACGTACTTCAGCGTCACCACGAACATCAGGCCCCAGAAAATCAGCGACAGCAGGCCCAGCACCGCATCTGCGGAAAAAGCCACCCCATGGTCGGGATTGAGCGTTTCCTTGAAGGCATAGAGCGGCGAGGTGCCGATGTCGCCGAAGACCACGCCGAGCGCCGCGATCATCAGGCCGGGCCCGGCCTTGGCATGCGTGCCGGGATCGGCGGGGCTCAGCGTCTGCGCGGGAGAGGTCATGACAAAGGGGAGTGGCTGCGGCGCGACGATCGTACTGCGGGGTACACGACAATCCGCCGCGTGCCTTCCACGCCCAACCCTGCCGCCGCTGCGGCGCCCACGCACTACGAGAATTTTCCGGTCGCTTCCTGGCTGTGCCCGCCGCGGCTGCGGCCGCCGATCGCGGCGATCTATGCCTTCGCCCGCACGGCCGACGACATCGCCGACGAGGGCGTCGCGGCCGCAGCCCAGCGCCTCGAGGACCTGCACGCCTTCCGCGCCGAACTTGCCGCCGCGGCCCGCGGCGCCGCGACTTCGCCGCGCTGGCCCGAGGTCTTCGGCCCGCTCGCCAAGGCCATGCGCGACTTCGCCCTGCCCGAGTCCTTGCTGGCCGACCTGCTGTCGGCCTTCATGCAGGACATCGAAAAAACCCGCGACGCCGCCGGCTATGCCGACCGCGCCGAACTGCTCGACTACTGCCGCCGCTCGGCCAACCCGATCGGACGACTGCTGCTGCATCTCTACGGCGTGGACGACGCCCGCGCGCTCGCCCGGAGCGACGCCATCTGCAGCGCCCTGCAGCTGATCAACTTCTGGCAAGACTTGAGCGTCGACCTCCCGCGCGGCCGCCACTACCTGCCCGCGGCCGAAGTCGCGGCGCACGGCCTCGCGGCCGAGGATTTCGGCGGCTTCAGGCCGCTGGCGCCGGCTGCCCCGCCGCCGTCCGCCCTCGCGCTGGTTTCAGCCCAGGTGGCCTGGGCCCGCGAGCTGATGAACGAAGGCGCCCCGCTGGTGCATCGCCTGCCGGGCCGCGCCGGCTGGGAGCTGCGCTTCGTCGTGCAGGGCGGCTTGCGCATCCTCGACAAGATCGAGGCCCTGGGCTTCGATACGTGGTCGCAGCGCCCGACCATCGGCAAGGCCGATGCGCCGCTGCTGGCCTGGCGGGCCCTCCGGATGCGCAGACAATCCCCCGCGATGACGAGTTTTCCACGATGACGCCCGAGCAGTACGTCCAGGACAAGGCTGCCGCCTCGGGCAGCAGCTTCTATTACGCCTTCCTCTTCCTTCCCAAGCCGCGGCGCGCCGCCATCACGGCCTTCTACGCCTTCTGCCGCGAGGTCGACGACGTGGTCGACGAGGTCAGCGACCCCGGCGTCGCCGCCACCAAGCTGGCCTGGTGGCGCAAGGAAGTGGCGCAGGCCTTCGACGGCCATCCGCAGCATCCGGTGATGCAGGCGCTGATGCCGCACGCCGGCGCCTACGGCATCGAGGCGCGCCAGCTGCACGAAGTGATCGACGGCTGCCAGATGGACCTGGACCAGACCCGCTACCTCGACTTCGCGGCCCTCAAGCGCTACTGCCACCTGGTGGCCGGCGTGGTGGGCGAAGGCGCGGCGCGCATCTTCGGCCAGACCGACGCGCAAACCACCGCCTACGCCCACAAGCTGGGCCTGGCCCTGCAGCTGACCAACATCATCCGCGACGTCGGCGAGGACGCGCTGCGCGGGCGCATCTACCTCCCGGTCAACGAGCTGCAGCAATTCGACGTCAAGGCGCACGAGGTGCTCAACCGCCTGCATTCGGAGCGCTTCGTCGCCCTGATGAAGTTCCAGGCCGAGCGCGCCCATGCCGCCTACGACGAGGCGCTGGCCCTGCTGCCCCCGGCCGACCGCCGCGCGCAGAAGCCGGGGCTGATGATGGCCAGCATCTACCGCACCCTGCTGCGCGAGATCGAGCGCGACGACTTCCGGGTGCTGGACCAGCGCGTGAGCCTCACTCCCTTGCGCAAGCTCTGGCTGGCGTGGCGCGTGCAGGCCCTCGGCAGGTTGTGAAGACCGTCGGAATCATCGGCGCCGGCTGGGCCGGCCTGGCCTGCGCCATCGAGGCCACGCGCGCCGGCCACGCGGTGACCGTGTTCGAGGCCGCGCGCACCCTCGGCGGCCGCGCGCGGGCGCTGCCCGGGCAGCTGCCGGGCGGTGCGCCGGTGCTGCTCGACAACGGCCAGCACATCCTCATCGGCGCCTACAGCGCCACCCTGGGCCTGATGCGCGAGCTGGGCATCGATCCCGCGGCGGTGTTGCACCGCATGCCGCTGCGCCTGCGCTTTGCCGACGGCGGCGGCCTGGCGGTGCCGGCGGGCTGGCCGCCGCCGCTGGACCTCCTGGCCGGCATCCTCGGCGCGCGGGGCTGGTCGTGGCGCGACAAGGCCGCACTCCTGCGAAGCGCGCTCGCCTGGCGGGCGGGCCGCTTTCTCTGCGATCCGCTGACCTCGGTCGCCCAGCTGTGCGCCGGCCTGACGCCACGCGTGCGGCGCGAGCTGGTCGAGCCGCTGTGCATCTCGGCGCTCAACACCCCCATCGAACACGCCAGTGGCCAGGTCTTCCTGCGCGTGCTGCACGATGCCCTCTTCGCCGAACGCGGCGGCGCCGACCTGCTGCTGCCCCGCGTCGACCTCGGCGCCCTGCTGCCCGACGCGGCGGCGCGCTGGCTGGCCCGGCACGGAACGCGCGTCCTCGCCGGCACGCGCGTGCAGGCCATCGCCCGCGACAGCGCGGGCTGGCTGGCCGACGGCGAACGCTTCGATCGCGTGGTGCTCGCCTGCCCGCCCTGGGAAGCCGCGCGCCTCGCCGCCGGTGCCGGCCTGCTCGAAGCCGCGGCCTGGTCCCGATCGGCCCAGGCGCTGGCGCACGAAGCCATCGCCACCGTGTACGTCACCGGCGGACCGGCGCTGCCCGCGCCGATGCTAGCGCTGCGATCGTCTGCCGGCGCGCCCGCGCAGTTCGTCTTCGACCGCGGCCAGCTCGGCGGGCCGCCGGGCCTGCTGAGTTTCGTGGTCAGCGCCAGCAGCGAGGAACGCGAGGCGCTGCAGCTGCAGGTCCTGGCGCAGGCGCGCGAGCAGCTGGGCCTCGCAGGCCTGCAGCCGCTGCTGACGGTGATCGAGAAGCGCGCCACCTTCGCCTGCACGCCGGGGCTCGAACGCCCGCCGGCGCGCATCGCTCCCGGTCTCGTGGCCTGCGGCGACTACGTCGAGGGGCCGTACCCGGCGACGATCGAAGGCGCGGTGCGCAGCGGCAGGGCCGCGGGCGGCTTGGGCCCCGTGTGAGGCAGATGACCTCGCGTTCGGGCAGGGTACGCCGAGCGATGCGTTCAGCAGCAGGCCGCTGAGCGAGCGACGGTCAACCGGCCCCGAGGGCCATGCACAGCGCACGCAGATTCGGCACGATCAGCTGCGGCCGCGCGCCGTGCTCCCACGGCCGCTCGTCGCGCACCAGCCAGGCCGCCTGCATGCCGGCGCCGAGGGCGCCCACCACGTCCAGCGCTGCGTCGTCGCCCACGTGCAGCACATCCCCGGGCAGCAGGCCGACCGACGCGGCTGCGGCGCGGAAGATCGCCGCGTGCGGCTTGCCGCTGCCGAACTCGCGGGCACTGAAGGCGGCGCGGAACCAGCGCCCCACGCCGGCCAGGTGGATGTCGGCATTGCCGTTGGAGACCGCCACCAGCGGGTAGCGCTCGCTGAGCCACTCGAGCGCGGGCAAGGCGTCGTCGTAGAGCGTTACGCGCTGGCGCTCGGCGAAGAAGACCTCGAAGGCCGGGTCGGCCAGCGCCGGGTCCTCGTGCGCGCGCTTGAGCGCGGTGCGTATCGATTCGCGGCGCAGGGCGCTCAGGTCGTGGGCCAGGTCGGAACGCTCCTTCTCGGTGGCTTCGCGCAGCTCGCGCAGGACGCCGGGAGTGATGAGCAGGTTCGCGGTCTTCGGCGCCTCGCGCAGCAGCCATTCGTGGAGCACGCGCTCGGCGCGCTCGATGGTGGGCCAGATGGGCCACAGCGTGTCGTCGAGGTCGAGCGAGATCGCGGCGATGCGCTTCACGTCGAGCGACAGGGGATCGGGGGTCGCGAGGGCCATGGCCGAGAATAGCGCATGCCTTTTCGACCCGAAGCTCCTGCTGCCGCAACCAACCAGGAGCGCACCGCCGTGCTCTGGTGCAACCTCGGCTCGCCGGACGAACCGACGGCTCGCGCCGTGCGGCCCTACCTGGCCGACTTCCTGGGCGACCCGCGCGTGGTCGAGATCCCGAAGGCGCTCTGGGCACCGATCCTGTACGGCATCATCCTGCGCACGCGGCCTGCAAAGTCGGCCGCCAAGTACGCCGGCATCTGGATGCCCGAAGGCGCGCCGCTCAAGGTCTGGACGCAGAAGCAGGCGAAGCTGCTGGCCGGCTGGCTGGGCGAGCGCGGCCACAGGGTGACGGTGCGCGAGGCCATGCGCTACGGCCAGCCATCCATTGCGGCGCAGCTCGATGCGCTCACGGCCGAGGGCGCGACGCGCGTGCTGGTGCTGCAGGCCTATCCCCAGTACTCGGGCACCACCACCGCCAGCGTGATCGACGCCATCAACGCCTGGAGCGCGCGCATGCGACGCGTGCCGGCGTTCCGCTTCGTCAACGACTACCACGACGAGCCGCTCTACATCGAAGCGCTGGCCCGCAGCGTCGAAGAGCACTGGAGGCACCATGGCCGGCCGGACCGGCTGCTGATGAGCTTCCACGGCATTCCGGAGCGCAACATCCGCCTCGGCGACCCCTACCAGGCTCAGTGCCTCGCGACCGCGCGGCTGCTGGCAGAGCGCCTGAAGCTCGCGGAGTCGCACTACCGCATCACCTTCCAGTCGCGCTTCGGCCGCGCCAAATGGCTGGAGCCCTACACCGAGCCCACGCTGCGCGAGCTGGGCGCATCAGGGGTGGCGCGCGTCGACGTGCTGTGCCCTGGCTTTCCGGCGGACTGCCTGGAGACGCTGGAAGAAATCGCGATCGAGGGGCGCGACGCCTTCCTGCATGCGGGCGGCAAGGCGTTTCACTACATCCCCTGCCTCAACGACCGTGGCGACTGGATCACCGCGCTCGCGGCGATCGCGGAGCGTCACCTGAGCGGCTGGCCCACTCGGGCCTGAGACCGGCAGGCCTCAGAACCGGCCCAGGTAGTCCATCTTGCCCAGCGGCACGCCGCTGTGCCGCAGCACGCCGTAGGCGGTGGTCACGTGGAAGAAGAAATTCGGCAGCGCGAATTGCAGCAGGTAGCGCTGCGCGGTGAAGTTGAGCTCGTTGCCGCGCGCCTTCATCGTGACGGGCCGGTCTTCGAAGCCGTCGACCAGTGCGCGGTCCACGCTCTGCAGATACTCCACCGTTTTGGCGACGCGGGCCTGCAGTTCCGCGTAGGTGGTCTCGGTGTCGGGAAAGCTCGGCGCCGTGAGGCCGGCGATCCGCGCCGTGCCGAGCTTGGAAGCGTCGCTCGCGCTCTGGACCTGGCCGGCCAGCGTGTACATGTCGGGCGCGAGCCGCGCATCGACCAGCACCGCCGGGTCCTGGCCCGAGGCCTGCGCATGCGCGAGGCCCTTGTCGAGCAGATGGGAAAGCTGGCCGAGTCCGCGAAGGAAGACCGGGACCGAGATATCGTAGAACGAGAGCGCCATCGATGACTCCGAGTTGATTCGGCGTCGATTGTGGCGAGCTTGCCCCTTACGTGCCGGCGGCGCGCACAAAGGCCTCGATCGGGCCCAGATGCTCCGGCACATTGAGCGCCGGCGCATGGCCGCAGCCCGGCACCTCGATGATCTGCAGGCGGCCGGCTGCACCGGGTCCGCGGCGCTGCATCTCCACGAGCGTCCCGGGCAGCACCAGGTCCGATTCGGCGCCGCGCAGGCACAGCACGGGCGCCTCGATCGCATCGTAGTGCGGCCACAGCACATAGTCCTCCGGATGCACGACGAACTGCCGCACCATGGCCGGGTCGTAGTGCGGCGTCACCCGGCCGTCGGGCAGGCGCCGGGTCGAGGTCTCCGTGAGCCGCCGCCACTGCGCGTCGCTGAGCCAGCCGTAGGGCTTGTAGACCGTGCGGAAGAAGGCCTCGAGCTCGGCCACGGTGTCGAAGGCCGGCGGCTTGCCGGCATAGGAGCGGATGCGCTCGATGGCAGCTTCGGCGATCTGCGGCGCGATGTCGTTGAGCACCAGGCTGGCGATGCGTGCCTTCATGCGCGGCTCGAACAGCCCGCCCGCGCACACCAGGCCGATGGCACCGCCCATCGAGGTGCCGACCCAGTGCACGCGCTCGAGCGCCAGCGCATCGCACAAGCCGTTCGCCAGGCGGGCGTAGAAGGCCAGCTGGTATTCGTCGTCGGGCACCCGGCTCCACTGGCTCAGCCCGCGGCCGATGGTGTCGGGACAGATCACGCGGAAGCCGCGCTGCGCGAAATGCGCGGCCAGTTCGTCCATGTCGCGGCAGGTGCGCGCCAACCCGTGCCAGGCCACGATCACCGGGCCGCCCTGCCCGCCCCAGTCCATCCAGTGGATCTCGCGGCCGGCGATCTGCAGGTAGTTGGAAGTCGGTGTAGTCATCGCTTTGCTCTTGCTCGCAGGCGGCCGACGATGCCGGTCGGAAAGTAGTAGACCGACAGCACGAAGAGCACGCCCAGCCACAGCAGCCAGCGGTCCGGCGACAGCAGCGCCGCCAGCCACGACACGCTGCTCACGGCCTCGTTGCCCAGGCGCAGCAGGTCCTGCAGGTAGCTCTGTGCCACCACGAAGAGTGCGGCGCCGATGGCCGCGCCGTAGACCGTGCCCATGCCGCCGATCACCACGATCAGCAGCACGTCGATCATGATCTCGAAGGACAGCGAAGTGTCCGGCCCGTTGTAGCGCAGCCAGATCGCCAGCATCGCCCCGGCCAGCGTGGCGAAGAGCGCCGACAGCACCGAGGCGGTGGTGCGGTAGACCACCACCCGGTAGCCGATCGCCTCGGCACGGAACTCGTTCTCGCGGATCGCCTGCAGCACGCGGCCGAAGGGCGAGTTCACGATGCGCAACAGCGCCAGCACCAGCACCACCGCGGCGACGAAAAGCAGGTAGTAGCACAGCAGGCGGCCGTCGAGCGAGACGCCGAGGAAGGGCTCCTCGGCGAACTCGAAAGACGGCGAGATCAGCTCCGGCAGCCTGAAGGTCAGACCGTCCTCGCCGCCGGTGAAGTCCGACAGCTGCGAGGCCAAGGTCTGGAAGGCCGAGGCCACCGCCAGCGTGATCATCGCGAAGAAGATGGCCCGCACGCGCAGCGAGAACAGCCCGATCGCCAGCGACAGCAGCAGGGACACGGCGAGCGCCGCGCCCAGCCCCAGCAGCACCGCGCCCCAGCCCGGCCCCAGCCGCGTCGCCGAGATCGCGATGCCGTAGGCGCCGATGCCGAAGAACATCGTGTGGGCAAAGCTCACGATGCCGGTGTAGCCCAGCAGCAGGTCGAAGCTCGCGACCAGCACGATGAACACCAGCACCTTGGCCGCCACGCTCAGCGCCTTGACGCCCGGGAAGATGAAGGGCGCAAAGGCCAGCGCGATCAGCAGCGCGGCCAGCAGCACCGCCAGCACGCGGCTGCGCGGCAGGTCGTTGGACAGGAGTCGATTCAGCATTCGCCCGCCCTCACCGGCTGCTCGCCACGGGATACACGCCCTGCGGCCGCCACAGCAGGACCGCCACCATCAGCGCGATGCTGGCGAACTGCGTGGCCACGGGCAGCAGGAAGCCGGTGTAGTTGGTCATGAGGCCCACCAGCAACGCGCCGATCAGCGCGCCGGTGGTCGAGCCCAGGCCGCCGATGATGATCACGATGAAGATCAGCACGTTGACCTGCGCGCCCATCTGCGGGATGAGGTTCTGCTGGAACAGGCCCCACATCACGCCGCCCAGGCCGGCCAGCGCGCTGCCCACCACGAACACGCCGACGAAGAGCCGGCCGATGCGGTAGCCCAGCGACTCGACCATCTCGCGGTCCTGCACGCCGGCGCGGATGAGCAAGCCTATCTTGGTCCGGGCCAGCGTCCAGGCCAGCACCCCGAACACCAGGAGCCCGACCGCCACCGCGAGCAGGCGGTACTTGCTGATCGCCGCATCGCCCACCAGCAGCGAGCCGCGCAGGCCATCGGGCAAGGGCAGCGGGATCTGGCCCGGACCCCAGATGACCTTGATCAGCTCCTCGCCGATGATCATGCCGCCCATGGTGATCAGGATCTGCTTCAGGTGCTGGCCGTAGACCGGCCGCACGATGAAACGCTCGAAGGCCAGGCCGATCGCCCCAGCCACGGCCATCGCCACCAGCATGGCGGGGAACACCGCGACCAGGTTGCGCCAGACCTCCTGCGAGCCGGTCCAGTCGCCCATGCCGCCGAGCACCGCGCTGGCGACGAAGGCGCCCAACGCGATGAAGACGCCGTGGCCGAAGTTGAGCACGTCCATCAGGCCGAAGACCAGGGTCAGGCCCGAGGCGATGATGAAGACGATCATGCCCATGGCGAGGCCGGCGACGGTGAGGGTGAGCCAGGTGGAAAAGGAGCCGGTCAGGGGCAGCGCGAGGAGCGCGAGCACCGGGACGAGCAGGAGCGGCTTCCAATCGAAGTCGAGTATTTTCATGCGTCCCTTTCCTGCTTCCTCACAGGGCCAGCCCCAGCAGCGACCGCTGCAGTTCCTCATCCGCCGAGAAGGCCGCCATGCTGCCGCTGTGCACCACGCGCCCGTTGTCCATCACGGCCACGGCGTCTCCGAGCCGCTGCGCGAAGTGGATGTTCTGCTCCACCAGCAGGATCGTCACGCCGCTTTTCTTGAGCGCGTCGAAGGCCTGGATCATGTTGTTGATGATCGCGGGCGCCAGGCCCTTGCTGGGCTCGTCGACGATCAGCAGCTCGCGCGGCTCGACGATCGCGCGCGCGACGGCGAGCATCTGCTTCTGCCCGCCCGAGAGCTTGCCGGCCGGATGGTTCCAGAACTTCTGGACCGCGGGGAAGAGCTCGAAGATCCACTTCAAGCGCGCCTCGTCCATCTGCTCGGCGCGCTTCGCGCCGCGTGCCGCCAGCAGCATGTTCTCCTTGACGGTGAGGTCGGAGAAGATGCCCATGTTCTCGGGCACGTAGGCAATGCCCAGGGCGGCGACCTGCGGCGTGTGCAGGGCCGTGATGTCCTTGTCGCCGAAGCGCACGCGGCCTTGCGAGGCATGCCACAGGCCCATGATGGTCCGCAGCGTGGTGGTCTTGCCGGCGCCGTTGCGGCCGAGCAGCATGGTGAGCTGGCCCTTGGGGACGACGAGATCCACTCCATGAAGGATGTGGTACGCGCCGATGTGGGTGTGGACGCCTTCGAGTTGCAACATGCCGGGATGGCTCATGGCATTGCTCCTTCCCCCGCGCGGGGAAAGGCCGGGATGGGGGCGGTCACATGCCGCGAAGCGTCCTCGGCGCCGGCCGCAGGCAAGCCGAGGTACGCCTCCTGCACCACCGGCGAGGCAATCACCTCCGCCGGCTCTCCATCCGCCACCAACTGCCCGTTGTGCAGCACGATGATGCGGTCCGCCAGCTCGCGCACCACGTCCATCTTGTGCTCCACCAGCAGGATGGTCTTGCTGCGGTCCTTCTTGAGCGCGCGGATCAGGTCGAGGATCACCGGCGCCTCGGCCGCGTTCATGCCGGCTGTCGGCTCGTCGAACATGAAGACCTTGGGCTCCAGCGCCATCAGCAGCGCCACCTCCAGCTTGCGCTGGTCGCCATGCGGCAGGCTCGCGACCGTGGCGTGTTCCTTGGCCTTGAGCGCCACCTCGTCCAGGATCCGGTCGGCCCGCTCGGTCAGCGCGCGGTGGTCGCTCCAGATGCTCCACAGGTTGAGCCCGCGCCGGTGCGCCCCTTCCCGCGTGGCCTGCACGGCCAGGCGCACGTTCTCCAGCACCGTGAGGTTGGGAAAGAGATTGGTCAGCTGGAAGGCGCGCCCCAGCCCGGCACGCGTGCGTGCCGAGGCAGAAAGGCCCGACAGCACCTGGCCGTCCAGCGACACCGTGCCGGCGGTCGCCTTGAGCTGCCCCGAGATGAGATTGAAGTAAGTGGTCTTGCCCGCGCCGTTGGGGCCGACGATCGCGGTCAGCGTGCCAGGTGCGAAGCTGCAGCTGACATCGTTGACCGCGACATGGCCGCCGAAACGGACGGTGAGCCCGCGCGTCTCGAGCATCGGGAGATCAGCGCTTGTTCTTGACGGGGATGTCCATCTCCGACGCCTTGATCTCGTGCACCAGCTCCGGCACGCCCCAGGCGAAGGCAGGGTCGGCCTTGATCTTGAAGTGGTACATGCTCTGCAGCGCCTGGTGGTCTTCCTTGCGGAAGGTCATCGTGCCCTTGGGCGTGTCGAAGCTCATGCCTTCCATGGTTGCGATGAGCTTGTTGGTGCTGGTGTCGCCGCCCGTCTTCTTGAGTGCCGTCACCACCGCCATCGCGGCGCTGAAGCCGCCCGCAGTGAAGAAGTCCGGCGGCGTCTTGAATTCCTTGTAGTGGGCCGCGACCAGGGCCTCGTTCACCGGGTTCTTCGGGATGCCGAAGTAGTAGTAGGTCGCGCCCTCCATGCCCGGGAACTGCTTGTAGCTCGCCATGGCCGGCAGGATGTTGCCGCCGGTGGCGATCTCGATGCCGTAGCGTTTCAAATCCAGGTCGGCGATCTTGAAGGGGTTGCCCGCGCCGGCCCACACGACCCAGATCACCTTGCGGCCCGGCTGGTCCTTGAGCTTGTCGATCAGCCGCTGCGCACCGGCAGTGAAGTCGGTGGTGTTCTGCGGCAGGTACTCCTCGTGGACGATCTTGGCCTTCTTGACGGCGTCCTTGAAGGCCTTCACGCCGTCGCGGCCGAAAGCGTAGTCCTGCGCCAGCGTGGCGATGCTGACGCCGGGCTTGTCGAGCGCCACCGCGTTGCTGATCGCGTCCTGGCTGGAGTTGCGGCCGGTGCGGAAGATGTACTTGTTCCACTTGTCGCCGGTGATCGAATCGGCCACCGCGGGCTCGACCAGCAGGATCTTCTTGTACTCCTCGGCCACCGGCAGCATCGCCAGCGCAACGCCCGAGGAGGTGGGGCCCACCGCCAGCGCTGCCTTGTCGTCGGCGTAGGCCGCGGCCAGCAGCGACTTGCCGAGGTCGGGCTTGCCCTGGTCGTCCTTCTCGATCACGGTCAGCTTCTTGCCGTTGACGGTCATGGTGCCGCCGGTGGCGTAGTTCAGGCCCATCATGAAGCCGGTCTGCGTCTGCTTGCCGTAGGCTTCCAGCGGACCGGTCTTGCTGTAGATGTGGGCGATGCGGATCTCGTTGGACTGGGCCAGCGCGGGCGTGCTCAGCGCGGAAGCGCCCAGCGTGGCGATCGCCGCGAGGGCGACCAGATGGCGACGGTGCATTCTTTGTCTCCTGAAATGGATGACTGAATATTGCACAGTCCGTGCCAGGCGCAAATGAGGAAGAAGCACGGGACTTTCCCTTGCGTGCCGAGTGAAAAGCCTGGAATCAGTACATTCGAGTTGCCCTCGTTTTAGACAATTGCACGTTTATCAGTCAGGGTTTTCCAGACCTGCTGTCAGATGACGCCGTCCAGCGGCTGGAAGTTGGGGCGGCGAGCCCTGCAAGTCGAGGAGGCTTCGCGTGCGACCTTGCCGCCCAGGGGTCGCTCAGTCCGCGCCGTCCAGTCGCTCGTAGAGGGTCGCGCGCGAGATCTTCAGGAGCCGCGAGGCCGCCAGCTTGTTGCCGCCGGTCGCCGCCATCGCCGCGGCAATGGCCCTGCGCTCCAGCTCCGCGACCTGCTCGGCCAGCGGACGCAGCAGCAGCGCCTTGTCGTCGGCTGCGGTCGCCCCCGGCGCTGTTTGCAGCGGATCGGGCGCCGCGATCTTCTCCTGCCCGGTCTCGCGCAGGATGCGCTCCAGCTGCGCAGCGTCGATGCGCTGCGAGTCGCTGCGCATGGTCACCTGTTCCAGCACGTTGCGCAGCTCGCGGATGTTGCCGCGCCAATGCTGCGCCGCCAGCAGCGCCAGCGCATCGGGCAGCAGCTCGGGCGGGGCCTCGCCGCTGCGCAGCGCCATGTCCTCGCCCAGGGCCTCGACCAGCGCAGGGATGTCCGCGCGCCGCTCGCGCAGCGGCGGCACGCGCACGGGCAGCACGTTGAGGCGGTAATAGAGGTCCTCGCGAAAACGCCCTTCCCTCACCAGCGCCGGCAGGTCGCGCGAGGTGGCGGCGATCACGCGCGCATCGAAGGGCACCAGCTTGTTCGAGCCCAGCGGCTCGATCTCGCCCTCCTGCAGCGCGCGCAGCAGCTTGGCCTGCAGGGCCAGCGGCATGTCGCCGATCTCATCGAGGAAGAGCGTGCCGCCGTCGGCCAGCTTGAACTTGCCCTCGCGCGCCTTGCGGTCGGCGCCGGTGTAGGCGCCGGGTGCGACGCCGAAGAACTCGGCCTCCAGTAGCGTGTCGGGCACGGCCGCGATGTTCACGCTGACGAAGCTGTGGCGGGCCCGCGCCGAGGCGGCATGAATCGCATGCGCCAGCAGTTCCTTGCCGGTGCCGGTCTCGCCCAGCAGCAGCACCGGGCTGGAGGACTGCGCGGCGCGGCGCGCATGGCGCTTGACCTCCACCGCCGCCGGGCTGGAGCCGATGAAGCTGGCGAAGGTGTATTTCGATCGCCGCTGCCCCTCGGCCGACTGCTGCCAGAGCGGGTTGTTGCGCTGGGTGGCCAGCTCGCGCCGTGCGTCGTCGAGGTCGCGCTGCAGCAGCGCGAACTTGCTGATCAGCGGCTTCAGCGTGTCTTCGGGGTGGTCGAAGAGCACGATGCCGATGGCACCGATCACCGCGCCGGCCGCCCCGTCGTCGCGCTCCTCGCGCAGCGGGAGGCGGCTGACCACGAAGGTGCCGGCCTTGTTGGTGAGCAGGTCGATCAGGATCGGCTCGCCGGTCTCCAGCACGCGCTGCATGAGCGTGTTGGGCACCACCTCCTCGACCGGGTGGCCGAGGAACTGGTCGATGGACGAGAAGCCCAGCGCCGGCAGGAAGCGGCGGTAGCCCTCGTTGACCCAGACGATGCGGCCGCCGCGATCGACCAGGAACATGCCCTGGCTGATGCTGGAAAAAAGATGAAACATCGAGCGCGCTGCCAGCGCCAGGATGCCTTCGGCATCGAGCGGCAGTGCGGCTGTGGGCGCGGTGATGGCTGACATGGCGGGATCGTAGCCTGTGCATCAATGGACGCCTCCAACGTCATCAATGGCGCTGGCGCAACTGGCTACGATGCAGGGTTATTCGATCTGCAGTAGGGGCTTGATTTGCGGAGCGCGCAGTCTTGCTATGCTGCGCGCCTTGCCCGGCCCACCCGGCTGCACCCGGCGCCAGCGACGCGACCTACCCGATCGCCAGCCACGCCACTTTTTGCGGAACCTCATGAGGAACTCCCGGCTTCGAGCGCTGAGCTTTGCGCTCCCTTTCGCGCTCCCTTTGGTCTTCTCGGCCTGCACGCTCCCACGCCCGCCGGAGAAGGTCACGGCCCCGACACCCCCGCAGTGGCGCACGCCCCTGCCCCATGGCGGCTCGCTGCCCGTGCTGGCCGACTGGTGGCGCCAGCTCGACGATCCGCTCCTGGTCGAGCTGATCGACGCGGCCCAGGCCGTGAGCCCCAATGTGGCCAGCGCCGCCGCGCGCATCGCCGAGGCGCGCGCGTCGCGCGTGGCGGCCGGCGCGGCGTTGGCGCCCAATCTCACCGCCAATGCCTCGGCCACGCGCAGCAACTCGCCCACCAGCGGCTTCGGCGGCCTGGGGGGCACCGGCAGCGGCTCGGCGAGCACCTCGATCCCGGCGATCACCACCCTCCAGGCCGGCCTGCAGTCGAATTGGGAGATCGACCTCTTCGGCGGCCTGCGCGCCACCCGCGACGCCAGCCAGGCCCGGCTCGACAGCGCCGACGCCAGGTGGCACGAGGCACGGGTGTCGGTGGCGGCCGAGACGGCCAACGCCTATTTCGGCGAGCGTGCCTGCCGGCGCCAGCTCGCCGTGGCGACTGCCGATACGCAGTCGCGGGCCGAGACCGCGCGCCTCAACGATCTGTCGGCGCGCGCCGGCTTCACCGCGCCTGCGGATGCCGCGCTGGCACGCGCCGGCGCCTCCGACGCCGCGGCCCGACTGACGCAGCAGCGCGCGCAATGTGCCCTGCTGCAGCAGTCGCTGATCGCGCTGACCGGCATCGATGCGCCCACGCTGCAGGCCCGGCTCGACGCCGCGCCGGTGGACCGCGCGCTGCCGGCCGTGCATGCGATCGCCAGCGTGCCCGCCCAGGTGCTGGCCCAGCGGCCCGACATCTACGCGGCCGAGCTCGGCGTGGCTGCCGCCAGCGCCGAAGCCGGCTCCGCGCTGGCGCAGCGCTTCCCGCGCCTGACGCTGCAGGGTTCGATCGGCCGCCTGCAGTTCCGCACCAGCGGCTTGCGCGACACCGTCGACACCTGGAGCATCGGCCCGGTGGCACTGTCGGTGCCGATCTTCGACGGCGGCGCCCTGGCCGCCAATGTGGACGCCGCGCGGGCGCGCTACGACGAGGCCGTGGCGCTCTACCGCGGCAACGCCCGCCAGGCGGTGCGCGAGGTCGAGGAGGCGCTGATCAACCTGCAGAGCACCGACCAGCGCGCCGGCGATGCCGACACCGCAGTGCAGAACTACCAGGCCTCCTTCGATGCCACCAGCGCGCGCTACCAGGGCGGGCTGGCCAGCCTGTTCGAGCTGGAGGATTCGCGCCGCACCCTGTTCGCGGCGCAGACCTCGCGCGTCGCGCTGCAGCGCGAGCGGGCCGAGGCCTGGGTCGCGCTCTACCGCACGACCGGCGGCGGCTGGGCGCGGCCCGGTGCCGAGACAACCAACACCTCGTCGATCGCGAAGTAAGTGAAGTGGCTCCCATGACAAGAATGAAGCGTTCCACCCTCCTCATCATTGCCGCCGTGCTGGTGCTGCTGCTCGCGGCCGCCGCCTTCCTGTTCACGCGCGGCAAGCCCGCGGAGCAAGGCGCCGCCAAGCCCAAGGAGGCCGCCGCCCAGCCGAGGCCGGCGCTCACGGTGACGGTGGCCCGGCCCGAGACCAGCGAGCTCACCATCACGCTGGCCGCCAACGGCAATGTCGCGGCGTGGCAGGAGGCCAGCATCGGCTCCGAGTCCAACGGCCTGCGGCTGGCCGAAGTGCGTGTCAACGTGGGCGATGTGGTGAAAAAGGGCCAGGTGCTCGCGACCTTCTCGCCAGAGACGGTGCAGGCCGACGTGGCCCAGGCCCGCGCGTCGCTGGCCGAGGCCAAGGCGACGGCCGCCGATGCGGCCGGCAACGCCGCGCGCGCCCGCACCCTGCAGGCCACCGGCGCCCTGAGCCAGCAGCAGATCAACCAGTACCAGACGGCCGAGCAAACCGCCAAGGCGCGCGTCGCGGCGGCCGAGGCCATGCTGGCCGCGCAGCAGGTGCGCGGCCGCAACACGCAGGTGCTGGCGCCGGACGACGGCGTGATCTCCTCGCGCACGGCCACCGTGGGCAGCGTGCTCAGCGCGGGCACCGAGCTGTTCCGGCTGATCCGCCAGGGCCGTCTCGAATGGCGCGCCGAGGTGACCTCGGCCGAGCTGGCTCGCGTTGCCGTGGGCACCCCCGCCGTGATCACCAGCGCCAGCGGCGCCCAGGTCAGCGGCAAGGTGCGCAGCATCGCGCCGACGGTGGACCCGCAGACGCGCAATGCCCTGGTCTACGTCGACATCCCGGGCGTGCAGCAGACGAGCGCCGTCAAGGCCGGCATGTTCGCCCGCGGCGAATTCCAGCTCGGCCGCAGCGGCGCCTTGACGGTGCCGCTGGCGTCCGTGGTGCCGCGCGACGGCTTCAACCACCTGCTCGTGCTGCAGCCCGACAGCCGCGTCGCCCAGCTGAAAGTCGAGACCGGCCGCCGCGTGGGCGACCGCATCGAGATCATGACCAAGCTGCCGGAAGACGCACGCATCGTGGTCCAGGGCGCCGGTTTCCTGAACGACGGCGACCTGGTCCGGGTGGTGGATGCGCTGCCGGCGAAGCGGAGTGCGCCCTGATGAACGTCTCCGCCTGGTCCATCCGCAACCCCATTCCGGCGGTGATGCTGTTCGTGCTGCTCACCTTCGCCGGCCTGCTGTCCTTCAACGCGATGAAGGTGCAGAACTTCCCCGACATCGACCTGCCCACGGTCACGGTCTCGGTCGCGCTGCCGGGCGCGGCGCCCTCGCAGCTCGAGAACGACGTGGCGCGCAAGATCGAGAACTCGATCGCCACCGTCCAGGGCCTCAAGCACATCACGTCCAAGGTGCAGGACGGCGCGGCGACGATGATCGTCGAGTTCCGGCTCGAAAAGCCGGTGCAGGAAGCCGTCGACGACGTGCGCTCGGCGGTGCAGCGCGTGCGCGCCGACCTGCCGGCCGACGTGCGCGACCCGGTGATCAACAAGCTGGACTTCGCGGCCCAGCCCGTGCTGGCCTTCACCATCGCCTCTTCGCGCATGGACCCGGAGGCGCTGAGCTGGTTCGTCGACGACACCGTGACCAAGAAGCTGCTGGCCATCAGCGGCGTGGGGGCGGTCAACCGTGTGGGCGGGGTCACGCGCCAGGTCCACGTCGACCTCGATCCGGGCCGGCTGCAGTCGCTGGGCGCGACCGCGGCCGACATCTCGCGCCAGCTGCGCCAGGTGCAGACCGAGAGCGCCGGCGGCCGCACCGACCTGGGCGGCAGCGAGCAGCCGGTGCGCACGCTGGCGACCGTGCGCTCGGCCGAGGAGCTGCGCGACATGCAGATCCCGCTGTCGGACGGCCGCAGCATCCGGCTCGACCAGGTCGCCCGCGTCTCCGACACCATCGCCGAGCCGCGCGCCGCCGCCCTGCTCGACGGCAAGCCGGTGGTCGGCTTCGAGGTCGCACGCAGCCGTGGCGCCAGCGAGGTGGAGGTGGGCGCCGCGGTGCAAAAGACATTGCGCGATCTGCGTGCCCAGCATCCCGACATCCAGCTCACCGAAGCCTTTAATTTCGTCGACCCGGTGCAGGAGGAATACGACGGCTCGCTGCACCTGCTCTACGAAGGCGCGCTGCTCGCGGTGCTGGTGGTCTGGCTGTTCCTGCGCGACTGGCGCGCCACCTTCGTCTCGGCCGTCGCGCTGCCGATGTCGGCCATCCCGGCTTTCGTCGGCATGTACCTGCTGGGCTTCTCGATCAACGTCGTCACGCTGCTGGCCCTGTCGCTGGTGGTGGGCATCCTGGTGGACGATGCGATCGTCGAGGTCGAGAACATCGTGCGCCACCTGCGCATGGGCAAGTCGCCCTACCAGGCGGCGATGGAGGCGGCCGACGAAATCGGCCTGGCGGTGATCGCCACCACCTTCACGCTGATCGCCGTGTTCCTGCCCACCGCCTTCATGAGCGGCGTGGCCGGCAAGTTCTTCAAGCAGTTCGGCTGGACCGCTTCGCTCGCGGTGTTCGCCTCGCTGGTGGTGGCGCGGATGCTCACGCCGATGATGGCGGCCTACATCCTGAAGCCCCTGGTGGGCGCCGAGAAGGAGCCGCGCTGGCTCAGCTTCTACATGCGCCTGGCCGAGCGCAGCCTGCGGCACCGCTTCACCACCATGGTGCTGGCCACCCTGTTCTTCTTCGGCTCGATCGCGCTGATCCCGCTGCTCAAGACCGGCTTCATTCCGGCCGACGACAACTCGCAGACCCAGGTCTACCTCTCCCTGCCGCCGGGCGCGACGCTGGAACAGACCCTGGCCACGGCGGAGGAGACGCGCCGGCGCGTGATGGGGGTGGAGCACGTGAAGAGCGTCTACACCACCGTGGGCGGCGGCAGCGCGGGCGGGGACCCCTTTGCCAGCTTCGGCACGCCGGAGACCCGCAAGGCCACGCTGACCATCCAGCTCGCGCCGCGCGGCGACCGCCCGCGCAAGCAGGGCATCGAGAACAACATCCGCAAGGCGCTCGAAACCCTGCCCGGCGTGCGCACCACGGTCGGCCTGGGCGGCTCGGGCGAGAAGTACATCCTGGTGCTGACGGGCGAGGAGCCCACCGCGCTCACCGCCGCGGCGCGCGCGGTCGAGAAGGACCTGCGCACCATTCCCGGCCTGGGCAACATCACCTCCACCGCCAGCCTGATCCGGCCCGAGATCGCGGTGCGGCCCGACTTCGCGCGCGCCGCCGACCTGGGCGTCACCAGCTCGGCCATTGCCGAAACCCTGCGCGTGGCCACGCTGGGCGACTACGACCAGGCGCTGCCCAAGCTCAACCTGGCGCAGCGCCAGGTGCCGATCGTGGTCAAGCTGGAGGATTCGGCGCGGCAGGACCTGTCGCTGCTGGAACGCCTGACCGTGCCCGGTGCGCGCGGCCCGGTGATGCTGAGCCAGGTCGCCAAGCTCACGATGGAGGGCGGCCCGGCGGTGATCGACCGTTACGACCGCTCGCGCAACGTGAACTTCGAGATCGAGCTCTCCGGCGTCGGCCTGGGCGATGCCAAGACGGCGGTGGAGGCCCTGCCCTCGGTGCGCAACCTGCCGCCCGGCGTGCGGGTGGCCGAGGTGGGCGACGCCGAGATGATGGGCGAGCTGTTCGCCAGCTTCGGCCTGGCGATGCTGACCGGCGTGCTGTGCATCTACATCGTGCTGGTGCTGCTGTTCAAGGACTTCCTGCACCCGGTGACGATCCTGTGCGCGCTGCCGCTGGCGCTGGGCGGGGCCTTCATCGGCCTGCTGTTGGGGCAGCAGGCGCTGTCGATGCCCTCGATGATCGGCTTCATCATGCTCATGGGCGTGGCCACCAAAAATTCGATCCTGCTGGTGGAATACGCCATCGTGGCGCGCCGCGACCATGGCATGAGCCGCTGGGAAGCCCTGCGCGACGCCTGCCACAAGCGCGCGCGGCCCATCATCATGACCACGCTGGCCATGGGCGCGGGCATGGCGCCCATCGCCTTCGGCCTGAGCGCGGCCGATTCCAGCTTCCGCGCGCCGATGGCGATGGCGGTGATCGGCGGGCTGATCACCTCCACCGTGCTGAGCCTCCTGGTGGTGCCGGCGGTGTTCACCTACGTCGACGACATCGAGCACTGGCTGCACCGCATGGTGGCGCGCATCCGCGGGCGCAAGCCCGATCCGGCCGATGCACCGGAAGGGCCGCCGCCGCTGCAGCGCGCAGAGCAGCCGGCGGCGAACTGAGACCGGGCCGGGGCGCGCGCTGCGCCTACCCGCACTCGCTGCACGCTCGCACAGCGCGGCGGCCCGCGCGGTGCGATGCTGCAGCGGACTGGAGAAGCTCATGAAGCGATTTCTTCCCCTCCTCTGCGCCGGACTGGCAACGGCCCTGAGCGCCTTCGCCCAGCCCGCGCGCGACGCGCTGCAGCAACGCTACGAGCGCGAGATCGCCGCCTGCAACAACGGCAGCCTGGCCGCACCGGCGCGCGAGGCCTGCATCCGCGCTGCCGGCCATGCGCTCGATCGGGCCCGTGGCGGACCACCGGCCGAGGTGCCGCAATCGTCCGCCGACGGCCGCGCCACCATCGTGGCGCCGGCCGGGTCCACGCCGCCATCCGGCGGCTCGGACGCCATCACCTCCCGCGACGGGCGCGCCACCATCGTGCTGCCGGCCGATCGTGCTGCGCCCCAGCGCTAGCGTGCCGGGCGCCGCCCCTCAGTCCAACGCCTCCAGGGCCGCGCTGTGATCCAGGTGAACCAGCGCGTCGAACTGCTCGCCGACCCGCGCATGGAAGTAGTGGCTCTGCCGCTCCGTCGCCGGCGCATAGATCACGCCGATGGCGCGCTGCAGGCGCGCGCCGGCCAAGGCCTGCGCGAGCACTTCGTTGTTGCGCAGGATCAGCGCGAAGCGTCCGAGTCCGGCCTCTTGCAGCAGCGCCTCGATGCTGCCCGCCAGCGGCGGATTGACGCGCTTGCGCTCCGCTTCCCCGTCCCAGGCCGAGGCGGCGGTGACTTCGCCGGTGGCCGTGGTGAAGCCGACGTTGAAGCACTGCGGCCCGTAGCGCTCGCGAATCAGCTGGCCCACGTTGAGCTCGCCGATGTCCGCCATCTCCGTGGCGCGTGCATCGCCGAGGTGCGAGTTGTGGGCCCACACGGCGATGCGTGCGGGCCGGGACCGCTGGCTGGTCAAATGCGAATCCAGCGCTTCCAGCGTCTGCGCCATGTGCCGGTCGCGCAGATTCCATGAGGCCACGCGGCCCTTGAACATGGTGCGGTAGTAGTGCTCGGCATTGCGCACCAGCCGCGCGTTCTGCTCGGCATGGAAATGCGCCTCCACGCCGACAGGGTCGGCCCTCTTCTCGAGCAGCTCCCTCAATTGCGCCACTGCGGCTTCCTCGCAGCTCGCGCTCAGGCCGAAGGCGGCGGCGTGGCCGTAGGCCTGCGTGTCCTCGCCGAAGTGATCGAAGCAGCCGTAGCGTTGGCGCGCCCGCCGCGCGGCTTCGGGGTCGACCCGATCCAGGTAGTCCAGCACCGAGGCGATGGAGGTATAGAGACTGTAGAGATCGATGCCATAGAAGCCGACCCGCTCCCCGGCCGGCTTCTTCTGGTTCGAGGCGCGCAGCCAGTCGACGAACTCGCGCACCGGCTGGTTGCGCCACATCCACGCCGGAAAGCGCCGGAAATCGCCGAGCGCCTGCAGCGCACTCGAATCGTCGGACGCACCACGCACGAAGCGATCGGCCCGCAGGGCGTCCGGCCAGTCAGCCTCCACCGCGACGGCGTCGAAAGCCTTGTCCTCGATCAGCCGTTTCGTGATCGCCGCGCGCTCGCGGTAGAAGTCATCGGTGCCATGCGAAGCCTCCCCCAGCAGCACGAAGCGCGCGTCCGCGATGGCGAAGAGCAGCGCCGCATGGCAATGCGGCGAGACCTCGAGCGGGCATGCCGCGGCGCGGATCGCACGGACCGCATGATCGTCGTCGGGTCCGGCGCCGCGCATCGCGTATCAGGGCTTCAGCCCTGTTGCTTGGTCTCGGAACCCTTGACGCCGCCGCTTGTCGCCATGCCCGAAGAGGTGCTGGCGCTGCGCGAGGACGGCGACGCGCTGCCGGAGCCCCCGGTGCCCGTCGTCGCACCGGGGCCGGCCGCGGGCGACTGGCTGGCGCGATTTGCCCGCCAGGTGTTGAACTCCTCGGAGAACTTGCCGTAGCGCTCCTTGCGGAAGGCTTCGTAGTCCTCGTCCAGGCGGCGCAGCTGCTCGCTGCGCCACTGGTGGTAGTCCGGGTCCCACTGGCGCTCCTGCTCGCGTCCGGCGCCATATCCGCCGGCCCGGCCGTACTCGCCGCTCCAGCCGCGCGCGGTCCCCGTGTGGCGGGGCATGCCCGATCCTTGCCAAGGCTCCTGCTGGGCACTGCCGTAATCGCTCATGACGCTGCCGCCGACGCCGCCGCCTTGCTCGCGGTCGAAGCCGCCGTAGCGCGATTCGTCCGAGCCATGGGTGCGCCAGCTGTCGCGGCCCTGGTAGACCCGGCCGTAGGCGCCGCCGCGCGGGCGCTCGTACATGCGCTGCTGCTCGTCGCCGCGCCAGAAGGAGGTCTCGCCGCTGCCGTAGTCGGAGCCGCCCGCCCCGCGGCCGTACTCCTGGCCCTGCTCGTAGGGGTCGTAGCCGCCCATCTGGGTGCCGCGTCCCTGGAACGCTTCCTGCTGCCCGCGGCCCTGGAAGCCGCCGCGCCGCTCGTCATCGCCGCGCCAGTCGCGGGCCGTTCCGTAGGCACCGCGGCGCCGTGCATCGTCGTCATCGCGTGAGTGCATATGCCATCTCCTGCATCGAAATGAAGTGGAGATCACAGACTAGGCTTGCACCCCGCCGATCGTGTCGGACCGGGCCGTTCGCTGCGTAGGAATGCAGCGCGCCGCGCTCGGCCGTGCAGGCCCGGGCGGATTCCGGGCGGGCCCCTCAGGCGCCGCGGCCCAGTCCGGCCTCGCGCGCCCGCACGATCGCCTGCGGCCGGTTCTCGACCTGGAGCTTCGCGAAGACGCTGGTGACGTGGTTGCGCACGGTCTTCTCGCTCAGCTGCAGCGCCGCCGCCACTTGTGCGTTGTCGCGGCCTTGGGCGATGAGCTCCAGCACCTCGCGCTCGCGCACGGTCAGGCCGGCCAGCACCGGGTCCGGCACGGCCGCATCCGGACCGCCAAGGAAGCTGCGCACCTCCTCCACCCAGCGCGGCCAGACCTCGTCCTGCCGGAGCACCAGGTGATGCGCACTGTGCAGCGGCACGAAGCGGGCCTGCGCGATCCCGGCGGCGATGATCCGCCCCTCGTCGAAGGGCACCCGCAGGTCGCCGGTGGAATGCAGCACCAGGGTCGGGCATTGCACCTCGGGCAGCAGCGCCGAGACGTCGATGCGGTCGAACTCGCGCAGCATGCGCGCCGCGTTCTGCGGCGAAGTCGAGACATGCGCCAGCTCATTGAACCAGCGATGCTGCTCGGGCGTGCCTTCCGGCAGGAACTGGCTGGTGAAGAACTGGCGGAAGGCAGGGTCCGAGCGGCCCCAGCCGATCTCCATCAGCTTGGCCTGGGTTTCGGATTCCTCGTCCAGCGCCTGGCCGCCGCCCCGCATCCGGCGCCCGCGCGCGTAGCCGCCCTGGAGCACCAGGTGGCTCACCCGCTCGGGGTGGCGCGCGGCGTAGGTGATGGCCAGGCTCACGCCCTGGGAGATCGCCAGCATCGGGAAGCGCACGAGCCCGGCGGCGTCGGCCACGGTTTCCATGTCCTTCAGCCAGATCTCGAAGGACATCTGCTCGATCTCGCGGTCCGACAGGCCGGTGCCGCGCTGGTCGTAGCGCACCAGGGTGTGGGTTTCGCACAGCGCCTCCAGCACATGGCCCCAGACCGGGCTGGTGAGGTCGAACTCCATGTGCGAGAGCCAGTTGCCGACCTTGAACAGCGGCGGCCCCCGCCCCGCGGTCGCATAGGCGATGCGGACACCGTCGGGCGCGGTGCAGTAGCGGATCTGCTGCTTCAGCGGCATGGCGTGTGTCAGTGGACGACCGGGGGGCGCGGCGGCTGCGCGCGGCGTCGATCGTGCCATGGCGCACGGGGCCTGTCAGCGGCGAACTACCATCGACACACCTTGTTTCGCCGTCGTCGCCCACCATGTCGAGCCTGCCGCTGTCCCAGGTGCTGTCCCTGTCCCACGCCCAGATCGCGATCGAGGCGGCGGCCACGCTGGCGTTTGCGCTCTCGGGGCTGATCGAGGCGGCGCGCAAGCGCCTGGACGCGGTCGGCGTCTGCGTGGTGGCCGGCCTCGCGGCCTTCGGCGGCGGCACGCTGCGCGACGTGCTGCTGGACCGCCGTCCCTTCTTCTGGGTCCAGCATGCGGCCTGGCTCTGGGTGCTGCTCGCGCTGTGCGTGGGCGCCATGTTCTTCATGCGCACGCGCCATTTCGCGCTGACCGAGCGCGCCATGCAGTGGCCCGATGCGCTGGGCCTGGGCCTGTTCACCGCCGGCGGCACCCAGATCGCGATCGACGCCGCGATGCCGGCCATCGTCGCCGTCTTCATGGGCATGGTGACGGCGGTGTGCGGCGGCGTGCTGCGCGACATCGTCTGCAACGAGATCCCGCGCGCCTTCAGCGACCACCGGCCCTATGCGCTGTGCGCCTTCGCAGGGGCCTGGCTGGTGGTGCTGGCCCATGAGCTCGCGATGCCGCAATGGCTGGGGCTGGTGGCGGCGGCGGGCTGCGTCACCCTGCTGCGGGCCCTGGCCATGCTGACGGGCTGGAAGCTGCCGGCCTGGCGGGCCGACGGCGAGTAGGCTGCGGCGGCGCTAGGCGCCGCGCACCTCTCCCACCATTCGCTCGAGCCGTTGCGCATCGGTCAGCACCAGCGCCCGGCCGTCCTTGGCCAGCAGGCCCTCGCGGCGCAGGGCATTGAGCTCGCGCGTCACCTGCTCGCGATTGGTGCTGATCTGATTGGCCAGCTCGGCATGGGTCGGCGCCGGCTCCAGGCGCGCCTTGTTGCCGGCGATGCCCGCGGCCTGCGCCAGGCGCAGCAGCTCGGCGTGAACGCGGTTCTGCACGCCCAGCGTGCTGAGATCGATGACGCGCTCGGACAGCTGGCGCACCAGCGCGGCCAGGCTGCGCATGACGCGCTCGGCGACCACCGGCTCGTCGCGCAGCAGCTCGAGAAAGGCGGCGCGATCGAGGCTCGCGACCACGCTCGGCGTGAGCGTCACCACGTCGGCCGAGCGCGGCTGCCCGTCGATGGCGGCGATCTCGCCGAAATGCTCGCCCTCGACGGAGTCGCGGAAGGTGACCTGCCGGCCGTTGGCCGCGTAGATCGTCACCCGCAGCCGGCCCGAGACCAGGAAGAAGACATCGCTCTTGCGCTCGGAGCGCAGCAGCAGCGGCTTGCCCGCCGGCAGGGCTTGCCACAGGCAACGCTGGGCGAGCTGGTCCAGGCGCTCGCGGGAGAGGCCCTCCAGCAGCGCGATGTGCTGCAAGGCCAGGCTGGAGCGGTCAGGCGGCATGGCTGAACTCCACCGTCGGCAGGACCCGCCGGTTGCAAAAACCTGTGCGCAAACGCACAGCCCCGAAGGCGGCGGCTCCTCACAGTACGCCTGTGATGGCTGCGATCCCCGCACGCCGCACACCCGAGGAGTGATTTCATCATGAATACAAAAGTTCTTGCTCTTTTAGCTGTCACATTCACCGGTTTCGTGTCTGCCCAAACGGTGCCGCCGGAGCAATGGGTCGGCGCGCCGATCCCGGCCGCCAGCACCCTGAGCCGCTCGGCGGTGATGGGCGACTATCTGGCTTCGGCACCCGCCGACGCACGCACGCCGCAGGAGTTCCGGGTCGGCCCGCCCGATCCGCAGCCCGGCGCATTGAGCCGCGCCGAGGCGGTGGCTGACCTGAACCTGTGGCTGCGTTCCGGCCTCGGCCAGAGCGCGTGGCGCGACGACTTCGATCCCATGCGTGGGAGCTATCGTGCGCAAGTGGCCATGTACCAGCGGCTGCGCCACGGTCCGGAGTTCACCGCGGAGGTCGCGCGCGTCCAGGGCGCGGGCAGCGGATTCGCGACCACGGCGCAGTCCACTGCGCTCCCGGCCGACGAGTGAGGCTCCGGCAGTCTGCGCGCCGCGCCTGCGGACGGCAGGTCAGCCGGCGACGGCGCGCAACTGCTTCCTGTCGCCCAGGTACTTGGCCAGGCGCGGCAGCAGCAGCACCGCCAGGATGACCAGGATCAGCACCAGCGACATCGGCCGCTGGAAGAACACCGCCGCACTGCCCTCGCCGATCGACATGGCGTTGCGCAGCTGCGCCTCGGCCAGCGGGCCCAGGATCATGCCCACCACCACCGGGGCGGTCGGGAAGTCGAAGCGGCGCATCACCACGCCCAGCACGCCGATCACGAAGAGCAGCACCAGGTCGAAAGCGCTCTGGCGCATGCCGTAGGCGCCCACCGTGGCGAAGATCAGGATGCCGGCGTAGAGCTGCGGCTTCGGAATCTTGAGCAGCTTGACCCACAAGCCCACCATCGGCAGGTTCAACACCAGCAGCATCACGTTGCCGATGTAGAGCGAGGCGATCAGCGCCCACACCAACGCAGCCGAGGTGGTGAAGAGTTGCGGTCCGGGCTGGATGCCGTAGTTCTGGAAGGCGCCCAGCAGGATGGCGGTGGTGTTGGAGGTCGGGATGCCCAGCGTGAGCAGCGGGATCAGCGCCGCCGTGACGGTGGCGTTGTTGGCGGCCTCGGGGCCGGCCACGCCTTCGATCGCGCCCCGGGTGCCGAACTCGGCCTTGTCCCGCGGGTCCTTCGCCAGCTTCTTCTCGGTGGCGTAACTCAGGAAGGTCGGGATCTCGGTGCCGCCGGCCGGGATGCACCCGAAGGGGGTGCCGATTGCGGTGCCGCGCAGCCAGGCCGGCACCGAGCGGCGCCAGTCGCGCGCCGTCATGTGCACGCGGCTGAGCTTGTTCTGGCTCTCGACCACCCGGCCTTCGTACAGCACCGCATAAAGCACCTCGGCCACCGCGAACAGGCCGACCGCGACCAGCACGATCTCGATGCCGTCGAGCAGTTCCGGAATGCCGCCGGTGTAGCGGCCCTGGCCGGAGATCTGGTCGAGGCCGATGCAGCCGGCGGCCAGGCCGATGAACAGCGCCGTCAGCCCGCGCAGCGTGCTCTTGCCCAGCACGGCGCTGACGGTGGTGAAGGCCAGCAGCATCAGCAGGAAATACTCCGGCGGCCCCAGCTTGACTGCAAAGTCGGCCACGAAGGGCGCGAACAGCGTGACGACCACGGTGGCGACGCTGCCCGCGACGAAGGAGCCGATGGCGGCGGTCGCCAGCGCGGCGCCCGCGCGGCCGCTCTTGGCCATCTTGTTGCCCTCCATCGCCGTCACCATGCTGGCCGTTTCGCCCGGGGTGTTCAGCAGGATGGAGGTGGTCGAGCCACCGTACATGGCGCCGTAATAGATGCCCGAGAAGAAGATCATCGAGGCCGTGATGTCGACCTTGCCGGTGATCGGCAGCAGCATGGCAACCGCCACCGCAGGACCGATGCCGGGCAGCACGCCGACGGCCGTGCCGAGGGCGCAACCCACCAGGCACCAGAGCAGGTTCGCGGGCGTGATCGCGGCGGCGAAGCCCTGCAGCAAGGCGTTGAAGATATCCATGTCAGATCCAGCCCGTGGCAGTCAGGCCCGGCAGGTTGATGGCCAGGAACTTGGTGAACATCCAGAAAACAGGCGCCGAGATCAGCAGCCCCGTGACGATGTCGATGAGCCAGGTGCGCGGCGAATTGACGCCGGCCTGCCCCTTCGAACGCCGCAGCCCCTGCACCGCCAGCAGGTAGCACAGCGTGCAGCTCAGGATGAAGCCGATGGTGGTGATCAACGCCGCATTGAGCAGCAGGCCGGCAGAGACCCAGACCAGGCCGCTCCAGTAGGCGGGCTCGTCCGAGGGCGCATCCATCTGGCGGAAGCCGCCGGTGCGCGATTCCCAGACGATCCAGGCACCGCAGAGCGTGAGCGCCACCGACACGAGCCAGGGCAGAAAGTTGGGGCCGACGCCGCCGTAGCCCGCTTCCGACGAAATGCTGCTGGCGCCGTAAGCCAGGGCCAGGCCGGTGAGCAGAATGCCGGCGCCGACAAGCGTCTGCGGCCACACCGCATGCGGCCGCGATTCGGGCTCGAGCGGCACGTGCCCGCTCGAATGGGGGTCGATGTTGGACATTGTTCTGGACCTCGCGTGTGATCGGGGAAAAGATGGGAGCGCGGCCCGCGCCGCACTCCCGCACGCTCGCGCCGCACCCGGCGCGTCAGACCATGCCGGACTTGACCATCGTCGCGCGCAGGCTCGCGAACTCCTCGTCCACGAACTTGGCGAAGGCGTCGCCCGACAGGACGGCAGGCGTCCAGTCGTTCTTCTTCATGGCATCGGCCCAGGTCGGCGTCTTGAGCGCGGCAAGCACCAGGTCGGTCAGCGCCTTGCGCTGTTCCGGGGTGATGCCGGGAGCGCCGTAGACGCCGCGCCAGTTGCCGATTTCGACATCGATGCCCTGCTCCTTGAGCGTCGGCACGTTGATGCCCGGCAGGCGCTGCGCCGACGTGACGGCGATCGCGCGCATCTTACCGTCGGCGATGTAGGGCGCGAACTCGCTGTAGCCGCTGCCGCCGACCGTGACGTTGCCGCCCAGGATGGCCGCGGTGGCCTCGCCGCCGCCGCGGAAGGCCACGTAGTTGATCTTGGACGGATCGGCACCGACCTTCTGCGCGATCATCGCCGCCGCGATGTGCTCGGTGGAGCCGCGCGAGCCGCCGCCCCACTTGACGCTGCCGGGGTCTTTCTTGAGCTGCTCGACGACGTCCTTCATGGTCTTCAGGGGCGAGCTGGCCGGCAGCACGAACACGTTGTATTCGCTGGTCAGGCGCGCCAGCGGCGTGGCCTGCGAGAGGTTGACCGGCGGCTTGCCGGTGATGATGCCGCCCAGCATCACGGCGCCCATCACCATCAGCGCGTTCGGGTCACCCTTGGACCCGTTGACGAACTGCGCCAGGCCCAGCGCGCCGGCGGCGCCGCCCTTGTTGTCGTAGGTGACCGTATCGGCCAGCTTGCCGTCGGTCATGGCCTTGCCGAGTGCACGGCCCGTGGTGTCCCAGCCACCGCCCGGATTGGCCGGGATCATCATCTTGACGTTGGGTGCGGCCCAGGCCGACATCGGCAGGGCTCCGGCGGCGGCCAGCGCGGCCATGGATTTCAGGAAGGTGTCTCGACGCATGCATGTCTCCTTGGGGAACTGGAAGGCTGGAACGCCGCTATGATGCGCGCGCCCGCTGTCAGTTGGCTGTCCTGCGCACTGGGGAAAACACCGAAGTACCGGCCATGAAGCTGCTGTTAGTCGAAGACGACCCCTCGATGCAAACCACCCTGCAGCGCACCCTCGGCCGCCGCATGATCGACGTGCGCCTGTGCGGCGACGGCGCGCAGGCGCTGTCGCAATGGCGCGCGCTCGAGCCCGACGTGGTCGCGCTGGACCTGAGCCTGCCCAACGCCGATGGCCTGCAGGTGCTGGCGCAGGCGCGCGCCGAAGGCCTGCGCACGCCCGTGCTGCTGCTGACCGCCCGGGGCACGGTGGGCGATCGCGTGGTGGGCCTCAACACCGGCGCCGACGACTACCTGCCCAAGCCCTTCGACCTCGACGAGCTGGAAGCGCGCCTTCGCGCGTTGCACCGGCGCCACCAGAGCGCCGGGCCGGAGGCCGCAAACAACCCCCAGCAGGTCGGCAGCCTGCGCTACGAGCCCGACAACGGCGCCATCTACCATCGTGCCGAGGTGCTGGAACTCACGCCACGCGAGCTCGCCCTGCTGAAGGCGCTGATGGTGAAGCCGGGGCATGCAGTGGCCAAGGAGCGCCTGTTCGAGCTGGTCTTTCCCGGCGAGAGCGAGGTGCAGTACGAGGCGATCGAAGTGGTGGTGTACCGGCTGCGCAAGAAGCTGGCCGGTACCGGCGCCGCCTTGATGACCTTGCGCGGCCTCGGCTACCTGCTGCGCGAAGAGTCGTGATGCGCGCCGCCTCGCTGCGCGCCAGGCTGCTCATCGGCATCCTGGCGCCGATCGCGCTGTTCATCGTGATCAACAGCGTGAGCCTGTATCGCCAGAGCCTCGCGGCCGCCACCACCGCCTACGACCGCACCCTGCTCGCCTCCGCCAAGACGATCGGCGAGCAGCTCGACGTCGAGGGCTACGACGAGAAGGCATCGCTGCGCGCCATCGTTCCCTATTCCGCACTGGAGGCCTTCGAGGCCGACAACCAGAGCAAGATCTTCTACCGGGTCTCCACGCTCGGCGGCGAAATGATCTCCGGCTTCGCCGAGCTGCCCTTCTGGCACGGCCGGCTGCCCGACCGGCCTCCTTACGCGGCGTTGGTCGACTTCTACGATGCGCGCTTCCGCGAGCAGCCGGTGCGCATGGCCGTGCTGCTGCAGCCGGTGGCGAGCGCACGCGGGCGCGGCATGGCGGTGGTGCAGGTGGCCGAGACGCTGGAGCTGCGCGAGACGCTGGTGCGCAAGCTGCTTCTCGACATGCTCTGGCGCCAGCTGGTGCTGCTGGGCGTGATCGCCGCAGTGACGGTGTTCGTGGTGCAGCGCGCGACCCGCCCGGTGCGCCACCTCGGGGAGTTGATCGAGTCCCGCGCGGCCGACGACCTCTCGCCCATCGACGCGCCCGACACGCCGCGCGAGCTGCGCCCGCTGGTCGACGCCACCACCGAGGTCATGGGCCGGCTGCAGCGGCTGCTCGACCACCAGAAGCGCTTCGTGCGCGACAGCGCGCACCAGCTGCGCACGCCGCTGGCGGTGCTCAAGGCCCAGGTGCAGTCGGCGCGCCGCGGCGACGTGCCGACCGGGCAGGCGCTCACGGAGATCAGCGACACGGTGGAGCGCGCCACCACGGTGGCCAACCAGATGCTGTCGCTGGCCAAGGTCGAGCAGTTGCGCCAGCAGCCGGAGTGGCAAGTGCTGGACCTCGGCGAGACGGTGCGCCAGCTCGCGCTCGACTTGTCGCCGCTGATGGCCGACAAGGCACTCGACGTCGAGCTCTCCGCCGGCGCCGCGCCGATGCTGGTGCGCGCCCACCGCTGGATGCTGCAGGAACTGGCGCGCAACCTGCTGCACAACGCCATCAAGCACAGCCCGCGCCGCGGCGCGCTGCGGGTGAGCGTGCGTGCCGAGGGCGAAAGCGCGGTCTTCGTGGTCAGCGACCAGGGCCCGGGCATCTCGGACGAACTGCGCCAGCGGCTGTTCGCGCCCTTCGCGGCCGGCGACGTGGCCAGCGGCTCGGGCCTGGGGCTGGCGATCTGCCGCGAAATCGTGCTGGCCCTTGGCGGCAGCATCGCCCTCGAAAACCGGGAAGCCGGCGGACAACGCGATGGGCTCGATGCCGTCGTGCAACTGCCGCTGGCGGGCGACAATCCTTGAAACCACTCACACGGGACATGGACCGCCTGCGCATCGACAAATGGCTTTGGGCCGCACGTTTCTACAAGACGCGCACCCTGGCCGCCGAGGAGATCGGCAAGAACCGCGTGCAGATCAACGGCGAGGTGGCCAAGGCCTCGCGCGAAGTGAAGGCCGGCGACCTGGTCGCGATGCGGGTCGGGGGCGGGGTCGATCGCATCGTGCGGGTGCGCGGGCTCAGCGGCCAGCGCGGGCCGGCGCCGGTGGCGCAGCAGCTCTACGAGGAGACGCCCGAAAGCCTCGCTGTCCAGGCCGCCGCACGCGAGCAGCGGCGCATGGGCAGCGAGCCGGCGCTCAGCATCGTGCAGGGACGGCCCACCAAGCGCGACCGGCGCGAGCTCGACGAGGCCCGGCATGTCGATTGGGACAAGCGCTGGAGCGCATCGCTGGATCCCGACGAAGACTGAACATCGCTTACCCTCGGGCTCGTTGCGACAAAGGAGTCCCGCGCATGGCCAGCTTCAAGAAGTACCGCGTCGACGGCAGCAAGTTCAGCCTCGCGAGCATCGACCCTGCCGCATCGCCCTTTCTGGAAGGCGACGAGCAGGCCCAGCGGGATCGGCTCGAACAGCTGGCCGGCGAGCTCGACGAGCTGCAGAACCTGCTTCATGCGGAGGGCCGGCGCAAGGTGCTCCTGGTGCTGCAGGGCATGGACACCAGCGGCAAGGACGGCACCATCCGCTGGGTGTTCTCGCGCACCTCGCCGCTGGGCGTTCGCGTGACGGCTTTCAAGGCACCCAACGAGGACGAACGCGCTCGCGATTACCTGTGGCGCTGCCACGCCAACGTGCCGCGCGGCGGCGAGATCATGGTGTGGAACCGCAGCCACTACGAGGACGTGCTGGTGCCCTGGGTCGAAGGCTGGATCGACAAGGCCGAGCTGCGGCGCCGCTACGCGCAGATCCAGGACTTCGAGCGCCTGCTCGCCGAGACCGGCACGGTGGTCGTCAAGTGCATGCTGCACATCAGCAAGAAGGTGCAGCGCGAACGCCTGCAGGCACGCATCGACGACCCTGAAAAGCGCTGGAAATTCCATCGCACCGATCTGGACGTGCGCAAGAAGTGGGCGGCCTACCAGCACGCCTACGAACAGGCGCTGGCCGCCACTTCCAGCAGGCACGCGCCCTGGCACGTCATCCCCGCCGACAGCAAGCCCCATCGCAACCTGATGATCGCCCAGCTGCTGGTCAAGACCTTGCGCGGCATGAAGCTCGCGGTGCCACCCGCCGATCCATCACTGGACGGGCTGGTCGTGGTGTAGGACAGCACCGCATCTTCTGCTTTGTCCGACCTTCGTCTCTCCTCCAAATGGCGTATTGAGAGATCGCGGCGGACGTTGGAGACTGCGTGCCTGCTCATCCCGAGCCCCAGCTACTCCAAGGACCCAAAGATGGACGTCGTGACTTCTTCCGAGCTGATGACCGGCCTTCTTTCGGCGATCGGCACCGGCATTCTGCTCGTGATGGCCACCAGCCGGGCGCCGAAGACACTGCATGACGAGATCGCGCTGCGCGTCGAGCGCTCGATCGCGCTGATCGACACCTGCAAGGACTCCCGCACCGGTTGAGCCTTACGGCCGGCGCTTTCGGAGGTCGGCCAGGTCAGGGTCGATGTCGGCGCGCCGCCTTCAGCAGCCGCGGCACTCCAGTCGCCGCAGCACCTGTGGTGCCGCCACCGACGCATGCCAAGATGTCGTATTGATCAACGACGAGGCACGTAATACAGTGCGCCCTTTTCCGGCAAAGCCCTCATGCTGCCACTCCCCTTCCTGATCGCCCTGCTCCGGACCCCGCTGCACCGCAACGACACCTCCAACCATCGGGCGCGCGAGCTGTTCCTCCTGGGCAGACGCCGGCGCTCCGGCTTGCATGCCGTGGTCTGAACCGCGGGTCGCCGTCGTTGGCGCCGGCGTGGTCGGCAGCTGCATCGCACTGGCGCTGCGCAAGCGTGGCGCGAGCGTCACGCTGATCGACCGCGACGAGCCCGGCCGCGGCTGCAGCTACGGCAACTCGGGCGCCATCAGCCCGGGCTCGGTGGCGCCGCTGGCCATGCCCGGCATCCTCTCGGCGGTGCCGCGCATGCTGCTGGACGAGGAGAGCCCGCTGCATCTGCCCTTGTCTTACCTGCCGAAGGCGGCGCCGTGGCTGATGCGCTTCGTCGCCTCCGCCAAGCCCTCGCGGGTGGCGCTCGCGGCCGCCAAGCTGGCCGCACTGCACACGGGCGCCGTCGACCGCCACGAAGCGCTGGCGCGTGAGCTCGGCGTGCCCGAGCTCTTCGTGCGGCGCGGCCACCTGCACCTGTACCCCGATGCGCGCGCCTTGGCGAAGGACGCTGACGGCTGGCGCATGCGGCAGCACTACGGCTACCCGTTCCAGAAGCTGGACCGCGATGGCATCCTGGCGCTGGAACCGCGCGTGGGCGAGCGTTACCGCATCGGGGTGTTCGTGGCCGACCACGCGACCATCGTCAATCCTTACCGCTATGTGCAGGCCATGGTGCGTGCCTTCACCGCACGCGGCGGCCGGCTGCGGCGCGAGGACGTGCGCGCGATGACGCCTCTGGACGGCGGGCGCTGGCGCCTCGCCACGGCGGGCGCGGACCCTGGCGCCGAGGACAGCTTCGATCACGTGGTGGTGGCTGCCGGTGCCTGGTCGCGCCGGCTGCTGGACCCGTTGGGCCTGCGCCTGGCGCTGGAGAGCCAGCGCGGCTACCACGTGCAGTTCCAGGGTGGACGCGACACCGTTTCGCGCACGGTGGTCCTGGCCGATCGCAAGATCTTCGTCACGCCGATGGAAGACGGCCTGCGCGTCGGCGGTACGGTGGAGATCGGCGGCCTCGAGCACCCGCCCGATCCGCGTCGCGCCGCAATCCTGGAGCGCATCGCGCGCGAGACCTTCGACGGCCTCGACGACCTGCAGACCACGCAATGGATGGGCCATCGCCCCTGCATGCCGGACTCGGTGCCGGTCATCGGCCCGGCGGCCGGCCGTCCCGGCCTGTGGCTGGCGGTCGGCCATGGTCACCTGGGGCTCACGGATTCCATCAACACCGCGCAGTCCATCGCGAGCGGCATGCTCGTGAAGGGCCGACCGTGATCCGCTTCATGCGGGTCGGTCTTGGCGCGCCCAACAGGATCGGCGGTGGCGGGTCATGGGCACCGAAGTGAAAAGTATCAATGCAGCTCGGCTGCCGTAATGCCCAGCCCACGGTCTGCATGCCGGAAGCGTCGACGATTTAACAACGCGCGTGCATTTCTGGCGATCTCCTGCCCTGGCTTCACTCGCAACAACGACACTTCGACAGGTTTGAAACAACATGAAGGACTTCGAGGACTGGACATGGAATCACCCGATCTTGAAACAGTTGAGAAGGCACGCGCCCTGGTGGAGGAAATCATCGCCGGCCGCAGCCCGATGGCGGCGGCGGTGCCCTACTTCGCACCGACGGACATCGGCTGCCTGACGCCTGCAAGGCAGGAAGCCGAATCGCGCATTCAGGAGGAGAACGACTTCGGCAACCGCCTGCGCGCCGCCATCCAGATGAGCCTTGCGGCCGCGGCTGCCTCTTTGCGCGTCAGCGAATCCCTGATGCAGGATTTCGCGCAGCTGAGCCTTCCAGAGCGCCAGAAGGAACTCGCGCGCTGCGCCTGCGACGCGCAGGCGTGCAGGGACATTGCAGGCCATGTCGCGCCGATCCTCTCGGGCAAGGAGGCACCGAAGCTGGATGCGCTGATGGAGATCAAGAGGCTCAAGTCGGCGATCTACGAGCGCTTTGGGCGTTGGCCGGGGGGTTGAGCTTGCAGGCCCTGCAGGCCGGGCAGCGACACCCATGGGCGGGCACGCGCTCGATCGAGGAGCCACGCCTTGATCCGCGGGCGCGATGTCGATCCGGCGTACACTGCACTGCACCAGCATGACGCCGAGGGGGCCCCAGTCCTCCAACATTCGCGCTGCACACGATCTTCGCGCAGACCCTCGCGATATGCGCGGCAGCCCCTATCTCGAGAACGCGGCTTGACCGCGTTTCTTTTTTCGGAAGGCGCACGCGACCATGAAGACTCTTCGAGATGCCGGCGAACGCATCTGCGAACTCAAGGGGAGCTTGATGGCGATCGACGCTCTCCTTCCCGCGCTGATGGAGGCACTGCCGGTCGCGTCCCATGGTCACCTGGTGCGTTCGTTCGAAGTGCATGCCCAGGCCGCGCGCACGGTGATGCAGCACGCACCCCTCTTCGACCAGGTCCTTTCCACCTTCGAGCGCGAGATTGCCCGCATGCGCGCGGTGCTCGCCGGCACGGCGCCAGCCGCGCCGCGCACTGCCACCGAAGCCGCGCTCCTGACCACGACGCGCGTCAGCACCTTCCAAGGGGCTTGTTCCCTGTCAGGCGCCAGCGGCTTTTTCTTTCGCCGCGACGAGCGGCTGTTCCTGGTCACCAGCCGGCATGTCCTTGCCGACGAAACAAGCAGCCACTACCCCGACCGCATCGAGATCGAGGTGCATACCGACAAGCTCAACCTGACGCGCTACGCGGCCGTTTCGGTACCGCTGTATCGCGGTGGCCTGAGCCAATGGCGCCAGGCAGCCGACACCGCCGGCGACGTGGATGTGGCCGCCATCGAGATCGACCTCGGCTGCTTGCCTGACCCCTGCATGCTGCATGCGTTCGGCCCCGAGCACCTCGATCCCCCGGGCGGGGTGGCCGAGGTCGGAGATGCGCTGGTCATCGTCGGCTTCCCGCTGGGCTTCCATGACACGGTGCATCATTTGCCCGTGGTGCGCAGTGCATCCATTGCCTCGGCATTCGGCGTGCGCTTCCAGCAGCAGGGCTATTTCCTGACCGATGCCCGCACCCATCGAGGCAGCAGCGGTGCCCCGGTGCTGCGGCGCATCCACCACCCGAGCGCAGACGGATTGCAGTTGCCTTGGCAACTTCTCGGGGTGCACTCCACGCGCATGGACATGCGAACACGCGACCTCGTGCAGGACGAATCGCTTGGGCTCAATTGCGCCTGGTATGCGGACGTGCTCATGGCCCTGACCGAGCCCTCCCAACACACGATGGCAGCCTGAATCGCGGGCGTCTCACCGGGCGTGGTAGACTCCGCCCTTGCTCAAGTTGCTGAGCAAATGCCTGCGCAGGCAAAGCCGGATCTCACAACGGCACGTCGAACAAGAGCTACCACGACGAGAAAAACACAAGGTGGCTCCTGCAAGTGAACATGCCGTAACGTGGGCCGCGTAAGTGCCCACGGCCAAACAAGCGAAAGCCGCCCATCGAGGCGGCTTTTTCATGTCCGACCGATGCCGGCAGTCGGCAGCATCGAGGACCATGGGAACATGGAGTGGCCGGAAATGAAAAAAGCCGTTGGGTCGCAACGGCTTTTTTCATTCGGGTCTGGCGGAAACGGAGGGATTCGAACCCTCGATGAGGCTCTACACCCCATACTCCCTTAGCAGGGGAGCACCTTCGGCCACTCGGTCACGTTTCCAGGAAAAAGCGATTATGCCAGCTTAAGAGGCCGGTTGATCGAGATCGAAGGCCTTGTGCAGCGCGCGAACGGCGAGTTCCATGTACTTCTCGTCGATCACGACCGAGGTCTTGATCTCGCTGGTGGAGATCATCTGGATGTTGATGCCCTCCTCGCTCAGCACTCGGAACATCTTGCTGGCCACGCCCACGTGGCTGCGCATGCCGATGCCGACGATGCTGACCTTGCAGATCTTGGTGTCGCCGACGATGTCGGTCGCGCCCAGGGTGGGCAACACCTTTTCCTTGAGCAGGTCGACGGTCTTGGCGTAGTCGTTGCGGTGGACCGTGAAGCTGAAGTCGGTGCGGCCGTCCTTGCTCAGGTTCTGGATGATGACGTCCACCTCGACGTTGGCATCGGCCACGGCGCCCAGGATGTGGTACGCGATGCCCGGCTTGTCGGGCACGCCGAGCACGGAGATCTTGGCTTCGTCACGGTTGAACGCGATGCCGGATACGACGGCTTGTTCCATGTTTTCGTCTTCCTCGAATGTGATCAGGGTGCCCGAGCGGGCCTCTTCCTTGATGTCGATGTCCCAGGGCGTGAAGCTGGACAGCACCCGCAGCGGCACCTTGTATTTGCCGGCGAACTCGACCGAGCGGATCTGCAGCACCTTGGAGCCCAGGCTCGCCATCTCGAGCATCTCCTCGAAGCTCACGGTGGTGAGGCGGCGTGCATCGGGTTCGACACGCGGGTCGGTGGTGTAGACCCCGTCGACGTCGGTGTAGATCAGGCACTCGTGCGCCTTCATTGCCGCCGCGATCGCGACCGCCGAAGTGTCGCTGCCGCCACGACCCAGCGTGGTGATATTGCCGGCTTCGTCCACGCCCTGGAAGCCGGTGATGACGACCACCTTGCCGGCATCGAGATCGGCGCGCACGCGCTCGTCTTCGATGCGCTCGATGCGGGCCTTCGTAAAGGCGCTGTCGGTCCTCACCTGCACCTGCCAGCCGGCGTAGCTGACGGCCTGCATGCCCTCGGCCTGCAGCGCGATCGCCAGCAGCGCCGACGAGGCCTGCTCGCCGGTGGCCGCGAGCATGTCGAGCTCCCGGTTGTGGTCGTCGTCGACCTTGCCGGGTGCGAGCTCTTTGGCCAGGCCGAGCAGGCGATTGGTCTCGCCGCTCATGGCGCTCGGGACCACCACCATCTGGTGGCCGGCGCGCGCCCACTTGGCGACGCGCTTGGCGACATTTCGGATGCGCTCGGTCGAGCCCATCGACGTGCCGCCGTATTTGTGAACGATCAATGCCATGGGTGAAGTCAAGGAGAAGGATTCGGATGCCTGCCGCAGTGCCGGCGTCCGGGATTTCTGCCGCATGCCTGGGGTGCCTGCTTCAACGCAAGGCTGCGGGCTGCGACGGAGGCCGGGCATTGTACCAACGCAGAATGTCGCCCTCGCGCTGGACGTAACCGTCAGCAACCTTGAGGCGGATGCGGTGGCCGCGGGTGCTGCAGGCCTCGATCTGGTCGAGCAGCTGTTCGAGCTGGGCCTCGCTGGGCACCGCGTCGTGCTCGCGCCTGAGCCAATGGCGCAACACGTTGGCGAGCCGCCCCCGCGGCAAGCTGCGCAAGGCCTCCAGCGCGGGCGGCGAGCCCGCGGCCTCGATGTCGGCGGCGGCGACCTCGGCCAGCAACCGCGAGGCCTTGGCGGCGTTGCGCGCCGAGCGGGCAAAGGTCTCGCGGAACTGCGGCAGCGTTGCGGCGAGCGCCGGCAGCAGCAGCTGCCTGATCCGGTTTCGCGTATAGCGCAGATCGGCGTTGCTGGGGTCGTCGATGTGGGCAGTGCCGCTCTCGGCGATCCACTCGCGCAGCGCCACGGCGTGCACCTCCAGCAACGGCCGGTGGAAGTTCACGCCATGCCGCTGCATCCGCTGCGGCATGCCGGCCAGTCCGTCGAGCCCGGCGCCGCGGCTGAGTGCGATGAGCATGGTCTCGACCTGGTCGTCGGCATGCTGGGCCAGCGCCACATCGCTCAGGCCGTGCGCGCGGGCCAGCGCCGCCAGCGTCACATAGCGCGCCCGCCGCGCCGCATCTTCGGGACTTTCGCCGGGCGCGTGCCGCGCGTCGACGTGGCCCACCTGCAGCGGCACGCCCAAGGCCTCGCAGGTCGCGCGGCAGTGTGCTTCGAATTCATCGGCCGCCGCCTGCAGCCCGTGATGCACGTGCAGGGCCTGCACCTGCCCAGGCCACCGCCGTGCGGCCGCGTGCAGCAACGCGGTGGAGTCGGCGCCGCCGCTGTAGGCGATGCCCAGCGGAAGCGGCGCCGCCCAGGACGCAAGCGCAAGGGCGGCGGGATTCTCCATCGGGGATTGGCGGGCTGCAGGCAGCCCGCAAAGGGCTACTTGGCGCTCTCGGCCTTGGTGTCGGCGAAGCGACCGTAGCTCTGCAGGCGCTCGTAGCGGCGGTCGAGCAATTCCTTGGGCCGCAGGTCGGCGACCTGGCGGAAGGCATCGTTGAGCGCGCGCTTGAGGAAGGCGGCCATCTGCCGGTGGTCGCGGTGCGCACCGCCGACCGGCTCGTTGACGATCTTGTCGACCAGGCCCAGGGCCTTCAGCCGGTGGGCGGTGATGCCCAGCGCATCGGCCGCATCCTGGGCCTTGTCACTGGTCTTCCAGAGGATGGAGGCGCAGCCTTCGGGGCTGATCACCGAGTAGACCGAGTACTGCAGCATCAGCACCTGGTCGCCGACCGAGATGGCCAGCGCGCCGCCGGAGCCGCCCTCGCCGATGATGGTGACGATCACCGGCACCTCGAGCTGCGCCATCTCGAAGATGTTGCGGCCGATGGCCTCGGACTGGCCGCGCTCCTCGGCGTCGATGCCGGGATAGGCGCCCGGCGTGTCGACGAAGGTGAAGACCGGCAGCTTGAACTTCTCGGCCGTCTTCATGAGCCGCAGCGCCTTGCGGTAGCCCTCGGGCTTGCTCATGCCGAAGTTGCGCGCAGTGCGCTCCTTGGTGTCTCGGCCCTTCTGGTGGCCCAGCACCATGCAGGGGGTGCCGTTGAAGCGCGCCAGGCCGCCAACGATCGACAGGTCGTCCGCGAAATGGCGGTCGCCGTGAAGCTCGACGAAGTCGGTGAAGATCTCGTGGACGTAGTCCAGCGTGTACGGGCGCTCGGGATGCCGGGCGATCTTGGTGATCTGCCAGGGCGTCAGGTCGCTGTAGATTTCCTTGGTGAGCTGAAGGCTCTTCTTGCCGAGCTGGTCGATCTCTTCCGAGATGTCGACCGCCGACTCGGTCTGCACATAGCGCAGTTCTTCGATCTTGGATTCGAGCTCCGCGACGGGCTGCTCGAAGTCGAGAAAGGTTCGTTTCGCCAACGTCTTCTCCTCTTGTCAGTATGCGACCACCGGCAGGGGGTCGAGCGATCGCCAAATATACCAAGTCGCGACGCTGCAGTAAGGGGCCCAGGCAACGGCAACCTCGCGCGCATCGCTGCGGCTGACCGGATCGCCCGAGAAATAGCTGCGGCTGATGCCGGCGATCAGCCCGGCATCGTCCAGCGGCAGCACGTTGGGCCGCATGAGGTGAAAGATCAGGAACATCTCGGCGGTCCAGCGGCCGATGCCGCGGATCGCGACCAGCTCCGCGATGATCATCTCGTCGGACATGTCTTTCCAGGCATCGACATGCACGGAGCCTGAGTCGAAATTCAGCGCCAGATCCACCAGGTACTCGACCTTGCGCGCCGACAGGCCGGCCGCGCGCATGTCGTCGACCTTGAGCTTGAGTACGTTCGCCGGCGTCATCTTGCGCGGCAACTCGGCGAAGCGGTCCCACACCGATTGGGCGGCCTTCACCGAGATCTGCTGGCCCACGATGCTGCGCGCCAGCGTGGTGAAGGCATCGCCCCGCGACTCCAGGCAGGCGTCGCCGAACTGCGGGATCAGGCGCTTCATGACGCGGTCTTTCCGCGCCAGGTACTTGCAGGCCTCCTCCCAATACGGCGGCGTGTGGATTTCGATGAGGGGGGACTTCTTGGCGGGAGGCATTGTTGTTCTCAGGCCCTCACTTGACGGTGGTCCAGGTAGTGCCGGACGGCGAATCCTTGAGCACGATGCCCTGAGCCAGCAACTCGCCGCGGATGCGATCCGCCTCGGCGAAGTTCTTCGCCGCCTTGGCCTCGGCGCGCCGCGCGATCAGGGCCTGGATCGAGGCATCGTCGAGGGTGCTGCCGGCCTGCAGGAAGGCCTCGGGGTCGGCCTGCAGCAGGCCCAGGCAGGCACCCAGCGCCTTCAGGAGCCCGGCGGCCCGGGCCGACTTCGTGCGGTTCACTTCACCGGCCAGCTCGAAGAGCACGGCCACCGCCTCGGGCGTGCCGAAGTCCTCGTCCATCGCGGCCTTGAAGCGGGCGGCATGGGGCTCGGTCCAGTCGATGGTGGCGAGATCGGCCGGCGCTACCAGGTGCAACGCCGTGTACAGGCGCTTGAGCGAGGCACGTGCATCGTCCAAGTGCACGTCGCTGTAGTTGAGCGGACTGCGGTAGTGCGCGCGCACGACGAAGAAGCGCACGGTCTCGGCATCGAACTCCTTCAGCACGTCGCGAATGAGGAAGAAGTTGCCCAGGCTCTTGGACATCTTCTCGTCGTCGATGTTGATGAAGCCGTTGTGCATCCAGATGCGGGCCAGCGGCTTGCCGTTGGCACCCTCGCTCTGCGCGATCTCGTTCTCGTGGTGGGGGAACTGCAGGTCCATGCCGCCGCCGTGGATGTCGATGGTCTCGCCGAGCAGCTGGCAGGCCATGGCCGAGCATTCGATGTGCCAGCCGGGGCGGCCGGGACCGAACTCGCTGGGCCACTTCACCTCCTCGGGCTCGGTGGGCTTGGCGCTCTTCCAGAGCACCGGGTCGAGCGGGTCGTCCTTGCCGTCCAGCACGGCCACGCGCTCGCCGGCATGGAGCTCGTCCAGCGACTTGCCGCTGAGCTTGCCGTAGCCGGGGAACTTGCGCACCGCGTAGTTGACGTCGCCGTTGGTCGAGCGGTAGGCCAGGCCCTTCTGCTCGAGCGTGGAGATCATCGACAGCATCTGCGGCACGTACTCGGTGGCGCGCGGCTGGTGCGTGGGGCGCTCGATGCCCAGGGAGTCGGCGTCCTCCTGCAGGGCCTGGATCATGCGGTCGGTCAATGCGCGGATGCTCTCGCCGTTCTCCACGGCTCGCCGGATGATCTTGTCGTCGATGTCGGTGATGTTGCGCACGTACACGACCTCGAGACCGGAGGCCTTGAACCAGCGCTGCACCACGTCGAAGGCCACCATCGAACGCGCATGGCCGAGATGGCAGTAGTCGTAGACCGTCATCCCGCACACGTACATGCGCACCCGACCGGGTTGCAGAGGAGAAAAATCCTCCAGTTCACGCGACAGCGTGTTGTAGATGCGAAGACTCATGAGACAGGGGAAATGCCGGATTCGCCCACGCGACATGGGCGAGCGACAGAGATTTTTTCAGGGGTGAGGATGCTATGGCAACGAGAGGATGAAGGGAGCCCCTCGGCTACAATCCCGCGTCAGTATAAACGGCCGGTCCCGTTATTTTCCCTGGTGTTTTCGAGGCCCGCGTTCCTCCCCATTTCTCGAGGCTCATGAAGCACGCCGCTGCCCCCTCTCCCTCTTTCATCCCGCGCTTCCTGTCGGTTCTGTTGCTCGCCTTCGCGGCCGTCGCGGCGCATGCCGACGACTACCTCGACGTCAACACCCTGCTGCGCCAGGGCAAGGCGGCCGAGGCGCTGACCAAGGCCGACGCCTACATCGCCGGCAAGCCGCGCGACCCGCAAATGCGCTTCCTGCGCGGCGTGATCCTGACCGAGCAGGGCAAGCAGGCCGAGGCGATCACGGCCTTCACGCAGCTCACCCAGGACTTTCCCGAATTGCCCGAGCCCTACAACAACCTCGCCGCCCTCTACGCCTCGCAGAGCCAGTTCGACAAGGCGCGGGCGGCGTTGGAAATGGCGATCAAGCTCAATCCGAGCTACGCCACTGCACACGAGAACCTGGGCGACATCTACGCCCGTCTCGCCGGTCAGTCCTATGGCCGCGCGCAGCAGCTCGAGGCGAGCAACACCAGCATCGCGCCCAAACTCGCGCTGATCCGCCAGCTGTTCAGCGCGCCAGGCAGCACCACGCTGCCGGCAGCGCAGCCCGAGGCCCGCAAGCCGGTGCGCCGCTAGCTGCCGCTGTTGGGCGCACGAGCGTCCAGGCGCGTTTCTTCAAGCCCGTTCCACTTCCACACCATGCACATTCTTTCCCGTCGCACGGCACTCATCCTCGTCTCGACGCTGAGCCTGGCAGGCGCCACGTGGGCGCAACAGAGCGCGCCACGCGTCAAGCTCGCCACGTCGGCCGGCGACATCGTGGTCGAGCTCGCGCCCGACAAGGCACCCAAGACCGTCGACAACTTCCTGCAGTACGTGCGCGACAAGCACTACGACGGCACGGTGTTCCACCGCGTGATCGACGGCTTCATGATCCAGGGCGGCGGCTTCACGCCCGAGCTGCAGCAAAAGCCCACGCGCGCGCCGGTCCCGCTGGAAGCCAGCAATGGCCTGAAGAACGACAAGTACACGATCGCAATGGCGCGCACCGCCAATCCCAATTCCGCCACCTCGCAGTTCTTCATCAACGTGAAGGACAACGCGATGCTCAACGCGCCCAACCCGGACGGCCATGGCTACACCGTGTTCGGCAAGGTGGTCTCGGGCACCGAGGTCGTCGACAAAATCCGCGCCGTGCGCACGGGCAACAAGGGCGGCATGCAGGACGTGCCGCTCGAAAGCGTCACCATTCAATCCGCCACCGTGGCGAAGTAAGCCATCAACAAGGAGCCCTCATGAGCAATCCCCAAGTCGAACTGCACATCAAGAACCAGGGCGTCATCACGCTCGAGCTGGACCAGGACAAGGCGCCGAAGTCGGTCGAGAACTTCCTTGCCTACGTCACCAAGGGCCACTACGACAACACGGTGTTCCACCGCGTGATCCCCGGCTTCATGGTGCAAGGCGGCGGCTTCGAGCCGGGCATGTCGCAGAAGCCGACGGGTGCCGAGATCCAGAACGAGGCCAACAACGGCCTGAAGAACGACAACTACACCGTGGCCATGGCCCGCACCAGCGCGCCGCACTCGGCGACGGCCCAGTTCTTCATCAACGTGGCCGACAACGGCTTCCTCAACCACACTGCACCCTCGGCACAAGGCTGGGGCTATGCGGTGTTCGGCAAGGTCATCGACGGCAAGGAAGTGGTCGACAAGATCAAGGCCGTGAAGACCGGCCGCAAAGGCTTCCACGACGACGTGCCGCTGGAAGACGTGATCATCGAGAAGGCCGTCGTCAAGGGCTGAAGATGACGGCTTTCGCCGAGCTCGCGGCTCCCGCGGCGTGGCGCACGGTCGACCTCATCTCCGACCTCCACCTGCAGTGCTCGGACCCGGCGACCTTCGAGGCGTGGCGCGGCTACCTGCAGACCACGCCGGCGGATGCCGTCTTCATTCTCGGCGACCTGTTCGAGGTCTGGGTCGGCGACGACGCGGCAGCCGAGCCCGGCTTCGAGGCCCAGTGCGCCGAGGTGCTGCGCGAAGCCGCTGCGCGCCGGCCGCTGTTCTTCATGCACGGCAACCGCGATTTCCTGCTCGGCGCCGCTTTCGCCGCGCAATGCGGCATGCAACTGCTCGACGACCCGACCGTGCTGGCCCTGCATGACCGGCGCTGGCTGCTGAGCCACGGCGATCTTCTCTGCCTCGCGGACACCGAGTACCTGCGCTTCCGCGCCGAGGTGCGCACCCCTGCCTGGCAGGGCGCTTTCCTCGCCCGACCGCTGGCGCAGCGGCGCGCCCTCGCCCGCTCGATGCGCGCGCAGAGCGAGGACCGCAAGCGCAGCCCCGGCATGGTCTGGGCCGATGTCGATGCCGAAGCCGCGTGCAGCTGGCTGCGGCAGGCCGGCGCGACGACGCTGGTCCACGGCCACACCCACCGGCCCGCGGACCATGCGCTCGGCGACGGGCTGCAGCGACTCGTGCTGAGCGACTGGGACCTCAAGGCCCATCCGGCCCGCGCGCAGCTGCTGTGCCTGTCGAGCGCAGGTCCGCAACGCGTCGATCTGCGCTGATGTTCGGTTGGCTGCGCGGGCTGCGCACTGCGCCCCCCATCCCCGAGCCCGCATGGCGCGCGACTCTCGCGCGCTACCCTTTTCTTGCCGATCGGCCCGGTGCCGACCTGGAGCGCCTGCGCCGTCTGGCGGCGGAGTTCCTGCGCGACAAGGAATTCCACGGCGCCCACGGCTTCGTCATCACCGACGAAGTCGCGCTCGCCGTGGCGGCCCAGGCCGTGCTTCCGGTGCTGCACCTGCCGGGCGGCCTGCGCTGGTACGACGATTTCGTCGGCATCGTGATCCATCCTTCCGAAGCCGTGGCCCGGCGCAAGACGGTCGACGAGACCGGCGTGGTCCACGAGTACGACGAGATCCTGGCCGGCGAGGCGATGGACCGCGGCCCGGTGATGCTGAGCTGGCAGGACGTGCTGGCGGGCAGCGTGACGCAGGACGCGGGCTACAACGTCGTGATCCACGAGTTCGCCCACAAGATCGACATGAAGAGCGGCGCGGCCGACGGCTGTCCGCTGCTGCCGGCCGGCTTTGCGGGCACGACGAGCGCGCGCGCCGCGCGCATCGCCTGGTTCGCGGTGCTGCAACCGGCCTACGAGGACTTCCGCGAGAGAACCATCGTTGCCGAGCGCTTCGGCGGCGAGGCGCCTTGGCTCGATGCCTACGGCGCCGCATCGCCGGGCGAGTTCTTCGCCGTGGCCTGCGAGGCCTATTTCGTGAACCGCACCAAGCTGGCGTTGGAATTCGCCGGCCTGGTCGCGCTGTTCGACGAGTTCTTCAGGCGCCCGGCCCCGCAGGCCTAGGCGCCCTCCTCCACCTCACTTGCGCAGCAGCGCCTTGAGCGCGTTCTGCAGGCGGCGCGCCGAGGCGGCGTCGTGCGCCGTCGCGAGCACCGTGCCGGCGTCCTGACCCCAGGTCTGCGCCGGGGCGGGATCGCCGCGCCGCGTCAGCAGTTTCAGCTGCAGCGCTCGGCGCGCGTCGAGCTGCTCGGCCGGCGTCGGCACTTCGGCCGCCATCTCCAGCCGAAGCAGGGCCTCGGCGGCCTCGTCGGGCTTGGCCGAGGGGCCGGACGTCAGGGCCTGCGACCACTGCCCGCGCACGGCGGGCGTGACAGCGCGGCCCAGCTCCTGCACGCTGGGCAGCTTCGACGCATCGCGCTGCTCCCACGCGCCCAGCACCTGGGTCAGCGCTTCGCCGTGGGCCTGGGCGGCGAGCTTGCGCAGGGCCTGCTCGGCACGCTCCAGTGCGTCGCGCTGGGCGCGGAAGGCGGTGTCGCCGAGGCGGGGGCCACGCTCTTCGCGCGGCGGACGGTCGCCGAAGCGGCCGGCGCCCGGGCCTCCTCGATCGCCGGCGCGCGGCGGGCGCTCGTTGGCGCGACCGGGCGGGCCACTGCGGCTGTCCCGGCGATCGCCGCCGAAGCGGCTGGTGCCGCGTCCCATCGGCGCCGCCTCGGCCTTCTTGTTGCCGGGCCGGTCGTCGCCGCGCACCGCGATGACGGGCTTGGGTGCCGGTTTGGGCGGCGCTGCGGGCGCCGGTGCGCTTTCTGCTTCTGCCCCCGTCTCGCCGGCGTCTGTGCGGGCAGAGGCATCGGCGCCATCGGCAGGCGCAACCAGGTCCGGCGTCGGCGGCGCGGCATCTGCGGCGGCCGACGGGGGCGAAGCCTCGGCATCGCCCGACGCGGGCGCCTGCTCGGCGCTCTCGCCGAACTCGGCGGCCGCCTGACCGGGGGCCACGACGCCAGTCGCTCCGACAGAGGGCCCGTCGGCCGCTGCAGTCTTCGGCGCGGGCGGCGGCGCCTCACCGCGCAGGGCACCTTCGAGCCGAGCCACTGCGGCGCGAATCTTCTGCGCATCCCCCGTGGCATTCGCGGCTTCCAGCGCCTTCGAGGCTTCGAGCACGTTGCGGTCGTGCTCGCTCATGGCCGCGGCCGCCTTCTCGCGCTCGGCGCTCTTGCGATTGAAGGCCTCGTCGATCGGGGCGCGGAAGGTGTCCCACAGCTTCTGTTCCTGGCGGCGGTCCAGCGGCACCGTCTGGGCCTCGGCTTGCCAGCGCTGTTGGAGGGCCTTCACGGCATCGATGCGCAGCATCGGCGCGGCGCCGAGCTCCGTGGCCTCGGCGATCATGGCCTGGCGGCGCTCGATGCTGGCCTTTTGCTCCAGCTCGAAGGGAGCGCGCGCCGCGCCGAAGGCCGCGTTCCACTGGGGCTGCAGCTCGGCGAACACCTTTTCGCCCACATGGCCGGCGTCGCGCCAGCGATCGGCGAACTGGTGCAACGCGCGGTTGTAGGCCTTGAGGTCGGTGTTGCCGGCCTGCGCCTCGGCCCAGGCCTTCACCTCCTCGATCAGCGCCAGGCGCTGGGCCCGGTGCTCGGCCGCATCGGCCCGCACCTTCTCGAGCCAGGCCTCCACCACCTTGTGGGCCTCGTTGCAGGCCTCGTCGAAACGCTTCCACAGCGCGTGGTTGGGCACGCCGCCCTGGTCGGCCTGCTTCCATTGCTCGCGCAGGCTGCGCAGCGTCTCCTGCATCTTGCGGCCGCCCAGGGCCTGGCCCTCGGGACGCTTGAGCAGGCTTTCGGCCTTGGCCACCAGGTCCTCGCGCACCTTGTCGGCGCTCCAGCGCTGCCAGCCTTCGAGCTCCCCGGCGGCGACCAGCGCCGCATGCACGCGGGCTTCCAGCGGGGCATCGACCATCTTGCCGTGCTCCTTGAGCACGGCACGCAAGGCCGCGGCGGCGCCGGCGCTGGCCTTGCCATGGCCTTCGGCGGTTTCCTGCTCGAGCTTGGCCAACGCGGCCTCCACGGCGGCCTGGGCGGCAGCCCGCTTCTCGGGATCGACCTTCGGCGCCGGCGGCTTCTGCGCGGCGGGAGGCGCCGCTTCGGGTGCGCCTCCGCGGGCCACGCGCAATTCGTCGGCCCAGACCGGAACCGGCGGCAGGGGCGCCGCCGCATCCTCGGCGGCGGCCACGGTCTGCGCCAGCGCCTGGTGGAAGGCATCCGACACCACGAGCAGTTGCGACTTGGAAGACTCCAGCTGCGGCGCGAACTTGGCGTCCAGGCTGGTCCAGTTGGGGTCGGCTGCGATCTCGGCGGCCTGCTGCTGCCAGTGCGCCACGTCGGCGCGCAGCGCTTCTTCGGCCGCCTGGGCGTCGCGCCAGCCCTTGGTCGACAGCACCTCGAAGCGCTGCGCCAGCAGCACGGCCGCTTCGCGATGCACCTGCGCGCGGTGCTGCAGGTCCTCGATGCCCTTCACGCGCTCGGCCAGGCGCGCCTTGAAGCTCGCCAGCGGCTCACGCGACAAGGGGGCGCCGGCCTTGGCCGCATCCCGCTGCCAGGCGAGCGCATCGGCAATGTTGAGCTTGGGCTGGGCCAGCAGGGCCTCGGCCTTCTGGGCCCATTCGGCGGCGATGGCCTCCTGGCCGCGGGCGCGCTTGAGCTCGTCGAGCTTCTCGCGCAGGAGACGTGCGGCGCCCTTGTCGCGGCCGCTCAATTCCTTGAACACCTCCTGCATCTGCTCGGGCGCCGGATTGCCGGCCAGCCACTCGCGGATACGCTGGGCACGCTCCCCGGAGGTTGGTGCAGTGAAGGCGCCGCCCGTCATCGTGTCGAGGGACTGGAGGTCGTGGGGCTTGGTCGAAGTTGAAGTCACTGCGCGAATAAAACCTGATCTGAAGAGGAAAAGCGAAGGCGCCGGCATTTTGCCGGCGCACGTCGCCATTTTCGCCGAGTTGCGGCGCGTGGGGTCAGCGGGTGGCCAGATTCAGCTCCGCGCCGGGTTTCCAGCTGGCGTCGCCGCCCTTGGTGCGTACCGCGCCGAGGAACAACCGCTCGCTGGGCAGCTTCTGCGCCAGCAGGTAGTCGCGCACGGCGGCGCCGCGCTCGACGGCCAGCTGGCGCATCGACTCTTCGTCGACCGGGATGCTGGCCATCAGCAAGTCTTCCATCTCCTTCACAGGAACGTCCTTGGCCAGGCCGATCATGTTGCGGGGCTTGGTCTTGAGGTCGGAGCGCTGGTACACCGCGGCCAGCAGCTCGGGGTATTCGGCGTCGGTGACCGGCGTCACGTCGGCCGCATTCTGGTTGCTGCGCACTGCCGCGCGCCGCTTCTCGGACTGGGCGAGGTCGCGCACGCGCTGCCGCTGGTAGGCCTCACGCTCCTGCTCGAGGCTGGAGGTGCCCACCACCGTCATGCGCAGCGCGGGCCGGTCGGTGAGCGCCTTCGCGACCTTGTCCAGGCCCTGCTTCGCCTCGGCCGAAAGCGCCGCGCTGCCGGGCGCGAAGGCGATGGTGCTCGAATCGCCGCCGCCGCCGCCGAGCCCGCCCGTCAGCAAGGCGAAAGGCGCGGTCGCTGCCTTGGCGATCAGGTTGACGATCGCCTTCAGGATCAGCGGCCCGATGCTGAACTGCGGGTCGTTGAGGGAGCCGCTGATCGGGAAGTCGATGTCGATCACGCCGTTGCGGTCGGCCAGCAGGGCGACGGCGAGGCGCACCGGCAGGCTGTTGGGCGCGCCCTGCACCTCCTCGCCGAACTGCAGCTGGTTCAGCACCAGCTTGTTGGAGGCGGTGAGCTGGCCGTCCGGCGTGATCTTGTAGTTCACGTCCATGCTGAGCTTGCCGCGCTCGATGCCATGGCCGGCGTAGCGCACCGAGTACGGCGACAGCGGCGGCAGGTCGAGCTCCCGCATTTTGGCGGTGATGTCGAGTTCCAGCGGCTTGGCCAGCGGGTTGAGCTTGCCGGTGATCTCCAGCGCGGCCGTCTGCTGGGCCTTGCCGCGCAGCTCGAGGTCCGCCAGCGCCGGCCTGTCGCCTTGCGGCTTGGACGAGAAGGCGCTGAGCTTGCCGGTGAGTTCACTGAGATCGGCCGAGTAGTTGGGCTTGACAAACAGGTCGCTGAAGTCGATGCGCCCGTTGACCAAGTTCATGGGGCCGAAATTGATGATAGGCGCGGGACCGCCGCTCTCGGGCGCCGGTGCCTTCGCGGTCGCCGCGGGCGTCGCGGCGGCAGGCGGCGTGGGCGCACCGCCGGCCATCGCCTCGGCGGACAACGGGGCCCCGCCAGCAGGTCCCGTCTGCTTCTTGACGGTCGTGGTTGTCGTGGTGCCGCCGAGACTGCGCCGCGTCCTGGTCTCGCCGGCCGGCATCGGCGCCGGCTCCCCGGGCTTCTTGGTGAGATCCTGCAGATTGAGGCGGCCTGTCGGGTCGATGATCACGCGCGCGAAGAAGTCGGTCAGCGTGGTCTCGCGCACGTCCACCGCAAGCGGCGCCTGGGGCGCCAGGTTGACTTGCAGCCCGCGCAGGTTGAGGGTCTTCCACCTCAGCAACTGGTTGCTGCGATTGGCCTGCCCGGCCGATTGGGTCAGGGTCGCGCTGTTGGCGCGGAAGTCTTCCAGCGCCGTATCGCCCGCCAGTTTCACACTCATGCCCGCGGGCGTGGTGCTGTACTTGACCGTACCGCGATAGCTTGCAAAGGCGCGTCGGATATCGATATTGAGCGCGTCGGCGTAGTAGGCCTTGAAGGCGTGCGCCGGGACAGAGGCCACTTCCAGCCGGCCCTCGGCCGCCACCGGCTTGAGCGCCACCGTGCCCTTGTAGTCGAAGCGCCCCGCTTCCGCGCGGCCGGCGGCGATGCGCCCGGACAGCTGCAGCGGCGAGGCGGTGTCCGTGTTGGGCGCGATCTTCTGGGCGTTGACCTTCAGGGCACTGATTTCGAAGGCCACCGGCGCCGCCCCTGCCTTGTCGGAATAGGACAGCGCACCGTTGTCGACCGCTACGGTGCCGATGGACAGCTCCCAGGGCTTGGTGTTGGCATCGGCGGCGGGCGCCTTCGCATTTCTGGGCGCGGCGGCCGTGGCCTCCGTGGCCGCGGCCTGGCTGCCGCCTCGCGGTGCCTTGAGCCAGCGCTCGAACATCCAGCGCTTCTCGTCGTCCCGCTCGACAAGCACCTTGGGGCTGTTGGCGCTGAACGAGGCGATGCTCAGCGTGTGCTTCGTCATGTCGACTTCGGCATCGGCCAGCTCGAAACGCCCCACGCTGGCCAACGCTGCCTTCGCCTGCGTGAGTGCCAGCCCGTCGACCGCGACTCGGCTGGCCTTGAACTTCAGGTTGGGCTGATTCCAGGCGACGTCGATCTGGCCGCTGAGCTTGCCGTCGAGCGTGGGCTCCAGGCTCTGCGCCAGGTACGGGGCCGCCAGCGACAGCGGCAGGGCCTCGACCTCGGCGCGTACTTTGGCAACCTTGTCGGTCGCCTCGCCGCCGAACTTGAGTGCGGCGCCGCCCACGGCGGTGGAACCGTTGAAGATGGCCGGCTTCTCCATCGGCCAGGCGATGGCGCTGGCATCGATCTGGAGCTGCTTCATGTCGACCGCCGCCGCGGGCTGGATGCTTTGGTCGCGCCATCCGATCTCGCCGCCGGACAGAGCCAGCTTGTCGACCTGCACGCGCCAGCCCGGCGCCGCGCCCGCCACGGGCTTGACGCCGGCCTCGCCGTTCGGCGGAGCGTCGGGAGGCGGCGCCTTCTCGGCTGCACTGGCGCCCGGGGCGGGCAGCAGGTTGAGCCGGCCGGCCGCGTCGCGCGCCACCACCAGCTGCGGCGCTGCCAGCGCCACCTCGCTCAAGTGCAGCACGCGCTCCAGCGGGCGCACATCGGCCAGTGCCACCTTGAGCGAGTCGAAGCGAAGCAGGTCGCGCGCCTTCGAGTCGGCAAGCTGGATGCTGTGCGCCGCCACCGTTCCGGTGATCTTGAGTCCGGCGGTGGCCGCCTGCACGAAATCGATCTTCAGGTCCGCGTCGAGTTTGCCGGCCTGCAGGGCGACCGGCAGGCCGCCAGGGATGTAGCCCAGATAGGGCACCAGGTCCAGATCCTTGAAGCTGATCTGGGCATCGGTCTTGCGGTCGTCGGCGAAAGGCGTGGTGGCGGCCGCCGAATCGAAGGCGCTGCCGTTGAGCACGAAGGCCAGCTTGGGCTCCGTCTTGATCGTCCGCTGCGAAGGGAGATTGCTCAGGAACGGCACCTTGAGCACGAAGTTGCGCAGCTCATGCGTGCGCTTGACGGCCCGGTCGTCGAAGTCCAGCGACCCGTTGGTGATGGCGATGTTGTAGATGGCGAAGCGCGGCGGCTCGCTCTTGGGCGTCTCGGGGGCGCTGGCGAGCTTGGCCAGGATGTCGTCGATGTCGTACTTGCCGTCCGCCTGGTGGGTCAACAGGATGGCGGGCGCATCGACGCTGACCGCGTCGATCACCGGTGCCAGCCGCACGATCGACTGCAGTTCGGCGTCTGCATAGATGCGCGCGATGGCCAGTTGCGGACGGCTGCCGTCGGCGGTCGCGATGCGCAGGTCGTCGAGCGTGAGCTCCAGCGTCCAGGGCTTGAAGTCGATCTTGCCGACGCTGACCTGGCGACCGAGTTTCTCGCTCGCGATTTTCTGGATCTGGCTTTTGGCGATGAGCGGCACGGCGAGCCAGGCGAGGGCCCAGACCGCGAGCAACACCAGCAAGGCCAGCACCGCCCGCCGCACCCACTTGTTTTGTTTCAGCGAAGCAGCATTCATCGGAGGGCGAGTTTGCCCCAAACGAATGGAGCTTCCCAGAAACCAGAAAGCCCGGCTGCCTGACTTTATGTCTGGCCTCCGGGCTCGATGGCGGGCGCCACGCCCATGCCATCTTTTCGCTCGACCGGAAGTTGGATTGTTCCGGTCATGCTGGCAGCAAGAGATTGCCACCATGGGGCCTCGGCCTCTGAACCGTTCGATGGATCTCTCCCGGCTACCGGACCTCGGTTAAACGCCTGAAACCTCAGGCCACCTGAGGGTAGGCTTGCCGTGACGAGATTGCAAATAAGCTTTTCAATGGGCGGGCCGCGGGCGATGCACACCCCTTCCAAAGCCTGTAAATAGCATAACTTGTCATTTCTTTATGCTTGACCGGGTATTAAGCGCCTCCTAGAATTCGCGCTGCCCCAACCGCTCATTTGCCGGTCGGATCTGTCCTACACCCGCTGCTGAATTCTTTCGGCTTAAATCAGGCGGCCGCGCTCTCAACCCCTTTCGCGCGGTACCTGATTCGTACCAATCCACAAGCGCCGCCGCCTTCGACCACCGCCTTCCGGCGCTGCGACCCAGGTGCCGCACAGAAGGAGGAAGAGCGATGAAACAGGCGTTTGCCGCCACAGCCCGAGGGCTGCGGACTTTCATGTCCGACGTGGCCGAAGGCTTTTTCGAAGTGACCCACAACGGCTTCGCCCTGCTCGGGCTCGCCCTGGTGTTTGCCGTGCTGGCGCTCGCCGCGCGGCCGGACCTGCGCCAGTCGGGCGAAGAACAGCTCATGGGCTGGCTGCAGGCGCGCAAGCCCCCGGCCGAACCCACCATCGATCTCGAGCCCACCGCCATCGACCGCACCACAGCCGCCAGCCCCCATGAACTGACGAAGCCGCAGGCTGCGGTGGCCTACTGGTTGAGCAAGAAGTACCGAGTGGCGGTCGAGCCGCTGAGCGTGCTGGTGTCGGAAGCCTTCGAGCTCGGCAAGCGCTCCAAGCTCGACCCGACGCTGATCCTGGCCATCGTGGCGGTCGAGTCCAGCTTCAACCCCTTCGCCCAGAGCCATGTCGGCGCTCAGGGCCTGATGCAGGTGATGACGCGGGTGCATGGCGAGAAGTACGAAAGTGCGGGCGGCACCCTCACCGCCTTCGATCCGGTGACCAACATGCGCGTCGGCGTCAAGGTGCTGCAGGAATGCATCGCGCGGGCCGGTTCGCTGGAAGGCGGCCTCAAGTACTACGTGGGTGCGGCCAACCTGCCGGACGACGGCGGCTATGCCGGCAAGGTGATGGCAGAGCATGCGCGCCTGCAACAGGTGATCGCCGGCCGCGCGCCTTCCACCGCCCCCACTCCCACGCCCCCCGGCATGCGCGCGCAGCCCCTGCCGGTGGTGGCGCCCGCCAAGCCCGAAGGCAACAGCGCACAGAACGTGGCGCTGGCCTCGGAGCTCTAGGCCTTTTTACGGCGGCAGCCGGGCCGTCGGCTACACTCCCACGGCGCGCGACTGGCGATAGGCGCAGCCCCATTTCAGGTGCTGGTGCTGACGTGGATGACCACTGGGAAGCGTGCCGCCTGCGGTGCCAAGCAGGCGTTCAGCCGTTCGCCTGGGCAGCCCTTGTTTGGTTGAAGAACAAGGACCATCGTTCTTAAAGGACTGCCATGTACAACCGGAACATCCTGGTCGAACAGACCGATCCCGAAATCTGGGCCGCCATTCAAGCCGAGCACGCGCGGCAGGAACAGCACATCGAGCTCATTGCGAGCGAAAACTACGCCTCCCCGGCCGTCATGGCTGCGCAAGGCTCGCAACTCACCAACAAATACGCCGAAGGCTATCCCGGCAAGCGCTACTACGGCGGCTGCGAGCATGTCGACGTCGCCGAGCAGTTGGCCATCGACCGCGTCAAGCAGCTCTTCGGCGCCGATGCCGCCAACGTGCAGGCCCATTGCGGCGCCTCCGCGAACGAGGCCGTGATGCTGGCTTTCTTGAAGCCCGGCGACACCATCATGGGCATGAGCCTGGCCGAAGGCGGCCACCTGACCCATGGCATGCCGCTCAACATGAGCGGAAAGTGGTTCAACGTCGTGAGCTATGGCCTCAACGACAAGGAAGAAATCGACTACGACGCGATGGAGCGCAAGGCGCACGACGCCATGCCCAAGCTGATCATCGCCGGCGCCTCGGCCTATTCGCTGCGCATTGATTTCGAGCGCTTCGCCAAGGTCGCCAAGGACGTCGGCGCCATCTTCATGGTCGACATCGCCCACTACGCCGGCCTGGTCGCGGCAGGCGTGTATCCCAACCCCGTGCCGCACGCGGACGTGGTGACCTCCACCACCCACAAGAGCCTGCGGGGCCCGCGCGGCGGCATCATCCTGATGAAGTCGCAGCACGAAAAGGCGATCAACAGCGCGATCTTCCCGGGCCTGCAGGGCGGCCCGCTCATGCACGTGATCGCGGCCAAGGCCGTGGCCTTCAAGGAAGCACTGTCGCCGGAATTCAAGGCCTACCAGCAGCAGGTCGTGAAGAACGCGCAGATCGTCGCCGAAACGCTGAGCGCGCGTGGCCTGCGCATCGTCAGCGGCCGCACGGAAAGCCACGTGATGCTGGTCGACCTGCGTGCCAAGGGCATCACGGGCAAGGAAGCCGAGGCCGTGCTGGGCAGCGCCCACATGACCATCAACAAGAACGCCATCCCCAACGACCCCGAGAAGCCGATGGTGACCAGCGGCGTGCGCATCGGCACGCCTGCCTTGACCACGCGCGGCTTCAAGGACGAAGAGGCACGCCTCACCGCGAACCTGATCGCCGATGTGCTGGACAACCCGCGCGACGCCGCCACCATCGAGGCGGTGCGCGCCAAGGTGCATGCGCTGACCAGCCGCTTCCCGGTGTACCGCTGATCACCCGCCTGGCGTCCGCATGAAGTGCCCTTTCTGCGGTCATCTCGAAACGCAGGTCGTCGAGACCCGCGTATCGGAGGATGCCGACTTCGTGCGGCGCCGCCGCCAGTGCAGCACCTGCGAAAAGCGCTTTACCACCTACGAGCGGCCGGACGTCAACTTCCCGGTGGTGGTCAAGAAGGACGGCAGCCGCGCCGACTTCGACGCCAAGAAAGTCCGCGCCTCGATGATGCTGGCGCTGCGCAAGCGGCCGGTGAGCATCGAGCAGATCGACCACGCGCTGCTGCGCATCGAGCAGAAGCTGCTGTCCAGCGGATTGCGCGAGATCGAATCGACGAAGGTGGGCGAGCTTGTCATGCGCGAACTCAAGCGCCTGGACAAGGTGGCTTACGTGCGCTTTGCCTCGGTGTATCGCAGCTTCGAGGACGTGGACGAGTTCAGGCAGTTGCTGCGCGATATTTGATCAGCGCCAGCAGTCACTGGGGCTTAAGCCGGACTTGGCATTCGCAATCCCCCGAACCCCTGTGTTGTCGAGTCGCAGCGATCCGCAGCGGTCTCCCTCCATCGACCCCGTTGGCACCGCCTCGAGATTGAAAGAGCTGGCGGTATGCGTCACGAACTGAATCGTGTAAGTTGTCGCCCCTCCCCGTGGCACAGACGCCAATGCGGGCGGAAGCGTCATGTCTGACTTTGTGTTGTCGTTGAGGACCTTCAGGAAACTGTCGTTCTGCGAGTAAAAGCGTTGCATGTACTGCGCCGCTTCCATGAGCTGTGCGCGTGCCTCGGCGCGCTTCGACTTGCGCACGGACTCGAGATAGCTCGGATAGGCGATCGCGGCCAGGATGGCGACGATCGCGACCACGATCATCACCTCGATGAGGGTGAAGCCGCCGTGGCGCCGGCGTGGCTGGTTGATCAATGTCATTGCTTGTTCAGTAAGAAGGAGGCGAGATGATCTGCCGCCATTGGCGCTTAACAGGCGTTCCTCCCAGCTTGACCTTTTTGGTGGAATCCGCGCCCAGAGGACTTCCGGGTGTTCCAGGACCTTCAAGCCGGACCTCGGAACTTCCAGGAACCCGCACAATCCGGCGCTGCCCGATCGATGAGAAGTGCGTCACGGCGGCAGTGACGTTGTCCGCTGCCGTGAACGAGCCGTCATTGCTGGTATCGAAAGTTGGGCCGTCCTGGCTCGGCGCACCCGTGAAGGGATCGAGCACGAAGGTATAACCCTGGGGCTGCGTCGCAGTGCAGCCGGTGGCTGTGCCGCCGGGCACCATGGTGTCGAAGAGCACACGACCCGATTCGATCTGGGGTGAGTAAATCTGCCGCTGGCCGGGGGCGATAGTCATTCGGATCTTCCAGCCGCGTTTCTTCGCGGCAGAGCCGGTGCCATAGTCCACGCTGTTGCTGCTGATAGCGAAGTATTCGCCAGTGCTGCCATTTATCGTCAAAGGGGTGATGGTCTGCGTCACGAGATCGGCCGCACTCACAACGCCACCCAGCGGTGCCTTGTCCCAGATCCCGTAGAGACTTTGCTCGCTCGTGCTGGATGCGTCATCGCTCTCGAACAGCTTGCCCGTTCCTGCAAGGACCATGACGCCGCCGAGCGGATGGGGCAGCACGGTGGGCGCGGCCGTGATCGGCTCTGGCTTACCCTCGCTATTGGACGCATTGAAGAACGGATTGTTAGAAAAAGCCACACCCCATTCCGAACGATCGGCTGACGAGAAGTCAAACTTCCAGATAAAGCCCAAAAGATCACCCGCATAGGCGGCCACAACGCGCTTGTTGGCGTCACGTACCAGCTTTACGCCACCGAGACCAGCGGAGGAGCTGCTGAGAGCCGGGCTCAGGACCTTGATGCGCGCGCCTGTCTGCGCATCAATCACATACAACCGGGAACGTCCGCTGGCGCTGCCATAGCCATTCCCGGTGATGATGACCGAGGTACCGTCTTGCATGATGCCGGCCTCCGGCGCCTGCAGTACGTGCCCCAGCTCGCTGTAGTCCGGGTTGTCACTGTTGATTTCCCACAAGATGTCGGTCGCTCCGGGCGCCGATTGCTGGGCAGTCAGCGCCGTCGGATTGCCGCTCTCCACGGATGGGACGGGCACATTGATTGCAAACAGGTTCTTCGCGCCAGCGCCGCCGGTCCCGATGACCAGGTTTCGCCATTTACTGGCGGTGGTGTCGTAGACATCGGCCTCGGTCAATGGGCCGTCGACGAAATACTTGTGGTCATATGCGGGATTCGCCAATTCCCTGAGTCTTCCCATGACGCTGCGAGGCACGAAGGCAAAACTTTCAGTGCCACTTTCTGCATTGAAAGCATGCAGCATGCCGTCGTTGGCACCCACGAAGAGTTGAGGCGTGCGGAATTTCTTGCTCTTCAGATAGCGCAGATAGCTGCTCTTGCCGGGCATGGTATCCGGGAGAAAGTCGTACTGGCTGTCGACAAGATCCTTCACCAGCACGGGAGTGGAATTGACGATATCGCCTAGCAGCGACACCCTCTTGCGGTAGGTGCTTTGCTCTTCGGATCGATCGCCGCGCACGTAGCCGATCAACTTTGCGGGGTCGGCAACGCCGAGCGCTGCCTGCGTTGGGGCACTCATCGCCGCGGCGGTGAAAGGCACCCCGGTGGAATCTTCCTGCTTGAGTGTGTAGATGTTGCGGTCCGCCGAAGCCGGCAGCATCTTCGAAGCCGACCAGAGCGTGCTGCCGTCGCTCAGCCGCTGGGCTTCGACCTCGCCCGTCCAGTCGCCGGGCTTGTAGCTGGGGATGTACTTGACCGTTGTGGGTGCATAGCTGCGCCCCGACACGGCAATACCGGCCTCCCTGCCGCCACCGCTGGCGACCATTGTTTGAACCATCAACTTTAGCGCGTTGGTGTATTCCGATACGCTGTTGGCAAGCGCCGACCTGCCTCGGCTGTTGACAGCGGCGTGCCAGAGGTCGTCTGCATTTGCAATATCGTAGTTCTTTGGTGCACCCCAACCCACCGTTCCGGCGAGCAAGTTGGGCCAATCTTTTGGGTTGTCCAAGTGGCCCTTGATGCCAAGTCCAATGGTGTAATTAACCAGATGCTGCCAGTACGCCGGGTTTGAATTCGGAGTATCGATATCACTTGCCGGCACATCGTTCTTGAGATCGGGCCGCAGATCCCTGCTCCAGTAGTACATCGCGACGTCGGCAAGGGTGGGATCGCTGGCGCCGCGATAGGGAGCAACGGGCTTGTACAGGAAAGTCTTGGTCCCATTGGCATGAGTGATCAAAGGACCATCCATGTTGTCGACGTCCTGATTGGCACCGGGTGTGTTGGCGGGCCCGTCGTTCCACATTCCATCGGTCATCAGAACATGGAACGAACGTCGACAGCTTAGATGCACGGCGGATGACTCTCCCAGCTCCGGATCCGCAGCCCAAGGCGAACGAGAATCCGCCCGCGAAAAGTACTGGCCCACGTCATCCATGGCACGGCGAAGCGGGGTACCACCCACAAACCCCGCACCCAGCAGCAGATCGTAGAACCGCGCGCGCCCCGATGAGAATGGCCTGACGCCCATCATGACAGTGCCATTGGAAACGCCGTCAACAACCCCTCCGCCGGCACTGATGACGCCAAAGCCGACGCGAAACGCTGAGGGCACGGAGGCAAAAGCCTCGGCCGTTCCACCTTTCGCCACTTTCATTCGATTGCGCGCGTAGGTGAACCAGTTGGAGAAATTCTGTGCTTCTTCCTTGTAGGTGCACGTGCTGCCGGCACAGTCGTTGCGGAAGATTCCCTTGGGGTAACTATCAGTCTCGGGTGAAATAATGACCTGCTTGTAGTCAGCCGTGCTCCACCCCGTCCCGCTAACGAGCTTGTGATACTGCGCAGGCCAGGCAGTTTCGGTGGTGTTTTCGACTCCGCGGCGCGTGTACCACCGAGCAGTGACGGTCTGCATTGAAACGAGATTCTTCCTTTCGGAAAGAAGTCCTGGATCGAGTGGAGCTTGGTCGGCGGGATACTGCGGGTGGCGCTCCCCGTTTGCCTTCAACCATGGTAAGTAACGCACCTCCGGGTTGTAGTAGATCGGATTGAAAGCCGCCGAACGCAGTTGCCGGTTATAAAGATGCTCGGGGTCGTAGCTCAGACGCAGATCCTGAGAGCCCCCCTCGCGCCAAGGAGTCGTTTGGGCATAGCTGCACGCATCCGGCACGCACTCGTAGTACATGGATGTGGAGTTGTCCAGCGTGAATATCAGGTTTGGCGCCACCGAGGCAGTCGATCCCGTCAGCGGAATCTGAGACATCGCAGCGCCCACTTCACCAATCAGCAATACGCCGAGCATGAGCGCACCGAGTCGCTTCATCCAGTTTGTCATTTGCTTTTTCCTCTCTTTGTCCGGTTCAGGGCCGCCGTGTGATCGTCGACTGCAGCCAAACCTCACTACCTGAATCCGGAGTTCCCTTGGCGTTGGTGCGGTAGTCCGGGCTGTATCCCACCGAAGTGATCAGGAAAGCCTCGATCTCCGCGCCCTCCTCGTTGGGCAGCCGCAAGCGCTCTACCATGCAGCGTGGCAGCACCGCATCCTTCAGTGTTCTCGCGGCGGCGTCCGTGGAGTTGACGACGGACGTGTCGATGGCAATTGCCTTTTTGGATGAAAGCTCCCAGTTGGCACGCGTCTTCCACAGCGAGGGACTACTCCCATCCTCCGGGTAGTCGGCAGGCTCCAAGGTGCTCGTGCCGCTGTTCACCTTGGTGTTCTTCAGGATCTGGTCCTCGCAGAAGCGCAGTGCAGTTTCGGCCGCCTGAAAGGCGACTGTCTGTGTTCGAAGCCCCTTGGATACTTGCTCCCCCGTCGTCGCGCGCCGAATCGCCACCGTCGCGATCAGCGAAATCATGATGAGCAGAATTAGCGCCATGATCAGCACGATGCCGCGCTGACGCAGGGTGCTGCGTGATGAGTCAACGCAGGACTTCATGATGCAGACCCGACGAAGCCGCTCCGATTGCGCAGCGCAATCGTCTGAACGTAGGCCCGGCGAATCACGTTGTCGCTCGGCGTCACCGTACCGCCATCGCAGTCGACGTACTTGCTGCCGACGCCGGCCGGGGCCGAGTCGGCGCTGCGCATGAGCAGGCACAGCCTTACAGTGACCACCCTGGACCAGTTCTGGTCAACACTTCCTCCCAGCGCGTCGACGCCAGCTGCTGTCTCGAGGTACTGGACGACATCGAAACTCTGGCCATCCTTGGCCACCCCGAAGCGCAGCCTGATGTCCTCCACGTACTGCACCAGCGGTTGAGGGGAAAAGTTCTTTCCATTTCCGGCGCAAGACAGGTCAGACGTGCCACTCGAGCTGTTGACAGCGGCCCAGAATCGCGACTCGACCAAGGGGTATGCAACTCCGAGCGCGCCCGTTGTGTACTTCGTTGAGTCAACCTCATTGCCGAGGCAATCGGAGTTGAGAGGAAGCAACGCTCGCAGGCTGTCGGTTCCTGTGGGATCTGCGCCTTCGAAGCGCAGAGCGAAGGCTGCCGGCCCCGTCGACGCCGAGCTGCACGAAAGGTCAGCAAAGGTCGCCGTAGTGGCGTTCGTGAAGCCGTGGTCACATGCACGGACGCCAGCACCAGCAAAATTCCGGTCAGGGGGGGAAGTCTTGACACCATCCACCAGCGCAGCGACGGGAAGCGTGCCCCGGCGCGGCAAGCTGAAGCCCGCCATGCGCAGTTGCGGACCGATGAAGCTCAGGGCAGTCGCCGCGTCTTCGTTCATGCGCGCAACCGCAGTGGATTGCCGGCCGCTAAGGCTGGTGGAGAGGTAGACGACCGTCAATGCACCGAGGACCACGATGCCGATCGTGATGGCGATCAGCAGTTCAACTAGCGTTCGCCCACGCGTGGTCCAGTTGGCAGAAGAGGATTGGCGGCGGTTCATAGGCTGATCCGGTAGTACATGCAGCGCGGTGTCGGTGCTAGCCCCTTCACTGCGGTGGCAGGGCAGTCGGTGTTGGCGGCTACGGAAAGTTCGGAGGTGCTGGGATCGATCCAGAGAATCCAGATGTCGGTCGCCAGGGTGTTCGTGGTGTCGCGCTGGACAAAGGCATCACCGCCTGGCAGGCGCCGCTGAAGTTCGTTGACCCACTCCGCCATGTCCTTCGCCGCCATCTCGGCGACGGTGCAGGCAGTGTCATTGGCACAGGACGGTACTGTGACTGTCACCGTGGAATAGGCCGAGGCCCGTACATAACCACCGCTTTGGAAGCCTGCGACATTGCCGCGCATGCGCTCCCCGAGATCCGAAGCCAGCGCCATGCCGACGGACTGGAACTGGGCCATCTTCACGTACTGTTGCGCCGCCGCGGCAAGCCCTCCCAGTGCAAGCAGTCCGAAGGACATGATGAGAACGGCGATGAGCACTTCGAGCAGCGAACTGCCCTTCTGGCGTTTCTGCCCCACAGGCGCAAGCGTCGCGAGCCTTGCCATCATGAGCATTCACCTTCGATGACGCGAGCCCTTCCGCCGACCCCGATACAAAGCTTGCGCGCGAACGATCTGCCGGGGGACTCGAATGCGAAGCTTGTAAAGGCAGAGATCAGTGTCCCTGTGGGCTGGAACACGATGCTCCTGTAGCCGTTCTGATCGAGCTTGCCGTTCTTCTCAAGGCTGCCCTGCACGCGCAGCAGGACGTCGCCGCTGCCGGCATCGAAGCTGCCATCGCCCCCGAAGTCCACGAACACCAGCCAGCCGGTATTCCAAGCGGTGTTCGCATTGCAAGAAGGCGTGCCGTTCTCGGCGTCGGTGCTACGGCACAAGGCGACGGGGAAGCCCCGCTTGATCGCCTCGGCCCGCGCGAACGCGATGCTGCTCGTCAAGCTTTCCATGCTCTCGTTGAGGCCATTGCGCTCGATCAGGTTGCGCATCGATGGTGCGGCGAGCCCTACGAGAATGGCGGAGATCGCGATCACGACCATGGCCTCCACCAGGGTGAAACCGCCCTCCCTGCGACGGGGTGCGCCTGGCATTGGCTTTGACGAGTAGAACAATCGCTTCATGACGAGCCGGACTTCCTGTTGACGGACCACCAAAATTCCTGGTGAATTGGACACAGGCATGACCCACATCCGCCGTCCGACAGACGGCGCAGATTGACCACTCATCCAGGAAATGTCGCGAACTGTTTTTTGCTTGGACAGAATTCGAGGTATTGATGGAAAGAAAAGCATGAGCCTTCAACCCAACGCCATGGCCGAAGCCATCGAACTGGCTCGCCACGCCAGCCTCGACACCGCACCCAACCCGCGCGTCGGCTGCGTTCTCCTCGACGAACGGGGCGGCGTCATCGGCCGCGGCGCCACGCAGGCCGTGGGCGGCCCGCACGCCGAGGTGATGGCGCTGCGGGACGCGCAGGCCAAGGGCCTTTCGGTGATCGGCGCCACGGCCTTCGTGACGCTGGAACCCTGCTCCCACCACGGCCGCACCGGGCCCTGTTGCGATGCGCTAGCGGCGGCCGGTGTTCGAAAAGTCGTGGCCTCCCTGGCCGATCCCAATCCGCTGGTCGCTGGCCAAGGCTTCGAGCGCCTGCGCGCCGCGGGCGTCGAAGTCGAGATCGGCCCCGGCGCCGAGGAAGCCCGCGAACTCAACATCGGCTTCTTCAGCCGCATGATCCGCAAGACTCCCTGGGTCCGCCTCAAGGTCGCTGCGTCGCTCGACGGCAAGACCGCCCTGACCGACGGCACCAGCCAATGGATCACTTCCGAAGCCGCGCGCGCCGACGGCCATGCCTGGCGCGCGCGCGCCGGCGCCGTGCTCACCGGCGTCGGCACCGTGCTCGAGGACGATCCGCGGCTGGACGTGCGTCTGGCCGAAACGCGGCGCCAGCCGCCCCTGGTGGTGGTCGACAGCCAGTTGCAGACCCCTCCTGCCGCACGCATCTTCGAGCCCGCCCGACCCGTCTGGATCTACGCCGCGGCCCCCGATGCGGCCGCGCAAGCCGCCCTCGAGGCCCGGGGCGCCACGGTTCGCTTCCTTCCCAACCCCCACGGCAAGGTGGACCTCGCTGCCGTGCTGCGCGACCTCGCTGCCCGCGAGGTCAACGAGCTCCATGTCGAGGCCGGCCACAAGCTCAACGGGTCCCTGCTGCGCGAGGGGCTGGTCGACGAACTGCTGCTCTACCTCGCCCCCAAGCTCATCGGCGAGGGCCTGGGCATCGCGAACCAGCCGCATGCCGCCGGCGCCCTGACCCGCCTGGACCAAGCCCTGGCCCTCGAATTCAAGTCCTTCGAGCGCCTCGGTCCGGACCTGCGGATCGTCGCCCGCATCGCCGGCCGGGACCGCTTCTAGCCTGCCCCGCCGGGGCGGCTTCGCATCTCTGCGAAAATGCCGCGATGTTCACCGGAATCATCACCGGCGTGGGGCGCATCGCCGCCGTCCACGACCTCGGCAGCTCTTCATCCCACGGCAAGCGGCTCGGCATCGCAGCGCCCGCCGGCTACCTGGACGACGTGGGCCTCGGCGACAGCATCGCGCTCAACGGCGCCTGCATGACCGTCACCACCCTCGATCCCGCGCAGCAGCTCTTCACCATCGACATCTCGGCCGAATCGCTCGACAAGACGGCCGGCCTCGCCGAGCCCGGCGCCCGCGTCAACCTCGAGAAAGCCCTGCGTGCCAGCGACCGCCTGGGCGGCCACATCGTCTCCGGCCATGTGGACGGCATCGGCACCGTCAGCCGCTTCGCCCCCGTGGGGGAGAGCTGGGAGCTGCGGGTGCTGGCGCCCCCGGCACTGGCCCGCTTCCTCGCGTACAAGGGCTCGATCACCGTCAACGGCGTGAGCCTCACCGTCAACAGCGTGAGCGACGGCCCCGAAGGCAGCGAGATCAGCATCAACCTCATCCCCCACACCGTCGAGAACACCGCCCTGGGCAGCCTCGAAGCCGGCAGCCGCGTGAACCTCGAAATCGACACCGTCGCGCGCTACGTGGAGCGCATGCTCCAGGCCGGCGCTCTGCCCACCACCCCCAAGGACACCACCCCATGAACGCCACCGTCACGCCCATCGGCGCCCCGCGCAGCAGCCTGACGCCCGCGCCGATTTCACCGGTCGAGGACATCGTGGCCGAGCTGCGCGCGGGCCGCATGGTGATCCTGGTCGACGAAGAAGATCGCGAGAACGAAGGCGACATCGTCATCGCGGCCGACCACATCACGCCCGAGGCCATCAACTTCATGGCGCGCCATGCCCGCGGCCTGATCTGCCTCACCCTGTCGCGCGAAATGTGCGAGCGGCTGCAGCTGCCGCCCATGGTGGCGCGCAACGGCGCCAAGCATTCGACCGCCTTCACCGTCTCGATCGAGGCAGCCGAGGGCGTGACCACCGGCATCTCCGCCGCCGACCGCGCGCGCACCGTGCAGGCCGCTGTCGCGCCCAACGCCGTGGCCGCCGACCTGGTGCAGCCCGGCCACATCTTCCCGCTGCAGGCGGTCGACGGCGGCGTGCTGATGCGCGCCGGCCATACCGAGGCCGGCTGCGACCTCGCCGCCATGGCCGGCTGCTCGCCGGCGTCCGTGATCTGCGAGGTCATGAACGAGGACGGCACCATGGCCCGCCTGCCCGACCTGCAGCTCTTCGCCACCGAACACGGCATCAAGATCGGCACCATCGCCGCGCTGATCGAGCACCGCAGCCGCACCGAGACGCTGGTCGAGAAGGTCGGCTGCCGCGAGATCCAGACCGCCTGGGGCTGGTTCACCGCCCACGCCTTCCGCGACAAACCCAGCCACGGCGTGCACCTGGCGCTGGTGCGCGGCAAATGGAATGCCAGCGACACGGTGGACGTGCGCGTGCACGAGCCGCTCTCGGTGCTGGACGCGCTGGAGGTCAATCGCTCGCTGCACTCCTGGAGCGTCGATGCCAGCCTGGCCCACATCGCGGCCGAGGGCAAGGGCGTGGCGGTCTTCCTCAACTGCGGCGAGACCGGCGCCGAGCTGCTGTCGCAGTTCGACGGCACCGCGCGGCCCGCGCAGGCACCCGAGCGAGGCCGCATGGACCTGCGCAGCTACGGCATCGGCGCGCAGATCCTGCGCGAATGCGGCGTACACCGGATGAACCTGCTGGGCACGCCGCGCCGCATGCCCAGCATGGCGGCAGGCTACGGCCTGGAGATCGCCGGCTACCTCACGAAGGACGAGAAATGAACAGCAAGCACCCGGGAAGGCAGGAACACTGATGCAGGACGCGAACAAGGGCAGCGCCGCCACGCTCGACGGCAAGGGCCTGCGCATCGGCATCGTGCAGGCGCGCTTCAACGAGGACATCACCGATGCGCTGGCCACGGCCTGCCTCGGCGAGCTCGAGCAGCTCGGCGTGGCGGCCGACGACATCGACCGGATGAGCGTGCCGGGCGCGCTCGAGGTGCCCATCGCGCTGCAGGCCATGGCCGAGCGCAAGCGCTACCACGCGCTGATCGCGCTGGGCTGCATCATCCGCGGCGAGACCTACCACTTCGAGCTGGTGGCCAACGAATCCGGCGCCGGCGTGAGCCGCGTGGCGCTCGATCACCGCATTCCGGTCGCCAACGCCATCCTCACCACCGAGAACCTCGACCAGGCACTCGCACGCCAGACCGACAAGGGCCGCGACGCGGCGCGCGTCGCGGTCGAGATGGCGCGCCTTCTCGGGTCTGCCACCAGGCCCTGATCCACTTCTTCATGACCGACGACACCAAGACCAGCGGCGAGCGGCCGCGCCAGTCGCGAACCGGGCTCACCAGCACCGGCGCGCGCAAGGCCTCCGCCAAATCCACGCGCAGCCGCGCGCGCGAATTCGCGCTCCAGGCGCTCTACCAGCATCTGGTGGGGCGCAACGACGCCGCCTCCATCGACCAGTTCACCCGCGACCTGGCCGGCTTCCACAAGGCCGATGCGGCCCACTACGACGCACTCCTGCACGGCGCCATCGCCGCCGCGCAGGAGCTCGATGCGCTGATCGTGCCCCTGCTCGACCGCAAGCTCGAGGAGATCTCTCCCATCGAGCACGCCGTGATGTGGATCGGCGTCTACGAGTTCCAGCACTGCCTCGACGTGCCCTGGCGCGTGGTGCTCAATGAATGCATCGAGCTGGCCAAGGAGTTCGGCGGCACCGATGGCCACAAGTACGTGAACGCAGTGCTCAACGGCCTCGCGCCCAAGCTGCGCCCCGCCGAAGTGGAAGCCGATCGCGCGAGCGGCAAGGCCCGGCCATGAGCGCTGCACCGGGCTGTTCGAGGCATGCCAACGCCCCCTTCGGGGGCAGCGAGCAAACGTCAGTGCCGAGCGTGGGGGCCTCATGAAGATTGCGAAGCGCGCCGAGCGCATCGAGCCCTTCTACGTGATGGAGGTCGCCAAGGCCGCTTCGGCGGTCGCGCGCGAGGTCGCGCACACCGACCGGCCGATGATCTTCCTCAACATCGGCGAGCCCGACTTCACCGCGCCACTGCCGGTGCAGGAAGCGGCCCTGCGCGCCGTTCGCGCCGGCGCCACCCAGTACACGCATGCCACCGGTCTCGAGGTGCTGCGCGAGCGCATCAGCGGCTGGTACCGCGATCGCTTCAACGTCGACGTGCCTGCCCGCCGCATCGTGGTCACGGCCGGTGCTTCGGCCGCGCTGCAATTGGCCTGCCTGGCGCTGATCGAGGCCGGCGACGAGATCCTGCTGCCCGACCCCAGCTATCCCTGCAACCGCCACTTCGTGAGCGCCGCCGATGGCCGCGCGGTGCTGATCCCGACCACGGCCGAGGAGCGCTTCCAGCTCAGCGCCGCCAAGGTCGAGGCCGCCTGGACCGATCGCACGCGCGGCGTGCTGCTGGCTTCGCCCTCCAATCCCACCGGCACCTCCATCGAGCCGGGCGAGTTGCGCCGCATTCACGAAGTGGTGACGCGGCGCGGCGGCATCACGCTGATCGACGAGATCTACCTCGGCCTCTCGTACGACGAGACCTTCGGACAGAGCGCGCTGGGCATCGACGACCAGATCATCAGCATCAACAGCTTCAGCAAGTACTTCAGCATGACCGGCTGGCGCCTGGGCTGGCTGGTGGTGCCGGAGCCGCTGGTGCCGGTGGTCGAGCGCCTCGCGCAGAACCTCTTCATCTGCGCCAGCACGGTCTCGCAGTACGCCGCCCTGGCCTGCTTCGAGCCCGAGAGCATCGCCGAGTACGAGCGCCGCCGCGCTGAATTCAAGGCCCGGCGCGACTGGTTCATCCCGCAGCTCGAGGCCTTGGGCTTCAAGGTGCCCGTGGTGCCCGACGGCGCCTTCTACGCCTGGGCCGACTGCTCCGCCTTCGGCGAAAAGCTGGGCATCGCCAACAGCTGGGATTTTTCTTTCGAGGCGATGAAGAAGGCCCATCTCGCCGTCACGCCCGGTCGCGACTTCGGCTCGGCCGAGACCGCCCGCTTTGTGCGCTTCTCGACCGCCAGTTCGATGGCACACCTGCAGGAGTCGGTAGAACGCCTGCGGGCCTGGGCGAGTGCCGCAGTTTCCGCATGAGCTTTGCCTTTCCGATCCGCGTCTACTGGGAAGACACCGATGCAGGCGGCATCGTGTTCTACGCCAACTATCTCAAGTACATGGAGCGTGCGCGCACCGAGTGGCTGCGCTCGCTGGGCATTGCGCAGCGCCAGCTGCGCGAAGAAACCGGCGGCATCTTCGTGGTCAGCGAAACCCAGCTCAAGTACCACCGCCCCGCCAGGCTCGACGACGAACTGCTGGTGACCGCCGAGCTGCGCCAGATCGGCTCGGCGTCCCTGATAATCGGCCAGCGTGTGCTGGCCCGGCCGGCCCACGCCCCCACTGCCGATACAACGGCCGATGCACCAGTGCTCTGCGAAGGCAGCATCCGCATCGGCTGGGTCCACGCCGACACGCTGCGGCCCGCGCGCATCCCCGCGCAGGTTTCGGGAACCCTTGCGCGCTACGCGGGCTCCATGTCTCAACCCCAGAAGTCATGAATCAAGAACTCTCGATCCTCTCCCTCCTGCTGCATGCCAGCCTTCCGGTGCAGCTCGTCGTGCTCCTGCTGATCGTGGTCTCGATCGCCAGCTGGGCCGCCATCTTCCGCAAGTATTTCTCGCTCAAGCGCACGCGCTCGCTCAATGAAGACTTCGAGCGCGAGTTCTGGTCGGGCACCAGCCTGAACGAGCTCTTCTCCTCGGCCGCCCAGCACGCCAAGTTCGCCGGCCCGATGGAACGCATCTTTGCCTCCGGCATGCGCGAGTACCAGAAGCTGCGCGAGCGCCACGTGTCCGACGCCGTCACGCTGCTCGACGGCGCGCGCCGCGCGATGCGCGCGAGCTTCCAGCGCGAGCTCGACGCGGTGGAGCAGAACCTCTCCTTTCTCGCCACCGTCGGCTCGGTCTCGCCCTACGTCGGCCTGTTCGGCACGGTCTGGGGGATCATGCATGCCTTCACCGGCCTGGCCGCCCTGGCGCAAGTGACGCTTGCGACCGTGGCGCCCGGCATCGCCGAGGCGCTGGTCGCCACTGCCATCGGCCTGTTCGCCGCCATCCCGGCCGTGGTCGCCTACAACCGCTTCGCCCGCGAGATCGACAAGATCGCAATCGGGCTGGAAACCTTCATCGAGGAGTTCTCGAACATCCTGCAGCGCAACCTGACCGCCCACGTCGTCAACCCATCGCAGATGGGCCCGGCCACGGTGCGCTGACAGCCGGAAAGAATTCACCATGCCCGCCATGTCCTCCCGCGGCCGCGGCCGCCGAACGATCAACGAGATCAACATGGTCCCGTTCATCGACGTGATGCTGGTGCTGCTGATCATCTTCATGGTCACGGCGCCGCTGATCACGCCCAGCGTGATCAACCTGCCCACGGTGGACCGCGCCAACAAGCAGCCCGACCGGCCGGTCGAGATCGTGATCAAGAGCGACGACGAAGTCCAGATCAAGAAAGATGCGTCCACCGGCACCGGCGCCCTCTCGATCCCCATGACCCAGATCGGCAGCGCCGCGCGCACCGCGCAGAGCGGCGATGCGCAGCGGCCGGTGGTCATCAGTGCCGACAAGTCGGTCAAGTACGAGACGGTGGTCAAGGCGATGAACCAGCTCAAGGCCAGCGGCATCGAGCGCGTCGGCCTCTCGGTGCAGACCACGGGCGCCAAGTAAGCCATGTCGCTGGCCGCCGACCGTCCCGAGTTCGCGCCGCCGCCGCAGCGCGGCACCTTCCGTGCCGTCCTGCTGGCGCTGATCGCCCATGCCCTGCTGATCATTGCGCTGACCTGGGGCGTGAGCTGGCGGCGCGAAGCCGAGAACGATGCGGTCGAGGCCGAGCTGTGGTCCTCGACCATCCAGCAGGCAGCGCCGCGCGCGGTCGCACCGACGCCGCCGCCACCCGCACCCGCCCCCACGCCGGCACCGCCGCCACCCCCTCCTCCTCCGCCGCCGCCCCAGGCCGCGCGGCCGCCGGAACCGGCGCCGCCGCCACCCAAGGCGCCCGACATCGCGCTGGAACGCGAGAAGAAGCTCAAGGAGCAGAAGGAGCGCGAACGCGAAGAGGAAGTGGCTCGGCAACAGCAGCAGAAGAAGCTCGAAGCCGCGCGCAAGGCCGCGCAGGAAAAGAAGGAACAGGAAGCGAAGGAGCGCGAGCGCGCCGAGGAAGAGGCCGAGCGCAAGAAGGAACAGCAGCAGAAGCTGGCCGAGGCCAAGAAGAAGCAGGAAGCGGAGGCCGCCAAGAAGAAGGAAGCCGAAGCCAAGGCCGCCGCCCAGGCGGCTGCCGACCGCGCGGCCACGCTCAAGCGCATGCAGGCCATGGCCGGCACCGGCGGCGAGGGCAACGCCGCACGCTCCTCGGGCCCTTCGGGCAGCTACGGCGGCAAGGTCGCGGCTGCCGTGCGGCCCAATGTGGTGTTCCCCGAGGCGGAGCTGGTCAACGGCAACCCGGGCGCCGAGTTCGATGTTCGGCTGGCGCCCGACGGCACCATCGTTGGCACGCCGACGCTGGTCAAGACCAGCGGCCTGCCGAACTGGGACGAAGCCGCGCTGCGCGCATTGCAGAAGACCGAGAAGCTGCCGCGCGACGTCGATGGCACCGTGCCGCCACGGCTGATCGTTACCTTGCGGCCGAAGCGCGGCTGAGGCTCTTCTCAGCGCGCGTCGGCGAGCTGACTATCGAAGCGCCCCCGGCGGCGGCGCCCTCCCGAGACGGATCTGTTCGCAGCGCAGCGGAAAGCCGTCGAACCTTGACGCAAGCAGAGCCCTCAGCTCAAAAGACGCTGTCAAGGAACCCCCAGGCAGTTGTGGTTACGCATTGAAGCGCATCCGCGATTGGTCAATGGGTCACGCACGCTGTGACATTCATTCAGGTGACCGTGCGCACGCCCCGTAACTCAACCCGATAAACATGTCCATACCACGCACCCGCGGCAGCAGCGAGTCGTCCTCCAGCACGGATTCAAAATGGAGCAGGCAGGCCAAATCCGAAACAAGCTCAGCACCCAAACTTCTCGAGATCGTGCCACGCCCAAATGACTCAAGAATCCAAATGGGTCGCCACAAGATCGAGCGCCCCACTTCTCCGCCTTCGAAGCCTGACATGACTTTGAAGAGAGAACCCAAGAGTCAAAAGAAATATAGCAAAGACATAAAGGTGAATCTGGATGATCCAGACCCCGTTCCGACTCACCAAAATGAATCCGGCGCCCTCCGTAAAAACAAATCAATATTTACGAATATTATCTCCAAACGCGCCCAATCGACATCTGAAAAAACAAGAATCAACAAGGCTGATCGAAAAAAACTGAACGCCGCAAAACAACTTGCAACTGCTTTGTTTTGCATATCCCTCTCAGATCTTGAAATGGCAAATCTCGAGACCAAATGCAGCGAATACCTCAACAACATCCAGCGGGGAACTCCTTCTAACTGCATTACAGAGCTGACTTGGGATTTTTACGCCGCCGCCTCGATTAAGCGTAGGTACTGCCCGAGCGCCGATGTCACGGTTCCTCAGGAACTTGTCGATTATCTGGAGGACATGCGAGACGCGTGCATGAACGAGCCAGCTACCAGTTTCCACGGAAAAATGGTGGCTGAAGCGATCGGCACGCTGGCAGAGTGGTGGCGTTCGGACTGCGAAGGCCACGAACTCAAGCCGGACTGGGCCGAGCCCATCAGCATGAGCGTCACTTCCGATAAAGCACTTCGCGCACTTCAAGCGAGCTGCTTCGAAGAGGTCAAAAGGCTCCAAGGGGATGTGCCACAAAACTTTTTTTCAGACGGAACCAAGGCAGCCAAAATATTTAAGAACCTGTTTGCCTCCGAACTTTTGCTTCTGTCCAAATCTTTCATCGGGATTGTCGACGCCCATCTCAAGACGATAGACATCAGAGCACTCGAGCTCAAGATGAGTTTGAAAGACAATTTTCAATGGGAAGATTTCATGAGCAAACTTCTGCCTGACATTTCCAATTGGATCAAAATGACTATCCTCCCGCTGCAAGTCGAGAAATCCTTGGCCGACATTTTCAGGATGATCAATGCCGCCGAATTGGCAGGCAATAACGAGACCGAAGAGATCAATGAGATCAAGAGCCACGCCAAGCAACGGGTGATTTATCAGCTCTTTATGCGCCCGATGATTGGCGCGGTCACTCAACGTCTGGAGGAGTTCCGCGCACACAGCTTCAGCACCAAGGTTAGGCTGGCCATTGAAATTTCGACCGATCAAAATTTCCCGCCGAGTCAAAGGAAACAGATCGAAAGCACCCAGGCTATAGCTTTTGCGAACGGCACAAGCAGCGGCCAGCACGCGCTTCTTGAAAAGGTTCTAAAGCTGGAGCAGCAAGGTATCTAACCCCAAGGCTCCCTAGAGCACTGGCGCTCGCGGCCTGGTCGAGCTCAGTCGTACACCACCGAGGCCTTCCCCGCCTCCGCCTGCGCCATCCAGCTCGCCAGCGCCGCATCGGTCGGAAAGAACTTCGCCCGCTCCCCCAGCTGCAGCTCCACCTGCGCCCCGCCGCGCGCCATCGACAGGCGCACGCCCAGCCCCTGCAGCAGCTCGCCGTGCTCGCTCTGCTCCGTGCGCGGCGGGAACTCGCGCACCAGCCGCGCGATATCCGGCGCCTTGCCGTTGACGGCCACGCGCAGGAACTTGCCGAAGCGGCAGCGCGCAGTGGCCAAGTCCCACACCTGCTGCACCTGGAAACGCGCCTCGAAGCCGCCGCGGCCGGGCTGCAGGCGCCCGCTCACGATGACCAGCTCGTCGTCCTTCAGCGTGTTGCGGTTGTTGTTGATCAGCGCCTCGTCGGCCGTGGCCTCGATGGAGGCGGACTTGTCATCCAGCTTGAAGATCGCCAGCCGGCCGCGCTGCCCGTTGATCACGCGCAGGTCGCTCACGATGCCGGCAATCACCTGCTGCTCGCGACTGTCGATCAGGTCGTCGATCTCGCGCTTGCAGAAGCGCCGCACCTCGTGCGCCACCTCGTCGAACAGGTGGCCGGAAAGATAGAAGCCGATGGCCGTCTTCTCCAGCGTCAGCCGCTCCTTGACGCCCCAGGGTGTGGCGTCGACCAGCTCGGGCTCCTGCGTGGCCGAGCCGTGCTCGCACTCGCCGAAGATGTCGGCCTGCGCCGCATTGGCCTCGGTGGCGCTCGCGAACTCGAAGGCGCGGTCGATCGAGGCCACCAGCGCCGCGCGGTTCTGCTGCAAGGCATCGAAGGCGCCGGCCTTGATCAGTGCTTCCACCGTGCGCTTGTTGATGCGCTGGCGGTCCACCCGCACGCAGAAGTCGAACAGGCTATTGAAAGGCCCGCCCTCCTCCCGCGCCCGCACCACCGCCTCCACCGCGAGCTGGCCGGTGCCCTTGACGGCGCCCAGGCCATAGCGGATCACCTTGTCGGTCACCGGCTCGAAGCGGTAGTTGCCGCGGTTCACGTCCGGCGGCTCGAAAGTCATGCCGAAGTTCTTCTGCGCATCCTCGAACAACACCTTCAGCTTGTCGGTGTCGTCCATTTCCACGGTCATGTTGGCGCAGAAGAATTCGGCCGTGTAGTGGACCTTGAGCCAGCCGGTGTGATAGGCCAGCAGCGAGTAGGCGGCCGCATGCGACTTGTTGAAGCCGTAGCCCGCGAACTTCTCCATCAAGTCGAAGATCTCGTCGGCCTTCTCCTCGCTGATGCCGTTCTTGGCCGCGCCCGCACGGAAGGTCAGACGGTGCTCGGCCATCTCCTCGGCCTTCTTCTTGCCCATCGCACGGCGCAGCAGGTCGGCGCCGCCGAGCGAGTAGCCGCCCAGGATCTGCGCGGTCTGCATCACCTGCTCCTGATAGACCATGATCCCGTAGGTCTCCGAAAGCATGTCTTCCACGAGCGGATGCGGATACTCCACCGGCTCGCGACCGTGCTTGCGCGCGACGAAGCTGGGGATCAGGTCCATCGGGCCCGGCCGGTACAGCGCGTTCAGCGCGATCAGGTCTTCCAGCCGCGTCGGCCGTGCGTCCTTCAGCATGCCCTGCATGCCGCGCGATTCGAACTGGAACACGGCCTCGGTCTTGCCCTCGGCGAAGAGCTTGTAGGTGTGCGTGTCGTCGAGCCGGATGTTCTCGTAGGCGAAGCCCTCCTGGCCCTTGTGGCGCTTGACGATGAACTCCTTGGCGATCTCCAGGATGGTCAAGGTCGCCAGGCCCAGAAAGTCGAACTTGACCAGGCCGATGGCCTCCACGTCGTCCTTGTCGTACTGGCTCACGGCCGAGTCGCTGCCGGGCTGCTGGTAGAGCGGGCAGAAGTCGGTGAGCTTGCCCGGCGCGATCAGCACGCCGCCGGCGTGCATGCCGATGTTGCGCGTCATGCCTTCGAGCTTCTGCGCCAGCTCGACCAGCATGCGGACTTCTTCCTCCTTCTCGATGCGCGCCGCAAGCTGCGGCTCCATCTCGATCGCGTAGTTGTTCTTGTCGCCTTCGACCTTGGGCACGGGCGGGTACTGCAGCGTCACCGACATGCCCGGCTTGTTCGGGATCAGCTTGCTGATGCCGTCGCAGAAGGTGTAGCTCATGTCGAGCACGCGGCCCACGTCGCGGATGGCGGCGCGCGCGGCCATGGTGCCGAAGGTCGCGATCTGGCTCACGGCGTCGCGGCCGTACTTGTCCTTCACGTAGTCGATCACGCGGTCGCGGTTGCTCTGGCAGAAATCGATGTCGAAGTCGGGCATCGACACGCGCTCGGGGTTCAGGAAGCGCTCGAACAGCAGCTTGTATTCGAGCGGGTCCAGGTCGGTGATCTTCAGCGCATAGGCCACCAGCGAGCCGGCGCCCGAGCCCCGGCCCGGGCCGACGGGGCAGCCGTTCTTCTTGGCCCAGTTGATGAAGTCGCCCACGATCAGGAAGTAGCCCGGGAAGCCCATCTTGAGGATGGTGTTGATCTCGAACTCGAGCCGCTCGACGTAGCGGGGCCGCTCGGCATCCCGCTTCGCCGCATCGGGGTACAGGTGCGCGAGGCGTTCCTCCAGGCCCTCGAAGGAGGCATGGCGGAAGTACTCCTCGATCGGCATGCCGTTGGGCGTCGGAAAGTCGGGCAGTCTCGGCTTGCCCAGCGTGAGCGTGAGATTGCAGCGCTTGGCGATCTCCACCGTGTTGGCGATGGCGCTCGGCACGTCGGCGAAAAGCTGCGCCATCTCGGCGGCAGACTTGAAGTACTGCTGCGGCGTGAAGCGGCGCACGCGGCGCGCGTTGCCGAGGATCTCGCCCTCGGAGATGCACACACGCGCCTCGTGCGCCTCGAAGTCCTCGGCGGTCGCGAACTGCACCGGATGCGTGGCGACCACCGGCAGGTTCAGGCGCGCCGCCAGTTGAACCGCCGCCACCACGTGCGGCTCGTCCTCGGGACGGCCGGCGCGCTGCAGCTCGATGTAGAAGCGGTGCGGGAACAGGCCTGCAAGCTTCAGCGCGACCTCGGCCGCGCGCTCGGCCTGGCCCTGCAGCAGCGGCGCGCCCAGCGGGCCGGCCTGCGCGCCCGACAGCGCGATCAGGCCGCCTTGGAGCTCTTCGATCCATGCCAGCTTGCAGACCGCCTGCGCCTGCCCGCGGCCCACGTTCTGGGTCCAGGCTCGCGCCAGCAGCTCGGACAGGTGCAGGTAGCCTTCGAAGTTCTGCACCAGCAGCAGCATGCGCGCGAGCATGCCGGGTTCGGTGCCCAGGCCGTCGACGAAGACCTCCGCGCCCAGCAGCGGCTTGACGCCCTTGCCGCGCGCTTCCTTGTAGAACTTGACGCCGCCGAAGAGGTTGTTGAGGTCGGTGATCGCCAGCGCGGGCTGCTTGTCGGCGGCGGCTGCCTTGACGACTTCATCGATGCGATTGGTGCCGTCGACGACGGAGAACTCGGTGTGCAGGCGCAGGTGAACGAACATGGGCTCGATTGTAGAAAGCCGCCTTCCCACCCTGTGAGTTGGCGATCCCTACAATCCGCCCCCGTGCAAGAGATTTTGAATATCGCGGCCTACAAGTTCGTGGCCATCGAGGACGGCGAGGCCCTGCGCGAGTCGCTGCGCACGCGCACCCATGCGCTCGCGCTCAAGGGGACCATCCTGTTGGCGCCGGAGGGCATCAACCTGTTCGTTGCCGGTGGGGCCGCTGCGGTGGAGTCCTTCCTCGACGGCCTGCGCGCCGATGCGCGCTTCGCCGACCTGGAGGCCAAGAAGAGCTGGTCCCAGGCCCAGCCCTTCCGCCGCATGCTGGTCAAGCTCAAGCGCGAGATCATCCGCATGGACCACCCTGCCATCCAGCCCGCCGCCGGCCGCGCGCCCAGCGTGGACGCCCCCACGCTCAAGCGCTGGCTCGACCAGGGCCACGACGATGCGGGCAAGCCCATCGCGCTGCTCGACACGCGCAATGCCTTCGAGGTCGACCACGGCAGCTTCGAGGGCGCGATCGACTGGCGCATCCACAAGTTCACCGAGTTCCCGAAGGCGCTGCGCACGCACCGCGAGCAATTGGCCGGCAAGACGGTGGTGAGCTTCTGCACCGGCGGCATCCGCTGCGAGAAGGCCGCGATCCTGATGCGCGAGGAAGGCCTGGCCGAGGTGCTGCAGCTCGAGGGCGGCATCCTCAAGTACTTCGAGCAGGTGGGCGGGGCGCACTACCGCGGGGAGTGCTTCGTGTTCGACGGGCGCGAGACGCTGGCGCCCGATCTGAGTGCGCGCTCGAACCGGGCCAGCGCCCGGGCCGCGGAAGATCCGGACCTGGCGATCAAAGGCTGAGGGATCGCGCTGCCGCCCGCGTGGGCAGCCTTCAAACAGGCGTCGTCTTCACATCCGGCTCCTGCCCCTGCACCTTGAACGGATGCCCCGGCAGCGGGATGAACTCGGTCTCGCCCGGCACCTGGCCCATGCGCTGCGCGGCCCATGCGTCGCCGGCTTCCAGGATGCGCTCGCGGCGGCTGGAGACGAAGTTCCAGGTGATGTAGCGCGGGCCATTGAGCGGTTCGCCGCCGATGATCACGATGCGCACCGCATCGTCGGCCTCGAGCACGCCGCCCTGGCCGTCCGGCAGCGTGGCCATCTGGTGCTGCGCCACCGGCGCGCCGTCGAGCCGCAGGGGCCCGTCGACCGCGTAGACCGCCATCTCATCGGCCAGCGCGGGCAGCTCGAAGCGCGCGCCGGCCGGCAAGGACAGGTCGAGGTAGAGGGTCTTCGAGAAGGTCTCGACGGGCGAGCTCGCGCCGAAGGCCTCGCCCACCAGCACCCGCACCGCCACGCCCTGCACTTCGACGGCCGGGATCTGGTCGGCCGCGGTGTGCGAGAAGCTGGGCTCGACCTCCTCGAAGGCCCGCGGCAGCGCGGCCCAGAGCTGCAGGCCGTGGTTGACGTAGGTGTCTTCCAGCAGCCGCTCGGGCTTGCGCTCGGAGTGCACGATGCCGCGGCCGGCCGTCATCCAGTTGATCGCGCCGGGACGGATCTCCTGCACCACGCCCAGGCTGTCGCGGTGCATCATCGCGCCCTCGAAAAGATAGGTCACCGTCGCCAGGCCGATGTGCGGATGAGGCCGCACGTCATGTTCGTTGCCGGGCCTCTCGGTGGCCGGGCCGAAATGGTCGAAGAACACGAAGGGGCCGACCGAGCGCCGCTTCGCCGCGGGCAGCAGGCGGCGGACCTTGAAGCCGCCGCCCAGGTCCTTGTCATGCGCTTGGAGCAGGAGTGCTTCGCTCATCTTGGTTCTCCGTGGGTCATGCCGGCGAGCGGCCGCGGGATCTTGCCACCTCGGCCACATGCTCGCCGAAGGCGATGGCGGTCTCGAGGTCGCCCTTGGCCATCTCGGCCGGGCTGGAATCGCTCGGCGACGTGGTCAAGAGGCCGTTGTAGCCGCCCACATAGTTGATCGAATCGCGCCGCGCCGCCTTGTCGTTGCTCGGCTTGATGCCGATCGGCACCCACAGCCCGCCGTGCTGGCTGGCAAAGTGCCACAGGTAGGTCAGCGTGGCGTCCTTGTCGCCGTTCATGCCGGCGCTGTTGGTGAAGCCGGCGAAGAGCTTGTTCTTCCAGCCCTGGACGTACCAGACCTTGGAAGAGGCATCGGCGAACTTCTTGAACTGCCAGCTCGCGCCGCCCATGTAGGTGGGCGAGCCCATGATGATCGCGTCGGCCGCGGCCAGCAGATCCCAGCCCTCGGACGGCAGGTTGCCGTCGGCGTCGATCTGCAGCAGCCGGGCCTCCGCGCCATCGGCCACCGCTTGCGCGACGCGCTGCGTGTGGCCGTATCCCGAATGAAAAACAACAACGATGTCGGTCATCGCGGGATTATTGGCGATAGCGCTCTGCGATCAGCGCCTGTCGATGCTGAAGCGCCCTGCGCCGATGGCGGCAAAGGCCAGCAGGCCGCCTGCCACCGCGATGTTCTTGAAGAACATCAGCTGGTTCACAAAGGCCTTGTCGGCCGGCAGGGCCCAGTAGTTGTGGAAGAAGATGCTCGCGGCGACGGTGAACACCGCGAGCACGATGGCGGCGATGCGGGTCTTGTAGCCCACGAGGAACATCAGGCCGACGACCAGCTCGACGACGATCGCGATCACGGCGCCTGCCTGCGGCAGCGGCAGCCCGACCGAGCCGATATAGCCGACGGTGCCGGCGAAGCCCATGAGCTTGCCGAAGCCGGCCGGCACGAACAGCAGCGCGATCAGCACGCGGCCGATCAGGGCCAGCGCGTCCTGTGCGGGGCTGGCGGTGGCCGGTGCGGCAAAGGTCGATGCAGTGGTGGTGGACATGGGAAGAAACTCCTTTGGTTGATGAAAAAAAAGAAAAGATGGCGGCGGCCGTCAGGCCGCGAGGTCGAACACCAGCACCTCGGCGTTCTTGCCGGCGCCGAGCGTAAGCTGCGATTCGCGCTCGATCAGCGCGGCATCGCCGGTCGCAAGCTTCGTGCCGTTGACCTCGATCTCGCCCTTCACGAGATGCACATAGCTCTTGCGCTCCGGGTCGAGTGCCAGGTCGGCCTTCTCGTCGCCGTCGAGCAGGCCGGCGTACAGCCGCGCATCCGCATGCACGAGCACCGAACCCTCGGCCCCGTCGGGCGAAGCCACCAGGCGAAGCCGGCCGCGCTTCTCGGCGTCCGGAAAGGCCTTCTGCTCGTAGCCCGGCGCGATGCCGCGCACGTTGGGCTCGATCCAGATCTGCAGGAAATGCGTGGTCTCGTCGGGCTTGTGGTTGAACTCGCTGTGCATCACCCCGCGGCCCGCGCTCATGCGCTGCACGTCGCCGGGCGGGATCGACTCGACATTGCCCATGCTGTCCTTGTGGGCCAGTTCGCCCGAGAGCACGTAGCTGATGATCTCCATGTCGCGGTGGTCGTGCGTGCCGAAGCCGGCACCGGCGGCCACGCGGTCCTCGTTGATCACCCGCAGGTTGCCCCAGCCCATGTAGGCCGGGTCGTAATAGCCCGCGAAGGAGAAGCTGTGGAAGGAGCGCAGCCAGCCATGATCGGCATAACCGCGCTCCTGGGATTTGCGAACCTTCAACATCTCTGAACCTCCTGCTCCGGCGCCTGAGAATCTGCGCGGAGCCTTCGTATGCCGCGCCGGATGCGCAGCGGATGGGATGAACTTTAGGGCCCCGGCCGGACCTCGAAAGCGCCCGGATTTGATGGCATCATTCGAATTATTTGAAGGCTCTTGGCCATGTCCAGCCCCCGCGACGTCCTCACGCCCGATGCCTTTGCGATGCTGCAGACCGTGGTGGAGGCCGGCAGCTTCGCCGCCGCCGCGCGCCGGCTGGACCTGGTGCCCAGCGCCCTGAGCTACCGCGTGCGCCAGATCGAAGACGCGCTCGACGTGCTCCTCTTCGACCGCAGCGCGCGGCAGGCGCGCCTCACCGAGGCCGGCGCCGAGCTGCTGCGCGAGGCCTCGTGGCTGTTGAACGAGATCGATGCGGTCGCCAACCGGGTCAGGCGGGTCGCGACCGGCTGGGAGCCGATGCTCACCATCGCGATGGACAGCGTGATCGCCCGCGACCCGATGCTCGACCTGGCCACTGCCTTCTTCGCCCTCGACCCGCCCACGAGGCTCAAGCTGCGCGACGAGACCCTGCTGGGCACCATCGAGGCGGTGACCCGAGGCGAGGCCGACATCGCCGTGGGCGCCGTGCTGGACGCGTCCAGCCTGGCCTTCGGCACCATGGGCATCCGCAGCCGGCCGCTGGGCAACCTGCGCTTCGTCTATGCCGTGGCACCGCACCATCCGCTGGCGCGCATCGACGTCCCGCTGTCCGACGCCGTGCTGCGCCAGCATCGCGCCGTGGCCGCTGCCGATTCGACGCGGCTGGGCCGGGGCATGACGGTCAACCTGGTGAGCGGGCAGGACGTGCTCACCGTGCCCTCCACCCAGGCCAAGCTGGCCGCGCAGCTGCACGGCCTGGGCGGCGGCTTCCTGCCGGAACCCATGGCGCGGCCCTACATCGAGGCCGGCCACCTGGTCGAGCTCAGGACCGAGCGCGCGCCCCCCCTGGCCACCATGCACTGCGCCTGGCGCGAGCGCACCGCGGGCAAGCCGGGGCGCGCGCTGAAATGGTGGCTCGATCAGTTCGAGCACGAGGGCACGCGCCGCGCGCTGCTGGAACGCCATCGCGGGCGATGAAGAAATGAGCCGCGCCGGGCCGGTTAGAGTCAGCTCTGCCCGCCAACCACCGACCCGAGACAGCACCATGATCCTTCGCCCGCCCGCCGACCGCCACCGATATCCCGCTTCGCGCCACTACGCCATCGTCGGCGCCGGCATGGCCGGCGTGGCCTGCGCCCGTACCCTGGTCCAGGCCGGGCACCGCGTCAGCGTGTTCGAACGCGAGGCCGCGCCCGGCGGCCGCATGGCGAGCGAATCCACGCCCTTCGGCAGCTTCGACAGCGGCGCCCAGTACTTCACCGTGCGCGACGCGCGCTTCGCCCGGGCCCTCGAAACTGCCGACGCCTGCTGCCGGCCCTGGAGCGCCAACCTCGTGCGCGTGCTCGACGCCCACGGACGCGTCGCCGAGGCCGCCTTGCCCGGCCTCGAGCAGCACTGGGTGGCGCAGCCCGGCATGGACGCCCTGCTCGCACACTGGGCGGCGCCGCTGGGCGATGCGCTCATCCCCCGCACCCGCGTGACGGCCATCGAGCCCGATGCGCTCGACGCGCGGCGCTGGCAGTTGCGCACCGAGGGCGCCGAGGAGGCGCAGCACGTCTATTCGGGCTTCGATGCCGTCCTGCTGGCCGTGCCGCCCGGAAGTGCGCGCGCCCTGCTCGGCGGCAGCGCGGCGACGGCGAAGCTGCGCGACGCCATCGAGGCGGTGCGCATCGCGCCCTGCTGGACCTTGATGATCGCCTTCCCGCAGGCCAGCCAGCCGAGCTTGCCGCACCTGGGCCCGCAGTGGAACGCCGCGCGCAGCAACCACCATCGCGTGGCCTGGCTGGCGCGCGAGTCTTCCAAGCCGGGTCGCGAGCGCATCGAGCGCTGGACCCTGCAGGCCAGCCCCGCCTGGTCCAGCGAGCACCTGCGCGACGATGCCGCGCGCGTCGAGGCCAAGTTGCTGCGCGCCTTCTCCGAGATCACCGGCATCCGCGCCACGCCCTCGCATGCGCAGACCCGCTGCTGGCCCGAAGCGCAGACCCAGGTCCCCGTCGGCGCGCCGCATCTGTGGGACGCCAAGGTCCGCGTGGGTGTGGCCGGCGACTGGTGCACCGGGCACCGCGTGGAAGATGCATTCCTGTCGGGCCTCACCCTGGCGTTGAAGGTGGCCTGAACCGAGCGCGCGCCATGACTGCCGTCGGCCGCTTCGCGCCCTCGCCCACCGGCCCCTTGCATGCCGGCTCGCTGGTCGCGGCGCTCGCGAGCTGGCTCGACGTGCGCGCCCGCGGCCCGCAGGCGCGCTGGCTGGTGCGCATCGAGGATGCCGACACCGAGCGCTGCCTGCCCGGCATGGGCGAGCACATCCTGTCGCAACTGGCCGACTGCGCCTTGCTGCCCGACGCGCCGCCAGTCTGGCAGACGCAGCGAGGTGCGCTCTACGCGCGCGCCCTCGAGCACCTCAAGGCCCTGCAGCTGGCCTACCCCTGCGGCTGCTCGCGCAAGGACATCGACGAGGCGCTGGCGCTGCGCGGCGAGCAGCACCAGCGGCACGGCGAGCGCGTGTACCCGGGCACCTGCCGCGACGGCCTGCACGGCAAGCCGCCGCGGGCCTGGCGCTTCGCCGCCGAGCAGTACGAGGCGGCCCGCACGTCGAGGCGGCTCTGCTGGACCGACCGCCGCCTCGGCTGCCAATACCAGGACGTCGCGCACGAGGTCGGCGACTTCGTGCTCAAGCGGGCGGACGGGCCCTGGGCCTACCAGCTCTGCGTGGTGGTCGACGATGCCGACCAGGGCGTGACCGACGTGGTGCGCGGCGTGGATCTCGCCGACAACACCGCCCGCCAGATCCTGCTGCAGCGCGCGCTCGGCCTGCCCCAGCCGCGCTACCTGCACACGCCGCTGGTGCTGGGCAGCGACGGCGAGAAACTGTCCAAGCAGAACGGCGCCACCCCCATCGACACCGCCACGCCCGCTGCCGCCGTGGCCGCGCTGAATGCCGCCGCGCAGGTGCTGGGATTGGCTGCAAGCGCAGCATCGACTCCCGCCGAAGCCCTGGGCGGATGGGTCGAGGGCTGGCGCGCTCTTTACAATCCGCGCCCGTGATGACCCTGCCCCACAACGAGCCCACCCACGATGGGGACCCGCGCTCCGACGACACCCCGCCGCATCCCCTGCATCGCCGCCTCAAGAGCTTCGTCCGGCGCGCGGGCCGCACCACCGACGGCCAGGCACGCGCCTTTGCCGAGCTGGGCCCGATCTTCCTGCTTCCCTACCGGGCCGAGCCGCTGGACCTCGAGGCTGCCTTCGGCCGCGCCGCGCCCACGGTGCTGGAGATCGGCTTCGGCATGGGCGAGGCCACGGCGCACATCGCTGCGCTGAAGCCCGAGACCAATTTCCTGTGCTGCGAAGTCCACGAGCCCGGCGTCGGGGCGCTGCTCAAGCGCATCGGCGAGCAGCAGCTCTCGAACATCCGCATCTGCGCGCACGACGCGGTCGAGGTGCTCGACCACATGCTGCTGCCCGGCACGCTTGCCGGGGTGCATGTGTTCTTCCCCGACCCCTGGCACAAGAAGCGCCACAACAAGCGCCGCCTGATCCAGGCGCCCCTGGTGCGCAAGCTGGCCGACCGGCTGATGCCCGGCGGCTACCTGCATTGCGCGACCGACTGGCAGCCCTATGCCGAGCAGATGCTGGAGGTGCTGTCGCAGGAGCCGCTGCTGCGCAACACGGCCGATGCCTATGCGCCCAAGCCGGACTACCGGCCGCTCACGAAGTTCGAGAACCGCGGCCTCAAGCTGGGCCACGGGGTGTGGGATCTGGTGTTCGAGCGCGTCTAGCGCTCAGTGGGCGAGCCCGCTGCAGACCTTCTCGGACTGCCGTTCGCCCTGCGCCTCCAGCACGTGCTTTTGCGCCGCCATGATCAGCGCCGCGCGATAGGCCGAGCGGCTCGCGATCTTGGTGTGGGCGATGATGGTCTGCCACTCGCGCTCCAGGGTCTGGGGCGAGCGGTCGACGCTGCGGTTCATCAGCGCCTGGCTCACGTCGATCAGCGCAGCGGCCGAGCTCAGGCAGATGTTGATCGCCGACTGCGCGGCGCTGGTCCGGAAACGATTGTCACCGCCGCTCGATTCGGGCCGCTGCAGGGCATCCAGCGGCTGGTGGGTGGTCGGGCCGAGGTACGGCGCACCTTGCATGTCGCTGTCGGCACGCGCCAGCACCTGCTCGATGGTGGAGAGGGCGCTTTCCAGCAGGTCGATATCAGAGGGCTTTTTCGTCATGAGGTGGCCGGGAGGACATCCGGATCGAGCAGGATGTTGCCATCGCAGCCCTCTTTTGCCGCGTGCAAAAAGCCACGGACCAAATACAAAAGTTAACAATCATCGAGGTGCCCAGGCCACGGAACTGTGGGCCTCAACGTGACTTACTACCTTCGTATAAGGCACCGAAGTTGCTACATTTTTTTGATCGATGTAGCGAAAGGTTTCCCATGGATCGGTCACGCAGGCTCTTGTTGGGCAAGGCGGGTGCGGCGCTGCTGCTGGGCGGTGGACTGGCCGGCAGCAGGCTCGCCCAGGCGCAGGCCGCCCGAGCTGCCTCCCGCACCGTGATCCTCGGGCAGTCGGTCCCGCTGACCGGCGCGGCCAGCGAGATCGGCCTGGCCTTCGCGGCGGGCTGCCGGCTGTATGCGACCCAGTTCAACGACGCTCACGCAGCCGGCGGCCTCCAGCTCAAGCTGGTGCAGCTCGACGACGGCTACGACGCCCAGCGCGCGGCGGCCAATGCGCGCACCCTGCTGGTCAACGACAAGGCCGACATGCTGTTCGGCTTTGTCGGCACCGCCAGCAGCGAAGCCGGCGCCAAGGCCGCGGCCCAGCAGGGCACGGTGCTGTTCGCGCCCTTCGCCGCCGCCGACAGCCTGCGCACGGCCACCCATCCGAACGTATTCCATGTACGCCCCAGCATGGCCGACGAGGCCATCAAGATCGTGCGCCAATGCGCGACCGTGGGGCAGAGCCGCATCGCGCTGGTGGGCGACGACGATGCGATGGGCCGCTCCGGCCTGGCCGCGGTGCAGCAGGCGATGAGCGACCAGAAGCTCGGCGCGCTGGTGGCCAGCGCGCTGGTGCCGACGTCCGGCGGCAAGCTCGACGCCGCACTGGAGGACGTGTTGAAGGCCTCGCCGCAGGCCATCGTGCTGGTGTCCCTCTCGGGCACCACCGCCGACGCCATCCGCAAGCTGCGACGCAGCGGCTACGGCGGCAGCTTCATGGCCTTCTCGATCGTCGGCATCGACCCGCTCTACGCGACGCTGGGCAAGGACATTCGCGGGATCGTGATCGCCCAGGTGGTGCCCTCGCCGCGCTCCGCGGCGATCCCGATCGTCAAGGAATACCTCGCTGCCATTGACAACTCGGACCAGACGGCCTCCTACGAAGGCCTCGAAGGCTTCATCGCCGCCAAGGCCGCCGGAGAAGCGGTGCGCCGCGCCGGACACGCGTTCACGGCATCGAGCCTGCAGCGAACGATGGCGGGCATGACCGACTACGACGTCGGGGGCTTCCGCATCAACCTGCGGCCGGGCCTGCGCGATCCGCAGCGCACCATCGACCTGATCAGCATCACGGCCGACGGGCGGGTGCTGCGCTAGGCGCGGCTCACGCAGCCTGCGGGACCGCGGGCATGCGTTGCCAGTGGGACGCAGGCAACGTCCTACGTGACAGCCTGCCGCCCAGCGCATAGGATTTGGCGATCCCGCGGCACCCTCGCCCGCGGCACCCGCCATCCGGGCGCGAAGGACCACACCATGGCCGCACGTTCCATTGCCTCGCTGACGCTGAGTTTCGGGTTGGTCTCCATCCCCGTGCGTCTTTATTCGGCGACCGAGAGCGCCGCCACCATCAGGTTCAACCTGCTGACCAAGGACGGCTCCCGCGTGAAGCAGCAGTACGTGTCCGAGAAGGACCAGAGCGTGGTGCCGCGCGCCGAGATGGTGAAGGGCTACGAGTTCGAGAAGGACCGATTCGTGCTCTTCACGCCCGACGAGCTCAAGGCGCTCGAGGAAGGCAGCAGCCACATCGTCGAGATCACGGCCTTCATTCCCGAGAGCGCCGTCGATCCCATCTACTACGACAAGGCCTATTTCCTGGCCCCCGACAAGCGCGGCGGCAAGCCTTACGCCCTGCTTTCGGAAGCCATGCGCAAGAGCGGACGCTGCGCCCTGGCCAAGTGGTCGTGGAAAGCAAAGCAGTACGTGGTGCAGATCCGGCCCGCCGAAGATGGGCTGATCCTGCAGCAGCTCCTCTATGCCGACGAGGTGCGCTCGATGAAGGAGCTCGACATCGAGAAGGTCAGCGTCTCCCCGGCGGAGCTGCAGCTCGCGCTGCAATTGATCGACCAGATCTCGGAAGACGAATACGACCCGAGCCAGTACCAGGACGAGGAAAAGAAGCGCGTGCTCGCGGCGATCGACGAGAAGATCGCCGGCAAGCACATCGTCGCCTCCGCACGTGCCGAAGAAACGGGCGGCGGCGGCCAGGTCATCGACCTCATGGATGCGCTCAAGGCCAGCCTCGGCAAGAAGCCGCGCCCCGCAACCGCAGCGCCTGCCGTGCCCGCGAAGACGGCCGCCAAGGCAGCGCGCGAGAACGTCTCGCCCATGTTCGAGGCCGGCGAAAGAAAGTCGGCCAAGCGGGCCGCCAAGAGCGACGAAGCCCCCGCGACGCCGGCCCGCGCGCGGGCCAGGAAGGGGTGACCAGCCTGGGGGAGTCCGTTCGATGAGCGCGGCCCGGTCGCCCGAAGGCGCTCGCACCGCGGCGCGTGGCGCGGAGCTTCCCTTATGAGCGCTGCCGCAGCCGCGTCGCCGTACACCTTGCGGCGCGTACAGCAGATGCTCGGCATGTCGCGCATCGCGATCCAGCGCCTCGTGCACGCGGGCTTCGTCACGCCCACGCGCGGCGCACGCAACGAGTTCCGCTTCAGCTTCCAGGACCTGATGCTGCTGCGCACCGCCCAGGGCCTGCAGGAGGCGCAGATCCCGCCGCGCAAGATCCTGCGCTCGCTGCGCCAGCTGCGCGCGACGCTGCCGGGCGAGCTGCCGCTGACGGGCATGCGCATCACGGCCGTGGGTACCGACGTCGCCGTGCGCGATCGCCACAGCACCTGGGAGGCGGGCTCGGGGCAACTGCTGCTGGACTTCGAGGTTGCGCCGGTCGAGGGCAGCGTGGCCTTCCTGGCGCCGAGTCCGGCCCCGAAGCCCGGCGACGCCGACGCGCGGCAACTGCTGGCCGACGGGGAGGCCCTGGAGAGCACCGACCCGGCCGGCGCCGAAGCGGCCTACCGCGCGGCGATCGCCGCGGCGCCCGACCACGTCGACGCCTACGTCAATCTCGGAGCCCTGCTCTGCGACCTGCAGCGCTACGAGGAAGCCGTCCAGCTCCACGAGTACGCACTGCCCCGCTGCCCGCACTCGGCCCTGCTGTTCTTCAACCACGCGATCGCGCTGGAGGAGCTCGGGCGCCTGCGCATCGCCGCGCTGAACTACGAGCGCAGCCTGCAGCTCGACCCGGACTTCGCCGATGCGCACTACAACCTGGGCCGGCTGCAGGAGCTCTTCGGCGACGCCCGCGGCGCGCTGCGCCACCTCAATGCGTACCGGCGACTGACCCGTTGAGCCTCCCCGGCCGCGCTTAAGTTTCCCCTAAGACTGGGGGCACACACTGCGTACCGGCAGCCCGTTCTCCTCCTCCCTCCTCCCTCAATCAGGGCTGTCCTTCACCCGCTTCGGCGGGTTTTTTCTTGGCTGCTCGAAATGTGCCGGGGCTGGTACGGTCAGCTAGAAGCTTTCCCAGTCGCCGCCGGCAGGCAGGGCCGCCGCAGGCTTGGGCGGTGACGCGGCGGCGATCCGGCGGACGGGCGGCTTCGCGCGCGCAGCCGCTTCGGGCGCCGGCCGGATCTGCACCGGCATGACCGGCATGACCGGCGCGGACGGCGCTTCGCCCTCATCGAGCTTGAAGGTGCCGACCACCTGCGAAAGCTTGCCGGCCTGCTCCTGCATCGACTGCGCCGCGGCTGCAGCTTCTTCCACCAGCGCCGCGTTCTGCTGCGTCACCTGGTCCATCTGAGTGATGGCCTGGTTGATCTGCTCGATGCCTTGCGTCTGCTCGTGGCTCGCCGCGCTGATCTCGCCGACGATGTCGGTCACCCGGCGGATGCTGCCCACGATCTCTTCCATGGTCTTGCCGGCTTCGCCCACCAGCGCGCTGCCGGCGTCCACCTTGCCCACCGAGTCGTCGATCAGGCCCTTGATCTCCTTGGCGGCGGCAGCGGAGCGTTGCGCCAGGTTGCGCACTTCGGAGGCCACCACCGCGAAGCCGCGGCCCTGCTCGCCGGCGCGCGCCGCTTCCACCGCGGCATTGAGCGCGAGGATGTTGGTCTGGAAGGCGATGCCGTCGATCACGCCGATGATGTCGACGATCTTCTTCGACGAGGCATTGATCGAGGCCATGGTGCTCACCACCTGGCCCACCACATTGCCGCCCTTCACCGCCACGTCGGAAGCCGACAGCGCCAGCTGGTTCGCCTGCCGCGCGTTGTCGGCGTTCTGCTTGACCGTGGAGGTCAGCTCTTCCATCGAGGCGGCCGTCTGCTCGAGCGCGCTGGCCTGCTCCTCGGTGCGCGAGGACAGGTCCTGGTTGCCGGCGGCGATCTCCCGCGACGCGGTCACGATGGAATCGGTCGACGCCTTGATGCGGGTCACCACGTCGGTCAGCGTGTCCTCCATCTCGCCCATGCCTCGCAGCAGGCGGCCGAACTCGCCCCCGCGCTCGGTCTCGAATTCCTTGCTGAGGTCGCCGGCCGCCACCGTCTCGGCGATGAAGATGGCCTCGTCCAGCGGCCGCACGATGCTGCGCACCAGCCCGACGGTCCAGCCGACGCCCGTCGCCAACGCCAGCAGACCCATCCCGATCAACAGCCGGCGCGTGCCGTCGATGGACTGCTCCAGCTCGGCAGCCGCGGCCCGATCCTGCCGATCCTGCACCTCGGCCAGCGCCGTGAGCTGCTTGTGCATCGCATCCGGCGCCGGGGTGCCCTGCGCAAGCTGCCGGATGCCGTTCTGCAGCGCTTCCTGCTGCACGGCCCGGGCCCGTTCGTGGATCTCGGCCATGCTGCGCAGACGCACCATCCCGATCGTGATCGCCACTGCCATCAACAGCAGGACGATCCCGAAACCCCACCCGAGGCGGGTCGCGATCTTCATATTCCGCATGCTTGTTCCTCCACGGCCGCCGAATGCGGGGCCTGGTCATGGAGGCTTATCGGCAGGCAGGCTGCGGAACTTGAGGGCCTGAATCTAGGTAAAAACCCTTGTCGACGAGGCGTGAGGGCAACCCGGGGGGCGCCGCAGCGGCAGCTACCCGTCCAGCGGCACGCCGCCACCGAAATGGACGACCCACTGGTCCCAGAGCTCCTGATTGACGGCTGCGAAAGGCCGCTGCCAGGCGGTCAGCATGTGCAGCTGGATCTGCTGCGCCTGCATCAGGCTCTGGATGATGGCGGCCTGCAGGTCGAGGACCGGCTGGAAGCTGCCATAAGCGCTAGGGGGCAGGTCGGCGGCGGCGGCAAAGGTCATGGCGGAGGGTCTCCATGGGAATTTGGATGGACGGCAGTCGTTGGCACGCAAGGCCGCGCCGCCTTGCGCCGAGTCGAAACATGAAGCCTAGTGGATGCCTTCCGCCGCATCAAGCCGTTTCGACAAGCACGCGCTGCACCTTGCCGCTGGCGCCTCGGCATTCGCGCTGCCCGCTCTTGCAGTGGATGTGCACGCCGTCGGCGCCCAGGCGCAGCAGGTAGGCCGACAGCGCCATGCGCGCGCGGCGCAGGCCCTCGACTGCCGCCTTGCCTTGCAGGCCGGTGCGCAGGAGCAGCTCGCAGGGGCCTTGCTGAACCAGCTGGAAGTCGAACAGGCCCGCATCGTCCTCCAGCACCGTGCTCACCGCCAGCGGGGGCACGCACACGGCGCGCCCGCCTGGCCGGCCGAGGCGCAGCGCATCGTCGTTGCGGCCTTCCACCTCGATCACGGGCAAGGCAGAGCCGCAGGGGCACGCCGCGGGATCGTGCCGGATGCTGTCCCCGAGCTCGTAGCGGATCAGCGGCTGCACATGGTTGGCGAGATTGGTCAGCAACGAGGTGGCGCCACGTTCGCCCGGCGGGACCGCACGCCCCTGCGCGTCCACCGACTCGAGGATCGCCCAATCGCTGTTGAAATGGAGCCGGCCGTGGCGGCATTCGCTGGCCAGAGTCAGGAATTCCGAGGCGCCGTAGTTGTCGATCACCGGGCAGCCCAGCGCCTGCTGCACGAAGCCGCGCCGCGTTGCCGACAGTTCCTCGCCGCCGGTCCACATCTCTTTCGGCACCGCGTTCAGCCGGCCGGCCAGGCGCTCCTCGGCCAGCAGCAGCGCGACGCTCGGATAGGTGGCGACCACGGTGGGCCGCAGGGCGTCGAGCTCGGCCGCAAGCGCCTCGGGGGATTGCAAAAAGGAGACGCCGCGCAGGCTCATCGAGAGGGCGGGGTTGAGCCGCCGCAGGCGCTCCATCGAAACCGTGCTCGCGAAATGCCCGTCCGTCGCCCCGACGAAGACGATGCGCTCGCCCAGCCCGAAAGGGTTCATCAGGCGCTCCAGCGAGCGCGCCGCCGGGCGGCGCAGGTATTCCAGCGCGTCGTAGACCGCCATCGCGTGGGCGTCCTGCACGAAGATGCCCGGCTCGCCGCTGCTGCCGGAACTCTCCCACACCACGTAGCGGCCGGCGAAGGGATCGGCGATGCGGGAGCGGTCGGCGGTGAAGCGGCGCAGCGCATCGAGGCGCAGCGCCGGGTCGGCGACCCAGTCGTCGAAGGCGTGCATCAGCTCGGCCTTGCGCACCACCGGCAGCTGGTCCAGCCGCGCGCGGGCCGGGTCCAAGCCTTGGAACCGTCGGCGATAGAAGGCAGATCCGCGCACGGCGGCGCGCAAGAGATCGGTCAGCCGCCGCGCCTGCCGCTCGGCCAGCCCCTGGGGGCCGGCCTGCGAGGCCGCGGCCGCATCGAGGGCGATGCGGCTCGTCAGCCAGGGATCGAAGGGCGGGAGCATGGGCACGGTGGAAAGGCAGAACCCGCCATGGTGGACGCAGCCGCCCGGCTTGCCAAGGAATATCAGCGCGGCGCGGCGGGCGATCCCGCGGCTGCGAGGTCCGTCAGCGCGCTTCGCGCCGCGCAAGCAGCACGTTGCCGCCGGTCGTGTTGAAGGAAATGGTCGGTGCGCTGAAGTCGCTCAGCGGCGCGCCCAGGCCGATTTCGCCGCTGCCGTGCAGCACGCATTCGTCGCGCCGCAGCGCGATCTCGCCGCTGGCGCCGGCAGTGCCGTGGAAGCGGACCCAGGTCCCGTAGGTGCTGATATCCACCAGCACGCAGCTGCCCTGCCGCGCCTCGATGCGCGCATGCAGGCGCGACACCCGCGGATCGTTGACGACGAACTGCGCCTCGTCCACGCGGCCCAGGTGGATGGGCAGCTCGGCGGCGCGGAACATGGAGCGCACATCGAGCCAGGCGAGCTCGATCTGGCCGAAGGAGGAGTCGGCCATGCGCGCGGACACGGGGAGCGAGGCCGGCATGGTGAGGAATTCGGTGACCTCGTCCTGCCAGTCGATGCGGTGAACGACCGGCATCTCGTTCTTGCCGCGGATGTTGATCGGGCCGAGGCTGCGATGCCGCACCTCGCCGCCCTGCAACTGGTCGATGACGGATTCGGTCGCCCAGATCTGGCTCGGGCCGGCCAGGTCGCTGAGCCGGGATGCCAGGTTGACGGCGTCGCCGTAGCAGTCGCCGTCGACCTCGACCACGTCGCCGCTCGCGACGCCGATCTGCAGTTCCATCCGCAGCGGGGCGGGCCAGGTCTGCAGGCGCTTCTGGTGGTTGCGCTGGAGCTCGAGCACGGCGCGCGTGGCATTGATGCCGTTGGTAAAGATTGCAAACACGCCGTCGCCCAGCGACTTGACGACACGGCCGCCGTGCGCCTCGCAGACGCCGCCGATCCATTGGATCAACCGGGTGACGGTCTCCGTGGCCCTGGCATTGCCCATGGCCTCGAAGACCCGCGTGCTCCCCGTCAGGTCAGCGAAAACGACAGTGGAATGACCGGTCATTTGTGCAATTTTTGGTAGCTCGCGCCGAAAGGATTATGGCAAAGCACGGTTCAAAGGCGCCGGAGGGGATCCAATCCAATCCGGTCCATTTCGGGCCGAGCGACCTGCATTTTCGTCGGAAACATTGGTTTACGTACGATGAATGTCGTCATTACAACTTAGGTATCACTTCTTCGCGCAGTGCATGAAGAAATTTGTGAAGTATGTTGTTTTTGATAATGAAATCTGGCGACTACTCTTGTGCGGTGAGATTTGTGGCCTTAACGTTGTAATCCTCTGGGCTCCTGGCAACCGCCTTAGTGACATGGCATTAATCCAAAGTATTCTTCGCGTTGTTTCGTTCCCTGTTTTGGGCCTGCGCCGCTCATCGGAGCGGCAAATGGGACAGATTCGCAATGCCATGCTGTCGCTGTTGCAGAACCATGGCGGCCATGGCGCCCAGCGCGTGGCACAGCGCGTTCGGTTCGCGGGCGATATGGAAGCGCTCTGGTACCTGCGCCAGGACGTGCTGACCGCCCTGAGCGCGGTCGACGGCGAAACCGCCGCCCGGCGCCAGATGCGCCAGATCAACCGCCTGTTCAAGGGTGGCCTGCCCGGCGCGATGGTGCCGCGGCCGCATCACCGCATCACCACCTGAGCGCCCACCGCTCCCGCAAAGGCCGCTGCCCGTGCAGCGGCTTTGTTTTTTGGGGATGCGTTCAGTGCGCGTGCGCGTGCCGGTGGCCCCACACCATGAAGACGTCCCGCCCATCGGCCGCGAGCTCGACCTGGGCGCCGACCGGCAGCAGGACCTTGGTCGGTACATGGCCGAAGGGCAGACCCGTGAGCACCGGCGCCTTGATCAGCGTGCGCAGCCGCGCGACCACCGTCTGCAGGTCGAAGCCCCGGTCGTGCGGCACTTTGCGCACGCCGGTGAAGTGGCCGAAGAGCACGGCCTTCTGGCGCGCCAGCACGCCGGCATGGCGCAACTGGTCGAGCATGCGCTCCACCCGGTAGGGGTGCTCGTTCACGTCTTCCAGGAAGAGCACGCCCTTGTCGATGGCCGGGAAGTACGGCGTGCCCAGCAGGCTCGCGAGCACGCAGAGATTGCCGCCCCACAGCGTGGCGCCATGCAGGCCGCGAAAGCCGTCGAGCGAATCGGCGTCGCGCTTGGACACGCGCCATCCGGTGCCTTCGCCCTGGCCGTGCAGCAGGTCGTCGAAGCAGGCTTCCATGATGTCGTCGGCACCGTCCTCGGCACCGAAGTCCTCGCCCACCGCGGGGCCCTGCCAGCTCACCGCGCCTGTCTTCGCCAGCAGCGCGCTCTGCAGCGCGGTGAAGTCGCTGAGCCCGACGAACTCGGTGCCGCGCTCGATGGCCTTGGCGAGCGCCTTGTAGGGAATGGCGTCGAGGATGCGCGTGAGGCCATAGCCGCCGCGCGAGATCAGCGCCACGTCGGCCCGGCTGGCCGCAGCGCGCGCGATGGCCGCCAGGCGGGTCGCATCGTCGCCCGCAAAGCGTTGATGGGTGTCCAGTGCGGTCTCGTCGACCTCGACGTCGTGGCCCAGCGCCTGCAGGCGCTTGATGCCGCGCCGGAATGCGGCCTTGTCGCGCACGGCGCTGGAGGGGGAGTAGATATAGATGTGCTTCTTCTTCACGGGCCGAAGTATCCCATTGCCTCTCGAGCGATCAGCGAAGCCTGCTCCGGGGTGGGGCCGGAGACCTCCTGGGGAATGGGGCCGAGCGCGCGCAACGCGGCCTCGTAGCCCCGGTCGGGAAAGGGCGCATGCCAGGCGGCCGCCGCATCTCCGTGCCCATCGGGCGCAGCCAGCGCCAGGCCGAAGCGCTCCGGCGCGGCCTGCGTGAGCAGCGTCGCGAGTTCGGCGGCGCCGGCGCTGTACACCAGCGCGAGCGGGCCCGGCTCGAGCCGCTCCAGCCATTCGAGCAGCAAGGCGCAGTGCCAATCCCAGCGATGGATTGCATCGCGCTTGGGCTTGTCGCTTCGGCCGAAGCCGATCAGGTCGGGCACCAGGACGCGCAGCCCGGGCACGCGCGCGAGGTGCCGGAAGAAGTAGCTCCACTCGCCCGGCCCGTGCAGGCACAGGCAGGCCCAGGCAGCGTCGGCGGGGCCTTCGTCGAGGTAGTGCATGCGCCAGCCCTGCTGGCCGGGCAGGTCGCTGACGTAGCGCGGCGCGAAGCCGTAGTCCGGCAGTGCATCGAAGCGCTCGGCAGGCGTGCGCAGCGCATCGTCGCGCAAGGGCTCGGCAGCCTCGCGCGCGGCGCTGCGGCGTCCCTTGAAGAAATCCTGCAGCAGCGCCTGGCACTCGGGCGCGAGCACGCCGCCCTGCACCTGGGTGCGGTGGTTGAGCTGCTGCAGGGCGAACAGGTCGAGCACCGAGCCGGCCGCGCCGGTCTTCGGGTCGGCTGCGCCGAACACCACCCGCGCGAGCCGCGCATGCAGCAAGGCGCCCGCGCACATCGCGCAGGGCTCCAGCGTCACGTAGAGCTCGCAGCCATCGAGCCGGTAGTTGCCCAGCGCCGCGCCGGCGGCGCGCAGCGCGTTCATCTCGGCATGGGCGCTGGGATCGCTGGACGCGACCGGCGCGTTGCGCCCGGTGGCGACCAGCCGGCCTTCCTTCACGAGCACGGCGCCGACAGGCACCTCGCCGGCTTCCGCGGCGCGGCGCGCCTCGCCGAGCGCGAGGCGCATCCAGTGCTCGTCACCTGGCGTCATCGGGGACCGGTCGCGCCTGCTGCATCGCGGCGTCCATCGATTGCTGGAACTGCTGCTGGACCTGCCGGGGCTGCGACACCGGCGCGCGCCCGTCGGCGGCGGCCGGTGCGCCGACGGCCATGCCGCCCATCTGCTTCTTCACGAGCACACCGACGATCACGAGGGCGAGCACCAGTCCGATCAATCCGAGCGTGCGCATCCTTCAGCTCTCCTGCGCCTGCGCCGCATCGGTCTTCATGCCGAGCCGCTGCATCCAGGCGGCCAGCGCCTGCTCGTCCGGCGTGCCCGTGCTGTAGCGCGCCCAGGTCGCGGCATGCGCCTCGCGCCGGTGCTGGTTGAGCTTGAGCTTGCATTGCAGCTGCGTCACCTGCAGCTCGAAGCCGACGATGCCGCCCAGCATCTTCATTTGGAACTCCTCGCCCAGGTCGCGCCACTGCTGGGCATAGGCCGGCTCGTGCTCGCCGATCAGGCGCTTGAGCAGCGCGTCCTTCTCGACCGGCGTCTCGATCAGCCGGGCCTCGACGGTGCAATGCACGGCCAGGTAGTTCCAGGTGGGCACGCGCGCCAGATCCGGGTAGACCGAAGGCGACAGGTAGGCATGCGGCCCGAGAAAGGTCGCCACGGCCCTGGGCCGCGCCTGCAGGTGGCGCCACTGCGGATTGGGCTTGGCGCAATGGCCCAGCAGCGCGAAGCCGCCCTCCTCGCCGCGGTCATCCAGCACCAGCGGCAGGTGCGTGACGAAAGGCAGGCCCTCGTCGTCGGTCGAGATCAGGCTGGCGAAGGGATGGGCGCGCATCAGTTCCGCGGCGATGGCGCGGTCCTGGCTGTTGAACTGGGGCGGCATGTACATGGGGCGGACCTCCTCGTGGGATCGCCCATTGTCCGCGAGGCGCTCTATTTCGCGCCGGCCGCCTTGAGTTTGTCGACCATGGCCGCGTAGCCCCGTTGGCGCGCCAGCCGCAGGGGCGTGTTGCCCTGCCGGTCGGCCAGCTGCAGGTTGGCCCCGGCATCGACCAGGGCCGCCAGCGTACGCTGGTGCCGCGGCCCCCCATCGCCGAGCACGATGGATTCGATCAGCGCGGTCCAGTGCAGGTTGTTGACATGGTCCAGCGGCGCGCCGGCTGCGATCAGGCGGCGCACCACCTCGTCGTGCCCGAGGTGCGCTGCGGCGATCAGCGCGGTGCCGTCGTAGCGGCTGGTGATCTGGCGCGGGCTGGCGCCCAGCGACAGCAGCATGGAGAGCGTGGCCGGATCGTCGGCCACGGCCGCGATGGTGATCGCGTCGTAGCGGTCGTCCTCCAGCACGTCGAGCTTCGCGCCGGCCTGCGCGAGCTGGCGGATCGCCTCCCGCTGGCGCGCATGCGTCGCCACATGCAGGGCCGTGCGGCCGCGGCCATCGCGCGCCTCCAGGTCGGCGCCGGCCGCGACCAGTGCCTGGAGCCGCGCCAGGTCGCCGCGCCACGCGGCCTGGTGCACGCCCTCGTAGGCGAGCACCTCCGAGGCCGAGGGCGGCACCTGCGCCGCGACCGGCGCTGCTGCGACGATCGCGAGCGCGGCCAAGGCGGCGCGCACGGCCGCCCGAAGGCGAAGGCACTCCCATGAGCGAGGCGCGGCCTTCATCACCTTCAGCCCAGCTGCGCCTTGACCTTCTCGATGCCCGCGTTGGCGCATTGCTCGTCGAGGTGCCCGCCCGGCGCCCCGCCGACGCCGACCGCGCCGATGACCTCGTTGCCGGCCTTGACCGGCACGCCGCCGCCGAGCAGCAGGAAGCCGGGGATGTTCACCAGATTGGCCGCGCCCGGATTCTTCTGCGCGTTCTCCATCATCGCCAGCGTGGGCGCCTTGGCCGAGGCCGAGGTCCAGGCCTTGCGCTCGCTGGCCGCGAGGGTGTGCGAGCCCGCGGTATCGGCGCGCTGCACCGCCCGCACCACGCCGGCGCGGTCGACCACGGTCGCCGCGACCGCATAGCCATTGGCCGCGCAGGCTGCCACGGTGGCCGTGGCGATCTGGTTCGCGAGTTCCAGCGAGATGTTGCGCTCGGTGCGCACGGCCGGGGCACCGGCCGGGGCTTGCTGGGCCTGCACGCTCAGTGCACCGAAAGCGAGCGAGACGGCGAGCGCGCCGAGGCGAAGGGACGAATGCATGAAGTGTTCTCCGAAGGTCGTTGGATGTGATGCGCCGGCGCCTTGCCGGCCGCACCGCCACTGTAGGAATCGCGCGCCGCCGCCGCCATTCGTACGGCTACGCCGGTCCTGCGTAGAACTACGGAGCGTCGCCGGCCAGCGTGGCGTAGCGCCGGATCAGCTGCGCCAGCGATTCGCAGCCCAGCTTGGCGAACAGGTTGGCGCGGTGGGTCTCCACCGTGCGCGGCGAGAGCGCCAGCGTGCGCGCGATCTCCTTGTTCGTCAGCCCCTCGACGATGAATCGCAGCACCTCGCGCTCGCGCTCGGAGAGCTGCGCATGCCGCTCGCGCGCCGCCTGGTCGGCCTGGGCCCGCTCGCGCGAGCGCACATGCTGGCGCACGGCCTGTTGCAGGGCCTCGAGCAGTTGCTCGTCGTCGACCGGCTTCTCGAGGAACTCCGCCGCGCCGGCCTTGAAAGCGCGCCGGCACATCTCCACCGTGCCGTGGCCGGTCAGCATGATCACCGGCTGGTCCACGCCCTGCGCCACCAGCGTGTCGAGCACCGCCAGCCCGCTGATGCCCGGCATGCGCACGTCGAGCACGATGGCGCCGATGCCGCTGCGGTCGAAGCCCGCGATGAAGGCCTGCGGGTCCGCCCAGCCCTGGGTGCGCAGGCCCACCGTGCCGATCAGCAGGGCCAGGCTCTCGCGCACCGCCTGGTCGTCGTCGATCAGGTGGACCAGCGGCGACTGCGGCTCGTTCGTCATGTCTGGCATTCCTGCATCGCCAGCGGCAGCCGCAGCGTGAAGCGCGCGCCGCGCGGCAGCTCCGGCTCGGCAGCCAGCGTCCCGCCCATCGCGCCGGCCAGCGTCTCGCACAGGCTCAGGCCCAGGCCCAGGCCGCCTTCGCGCGTGCTGAAGAAGGGCTCGAAGATGCGCGCCAGCAGCTCGGGGGCGATGCCGCGGCCGTTGTCGCTCACGCGCAGCACGCCCTGAGTGCCCTGGCGCTCGACCGCGAGCCGCAGCTGCCGCTCGCCGGCGGGCAGCTCGTCGAGCGCCTGCAGCGCGTTCATCAGCAGGTTGTGGACGATCTGCTCCAGCGCCACGGGCTCGGCCTGCACGCTCACCGGCGCCTGCTGCGCGCCTTCGAGCACCGGCGCGATGGCGCGCCGGTCGAACTCCGGCGCCAGCAGGTGCAGCGCGCTGCGCACCGCATCCTGCAGCGGCACCGGCCTGGCGGCGCCGGCCTGGCCGGGGCGCTCGATCACGCGGCGCAGGCGCCCCACGACGTCGGCCGCACGGCGCGCCTGCTCGGCCGCCTGCTGCATCGCGCCGCGCGCGGTCGCGAGCTCGGGCGGATGCTCGTCGAGCAGCCGGCGTGCCGCCTGGGTGTTGGCCAGCACCGCCGTCAGCGGCTGGTTGAGCTCGTGCGCCATGCCCGCCGCGAGCTCGCCCAGGGCATTGAGCCGCGCGACCTGGCCCAGCCGCAGCAGTTCCTCGGCGCGCCGGCGCTCGACGCGCTGGCGCTGCAGCGCGCGGACGCCCCACAGCACCGCGCCCATGGCGCCGGCCCATGCCAGCATCCAGGCCCACGGCAGCTCGCCCCAGGACACGTGGCGCTCGGCCACCAAATCGAAGGGCTGGCTGTCCGAGGCCAGCGCCTTGCGAAAGGAAAAGGCCCAGCCCTGCGGCGTCGCCGGCCGCCCGGGCTGCACCACGAACTGCTGTCCCGCCCGCTCCAGCACCACGCGCACCGGGCTGGTCTTGGGGTCCATCGGCCAGTCGCGCGAAGGCACGGTGCCGGCAAGGTCGATGTCCAGCGCATAGCTGGCGGGCGTGGCGCCGATCACCAGCCGATAGCGGCCCTTGGCCAGGTCCTGGCTCGCGAACTCCGGGCGCCGGAGCTCGCGCGACTTCGCCTCCGCAGCGGCGAGCGCGGGATCGGACCAGGCCGCGCCACCCTCGCGGCGCTCGACGCCGAGGATCGAGGGGTAGACCGACGGCAGCCGCTGCTCCGGCCGCCCGGCATCGGGCGCCGGCGCCAGCAGCGCCAGCGTGGCCAGCACCGCTTCGTACTGCACCGCCTGCTGGCTCATGAGCCGGTGCGCGATGCGGCCGTTGACCTCGAACTCCTCGTGCAGCCGCGCCAGCTCGGCGCGCGCGATCCAGGCCGCACCGGCGCCGGCGAGCAGCAGCCCTGCGAGCCACCAGCCAGCCTGCGTGCGCCACCATTGCCTCATGGCGCGGATTGTGCCGTGCCGGCTGCGATGCCCGACGCAAGCGGGGGTGTATTGGCGGGGCACGCCACAATGGCGCCGATGAGCGTTCGCAGCAGATCCTTCCGCCTCGCCCTCGTCCTTCTTCTCCTCTCCCTCCTCAGCGCCTGCGCCACCCGCCCGTCACCCGGCGGGCTCGAACCGGTGTCGCTGGCGCGCATCGAGTCGCTGATCGCGCGCATGACGGTGGAGGAGAAGGTGGGCCAGTTGAGTCTCTATGCCCCTGCCGCCGTCGACACGGTGGCCAACCCGCAGGGCGCGCGCCAGAGCGAGGAGGAGCAGCTGGCGCAGATCCGCGCCGGCCGCGTGACCGGCCTCTTCAACAACGAGGGCCTCGAAGGCAAGCGCCGCGCCCAGCAGGCGGCGGTGAAGGAATCGCGCCTGGGCATCCCGCTCATCTTCGGCGCCGACATCATCCACGGCTTTCGCACCGTGTTCCCGGTGCCGCTGGCCGAGGCCGCGAGCTGGGAGCCGGCGCTGGCCGAGCGCACGGCGCATGCCTCCGCGGTGGAGGCCACGGCCGACGGCTTCCGATGGACCTTCGCGCCCATGGTTGACATCGCTCGCGACGCGCGCTGGGGCCGCGGCATCGAGGGCGCGGGCGAGGACGTCTTCCTGGGCCGGCAGTTCGCGGCCGCGCGCGTGCGCGGCTTCCAGGGCCCCGAGCTCGGCCGCGCCGACGCGATGCTGGCCACGCCCAAGCACTTCGCCGGCTACGGCGCGGCCGAGGGCGGGCTGGACTACAACGCGGTCGACCTCTCGGAGCGCACGCTGCGCGAGGTCTACCTGCCGCCCTTTCGCGCCGCCATCGACGCCGGCGCACTGTCGATCATGAGCGCCTTCAACGAGATCGGCGGCATTCCCTCCAACGCCAACCGCGCGCTGCTGACCGGCGTGCTGCGCGAGGAGTGGGGCTTCCAGGGCTTCGTGGTCTCGGACTACACCGCCGACGAGGAGCTGATCGCCCATGGCTTCGCGGCCGACGGGCGCGAGGCAGCCAAGCGCGCCTTCATGGCCGGCACCGACGTCAGCATGCAGAGCGGCCTGTACATGAAGTACCTGCCCGGCCTGATCGCCGATGGCGAGGTGCCGATGTCGCGGCTCGACGACGCAGTGCGGCGCGTGCTGCGGATCAAGCAGCGGCTCGGGCTCTTCGACCATCCCTTCCGCGGCCTCGAGGACAGGCCGGGCCCGCGCTTCGATGCCGCCGCGCACCAGGTGCTCGCGCGCGAGGCGGCGGGCCGCTCGATCGTCATGCTGCGCAACGACGACGAAGTGCTGCCCTTGCCGAAGTCGGGCAAGCGCATCGCGCTGATCGGCCCTTTCGCCGGTGCCGAGGACCTGTTCGGTCCCTGGCGCATCTTTCCCGGCCAGCAGCCGCCCACGGGCATCGAGCAGGCGATCCGGCAGTCGCTCGCCTCGCCCGAGCTGCTCACGGTGGTGCGCGGCGCCAACGTGGAGACGTCCATCCCCGGCGGCATCGAGGCGGCGGTGGCGGCCGCGCGCGAAGCCGACGTGGTGCTGCTGTCCATCGGCGAGAACGAGCAGATGTCCGGCGAAGCCCGCTCGCGCAGCGACATCGAGATTCCGCAGGCGCAGCAGGCGCTGGCCGAGGCCGTCGCCGCCACCGGCAAGCCGGTGGTGGTGCTGCTGCGCAACGGCCGCGCCCTGGCGCTGCGCGGCGCGGTGCGCGATGCGCGCGCCATCCTGGTCACCTGGTTTCTCGGCTCCGAGACCGGGCCGGCCATCAGCGACGTGCTGTTCGGCGACGTCAATCCCTCGGGCCGGCTGCCGGTGAGCTTTCCGCAGACGCCCGGCCAGGTGCCCTACTACTACGCCCACAAGCGCACCGGCCGCCCGCAGCTCGCCGATGCGCCGGCCACCGTCTACAAGGCGCGCTACCTGGACGCGAGCAACGACCCGGCCTTCGCCTTCGGCCAAGGTCTGGGCTATGCCAGGGTGCGCTACGACGCGGTCGAAATCAGCCCCGCGCGCATGGACTGGAACGGCAAGACCACCGTGCGCGCGCGCATCACCAACACCGGCCAGCGCGATGCCGAGGAGGTGGCCCAGCTCTACATCGGCAACCGCGCGGCCAGCATCACGCGGCCGGTGCGCGAGCTCAAGGGCTTCCGCAAGCTGCGCATCCCCGCGGGCCAGTCGGCCACGGTCGAGTTCACGCTCACGCGGGCCGACCTGATGTTCGTCGGGCAGTCCATGACGCCGACGGTGGAGCCGGGCCAGTTCGACCTGTGGATCGGGCCCTCGGCCACGGGCGGGCTGAAAACCAGCATGACGCTGGTGCCGGACTAGGCCCGAGCCCTTGTTCGGGATACGGCCGGTGCCCCGGTCCCACCATCCCAGGAGGGAAGAGCGCAATCAGGAGCCGGTGCGCGACGTCGGCGTCGCCATCCACTCCGCCTGCCATCCCCCGCCCAAGCCCTGGATCAACGCCACCGCCGCGCTCTGCCGGCTCACCTGCACCTGCAGCACCGTGCGCCGCGCATTCAGCGCCGACACCTGCGCCGTCACCACGTCGGTATAGCTCACCTGCCCCTGCCGGTAGCGATTGAGGAACTGCTGCTCGCTCAGGTCCGCCGCCGCCGAGGCCTCGCGCCGCAGCCCTTCCTGCTGCGCCAGGCTCGCGCCTGCGGTGAGCTGGTCCTCGACGTCCTGGAAGGCCGCGAGCACGGTCTGGCGATAGCGCGCCACCGCAGCCTCGTGCGCCGCCTTGGCCTGGTCGACCTGCGCCGCGATGGCGCCGGCATCGAACACCGTCTGCGCCACCGACAGGCCCAGCGACCACAGCGTGTTCGAGGCGTTGAACAGATCGCCCACCCGGCTCGCATTGCTGCTGAGCGCGCCGTTCAGGCTGAAGCTCGGGAAGTAGGCGGTCCGGGCGATCCCGATCTGCGCATTGGCCGCCGCCACCGCGCGCTCGGACGCGGCGATGTCGGGCCGGCGCTGCAGCAGCGTCGAAGGCAGGCCGGCGGGAATGCCGGGCACGGTGGGTTTCCAGTCTGCCGCGGGCAGGCTGAACTCGGCCGGCGCCGCGCCGACCAGCACCGCGATCGCGTGCTCCAGCGTGTCGCGGTTGCGCTTCAGCGCCAGGCGCTCGGCCTGGGTGTTGACGTAGAGCGTCTGCGCCTGCAGCACGTCGGTCTGGGCGGCGATGCCGGCGTTGTAGCGGTTGCGCGCGATCGCCAGGCTGCGCTGGTAGCCCTCCAGCGTGACCTCCAGCAGCCGCAGTTCGGCATCGGCCTCGCGCAGCGAGAAGTAGTTGACCGCGAGCTCGCCCACCGCCGACAGGCGTGCGGCGGCCAGGTCGGCCTCGCTGGCCTGGGCGCTGGCCTGGGCGCCGCCCACCGCCTGACGCAGCCGGCCCCAGACGTCGGGCGCCCAGTCGGCCCGCAGCGCCGCGCCGGCGGCGGTGCCGGGCGAGGTGTTGCGCGCACCGGAGCGGGTGGCGCTGCCGCTGGCCGACACGGTCGGGAACAGCGCCGCGCGCTGCTCGCGCACCACCGCCTGGGCCTGCGCGTAGCTGGCCACTGCGGCGGCGATGCTCTGGTTGGAAATCTGCACGCGCGCGGCCAGTTCGTCGAGCGCCGGATCGCCGAAGAGCTTCCACCATTCGCCGCGGTCCAGGGCGTCGGCGGGGGCGGCCGGCAGCCAGCCTTCGGCGGCGGGCGCTTCCTTCCAGGCGGAGGGCGTGGCAGTGGAAGGCTGCTCGTAGGTCGGGCCGATGGCGCAGGCGCTCAGGGCCAGAGCGAAGGCGACGGCGGCAGCGCAGCGTGCGGGTCGGTCGAGCGAAAAATTCGAAGCGATCATGGGCGTTGCGAGGTCATCGAGGGTCGGCGCCCTCACCCCAGCCCTTTCCCGGAGGGAGAGGGAGTCGGAGAGGGGTCGGGGACGAGCGAGGGGTCGGTCGCCTCGCGGCTCAGGTACTTCTCGTTGGCCGGGCGGCGGCGCACCTTGTCGAGCAGCACGTAGACCACCGGCGTGGTCAACAGGGTCAGCAGCTGGCTGGCGATCAACCCGCCGATGATGGCCACGCCCAGCGGCTGGCGCAGCTCGGCGCCCTCGCCGAAGCCGATGGCCAGCGGCAAGGCGCCCAGCGCGGCGGCCAGCGTGGTCATCAGGATGGGCCGGAAGCGCAGCAGGCAGGCCTCGCGCACCGCCTCCACCGCGCTCAGCCCGCGCGCGCGCTCGGCCTCGAGCGCGAAGTCAATGATCAAGATCGCGTTCTTCTTGACGATGCCGATCAGCAGGAACACGCCGATCAGCGCAATGATCGAGAACTCCATGCGAAACAGCAGCAGCGCCAGCACCGCGCCCACGCCGGCCGAGGGCAGCGTGGTCAGTACCGTGACCGGATGCACCAGGCTCTCGTAGAGCACGCCCAGCACGATGTAGATCACGACGATCGCCGCGAAGATCAGGAACAGCTGCTGCGCCTGCGACTGTTGCGCCGCCAGCGCGGTGCCCTGAAAGCTGCCGCGCACGTTGATCGGCATGGCGATGTCGGCCTCGGCCTGGGCCACGACGCGGCGCGCGTCGGCGATGCTCACGCCCTCGGCCAGGCTGAAGGAGATGGTGCTCGCGAGCTCGGTGTCCTGGTGGTCGATCGAGCTCGGCACCGCGCGCTCGCTGAGCTTGGAGAAGGCGGCGAGCGGCACCATGGGCGTTGCGGTGGTCGCGATCTGCTGCCCCGCGGAGGAAGTGCGCGAGGCCGGGTTGGCCGAGGTGGTGGTCGAGGTGCCGGTCGTCGCGTCGGTGCTGGCCTGCAGCGAGCTGACGGTGCTCGCGCCGCTCGCGGTGGTGACGGTGCTCAGGGTCGAGGGCACGTAGAGGTCCTTCAGCACGATCGGCGCGCGCTGGAAGCGCGGCGCCCACTCCATGATCACCGAGTACTGGTTGAGCTCGTCGTAGATGGTGGCCACCGAGCGCTGGCCATAGGCGTTGTAGAGCGCGTTGTCGACCGCGCTCGAGGTGACGCCCAGGCGCGCCGCGGCATCGCGGTCCACCTCGACGAAGGTCTCGACGCCGTTGGCCGCGTCGTCGCTGTCGATGTCCGTCAGCGTGGTCTCCTGGCGCAGGCGGTCGGCGAGCTTGGCGGTCCACTTGCGCAGGTCCTCCAGGTTGTCGGCCTTGAGGGTGTACTGGTAGCTGGAGTTGCTGGAACGCCCGCCCATGCGCAGGTCCTGCACCGGGAACAGGAACACGCGCAGGCCGGTCAGCTGGCTGAGCTGCGGCCGCAGGCGGTCGATGACCACTTGCGTCTTCTCGGTGCGCTGCGCGAGCGGCTTCAGGTTGACGAACATGAAGCCGCCGCCCGCGCGGCCGCCGCCCGAGAAGCCGACCACCGTGGCCACCGCGGGGTCCTTGCGGATGATGTCCACCGCCTGGCGCAGCTTGTCGGCGACGGCGGCGGAGGAAATGCTCTGGTCGGCGCGGATGCCGGCGTTGAGCTGGCCGTTGTCCTGCTGCGGGAAGTAGCCCTTGGGAATCGCGTTGAAGAGGTAGACGTTGAGTCCGATCACGGCCAGCAGCACCATCATCACCACGGCCTTGCTGGCGAGCGCCCAGTCCAGGCTGTGAGCGTAGACGCGCAGCGTCCACCGCCAGGCGCCCTCGAAGCCCCGGCCCAGCCAGCTGCGCACGCGCCCGTGCTTCCTGCGCGGCCCCTCCTCCGCTTCGCTGCGCAGCAGCATGGCGCAGAGCATGGGCGTGGTGGTGAGCGAGATCACCAGCGAGATCAGCACCGAGGCCGAGAGCGTGACCGCGAACTCGCGGAACAGCCGGCCCACCTGCCCGCCCATGAACAGCAGCGGGATGAACACCGCCACCAGCGACAGGCTGATCGACAGCACCGTGAAGCCCACCTCGCGCGCACCGCGCAGCGCGGCCTCGATGCGGTTCATGCCGGCCTCGACATGGCGCGCGGTGTTCTCCAGCACCACGATCGCGTCGTCGACCACGAAGCCGGTGGCCACCGTGAGTGCCATCAGGCTCAGGTTGTTGAGGCTGAAGCCCAGCAGATGCATCACGCCGAAGGTGCCGAGCAGCGAGACCACGGTCGCCACCGCGGGGATGATGGTGGCGCGCGCCTTGCGCAGGAACAGGCCCACCACCAGCACCACCAGCACGATCGAGATCATCAGCGTGGTCTCGATCTCGCGCAGCGAGGCGCGGATGGAGTTGGTGCGGTCCAGGGCGACCTGGATGTCGATGTCCTGCGGCAGCTGCGCGCGCAGCTCGGGCATCAGGTCGCGAACGCCGTCGACGGTCTCGATGATGTTGGCGCCCGGCTCCTGCGTGACCAGCACCACCACAGCGGGCTCGCCGTTGAACAGGCCCAGGGTGCGGGTGTTCTCGACGCTGTCGATCACCCGCGCCACGTCGCCCAGGCGCACGGGCGCGTCGTTGCGCCAGGCGATCACCAGGTCGCGGTAGTCGCCGGCACGGCGGCCCGGCGCGGGGGTGTAGATCTGCAGGCGGCGGTCGCCGCTCTCGATGGCGCCCTTGGGCCGGTTGGCATTGTTGGCCTGGATGGCGGCACGCACGTCCTCGCTGCTGATGCCCATGCGGTTGAGCGAGAAGGGTTCCAGCTCCACCCGCACCGCCGGCAACGAGCCGCCGCCGATCTCGACCTCGCCCACGCCCTCGACCTGCGACAGGCGCTGGCTCACGATGTTGGACACCGCCTCGTAGATCTGGCCCGGCGTGCGCGTCCTGGAGGTGAGCGCGAGGATCATCACCGGCGCGGAGGCCGGGTTGCGCTTGCGGTAGGTCGGGTTGCTGCGCAGCGTGGCGGGCAGGTCGGCACGGGCGGCGTTGATGGCGGCCTGCACCTCGCGCGCTGCGCTGTCGATGTTGCGCTTGAGGTCGAACTGCAGCGTGATGCGCGCCGAGCCGTTGGAGCTGGTCGAGGTCAGCTCGTTGACGCCCGGGATGATGCCCAGCCGCCGCTCCAGCGGCGTGGCCACGCTGGAGGCCATGGTGCTGGGGCTGGCGCCTGCCAGGCTGGCCTGGACCGAGATGGTGGGGTAGTCGACCTGCGGCAGCGGCGAGACCGGCAGCACGAAGAAGGCGACGATGCCGGCCAGGGCGATGCCGATGGTCAGCAGGACCGTGGCGATGGGACGCTCGACGAAGGGGCGGGAGAGGTTCATGGGCCCGCACCCTCGCCCCAGCCCGCTCCCGCAAGCGGGAGAAGGAGCCCCACCGGCAGCGTTCGCTCAGGCGGCATGTGGCTCTTCACGCTTGCCCCCGAACCTGCGCCCCATCCGATCGAAGGCCAGGTAGATCACCGGCGTGGTGAACAGCGTCAGCACCTGGCTCACCACGAGCCCGCCGAAGATCGCGAGGCCCAGCGGCCGCCGCAGCTCGGCGCCCTCGCCCCAACCGAGCATCAAGGGCAGCGCCGCGAACAGCGCCGCCAGCGTCGTCATCAAGATCGGCCTGAAGCGCAGCAGCGCCGCCTGGTGGATCGCCTCCTGCGGCGACTTGCCTTCGTTGCGCTCGGCGTCGATCGCGAAGTCGATCATCATGATCGCGTTCTTCTTCACGATGCCGATCAGCAGGATGATGCCGATGATGCCGATCACCCCGAGGTCGTTGCCCGTCACCATCAGCGCCAGCAGCGCGCCGACGCCGGCCGAAGGCAGCGTGGACAGGATGGTCAGCGGATGGATGTAGCTCTCGTAGAGCACGCCCAGCACGATGTACACGCACACCACGGCCGCCAGGATCAGCCACAGCTGGTTGGTCAGCGACTTCTCGTAGGCCCCGGCCGCGCCCAGGAAGTTCAGCCGCACGCTTGCGGGCAGGCCGATCTCCTTGGCCGCCGCGCGGATCGCCGAGACCGACTTGCCCAGCGCCACGCCGGGCGCGGTGTCGAAGCCGACCGTGGCGGCCGGGTACTGCGCCACGCGCGTGACCTGCAAGGGCGCCAGCTGCTCGCGCACGGTGGCCAGCGCCGACAGCGGCGTCGGCGCGCCCGCGCCGGTGCGCAGTTGCAGGTTGCCCAGCCCCTGCGGCGACGCCAGCGCCTCGCGCTGCGCCTCCAGGATCACGCGGTACTGGTTGGTCTCGGTGAAGATGGTGGAGACGATGCGCTGGCCGAAGGCGCTGTAGAGCGCGTCGTCGACCGAGCTGGCCGTGACCGAGAGGCGCGATGCGGTGTTGCGGTCGATGTCCACGTAGGCGGCCAGGCCCTGCGCGCCGGCATCGGTGGTGGCGTTGCGCACCTGCGGCGTGCTGCGCAGCCGCTCGACCAGCTTGTTCGCCCAGTCGTTCACCACGGTGGTGTCCACGCCCTCGAGCGCGACGCGGAACTCGGTCGGGCCGGTCTCGGCGTCGATGGTCAGGTCCTGCGTGGGCTGCAGGTAGAGCGTCACGCCCGGCACCGCGCGCACCCGCTCGCGCAGCCGCTGCATCACGCTCGCGGGGTCGTCGCGGTCCGAGCGCAGGTTGATCAGCATGCGGCCGGTGTTGAGCGCGGTGTTGTTGGCCGCGTCCACGCCCACCACCGAGCTGAGGCTGCGCACGTCGGGGTCGGCCAGGATGGCCTCGGCCGCGGCCTTCTGCAGCTCGGCCATGCGCACGAAGGACACGTCCTGCGCCGCCTCGATGCGCGCCTGCAGCTGTCCGGTGTCCTGCGTGGGGAACAGGCCCTTGGGGATGGCGACGTAGAGCAGCACCGTCAGCGCCAGCGTCAGCGCCGCCACCACCAGCGTCGCCGGCTGGTGGCGCAGCACCCATTGCAGCTGGCGGTCGTAGCGCGCGATCACGCGTTCGAAGAAGTGCTGCACGCGCGCACCGAAGCGGCCGCCCTCCTCCGCCTGGGGCTTGAGCCGCTGGGCCGCTCCCGAGGCGAAAACCGAAGCCGAAGGCGAAGGCGAAGGTAGTCCAGTGAGCCAGCGTGCCGACATCATCGGCACGAGCGTCAGCGAGACCACGGCGGAGATCAGGATGGTGATCGCCAGCGTGACCGCGAACTCGCGGAACAGCCGCCCCACCACGTCGCCCATGAAGAGCAGCGGGATCAGCACCGCCACCAGCGACACCGTCAGCGAGATGATGGTGAAGCCGATCTGGGTCGCCCCCTTGAGCGCGGCCTTGAAGGGCGGGTCGCCCTCCTCCAGATAGCGGGCGATGTTCTCGATCATGACGATCGCGTCGTCCACCACGAAGCCGGTGGCGATGGTCAGCGCCATCAGGCTCAGGTTGTTGAGGCTGTAGCCCAGCAGGTACATGATGCCCAGCGTGCCGATCAGCGAGATCGGCACCGCGACGCTGGCGATCACGGTGGCGCGCACGCTGTGCAGGAACAGGAAGATCACCAGCACCACCAGCACCACGGCCAGCCCGAGCTCGAGCTGCACGTGACGCACCGAGGCGCGGATGCCGGTGGTGCGGTCGCTCAGCACCTCGACCTTGAGCGCGCCGGGCAGCGAGGCTTCGAGCTCGGGCAGCTGCTTCTTGATGGCGTCGACGGTGCCGATGACATTGGCGCCGGGCTGGCGCTGCACGTTGAGGATGATCGCCGGGTACAACTCGGCGCGGGTTGCGGCGCCCGGCTCGTCCCTCGACTCGGCACGCGCAGCCGCCCAGGCGCCCAGCTGGGTGTTCTCCGCGCCATCGACCACCCGCGCGACGTCGCTCATGCGCACCGGCGCGCCGTTCTTCCACGCGACGATCAGGTTCTTGTAGTCGGCCGCAGCGACCAGCTGGTCGTTGGCATTGATCGTGTAGGCGCGCTGCGGCCCGTCGAAGCTGCCCTTGGCGCTGTTGGCATTGGCCGCGGCGATGGCCGTGCGCAGCGTGTCCAGGCCGATGCCCACCGCGGCCAGCGCGTTGGTGTCGGCCTGGATGCGCACCGCCGGACGCTGGCCGCCCGACAGCGACACCAGCCCCACGCCGGCCACCTGGCTGATCTTCTGCGCGAGCCGCGTGTTGACCAGGTTCTGCACCTCGGTCAGCGGCATGGTGCTGGAGCTCACGGCGAGCGTGAGGATGGGCGCATCGGCCGGGTTGACCTTGGCATAGACCGGCGGCGCCGGCAGGTCGGCCGGCAGCAGCGAGCCGCCGGCGTTGATCGCGGCCTGCACCTGCTGCTCGGCCACGTCGAGCGTCTGATCGAGCGCGAACTGCAGAGTGACGATGGAGACGCCGTTCGAGCTCACCGTGCTCATGCGGTCCAGCCCCGCCATCTGGCCGAACTGGCGCTCCAGCGGCGCGGTGACGGTGCGGCTCATCACCTCGGGGCTGGCGCCCGGGTAGAGGGTCTGCACCTGGATGGTCGGGTAGTCCACCTGCGGCAGGGCCGCCAGCGGCAGGAAGCGGAAGCCCACCAGGCCCGCGAGCACGATCGCGAGCATCAGCAGCGCGGTCGCCACCGGCCGCTCGATGAAGGGGCGCGATGGGCTCATCGGCGTCGCTCCTTCACTGCGGCGGCGCTTGCCGGCGGCGGCCCTCGCCGCGCGGTCCGCGCGGGCCCGAGGCGCCCTGGCGCGGACCCGCGGCCGGCTTGTCGCCCTGCAGGAGCACCTGCGCGCCGTCCTTGAGGCGGTCGCCGCCCTCGGTCACCACCTTCTCGCCGGGCTCCAGGCCCTCGGTGATCGCTGCCAGCTCGACCGTCGATTCGCCCCGCTTGACCGGGCGCATCGTGACCGTGCGGTCCTCGTTGATCACGTAGACGTAGCTGCCGGTAGGCCCGGTGCGGACCGCGGTCACCGGCACCACGATCGCGCTGAGGGTGCGCAGCGTCATCTGCACGTTGACGAACTGGCTGGGGAACAGCGTGGTCTGCGCGTTGTCGAAGCGCGCCTTGCCCTTGACGGTGCCGGTGCTGGTGTCGACCACGTTGTCGAGCGTGGAGAAGCCGCCGGTGTCCAGCGTGGTGCTGCGCGTGCGGTCCATCGCCTTGACCGGCAGCGCCACGCCCTTGGCGAGCTGGGCCTGGATGTCGGGCAGGCGGTCTTGCGGCACGGCGAACTGCACGTCGATGGGGGTCATCTGGGTGATCACCGCGATGCCCGTGCTCGCGTTGGCCGCAACCGTGTTGCCGGGGTCGACGGTGCGCAGGCCGATCTTCCCGGCCACCGGCGCGGTGATGCGCGTGTATTCGACGTTGAGCCTGGCCGCGGCCTCGGCGGCGCGGTCGGTGATCACCGTGCCTTCGAGCTGCTTGACCAGCGCGGCCTGGGTGTCGACATCCTGGCGGGCGATGGAGTCCTGGGTCAGCAGCGTGCGGTAGCGCGCCAGCGTCACGCGCGCGGCCTCGAGCTGGGCCTCGTCGCGCACGCGCGTGCCCTGGGCCTGCATCAGCGCCTGCTCGTAGGGGCGCGGGTCGATGCGGGCCAGCAACTGGCCCTTGGTCACCGTCTGGCCCTCGGTGTAGAGCACCTCGGTGAGCACCCCGCCGACCTGCGGCTTCAGGGTGATGGTGGCCAGCGGCGTCACGGTGCCCAGCGCATCGATGGTCACGGGCAGCTCGGCCCGGCGCGCCACCGCGTGGCCGACGGTGGAGCCGGGTGGGCCGGAGCCGCCGCGGCCGCCCACCGGCTCGCCCGAGCGCTTGATGAGATACCACGCCCCCCCGCCCAGGGCGAGCACGAGCAACAGCGCGGCCAGGCTGCCCAGCCAGCGCCGCCGGCGCGACGGCGGCCGCGGCGCGGGCGGCTCGGCGAGGGGGTCGGTGGCAGCGGGCTCGGGGGCGGGGAAAGACATCGGCAACAGGGCAGTTCGCAGGCAGCCCGTAGTGGAGCGCCGAATCGTAGCGCCCAGTTCTTACGGACCGTAAAGCCCCGGTAAAGCAGACGTTGACCTTTGCGTCCGGCGACAGCGGATTGCAACTCGCGCCGGCCGGCTGCAGCTCGTCGCAAGCGCGTGGCGGGGCCGCGGGCCGGCCGGCACAGTCCGCCCATCGACGCTTCGGACCACCCTTCAAGGAGAAACAACATGCAGATGCTGGCCCAGATCCTGACCCACACCCCGCGCTGGGTGTTCGCCCTCTTCGCGCTGCTCGTGTGGATGGGCGCCAAACAACTGCTCGCCGGCAGCGTGAGCCTGACCCGCGTGACGCTGTTGCCGATCGCCATGACCGGGCTGTCCTTCTACGGCATGCTTTCCGCCTTCGGCGACTCGCCGCTCGCACTGTTCGGCTGGGCCGCCGCGGCCACGCTGCTGCTGCTGACGGTGCAGCGCTGGCCGCTGCCGGTCGCCGCGCGCTTCGACGCGGCGAGCCGCAGCTTCCACCTGCCGGGCAGCGCGGTGCCGCTGGCGCTGTTCATGGGCATCTTCTTCACCAAGTACGCGGTCGGCGTGCTGCTCGCGATGCATCCGGAGCTGGCGCGCCACGAAGGCTTCGCCCTGGGCATCGGCACGCTCTACGGCGCCTTCAGCGGCATCTTCGCGGCGCGGTCGCTGCGCCTGTGGAAGCTGGCCATCCGCGAGGACCGCGAAGCCCTGCCGGCGGCCGGTGTCTGAACAGCAAGCGCGACGCAGCCCCTTTCTTCCGCAAGAATCCATCATCGTTTCAAGAGGTCTCACCATGAACGACGCCCTTTCCTCCGACCACCGCACCGAACGCCTCGCCCGCCGCCGTGCCGGCGCCAAGATGGGCTGGTACATCCATGCCAGCGTCTACGTGCTGGTCAACCTGTTCCTCGTGATCCTGGCGAGCTCCCGCGGGCAGAACTGGGCCATGTACCCGCTGCTCGGCTGGGGCCTGGGGCTGCTGATCCATGGCGCGGTGGTGTTCTTCGTCGCGCCGGGCGGCAACTTCTACGACCGGCTGCTCGAACGCGAGCGCAAGGCACTGCGCGGCGGAGACCGCGGGTGAGCGACACCCTGTCGCGCAACTTCTCGCCGCACAACCTCCGGCACGTGCTGCGCCACGGCATCTCGACCGCCGGCTTCTGCTGCGTCATCGCGGTGGGGCTGTCGGTCTCGGGCCGTGGCGCCTGGGCGCCCCAGTTCGTCTATTCGCTCTCGATCGGGCTCATCTGCTGGCTGGTGATCGACCTCGGCCGGCTGGTGCTGGCGGGCCGCGCGGCCAAGCCCTGGCCGCAGGGCTGGCGCGGCGTGGCGCTGGTCATCGTGGGCATCGCGGCGGGCTTCCTCGGGGGCAACGTGATCGGCGACGCCTGGACCGGCAAGCCCCTGCTCGAATTCTTGAGCTTCTCGCGGGACAAGCTCGCCTCCACGGTGCTGATCACCGTGGTGGCCGGCGTCGTCATCTGCTACTTCTATTACAGCCTCGGCAAGAGCAAGTACCTCGAAGGCGAGATCGCGCTGGCCCAGCGCGACGCCGCCGATGCGCGCCTCAAGCTGCTGGAGACCCAGCTCGAGCCGCACATGCTGTTCAACACGCTGGCCAACCTGCGCGTGCTGATCGCCACCGACCCGCCGCGCGCCGTGGCCATGCTCGACCGTCTCAACAGCTACCTGCGCGTGACCCTGAGCGGCTCGCGCGCGCTCGCGCATCCGCTTGCGGCCGAGTTCCAGCGGCTGGGCGACTACCTGGAGCTGATGTCCGTGCGCATGGGGCCGCGGCTCGCTTACCGGCTCGAGCTGCCCGACGATCTGCGCGAGGTGCCGGTGCCGCCGCTGCTGCTGCAGCCGCTGGTGGAGAACGCGATCCGCCACGGACTGGAGCCGAAGGTCGACGGCGGCGAGATCGCAATCGGCGCGCGGCGCGAAGGCCGGCGCCTGGTGCTCGAGGTGTGCGACACCGGCGTCGGCCTCGCCATCGACCCGCCGGGCAGCACGCCGCGGCCCGACGGCGGCTTCGGCCTGTCGCAGGTGCGGGAACGCCTCGCCACCGCCTACGGCGAGCAGGACGGCCTGCGGCTCACGGCGGGCCCGGCCGGCGGCACCTGCGCCACCCTCCAACTCCCCTTGTCCGAATGAAGACCACCGCCCTCATCGCCGAAGACGAACCCCTGCTGGCCCAGGCCCTGCGCGCCGAGCTCGCCGCCGCCTGGCCCGAGCTCGAAGTGCTCGCCACCGTGGCCGACGGCCGCAGTGCGGTGCGCGCGGCGCTGCAGTTGCTGCCGCAGGTGCTGTTCTTCGACATCCGCATGCCGGGCCAGGACGGCCTGGCCGCTGCCGCCGAGCTGGCCGATGCCTGGCCGGCCGACGAGGCGCCGATGCCCCAGCTGGTCTTCGTGACGGCCTACGACGAATACGCAGCCCGGGCCTTCGATGCCCAGGCCATCGACTATGTGCTCAAGCCGGTGCAGCCGGAGCGGCTGCGGCGCACCATCGCGCGGCTGCAGCAGGCGTTGGAGCCGCAACGCAACGGCGCCGCGTTCAACGCCGAGGATGCGCTGGCGGGCACGCTCGCGCAGTGGCGCCAGGTGCTGGCCGCGGCCGGCGGCGCCGGGGGCCTTTCGGGCGCCGGCAGCGCGGCACCGCTCAAGCTGATCGCCGCCAGCGAGGCCGGCAGTGCAGGCAGCACGGTGCGCATGGTGCCCATCGACGAGGTCCTGTATTTCGAGGCCGCCGACAAGTACGTGCGCGTGCTCACCGCCACCCGCGAGTACCTGATCCGCACCCCCCTCAAGCAACTGCTGCCGCAGCTCGACGCGGGCGTGTTCTGGCAGGTGCATCGCGCCACGGTGGTGCGCAGCGACGCCATCGAATCGGTGCACCGCGACGAGGCGGGCAAGCAGCAGCTCACGCTGCGCGGGCGGACCGAGAAAATTCCGGTCAGCCGCCTCTACGCCCACCTCTTCAAGGCGATGTAGACGCCCGTGAAGGATGGCCCCCACTCCTCCACGTCGTGGGGTCGCTGCGTCCCGAAGGCGCGTTTTTCATGTTGGGGGCGGCCCGGCATGAAAAAACCGGCCCAGGGCCGGTTTTTTCATGTGACAGCAGGCAAATCGTGGCTGTCTGCGCTCAACGCCAGTGGCGATGGCCGTGGCCGTGACCGTAGCCGTGGCCGTGGCCGTGATGGCGGTAGTAGCCGCGCGGCGGGCCGTAGTACACGGGCGGCGGTGCGTAATACACCGGGGCCGGACGGTAGTAGACCGGCGGCGGCGGGGCGTAGTAGACCGGGGCGGCCGGACGGTAGTACACGGGCGGCGGCGGTGCGTAATACACCGGAGGAGCAGCGACGCCGACGGCCACGCCGGGAGCGCTGATGCCGACCGACCAGCTCACGTCGCCGCGAGCATTCGCCGAAGCGGCAGTGAACAAGGCGCCCGCTGCGACAACGCCGGCGGCAGCCCATTTGAAGAAGGTGGATCGGGTGAGGCTCATGGTGTGGATCTCCTTGTTGAGGGGGACGCATGCGTCCATGTGCCTATTGAACGCAGCAAATGTCAACCCGGTTCACACTGCACAGTGAAGAACGTTTCCAAACGTAACTCCACCGAAGCGCCACCTAGAATGAAGAGATGACTTCCGCTGCCGATCAAGATACTTCCAGACCCAGCAATTTCCTGCGCCACGTCATCGAAAACGACCTCCAACAGGGCAATTACGCGGGCCGCCGCTGGGGCGGCTCCCCCGGCGACGCCGCGCACCACGCGCAGGGCATGCAGGACCCGGCCCGCGTGCGGCTGCGCTTTCCACCGGAGCCCAATGGCTACCTGCACATCGGCCACGCCAAGAGCATCTGGCTCAACTTCGAGCTGGCCCGCGAATACGGCGGCGTGTGCCACCTGCGCTTCGACGACACCAACCCCGAGAAGGAGGAGCAGGAATACGTCGACGCCATCCGCGACGCCGTGAAGTGGCTGGGCTACGACTGCAGCCTGGCCGACGACCCGGCCCGGCCCGGCCAGCCCAGCGAGCACGTCTACTTCGCCAGCAACTACTTCGATTTCATGTACCGCGCGGCCGAGCACCTCATCGGCGCCGGCCTGGCCTACGTCGACGAGCAGACCGCCGAGCAGATCCGCGCCACCCGCGGCGACTTCAACACGCCCGGCACCGACAGCCCCTTCCGCAGCCGCACGCCCGACGAGAACCTCGCGCGCTTTCGCGCCATGCGGGACGGCCAGCTGCCCGACGGCGCCGCCGTGCTGCGCGCGAAGATCGACATGTCCAGCCCCAACATCAACATGCGCGACCCGGCGCTCTACCGCATCCGCCGCGCGACCCACCACAACACCGGCGACACCTGGTGCATCTACCCGATGTACACCTTCGCCCACCCCATCGAAGACGCGCTGGAGCAGATCACCCACAGCATCTGCACGCTCGAGTTCGAGGACCAGCGCCCCTTCTACGACTGGCTGCTGGACCGCCTGGCCGAGGGCGGCCTGATCGCCTCGCCGCATCCGCGCCAGTACGAGTTCGCGCGGCTCAACGTGACCCACGTGATCACCAGCAAGCGCCGCCTGCGCCAGCTGGTCGAGGAGGGCCATGTCGACGGCTGGGACGACCCGCGCATGCCCACGCTGGCCGGCCTGCGCCGGCGCGGCTACACGCCCGAGGCGCTGAAGCTCTTCTGCGAGCGCTCCGGCGTCACCAAGTCGGGCGGCTGGATAGCCTACGCCAGCCTGGAAGCCGCCTTGCGCGACACGCTGGACCCGGTGGCCCCGCGCGCGATGGCCGTGCTCGACCCGGTCCGGCTGGTGATCACGAACTGGGACGCGCTGATGGGCGCCGGCTTCCTCGACGAATGCACGGCGCCCGTGCATCCGCACCACCCGGAAATGGGCAAGCGCAGCTTCAAGCTGGGCCGCGAGGTCTGGATCGAGCGCACCGACTACGAGGACGTGCAGCCCAAGGGCTTCTTCCGCCTGTTCCCGGGCAACAAGGTGCGCCTCAAGTACGGCCATGTCATCGAATGCACGGGCGGCACGCGCGACGCGGACGGCAAGCTCACCGAGGTGCAGGCCAAGCTGGTGCCCGACACCAAGAGCGGCACGCCGGGGGCGGACGCGATCAAGGTCAAGGGCAACATCACCTGGGTGGCGGCGGCCGATGCCGTGCCGGTGGAGGTCAGGCTCTACGAGCGCCTGTTCGCGGCGGCGCAGCCCGGTGCCGGCGAAGTGCAGGACGAGCTGAACCCGAGCAGCCTGGTGGTGGCGCAGGCCTATGCGGAGCCGGCACTGGCCCAGGCCACGACCGGCCAGGCCTTCCAGTTCGAGCGGCACGGCTACTTCGTGCCGGACAGCCGCCAGGCTGCAGGCGCCGGATTGGTGTTCAACCGCGCGGCCGGAATGAAGGACAGCTGGGGCAAGTGATGGAGCTGCGGCGGCTACAACGGCCGCGTCAGATACACCCCTTCCCGCCCCACGATCGGCACCCTCGCCGGCATCAGCACCGTGCAGTCCTCGCACGGCGCACGGATCTCCTCGTCGCCATCGACCGCGATCAGCTCGTCCCTGGCGAACACCTCGAAGCCGAGCAGCGGCCGCACGAAGCGGAAATCGGGCGTCTTGACCATGTGCGTCTCCAGCAGCTCGAAGCGCCGCTGCGGCCCCGGCACCGGCGCATCGGCTTCGCGCTCGACCAGGCCGAAATGAGCCAGGAAGTCGAAAGTCACCGCCACCGCCGTATCCGCCGTCGCCTGCAAGAAATGCTGCCCGCACTCGGCCACCAGCGCCGCGCCGGCCGGCCCTTCGTCTTCGCCGTGGCGGCCGTGCTGGATCAGGGGTGTGCCCGAGCCCAGGCCCTTGGGCATCACCAGGTGCACCGACGGGCGCCCGATTGCCAGGGCCACCGCCGCGTTGCGCGCGAAGGCCGGGTAGACCCAGAAGGGCACCACGTCCTGGCTGGTGGAGTGCAAATCGAGGATGTGGTCGGCCGCGGCCACCACCGGCCGCAGTTCGCGGGCACGCCGCAGCTCGGGGCTGTCCTCGGGCCCCTCCAGCCACTCGTCGGACCAGATGCGGTTGAGGTTGTGCACCAGCTGCCGGTTCTCGAAGGGCTTCTCCGCGTCGAAGGCGTTGTAGGCCTCCACATGGGCGAAGCTCACGGTGAGCGTGCCGATCCTCGGGCGCACGCCCTCGTCGAGCAGGCGCGTCGCGGCCACCATGCCGCAGATCTCGTTGCCATGGGTCAACGCATTGATCAGCACGTGCGGGCCCGGCTTGCCGGATTCGAAGCGGTGGACGTAGTCGACGCCGGTGTTGCCCTGGCGGTAAGCCGAGAGATCGCCCTGGACGACTTCGAGGCGCGGGGAGGTCGGGGGCATGGCAAAGTGACGCTGCGGCCGGTGGATGCGAGGCCTTTAGTTTGCTACAGCTGCGCCGGCGGGGACCTCCCATTTGCCTCGTAGACTCGCGACCCACAAACAAAGTTATTTCGAGCCCCCTTTCGAGCCCCCTCCCCTCATGCCCCTGACTGCCGACATGCGACGGTCGATCGACCAGATTCGCGACTATCTCTTTGGTGGCGGCTACCCGGATCCCGTCGGCAACACCGAACAGCTCTGCTTCCTGTTCTTCTTCTATCTGGTCCAGGGCATCGACGCCGAAGCCGGCGCGCGCGCCCGGGCACTCGACGTCCCGTTCCGCAGCCTGTTCGACGGCGAATGGGAGCTGCGCAACCCGGCCAATGCGCAGGCGCCGGCCGTGCGCGAAGGCGTGCTGCCGATGACCGTGCTGCACACCGGCCAGCCTTGCATTCCACGCAACCGCTTCCGTTGGTCGTGGTGGTCCGAGGCGCTTTCGGGCGAGGTGCTGGTGCGCTTCGTGCGCGACGAGGTCTTCCCGTTCTTCGCCGAGATCGGCGAGGCCTCGGCCCACGATTTCATGCGCGGCGCGCGCCTGGGCATCGACGAGCCGACGGTGCTGACGCAGGTGGTCCGCCTGGTCGGCGACCTGCGCCTGGACCAGGCCGATGCCGACACCAAAGGCGACCTGTTCGAGCACGTGCTGCGCCAGATGAAGCAGGCCGGCGAGCTGGGCCAGTTCCGCACGCCGCGCCACGTGATCCGCGCCATCGTCGAGATGATCGACCCGCAGGTGGGCGAGACCGTCTACGACCCGGCCGCCGGCACCGCGGGCTTCCTGGTGGCGGCCTACAACCACATGCGGCTCGCGCACTCCTCGCCGGAAAGCATCGTGGAAGCCGAGCTCGAGGGCAAGACGCACCGCCGCGGGCTGGGCGACCAGCTCACGCAAGCGCAGCTCGCCACCCTGCAGCGCGGCAGCTTCTTCGGCAACGACGTCGATCCGAAGATGGTGCGGCTGGCCACCATGAACCTCACGCTGCGCGGCCTGGGCCACGTGCGCATCCTGCAGCGCAACGTGCTCACGACCCACCTCGACGAAAAGGTCAAGAAGCGGCTGGGCCTGCCCGCCGAAGGCTTCCACGTCGTGCTCGCGAATCCGCCCTTCTCCGGCCGCATCGACAAGGATCGCATCGTCGACGCGCTGAGGCTCGGCAGCACCAGTGCCACCGAGCTGCTGTTCCTGAAGTACATGCTCGACAGCCTGCGTCCGGACGGCCGGGCCGCCGTGGTGGTGCCCGAGGGCGTGCTTTTCGGCGCCACGCTGGCGCACCGCGAGTTGCGCAGCCAGCTGATCAACCAGCATCGCGTCGAGGCCGTGATGAGCCTGCCCGGGGGCGTGTTCCAGCCCTACTCGGGCGTGAAGACCTCGGTGCTTTTCTTCCGCCGCGGCGGCCGCACGCAGCGTGTGCAGTTCCTGCACGTGGAGGACGACGGCTACCGGCTCGACGCCAACCACGACACGCCCATCGAGTCCGACGACCTGCCCGCGCTGGCCCAGGCCTTCATCGGCCGCGAGGCGGCCTGGGCCCGCTGGCAGGCGCGCGACCCCGAGGCCGAGTGGCGCGAGAAATGGTGGTTCGCCGACGCCGAGGCGCTGCGCGCAAACGACTTCAGCCTCTCGGCCAGCCGCTACCGGCCGATGAGTGCCTCCCAGATACAGCACCAGGATCCGCGCGAACTCCTGGACGAGCTGGCCGCGATCGAGTCCGAGATCGGGAAGGAAATTGAGACGCTGCGCGCACTGTTTGCGGAGTTTGACCGATGAGTGATGTCCTGCCCCCCGATGACGCGGTCGCCGCAAGCGAAGGCGAAGTTGCTCCCGTGAGCACCGCGCAGCTGCCCGTGGATGTTCGCATCGTAGAGCGCATGCTGGAGCGTTTTCCGGTGGCCCCGCCGGCGCGCATGGCCACGCTGGGCGAAGTCTGCGAGATCAATCCCAGGCTGCCGAAGGACCACGGCCTGCGGGACGACAGCGAGGTGGCCTTCGTGCCGATGGCCGCGGTGAACGAGATCAGCGCCGACATCGCCCGGCGCCTGACGCGGCCCTTCGGCGAGGTAAGAAGGGGCTACACCCCCTTCGCCGAGGGCGACGTACTGTTCGCGAAGATCTCGCCCTGCATGGAGAACGGCAAGGTGGCCGTCGCGCGCGACCTGGCCGGCGGCCTCGGCTTCGGCTCCACCGAGTTCCACGTACTGCGCGCCCGCGAGGCCGTGCTGCCCGAGTGGGTCTACTACTTCCTGCGCCAGAAGCGCTTCCGCAACGCGGCGCGGCGCAGCCTCACCGGCACCGCCGGCCAGCAGCGCGTGCCGGCCGCGCACATGGCCGGCGCTGCCATTCCGGTGCCCGAGCTGGACCATCAGCACCGCGTGGTCGAGATCCTCGCCTGTTCCGACAGCCTGGTGCGCCTGCTGCGCCGGGCGCGTGCGCTCACCGAAAAGGTGGCACCGGCAACGCTGGCCGAGATGTTCGGCGACCCCGAGAGCAATCCGATGGGCTGGCCGGTGGTGAAGCTGGGCGAGCTGCTCGAGGGCATCGACAGCGGCAAGAGCCCCCGCTGCCACGATCGGCCGAAGACCGAAAACGAATGGGGCGTGCTGCGGCTGAGCGCGCTGAAGAATGCGCTCTACGACGAGTCCGACCACAAGACCCTGCCCCAGACCGAAGTGCCGGACACGCGCAGCGAGGTGCGGGCCGGCGACCTGCTGATCAGCCGCAAGAACACGATGGAACTGGTCGGCACGCCGGCCTATGTGTGGGAGACCCGCGGCCGCATCTTGCTGCCCGACCTGATCTTCCGGCTGCGCCTGCGCCCGGACTCGGGCGTGCATCCGCTCTACCTTTGGGCGATGCTGCGCGCGCCGCGCGTGCGAAGGGGCTTGCAGCTGCTGGCCAGCGGGACCGCCGCCTCCATGCCCAACATTTCCAAGGAGCGGCTGCGCACGCTGCGGGTGATGGTGCCGCCGGCGGAGCTTCAGGAGTCCTTTGCGCAACGGGTGGCCGGGCTGCATGTGGTCGCGCAGCAGCAGGACGCCGCGCTGATCCGCTCGAAAGCCGCCTTCGAGGCGCTGCTGGCGCGAGCTTTCGAATCGTAGCCGCGCCCCACTCGGTCTAGAGAAGCCGGGTGTAGGCCACGATTTCAGGCGCGCCGGCCAGGAGCGGGCCCGCCGCGGCGATCGCCGCACCGACATGCAGGCTTTGCATGTGCGCCTCGGCATCGGCCTTGTCCTTCCACTGCTCGACGGTCTGGAAGATGTGCGGCGCCCCGGTCTGCTGGAACAGCTCGTAGCCCATGCAGCCGGCGTGTTGCCGCGACTTGGACGCCAGGTCGACGAGGATGCCCTTTGCAAGATCGGCAACCTCCGGTTTGACGATGATGCGTGCGAGGACGTAGTGCATGGGAGGCTCCGCCTGGAATTGTTCTTAGGCGCATCTTGACCCGGCGCCGCGGCCACGTGGCCCGGAGTTTCCCGGTGCGATCGCCTCAGATGCGGCTCGGGTTCAGAGGCACGAGTGCATAACGCGTGCCACGCCCCTGTCCGCTTCGCTCCAGCAGGCCGGCTCCGGCAAGCTGCGTGAGCTCCCGATAGGCAGTCGCACGCGACACGCCGGTGATCGCCGTGTATTTCTCGGTGCTCATGCCGCCGGCAAATCGAGACAGGCCCGCTCGACGCCCCGCGAACTGATCTGGAGCAACTCGCCCTCGATCTGCGCTGTGGCCACGGCCTCCAACCAATTGCGCTTCACGTTTGAAGCGCAATTCCACGATTTTCGCTTCACGGAGTTCACTCCCGCCTAGCCAGCGGCGTCCGGCGGCGCCTCCTCGCGACCGGATGCGCGCTTCTTCCCTCGCCCTCGCGCCTCCTTCTTCGCCTGCCGCTGCGCATCCAGCAACTGCCCCGCTGCGAGCCATTGCCCGAACTCCTGCGGCGTCTCCAGCGTGATGCGCCCCAGGCTGCCGCTGCGGAATTCGTTCATCACGATCTCGGCCGCCTTCTGCAGGTTCACGCGGCCCTTGCCCAGCAGGGCGCCGCGCTGGCGGCCGATGGCCTCGAGCATCTCCTCGTCGCCGAGGCCGGCGACCGCATCGAGCTTGAAGCGGGCCTCGAGCAGCGCCGCGTAGTGCCGCTTCAGATATCCCAGCAGTTCCAGCGCCACCAGCTCTTCGTCGAAGGCATTGCGGCCGATGGCGCCGCTGGCTGCCAGGTTGTAGCCGCTCTGCGCCACGATGATGCGCGGCCACAGCATGCCGGGCGTGTCCCAGAGGTAGAAGCCGTCGGCCAGCACGATGCGCTGCTCCAGCTTGGTGACGCCGGCCTCGTCGCCGGTCTTGGCCTTTCGGGTGCCGACCAGCGTGTTGATCAGCGTGGACTTGCCGACGTTGGGAATGCCGCAGATCAGCACCCGCATCGGCTTGGCCATGCTGCCGCGCTGAGGCGCCAGCTGGCGGCAAGCCTCGATCAGCTGGCGTGCCGGCGCTGTCTGGCTGGCATCGAGGCCGATGGCGCGGGTGGCCGGCTGCGCGTTGTAGTGGGCCAGCCAGAGCGCGGTGCGCGCGGGGTCGGCCAGGTCCTGCTTGTTGAGCACCTTGAGGCCCGGCTTGTGGCCGGTCAGCTCGGCCAGCATCGGATTGGCGCTGGAGCCGGGCAGGCGCGCGTCGAGCAGCTCGATGACCACGTCGATCTCGGCAATGCGCTCGGCGATGGCCTTCCGGGTCAGGTGCATGTGGCCGGGGAACCACTGGATGGCCATCGGGGACTTCTTTCTTGCTCGGGGATCGGGGAGAGCCGGCGATTGTCGCCGCTCGCCTGCGCTCAGGTCCGCAGCGCGTCGCGATAGCGCCGGCTGCACGGAATGCGGGTGCCGTCCTGCATCAGCAGGCGCGCATCGCCGCCGTCCAGCGGCTCGATCTCGGCGACGCGGTCCAGGTTGGCCGCATAGCTGCGATGCACGCGGGCATAGCGCGCCGGGTCGAGCTGCGCGAGGAAGTCGGTCAGGGTGGCGCGCAGCAGGTAGTCGTGGCCCTTGACCCGCAGGCCGACGTAGTTGCCCTGGGCCTGCAGCCAGTCGATGTCGCTGGCGGCAATCAGGAATTCGCGCCGCAGCTTGCGCACCAGGAAGCGCTCGGGCCGCGCCGGCGGCGGCTGCTCCGGCGGCGGCGGCGCCGCGCCGGCGGGCTCCTCCGGCGGATCGAGCACGCGCGCCTCGCCCTGCAGCCGCAGCATGAAGAGGCGGTAGCTCAGGATCGCGATCACGAACATGGCGTAGACGCGCACGTCCTTCAGGTATTCGTACACCCACTGCTCGGCCCCGCCGAACTCGTAGCGCCCCCCGGCCCAGGCATAGACGGCCTTGCGCAACGCCACCATGCCCGCCACGTGGAGCAGGCTGAAAACGACGCTGGCCGCCAGGTGCCACGGCAGGTTGCGGGCAAAGCCGGCGAAGCCGAGCGGAAAGCGGCGCTCGAAGGCGACGACGGCCGGCACCAGCGCGAGCAGCACCAGGTGGCTGGACAGCTCCCAGGTCACCGGTTGCCAGGTCGGCAGCGCCCGCCCGGCGCGATCGGCGTCGATCACCGCGACCACGCAGTTGAAGGCGGCTTGCAGCGCCATCAACAGCACCCAGAAGGCCACCTCGGCGCGCCGGCGGTAGGGCTGGTAGCGCTCGAACAGGTTCTTCGGGGTCTGGCCGGGGGTCTCGGGCATGGCGGCATTCTCCCGAATCCGGGCCCGGATTCGTCCCCGCGGGCCGCCGTTCGTCCCAGGAGCCCGGCGGATCGTCACTTGGGCGGCCCTCGAAGGGCAGGCCGCGCCCAGCATGGCTGCCTTCGAACACCTGGAGCCATCATGACCCCCGAATCCCGACGCCACGACATCGACGCACTGCGCGCGCTGGCCTTCGGCCTGCTGATCCTCTACCACGTGGGCATGTACTACGTGGCCGCCTGGCCCTGGCACCTCAAGAGCCCGCATGCGGCGGCCTGGCTGCAGGCGCCCATGCAGGTGGTGAACATCTGGCGCATGGACCTGGTGTTCCTGGTCTCGGGCGTGGCGCTGGGATTCCTGTTCCGCGGCCGGAACCCGCTGGCGCTGATCCGGCAGCGCGCCCTGCGCCTGATGCTGCCGCTGGTCTTCGGCATGACGGTGGTGGTGCCCTACCAGGCCTATGCCGAGGCGCTGGCCCGCGGCCTGGTGGCGCCGGGCTTCGTCGACTTCATGCTGCGCTACCTGACGATGGGCCCCTGGCCCCAGGGTGCCTTCGCCGGCTCGGACTTCGGCATGACCTGGAACCACCTGTGGTACCTGCCCTACCTCTTCGCCTACACCGCGCTGGTGGCGCTGCTGCAGCCTTTGCTGGCCTCGGCCGCGGGGCAGCGGCTGCGCGCCGCCTTCACCGGCCTGCGGCGCTGGCGGCTGCTGGTGCTGCCCGCCCTGCCGCTGCTGCTCTACGCGCTGACGCTGGCGCCGCGCTTCCCGGCCACCCACGACCTGCTCCACGACGGCTACCTGCACCCGCTCTATTTCACGGTCTTCCTCTACGGCTACTGGATGGGCCTCGATGCCGGGCTGTGGCGCGAGCTGGAGCGCCTGCGCGGCTGGGCGCTGGCGCTGGCGGTCGGCTTCGTGGCCGCCTACCTGGCGCTGCGCGCGGGCGGCGCCGAGGCCTGGCTGCTGCGCGGCCTGCGCGCCTTCTACCTGTGGACGGCGATCGCCGCCATCCTGGGCTTCGCCCGCCGCTACCTGGACCGCCCCTGGCCCTGGCTGCACTGGGCCAACGAGTCGGTCTATCCCTGGTACATGCTGCACCAGACCCTGATCGTGGCCGGCGCCGTGCTGCTCGCGCGCTGGCGGCTGGGGCCGGTGCTGGAGCCGGTGCTGCTGGTCGCCTTCACGGTGGGTGGCTGCTGGGTCCTGACGGACGGACTGATCCGGCGCGTCGGCTGGCTGCGCCCCCTGTTCGGCCTCAAGCCGCGAAGCGCGCGCGCAGCCGAAGATCCGCGGCGATTTCGAGACCTTGCAGCGCGTTGAAGAGTGACAAGCCCCATAGCGCGTGTCCCTGCCCTGACGATTCAGCGGCTGCCGTAGTCGATGGGCCGGCTGTATGCGGGATCGCGGTGCCAGTCCCAGTAGGTGGCGAGCAGCCGCTGCGTGACCGGCCCCGGCCGGCCGGTGCCGAGCACCTGGTCGTCCACCCGCGTCACCGGCAGCACGCCGCCGCCCGAGCTGGTGAGAAAGGCCTCGTCGGCGCCGCGCAGTTCCTCGGCCGGCAGCGCGCGCAGTTCGACCCGCAGGCCCAGCGAGCGGGCGATCTCGATCACGGTGCGGCGCGAGATGCCCTCGAGCACGCCCTCCTGCGGCGTCACGAGCCCGCCGTTGCTGACGCAGAAGATGTTGAAGCCGGGCCCTTCGACCACGTGGCCCGCGGCATCGCTCAGCACCACCGTGTCGGCGCCGGCATCGAGGGCGCCGAGCAGGCCCATCGTGAGGTCGTTCCAGTGGTAGTTCTTGGCCTTCGGGTCGACCGAGCTCGCGGGAATGCGCTGCACCGCGCTCACCTTCAGGTGCAGGCCGCGCTCGCGCTGCGCCTCGTTGGCGATCCAGACGAAGGGCACGGCGAAGGCGTAGAAGCGGTTCACCGCCTGCCGCGGGTCGCGCGAGCCCCAAGGCGGCTGGCCGCGCGTGACGATCATCTCGACGTAGGAATGGCGCAGGCCGCTGCGCCGCACGCATTCGGCCAGCACCTCGGCGATCTGCGCCGGCGCAAGGCCGGGGTCGAGACGGAAGCGCTCGCAGCTGCGCATGAAGCGCTCCAGGTGCGCATCGAGCCGGAAGAAGGCGCCCTCCCACACCGTGACCACGTCGTAGGTGGCGTCGGAGCGCAGGAAGCCCCAGTCGGTGATCGGGATCGCGGCCTCGGCGATCGGAACGTAGGCGCCGCGCACGTAGGCGACGCCGTCGGCCAGTGGGTTGGGATCGGCAGGCACGTCTTGAAGCTCCTTCGGTTTCATGCGCGCTTCGCCGGCTTGCGGGCCGAAGGCGCGGGCAGCGCGGGCTTGCGCAGCGCGCGCGGCGTCTGCGCCGGGATGAGCGGCGGCCGCTGCCCGGTGTGCATCCAGGCATCGTAGAAGTCGATCTTCTTCTCGACCAGCGTCAGTGCGCGTTTCCACTCGGCGATGGTCGCGTTCACGCGCTCCCGGTGGGCGGCGAGCAGGTCGCGGCGCTGGCGCAGGCTGCGGCTGCCCTGCATCGCCAGCGCCGTGTATTCGCGCATCTCGGCGATCGACATGCCGGTCGCGCGCAGGCGCTCCATCAGGTCGAGCCAGCCCACATGCAGCTCGCCGTACACGCGCCGGCCGCCCTCGTCGCGCGCCACGCCGGGCACCAGGCCCTGGGCCTCGTACCAGCGGATGGCATGCACGCTGCGGCCGGTGCGCGCGGCCAGCTCGCCGATGCGCAGGCTGGGACTAGGCGGCACGCGCAGGCGCCTCCAGCACGGCGTCGACCAGGGCGGTGTCGAGGTACTCCGTCAGCGACACGACCTTGCCGCCGGCCAGGCGGTAGATGAAGCAGTACTCGTTGTCATAGCGCTGCCCGGACTTCGTGCTCACCTCGCCCCGGCACTGCACGACGACCCGATCGTCCTCGGCGATGAAGGACTCGGCCGTGTTGCGGTAGGGGCCCTCGAACTGGGCGTACAGCGGCGTGAGCAGCCGGTCCTGCACCGTCTGCCGGCCCTCGTAGGTGCCCGACCAGGCGGTGCGTCCCTTCATGATCCAGCGGAAGTCCTCCGCCAGGCTCTCGACGAAAGGCCTGCCGTTGCCCCGGGCGAGCTCGGCGTGGATGTGCTGGACGATCTGCTTGTTGGTGTTGGTGGTGGCGATGGCGTTCATGGCATGGTTCCTTTGCATGGACCGGACGACCCGGTTCATTCATTGGAAATGCTGGAGCGCACTCTAGGTCAAGCGCGCCGCGAACTCAACGCCGCGTGGCTCAGTTGCTGCGGCTCAGGCGCTCGCAATAGTCGAGCAGCAGCTCGATCTCGGCCGACTTGTCGAAAAAGGCATCCGCGCCGAGCGCCTTGGAGCGGGCGCGCATGTCGGGCGTGGCGTAATTGCTCAGCACCACCACCTTCTGGTGAGCGGCCCGCCGGCGCACGGCATCGAGCACGCCGAGTCCATTCCCTTCCTCGAGGAACAGATCGACGATCGCCATGTCCCAGCCGTCGCGATGATGGGCCAGCCAATCCACGGCTTCGCGCTCGCCGGCCGCATGCGCCACGACGGTGGCGTCCGCGACGTCTTCCAGGAAGCCCACCAGGTTCTCCCGGATCACGGGATTGTCTTCAACCAGGTAGGTCTTGAAAGTCATGGCAAAAGGAGAAACGAAGGGTTGGTCGAATGCTTTTTCTGGCTTGATGTCATGATGATCCGCAGCCGGCCGCGGCCGGTGGGTCATCGGGGGCAACGTGGGTAGGCAAAGGCCTACCTGACTAATACGAAGGTTTTCCGATAGGTATGGCAACAACACGTTTCGTCGATATCCACGCGATGTCGGCCCTGGTCCGGGCGATGGGAGTGCCCCGCTTCCTCGAGACGCTGGCCGAGACGCTTCGCGAAGATTTCCTGCGATGGCCCGACTTCGACAAGTCGGCGCGCCTGGCCAGCCATTCGGCGCTGGGCGTGATCGAGCTGATGCCGGTGTCGGACGCCACGCACTATGCCTTCAAGTACGTCAACGGCCACCCGGCCAACACGGCCCAAGGGCTGCCCACGGTGATGGCCTTCGGCGTGCTGGCCGAGGTGGAGACCGGCTTCCCGCTGCTGCTGGCCGAGCTCACGCTGACCACCGCGCTGCGCACCGCCGCCATGTCGGCGCTGGCGGCGAAGGCAGTGGCCCGCCCGGGCATGCGCAGCATGGCGCTGATCGGCAACGGCGCCCAGGCCGAGTTCCAGGCGCTGGCCTTCCACGCCCTGCTGGGCATCGACGAACTGCGGGTCTACGACCTCGATCCGGCCGCCACCGACAAGCTGGAGCGCAACCTGGCGGCCTACCCGGGCTTGCGCGTGCAGCGCGCGGCCGGCATTGCCGAGGCCGTGCGCGGCGCCGGCATCGTGAGCACGCTGACCGCACGCAAGACGCGCGCGACCGTCGTCACGCCCGACATGATCGAGCCGGGCATGCACATCAACGCGGTCGGCGGCGACTGTCCCGGCAAGACCGAGCTGCATGTGGACGTGCTGAAGGCCTCGCGCGTGTTCGTCGAGTACGCGCCGCAGACGCGCATCGAGGGCGAGATCCAGCAGTTGCCCGCCGACTTTCCGGTGGTCGAGCTGTGGCGCGTGCTCGCGGGCAAAGAGCCCGGCCGGCAGGACGAAGCCGAGGTCACGGTGTTCGATTCGGTGGGCTTCGCGCTGGAGGACTACTCGGCGCTGCGCCTGGTCCACCGCCTCGCGCTGGAGCACGGCCTGGGGCAGGACGTCGCGCTCGCGCCGCCGGACGGCGACCCCAAGGACCTGCTGCGCCTCTTATAGCGCCGCCGGCTGGCTCGCCATGTGCGGCGCGTCGATCCAGTGCTTGCGGAAGCCCAGGCGCGCCGGCGAGACGTATTGCTCCCGGTAGAGCTCGAAGGGCATGGTGTCGGCCGCCTCGATCTGCTTCTGCGCCTCGACGGAGTCGCGCGACGCGCGCTCGAACAACGCCTGCTGTTCGGCGCTGAAGGGCAAGGCCAGCAGCGCGGCGCGCGTCTCCTCGGAGCGCGCGCGCACGAAGGCGACGAAGGAATCGTCGTGCGACTTCGCCATCGCCTCGAGCACGCGCGCCGAAGGCAGCCCGGCCGGCTCGGCCAGCACCTTGCGGGCGGCGCGTACCGCCTCGGCGTGGCGGCTGCCGCCGTGGGCCGCATCGAGCGCATCGGCGATCGGCCCGAAGGCCTCCAGCAGTTCGGCGCCCCAGTCGGTCAGCGCCTGCTCGCGGCCGCTGCGCAGCAGCTTCAGCCCCGGCTCGCGCCCGCGCGCGGCCGTGAGTTGCTGGTTGTGGGCCAGCTCGGCGATCTCGTCGCGGGTATCGGGCGGACTGTCGGCCAGCAGGCAGTGCAGCAGGAACACATCCAGGAAGCGCATGGTGGAGGCGTTGATGCCGATGGGCTCGAAGGGGTCGAGGTCCATCAGCCGCACTTCCACGTACTCCACGCCGCGCTCGCGCAGCGCGTGCAGCGGACGCTCGCCGGGGAAGATCACGCGCTTGGGCCGGATCGTGCCGTAGAACTCGTTCTCGATCTGCAGCAGGCTGGTGGCGAGCTGGTTGTATTCGCCGCCCAAATTCTGGATGCCGATCGTCTCGTAGGCCGGCCAGGGCCGCGTCAGCGCGTCCTGCAGCGATGCGGCGTAGCCGTCGAGGCTGTTGTAGCTCACCGCCAGCGAGGCCTGGGCCTCGCTCTGGTAGCCCAGCCGTCCCATGCGCAGCGAGGTGCCGTGGGGCATGTGCATGCTGCCCTCGCCCAGCGGCTTCAGCTCGTGCGCGCGGCCCGCCACGAAGGTCGAGCACACGGCCGGCGAGGCGCCGAACAGGTAGAGCAGCAGGAAGGCATGGCGGCGGAAGTTGCGGATCAGCGCAAAGTACTGCTCGCTCGACACTTCCGGCAGCGACCAGTTGTAGTGGATGCCCGAGATGGTCTGCATGCGCCGCCCGTAACGGTGGCTCAGGCCCATGCGGTAGACGCTCTTGGCGCGGCCCACGTTCGAGGAGCCGTAGCGGCCGATCGGGATGGTCTCGTCCGGCGGCAGCCCGCAGGGCATGCTCGACACCCACAGCCGCTCGTCGCCGGCCTCGGCCAGCACGCGGTAGGTGAACTGGTGGACCTGCGTGAGCTCGGCCAGGCAGGCTTCGACGTCGGCATGCACGCCGGTGATGAGCTCCAGCTGCGATTCGCTGAAGTCGGTGGTGATGTGGGGATGGGTCAGGGCCGACCCGAGGGCGGCCGGATGCGGCGTCAGCGCCAGCTTGCCGTCGGGCTGGGCGCGCAGGCTTTCCTTCTCGATCCCTCGGCGGACTCCCTTCAGGCGCGCGGGTGTCAGCGCTCCCAGGCGCTCCTGCAGTTTGCTCATGTCGTTATGACCCGTGAATCTTTGTGGGGCGGAAGGTAGCACGGCCGCGGACAGCCTGCTGACACCCGGTATTAAACGCCGGAACGACCTTTCTGCTATAGCCGGGACATCCGGGCGTGCGCCTGCGCGGCGGCGGTCGACCGGTCGGAAGCCCTGCCGCGAGGCCTCTCGACGACGGCGTCTTCAGGCCGTGGCCAGAACCCGAAGCAAAAAGCGGTTGAGGTCGGCGATTTCCTCCATGCACACCGAATGCTCCATCGGATATTCGTGCCATTCGACGACGTAGCCCAGTGCGGCCAGCGCGTCGCGCGATGCGCGGGCGCGTTCGATCTGGACCACGCCGTCGCGCGTGCCGTGGCCGAGGAAGATCGGCGTCCCGTGGTTGGCGGCATGGCGCTCGGCGGCCGTGGTCGCGGCCAGCGGCAGGTAGCCGGAGAGCCCGACGATCCCGCCCAGCCGCTCGGCATGGCGCAGCCCGGTCAGCAGCGCCATCGCGCAGCCCTGCGAAAAGCCGGCGATCACGATGCGGTGGGCGGCGATGCCGCGCTGCTTCTCCTTGGCGATCAGCGCCTCGATGGAGGCCTGCGACCGGCGCAGGCCGGCCTCGTCCTCGCGCTTGACCAGGTCGGCCGCGGCGATGTCGTACCAGGCCGGCATGCGGTAGCCGCCGTTGATCGTGACCGGGATCACCGGCGCGTTGGGGAACACGAAGCGCACCGCGCCGACGGCCGACAGGTCGAGCTCGTTGGCAATGGGCACGAAGTCATTGCCGTCGGCGCCCAGGCCGTGCATCAGCAGGATGGTGGCGGTGGGGTTCGGGCCGGTTTCGATTTCGATGGGAGCGAGGGACATGGCGTGAAGCTCGGAGATGGGGACTGGAGGGCCCGAGTGTGCCTTGTCTCGCGGCGCGGCCGCGCGGGCGCGCGGCAGCCCGTATGCTCGCAAGCTCGACCACTGCCAAGAAACAAGATCCGATGACCTCGCAACACTCGCCGATGAGCCGGCGCAAGACCATCATCGCCACCACCATCGGCAACGGCCTGGAGTTCTTCGACTTCACCATCTACGGCTTCCTCGCGCTGGTGATCGGCAAGCTCTTCTTCCCCACGCTCGACGGCTACGGCCAGCTGCTGCTGACGGTGGGCACCTTCGGCGTCGGCTTCGTCATGCGGCCGCTGGGCGGCATCGTGATCGGCGCCTACGCCGACCGCGCGGGGCGCAAGAAGGCGATGACGCTGACCATCTTCCTGATGGCCCTGGGCTGCGCCATGATCGGCTTCGCGCCCACCTACGCGCAGATCGGCGTCGCGGCGCCGGTCCTGATCGTGCTGGCACGGCTGATCCAGGGCTTCTCCGCCGGCGGCGAGGTCGGCGCGTCCACCACCCTGCTGGTCGAGCACGCGACGCCGGCCAACCGCGGCTACATGGCGAGCTGGCAGTTCGCCAGCCAGGGCCTGGGCATCCTGCTCGGCGCGGCGGTGGCCGGGGGCCTGACCGCGGCGCTCGGCCAGCAGGCCATGGAAGCCTGGGGCTGGCGCGTGCCCTTCTTCATCGGCATGCTGATCGCGCCGGTGGGCATGTACATCCGCCGCCACCTGCACGAGTCGCTGGAGACCGCGGGCACGCCCGCCGCCTCGGCCGCACGGCGCAGCAGCCTTGCCGAAGTCTGCGGCGAGCATGGCAGGACGGTGCTGGCGGCCATCCTCAGCGTGCTCGGCGGCACGGCCGCGGCCTATGTGGTGACCTTCTACATGCCGACCTACGCGGTGCGCGAGCTGGGCCTGCCGCCCACGGTGGCGCTGTTCGGCGCCGTGCTCACGGGCCTGCTGTCTTTCGTGCTGTCGCCGCTGGTGGGCCTGGCTTCCGACCGCGTCGGGCGCAAGCCGCTGATCGTGTGGGGCCGCATCGCGATGGCGCTGCTCATCTATCCCGCTTTCTGGTGGCTCAACGCCGCGCCCTCGGCGGCGGTGCTGTTCATCGTGGTCGGGCTGCTGAGCACGGCGCTGGTGGTGCAGACCGTGCCCACCATCACCATGCTGCCCGAGATGTTCCCCAAGCATGTGCGCGCCAGCGGCATGTCGCTGGTCTACAGCGTGGGCGTGGCGCTGTTCGGCGGCTTCTCGCCCTTCGTCAGCACCTGGCTGGTGGGCGCCAGCGGCAACAAGCTGGCGCCGGCCTGGTATCTCCTGGGCATGACGCTGGTGTCGCTGCTGGGCCTGCTGTGGCTCAAGGACTTCACCGGGCGCGACATCGACGATGCCGAGGCCCACCGGCCGGACGCCGAACTTCCTTCGAGCACCGCCCGCGCATAGCAGCGCCGCCTTCGCCGGGGTCTCGGCGGCCCTTCCGCATCAACGACGGAACGGCAGCCCCGCGCCGCTCACTGCCGCGAAGCCATCTCGCGGCACTTCTGCAGGTTGGCGTTGAAGCGGGCCGGCAGGCCGGGCTCGCAGGCATCGGCCGTGGTCATGATGCGGCACATGCCGACCACCAGGAAATCGGACACCGCCTCGGTGCACATCGGATAGCGGCCGAGGGCCGGGTTGCCCTGCGACTTGAAGCCCCAGCTGCCGGAGAAGTCGAGCATGCGGCCCATCGCCTCCTCGAAGTAGTCGCGGTCGCGGGCCGCGATCGCCGCCTCCATCTGTGGCAGCTCGGTGCCGAGGAAGCTCATGGCGGCGGCGGGGAAGCGGTCGGCGGGCTGTTGCTGGGCGCCCGCCACGGAAGCGGCGAGGCACAGGGCGGCGGCAAGGCACTGGCGTGGAAGTCCCATGATCGGAAGGTCTGCAATGGCTTCGAGGGCGGCCCGCCGCGCGGCGGGCGCGAAAGCGCTATTGGAACCCAAGACGGCCGGGACTCGGGCGCGGCTGCCTACCAGCGCAGCTTCACGCCGACCGAGCCCTGGACCGAGGACTCGAGCCGTGCATCGCCGCCGATCGCGAACACGCGACCGAGTTCGCCATACAGGCTGGCGGCCGGCGTCAGCGCCAGCGTGAAGCCGCCCGCCACCTCGGCCGCGCTGTAGCCGCCGGCGCCGGCGAAGCGGGTCGAGCCCGCCGGACCGACGAACTCGGCGACGTCGGCGCCGGCACCGGCGCGGTAGACGTTCACCCGTGCATAGGGCTGGAGCCGGCCCGCGCCGGTGGCGAAGTCGCCCTTGATGCGCACGCCCAGGCGGCCGATCCATCCGGCATCGGCGTCCTGGCGCACGATGGCGCCGCCGATGGCCACGGCATCGAAGTGCGCGCGCTGGTAGATCAGCTGCGCTTGCGGCTCGACCGTCCAGCGATCGGACAGCGCGAAGGACTTGCCGGTCTCGAACGAGGCCGTGAAGCTGTCGCCCTTGCCGTCCACGCTGGCATTGCCGTCGGGCCGCACGGTGTAGCGGTGGCTGCCGCCCTGGACCACGGCGTCGGCATAGAGGCCGCCGGCGTCCTTCCAGGTGGCGTAGGCGCCCAGGTAGCGCGAGCGCAGCTCGTTCGAGCCGACGCGGCCGAAGGTTCCGCGCGCATTGCCGCTCACGTCGGCGCTGCCGTCCAGGAAGCCGAGGTAGAGGCCGGCGCGCCAGTTGCCGCTGGCCAGCAGGTCGGTGCCGGCCTGCAGCCCGCTCACATGGCCGCGGCTGTGTGCATCGGCGATGCCGTCCTGGCGGATGTTCAGGTCGCTGTAGACCGCGCGGGCCCAGGCGCGTCGCACTGCGGGGTCGGTACCGCTCACGGGCGCGTCCTCGTCGCCGATGCGGCGGTGCAGGTTGCCGAGCATGGCGAGGTCCGCCTGGCGCAGCTGCGCCGGCAGTGCTGCGAACAGCGGGACCTCGGCCCGATAGGTCGGCACCGCAACGGACAGCACGGGCAGCTTCACGGTGGTGAAAGGGTCGGATGGGTTCTGCGGCTCCGCGGCGCCGGCAGGTTCCGCGGGACGGACCGGGTCGATGGGGTCGGCCGGCGTCGTTGGTGCAGCCGGTGTTGCCGGCGTGGTCGGCGTGGTCGGCGGCTGCACGGTGGTCGTCGAGCGCAGGTACCAGTTCTCGCCCGCGCCCTGCGCATCGGCGGCGTAGAGACGGTATTCATAGGCGCCCGCATCCACATGCCCGTTGGCCAGCGCGAAGGCGTCGCGCGTGGTCTGCGCGGTGGTGGTGGCGCCGTTGCGCGCGCTCACCACCTCGATGCCGTTGCCCGTGGTCAGGGCGCCCAGGCCGCCGAGATTGGTGATGCGCAGCGTCGTGTTGCCGCTGGCGCTGGCGCCCGGGCCGCTGAGCACCAGGCGATCGCTCACGCTGTTGCTGCCTCCGAGCACCGTGCCCAGCTTCAGCACCCCGGCCTGGCCCACGTAGGCGCCGGTCACGGTGAGCGTGCTGCCGGCCTGGCTGCTCAGCAGGTTGACGGTGCCGGCGTTGTTCAGCGACGCCACGCGCTGGTCGAAGCCGGCCGTGTCGAGCGTGGCGCCGGCGGCCACGCTGTGTGCCGAAGCGGCGCTGAAGGTATCGGCGGCACCTGCCTTCAAGGTCCCGGCCGCGACCGTGGTCGCGCCGGTGATCGCCTGTTGGCGCGTCAGGGTCAGCCGGCCGGCGCCGGTCTTCTCGATGCCGCCGGTGCCGGAGAGCAGGCCGGTGTAGCTCGCGTCGCTCGGCTGCGCGAAGCGCACCAGGCCGTTGTCCGTGATCGCCGGCGGCGCGAACTGCGCGGAGGTCTGCAACGTACCGGCCGCATCCACCGTCATGCTGCCGGTATAGCTGCTGGCATCGGCGCCGAGGATCAGCGTGCCCGCGGCCACGCGGGTGCTGGTGATGCCGGAGCCCGGCAGCGCGTTGTCGAAGGTCCAGGTGCCGCTGTCCCGCTTCACCAGGGTCTGGAAGTTCGACACGGTGTGCGCGAAGGTCGCGCTGCCCGTGCCGTCGAGCGTCAGCAGGTTGTTGCCCCCGCCGCCGTTGATGGCGCCGGTGATGGACGAGCCGGCATGCACGTGCAGCGCGTCGTCGCCGTCGGCGAAGTTGAGCACGCCGATCAGCCTGCCCTGGTTCGTGAAGTCCACGGCCATCGTGCCCGATGCGCCCAGGATGTTGCCGGCGCCGCCCTTGTACTCGATGACCCCGGTGGCCCCGTTGACCACCGTGTTCGAGCCGCTCGAGGCCTCCAGCCAGATGGCGGCGCCGCCGGCCTGCGAGCGCACCTCGCCGTGGTTGACGATGAGATTGCCCGTGCCATGCGGGTTGATGGCTTCGGCGTTGTGCGCCGTGCCGTTGGAGAGGACCTTGGCGCCCTCCTCGATGGTCAGCGTGGTGTTGGAACGAAACTCGATGGTGTTGGCGCCGGTGCCGTAGTGGCCGTTGGCGCTGCCTGCGGCATTGTTTTGCACGGTTGCATTGCGCTGGACCCGGATCGTCCCCTGGTCGCCCATGCTGATGGCCGGCAGGTCCGTGGTGCTGATCACGGCGTCGGGCTGCACGTCCACCGTGCCGCCGGGCGTGGAGTCGTAGCCGCCGATGACGACGAAAGTCTGCGGCGTGCCCGGCGTGCAGGTGATGGTGCCGCCGCTGGGGCCGCTGCAGTCGGCAGCTGCGCTTGCGGCCAGGCCCAGCAGCGCCAGGGCCACGATCGGCGCCTGGGCGCTCGATTTGCCGAGCCCGCGGGCCACCTCCGAAGCCACCGTCCAGAGCCCTTGCGTCGGGTTCCAGAGCACCCGGAAAACGCGATTCATACAATTCTTTCGTATTACATTAATACTTAAGAATGTAGTTCTTAGGTTCCTATTTTCTAAGGAAGTACTTCACGAAATCGGGGACGGATGGTCGGGCGCGGTGGATATCTCGGCGGCAAGCTGTGCTATCGCGCCCCCGTAAACTCGGGCATGGCTTCCAGACCTTCCAGGGCCCTGCGCACGTTCGAGCGCGGCCTGTTGTGCATCCTCATCGGCGCGGCCGTCCTGCTCGCGCCCCGCTTCCTGACTTCGCCGCACTGGCGCGACATGCTCGCCGGCGCCCACGTGGTGGGCTGGTTCGCACTGGTGCTCGGCATCGCCCTGGTGGTGGTGGACCTGGCCCAGCGCGCCAGGGGCAAGGCCCGCTGATGCGCGCTCCGGCACCCGTTCGCGTGGAGGACCGCCATCGCTTCGACACCCTGATCGACGCGCGCTCGCCCGGCGAGTACGCCATCGATCACATCCCCGGCGCCATCAATTGCCCGGTGCTCGACGACGAGGAGCGCCGCATCGTCGGCACGCTCTACAAGCAGCAGGGTGCCTTCGAGGCGCGCCGCGTGGGCGGCGCGATGGTGGCGGCGAACCTCGCGCGGCACCTGAAGGAGCGCTTCGCCGACCGGCCGGCCGGCTGGAAGCCCCTGGTCTACTGCTGGCGCGGCGGCCTGCGCAGCGGCTCGATGGTCACCTGGCTGCGCCTGGTGGGCTGGGACGCGCAGCAGCTGGCCGGCGGCTACAAGAGCTGGCGCCGCCATGTAATCACGCAGCTGGCCCTGCTCTGCCCGCAACTCGACCTGCGCGTGCTGTGCGGCGCCACCGGCAGCGCCAAGACACGCGTGCTGCAGGCGCTGGCGCTGCAAGGGCGGCAGGTGCTGGACCTCGAAGGCTTGGCGGCGCACAAGGGCTCGCTGCTGGGCGCCCTGCCCGGCACGCCGCAGCCGTCGCAGATCGCCTTCGAAACCCGCATCGCCGAATTGCTGGAGCGCATCGATCCGGCGCAGCCGCTCTACGTGGAGGGCGAGAGCCGGCGCATCGGCCGCCTGGACGTTCCGCTGCCGCTGGTGACGCACATGCGCGCTAGCCGGTGCATCGAGATCGAGGCCACGCCCGAGGCCCGGCTGGCCTATCTGCTGCGCGACTACGCCTACCTGGGCGACGACCCCGAAGCGCTGTCGCGCCAGCTCGGGCTGCTGAAGGAACTGCACGGCAAGGCCGTGATCGGCCGCTGGCAGCAATGGGCCGCCGCGGGCGAGCTGCCGGCCCTGTTCGCCGAGCTGACGGCGCTGCACTACGACCCGGCGTACAAGCGCTCGCAGGCCAGCCATTTCGAGCGCTGGGCCGAACGGCAGACCGTGACGGCCGATGATCTTTCCGATGCGGCGATCGACGCGCTGGCGACGCGCGTGGCGGCGCTAGGCTAGGCTTTTCTTCCTGCCGAAGGCCTTCTTGCCGAGCTCCACCGCCGCCAGCACGATCGCGCCGGCCACGATGCCGACGCCGGCATTGACGCCCATCGAGCCCAGGCTGCCCAGGAGGCTCCCCGCGTTGACCGCCCAGGCTTCGACCGCATGGCCGAGGGCCGGCACGCCGTGCACCAGGATGCCGCCGCCCACCAGGAACATGGCGGCCGTGCCGGCGATTGAGAGCGCCTTCATGAGCCAGGGCGCAGCCGCCAGGATGCCCCGGCCGAGCGCCTGCGAGGCGGCACCTTCGCGCCGGCTCAGGTAGAGGCCGGCATCGTCGAGCTTCACGACGCCCGCGACCAGCCCGTAGACGCCGATGGTCATGATCAGCGCGATGCCGACCAGCACCGACAGCTGCGTGGTGAAGGGCTGGCCCTGCACCGTGCCCAGCGTGATGGCGATGATTTCCGCCGACAGGATGAAGTCGGTGCGCACCGCGCCCTTGATCTTGTCCCGCTCGACCGCGACCAGGTCGACGGAGGGATCGACGAGCGCCTGCTCGAGCTGCGAGACCTCGGCCGCATGCTCGTCCTTGTGCAGGAACTTGTGCGCCAGCTTCTCGCACCCCTCGAAGCACAGGAAGGCGCCGCCGATCATCAGCAGCGGCGTCACCAGCCAGGGCAGCCAGGTGCCGATGAGCAGCGCCGCGGGCACCAGGATGGCCTTGTTGATGAAGGAGCCCTTGCACACCGCCCACACCACCGGCAGCTCGCGCTCCGCCTTCACGCCGCTCACCTGCTGGGCGTTCAGCGCCAGGTCGTCGCCCAGCACGCCGGCGGTCTTCTTGGCAGCGACCTTGGTGAGGATGGAAACGTCGTCGAGGACGGTGGCGATATCGTCGAGCAGGAGCAGAAGACTGGAGGCCATGAATGACTGTTCCTGGTGGGTCAGGCGACGTTGCGCTTCAGGCGGATCTCTTCGATCTTCGTACCGCCCAGCGACGTCGTCTTGGCAGTCTTCATCTCGCGCTTGAAGCCGGCCAGCTCGTAGAAGCGCAGCGCGCGGTCGTTGCGCAGCGGCACCCAGACGGTGACCAGCGTGCAGCCCTCTTCCTCCAGGCCGTCGCGCGCGGCGTCCCAGAGCGCCACGCCCACGCCCTTGCCCCAGTGCTCGGGCTTCACGTAGAGGGCCCAGATCTCGCCGGTGGTCGAGGGCGTCTTGGGGTCGCGGGAGCGGTCGAAGCCGACGAAGCCCACCACCTCCTCGCCCAGCACCGCCACATGCACCTGGGGCTCGCTGAACTCGATGGCTTCGCGCCATTTGGCCTCGCGCGTGGAGGGCGCCAGCGCCCGCAGCTGGTCTTCGGGAAGGATGTCCACGTAAGCGGCACGGGCGGAGGCAACGTGGACGTCGGCGATGGCCTTGGCATCGCGCATGGCGGCGGGGCGAACTTCGTAGTCGGACATGAAAGCGGGGGAACGATCGATAAAGGGGTGTATTGTCGCCGCCTCGCTAAACTGCCTCACCATTCACTGGAGGAACCTATGCCCAAGGGACAGCAACGCAGCAACAAGGAATCGAAGAAACCGAAGAAGGACACCTCGCCGCCGAAGGCGCCGGCTGCCGGCTTCGAACCGGTCCGCACGGTCACGACGGCCATCATTCCGCGCGGCAAGGTCAAGAACAAGGAATGAGCACGGGTGCGCCGCAGGCCACGGCGCAGATCGAGCCCGGCGGCTTCCGCTTCGAGACCGAAGCGGGCCGCACCTTGCTGCAGTCGGCCGAATCCGCCGGCATCGAGCTGCCCAGCTCCTGCCGAAACGGCACCTGCCGCACCTGCATCTGCCGTCTTCTCGACGGCGAAATACGCTACCGCATCGAATGGCCCGGCCTCAGCCGGGAGGAAAAGGCCGAGGGTTGGATCCTGCCCTGCGTGGCGGAGCCGGTGGGCGACGTCAGGCTGGAGGTGCCCCTGGCTTTTTCGCACTTCTAAGGGCTTTGGGAGCCTTGGGTGGCTTGGGCGGCTTGGGTGACTCGGGCGCTTTGGGCATCCGGCCTCACCAGCCGATCGCGCGCCGCCAGCGACGGAAAGAGCCGGAACCAGGCCAGCGCCACCAGCACCGTGCCGACGCCGCCCACCACCACCGAACCCACCGGACCGAGCAGGGCCGCGGTGGCGCCCGACTCGAACTCGCCGAGCTGGTTGCTGGCACCGATGAAGATCGAGTTGACGGCGCTCACCCGCCCGCGCATCGCGTCCGGCGTTTCCAGCTGCACCAGCGTCTGGCGGATCACCACGTTGACCATGTCGGCGCCGCCCGAGACGGCCAGCGCGAGCAGCGACACGATGAAGCTGCTCGACAAGCCGAACACGATCATGCACACGCCGAACACCGCCACGGCGATCAGCAGCGCACGGCCCACGTGCCGCTCGATCGGCCGCCGCGTCAGCAGGATCGATGCAACGAGCGCCCCGACCGCCGGCGCGCTGCGCAACAGGCCCAGGCCCCAAGGGCCGGTGTGCAGGATGTCCTTGGCGAAGATCGGCAGCAACGCGACCGCCCCGCCCAGCAGCACCGCGAAGAGGTCGAGCGAGACCGCCCCCAGCACCGGCTTGCGGTGCCAGATGAAATTAACGCCCGCCAGCACCGTGGCCAGCGAGACCGGTTCGCGCGGCGGCGGCGCGTGCTCGTAGCGCACCTGCACGACCAGCAGGCTGCCCATGGCGAAGAAGAGCAGGCTCGCTGCATAGACCACGCCGGCGCCCGCGGCGAACAGCAGGCCCCCCAGCGCCGGGCCGCCGATGATCGCGCCCTGCATGCCGGCCGAACTGAAGGCCATGGCGCGCGGCAGCATCAGCGGCGGCACCAGCAGCGGCGTCAAGGCCTGTTGCGCCGGCATCTGGAAGGCGCGCACCGCGCCGAGCACCAGCGACAGCCCGAGCAGCAGCGCGCGCGAGTCGTGGTGGCCACGCACGGACAGGAGCAGCGCCAGCGCGACCAGCCCCTGCACCGCGAAGCAGGCGGCGACGATGCGGCCGCGATGGCGCCGGTCGACCACGTGGCCTGCGAGCAGCGCCAGCAACAGCGCCGGGACGAACTGGTAGAGCCCGACCAGCCCCAGGTCCCAGGCGCTGCCGGTCAGCTCGTACATGTGCCAGCCGATCGCGACCAGCAGCATCTGGCTGCCCGCGGTGCCGAAGAGCCGGGCCGTCCACATTCGCATGAAGGGCCGCTCGCGCGTGAGATCGGAAAAATTCGGCGAGGCGGCGGCGGGGACGGACATCGGGTCGAGGATAGCCCAGCCTCATAGACTCGCTCGCCATGAATGCGCTCGCCGTGATCCATGAAGACGCCGACCTGCTGGTGCTCGACAAGCCCGCCGGCCTCCTGTGCGTGCCCGGCCGCGGCGAGGACAAGCAGGACTGCCTCAGCGCCCGTGCGCAGGCGCGCTGGCCCGACGCACTGGTGGTGCACCGGCTCGACATGGCCACCAGCGGCCTGGTGCTGATGGCGCGCAATCCCGCCATGCAGCGCGCACTCGGAGATGCCTTCGCCGAGCGGCGCGTTCACAAGCGCTACGAGGCGATCGTCGACGGATTGCTGCCGGTGTCCGAGGCGTGGTCGCTGATCGACGCCCCGCTGATCGCCGACTGGCCCAGGCGCCCGCTGCAGAAGATCGATGCGCAGAACGGCAAGCCCAGCGTCACGCGCTGGCGCGTGAAGCGGCTCCTGCCCGAGCGCGGTGCCACGCACCTGTGGCTGGAGCCGCTGACCGGCCGCAGCCATCAGCTGCGCGTGCACCTGCTGTCGATCGGCCATCCGATCCTCGGCGATGCGCTCTACGGGAGCGAGGCGGTGCAGCGGCGCGCCGACCGGCTGCTGCTGCATGCGAGCGGACTCGAGTTCGCCCATCCCGCCGATGGCCGGGTGCTGCGCTTCGAGAGTGCGCCGCCTTTCGCTTGAATGCCCTGCCCGTTGCTCAGCCCTTGACCACGAGCACCGGCACCTTGGCGTCCTGCAAGACACGCTGCGTGACGCTGCCCAGCAGCAGCTTCTCGATGCCCGAGCGCCCGTGCGAGCCCATCACGATCAGGTCGGCCCCGATCGCGTCCGCGGTGTCGACGATGCCTTCGTGCACCACATGGCCATCGATCACGCGCTGGTCGCTGTGCAGGCCTTCGGCGGCCAGCGCGGCGACGCCGCGTGCCAGCGCCGCGTTGGCGCTGCTGGTGGCGGCTGCCAGGTATTCGTTCTGGCCCAGCGCATAGTCCGCGCCGACGCCGATGAAGGGGTAGTTGTCGACCACGTGGATCAGGGTGATGCGGCTGCCGAATGCCAAGGCGAGCCCGCTGGCCTTGCTGACTGCGAGCATCGACGTTTCGGACCCGTCGATCGGAACCAGGATGTGATTGAACATGACAGACCTCGTTTGTTCACATGACGGCTCGCAGTCGAACCGGGCCCTGAATGTACATCCAAGGAATGGAATCGGGCGTAGGACTGCTACGGACCGGCAGGTGCTGCTCAATCGCCCTGAAAAGAGCCGGCGCGGCAGGTCACGACCAGCGTGTCGCGCCAGCCCGGCTGGCTGTCCACCAGCGGCTGGATCGGCGTCGATTCGTGGATCACGCGCGCATCGTCGATGACCAGCAGCGTCCACGGCTCCGTCATCGTGAAGCGTTCGCCGCGGCGGCCCGCGGCCTCGAACACGCGGGTTTCGCCGCCCTTGATGTTGTGGCGGCCGACCAGCGCCACCGCGACCAGGTCGACGCCGTCGCGGTGCGCGCCCTCGGGCGTCGGCCGGCCGATGCCCTCGGCCGTGTCGATGCGGAACTGGTGCGCTTCCACGTACCAGCGCTGCGTGCCGCGCAAGCCGTTCGCCACCTCGGCCAGGCCCTTGATGAGCGCCTGCCAGGCCGGCTGCACGAGCGTTCCGGATTCCATCGGCGCAAACCAGCGCTGCATGCCGCCATGCAGCGCGTTGTACTCGACCGGCTGCCAGTGCGCGCGGTGCGGCACCTGATCGATGATCGCGTCCTCGACCGTGAAGCAGGCATGGCGCCGCGTGCGGTAGCGGCCGCCGTCCTTCAGGTATTCGTCCAGCGGCAGCTGGTTCCAGTCGGCATGCAGCACTTCGAGCTCTGCGAGCGGGCTGCCCAGCCACTGGGCCACTCCCTGCGGGCTCAGCACCGCGTAGCCGTCCTGGCGCAACGCGGGAACGAGCCGGTCGACGGGTGTGAAGGGTGGGTCGAAGTTCCCTGCGCTCACTCCGACACCTTCACGCCCTTCCAAAAGGCGACCCGGTCGCGCACCATCTCGGCCTCGGGCTTGGGGTCGGCGTAGTACCAGACGGCATCGGTATTGAGCTCGCCGTCGACCAGCAGCGAGTAGTAGCTGGCAGTGCCCTTCCAGGGACAGGTGCTCTTGTGGTTGCTGAAGCTGACGTAGTCGCGATTGAGCGCGCTCGCCGGGAAATAGTGGTTGCCTTCGACGAGCACGGTGTCGTCGCTCTCGGCGATGGTGACGCCGTTCCAGGTTGCTTTCATCCAGGTCTCCAAGGCCCGCCCGATGGCGGGACGGAGCTATTGTGCCGCGGGCGACTGCAGCCAGTGCACGCTGAAGAGCCGCTCGGGGTCGGTCCACACCGCAGTTGGCCTGAGGCCCGCCTTCACGGCCAGCGCGTGCAGGCCCGGGGCGGTGAACTTGTACGAGTTCTCGGTGTGGAAGGTCTCGCCCTCTTCGAAGTCGAAGCGCTGCCCGTCCAGCCTGACGCTCTGCGCGCGGCGGCTCACCAGGTGCATTTCGATGCGGCGCAGGGGCGCGTTGTAGAAGGCGGCGTGGGCGAAGCCCTCGAGGTCGAAGTCGGTGCCGAGTTCGCGATTGGCGCGGCGCAGCAGGTTGAGGTTGAAGGCCGCGGTCACGCCTTGCGCGTCGTTGTAGGCGGCATGCAGCCGCGCGGGGTCCTTGACCAGGTCCACGCCCAGCAGCAGGCCGCCGCCGCGCAGCAGGCGCTGCGCGAGCTGCAGGAAGGCCAGCGCCTCCTCGGGGCTGAAGTTCCCGAGCGTCGAGCCGGGGAAAAAGCCCACGCGCTGGCCCAGGCCCTCGCCGAGCGAGGGCAGCACCAGCGGCATGGTGTAGTCGGCCACCACGGGCTGCACGGCGATCCGCGGATAGTCGGCACGCAGGCGCTGCGCCGCAGCTTCGAGGTGCTCGCCCGAGATGTCGATCGGCACATAGCGGCGGGGCGCATGCAGCGCGTCGAGCAGCAGCCGCACCTTGGTGAGCGAGCCCGCGCCGAACTCGACGACATCGGCGTTCGGTCCGATCTGCGCTGCGATCTCGGGCGCGCATTCGGTGAGGATGCGCATCTCGGTGCGCGTCGGGTAGTACTCCGGCAGATCGCAGATGCGATCGAAGAGCTGCGAGCCGGCCACGTCGTAGAAGAACTTGGGCGAGATGCTGCGCGGACTGCGGCTGAGGCCCTCGAACAGCTCGCGGCCGAAGTCGGAGAGCGGCGCTGCGCGCTGTGCGCTGCGGAAGGCATGCAGGCTCACTGCAGGAATAGCCATCAGAGATCCTTCGCGAGCCGCAGCCCGGAAAACTGCCAGCGCGCGGCCGGCGGGAAGAAGTTGCGGTAGCTGGGCCGCGCATGGCCCGCGGGCGTGGCCGCGCTGCCGCCGCGCAGCACCAGCTGGCCGACCATGAACTTGCCGTTGTATTCGGCCGCCACGCCCGACAACGGGCGGAAGCCCGGATAGGGGTCGTAGGAAGAGCGCGTCCACTGCCAGACGTGGCCGCTCATCTGCGAGATGCCGGGCGCATCGTGCGCGGCCTCCCACTCGAACTCGGTGGGCAGCCGCGCGCCGGCCCACTCGGCGTAGGCCGCGGCTTCGTAGAAGCTCAGTTGCGAGACCGGCGCCTCGGGCTCCAGCGGCCGCACGCCGTGCAGGCCGAAGGCGTGCCAGCCTGCGGTCGCGCCGTGATGGACGAGGCGCGGATCGTCGGGCGCGAGCCAGTACGCCGGATGGCGCCAGCCCTGCGCCTGCACCGCGGCCCAGCCGTCGGAGAGCCAGAGCTCGGGCCGCTCGTAGCCGCCATCGGCGATGAATTGCGCGTACTCGCCGCAGTTCACCAGCCGGTCCGCGATGGCGTGGGGCTGCAGCAGGGCCGCGTGGCGCGGCGTTTCGTTGTCGAAGCTGAAGCCGCCGCCGGCATGGCCGACCTCGACCACGCCGCCCGGCCGCGAAAGCCAGCGCATCGCCGGCGCCACCGAGGCCAGCCGCAGCGCCGGCGTGGGCGCCGTGCGGTAAGCCGGCAGCAGCGGATTGCAGGACAGCGCGTGCAGGATGTCGGTGAGGATCAGCTCCTGGTGCTGCTGCTCATGGTTCAGGCCCAGCTCGATGATGGGCGCGACCGCCTCCCAGTCGGTGTCCTCGCCGGCGCCGGCGAGCAGCGCATCGACCGCCTCGTCCACATGGCGCCGGTAGGCCTGCACCTGCTCCAGCGAAGGCCGCGTCAGAAGCCCGCGCTGCGGACGCGGGTGGCGCGGCCCCAGCGCCTCGTAGTAGGAATTGAAGAGGTAGGCGAAGGCCGCATCGAAGACGCGATAGCCCGTCGCATGCGGCTGCAGCAGCACGGTCTCGAAGAACCAGGTGGTGTGCGCCAGGTGCCATTTGGTCGGACTGGCGTCGGGCATCGACTGGATGCACTGGTCCTCGGCCGAGAGCGGCGCCGCCAATGCAAGGCTGAGCGAACGCACTGATTGAAAACGATCGCGCAGCTCGTCCGCCGCGGGCCGGGCCGGCTGGGTGAGATTCATGGGGTCTCCATTGTGGATCGGAAGGTTTTTAGCCCATGCGCGGCGGTCGGCGCCGTAGGACAAGGGCCCGCAGCGCGGCACCCCGACCGCAGCACGTGGCCCCCGTCGAACGCGCCACTTTGGCACAAGATGCCGGGACGTGCAGGGTGGCTGCGTATCATCCGGCGCATGAGTACGCCCCCTTCTTCCGGCCGCCCCCGCATCGTGATCATCGGCTGCGGCTTCGGTGGCCTCGAGGCGGCGCGCAAGCTGCAGCACGCGGCCGTCGACATCACCATCGTCGACAAGACCAACCACCACCTGTTCCAGCCGCTGCTCTACCAGGTCGCCACCGCCGGACTGGCGGCGCCCTCGATCGCCGCGCCGGCCCGCCTGCTGTTCCGACGCCAGCCCAACATCACCACCCTGCTCGGCGAGGCGACCCGCATCGACCCCGAGGCGCGCGAGGTGCACCTGGCCGACGCCACCCGCCTGCCGTATGACCACTTGATCGTGGCCGCGGGCGCGACCCACAGCTACTTCGGCCACGACGACTGGTCGACCATGGCGCCCGGCCTCAAGACCCTGGCCGATGCCTTCGAGATCCGGCGCCGGATTCTCATGAGCTTCGAGGCGGCCGAGGTCGAGCCCGACCCGGCGCGCCGGCGCGCCCTGCTCACCTTCGCCGTGATCGGCGCCGGCCCGACCGGCGTGGAAATGGCGGGCACGCTGGCCGAGATCGCGCGCCACACCCTCCGCGGCGAGTTCCGCCGCATCGACCCGCGCACGGCCGAGGTGCTGCTGATCGAAGGCGGCCCGCGCGTGCTGCAGGCCATGCCCGAGGTCCTGAGCCAGCGCGCGCTCGAGCAGTTGCAGAAGCTGGGCGTGCAGGTGCGCCTCAACGCCCGCGTGACGGCGGTCACGGCCGGCGGACTGGAGGTGGAATCGCCCTTCAGCGACGGCGGCGCCGGCACCGGCACCCATCGCATCGCCTGCCATTGCGTGATCTGGGCCGCCGGCGTGGCCGCTTCGCCGCTCGGCCGGCTGCTGGCGGACGCCACCGGCGCCGAATGCGACCGGGCCGGCCGCGTGAAGGTGCAGCCCGACCTCAGCCTGCCCGGCCATCCCGAGATCAGCGTGGTGGGGGACCTGGCCGCCGCCATGAGCCACCGGCCCCGCAAGGAACCCACGCCCGTGCCCGGCGTCTCGCCCGGCGCCAAGCAGGCGGGCCGCGCCGCGGCCGCGAACATCCTGCGCCGCCTCGCGGGCAAGGAGACGGTTCCCTTCCGCTACCGCGACTACGGCAACCTCGCCACCATCGGGCGCAACTCGGCCGTGGTCGACCTGGGCACGCCGCTCGGGCCGCTGCGCTTCTCGGGCCGGATGGCCTGGCTGTTCTGGCTCTTCGCGCACGCCTATTTCCTGATCGGGTTCCGCAACCGCATCGTGGTGCTGATGGACTGGGCCAGCGCCTACTGGAGCTTTCAGCGGCATGCGCGGGTGGTGGCCGAGGTCAGGGGCAAGGGAGAATCCTGAGCGGACGCGGAGAAGTCGTGACGCCCGACGGCCCGGCGCTGCTCATGCTGCGCACGCGATCGAACGGCGGCTCGTGATTCTTTTCATCGACCGGAACTCGTCACATGAAGATTCGTGCTTTCCAGCCCGCCGACGAAGCCGGCGTGATCGCCCTCTGGCAGGCCTGCGGCCTCACGCGCCCGTGGAACGACCCGCACCGCGACATCCAGCGCAAGCTCGGCGAGCAGCCCGAACTCTTCCTGGTCGCCACCGGGGGAGACGGCGCGCTCCTCGGCTCCGCGATGGCGGGCTTCGACGGCCACCGCGGCTGGGTCTACTACCTTGCGGTCTCGCCCGGGCACCGGCGCATGGCCGTCGGCCGCGCGCTCATGCACGAGGCCGAGCGTTTGCTCATCGCGCGCGGCTGCCCGAAGATCAACCTCCTCGTGCGCTCGTCGAACACCGAGGTCGTCGCCTTCTATCGCAAGCTCGGCTACACGCAGGACGATGTGATCAGCCTCGGACGCCGTCTCATCCACGATGCATGAGTGAGTCCGGCCGGCGCAGAATACGAGCTCCGGCCCCAGCGATCGCGGAGTTTCAGATGAAGAAGCTGTCCTGCCTCGGCACCGCCCTGCTCCTGCTTCCCGGCATCGTCTTCGCCGAGGAGCCGTGCAGGACCCGCAACACCGTCGAGATCAACCAGTGCGCCCAGCAGGCCCTGGCGCGCAAGGACAGGGAGCTCAACGCCGCCTACCAGTCGCTGATGAAGTCGCTCGAGTCCGACGGCAAGAACGATGCCGTCGACTACGCCGCCACGCGCAAGCTGCTGCAGCAGGCGCAGCGGGCCTGGATCCAGTTCCGCGACGACGACTGCAGGGCCAAGTACACGCTCAACGCGGGAGGCACGGTGCGCGACATCGCCGCGCTCGGCTGCCAGATCGAGCACACGGAGCAGCGGACCAAGCAGCTCAGGGATTGGCTCAAGGCCTGAGGACGCGCTCGCGGGCCGCCGCTCAGCCCTTGTTCTCCGCCTCCTGCAGCAAGCGCCACATCACCTTCCCGCTCCCGCTCTTCGGCAGCACATCGACGAATTGCACCGCGCGCGGGATTTTGTAGACCGCCATGTTCTCGCGGCACCAGTCGATGATCTCCTGCTCGGTGGTGTTCTTGTGGCTGGCGCGCAGCACCACCACGGCCTTGACCGATTCGCCCCGGTAGGCGTCCTTGGTGGCGATCACGCAGGCCTCCTGGATCGCGGGGTGGCGGAACATCAGCAGCTCGACCTCGGCCGGCCAGACCTTGAAGCCGCTGGCGTTGATCATGCGCTTCAGGCGGTCGGTCATGAAGAAGTAGCCGTCTTCGTCCATGCGGCCCATGTCGCCGGATCGAAAGAAGCGCTTGCCCTCGAACTCGACGAAGGCCGCCGCGGTCGCATCGGGACGCTTCCAGTAGCCCTGGAACACCTCGGGCCCATGGATGATGATCTCGCCCGATTCGCCGATGGGCATCTCCTTCAGGGTGTCGGGATCGACCACGCGCGCGTCGGTGCTCATGAAAGGAATGCCCAGGCATTGCTGCTTGGGATTCTCGAACGGGTTGGTGTGCGAAGGCGCCGCGGTCTCGGTGAGCCCGTAGCCCTCCTGGTACTTGAGCCCGTACTGCTCGTACAGGCGCTGCGCCACCGCCTGCGGCATGGCGGCGCCGCCGCCGCCGATGTGGACCAGGCTCGTGAGGTCGAAGCTCGCGAAGTTGGGGCTGCCCAGCAGGTCGATCACCATGGTGGGGATGTTGGTCCAGCTCGTGACCTTGCGGCGCGAGATCAGCCGGCCCGCCACCTCGCGGTCCCAGCGCGGCATGATGACCAGTGTGCCCGCGCTGATGATCATGGTGTGCAGCACGCTCACCGTGCCCGTGATGTGGAACATCGGCACCACCGCCAGCACCACGGTCTCGGACGAAGCCATGCCCCAGAGTTGGCAGGCATACGCGTTGTGCATCAGGCTGCTGTGATGGTGGACGCAGCCCTTGGGCAGGCCGGTGGTGCCGCTGGTATAGGGCAGCAGCGCCATGTCGTTCGCGCCCACGACGTGGGCGGGCGGCGCGTGGCCGGCGGCCAGCGCATCGGTCCAGGCCATGACCTCGCCGCCCGCGAGCGCAGGCAGCGGATGGCGCCCGAGCAGCCAGTCGCGCCACGCCGGCGGCGGCGACTCGTCGCCCTGCGCCTCGGGGTCGAAGGCATCGGTGAACTGCGTGACGATCAGGTGCGCCAGGCGCTCGTCGGGGGCCAGTGCGTCGCTGGCCCTGGCGAGCTCGGGCGCCAGGTCGCCTGTGGTGATCGCGACCTTGGCATCCGGATCGGTGATGTAGTGCTTGAGCTCCTCGGCCCGGTTCATCGGATTGACCGGCACCACCACCGCGTTGGCGCGCAGGATCGCGAAATGCGCGATCACCAGTTGCGGGCAGTTCTGCATGTCCAGCACCACGCGGTCGCCGCGCTTCACGCCCAGCGCATGCAGCGTGCCCGCCAGCCGCTCGGCCTGCGCCGCCAGCTCGCGGTAAGTGGTCTCGCGGCCGAAGAAGACCAGCGCCGTCTTGTCGGGAAAGCGCTCGGCGGCGGTGGCGAGGTTGTGCCACAGCGAGGTGGCGGGAATGGTGAGCGAGCGAGGCAGGCGCTGCGGCCAGAACTTGAAGTGCGGACGATCCATACGGGCTCCAATGGGACGGGCAAGCCTACGATGCCGCATGCTCGGGCCGCATCGGGGAAGCCCCGACGGCGTCACATCCGCGACTCCCGCCGAAAGATGCCTTTCCGGGCCTGCCGACAGACAGCCGGCCCGTTCTGCCGTACAACGGCGGATCGTTTTCTTCATCCCCCCACCACCGAGGAGCTCACATGGCAGCAGACAAGCGCGCAAGTGTTCACTGGGAAGGCGCCGGCAAGACCGGCAAGGGCCAGATCAGCACCGAGACCGGTGCGCTCAAGAACTACCCCTACGGCTTCAAGAGCCGCTTCGAGGACGACCGCACCGGCACCAACCCCGAGGAGATCCTCGGCGCTGCGCATGCGGGCTGCCTCACGATGGCGCTGGCCTTCGCACTCGAGGGCGCGGGCTTCACCGCCACGCGCATCGACACCCAGGCCGCGGTGCGCCTGGCCAAGGATGGCCCGGGCTTCAAGATCGACCGCATCCAGCTCGAACTCGAAGCGGAGATTCCCGGCATCGACGAGGCCAAGTTCCAGGAACTGGCGGCCGGCGCCAAGGCCGGCTGCCCGCTGTCGAAGGCGCTGGCCAGCGTTCCCGAGATCACGTTGAAGGCCACGCTGAAAACCTGAGCAGGCGCTGTTCATGATCGTCCGCCCCAACGACGCATGACCAGCCAGGGCGCCGATCCGGCCTACCTCGGCAGCGAGGATTTCGCCCGCTTCCTCGCCGCGGAGACCCCGCGCTGGGAAAAGCCCGTCAAGGCCTCGGGCGCCAGGATGGACTGATGTGGGGCATTCGGTGCGCCTGATTGGTGCACAGATCTTGCATACAAGCAGGCACGAAACCTGCTGGTATGCAGGAACATGTCCATCACCGCTCCCGAAATCAGTGCACGCATCGTCGAGGCGGTGATGGCGCAGAAGCTCGCCCCGGGCGCGCGCCTGGGCGAGCAGCAGCTCGCGATGCTGTTTGACTGCAGCCGCACCATCGTGCGGGAGGCGCTCACGCGCCTGGCGGCGCGCGGCATCGTCACGGTGAGCGCGCGGCGCGGCTGGTACGTGATCGAGCCCTCGCAGGACGAGGCGCGCGAGGCCTTCGAGGCGCGCCGCGTGATCGAGGCCGGCCTGATCCGCAGCGCCGGCCGCATCGGCAAGGACGCGCTGCGCTCGCTCAAGGCGCACCTGCAGCGCGAGAAGGCCGCGCTCAAGGGCAGCGACGTCGGCACGCGCAGCTACCTGCTGGGCGACTTCCACGTGTGCCTGGCCGAGTGCCTGGGCAACTCGCTGCTGGCCGACACGCTGCGCGACTTCACCGCGCGCACCACGCTGATCGCGATGCTCTACCAGTCATCCCACGACGCCGCGCAGTCCTGCGAGGACCATGTGCGCATCGTCGCGGCGCTGGAGCGCGGCGACACCGCCGGCGCCGAGGCGCTGATGGTCGAGCACATCGGCACCGTTCAATCGGCCCTGCGTGTGCAGGCCCAGGCCGACCCATTGGCCCAGCTGCGCGATGCGCTCGCACCGCTTCAGGGCACGCCGCCCGGCGCCAAGGCCAAGGCACAGCTCTTGCGTGGCCGGGGCAAGACCCAGGCCTCCGGCGCCATCCCCTCACCCGACGATTCTTCGACTTACCTAGGAGCCCTGCTATGAAGATCTCGAAGCGCCAGTTCGCGCTGACCCTCGCCTCGGCCGCCCTGCTCGCCACCGGCGCCGCCCACGCCCAGAGCGCGCTCGACAACGTGCTGAAGTCCAAGACCCTCAAGGTCGCCATTCCCACCGACTACCCGCCCTACGGCTTCGTCGGCCCCGACATGGCGCCCCAGGGCCTCGACGTCGAGATGGCCAGGCTGATAGCGGCCAAGCTGGGCGTGAAGGCCGAGCTGGTGCCCGTCACCAGCGCCAACCGCATCCCCTACCTGCAGACCAGGAAGGCCGACCTCGTGATCTCCACGCTGGGCAAGAACGCCGAGCGCGAGAAGGTGATCGACTTCAGCGCCGCCTACGCGCCCTTCTTCCAGGCCGTGTATGCGTCCAAGAGCGTCAGCATCAAGAGCTTTGCCGACATGGCCGGCAAGAGCGTCGCCGTGACCCGCGGCGCGATGGAAGACCAGGAACTCGCCAAGGTGGCGCCGGCCAACGTCGACTACAAGCGCTTCGAGGACAACAACGCCACCATCGCCGCCTTCGTCGCCGGCCAGACGCAGACCATCGCCACCAGCGCCGCGGTCGCCGGCAACATGATGCAGAAGAACCCGCAGCTGGGCGCCGAGTACAAGCTGCTGCTGAAGGACAGCCCCTGCTTCGTCGGCATCGCCAAGGGCGAGGACGCGCTGAAGGCCAAGGTCAACGAGATCATCGCGGCCGCCAAGAAAGACGGCACGCTCGATGCCATGTCGAAGAAGTTCCTCGGCAAGGAAGCCGGCGACCTGCCCCTCTGACGCCGCACCGCCATGGGCATCGAGTTCGACTTCGGGGCCGTGCTCGGCCAATGGCCGCTGCTGGTCAGGGGCATCCTGTGGACGCTCGGCCTCACGCTCGTCGCCACGCTGATCGGCATGGCGGTGGGCATCGCCTGCGCCTGGGCGCGGGCGAGCGGACCGGCCTGGCTGCGCTGGATCGTCGGCAGCTACGTGGAGCTGATCCGCAACACGCCCTTCATCGTGCAACTGTTCTTCATCTTCTTCGGACTGCCGGCGGCGGGCTTCAAGCTCTCGCCCGAGGTGGCCTCGGTGATCGCCATGGTGATGAACCTCGGCGCCTACGCCACCGAGATCATCCGCGCCGGCATCGAGGCCACGCCGCGCGGGCAGATCGAGGCCGCCGTGAGCCTGGCGCTGAACAAGGTGCAGGTCTTCACGCGCGTGGTGTTGCCGCCGGCGCTGAAGAAGGTCTGGCCCGCGATGGTGAGCCAGATCATCATCGTGATGCTCGGCTCGGCCGTGTGCAGCCAGATCTCGACCGAGGAGCTGAGCTACGCGGCCAACCTGATCCAGAGCCGCAACTTCCGCGCCTTCGAGGCTTTCATCGTCGCGACCGTCATCTACCTGGCGCTGTCGGTGGCCGCACGGCGACTGCTCAACTGGGCGGGGCCGAAGTTCTTCTTCGGCAAATGATATGAGCCCCCACGCTCGTCACTTCGTGTACTCGCTGCCCCCCGAGGGGGCGCAGGCCTCCCTTGGGGCGGCCCGGCGGGAGGCCTGACCATGATCGAGTTCTCCCTCTGGGACATCCTGCGCAACCTGCTGCTGGCCTTGCGCTGGACCGTGGCGCTGTCGCTCATCGCCTTCGTCGGCGGCGGCGTGGTGGGCGGCCTGCTGCTGTTCCTGCGCCTGTCGGGCGGCCGCATCGCCGAACGGCTCATCGGCCTCTATGTACAGCTGTTCCAGGGCACCCCGCTGCTGATGCAACTGTTCCTGGCCTACTTCGGCATCGCGCTCTTCGGCATCGAGGTCTCGGCCTGGACCGCGGCCTCGGTGGCGCTCACGCTCTACACCAGCGCGTTCCTCACCGAGATCTGGCGCGGCTGCGTGGCCGCCATCCCCAGGGGCCAGTGGGAGGCCTCGGGCAGCCTGGCCATGAGCTTCGGCGAGCAGATGCGCCACGTGATCCTGCCGCAGGCCACGCGCATCGCCATCGCGCCCACCGTGGGCTTCCTGGTGCAGGTGATCAAGGGCACGGCGCTGGCCTCGGTGATCGGCTTCGTCGAGCTGACCAAGGCCGGCAGCATGATCTCCAACGCCACCTTCAAGCCTTTCGTGGTCTTCAGCTGCGTGGCCCTGCTCTATTTCGCGCTGTGCTTCCCCGTGAGCCTGTACGCTAAGAACCTCGAAAGGAAGATCCATGGCGCTCGTCGCTGAAGCTCCCGCCGCTGCTGCAGACACCGCGGGTGGCCCGCCCATCGTCCGCATCACCGCGCTGCGCAAGGCCTACGGCAGCAACGAGGTGCTCAAGGGCATCGACCTCGAGGTCCAGCGCGGCGAGGTGATCGCCATCATCGGCAAGAGCGGCTCGGGCAAGAGCACGCTGCTTCGCTGCATCAACGGCCTCGAGGCGTTCCACGAAGGCTCGCTCACGGTCGATGGCAAGCCGCTGCTGCACGAGAGCGCGATGGCGATGCGCGAACTGCGGCAGCACGTGGGCATGATCTTCCAGAGCTTCAACCTGTTCCCGCATCTCTCGGTGGGCCGCAACGTGATGCTGGCGCCGACGCTGGTGAAGAAGCGCAGCCACGCGGAAGCCGCGCAGCAGGCGCGCAAGCTGCTCACCCGCGTGGGCCTGGAGCAGAAGTTCGACGCCATGCCCGACCAGCTCTCGGGCGGCCAGCAGCAGCGCGTGGCCATCGCACGCGCCCTGGCGATGGAGCCGGCCGTGCTGCTGTGCGACGAGATCACCTCGGCGCTCGACCCGGAGCTCGTGGGCGAGGTGCTGCGCGTGGTCGAGTCGCTGGCCGACGAGGGCATGACGCTGCTGATGGTGACGCACGAGATGAGCTTCGCGCGCAAGGTCAGCGACCGCGTGATCTTCATGCACCAGGGGCGCGTGCACGAGATGGGGCCGCCGGCCGAGCTGTTCGGCAATCCGCAGACCGCCGAGCTGAAACAGTTCCTTTCGTCGCTTCACGATTGAACCATCGGGCTGTGGCAAGCTCGCAGCGGTATGCAGTACCGCTCCTTCTTGCCGCCGTCCCGCCGCCTCGTTCTGCGCGCCTTGCTCGGTGCTGGCGCGTGCGCCCCCATCGCAGCGCTGGCGGGCTTCAACTTCTTCACCAGCGAATACACCGCGAGCCGCGAAGAGCTGCAGGCGCAGATCGCCAAGCGCTTCCCGGTGCAGCAGCGCTATGCCGAGATCTTCACCGTCGCACTGCGCGATCCGCAGCTGGGGCTGGACGCCCGCGCCAATCGGGCCGCGATCACGGCCCTGCTGAGCATCGCGAGCCCGCTGCTGCGGCCCTCGACGGTCGAGGGCGTGGTCTCGGTCAGCAGTGCGCTCAGGTACGACGCACCGGCCCGCGCGCTGCGGCTCGACCAGCCCAAGGCCGAGCGGCTCGAGCTGCAGGGCGTGACCGGGCGCGATGCCGAGCGCCTGCAGCAGATCGGCGCCGTGGTCGCGCAGGAGCTGCTGCGCGACCAGCCGCTGCGCACCTTCACCGCCGAGGAGCTGACCGTGGGGCGCAAGACCTACGAGATCGGTGACATCACGGTGCAACAGGACGGCATCAAGGTCCAGCTGAAATGAAGCTCACCCGCTGCACACCCTGGCTGCTCGCTGCATGGCTGCTCGCTGCCTGCTCGGCGACCGCGCCCACGCCGAAGCGCGACTTCGACCTCCAGGCCCACCGCGGCGGGCGCGCGCTCGCGCCGGAGAACACGCTGGCCGCCTTCGACAACGCCATGGAGATGGGCGTGACCACGCTCGAGCTCGACATCGGACTCACCGCCGACGGCGTGGTGGTGATCTCGCACGACACCGTGCTCAACCCCGAGCACACACGCGATGCGAACGGCGCCTTTCTCACTGCCAAGGGCCCGGCGATCCGCGCGCTGACGCTGGCGCAGCTGCAGGCCTACGACGTCGGCCGCATCGATCCGGCGAGCAACTACGGCAAGCAGTTCGCCCTGCAGGTGCCGCGCGACGGCGAGCGCATCCCGACGCTGGCCGCGCTCTTCGAGCGGGTACGCGCACGCGGCGCGGCGCAGCTGCGCTTCAACATCGAAACCAAGCTGGACCCCAGCCGGCCCGAGGAGACCGCGGCACCGGAACAGATGGTGCGCGCGCTCCTGGCCGAGATCGACAAGGCCGGCATGGGCTCGCGCGTGACCGTGCAGAGCTTCGACTGGCGCACGCTGGCCCTCGTCGGCCAGTGGGCGCCGCAGCTGCAGCGCGCCTATCTCACGAGCGCCCGCACGCTCAGGGACCCGCGCTGGACCTCCGGCCTGCGGCTCGAGGACTTCGGCTCGGCACCGCGCCTGGTGAAGGCCGCCGTCGGCAACAGCCCGGGCCCGGTGATCTGGTCGCCGGCCTTTGCCGAGCTCACGGCCGCGCAGGTCCGGGAGGCGCAGGCGCTGGGCTTCCAGGTCGTGCCCTGGACGGTGAACCAGCGCGCCGACATGGCGAGGCTGATGGACTGGAAGGTCGACGGCCTCATCACCGACGACCCGGCGCTGCTGCGCGACCTGATGCGCGAGCGCCGCATGCCGCTGCCGGCGCCTGCGAAGCCCTGAGCGTCCTTGCGGCAGCGACGCTAGACGTGGCGCGTGGCGCGCGTTCCGCGCGACTCGCCCGAGGGCTGCGCATCGGCGCGCGCATGCAGCGTCTCGATGATGTGGCATTGCGCATCGCTGCCGTCGCAGCAGTCGCGCAACGCGATCAGCTCCTTCTCGAGCGAGCGCAACTCACGCAGGCGCTCGCGCACATGGCCCAGGTGCGTGTCGAGCGCCACGTTGGCGGCGGCGCAGTCGTCCTTGCTGCGCAGGTCCAGCCCGAGCAGCGCGCGCACCTCGTCCAGCGACATGTCCATGGCCCGGCACAGGCGGATGAAGCGCAGCCGGTGCACGTCGGCATCGGTGTAATGCCGGTAGCTGTTGTCGCCGCGGGCCTGTGGTGCGACCAGGCCCTCTTTCTCGTAATAGCGGATGTTGGTGGCGCTCAGGCCGCTTCGGGCCGCGGCATCTCCGATGCGGTAACCCTGTTCGACGGGCGGGTTTGCGACAGGCATGGCTTGACCTTCCAGTGACTTCAACCTTTCCAATGCTGCCATCACTGGAGAAACCATGTCTGCAAGCTGCTGCGAACACGATCACGACCACGAACACCTCACGGCCTCCGACACCCCGCGCTACCGGCGCGTGCTGTGGGTGGCGCTGGCCCTCAATGCGGCGATGTTCGCGGTCGAGATCGGCGCCGGCTTCCGATCGGGCTCGGTCTCGCTGCTGGCCGATGCGATCGACTTCTTCGGCGATGCGGCGAATTACGGCGTGACCCTCGCCGTGCTCTCGATGGGCCTGGCGTGGCGCGCCCGCGCGGCCGTGCTCAAGGGCTTCAGCATGCTGGGCTTCGGCCTCTTCGTGGCCGGCAGGACGCTGTGGTCGGCCACCCAAGGCCTGCCGCCCGAGGCGCTGACGATGGGGCTGGTGGGCGCGCTGGCCCTCGGGGTGAACGTGGCGGTCGCTCTCATGCTCTACGCCTTTCGCGAGGGCGATGCCAACATGCGCAGCGTCTGGCTGTGCTCGCGCAACGATGCCATCGGCAACGTGGCGGTGATGCTCGCGGCCCTCGGCGTCTTCGGCACCGGCACGGCCTGGCCCGACCTGGCGGTGGCCGCGGTGATGGCGGCGCTGGCGCTCAGCGGCGGCTGGGCGGTGCTGCGGCAGGCGCGCGGCGAGCTCGGCCGTGCCGGCGCGCGCCGGGCGAAGCGCGCCTGAGCCGCCGGGGCGCGCGGTTCCATAATCGTCGGCGATGTCCCATCAGCCCTCTTCTCCACCTTCTTCCCCGACGCAGCACCCGGGCGCCATCACCGACGTCGCCGGCATCGAGGTCGGCCATTTCAGCGACCCGCGCCGGCCCACCGGCTGCACCGTGATCCTGGCGCGCGAAGGCGCCGTGGCCGGCGTCGACGTGCGCGGCGCCGCACCCGGCACGCGCGAGACCGACCTGCTCGCGCCCGGCAACTTCGTCCAGCAGGTGCATGCCGTGATGCTCGCGGGCGGCAGCGCCTGGGGCCTTGCGGCGGCCGAGGGCGCGATGCGCTGGCTGGAGGAGCGCGGCATCGGCCTCGACGTGCGCTTCGGCACGCTGCCGATCGTGCCGGCGGCCGTGCTCTTCGACCTGCCGCTCGGCGACGCGCGCGTCCGGCCCGATGCCGCGGCCGGCTATGCCGCCTGCGAGGCCGCATCGACGGCTGCGCCGGCCGAGGGCAACGTCGGCGCAGGCAGCGGCGCCCTGGTGGGCAAGCTCTTCGGCGTGCACCGCGCGATGAAGGGCGGCATCGGCACCGCCTCGGTCACCGTCAATGGCGTGACGGTCGGCGCCCTGATCGCCTGCAACGCGCTGGGCGATGTGCTCGACCCCGACACTGCGCAGGTGGTCGCCGGCGCCCGCACCGAGGACGGCAGCGCGCTGCTGGACACCCGCCGTGCCTTGCTGCGCGGCGAGCTGCCGCAGCTGCTGCTGGCGGGCACCAACACCACGCTGGGCGTGGTCGCCACCGACGCCCGGCTCACCAAGGTGCAGGCCAATCGCCTGGCGGCCGTGGCCCACGACGGCCTGGCGCGCGCGATCAATCCGGTGCATACCATGAGCGACGGGGACACCCTCTTCGCGCTCGCCACCGGGCGCGTGCCGCTCGAGGGCGACGCGCCGGGGATGACGGTGCTGGGCACGATGGCGGCGGAGGTCGTGGCACGGGCGACGCTGCGGGCGGTGAGAGCCGCGCGCACGGTGCGCGTCGATGGGGGCTTCTTTCCGAGTGCGTCGGAGTTCGGTTAAACGCGCTCGATGGCCGACATCAGGTACTCATCCACATAGCATCCCTCGAGGGCCAGCGAGGCGCGGCGCAGCCCTTCGACCTGGAAGCCGGCGCGAAGGCACAGCGCGATGGCGCGCAGGTTGATCGTCGGCACCGTCAGTTCCAGCCGTCGGATGCCCTGCTCGCGGCTCCACGCCACGGCGGTTTCGATCAGGCGCGAACCGATGCCGCAGCCCCAGTGCGTTTGCGCCACACCGAGCGCGAGCGCAGCGGCATGACGAAGCCGCTGCAGATCGTCGCCGATGGCTGCCAGGGTGCCGACCAGCACCCGCCCTTGCTCGGCCACCAGGATCAGCGAATGCGGCCGGGCGTCGAAGAGCCGAATGCGCTGCGCCTCGTCTCTCGCGGAGTGACGACATTCCGAAGGCTCCAGGAGCATGAAGGGCGTCTCGGCTGCGAGCTTGCGACGCAAGCGCAGCAGGCGAGCCGCATCGCCAGGCACCGCAGGACGAATGACAACGTCGGGCGCGGCTTCCATGTCAGCCGACCTTCCGAGCCCTGATCGATCGATCGCCGAGAAACGACCGGATCTTCGCGGCCCAGATCGGCATCGCATCGAAATTCGAGAAGATGTCGTGCGGATCGCCGCGATAGATCGGCACTTCGGAGAACTCGGCCGTACCGCCCGATGCTTTGAAGAGCCGCAGGCACTCGGCAACGAGGGGTGCGGGAAACACCTCGTCATTCGGAGAATAGAGCCACAGCGTGGGCACGGAGACTTCCGAACCGAATCGGGAGAAGGCAGAGAGCAATTCCTGCGGATAGCAATCCCTGGCCATCGGCCCTCTCAGGCGCCTGCCCCCGGAAAAATTGATCACGCCTAGTACCGCGGGACCGATTCTTGCCGCCGCCGCGAAGGACGCCAGCGCCCCCGCGGAGACCCCAAGCAGGACGATCGCGTCCGGTCTCGTGTATGGAAGCGACTGCAGATGTCGTACTGCGGCGTCGATGTCCTTGGCCTCCTCCCACGCCGTGCGATGGATGTCACAGGAAAAGGAAGGCATGCCGCCTTCGGACTGGCCGTAGCCGCGTCGCATCGGAATCGCAACGACAAAGCCGGCCGAGACGAAGAACCGCGCTTGCGAGACAGGTCTCGCGCGCCGGAGCAGCGCTGCCTGGCTCTTGCTGGCAGGGACGCCATGGTTCATCACGAGGACCGGGAGCCTGATGTCGATCGTCGGCGGACGCATCAGCGTCATTTCCAATTGGTAGTCGACATCACCATCCAGCAGCGGAAAGCGGATTACCTCCTCGATGAGTTCATCCGACTGCGCCGGGGACTGTGCTGCGGCCGTCAGGGCAGTCAGCGACGCCGCGGCCAGGAGGATTTTTCGGCAGAGTTCGCTCGCCATCGACATTGCAGACCCTTAAACACCGCATCCGAGACGAAGTGGCGTCAATACCCGAACAGTTTGGCAAACAGGCTAGGGTAGTTCGGGATACCCCCCGAAACGAATTGCAGCTCACTGGGAGCAAGTTCACGATAAGACCAAGCATTCAGCTTGGGCTGGCTTACCGTGTCGATGAAGGACATCTTCAATTCCCCTGTCGAGTTCATGTCATATGCCTCTGCGGGCACCGGGAACGGCAGAAGCTCAATTTGCTGGCGTCTGCCGAGTGACGAACTGTATTCAGGCCCAGCGAGTCCATCCATACCCCCGATCGGGTGTATTGACGACTTCGTGGGCCGCTGCTATTGGCGTTGCGCGTCCGGAGAAGAAGCCATTTCATTCGTCGAGACGAGACGCGCCAGTTCTGTGCGATTTCTCACCTCGAGTCTGCGCATCAGCAATGAGAGCCGATGCTTGACGGTCTCAGCACTCTTTCCGAGTTGCCTTGCGATCTCCTTGTTGGTCTTGCCACGCAGCAAGAGGTGGACAATTGCCTGCTCGGTAGGCGCAAGCGTCAACGTGCGCGTCGCCATCGACGAGAGGGAGTCGGGGCGCGCTTGAACTTGATAGACACGCCTCAATGCATCATGCAGGTGCGGCATCACCACCTGCTGGAGCGCACGGCCTTGCGTGTCCATGCCCGAGTTCACGTTGTAGAAAGCCGCCGAGGTCAACAGCAATTGATCCCCTTCGCCCTCGCAATATGCAAGAGCCAGCACATTGCGCCAGCCGGCGAATCTGAAGTTGCCTCGCCATGCGGGATCGAAGTCTGTGCGCTCATCATCGACGTCGAAGAACTCCGGGCCGCCCGTACGCATCAGGCGCGTGAGGATGGGGCTCCGCGCATTGCCACCCACGCATGCGATCTTCGCCCTGTACGCTGGAGGCACACCGAAACTCCATGCCTGGATCGCGGTGTAGCCGCCAGAGTGAGCGACCGACTGCCCGCAGAGCATCGCCGCATGGGGCAGAACGGCCCGAACGGGCCCCTGCACCCACGCCGTCAGCGTTTCTGCATCGACCACGCGGCGCGCTGTGCTCTGCAGAAGGTCTTTCGCCATTTCGGTTTTCATCTTTCGAGCCGCACGACGACTTCACCCATGGAGACGATCGCAGTGGAGCAGATGAATCACACGCCCCATCGCTTCCAGGGTCTGCGGACGATGGGCGATCACGATGCGCGTGATATCCAGCTGCTGCACCGCGCTGTTGACCAGGCTTTCGGTCGTGGTGTCCAGATGGCTCGTCGCTTCGTCCAGGAGCAGAATTCGCGGTCGCTTGTAAAGCGCCCGTGCCAGCACGACCCGTTGGCGCTGACCACCCGACAAGGCGCTTCCCATGTCTCCGACGAGCGTGCTGTAGCCCATCGGCATGCGGGCGATCTCGTCATGCACGGAAGCCAGCCGCGCGACCTGCTCGATGCGAGCGTGATCGGGCTGGACATCGAACAGGCTGATGTTCTCGGCGATCGAGCCGGCGAACAGGCGGTCGTCCTGCATGACCACGCCGATCTGCTCGCGGTAATGCCACAAGCCGAGCTGTCGAAGCGGGACGCCTCCCACGCTGACGCTGCCCTCCTGCGGTTCCAGCTGTCCCAGCATGACCTTGAGCAAGGTCGTCTTCCCGCAGCCCGAAGGTCCGGCGATCGCCACAGATTCGCCGGGCTCGATCTTCAGGCTCACATCCTTCAGGACCCAGGGATCGTCCGGGGCGTACCGAAAGCTGACATTGCACAGCTCGATGGAAGCGGCAACGCCTTCCTGTGAACGGTGAAGGGCGGCATTGCGAAGCGATTCAGGCTCGGCCAGCACGATGTCGGCGAGCCGCTCGGTTTGCAAGCCCAGCATCTTGAACGACAGGAGCTGGTCAACCAAGGCCGATGCCCGGCTGACGAACTGTGTCCTGTAGCCCAGGAACGCGATCAGCATGCCGACCGAGAGCTGGCCACCCAGGACGAGCCGCGCCCCCAGATACAGCACCGCGGCGTTCTCCAGCACCATCAGCATGGCGTTGAGCGAACTGAAGAACATCATCTGCCGCTGCACCGCCAAGCCGGCATTGGTGCTCGCGACCGCGAGGTTCATGTAGCGGCGCTGCCGGTCTTCCTCGCGGTTGAAAAGCTTGAGCACCTGAATGCCGCGCACGCTTTCCATGAAGTGACTCTGCTGCTTGGCCGAGCGCACGATCTGCTCTCCACTGGCACTGCGCAGCGTGCCGTAGCGCAGGACGCGAGTCAGGCTGTAGAGCAGAACCACGCTGCTGGCGACTGCCGCCAGCAGCGGGCTGTAGAACAGCATGACGATCAAGGTGATCGTCGCCATGATGCCGTCGACGACGACCCCCACCATGCCGCCGGTCAGCGCTTGCTGCAGTGCGCCGATGCTCCCGAAGCGCGAGACGATATCGCCCAGGTGCCGCTTCTCGTACCAGGCCATGGGCAGGCGCAGCAGATGCGCGAAGCTGCTGCCCGTCCACTGCAGATTCAGTATGGTCGTCAGGTGCAAGAGAACCCTCGCGCGCACCCAGCCGGCCGCGACCTGGAAACTGCCCACGAGCACCAGGCCCACGATCAGCACCGCGAGCAGATCCGAATCGCCGGAGACCAGGACGTCGTCGATCACCCATTGCGAGAAAAAGGGCAGCACCAGGCCGAACGCTTCCAGTGCGGCCGCGAGAGCGAACACCTGCACCAGCGAGCGGCGCAGACCCCGCGCCTTGGCGAGAAGCGCACCGAGCCGCAGTTGCTGCCGCTCTTTCCGTGGCTTGAACGAGAGGCCCGGAGCCATCTCCAACGCGATGCCGGTGAAAGAGCGCCCTGCCTCATCGTGATTCAGCGTTCGCGAGCCGTGTGCGGGATCCAGTATGTCGATGGACCCACGGCGCACACGCTGGAGCACGACGAAATGCTGGAGGTCCCAGTGCAGGATGCAGGGTGTTTCCAGCTTGTCAATGTCTTCCAGGCCGAGCCGCAGGGGTCGGGTTTGAAAGCCCAATGCCTCGGCAATCTTCATCAACTGCGCCAGCGTGGCGCCCTTGAGAGAAACGGCGTACCTCGCACGCAGGCTCGGCAGATCCGTGATGTAGCCGTGGTAGCCCGCCACCATCGCCAGCGAGGCCAGGCCGCACTCGGCAGCCTCGGTCTGCAGGATGAGACGCAGCTTGCGGCCGAAGCCGAACTGAATACCTTCGAGCATCGATGGATCAGTGAATCCAGTTGCCCGAGATGGAAAACAGCGGCTCGAAGACCCATTCGAGCAAGGTGCGCGTGTCCAGAATCAGGTTGGCGTCGAAGCCCATGCCCGGCTGAAGAGGTTCTTCCTTGCCATAGGCCGACACCGATTTCTTCTTGAGAACGAGGCTCGCGATATAGAACAGCTCGCCCGGCGATGCAGCAGGTGGCGGGTAGGGCAACTCGCTCCCGCTCACGGCCACCCGGGACAACTTGATCACGCGCGCTTCGTGGCTTCCGAACTTTTGATAGGGGAAGGCCTGGAACTGCAAAAGGGCTCGGGTTCCAAGGCGAACGAAGCCAGCAGCCCTGGAAGGGAGGTACACGTCCGCCTGCAGTTCCGATCCTTCCGGGATGAGGTTGAGCAAGGGCTGGCCGGGCACTGCCAGCTTGCCCCGGTCCGTCAGGATTGCGGTCACCACTCCAGCCTGCGGTGACTTCAGCAACAACTCGCGCCGGGACTCGTTCTCGACGCGGTCCTGCTCGATCGAAGAAAGAGCGCGATCGTTCGCCGCCAGCGCGTTGAGATGCTTCGCAGGCAGCGCCGCGATGTCAGCCTCCACCTCTGCCGTATCGCGCAACAAGCTGGTCTCGTTGCGGCGAATCGATTCGAGCGCTGCCAGATCGGCCATGCGCTCCTGTTCCTTCTGCTGCAAGCCCAGGTCGGAAACAAACTTCGCAGCGTGCAGTTCGCGCTGTCTGGCGAGCATCTGGTCGGTGAGGCCGATCCGTTGCTGTTGCAGCGACAGGGCCCTTCCCACCTGCGCCAACTCGGTCCGCAGGTTGAGTAGCCGATCGCCGAGCGCCTTGCGTTGTCGGGCGTGAAGTTCATCGAGCTTGGCCCGCTCCTGCCTCAAGGAGGTGCTGCGAAGCTGGAGTTGCTTGTCTATTTCGATCGAGGCGTCGCCTGCGCCCGTGAAGCGTTCGGAGTTCAGAACGGCCAATGTTTCGCCGAGCGCGACACGCTGGCCTTCCACCACCGAGAGCCGCGTCACGATGCCGGCTTGCGGAGCCGTCACTTTGACGACTCCGGCATGGGGCACGAGATAACCGCTGGCGCGAATCTTTCGGGTGTACTGACCGAAAACCAGGTAGAGAAGCAAGCTCGCGGCAAGCACGGCGAAGCCAATGGAAAGTGTGGCGAAGGAAAGAGGTCTGCAAAGGACGATTTCGCCGAGCCATGCGTCTTGGCGTGCAACGAAGACCTCCTGACGAAAAAGTGCCTCCCCGTTAGACGAGGGTGACTCCATGATTTCTGGATTCTTTAAAACGTTTTGACATCATTCAAATCGATGAATTAATCTGTAGACAACATAAATTGCAGCCGCAGTAACTGGCATGAAAGGCAAGAATCGCCTTAACAAACACAAGGCAATTCTTATCAATCGACGAAATTGGAAAATATTCATTCACGCTATTTGATCGATATGGATTGGCATTGCATATCGCAGTGGCAGCGGCAGTTGCAGTGGTTTCATAACCGAAACCACCGCCCCTCGTCATATCATGCAGCAATGATTCCCGTCATGCTTAAGGCCCGCCGGGCGAAGGATCACCCATTGGATTGCCAAGATTGGGAATATTTGTGTTTGTCGGAATTGCAGCAATGGCAGCCGCAAGCGCTGCGGTGATGATTGCGCTTGCAATTCCAATGGCACCGCCAAGAACGCCTCCCAGGGCAATTGCATCTCCCACACCCATTGCACCTGCCGAGCCTGTAAGCACGGCAGCGAGCCCTCCCGCGCCACCAACGGCAGTACCGATCGCTGCGGAATCAGTGACAGTGATTGTGCCAAGGGTGCCTGCGCTGGCATCGCCATTTCCGCTGACGCCGCAATCGCCTGCGCTACAACTCCCGCCGTCGTCCCCGCCACTGACCAAAGCCAGTTCCGCTGCTGTCAACATTCTCATGGAGGAACGCGGTCCATTGCGCTTTATACCGGCAATAATTTTCATGAATTTTCATTTCAAAATTGAAAATGATGAGATAACACTCACCTCCTGCACCTCAGAAAGAAAAACTCCCCGAAGACTCCTACATGCTCAATCAAGGTCAAACAGATCTACGACCAAGGTTCAATCTTCCTTGCCGGACAGCCTTGTCATCAGAAAATTGAAAAATAAAGCCAACAAAACAGACATGACAACCCCAATTGCACCCAAACCGTAATAAACAGCAAACTCCCACGGCAAGATCAACGGAAATATCCATTGACTCACCGCCACCATCGAACAGCCAAGCAACAGCAGCACTGCGATCGCCTTGAACAACAAGACAACTTTCATGGCGAGACTGGTCATGGGCCCCCTTCAGGTCGGTCGTCGGCGATGCATCGCCTCAAGACCCGGGATTTGGCGCGAAACGCGCCGGCGCCTCAATCCCCCGATCGGGTTATTCGAAATGACCCGATCGGGTCAAAGCCGTTCACGCGCGAGGGCACCGACGGCTGCAGCGTGCCCGATGCCCCGGCGGACAGCACCCGGTGCGTCAGCTCCACGCGGTTCCTCGCACCGGTGCGTTTCATCAACACGGCGAGCTGCCGCTTGATGGTCTCGCCGCTCTTGCCGAGCTGCCGGCCGATCTCCTTGTTGGTCATGCCTTGCAGCAGCAGGTCGAGGACGGCGCGCTCGGCGAGCGTGAACGCCAGCAAGGGGGCATTAGAGGTGGAGAGGGCGTTGGCCTGCTCGCAGCGATAGAGGCTGCTGAGCGCGGCGTGCATCGCCGGCATGACGCGCTTCTGCAGCCCATGACGATCGGCGACTGCCTCCGGCCCCACGTCGTAGAAAGCGGCCGCAGTCAGCACCCGCTCGTTTCCCTCGCCCTCCAGGTGCGAGAACGCCAGCAGATTTCGCCAACCGGCACACCGGAAGGTCGTGCGCCACAGAGGGTCGATGTCGGAACCTCGGTCCTGCTCGACATCGAAGAACTCGGGCCCGCCGGACTGGATCAGCCGCGTGAGGATCGGGCTTCGCACATTGCCGCCCACGCAAGCAATCGCGGCCTCGTAGGCGGGCGGCAAGCCGAAGCTCCAGGTCTGGATGGCCGAATAGCCGCCGGAATGCGGGACCGATTGCCCGCACAACAACGCAGCGCTCGGCAAGACGGTGCTCAGCAGTTCCTCGACCCACCACCTCAAGCTGTCGGCATCGCTGATGAGCCGCGCGGCACTGGCCAAGACATCCCTGGACGTTCGTGTTCTCATTTTTCGTATCCCTGAAATCGTCGCGCTTTGTAACCGAGCCGGCGCAAAAAGCCAATCAAAATGCGCTGCCGTGCGCCAAGCGTGCCCGAGCCCCCTACCCTCCCACCGCATGCCCCGCACTCTTCGCCTCATCCTCCTGTCCATCCGCGACCTGATCGTCTCCGCCGGCCCGGTGGTGTTCATCGTGATCGGCCTCCTGATCGCCGCCTACTGGTGGCTGGACCCGCAGCCGCCCAAGCACGTGACGCTCGCCACCGGTCCCGCGGGCAGCGCGTATGCAGAGTTCGGCAAGCGCTACGCGGCGGCCCTCAAGGCCAATGGCATCGAGGTCGTGCTCAAGCCCACCGACGGCTCGCAGGACAACCTGCAGTTGCTGCGCAGCGGCGGCGCCGACGTGGGCTTCGTGCGCGGCGGCAGCGCCGAGCCGGTGGCCGACGAGGAAGCGGGGCTCACTTCGCTGGGCAGCCTGTTCTACGAGCCGCTGTGGTTCTTCTACCGCGCCGATGCGGCCCACGCGATCGACCGCAAGACGGGGCGGCTGAGTTCGATCGCCCAGTTCAAGGACCTGCGCGTCAACGTCGACAAGCCCGGCAGCGGCGTGCCCGAGATCATGGAACGAATGTTCCGTGCCAACCACATGGAGCCGCAGGCGCTGCAGTTGTCGAACTTGGAGCAGTCGCCGGCCACGGAGGCGCTGCAGGCCGGGCTGCTCGACGTGATCGTGCTGGCCTCGGCACCGCAGTCGCCGCTGGTGCAGCGGCTGCTGCGCGCGCCGGACATCCGGCTCATGGCGTTCGACCAGAGCGACGCCTACTCGCGACGCTTTGCATTCCTGCAGCCCGTCACGCTGCCGCGCGGCGTGGTCGACCTGGCAACCGACCTGCCGCCGCAGGACAAGCCGCTGCTCGCGGCCACCACCTCGCTGCTCGCCAGCGAAAAGACGCACCCCGCCCTGCGCCAGCTCTTCGCGCAGAGCGCCCAGACCCTGCACAGCGGCGCCGGCTGGTTCAACGGTGCGCGCGACTTCCCGAACACGCGCACCAGCGAGCTGCCCGTGAGCCCCGAGGGCGACCGCGCCATCAACGGCACGCCGCCCTTCTGGCAGCGTTACCTGCCGTTCTGGGCGAGCAACCTGGTGGAGCGCATGTGGCTGGTGCTGGGCGGCCTGCTGGTGCTGATGCTGCCGCTCAGCCGCGTGGTGCCGCCGCTCTACCAGTTTCGCGTGCGCCGCCGCGTGTTCCGCTGGTACGCGCGGCTGCGCGAAGTGGAGAACAAGCTGGAAGCCGGCAAGGGCGAGCGCGAGGTGCTCATCGAGGAGCTGGACAACCTCGACCGCGTGGTCAACAAGGTGGCGGTGCCGCTGTCGTATGCCGAAGAGCTCTACGCGCTGCGCAACAACATCTATGCGGTGCGCAAGCGGGTGCTGGCGCGGATGCCGCAGCCGGCCGGCTAGCGGCAGGCGTGGCAACGAGGAAGGCATGCGCGCACATCCTGCCGCAACGGCGGGCGCGACGGCGCAGCGCCGCGCTGTCGAGCTCGCCGGGGCTCAGCGCTCCAGGCGCAGCAGCTTGCCGTTGCTGCTGTCCGTCAGCAGGTAGAGCCATCCGTCGGGGCCCTGCCGCACGTCGCGGATGCGCTCGCCGCGACCGGCCAAGAGGCGCTCGCGCGCGGTCACCGTGTTGCCGCTGAGCGTGAGCCGCCACAGCGCCGTGCCCGCCAGCGCGCCGACGAAGAGGCTGCCCTTCCAGTCGGGCAGCGCATCGCCGGTGTAGAAGGCCATGCCGCTGGGCGCGATGGAGGACTTCTGCGTGCCGGGCGTCCAGGCCGAGCCGTCGCTCTTCTCCCAGTAGCTCAGCGGCTGCTCCATGCCGGCCTTGGCAGTGCCTTCGCCGACCTGCGTGAGGGTGCCGTATTCCTGGCCGTAGCTGATGATCGGCCAGCCGTAGTTCCGGCCCGGCAGCGCGAGGTTGACCTCGTCGCCGCCCTGCGGGCCATGCTCGTTCACCCACAGCTCGCCGGTGGCCGGATGCAGCGCCGCGCCCTGGACGTTGCGATGGCCGTAGCTCCAGATCTGCGGCTGCGCACCGCTGACTCCGAAGTCGGGATTGCCCGGCGCCGGCACGCCGTCGGTGGTGATGCGCATCACCTTCCCGTGGCCGCGCGTCGGGTCTTGCGAAAAGCCGCGCTGGTCGTTGTTCAAACGGTCGCCGAGCGTGATGAACAGATGACCGCTGCGGTCGAAGACGAGGCGCGATCCGAAGTGCGCGCTGCTCTGCGCCTTGGGCAGCTGGCGGAAGATCACGACCAGGTTGCTCAGGCTGCGGTTGGCCGTGTCGAGCTCGGCGCGCGCGACCGCCGTGCCGTTGAAGCTGGCGTTGGTGCCATCGCGTTCGGCATAGCTGAAGTAGATGCGGCGATTGCTCGCGAAGGCCGGGTCCACCGCGACGTCGAGCAGGCCGCCCTGCCCCACCACCTCGATCGCCGGCAGACCGCTGACCTGGTCGGCGCCGCCATTGACCGGCGTGCCGTCGGCATTGCGCAGGCGCAGCTGGCCGCTGCGCTGCGTCACCAGGAGCTTGCCGTCGGGCAGGAAGGCGAGGCTCCAGGGATTGGCGAATCCGCTCGCCAGCTCGACCACCTTGACGTTCATCGGGCCGGGTACCGGGGCAGGTGCCGGGGGCGGTGCCGGCGCCGGTGGGGCTCCAGGAGCTGGAGCTGGAGCTGGAGCCGGCGCCGGTGCAGGCGTGGCCGACCCGCTGACACCGAAGGCGTCGATCGCCACGCTGCCCCCGCCGCCGCCCCCGCCGCAAGCCGCGAGAAGAAGGGTCGACCCCGCCATCCACCGCCATGCTGCTGAAGCCATCTCCACTCCTTCAGGCGCCCGGCGCGCCGGATTGGAAGTGGACGCCGGATTTGGTGGCGGCGCTGTCAGCGCACGCCGTTTCTTACTTCAGCGCCTTGAAGCGCATCCGATGCGGCTTGGCGCCTTCCTCGCCCAGGCGCTTCTTCTTGTCGGCCTCGTACTCCTGGTAGTTGCCGTTGAAGAAGGTCCATTGGCTGTCGCCCTCGGCCGCGAGGATGTGCGTCGCGATGCGGTCCAGGAACCAGCGGTCATGGCTGATCACGAGCACCGAGCCCGCGAATTCGAGCAGGGCATCTTCCAGCGCGCGCAGGGTCTCGACGTCCAGGTCGTTCGAGGGTTCGTCCAGCATCAGGACGTTGCCGCCGGCGATCAGGGTCTTGGCCAGGTGGAGCCGGCCGCGCTCGCCGCCGGAGAGCGTGCCCACCTTCTTCTGCTGGTCGGCGCCGTTGAAGTTGAAGCGGCCGGCATACGCGCGGCTCGCCATCTGGAACTTGCCGACGTTGATGATGTCGAGGCCGTTCGAAATGTCTTCCCACACCGTCTTCTCGTTGGCGAGCGCGTCGCGGGTCTGGTCGACGAAAGCCATCTTGACCGTCTGGCCGACCACCACCTCGCCGCTGTCCGGCTTTTCCTTGCCCGCGATCAGCTTGAAGAGCGTGGACTTGCCGGCGCCGTTCGGGCCGATGATGCCGACGATGGCGCCGGCCGGGACCTCGAAGCTCAGGTTGTCGATCAGCAGGCGGTCGCCGAAGGACTTGCTGACGTTCTTGAACTCGAACACCTGGTTGCCCAGGCGTTCCGCCACGGGGATGAAGATCTCCTGCGTCTCGTTGCGCCGCTGGTATTCGTAGTCGGACAGTTCCTCGAAGCGGGCCAGGCGCGACTTGCTCTTGGCCTGGCGCGCCTTCGGGTTCTGGCGCGACCATTCGAGTTCCTTCTTCAGCGCCTTGGCGTGGGCTTCCTCGCTCTTCTGCTCTTGCGCCAGGCGTTCGCCCTTCTGCTCGAGCCAGGTGCTGTAGTTGCCCTTCCACGGGATGCCGCGGCCGCGGTCGAGTTCGAGAATCCACTCGGCCGCGTTGTCGAGGAAGTAGCGGTCGTGGGTAATGGCCACCACCGTGCCCGGAAAGCGCTGCAGGAACACTTCGAGCCACTCGACCGATTCGGCGTCCAGGTGGTTGGTGGGTTCGTCGAGCAGGAGCATGTCGGGCTTCGACAGCAGCAGCCGGCACAGCGCCACGCGGCGCTTCTCGCCGCCCGAGAGCACGCCGATGTTGGCATCCCAGGGCGGCAGGCGCAGGGCGTCGGCGGCGATCTCGAGCTGGTGCTCGGAGTCGGTGCCGGCGGTCGCGATGATGGCTTCGAGCTGGGCCTGCTCGGCCGCCAGTGCGTCGAAGTCGGCGTCTTCCGCGCCGTAGGCCACGTAGACCTCCTCGAGGCGGGCCTTGGCCGCGTAGACCGCGCCCATCGCTTCCTCGACCGACTCGCGCACGGTATGCGCGGGATTGAGCTTGGGCTCCTGCTCGAGGTAACCGATCGTGAGGCCGGGCATCGGCAAGGCCTCGCCTTCGATTTCCTTGTCGAGGCCGGCCATGATCCTGAGCAGCGAAGACTTGCCCGAGCCGTTCAGGCCCAGCACGCCGATCTTGGCGCCGGGGAAAAAGGAAAGCGAAATGTCCTTCAAGATCTGCCGCTTGGGCGGCACGGTCTTGCTGACCTTGTTCATGGTGTAGACGTACTGGGCCATGGCTATGTCCGTTCGATGATGGGAGCTGCTCGGGGTGGCCGGGAAACCTGGCAACGATCTTGCGCGAGGATCGATTGCGAGTCAGCCTTGCATGGCAGGCGCTTGCTGCTGCAGCGCGATTTCCGACCGGGTCTGCCGCCAAGTCTAACGCAGGCCCCTCGAACGGGTGCTCGCCGCTGCTATTCTTCGGGCCGTCCGAAACTGCGATACCGCCGCGCCGGGCCATACCCTCTTCTCCATCCCATGAGCGCCACGTCCACCCCCGACGCCTTCGAGCAGGCCAGGCAGCTGTTCCTCCAAGGCCTGAAGGACTTCGAGGAAGCCCGCTTCGAGGCCGCCGAGCAGCGCTTCCGGTCTTCGCTGGCCCTGCTGCCGGGCCGCGTCTCCACCCTGGTGAACCTCGCCGCGACGCAGCTGAAGCTGGACCGCCCCCAGGACGCGCTGGCCACGGCGGAGCAGGTGCTGGCGCTCGAGGCCGGCAACGCCGATGCCTGGTTCCACAAGGCAGGCGCCCTGGGGCAGCTGAATCGCCACCAGGAGGCCCTGGTCGGCTACGAGAAGGCGATCGCGCTGACACCGCCGGGCGCAGCTGAACTCTGGTTCCGCCATGGCCAGACCCTGCAGGCACTGGACCAGCCCGTGCGCGCCCTCGCCTCTTACGAACGCGCGCTGGCCGCCGACCCCGGCATGGCGCAGGCGTGGAGCAACCGCGGCGGCATCCTGCGCGAGATGAAGCGCAACGAGGAAGCGGCCCACGCCTTCCGGCAAGCCCTGGCGCACGGCGCCGATCCGGAATTGCACCGGTACTACCTGGCCTCCGTCTCGGCCCAATCCGTTCCGCCCGTGGCGCCGGGCCATTACGTCGAGACGCTCTTCGACGACTACGCCGATCAATTCGATGCGCACCTGGTGGGCACGCTCGGCTATCGGGCGCATGAGACGCTCGTCGAACATCTGGCCGCGCTGGGCCGCGGGCCTTTCCGCTGCGCCCTCGACCTCGGCTGCGGGACGGGCCTGTGCGCCCCCTTGCTCAAGCCGATGACGAAGAGGCTCGCAGGCGTCGACCTTTCTTCCCTGATGCTGGACAAGGCACAGGCCCTCGGGCTCTACGACCGCCTCGTGCATGCAGACATCGTGGACCACCTGCAGAGCACCGAAGAACGCTACGACCTGGTCACCGCGGCCGATGTCTTCATCTACGTCGGCGACCTCGAGCCGGTCTTCGCGGCGCTCGACCCTGCGCTCGAAACCAAGGGCATCTTCTGCTTCTCGGCCGAATGCGCCGCCGCCGAATCCGTCGACTTCGAACTGCTGCCGAGCCTGCGCTATGCCCATTCCGAACGCTACCTTCGCGCGCTGGCTGCACGGCACGGATTCGATCTCCTGCAACTGATCCGCGCCCCGATCCGCGAAGACCAGCGCGAGCCCATCCACGGCATGTACGTCTATCTGGCACGCCGATGACCCCCGGTTTTCGCTGGGCAAGGCCGAGTCGTGCGACAATCCGGGACGTTGCCGGGTCCAGTTGCCCGCAACACCGGCTCCCTGCCGGGGACGAAGAAAGCCCAACCCAGGCTCTCGCGCTCCACCCCTGACCCTTATCTGCCCCTACTGGCCCGCGCGTCAAAAAGACAATTCGCGTGGGTGGGCTGGTACCACCGCGCCGTGGAAGGCGCTTGTCTGAACTCAATGAACTTTGACGATCTGAAGCTGGCTCCGGCCATCTTGAAAGCCGTGCACGAGCAGGGCTACGAAACCCCCACCCCCATCCAGGCCCAGGCCATTCCCGCGGTGCTCGAAGGCCATGATCTTCTCGGCGGCGCCCAGACCGGCACCGGCAAGACCGCCGCCTTCACCCTCCCCCTGCTGCACAAGCTCACGATGAGCCGCAGCGCCACCAACAAGTTCGGCGGCACCGGCGTGCGCGCCCTGGTCCTCACCCCCACCCGCGAGCTCGCGGCCCAGGTCGAGGAATCGGTGCGCACCTACGGCAAGTACCTGCAGCTGAGCTCCACCGTGATCTTCGGCGGCGTCGGCATGAACCCGCAGATCAGCCGGCTCAAGAGCGGCGTCGACATCCTGGTGGCCACGCCCGGCCGCCTGCTCGACCTGCAGCAGCAGGGCATGCTCGACCTCTCCACCGTGCAGATCCTGGTGCTCGACGAGGCCGACCGCATGCTCGACATGGGCTTCATCCACGACGTGAAGAAGATCCTCGCGCTGGTCCCCGCGCAGAAGCAGAGCCTGCTGTTCTCCGCCACCTTCAGCGACGAGATCCGCGACCTGGCCGCCACGCTCCTGAAGAACCCGCAGAGCATCCAGGTCACGCCGCGCAACACCACCGTCCAGCGCATCACGCAGGTGATCCACCCGGTGGGCCGCGGCAAGAAGAAGGCCCTGCTCGCCCACATCATCAACGAGCACGACTGGAGCCAGGTGCTGGTGTTCACCCGCACCAAGTTCGGCGCCAACAGCGTGGCCGAGTTCCTCTGCAAGAACGGCGTCGAGGCGATGGCGCTGCACGGCAACAAGAGCCAGAGCGCGCGCACGCAGGCACTGGCCGGCTTCAAGAGCGGCGAGATCCGCGCCCTGGTGGCCACCGACATCGCGGCCCGCGGCATCGACATCGACGAGCTGCCGCACGTGGTGAACTACGAGATCCCCAACATCAGCGAGGACTACGTGCACCGCATCGGCCGCACCGGCCGCGCGGGCGCCAGCGGCGAGGCGGTGAGCCTGGTCTGCCTGGACGAAGAAGGCTTCATGCAGGAGATCGAGCGCTTCACCAAGCAGCAGATCCCGGTCAAGGTCATCGAGGGCTTCGGCCCCGAGGAAGGCGAGCGCGCCGAGCCCATCGCGATGGGTCGCCAGACCCTGTGGGGCGGCGCCGGCCGTCCGCCGAGCCGCGACGTGATGCAGGCGGCTGCCAAGGCGGCACGCCAGGAAATGATGCAGCGCATCCGCGACAACAAGGCGGGGCAAGGCGAGCGCGGCGGCAATGCCGGCAACGGCGGAAACGGTGGCAACGGCGGTCAGCGCCGCGGCGGCCAGGGTGCGCCGGCGGGCCGCAACGGCGGCGGACAAGGCCAGGGCCAGCGCACGCAGGCCAGCCGTGGCCAGGGTCCGGCGCGGGCCCCGCATCACGCGCCCCACCATGCCCCTCATCACGCGCAGAACCACCTGCCCCACGAAGAGCGCCAGCCGCGCCACCACGGCAACACCCACAGCCCCACCCAAGCCGACGCACTGGCGCACCAGCGTGCCGAGGCGATCGCCGGCGCAGCTGGCCAGCCTGATCCCTTGCGCACCAGCGTCGACAGCTTCGGCGGTCGTGGGCGTCGGGGTGGCGGCGGCGGCGGTGGTGGTGGCCGCGGCGGCCGCTCCGGTGGCGGTGGCGGTGGACGCTCCGGCGGCGGCTATGGCGGTGGTGGCGGCTACGGTGGCGGCGGCCGCTCCTTCGGCCGCTGAGCCGGCTAAAGCCGCGGGGCTCCGGACTCCAAACCCCAGGGCGCTTCGGCGCCCTTTTTCATGCGCGCGTGATCGTCCGCACGCAGTGGACTAGCATGCCCGCACCCATAAGGAGCGGAGCCGTCCCATGTCCAACTCGCCGAAGCGCGCCGCACTCGCCGGCGCCGTCACCCTGGCCCTGCTCGCCGCCGCCGGCTGCGGCAGCCCCGGCGGCATCTCGATGCCGATATCCAGCCCGGCAGCACCGGGACAGGTGCAGGTCAAGCTGATCGGCTTCAACGACCTGCACGGCAACCTCGAGCCGCCCAGGCTCGCCATCAGCGCGCCCGCGGCCGGCGGCGGCACGATTGCGGTGCCGGCCGGCGGGGCGGCCTACATGGCCTCGGCGATCGCCTCGCTGAAGGCGAAGAACCCGAACCATGCCGTGGTGTCGGCCGGCGACATGATCGGCGCCTCGCCGCTGGTCTCCGCCCTCTTCCTCGACGAGTCGACCATCGAGGCGGTGAACGAGATGAAGATCGACTTCAACGCCGTCGGCAACCACGAGTTCGACAAGGGCCAGGCCGAGCTGCTGCGCATGAAGAACGGCGGCTGCGCGAGGAACACGCCGCTTGCACCCTGCCGCGTGAACAAGTCCTTCCCGGGCGCCAACTTCGGTTTCCTCGCGGCCAACACGATGAAGCGCGACGGCAGCACGCTGTTTCCGGCCACCGGCATCAAGAGCTTCACGCAGGGCGGCGCGACCGTGAAGGTGGGTTTTATCGGCATGACGCTCAAGGGCACGCCGACCATCGTCTCGCCCGCAGGTGTGGCCGGCCTGAGCTTCAAGGACGAAGCCGACACTGCCAACGCGCTGATCCCGCAGCTCAGGTCGCAAGGCGCCAACGCCATCGTGGTGGTGATCCACGAAGGCGGCATGACCTCCGTGGGCTACAACGACAAGCGCTGCACGGGCCTCTCGGGCGACATCGTGCCGATCCTCGAGCGCCTCGACGCCCAGGTGGACGTGGTGATCTCCGGCCACACCCATCGCGCCTACATCTGCGACTACGGCAGGGTCGACCCTGCCAAGCCCTTCCTGCTGACCAGCGCGGGCCAGTACGGCACGCTCCTGACCGACATCGACCTCACGATCGACACGCGCACGCGCAAGGTCACGGCCAAGTCGGCCAACAACGTGATCGTGCAGGGCGAGCCCTTCACCAGCGGCGCCAACACGGTCGCGACCACCGACCAGTACCCGAGCTTCGCCAAGAACCAGACGATCGCCGCGCTGATCGCCAGCTATGCCGGCGTCGCCGCGCCGCTGGTGCAGCGCGTGGTGGGCCGGCTCACGGCCACGGCCACGCGCGCGCAGGTGGCCTCGCGCGAGAACGTGCTGGGCAACCTGATCGCCGATGCCCAGTTGGCTGCCACTGCCGCGCCGGCCAAGGGCGGCGCCCAGATCGCCTTCATGAATCCGGGCGGCGTGCGCGCCGACCTGGCGCCGGCCGCCAATGGCGACGTGAGCTACGGCCAGATCTTCACCGTGCAGCCCTTCGGCAACAGCCTGGTGGTGAAGACGATGACGGGCGCGCAGATCAAGGCCGTGCTCGAGCAGCAGTTCGACAGCGGCACCAACACCGTGACCCGTCCGCGTGTGCTGCTGCCCTCGAAGTCCTTCAGCTACAGCTACGACCTGTCGAAGCCGGCCGGCTCGCGCATCACGGCGATGGCGCTGAACGGCACCGCGATGAGCGATGCCAATCGCTACCGCGTGGCGATGAACAGCTTTCTGGCGAGCGGCGGCGACAACTTCACCGTGTTTACCGAGGGCACGGAGCCGCTGGGCGGGGACCAGGACATCGATGCGCTGGAGGCGTACATCGCGGCCAACAGCCCGCTGGTGCCGCCGGCGGCTGATCGGATCAGGAACCTGGCGCCTTGACGGCAGCCCTGCCCCATCGACGACCGAGGGTGGCTCAGTTCAACCGCCGCCCACTCTGCCGATCGAACAGATGCGCGCTGTCGGGACGGATGACCAGACCGATCGTGTCATCCGGCTCCGCCTGCACGCGCCCATGCACCACCAGGCTCAGCTTGGCCTCGCCCACCTGGACCAGCAGCTCGGTCTCGTTGCCGGTGGGCTCCACCACGATCACGCGGGCGGGCACGCCGCTGCCGGCATCGCCCAGCACGATGTCGCCGGGACGAATGCCGTAATGCACCGGCTGGCCCTCCGCCGCCTGGCTCGCGGGCGGCGCGGGCCAGTGCGCGCCGTGGGCCTCGACGGTGACGCCCGCGCCATTGCGCCGCAGCACGCCCTCGACCACGTTCATCGCCGGCGAGCCGATGAACTGCGCGACGAACAGGTTGTCGGGGCGGTCGTAGAGCTCCAGCGGCGTGCCGATCTGCTCGACGATGCCGTCGTGCATCACCACGATGCGGTCGGCCATGGTCATGGCCTCGATCTGGTCGTGCGTGACGTACACCGTGGTGGTCTTCAGCCGCTGGTGCAGCGCCTTGATCTCGGCGCGCATGGCCACGCGTAGCTTGGCGTCGAGGTTGGACAGCGGCTCGTCGAACAGGAACACCTTGGGATCGCGCACGATCGCGCGCCCCATGGCCACGCGCTGGCGCTGCCCGCCCGAGAGCTCGCGCGGGTAGCGGCCGAGCAGCGTGTCGAGGTTCAGGATCTTCGCGGCATTGGCCACGCGCTGCTCGGTGACGGACTTCTCGGCATTGCGCAGGCGCAGGCTGAAGCCCATGTTCTCGCCCACCGTCATGTGCGGATAGAGCGCGTAGCTCTGGAACACCATCGCGATGTCGCGGTCCTTGGACTCGAGCTCGTTCACCACCCGGTTGTCGATCAGGATCTCGCCGCCGGTGATGTCCTCCAGGCCGGCCAGCATGCGCAGCAAGGTGGACTTGCCGCAGCCCGAGGGCCCGACCAGCACCACGAACTCGCCGTCGGCGATGTCGAAGCCCAGGCCCTGGATGATCTGGGTCTTGCCGAAGGATTTCTTGACGTTGCGGAAGGTTACGGATGCCATGGGTCGTTCGTCCCTTTGCTGTTCTTCAGCTCTTCACGGCGCCGGCGGTGAGGCCGCCGACCATGTAGCGCTTGAATGCGTAATAGATTGCCGCCGGCGGCAGCGCGTAGATCAGGCCGGTGGCCATCAGCAGTTCCCAGGGCGAATCGTCGGCCGCGAGGAAGTTGCCGAGCGCCACCGCCAGCGTGACGCTGCGGTCGTTCGACAGCAGCAGGAAGGCATAGAGATACTCGTTCCACGCCAGCAGCAGCGAGTACGTGCCGACCGCCACCAGCGAGGGCACCATCAGCGGCAGGTAGACCAGGCGGAACAGCTGCAGCGGCGAAGCGCCGTCCATGCGCGCGGCCTCGTCGAGCTCGTAGGGCAGCTTGTCCGAGGCCTGCTTGAGCACCCAGATGCAGTAGGGCGAGGCGATGGTGACCATCGCCAGAATCAGCGACCACTGGCTGTTGAGCAGGCCGTAGTTGCCCATGGTCTTGTACATGGGCACGGCCAGGAAGGCCGCGGGGATGAAGTAGGTGAACAGCGCCATGTTCATCACCGTGCGCCCGCCGCGCACCTTGAGCCGGCTGATCGCGAAGGCCGCTGTGGTCGCCACGAAGAGCGTGAGCACGCCCACCGAGACCGCGATCAGCAGCGAGTTGCCCAGCTGAACCCAGAAATGGTCGAGGTAGAAGTGCTTCTGCTGGAAGACGATGCGGAAGTTGTCCAGCGTCGGTGCCGTGGGCCACAGGCGCCCCGAAGTCGCCGAGTCGCGCGGCGAGATCGCGAACAAGACCATGTGGTAGACCGGGATCAGCGTCCACAGCAGCACGGGAATGCCGATCAGCAGCAGCTTGGCCTCGGCGGTGACGGTCTTGAAGGTCAGGCGCTTCATCTCGCCCTCCGACGAGCCGCCGCTGGGAGGGCCAGCGCCCCCCCGGCGGGCAGCGAATACACGAAGTGACAAGCGAGGGGGGTCATTTCGAGAGCCTCTTCATCATGAAATACACAAGAGGCAGAACCAAGGGCATCGCCACCACGATGGACGCCATCGACAGGTCCACCTGGTCCAGCCTCAGATAACGGATGCCCAGCGTCGCCAGCACATGCGTGAGGTCGGCCGGCCCGCCGCCGGTCAACAGGTAGACGCTGTTGAAATCGCCCAGCGTCCAGATCATCGAGAGGATGGTCGAGGTCAGGTAGAGGGTACGCAGCGAAGGCCAGCTGATGAAGCGGAACTTCTGCCACGAGGTCGCGCCGTCGACCGATGCCGCTTCGTACTGCTCGCTCGGGATCGCGAGCCGGCCCGCCACCAGGATCAGCGTCCAGAAGGGCAGCGACTTCCAGATGTGCATCAGCATCGCGAAGCCCAGCGCCAGCGTGGGATCGTTGAGCCAGTTGGGCCCGTCGGCGCCGGTCAACCGGAAGATGGTGGTGTTGATCACCCCCCATTCCGGGTTGAGCATGAAGCGCACCGAGAGGATGGTCGGGATCGAGGGCATGGCCCAGGGCAGGATGAAGATGCCCGCCAGGATCTTGATCCACCAGCGCGACTGCACGAAGAAGCCGGAGAGCACCAGCGCCACCAGCATCTTCACGTTGATCGCCACCACCAGGAAGACGAAGGTGTTGACCACCGAGCGGAAGAAGATCGGGTCTTCCACCAGGTGCACGTAGCTCTGCGGATGGCGCGCCAGCCAGAGCCCGTAGCACACCGGGTAGAGCACGAAGACCGCGAACACCAGCAGGTAGGGCACGACCATCAGCCGCCCCCAGAACTGCCAGCGGCCCGGCCGCGCGGCACCAGGAGCGGCGCCGGCCCCGGCGCCGGCCACGGCAGTTGCGGTGGAGCTCATGGAAGGTCCTCGCTGCTCAGCGTGCCACGGTCTTGATGCGCTCGATCATCTCGTCGACCGCCTTGTCCACCGGCACCTTGTCGTTGATGACACGGCTCATCGTCTTGGCCCACACGTTCTCGTTGTTGAGAACGGTGAATTTGTAGTTCTTGGTGAACTCGAAGGGCACAGTGCCCGCCGCGTACTGGTTGGCGACCGACTGGCGGTGCGGATCGGCCTTCCAGAAGTCACGCGCCTGGCCCGCCTTGGTCACCGGGAACCAGCGGCCCAGCGATCCCTCGACGTAGGGCGTGAGGTTCTCCTCCTGCAGCAGGAAGGTCACGAACTCCTTGGCGCGCGCCTTGTTCCTGGCATCCTTGAAGACCACGCCGGTCTTCACGGCCGTGCGGTAGATCATCTTGCTGCCGTCCGGCTTGTTCGGGAAGCCGGCCGTGCGAATGCGCTCGGTGAAGTTCTTCTTGGCCTCCTCGCGCTGCTCGGGGGTGAGCGAGGCGTTGTTCATGTCGTCCAGCCACTTCGCCGCGATCGAGATGGTGGCGTTGTGCGTCATCACGGTGGTCTTGTTGTGGAAGGCGACGTTGTTGTCCGGGTCCTTCCAGCTGGTGGCCGAGGGCGGCGTGCAGCCCTTGGTGTAGGGCATCGTGTAGTCGGTGATGGCGCCGATCAGGCCCGTGCGCACGCTCGGGTCGTCCACCAGCAGCTTGCCGCTGTCGTTGACCAGCTTGACGTTGTAGGCGTCCATGAAGGTCAGGAAGGAATAGAAGGAGTCGCTCGAGTCCACGCCCATCGGCATGCCGATGCCGAAGGTGCGCTTGCCGGTCTTCTGCCGGCTGGCCGGCTGGACCTTTTCGCACCAGAAGGTCCAGTACTCCTTCCAGGTGGTCGGAATGTCCGACTCCTTGAAGCCCGCCTCCTCCAGCATGTCCTTCCAGTACTCGATGTGCATCGTCTGCTGCTTGATCGGGAAGGCGTAGTAGGCCTTCGACTTCGTCTGGTCGTTGTAGAGGAAGGTGGTCTCCACCGTGTTGGGCGCGAAGCGCGCCTGCATCGGCGAGATGACGCTGCTGATGTCCTCCAGCTTGCCATCGAAGGCCCACTTGCCGGTGACCTGGAAGTCGTAGACGTCGGCGTAGGCCACGTCGGGCGGGCTGCCGGAGTCGAGCGCGGACACGGTCTTGGGGATCATGTCCTGCACCGGGTACTGCGAGAGCTCGACCTTCACGTTCTTGTGCTTGTCCTCGAACTTCTTGATGGCCGCGAACAGTGCGTCGTCTTCCGCCTTGTAGAAGCCCTTGACCCACCAGACGGTGAGCTTCTCCTGGGCAGCCGCCTGGCCGGCAATGGCCAGGCCCAGCGCTGTCAGCGCGGGAATCACGAGTCGCTTGAATTTCATGCTGTGTCTCCTCTTCGGTGGGATGCTCGATCCACGAGCGGGGGCTAAAAAAACGGAAGGCCTCAGGCGGCCGCCTTGACCCGCGGCGGCGCGCGGCCGTGGCGCGGTGGGCGGCGGCGCAGCGAGAGCACCTCTTCGATGTCCTCGCGCGCGCCGTCGATCAGCTTGACGATGGCGCGCTCGGCGCGCGCCGGGTTGTGGGCGATGACGGCATCGAGCACCGCGCGATGCAGCGGCAGCGACAGGGCCGGCCCATCCTTCTTGGCGGTGGAGAGCTCGAAGCTGGTGCGCAGCAGCGCGTCCAGTGCCTTGCTCATCTGCGCCAGCATGCGGTTCTGCGCTGCCGCCAGCAGCCCGTGGTGGAAGCGCAGGTCGTTGGCGACGTAGTCGCCCTCCTGCTCGATCGCGTGCTTCATGCCGGCGTAGGCCTCTTCGATCCTCTGGATGTCGGCCGCGGTGGCGCGCTCGGCCGCGAGCCGCACCGCTGCCGGCTCGACCACCCGCCGCAGGTCCAGCAGATCGCGCAGGAATTCGGGGGTGAGGCCGGCGCGCGCCTGCCAGGTGATCACGTCGGGGTCGAACCAGTTCCAGCGCTCTTCGGGCAGCACGCGCGTGCCGACCTTGGGGCCGGTGATGATCAGCCCCTTGGCCACCAGCGACTTCACCGCCTCGCGCACCACGGTGCGGCTGACACCGAACTCCTCGCACAGCAGGGGCTCCGCAGGCATGGGCGCGCCGATTGCATAGCGGCGCGACACGATGGCCTCGCCGAGCAGGTCGAGGGTGCGGCCGTGGATGTTCTTGCTCATACCTTCAGGCATCCACGGGCGTGAGCAGCGGCGTGCCCGCGAAATGCGCGCGCAGGTTGTCGAACGTGAGCTGCGCCATGGCCTCGCGCGTCTGCTTCGTGCCGCTGGCCATGTGCGGCGTGAGCACCACGTTGGGCATGGCCCGCAGCTCGGCCGGCACCGTCGGCTCGTTCGCGAACACATCGAGCGCCGCGCCGGCGATGACGCCCTTCGACAACGCCGCGATCAGCGCCGGCTCGTCGACCACGCTGCCGCGCGCGACGTTGACCAGGTAGCCCTGCGGGCCGAGCGCCTCCAGCACGCGTGCATCGATCAGCCCGCGCGTGGCCGCGCCGCCGGGCGTGATGACCACCAGGAAATCGACCGCGCCGGCCAGCGCCACGGCGTCGGCGTGATACGCGTACTCGACGCCGGCGCGCGGCGAGCGCGCGGTGTAGGCGATCTGCATGCCGAAGGCGCGGGCCCGGTGCGCGATGGCCTGGCCGATGCGGCCCATGCCGACCACGCCCAGCCGGGCGCCCGAGACCTTGCGGCTCAGCGGGAACGGGCCCTGCGGCCACTGCCCGTCGCGCACGAAGCGGTCGGCCTGCGGGATGCGGCGCGCGATCGACAGCAGCAGGCCGATGGCGAGATCGGCCACGTCGTCGTTCAGCACCTCCGGCGTGTTGGTGACGGGCACGCCGCGCTCCTGCGCCGCGGGCACGTCGACGCCGTCGTAGCCGACGCCGAACACCGAGATCATCTCGAGCGCCGGCAAGCGCTCCATGAGCGTGCGCGGCACCTTGGCCTCGCCGTTCGCGACCACGGCGCGGATGCGCGGGGCGGCGGCGGCGAAGGCGTCCGGGTCGTTCATGTGGATGCGGTCGTGCACCACGTACTCGCGCTGCAGCGCCTCCATCAGGAAGGGCATGAGCGGTGCGACCACCAGCACCTCGGGACGTGCGTCGTTCAACGAATGGGGCACTGCCTTTGTCTCCTGCTGGGGGTGGGGCTTTGGGCGGCGAGTCCGCTCGAAAACCCTGCTTGTGTTTGCGTCTCGCGGCTTATCATATGATGATTGAAATAACGGCCCGGCAGGACAAACCCTGATTCGCCGAGGCCTCGATTGGCACACGCCGGAGACAACACGATGAGCAGCAGTCCACGCCGCAAGCCCACCCACGAACTGCGCAGCCAGCAATGGTTCGGCCGCAACGACCGCGATGGCTTCATCTACCGCAGCTGGGTCAAGGGCAAGGGCGTGCCGCACGACCAGTTCGACGGGCGTCCGGTCATCGGCATCTGCAACACCTTCAGCGAGCTCACGCCCTGCAACTCGCACTTCCGCACGCTGGCCGAGCAGGTGAAGATCGGCGTCTACGAGGCCGGTGGCTTTCCGCTCGAATTCCCGGTGATGTCGCTGGGCGAAACGCTGCTGCGCCCCACCGCCATGCTCTACCGCAACCTCGCGAGCATGGACGTGGAGGAGAGCATCCGCGCCAACCCGATCGACGGCGTGGTGCTGCTGATGGGCTGCGACAAGACCACGCCCGCGCTGATGATGGGCGCGGCCAGCGTGGACCTGCCCACCATCGGGGTCTCCGGCGGCCCGATGCTCTCGGGCAAGTGGCGCGGGCAGGAGCTCGGCTCGGGCACCGGCGTCTGGCAGATGAGCGAGCAGGTGCGCGCCGGCACGCTCAAGCTGCAGGAGTTCTTCGAGGCCGAGAGCTGCATGCACCGCAGCCACGGCCACTGCATGACCATGGGCACGGCCAGCACCATGGCCAGCATGGTCGAATCGCTGGGCATCGGCCTGCCGGGCAACGCGGCTTACCCCGCGGTGGACGGCCGGCGCAACGTGCTGGCGCGCATGGCCGGGCGGCGCATCGTCGACATGGTGCACGAGGACCTGCTGATGTCGAAGATCCTCACCCGCCAGGCGATCGAGAACGCGATCAAGGTCAACGCGGCGATCGGCGGCTCGACCAACCTGGTGATCCACCTGCTGGCGATCGCGGGGCGCATCGGCGTCGACCTCACGCTCGACGACTTCGATCGGCTGGCCTCCGACCTGCCCTGCCTGGTCAACCTCCAGCCCTCGGGGCAGTACCTGATGGAGGACTTCTGCTATGCGGGCGGGCTGCCGGTGGTGATGAAGGAGATCGCCCAGTACCTGCACAAGGACATCGTCACTTCCACCGGCCAGAGCGTCTGGGACAACGTCAAGGATGCCGAGAACTACAACCCGCAGGTGATCCAGCCGCTGGCGAGCCCCTTCAAGGACAAGGCCGGCATCTGCGTGCTGCGCGGCAACCTCGCGCCCAACGGCGCCATCATCAAGCCGAGCGCAGCGACGCCCGAGCTGCTGGTGCACAAGGGCCGCGCGGTGGTCTTCGAGAACGCGGACGACCTGCACAAGCGCATCGACGACGAGGCGCTGGACATCGACGAGCACTGCATCATGGTGCTCAAGAACTGCGGCCCCAAGGGCTACCCCGGCATGGCCGAGGCCGGCAACATGCCGCTGCCGCCCAAGGTGTTGCGCAAGGGCATCACCGACATGGTGCGCATCAGCGACGCCCGCATGAGCGGGACCGCCTACGGCACCGTGGTGCTGCACACCGCCCCCGAGGCGGCGGCCGGCGGCCCGCTGGCGCTGGTGCAGGATGGCGATATCGTCGAGCTCGACGTGCCGAAGCGCCTGCTGCACCTGCATGTGAGCGACGAGGAGCTGGCGCGCCGCCGTGCCCTGTGGACTGCGCCGAAGCCGGCGCTGGACTCGGGCTACTGGAAGCTCTACGTCGACAACGTGCTGCAGGCCGACCAGGGCGCCGACCTCGGATTCCTGCGCGGAAAGCGCGGTTCCTTCGTTCCCAGGGACAATCACTAGGCTCAACTTTCGCTTTTCACGGTCCGGTATGCATCTGATCGCCATCGACTGGGGCACCAGCTCCTTGCGCGGCGCATTGCTCGACGGCAAGGGGCATGTGCTCGAGGAGCGCAGCCACCCGCGCGGCATCCTCACGGTGCCGCCGGGCGGCTTTTTGGCGCTCTTCGAGGAACTGTTCGGCGACTGGATGCGCCCCACCGGCAGCTTCTGCCTGATCTCGGGCATGGCCGGCAGCAAGCAGGGCTGGGTCGAGGCGCCCTACTGCCCCTGCCCCTCGGGCCGGGTCGAAGTGGGCAATGCCATCGTCGAGATCGAGCCCGGCCGCATCGCGATCGTGCCCGGCATGAGCGACATGCACGACGGCGTGCCCGACGTGATGCGCGGCGAGGAGGTGCAGATCTTCGGCGCCATGGCGCTGACCGGCCTGTCCGACGGCCTCTTCGTGCTGCCCGGCACGCACAACAAGTGGGTCACGGTCAAGCGCGGCCGGGTGACCGGTTTCCGCACCTTCATGACGGGCGAGTTCTACGCACTGCTGAGCCAGCATTCGATCCTGGCGCGCACGCTCGATGCCCAGGCGCCGCTGGACGAAGTCGCCTTTCTCGAAGGCGTGACGCAGGCCGACAACGGCCAGGGCCTGCTGCACAACGCCTTCGGCGCACGCACGCTGGCGCTGTTCGACCGCATGCCGGCGGGCGAGCTGGCGAGCTATTTGTCCGGGCTGCTGATCGGCGAAGAGCTGCGCACCCAGTCCATCCACGCGGGCGACCTGGTGCTGATCGGCAGCCCTGCGCTGACCCAGCGCTACCTGCTGGCGCTGGAGATCTCCGGCAACACCGCGCGCACGCTGGGCACCGAGGCCACCTGGGCCGGCCTGCACGCGCTGGCGGCCATTCATCTCTCGAACAAGGCAAGGTCATGACGCCTCCCCACGAGCAGTTTTCCACCGCCCTGCAGCAACTGCCCCTGGTGGCCATCCTGCGCGGCCTGAACCCGGCCGAGGCGCCGAAGATCGGCGACGCCATCGTCGGTGCCGGCTTCCGGCTGCTCGAGGTGCCGCTCAATTCGCCCGAGCCGCTCAAGAGCATCGCGCTGCTGCGCGAGCGCTTCCCCGGTGCGCTGGTGGGCGCCGGAACCGTGCTCGAGGCGCAGCAGGTGCGCGAGGTGCATGCCGCCGGCGGGCAGTTGATCGTCGCGCCCAATTTCAACCCCGAGGTGCTGGCGGAAGCGACCCGCCTCGGCCTGGTGAGCCTGCCGGGCGTGATGACGCCGACCGAGGCCTTCGGCGCGCTCGCGGCGGGTGCCGCCGGGCTCAAGCTCTTCCCGGCCGAGCTGGCCTCGCCGGCGGTAGTCAAGGCCTTGCTCGCGGTGCTGCCGCAGGGCACGCCGCTGCTGCCCGTGGGCGGCATCACGCCGGCCGGCATGCAGGCCTGGCGCGAGGCCGGCGCGGCCGGCTTCGGCATCGGATCGGCGCTCTACAAGCCCGGCAAGAGCGCCGAGGCGGTGCGCGAGGCGGCCATGGAGTTCGTGGCGGCCTTCAATGGGAGCCTGCGGATATGAGTTTCGCCATGCCCGGAACGGAGATCGAACGATGAGCCCTGAAGCCGAGTACGCCAGCCCCGCCATCCGCGCCCTGCGCGAAGACCTCGCGCTGGCGCTGCGCGCCGCCGCGCACCACGGCCTCTCCGAAGGCGTGTGCAATCATTTCAGCGTCGCCCTGCCGGGCGCGCAAGACCGCTACCTGATCAATCCGCGCGGCCTGCACTGGAGCGAGATCGGCCCCGAGGACATCGTGCTGATCGACGTGCACGGCGAGGTGCTGGCCGGGCGCCACCGGGTCGAGCCCACGGCGCTCTTCATTCACGGCGCGGTGCATCGCGTCACCGGCCGCGCGGTGGTGCTCCACTGCCACATGCCCTACGCGACCGCGCTGACGCTCACCACCGACCGCGCGCTCGACCCGGCGCTGAGCCAGAACGCCATGCGCTTCATGGGCCGCATCGCCATCGACGCGACCTACAACGGCCTGGCGCTGGACGACCGCGAGGGCGAGCGCATCGCCCATGCCATGGGCGGCAAGGACATCGCCTTCCTGGCCAACCACGGCGTGATCGTGGCCGGGGCGAACATCGCGCATGCCTACGACGACCTCTACTACGTCGAGCGCGCGTGCCTGCACCAGGTGATCGCGCAATCCACCGGGCGGCCTCTGGCGCCGGTCGATGCGAAGCTGGCGGCGCACGTGGCGGCGCAGATCCAGGGGGAGCGGGAGCAGTCCGATCTGTTCTTCGAGGCGCTGCGGCGGCTGCTGCCAGCGCCGCACGCTGGGCGCCCTCTTCTTCAGCGCGCCGCGGCGTAGGCCGGCCGGTCGGCGACGAAACCCTTCTCGACCTCGCGCTTTACCGCGTCGGTCAGCGCGCTGGCGCTCGGCGACCATACGGCCTATTTCGAGGTGCTTTAGATGGCCGCGGCTGCCCGCAGCCGAGCCAACTCAGCGTTGGCAGCACGTGCCGGCGGCGGCATCCATTTTTTTGCTGGCGCGATTGCCTGTTGTGTTGAAGCGTGTTTTTTGCTGGTCCGGGAACGGCCGTCGCTGTGGCGTTACTCAGCTTGAGTCGTCATCGACAGGCAGGACGAAGCTCCGTTCCGACCCTAAAAACTAGTCAAACTTCAACAGCCGCCCATGAATCTTCGTTCCGCAAGCAACAACCCCTTTCGCCAGGGTGCAGGACAACCGCCACAACAACGAGCGCCTGCCTCGAATGAACAGCCGGAGGACTCGTATCCAAACTCAGAAGTCTCGACCGAAGAGGCCGCACCTCCTTCACTCGAAGAACGCGTTGCCGGCAGGGCCGGGCTCTTGCAAGTTCAGTCGCCATTCGAGGAGTTGGAGTCTGCGCTGGATGTGGCCTCCCGCTGGGAACCCTCTGCGCTGGATGTGGCCTCCCGCTGGGAACCCTCTGCGCTGGATGTGGCCTCCCGCTGGGAACCCTCTGCGCAATTCGAGTACGTGGCCGATCAGGGAGCGACGCCAACGTCGACACTTCTCAGCGTTTCGTCCCAAGATCTCAATGCCGCAATGCGACAAAATGGGACGGGTTCACCTTTGTTCAATGCCTTTAGCCCCGAAGAGGCCCGCGCCTTTTGGAACGCGCTGTTGGCACCTCCACTGCAGGGGAATCGTTCTGCTCAACCGCTCAACTTTCCAGAAAGGCCCTATACAACGGTTCGTGCGAGCCCAGTCAATCCCGTTCATGCCCTGTCCGAAGCACTGGAGCTGGGGGCGGATTTGTTCACGCAGTTCAATGAAACGCACGATCTCTCGCTACTGGCCACTTTGGTCAAGAGAGCACTCAAAGAAACGACGAGCTCGCATCTCAAACCGATGCTTCGGCGTCTCGTCGAAGAAATGGCCGCCAAGCCCCCTTTGGCCGAACGCGTCTTCGCTGCGCTCAAGGGCGGCGACGAGAGGTGCGACGATCGTGTCTCTTTCACATTGCATCAAGCGGAATTGGCATTGCTTGTCCAGCCTGCCATGGAGGGTGTGCTGACCAAGGAGCAGATGTTCCATCTCGCACGCAAGGTGTTTCGCCGCACTTGTATCGACCAACTGGCAAAGGACAAGGTGAAGGAAATCAACGCGGACCGGCGGGTCCGAGGCGTGGGCGAACATCTGGAGGAGATCGAAACACACCTCGCCTACTATTCCGAGCTCCATGAATCGCTTGAGCTGGGAGGCGAGAAGCCGTATGGGAGATTCATCAGCAGCCTCATCTCGGGCGTCGAGTCCAAGGACATCTCAGCTGCGATGCGAGCGGTTCTGGACAGAGAGGGGAAGGAGCTTTGGGGCTTTTTCGCCACCTGGGAACCTTGGCAAGCTGTCCTGCGCGACAAGTATCCGAACGAGGTCGACGAGATTGAAAATGCAATCGCCGACGGGAACTACTGGAAGAACATCGAACGGGAGGTGCAAAACGATCTCGAGAATCGTGCGGTGCCGTCAGCCCTTCGTCCTGCAGCCCTCACGCAAGAACTCAAGCAGCGTGGACAAGATAAGCAGCGGGAGCTTTGGTTGGCGTTGACCATGAAGGCTTGGAAGGACCAAGACGCTTGATCAGCACGCCGCCGCCGCCTCGTGATCAGTGGCCGGGTGGGCAGGAACTTCGGCGACGCCGAGCGCCCTGCCTTCAGCGCGCCGCAGCGTAGGCCCGGGCCGTCCCGACAAAGCCCTGCTTCGCCGCGCCGTCGCATCAGCCAACACCTCCGGCTCCCTACCGTGGCCGGCGCCTGACGCGCCACGTCGTTGGGCGAGATCTTCGTCCGACACACGGCACGCAATGTCGGTGTCCATACCCCCATGACGGATGACAGAGGAAATCAGGAAGCGCCAACCCGCCGCAGCAGCCCGCTCGTGCTGCGCGGCCAGCCCACCGGCCCGAACCAGGAGCCGCCCGCAATGGCTCCGGCAATGACGATTCCATAGACCACCAGCGCCACCGCCTGGGCCACGAACACATGCACGAGTTCGCCGCTCCAGCGCAGCGCCAGCCAACCGCCGAGCGCTGCAACCGCCAGCCGCGCCAGGTTGCCCAGCACCGGCCACAAGAGCCGCCCCGCGCCCTGCGAGGCGAAGTACAGCACCAGGCCGACGCCGAAGAAGCCGTAGAAGGGCCCCACGGCGCGCAAGTACTGCGTGCCGGCCTCGAGCATGGCGGGATCGTTGCCGAAGAGCATCAGCCAGGGACGCGGGAACAGCGCCGCCGCCAGGCCCACGGCCTCGGCCATCGCGAAGGCCATGGCCACGCCGATCCAGGTCGCCCGCAGCGCCCGCTCGCGCTGGCCGGCGCCGATGCAGGTGCCGACCATCGCCAGAAGCGGCGCGCCGAATCCGAAGACCAGCGGCACCAGCAGGTACTCGAGCCGCGAGCCGGTGCCGTAGCCGGCGATCGCGCCGGCGCCGAACTGGCCCGCGAGCGCGGTGGCGACGGCGATCGAGAGGTTGACGCAGGCGGTCGCGATGGAGGAGATCAGGCCCACCCGAAGGATGTCGCGGAACAACGGCCAGCGCAGGCGCACGCCCGTGAAGGAGAGCTTCAGATCGCTGCCGCTCGAGCGCAAATAGGCCAGCAGCGCCAGCGATCCGACGAGGTAATAAAGCAGCAGCGCCATTGCGCCGCCCGCGATGCCGAGCGCGGGAATCGGGCCCCAGCCGAAGATCAGGAGCGGCGACACCGGCACGAGAAAGAACACGCCTCCCACCGTCACCCTGGCCGGCACCGCCATGTTGCCGGTGCCGCGGATCACGGCCGCCAGCGAATTGAAGAGCCACACCAGCACGGCGCCGGCGAACACCCAGTGCGAATAGGTCACGGCCGCTTCCAGCGAAGCGCCCTCGCCGCCCATGCGCGCATAGAGCGCGCGGCCACCGACGAGCAGCACGGCGCTGAAGACCAGGCCGAAGCCCAGCGCCACCAGCATCGCGTGCAGCACCAGCGCGTTGGCATCCTCGCGCCGCTTCGCGCCGAGGGCGCGCGCAATCGAAGAAGCAATGCCGCCGCCCACGGCGCCGGCGGAGGTCATCTGCATCAGCATGACGATCGGGAACACCAGCGCCATGCCGGCCAGGGCATCGGTGCCCAGCTTGCCGACGAAGTAGGTCTCGATGAGGCCGACCGCGGCCTGCGCGATCATCACCAGCACGTTGGGCATGGCCAGTCGCCACAGGGTCGGCGCGATCGGCGCCTCCAGCAGCAGGCGCGTGCGCGCATCGACGGTCGTCATGGCCGTCGGGCGCTCAGGCCGCCGCCCTGGCGGCACGCGACGGCAGGTGCGCCTCGCGGATCGGCAGGTTGACCAGCGCCGCGCCCGCCGCCAGCACGATGTCGATGTACCAGACCCAGTCGTAGCTGCCCGTGGCCTCGAAGATGGTGCCGCCCAGGTAGGCGCCCAGGAAGCCGCCCACCTGGTGCGCCAGCATCACGATGCCGAACAGCATCGCCATGTTGGCCGGACCGAACATCTTGGCCACCAGGCCCACGGTCGGGGGCACGGTCGAGAGGAAGGTCACGCCCATGACGGCAGCGAAGAGCAGCATCACCAAGGTGGTCTTGGGCGCCAGCAGGAAGACGAGCACGGCCACGCCGCGCGTTGCATAGAGCAGCGCCAGCAGCGACTTCATGCGCCAGCGCCCCACCGCCCAGCCCATCGCGAGGCTGCCGACGATGTTGAACAGGCCGATCATCGCGAGCGACCAGCCGCCCACTTCCGGCGGCAGGCCGCAGGCCGCCACCACGCCCGGCAGGTGGGTCGCGAGGAACGCGACGTGGAAGCCGCAGACGAAGAAGCCCAGGCTCAGCAGGCGGAAGCCCGGCAGCGCCAGCGCCTGCCCGATGGCTTCGCGCGCGCTCAGGCGCTTGGCGCCCGAGGCCGCGGCGAGCGCGTTGGAATTGCCCTTGAGCACGAAGGCCGCCGGCAGCGCCACCAGGATCAGGAAGCCCAGGATTTGCATCGCATTGGCCCAGCCGTAGGCCGTGGTGAGCCCGATGGCGATCGGCGCCATCGCGAACTGGCCGAAGGAGCCGCCCGCGTTCACGATGCCGGTGGCCAGCCCGCGCTGCGCAGGCGACACCAGCCGCGCCGTGGCGCCCATCAGCACCGAAGGCCCGGCCATCCCGGCGCCGCCCGCCGCCAGCACGCCGATCGCGAAGATCAGGCCGGCGGTGCTGGTCATGAGCGGCGTGATGATGGTGCCCAGCGCCACCAGCAGCACGCCGATGAGGATGACGCGGCCGGTTCCGATGCGGTCGGCCACCGCGCCGGCGAAGGGCTGCGTGAGCCCCCACCAGAGCTGGCCGAAGGCGAAGGCCAGGCTGATGCTGGCGACGCCCAGGCCGGTCGAGGTGTTCACCGCCGACAGGAACAGGCCCATGGTCTGGCGCACGCCCATGGTGAGCGCGAAGGTGCCGGCCGTGGCCAGCAGCACCAGCCAAAGCGCGTAACGGCGCACGGCGGACGGCCCCGCGCTTGCGGCGGGCGTGGGATTGGAGTCACTCATCGCTGCTTTCCTCGTCTTTCAATCCGGCGCGCTGCAGGAGCGCAATGCTTTCGTCGATCAGCAGGTGCAGGGCCGCGACGCGCTCGACACCCAGCATCTCGTTGAGCCCCGCTTGCGCGGCGCGCCACAGGCGCTGGGCCTCGGCGCGCTTGGCGCGGCCGGCCTCGGTAATCGCGATCAGGCGGCTGCGTGCATCCGGCCCCTCGGTCTGGGTCAGCCAGCCGGCGGCCAGCATGGGCTTGAGGTTGCGCGTCAGCGTGGAGGCGTCGACGTTCATCGCCTGCGCCAGGTCGACCGGCCGCAGCGGGCCGAGGGTCAACACATGCGAGAGCAGCGAGTACTGTGTGGTCTTGAGGCCGGCTGCGGCAACATGCGCGTCGTAGTGCCGAGAGACCATGCGGGTCAGGCGGCGCAGCCTGAAATTGGTACAGCCCTGCGGCTTTGCGATAGCATCCATGGCCGAAGATTGTAGCTACAACCGTTGCATATGCAACCTTTATGTCGGAGAAAGACCCTTGACGCAGAACACCACACTCGAAGCCTGGCTTGCCGAAGAGCGAGAGGTCCTCGCCCGCCTGGAGGCCGGCCCGGGTCCAGGGCTGGCGAGCCCCGAGCAAATCGAAGGCAAGACCGGACTGGAGGTGATGCAGGCCATGCTGCGCGGCGACATCCGCTATGCCGCGATCGCCAAGACGCTCGACTTCACGATCCTCTCGGTCAGCCCCGGCGTCGCGGTGTTCCAGGGCACGCCACTGCCGCAGCACCTGAATCCGCTGGGCACCATCCACGGCGGCTGGGTCGCCACCCTGCTCGACTCGTCGCTCGGCTGCTCGGTGCACACGATGATGCCGCCGGGCCGCGCCTACACCACGGCCGAGCTGAACGTGAACTTCGTCAAGGGCGTCACGCCCAAGGTGCCGCGCGTGCGCGCCGAAGGCAAGGTGATCCATTGCGGCCGCCAGCTGGCCACCGCCGAGGCGCGCCTCTTCGGACCGGACGGCACGCTGTACGCGCATGCGACCACCACCTGCCTGGTGTTCGAGGCGAAGCGCTGAAGACGCTCAGGCCGCCAGACGCAGGATCTCCAGCACCTCGCCCGGCCCGGAGATCTTGCGCGCGTTGCCGTGGATGAAGAGCTCGCGCATGCTGGTGCGCGCGATCATGTCGAACTGGCTTTCGTCGACGCCGACATCGCGCAGCGTCGCGGGCAGGCCCAGCGTCTTCACGAGTTCCGCGAAGGCCTCGGCGGCCGGCAGCCCGGGCCGCCCCAGCGCCTGGGCCAGCTGGCGCTGGCGCGCCGCGGTCGCAGGCTCCGACCAGCGCAGGATGGCCGGCATCATCACCGGCGTGCAGTAGTAGTGCGGCACGCCGCAGCTGCCGCCCAGCACGTGGCCGATGGCATGGCTCGGCCCCATCATCACGCCGCCCCCCGGGCCGCGGCTGGACAGGCCGTAGGAACAGAGCCAGCTCGCCACCTGGCATTCGGCGCGCGCCGCGAGGCTCGCCGGCTCGGCGCGCCATGCCGGCAGCGCACGCGCCATGCGCGCGATGCCGTCGAGCACCACCGCGTCGGTGAGCGGCGTGGGCGTGGTCGACAGCAGCGCCTCGATCGCGTGGTCGAGCGCACGCGTGGCCGAGCCCAGCCACAGCGACTCGGGGGTGTGCAGGGTCAAGGCCGGATCGAGCACGACGGTGCGCGGCATCATGAGCGGGTGGAAGAAAGTCTGTTTGAGCTTGCGGCGCTCGTCGGTCACCAGGCAGCCGCCATTGAACTCGCCGCCGTTGAGCGTGCTGGGCACCGCGATCATGCGCAGCGCGGGGCCGTCGAAGACCGGCCGCACGGGCTTGCCATCGTCGCCCAGCTTCACCTCGAAGCGGTCGAGCGCCTCCAGGTGCTCGTCGGTCATGCCGTGGCGCATGCACAGCAGCAGCATCTTGGAGGCGTCGATGACGGAGCCGCCGCCCACCGCCACCACCAGGTCGGCCTGCGCCGCCAGCGCCGCGGCCGTGGCGCGCGCGACGCCGCTGCGGGTGGTGTGCTGCGGGATGCCGTCGAAGGTGGCCGCGTGCCGCTCGCCCAGCGCCTGCTCGATCGCGCGAATGACGCCGGTCTGCGTGCGCAGCGTGCGGCTCGCGACGATGAAGACCCGCCGGCTGCCGAGGCGCGTGGCCTCGGCCGCGATCACCCCGGCGGCCGGCTGGCCGAAGACGACGCGCTCGATCGAAGCGAAGTTGTGGGCGCCGGTGGCGACGGTCTGCTCCATGGTCTGTCTCCTGCAAGAGCACTGCACTTGTTTTGCAATGCGGTTCATAATTCTGCAATTGTGGGATTCGGCGACAGGGCTTCATAGGTCCGAACGCGCCCTGCCGCCAAGTTTGATACCGCTGTGCAGAACGCAGGAGACCGTCATGAAGAACTCCCCCGCCTCCTTCGATCCGGATGTGCTGGACGAAGGCCGCGAAGACCGCCATTTCGTCACCGCCCTGGCGCGCGGCCTCGACGTGCTGCGCTGCTTCAGGTCCGGCGAGGAGCGGCTCGGCAACCAGGAGCTCGCGGAGCGCTGCAGGCTGCCCAAGTCCACCGTCACGCGACTGACCTACACGCTCACCCGGCTGGGCTACCTGCACCACGTCGAGGAGTCGGGCCGCTACCGGCTCGGCATGGCCACGCTGATGCTCGGCGGCACCACGCTGGCGCGGCTGGACGTCAAGGAGATGAGCCGGCCCCTGATGCAGCAGCTGGCGATCGACACCGGCACCCAGGTCTCGCTCGGCCTGCGCGACGAGATGTCGATGCTCTACATCGAGAACTGCCGCGGCCATTCGATCGTGACGCTGCGGCTGGACATCGGCGCGCGCATCCCCCTGGCCACCACCGCGATGGGCCGCGCCTATCTGGCGGCTGCGCCGGAGAACGTGCGGCTGGCGCTGGAGGAACGCATCCAGGCGCTCGACCCGATCGCCTGGCCCCGCATCGAGAAGGGCCTGCGACAGGCCTGCGCCGACCTGGCCGAGAGCGGCTACGTCGGCTCCTTCGGCGAGTGGCAGAAAGAGATCAACGGCATCGCCGTGCCTTTCCAGCCGGGCGGCGGGCTGCCGCTGATGGTGATCAATGCAGCGGGGCCGGCCCAGTCGATCTCGCGCGACACGCTGCTCGGCGAGGTGCGCCCCAAGCTGATCGCGATGGTGCGCGAGATCGAGCAGGGCCTGGGCGCGCGGCGCTAGCGCTGCCCTACTTCTCCCGCACGAAGCCGATCGCGTCGAGCATCTGCTTCTCGCGCTGCGTCGACTCGGCCGCGAACTGCTGGTAGCGCGCCGGGCTCATGTACGCCGGCTCCATGTAGTACTGCGCCAGCGCGTTGCGAAAGCCCGGCTGTTCCATCGCCTGCTTGAAGGCGTCGTGCAGCTTGGCCACCACCGCCTGCGGCGTGTTCTTCGGCACCGCCAGCCCCCAGGCCGCGGAAGGCGGCGGAATGTCGATGCCGACCTCCTTCAAGGTCGGCACGTCGGGGAAGCGGCTCATGCGCTTCTCGCCGAAGGTGACGAGGAGGCGCAGCTTGCCGCTCTCCACATACGGCCCCCAGCCCGAGGTCTCGGCCGCCGACATCACGTGCGCGCCCACCACCGCCTGCAACGACTCGGCCGTGCCCTTGTAGGGCACGTGGCTCAGTCGGATGTTCTTGATGCGCGCGATCTGCTCCATCGCGAGGTGCTGCGCGAGATACGCGCCGGGCGTGGCATAGGTCAGCTCGCCGGGATGCGCCTTGGCGTAGGCCACGTAGTCGTCCATGCTCTTGATCGGCGAGGTCGCCGGCACCACGATGCCGTAGACGAAGGAGGTCAGGCCGATCACGTAGCGCAGATCGGTGGCAGGGTTCCAGTTCATGGTGCCGGTGTAGGGCAGGCGGAACAGGTTGGCCGGGATCACGCCGACCGTGTAGCCGTCGGGTTGCGCGCCCTGCAGCAGTTGAGCCGGCATCAGGCCCGCCGCGCCCGGCTTGTTCTCGATCACGACGGGCTGGTTGAGGATCTTCGAGGCGTCCTCCGCCAGCGCGCGCATCGGCGAATCGGTGGAACCGCCCGGCGGGAAGCCGAGCATGATCTTGATGGGCCGGGCGGGAAAGCCCGAGGCGTCCTGCGCCCACGCAAGGCTCGCGGGCGCGCCGATCGCGAACAGCGCCGCGAGGGTCGCAGCGCCCAGGAATCGCCGTGTGGTTTTCATGCTTGTCTCCTTTTTGATGGAGGGCTCGCCGCTACCGACGGCTCAGCCCAGGGGTGTCCGGGTGCCCGCCTCGGCGGCGTGCTAGGCGGCGCTCTGCCGCACGATTTCTTCCTCGACCTCGCGCAGCCGGTCCTTGCCGAAGAAGATCTCGCTGCCGACGAAGAAAGTCGGCGAGCCGAAGGCGCCGCGCTCGAAGGCGGCCTGCGTGTTGGCCATGAGGCGGTTCTTTACCTCCGGGTCCTGGGTGCCGGCGTAGAGGCGCTGGCCGTCCAGCCCTGCTTCGTCCAGCGTGCGCACGATGACCTCCGGGTCCTCCATGTTGCGCGCCTCCTCCCACATGGCCACGTAGACCGCCTCGACATAGCGCTCGAAGCAGCCCTGCTTCTGCGCCGCCACCGCGCCGCGCATGATCTGCAGGGTGTTGACCGGCCAGAAGGGGTTGTGCCGGTAGCGATCGAGCCGGTGCTTCGCGACGAAGCGCTTGATCTCCAGCTGGTCGTAGGCGCGCTTGTTCGGAATGCCCGCGAAGGCCTCGGCCGGCGAGCGGTTGCCGCTGAGCTTGAAGATCCCGCCGAGCAGGACGGGGACGTACTCGAAGGCCACGCCGGTGCGTGCCTCGATCGCGGGAATCACGCGGTGGCACATGTAGGCGTTGGGGCTTCCGAAGTCGAACAGGAATTGAACCGGGACTGCCATGGCGCTGCTCCTTTCCTTTGCTCTCACCAGCTTTCCAGCCAGGGGCGCAGCTCGGTCTCGTGCGTCCAGGCGTTGCGCGGCTGCATGTGGATCTGCCAGTAGGCGTCGGCGATGCTCTCGGGCTGCAGAATGCCGTCCTGCTCCTTCAGCGCGTAGCGCTCGGGGAAAGTCGTGCGGATGAACTCGGTGTCGATGGCGCCGTCGATCACCGGATGCGCCACGTGGATGCCCTTGGGCCACAGCTCGCGCGCCATGCTCTGGGCCAGCGCGCGCAGCGCATGCTTGGCGCCCGAGAAGGCCGCATAGCCGTCGCGGCCGCGCAGGCTGGCGGTGGCGCCGGTGAAGATGATGGTGCCGCGGCCGCGCGGCAGCATCGCCTTGGCGACCTCGCGCCCCATCAGGAAGCCGCCGAAGCAGGCCATCTCCCACACCTTGTGATACACGCGGGCGGTGGTCTCGGTGATGCCGAAGCGCACGTTGGCACCGATGTTGAAGACCGCCACCTCGATCGGCGCGATCTCGCGCTCGACCTGCTCGACGAGGGCGATCATCTCCTCCTCCTTGCGCGCATCGCTGCCGAAGCCGTGCGCCTGGCCGCCCTCGGCCTTGATCTGATCGACCAGCGGCTGCAGCTTGTCGGCCTGGCGCCGCGTGACGCAGGCAATGTAGCCCTCGCGCGCGAAGCGGCGCGCGATGGCGCCGCCCGTGGCATCGCCGGCGCCGATGACGAGGATGGCTTTCTTGTCGCTCATGTTTCAGTCTCCTTGGGTAATCGTGGGAATGGTGCGCTCAGGCTTCCAGTTGCGCCAGTGCGCCTCGGTACTCGCGCGTCATGCGCCGCACCAGCTCTGCGGTGGGCAGCACTTCGTCGATGTTGCCCACGCCCTGCCCCGCGCCCCAGACGTCCTTCCAGGGCTTGACGCGCGTGGCGCCGAAGTTCATCGATGACTTGTCGGCCGTCGGCAGCTGGGCCGGGTCGAGGCCGGCAGCCGCGATGCTGCGCGTCAGGTAGTTGCCGTGCACGCCGGTGAAGAGCGGCGTGTAGGTGACCTCGGACGCGGCGCTGTCGACGATCATCTGCTTGTAGGCTTCCTGTGCATTGGCTTCGGGCGTGGCGATGAAGCGCGTGCCGACGTAGGCCAGGTCGGCCCCCATCGCCAGTGCCGCGGCCACATGCGCGCCCGAGGTGATCGAGCCCGACAGCGCGATCGGCCCGTCGAAGAAGCGCCGCACCTCGGCCACCAACGCGAAAGGGCTCATCGTGCCGGCATGGCCGCCGGCGCCCGCGCACACCAGGATCAGCCCGTCGACGCCGGCCGCCAGCGCCTTCTGCGCGTGCTTGACATTGGTGACGTCGTGGAAGACGAGGCCGCCGTAGGCATGCACCGGGGCCACATAGTCCGTGGGCGCCGACAGGCTGGTGATGATGATCGGCACGCGGTGCTTCACGCACAGGTCCATGTCGTGGTCGAGCCGGTCGTTGGACGGATGGATGATCTGGTTGACCGCGAAGGGCGCGATGCGGCGCGCGGGCTCGGCCTCGCGGGCCGCATCGAGGGTCGCGGTGATGTGCGCCAGCCATTCGTCCAGCAGTTCCTTCGGCCGCGCGTTGAGGGCGGGGAAGGAACCCACCACGCCGGCCAGGCACTGGGCCAGCACGAGCTCGGGGTTGGAGATGATGAACAGGGGCGAGCCGATCAGCGGCAGCGAGAGCTTGTCTTTCAAGAGTGCGGGCAATGCCATGGGGAGTCCTCGGTTCAGCTTGCAACACGGCCTTGCAGGGCCAGGGTCTTCAGTTCGCTCTTCAGGATCTTTCCGGTGGGTGCGGCCGGAAGCTGGGCCAGGAAGCGGATCTCGCTCGGCACCTTGTAGGGCGACAGCCGCTCGCGCAAATACTGGCGCATCGCCTCCTCGCCCGGCTGCGCGTCCGACACCAGCTCGACGAAGGCGACCACCTCCTCGTTGTGCTCCACCGTGCGGCCCACCACCGCCGACTGCACCACCGCGGGATGGCTGTTGAGCACCTGCTCGACCTCCACCGGGTAGACGTTGAAGCCCGAGCGGATGATCAGCTCCTTGCTGCGGCCCACGATGTGCAGCGCGCCGTCGGCATCGCGGCGCGCCATGTCGCCGGTGTTGAACCAGCCTTCGGCGTCGACCGCCTCGCGCGTCAGCGCCTCGTTGCGGTAGTAGCCCTTCATGAGGTTGGGCCCGCGCACCCACAGCTCGCCGATCTCGCCGGCGGCCCGCTCGGCGCCCGAGGCTGCATCCACGATGCGCGTCTGCACGCCGGGCAGCGCGAAGCCGACGGTGCAGTCCTGCCGCGCCGCCTCGATGCGTGTCTGCGCCACGGTGGGTGCGGTTTCGGTCAGGCCATAGCCGTTGTGCAGCGGCAGCCCGAGCGCGGCCTCGACGCCGGCCTTCAGGCTGGGCGTGAGCGGCGAGCCGACCACGCAAACGAAGCGCAGGGCCGGCGCCTCGAGCGGTTGCCCCTTCTCGCGGGCCCAGTCCAGCAGCTTGGCGAACATCGCCGGCACGCCGGTGAAGGCGGTCACGCCCTGCTGCGCCAGCGCCTGCGCCAGGGCAGCGGGCGAGAAGCGCGCCTCCAGCAGCAGCGCCGCGCCGCTGGCGATGCAGCCGAGGAACTGGGTCGACAGGCCCACCACATGGGCCATCGGCAGCACGCCGTAGATCAGGTCGCCCGGGCCCAGGCGGCGGATGTCGCGTGCGCTGGCGGCAGCGAACATCAGGTTGGCGTGGGTGAGCATCACGCCCTTGGGCGCGCCCGAGGTGCCGGAGGTGTAGATCATTGCCGCCACCTGGTCCTTCGCTTCGGGCGCGCAGGGCTCCGGCTGCACCTCGCCGGCCAGCGGGCCGACCCAGAGAGTGCCGATCCCGTCCCAGGATCGGGCGACGGCGCCATGTCGCTGCGCGTGCTTCTGCGCATCGGCGGACACATGACAGGTGTAGACGACGCGGCGGGCGCCGGCGTGCGCGATGAAGGTGTCGATCTCGCGCTCCGACAGCCGCGCATTGACCACGATCGACCAGGCATCCAGCCGGCTCAGGGCCAGCACCAGCACGCCGATGGCCGCGCAGTTCTCGCCCACCACCAGCACGCGGTCGCCGGCGCGCACCTGCAGCCCGGACAGTTGGCGGGCCGCCGATTCCGAAGCCTCCTTCAGTGCGAGGTAGCTCAGCGAGAGCTCGGCGTCCTGCAGCGCCAGCGAGTCGGGCTGGCTGTTCACCCAGCCCTCCAGCAGGTGATGAATGCGCGTGGGCGCGTCGTCGGGGCCGGGAGAAAGGCTCGTCATGTCTCCATCCTGTGGTGGGCCTGCAGTGGCGATTTGCGGAATCTTATTCCGCTGCGCAGTTTTTTGAGGTCGAACTGGCGGTTTGCTCCGAGGCCAGTACTGCATTGCGGAACTGCGAGCGGTGGTGCCTGCGCGGGACAGTCCAGCGTGATTCACGGCGCGGGCAGCGAGACGCCACCGACCGCCTAAGGAAATTCGCCCGCGGACCCGAAGCAACATTGATAATGATTCGTATCAGCGCCCATAAGGGGCGCCGATCACCGTCACCACATCCAGACTCCGGAGGAACACCCCATGAGCACCGTTTCGCGCGCCCGCCGCGTCCGCACCCTGGCCTGCATCGCCCTTGCCGGCACCGGCTGGCTCTCCACGCCGGCCTTCGCTGCAGGCGAAGTCACGCTCTACACCACGCGCGAGCCCGGCCTGATCCAGCCGCTGCTCACGGCCTTCAGCTCTCAAAGCGGCGTCAAGGTCAACACGGTGTTCGTCAAGGACGGCCTGCTCGAACGCGTCAAGGCCGAGGGCGCCCGCTCCCCGGCCGACGTGCTGATGACCGTGGACATCGGCAACCTGATCGACCTGGTCGAGGGCGGGGTCACGCAGCCGGTGAAATCGGCGGCGCTCGAATCCGCCGTGCCCGCGAATCTGCGCGGCGCCGACGGCCAGTGGTTCTCTCTGTCGATGCGTGCGCGCGTGCTCTATGCCGACAAGAGCCTGCCCATCACCTCCTTCCGCTACGAAGACCTCGCCAATCCCAAGTACAAGGGCAAGGTCTGCATCCGCTCGGGCCAGCACCCCTACAACACGGCGCTGGTCGCCTCGCTGATCGCGCACGAGGGCGAGGCCAAGGCCGAGCAATGGCTGCGCGGCGTCAAGGCCAACCTGGCGCGCAAGGCCACGGGCGGCGACCGCGACGTGGCGCGCGACATCCTGGGCGGCATCTGCGACATCGGCCTGGCCAACTCCTACTACGTGGGCCAGATGAAGAGCGCCAAGGAAGGCAGCGACGCGCGCAAGTGGGGCGAGGCCATCAAGGTGATCCGCCCGACCTTCGCCAGCTCGAAGAGCGGCGGCACGCACGTCAACGTCAGCGGCGCCGCCGTCGCGAAGAATGCGCCGCAGCGCGCCAATGCGGTCAAGCTGATGGAGTTCCTGGTGTCCGAACCGGCCCAGGCCTTCTACGCCGAGACCAACTTCGAGTACCCGGTGCGCAAGGGCGTGGCGCTCGACTCGATCACCGCGTCCAGCATCGGCGAGCTGAAGGTCGACCCGCTGCCCATCACGGAGATCGCCAAGTACCGCAAGCAGGCCAGCGCGCTGGTGGACAAGGTCGGCTTCGACCAGTGACGGCAACGCGCCGACGGGCCGCCCTGAGGCGCGTTGGCCCCCTCGGGGGGCAGCGAGGACACGGAATGCCGGGCATGGGGGGCATCGATATGAAGCCGGTCGGGCCGGTCTGGCGCGCTGCATCGGTCGCCATCGCCCTCGGCGTGCTCGCGCCGGTGCTCAGCCTGGCCTGGCTGGCCTTCGGCGCGGACCTCTCGCACTGGACGCACCTGGCGCGGCACGTGCTGCCCCAGGCTGCGCTCAACACCGCCCTGCTGCTGGCCGGCGTGGGCGTGCTGGTGCTGCTGATCGGCACCGGCTGCGCCTGGCTGGTCACGGTCTGCGATTTCCCCGGCCGGCGAGTGCTGCACTGGGCGCTGCTGCTGCCGCTGGCCATGCCGACCTACATCGTGGCCTTCGCCTACCTCGACCTGCTGCATCCCATCGGCCCGGTGCAGGGCGCGATCCGCTGGGCGCTGGGCTTCGACAGCCCGCGCCAATTCCGCCTGCCCGACCTGCGCTCGATGCCCGGCGCCGTCCTGGTGCTCGGCTTCGTGCTCTACCCCTACGTCTACATGACCGCGCGCGCCATGTTCATGACCCAGCCCGCCCACCTGATGGAGGCGGCCCGCACGCTCGGCGAAACGGCAGCCGGCGCCTTCTTTCGCGTGGCGCTGCCGCTGGCGCGGCCGGCGCTCGCCGTGGGCCTGAGCCTTGCGCTGCTGGAAACGCTCAACGACATCGGCGCCTCCGAGTTCCTCGGCATCCAGACGCTGACGGTGGCGGTCTACACCACCTGGATCACGCGCTCCGACCTGGCAGGCGCGGCGCAGATCGCCTGCGCCATGCTGGTCGTGGTGGTGGCGCTGGTGCTGCTCGAGCGCCATGGCCGGCGCCACCAGCGCTTCGGCTCGGCGCAGCGCATGCGCGCCATCGAGCCCCGCCGCCTGCACGGCGCAGCGGCCTGGCTCGCCTGCATCGCGGCCGCGCTGCCGGTCGTGATCGGTTTCGTCACGCCGGCCCTCTACCTGCTCTGGGAAAGCGCCAAGCGGCTGCGCCTGGGCGGCGGCATCTCCGACGGCCTGCTCGCCAGCCTGGGCAACACCCTCGCCCTGGCCGCCGGCGTGACGGTCACCACGGTGGCAGCCGGGCTGGTGGTGGCCTGGGCGGTGCGCAGCCAGGGCTCGACCATCAACCCCGCGCGCTGGCAGGCGCGCGCCGCCACGCTCGGCTATGCGCTGCCGGGCACGGTGCTGGCCATCGGCCTCTTGACGCCGGCGCTGGGCTTCGACGCCCTGCTGGGCAGATTGCTGCGCCTGGAAGGCCTGCCCTTGATGAGCGCCGGCATCGTGCTCGTGGTCGCCTGCGCGATCCGCTTTCTGGCCATGCCGGTGGGCGGCATCGAGGCCGGGCTGGCGCGCATTCCCTCGGCCCTCGAACAGGCTTCGCGTCTCCTCGGCGAAAGCGCAGCCGGCACGCTGCGCCGCGTGCACCTGCCGCTGCTGAGGCCGGCGATCGCGGCCGGCGCGCTGCTGGTCTTCGTCGATGCGATGAAGGAGCTGCCCGCCACCCTGCTGCTGCGGCCGGCGAACTTCGACACGCTGGCGACCTGGCTGTACGCCGAGGCCGCGCGCGGCACCTACGAGGAAGGCGCCATCGCCGCCCTGGCCATCGTGGCCGCGGGGCTGCTGCCGGTGATGCTGCTGGCGCGCAACGGGTTGGGCGTGCGGGCGGAGGGCTTGCCGGAATGAGCGCCACCCTGCAGCTGGACGACGTGCGCCTGGCCTACGAGGGCGCGCATGGCCTGCACACGGTCGTCGACGGCTTCTCGCTCTCGCTCGGCGCCGGCCGCATCGGTTGCCTGCTCGGCCCTTCGGGCTGCGGCAAGACCACCGTGCTGCGCGCGATCGCCGGCTTCGAGCCCGTGCGCGCGGGCAGCATCCGGCTCGGCGATCGGCTGCTGTCTTCCGCCGGCGTCCACCTGCCGCCCGAGGAGCGGCGTGTCGGCATGATGTTCCAGGAATACGCGCTGTTCCCGCACCTCACGGCGGCGCAGAACGTGGGCTTCGGCCTGCGGCGGCTGCCGCAGCCGGACCAGCGCGCACGCGTGGCAGAGATGCTTGCGCTGGTGGGCCTGGCCGAATCCGGCGGACGCTATCCGCACGAGCTCTCCGGCGGCCAGCAGCAGCGCATCGCGCTGGCCCGCGCGCTGGCGCCCTCGCCCGCGCTGCTGCTGCTCGACGAGCCTTTTTCCAACCTCGATGCCGCGACGCGCGAACGCCTGACCGTCGAGGTGCGCGAGATCCTCAAGGCCGCCGGCCAGACGGCCGTGCTCGTCACGCACAACGAGGCCGAGGCGCAGGCGATGGCCGATCACATCGGCCTGATGCACAACGGCCGGCTCACACGCTGGACGGCCTGAGCCGGCGCAGCGCGCGAACCCGCGGTGCCCCCGTCTCTTCCCCTCCCCCCCGGCGAAGAGGGGTCAGGGTGAGGGCACCGGGCGTGTCTATCGCGAGCGGCGCCCTACCACAGCCCGCGTTTCCAGCGATGGGCCTTTTTAGAAAAGGTCTTCGACCCCCGGAAGAATCGCGCTTCCAACCCCCACGGAAGCCAACGATGCCCCAACCGACACTCACCCTCGTCAGCCACCTGCTGTGCCCCTACGTTCAGCGCGCTGCCATCGCCTTGCGCGAGAAGAATGTTCCCTTCGAACGCGTCGTGATCGACCTGGCCGACAAGCCCGACTGGTTCGTGAAGATCTCGCCGCTCGGCAAGGTGCCGCTGCTGCGCGTGCCGCAGCCCGGGGGCGGCGAGAGCATCCTGTTCGAGAGCAACGTGATCTGCGAGTACATCGAGGACACGCAGCCCGGCCCGCGGCTCCATCCCGAAGACCCGCTGCAGCGCGCGGAGCACCGCGCCTGGATGGAGTTCGGCTCCGCGATCCTCGCCGACCTGTGGGGCTACGAGACCACGCGCGACGCCGAAGTCTTCGAGCAGAAGCGCCAGGCGCTGGCCGCCAAGTTCGAGCGCGTGGAGGCCGCGCTGGGCACGGGCCCCTTCTTCGCGGGCGAGCGCTTCAGCCTGGTCGACGCGGTGTTCGCGCCCGTGTTCCGCTACTTCGAGCTCTTCGACACCTTGCACGACTCGCACGTGTTCGACAACACGCCCAAGGTGCGCGCCTGGCAGCAGGCACTGCGAGATCGCCCCAGCGTGCGGGATGCGGTGGCACCCGAGTACCGGCAGCAGCTGCGCGCCTTTCTCGAGAAGCACGAGGCGCATCTGCTGACGCTCGCCGGTCGCAACTGACACGACAATCCGGAGCCACGACAACTCTCCACACCCCACGACATGCGACTCCTCCACACCATGCTGCGCGTCGGCGACCTGCAGCGCTCGATCGACTTCTACACCCGGGTGCTGGGCATGCAGCTGCTGCGCACCTCCGAGAACCCCGAGTACAAGTACAGCCTGGCCTTCGTCGGCTACGAGGGCAATCCGGCGCAGGCCGAGATCGAGCTGACCTACAACTGGGGCACCGACACCTACGAGATGGGCACGGCCTTCGGCCACATCGCGCTGGGCGTGCCCGACGCCTACGCCGCGTGCGAGAAGATCAGGGCCGCCGGCGGCAAGGTCACGCGCGAGCCCGGGCCGGTGAAGGGGGGCACCACGGTGATCGCCTTCGTGACGGACCCGGATGGCTACAAGATCGAGCTGATCCAGCGTGCCGGCGAGGCCGCCGGCGCAGGCCTGCGCTGAGCGGCGCGCCCGGCTTCAGCAGCCCAGCAAATCCGCCAGCGCACCGATGTCGCGCGCATGCAGCGTGTTGTCGGCGCGCGGCGAGACGTCCTTGGGGCGCTGCGGCCCGAACTCCATCGGCCGCTCGATGTAGCCGGTGCGCAAGCCGCAGGTGCGCGCTGCCGCCAGGTCGTCGTGGTGCGCCGCCGCCAGCATGACCTGGCTGGGCGGCACGTCGAACACCGCGGCCACGCCGAGGTAGGTGCGCGGGTCGGGCTTGTAGGCCTTGAAGACCTCGGCCGACAGCACGCAGTCCCAGGGCAGGCCGGCGTTCTTGGCCATCTCGGTGAGCAGGCCGATGTTGCCGTTCGACAGCGTGCAGACGATGTACTTGCGCTTGAGCCGCGCCAGGCCCTCGACCGCATCGGGCCAGGCCGGCAGCCGGTGCCAGGCCCTGTTGAGCTCGCGCTTGCGCGCCGGGTCGAGCTCGCTCATGCCAAAGTCGCGCAGCACACCTTCGAGGATGCCCATGTGCAGCTCGTCCAGCAGCGTGAAGCCGCCCTCGCCCGCTGCGAGACGTTCCATCACGCTCTTCATCGCCGGCTGGTAGCCGGCGCGCCAGGCCAGTGCAAAAGCGCTGCCGTCGACGCCCGGCAGCAGGCGCTCGGCCTCGGCGGCAATGCCGCTGTACCAGTCGACGACGGTGCCGAAGACGTCGAAGGCGATGACCTTGAGCTCGCCCGGATCGAAGTCGCCGTTCATCGCGCCAGCTGGCTGGCCTCGCGCGCCAGCGCCTCGATGCGGCCCCAGTCGCCGGCAGCAATCGCATCGGTGGGCACGATCCACGACCCACCCACGCAGGCCACGTTGGCGAGCGACAGGAACTCGTGCGCATTGGCCGCGGTGACGCCGCCCGTGGGGCAGAACTTCACCTCGCCGAAGGGCCCCTGCCAGGCCTTGAGCATGGCGATGCCGCCGGCCTGCACGGCGGGGAAGAACTTGAGCTCGGTGAAGCCGTCCTCCTGCGCCAACATGATCTCGCTGCCGGTCGCCACGCCGGGCAGCAAGGGCAGGCCGAGGTCGTGGCAGGCCTTGCCCACGGCACGCGTGTAGCCCGGGCTCACGCCGAACCTGGCGCCGGCCAGCGCCGAGGCCTGGGCGTCGGCCGCGCTGCGGATGGTGCCGGCGCCGGGCACGGCATCGGGCACTTCCTTGGCGATGATCTCGATGCATTCGAGGGCCTCGCGCGTGCGCAAGGTCACTTCGAGCATGCGGATGCCGCCGGCGACGAGCGCGCGCGCCAGCGGCACCGCGTCCTTGACGTCGTGCAGCACGATCACGGGGATCACGGGCGCATCGCGCATCACCTCGATGGCGGTGATGGTCTTCGTTTCTACAGCCATGTGCAGGCTCCTTCTTCGGCAGTCAAGGCATTGCGGCGCATGCCGGCAAACAGGTCGCGGCCCAGGCCGTGGCCGTTGTCGCTGCGCTGCGCGTCGGGCAGGGTCGCGGTTTCTCTTTCGGCCCACTCGTCGGCGGGCAGCAGCACCGCCAGCGTGCCGGCCACGGCATCGAGGCGGATCAGGTCGCCGTCGCGCACCTTGGCGAGCGGTCCACCCGCTGCCGCCTCGGGCGAGACGTGGATCGCGGCCGGCACCTTGCCCGAGGCCCCGCTCATGCGGCCATCGGTCACCAGCGCCACGCGGAAGCCCTTGCCCTGCAGCACCGACAGCGGCGGCGTGAGCTTGTGCAGCTCGGGCATGCCGTTGGCCTGCGGGCCCTGCCAGCGCACCACGCAGACCACGTCGCGCTCCAGCTCGCCGGCATTGAAGGCCTGCTGCAGGGCACCCTGCGAATCGAAGACACGGGCCGGCGCCTCGATCACGTGGCGATCGTCGGGCACCGAGGACACCTTGATCACGCTGCGGCCCAGGTTGCCCACCAGCAGCTTCAGCCCGCCCGTGGGGCTGAAGGGCGCGGAGGCGGGGCGTGCCACGGCCTCGTTCTTCGAGGGCGCAGCGGGGTGCCACTCGAGCACGCGTTCCTCGGACGGCGCGGCGGCCAGGCTCGGGATGTTCGCGTACTCGCGCAGGCCGCCGGCACGCACGGTGAGCACGTCGCCATGCATCAGGCCGGCGTCGAGCAGTTCGCCGATCACCAAGCCCGGGCCGCCCGCGGCCTGGAATTCGTTGACGTCGGCGCTGCCGTTGGGATAGACGCGCGTGAGCAGCGGCACCACCTCGGAGAGCTCGGAGAAGTCGTTCCAGTCGATCAGGATGCCCGCCGAGCGCGCGACCGCGACCCAGTGGATCAGGTGGTTGGTCGAGCCGCCGGTGGCGAGCAGCGCGGCCATGGCGTTGACGATGCAGCGTTCGTCGACCATCTCGCCGATGGGCGGAACAGCGTAGGGCTTGTCTGCGGCACGGCCCAGCACCGTGCGCACCGCTTCGCGCGTGAGCGCCTCCCGCGTGGCATCGCCGGGCTGGATGAACGCGGCGCCCGGCACGTGCAGGCCCATGGCTTCCATGAGCATCTGATTGCTGTTGGCGGTGCCGTAGAAGGTGCAGGTGCCCTGGGAATGGTAGGCCTGCATCTCCGCTTCCAGCAGGCCCTGGCGGCCGACCAGACCCTGCGCTGCCTGCTCGCGCACCTTGGCCTTGGCGCTGTTCGACAAGCCCGAAGGCATGGGACCGCCGGGCACGAACACCATGGGCAGGTGCCCGAAGTGCAGCGCGCCGATCAGCAGCCCCGGCACGATCTTGTCGCAGATGCCGAGCAGCAGCGCCGCGTCGAACATGTCGTGCGTCAGCGCCACGGCCGTGCCCATCGCGATCGCGTCGCGGCTGAACAGGCTGAGCTCCATGCCCGGCGTGCCCTGCGTCACGCCGTCGCACATCGCAGGCACGCCGCCCGCCACCTGCGCGGTGGCGCCGAGGCGGCGCGCCTCGTGCTTGATGATGTCCGGATAGCCCTGGTACGGCGCATGGGCCGAGAGCATGTCGTTGTAGGCGGTGACGATGCCGATGTTGGGCGCACGCTCGCTCACCACCTTGATCTTGTCGTTGGCCGGGATGCCGGCCACCGCATGCGCCACGTTGGCGCAGCCCATGCGGTCGGAGCCGCGGTCGCGCTGGCGGATCTCGGTGAGGCGTTGGAGGTAGGCGCTTCGCAGGTCACGGCTGCGCGCACGAATGCGTTCGGTGACCTCGTGGACGGTGGGGTGTGGGGTCATGGGTATGTCGCTCTGCCGGAGGCCGCAGCGGACGCGCGGCCCGAAGGGCGATGGTAACAAGCTCGAATGAAAAGCCCGGACACGCCGGGCCGATATCTGCGTGGCGCTGTCGTCTTCAGTCGACCAGCTTGACTTCGACGCGCCGCGCCTGCGCATCGGTGCCCGAACCGGTGGTCACGGCCGGCTTCCGCACGTCGATCTTCGCGGCCGGCACGCCCAGGCCGATGAGCACGCCCCGCACCATCTCCGCGCGCTTCTTCGCCAGCTGCTCGTTGAGGGCCGGGTCGCCGGTGGTGTCGTGGAAGCCCGAGACCACCGCCTTGCGGCCGCCCTCCACGCCCTTGATGACCACGGCCAGTGCCTCGGCCGCGTGCGGCGCCAGATCGGCGCTGCCGGTGGCGAAATAGAAGTTCACCGTGTCGCCTTGCACGCGAACGCTCGCGCCGTCGGGGATCACCACCGCCACGGTTTCGGTGACCACCGCCACGACCGTCGCCGGCGCGGCGGCCGTGGCCGTCGCCGTGCGTGCCCTGTGGTTCTGGCTGTAGAGCGCGATGCCGATCACGAACAGGATCACCAGGGCGATCAACCCGAGGACGAACGCAAGAATGAAGTTCTGCTGGCTGTCGTCGTCGGCAGTAGCTGACATCGGTCGATCTCCGTAGCCGAGGGGCCGGTAAATAATGGTGCGGTGAACCATGACCGCGAAATTCTAGGCTGCTCGGCTGCGTCGCAGCCCCAAGGCAACCCCGGCCCACCCGGGCTGGACCCCATGCCGAAGCCGCTGCGCGACCCCAAGCCGATGCTCGATCGCGTGATCGAGGAATGGGGCGGCCACCAGGATCTCTGGGTGTTCGGCTACGGCTCTCTGATCTGGCGCCCCGAGTTCGGCTTCATCGAGCAGCACCCGGCGCGGGTCCATGGCTGGCACCGGGCGCTCAAGATGTGGAGCCGCGTCAACCGCGGCACGGTCGAGAACCCCGGCTTGGTGTTCGGCCTGCTCTCGGGCGGCAGCTGCCGCGGGATGGTGTTTCGCGTGCCGGCGGCGGACGGCCTGGAGACGCTGGGGCGCCTGTGGCTGCGCGAGATGCCCACCGGCGTCTACGACCCCAAGTGGCTCGACTGCACCACCCCGCACGGCTCGGTGCGCGCCCTGGCCTTCACGCTCTCGCGGCGCAGTCCGAACTTCACCGGCAACCTCGACGACGAGCGCTATCGCCATATCTTCGCCAGCGCGGTCGGCCGCTACGGCAGCTCGCTGGACTATGCGCAGCAGACGCTGCTCGAATTGCGGCGCCATTCGATCCATGACGCGGCGCTCGCGCGCCTGATCAAGCTGGCGGAAGCCAGGCTGTCGGAGTCGCCCGATTGCGGCGGCGCAGCGGCTCCGGTATACCCTGCCGCACCTGCACCCGATTCAACAACCAAGGAGTAGCCATGTCCCGTCGCCTCATCGTTCCCGCCTTCGCCATTGCGGCAGCCATCAGCCTGCTGGCGGGCTGCGGCACCCTGGGAGGCAAGGCGAGCGCCACCGCCAATCTGGCGCCCACCGGGGCGATCTCGCCGAACCCGACCATGGGCCGGGTGACCTTCACCGCGCTCGACCACGGCGTGCGCGTGGCCGGCGAGGTGCGCGGCTTCGCGCCGGGCACGGAACACGGCTTCCACATTCATGAAAAGGGCGACTGCGGCGACAACGGCAATGCGTCCGGCGGCCACTTCAATCCCGCCGGCGGCACCCATGGCAAGTTCGGCGCGCCCGGCAGCCACGCCGGCGAGCTGCCCAGCCTGGTGGCCGATGCGAGCGGCACGGCGCGCTTCAGCGTCGACGTGCACTCGATCTCGCTGACCGACGGCGCCGCCAACAACGTGGTCGGCCGCGCCCTCGTCGTGCACCGCGACCGCGACGATTTCACCTCGCAGCCGGCCGGCAATTCGGGGCCGCGCATCGCGTGTGCGCTGATCACGCGCAGTTGATTTTTTTGCTCCCTCTCCCGCAGGCGGGAGCGGGAGCAAGTCAGCGTCGCGACAAGAGCAACGCCTCCGCCCGCGCGAGGTCGTCGAGCGTATCGATGTCCGTCACCACGCCGGCGTCGTCGACCTCCACCTCGCCCACCGCATTCATCTCGCGCAAGCGGCGCAGCACGGACACCGCACCCGCGGGCCCCGAAAGCGCCATGAGCGCCGCACCGTTCGATGCCGCGAAGCCCACCGGATGGCCCCGCGCCCCCGCATGCACCGGCTGCACCGCCTGCCATTGCGACAAGGCCAGGGCGATGCGCCGCATCGTCGCCGCCTGCACCAGCGGAAGGTCCGCCGGCAGGATGAGCCAGCCGCCCGCATCCGCCGTCGCGCGAACGGCCGACGCGATGGAATCGCCCATGCCCGGATGGCCCGCGTCCTCCAGGTGCCATGGCAGCCCGCTCTCGCGCACGGCCGCCAGCGTGTGCTCGAGCACCGGCCGTCCGCCCAGCGGGGCCGACAGCTTGTGCGCCGTGCCGCCGGACGCGAGAAAGCGCTCTCCGCGGCCGGAGGCCAGGACGATCACGGTGGGTGGCGGCAATTTCATTCCCTCAGTATCCACGGCGGCGCCTGCGCAACAATGCGCCTCATGAGTTCCCCCAACGAAATCCTGGCCGCGCTGCGCAAGAGCTACGAGCGTGCCGAGCTGGACGAGACGAGCAGCGCGCCCGACCCGCTGATTCAGTTCGAGCGCTGGCTCGCCGAAGCCATCGACGCCCAGCTGCCCGAGCCCAACGCCATGACGCTGGCCACCGTCGGCGGCGACCTGCGGCCCTCGACCCGCATCGTGCTGATCAAGGGCTACGACGCGCGCGGCATCGTCTGGTACACCAACTACGACAGCCGCAAGGGGCAGGAGCTCGCGGGCAACCCCTGGGCCGCGCTGCAGTTCCACTGGGTCGAGCTCGAGCGCGTGGTGCGCATCGAGGGCCGCGTCGGCAAGGTCGACGAAGCGGAGAGCGATGCCTACTACGCCAGCCGCCCCCTCGATTCGCGCGTCGGCGCCTGGGCCAGCCCGCAAAGCGAGGTGATCAGCGGGCGCGACGTGCTGGTGAAGAACGCGGCTCTCCACGCCGCCAAGTACCTGCTCTCGCCGCCGCGGCCGCCGCACTGGGGCGGCTATCGGCTGGTGCCCGACCGCTGGGAGTTCTGGCAGGGGCGCAAGAGCCGGCTGCATGACCGGTTGCGCTACCGGCACGAGGATGGGGCGTGGGTGCGCGAGCGGTTGGCGCCTTGACTCGCTGGAGCTAAAGCGCCCCCACCAGCGCCATCACGACCGACGCCGTGACCAGCGCCAGTGCGGTCGACACCGCCACGCTCGCCGTCACCAGATCCTCGGCGGTCTTGTAGCGCTGCGAAAAGAGGAAGACGTTGGCGCCGATCGGCAGTGCCGCCGCCACCACCATCACCTGCAGCGGCAGACCGCGAAGGCCCAGCAGCCAGCCCAGCAGCGCGACCAGCGCCGGGTGCGCGAGGTTCTTGATCAGCGCCTGAGCCAGCGCCGGGCGCCAGTGATGGCCGATGGGGGTGGACGCCAGCGTGATGCCCACCATCACCAGCGCGATCGGGCCGAAGGCCTGGCCCAGCCAGGCGATGGGCTTGTCGACGGACTCGGGCAAGCCGAGGCCTGTCTGCGCGAACAGCAAGCCCGCGATGATCGGCAGCGGCACCGGATGGACGATCGCGTTGTAGAAGGCGCGCCCGAGCGTGCGCAGGATCGGCGTGCGCTCGCCGCCGGGCTGGCGCGCCTGCTCGCGCGCCACCGCCAGCTCCAGCACCAGCGTCGCGCTGGTCAGCAGCACCAGCGAATGCAGCGAGATCAGCGTCAGCAGCACCACCATGCCCTCGGGACCGAAAGCCAGGCCGATCAGCGGGATGCCGATCATCACGGTGTTGCTGAAGGTGTTGGCCAGCGCGATCACGGCCGAGCTGCGGTTGAAGCCGCGCACCACGAGCGTGGCCGCGAAGATGAGCCCGGCTGCGAGGAAGTAGGCGGCCACCGGCCCCAGCTTCAGCTGCTCCACGTGCACCGTGCTCATGGTGCGGAAGAGCAGCGCGGGCGCGAGCAGCAGGAAGATCAGGTTGGAAAGATCGCGCACGGCGCCGCCGGTGACCCAGCCCCGCCGCCCTGCCAGGAAGCCCGCGCCGATGAGCAGGACCACGGGCACCAGCGAGGAGAGGACCGATGAATTCACCGCGCGAGCATACAGGCGCCGGATTGCGCGACGCCCGGCCGGCAGCAGGCTCTGCACGTTCCCGCGCGCCTCACTATGATGGCCCGCTCCCCTCCCGTCCTTTCTCTCAGGACCGATCCATGAGCATTCCCACCACGCGTCTCGGCCGCACCGGCCTCACCGTCTCGCGCCTCGCCCTCGGCACCATGACCTTCGGCCTGCAGACCGACGAGGCGGTCTCGTTCCAGGTCCTCGACAAGGCGACCGAGGCCGGCATCAACTTCCTCGACACCGCCGACGTCTACCCGCTCGGCGGCACGGTCGAGACCACCGGCCGCACCGAGGAGATCATCGGCCGCTGGCTGCAATCGAAGGGCCCCGGCGCGCGCCGGCGTTTCGTCATCGCGACCAAGGCGGTCGGCAAGGTCGGCCCGAACCCCTGGGACCAGGGCGCGTCGCGCAAGCACCTGCTCGATGCCATCGATGCCTCGCTCGCGCGCCTGCAGACCGACCACGTCGACCTTTACCAGCTGCACAGCGACGACCGCACGACGCCGCTCGACGAGACCCTGGAAGCGCTCGACACCATCGTTCGCTCGGGCCGCGCGCGCTACATCGGTGTGTCGAACTTCCTCGCCTACCGCCTGGCGCGCGCCATCGGCATTGCGCAGCTGCACGAGCTCACGCGCCTGGTATGCGTGCAGCCGCGCTACAGCCTCCTGTTCCGCGAGATCGAGCGCGAGCTGTTGCCGCTGGCCGGCGAGGAAGGCCTGGGCGTGATCCCCTACAACCCGCTCGCGGGCGGGCTGCTCACGGGCAAGTACAAGGCCGGCGCCGGGCCGGAGGCCAACACGCGCTTCACGCTCGGCACGGCCGGCTCGATGTACCAGGACCGCTACTGGAACGAACGCAGCTTCGCGACCGTCGCGCAGCTGCACGCGCTGGCCGACGAGGCGGGCGTGCCGCTCGCGACGCTGGCTGTGGCGTGGGTGATGGCCAACCCGCTCATCACGGCGCCGCTGCTGGGCGCGAGCCGGCCGGAGCAGCTCGATGCGACGATCGCGGCGGCCGGCTACGCCCTGGACCCGGCCCTCAAGCAGCGGCTCGACGACGTGACCGCCGAGTACCGCAAGGGCGACGCGCCGCGCTGAAGAGAAGCGCGTTCCATCCGCGACGCTCGATCAGAAGGTCGCCCGCAGCCCCACCTTCAGGCTGCGCCCAGGCAAGGGCGCGTCCGGGAAGGCGGTGGTCGTGAGGATCGAGGTCGCGCTGTAGGCCAGCTTGTTCGTCAGGTTGTCGATGCGCGCATACCAGGTGAGGTTGGCGCGCTGCACCTTCATGCGATAGGTGATGGCTGCGTTCCACAAGGTGAAGGCATCGGTCGGGCGGGCCCCGATGCTCGGCACGCGGCGCTGCGCTGCGTAGGCATCGAACCCCAGCCGCGCCGTCCACGGGCCGTTCCCGTAGGCCAGCGTGGCCCCCACGCGCGCGGGCGAGATGCGCGGCAGCGGCTCGCCGGTGTCGGTGTTTTTCGCGCGCACCAGGTCGCCGCGCCATTGCAGGTCCAGCGTGGAGTCGTCGGCCGGCTTGGCGAAGCCGTCGGTGCCCAGCAAGCGCAGGTTGCCGCTGGCTTCGAGCCCGGTGAAGCGGGCGCGCACGCCGCGATAGACGTACTCGTCCACCACGTCGGGGAACACCAGGCCCTCCTCGGTTTCCACCGGGCCCGGGTTGATGTTGCCCTCGTCGTCGCGCACGTTGCCCGAGGCCTGGAGCCCGATGTAGTTGCGAAAGCGCGTGACGTACGCATTGACGCGCGCGTTGTTGGCGCCGGACTTCCATTGCGCCCCGAGGTCGAAGCCCACCGACTTCTCCTTCTGCAGATCGGGATTGCCCAGCTCCCACGCCGCCGTCGCCACGTGCGGCCCGTTGGCGAAGAGCTCGTAGTCCTTGGGCGCGCGCTCGGTGTAGGCCAGGTTCGAGGTGAGCTGCCACTGCGGCGTCAGGTCGACCAGCGCGCCCAGCGCCGCGCTGTGCGGATGGAAGTCGCGCTCGCCGACGGCGAAGCGCGTGATGTCCGGATCGGGCGAACCGAGGGACCTCACCTTGACCTGCTCGGTGCGCGCACCGAAGCTCAGGCGGCCCCACGAGGTGCCCAGCTCCTCGTGCAGGAACAGGGCCTTCGAGCGCGTGCGGCTGTGCGGCGCAAAGGCCTCCTCGCCGTCCGCCGAGAAGCGGTTGGTCTCGCTGGTGAAGCCGATCAGGCCCTCCACGCCGCCGATCTTGCGGTGCTTCGCCTCGATGCGCAGGTCGTTGCTCTTGTTGGCGAAGGTGGTCCCGGGCTCCCAGCCTTCGAACTCGGTGTGCCGGTAGTCGGTGTGGCTGGCCTTGGCGTGGATGCTGGTGAAGAAGCCGCCCGGCCGCCATTCGCCCTCGAGCGCATAGCGGTCGGACTTCATGTCGATGGTGACATCGTCTTCGGCCACCGTGCCGTAATTGCTGCGGTAGGTGCTGGCCGAGGCGCCGATCCAGCCCTGGTCGAAGAACAGCGTGCCGCCGATCGCGCCACCGTCGGCCCGGTTGGCCGAGTTGCAGATCTTGCGCGCCAGCCCGGGCCGGCGCGGGTTCTCGCAGTTGAGCTCGATGGGCACCCTGGTGTCGTCCGCGTCGCGGCTGAAGGCATCGACATGCAGCGCATAGCGATCGTTGCCGCCTTCGAGCACGACGCCGCCGCTCTTCTCGCGGTTGCCCGTGGCATAGCCGGCATCGACCCGGCCGCCGAAGCCGTCCAGCGGCTCGCTGGGAATGCGGTTGTCGATCACGTTGACCACGCCGCCGACGGCGCTGCCGCCGTACTGCAGGGCCGAGGGCCCGCGCAGCACCTCGATGCGCTCGGTCACCAGCGCATCGACCGGCACCGCGTGGTCGTAGCTCAACGCCGAGGCATCGGGCGCGGCCCCGCCGTTCTGAAGGATGCGGATGCGGTCGCCGTCCTGGCCACGGATCGTGGGCCGGCTCGCGTTGGGCCCGAAGTAGGTGCTGCTGACGCCCGGCAGGTTGTTCAGCGTCTCGCCGAGCGTGGGCTGGGCGCGCAGCAGGAGTTGCTCGCCCGACACCGAAGTGGTGGGCGCGATCAGATCGCCGGCGCCCAGCGGGTTGCCGGTGACCGTGACTTCGGGCAGCGCGGCGCCGCTCGTCGTGGCGGCGCCATCGGTTTGCGCCCAGGCAAGGCAGGACACGAGGGAAAGAACGGCAAGGCCGACGGCATTGCGCGCGAAATGGGATGACATGTTGAACACTCGTTGAATCGATGAAAGGCCGGCCGCGGCCCGCAAGGCGGGCGCAGCAGTTCGGTCGAAAAGCCGGATTCAGCGAGCGGGAGGCGGGCCGCGCGCGTCGAAGAGCGCGACCCAGCGGGCGAGTGCCTCGCCCTCGAGGTAGAGGAAGGTGGCGGCCGGCAGCAGGGCCGGCAGCACCAGGGCCGGCACGCAGAGCGCGGCCGGACCATGGGACAGTTGGTCGTAGAGCCGGCAGTCGGCGTCGCTGTGAGCGCCGAAGAGCGCCGAGAGGCCATGGCCGGCATGGTCCTCGTCGCCCTCGTCGACGACGGCGGCCGCGAGCGCCTGGGCCTGCGCCGCCCCGAGGCCATGGACCGTGCGGTGCATGAGCCCCAGCGTGGTTGCGAACCACAGCGCGAAGACCAGCACGCACAGCAGTGCGCGGGCCTGGGCGGGACGGGATGCGAGACGCATGGACGGGGATGTAAGCAGGCTCAGGCCTTCTTGAGCCTGGAGGCGAAGGTCTTCTGGAATTTCTCGACCTTGGGCCCGACCACGAAGGCGCAGTAGCCCTGGTTCGGGTTGTTCAAGAAATAGTCCTGGTGGTAGGCCTCGGCCGCCGAGTAGTTGGCCAGCGGCGCGACCTCGGTCACCACGGGCGAACGGTAGGTCTTGCTCGCCTCGATCTCGCGGATCACCTCCTCGGCCACCTGCTTCTGCGCTTCGTCGCCGTAGTAGATGCCGCTGCGGTACTGGGTGCCCACGTCGTTGCCCTGGCGGTTGGGCGTGGTCGGATCGTGCACCACGAAGAAGATCTCGAGGATCTCGCGAAGCGTGATCTGCGCCGGATCGAAGACCAGCTTCACCACCTCGGCATGGCCGGTGCGGCCGGTGCAGACCTGCTCGTAGGTGGGCTTGACGGTCTCGCCGTTGCTGTAGCCGGACTCGACATCCAGCACGCCCTGCACGCGGTCGAAGACCGCTTCCGTACACCAGAAGCAGCCGCCGCCCAGCACGATGGTCTCGGTATTCGGTGATGGCGTGGACATGGAAGCTCTCCGGATGCGCTCGAAATTGGCGAACCCCGCATTGTCGCGGCTTGACGCGCCCAGGCGCGCTCACTACATTACTAACCCGTCAGTCATTAAGAAATCGATGCCCGCCTCCCGCTTCATCAGCGACAAGTTTCTGCCCGAGCGCGCCAAGCGCGAGCGCCGCAAGGAGGCGCGCCCCGGAGAGCTGCTGGAAGCCGCGCTGGACCTCTTCGTCGACAAAGGCTTCGCCGCCACCCGGGCCGAGGAAGTGGCGGCGCGCGCCGGGGTCTCCAAGGGCACGCTGTTTCTTTATTTTCCGAGCAAGGAAGAGCTCTTCAAGGCGGTGGTGGTCGAGAACCTGTCCGGCCGCTTCACCGAGTGGAATGCCGAGTTCGAGGCCTTCGAGGGCAGCACCTGCGACATGCTGCGCTACTGCATGCGCATCTGGTGGGAGCGCGTGGGCTCGACCAAGGCCTCCGGCCTGACCAAGCTGATGCTGAGCGAGGGCCGCAACTTCCCCGAACTCGCCGAGTTCTATCGCCGGGAAGTGGTGCGGCCCGGGCATGCGCTCCTGCGGCGCATCATCCGCCGCGGCATCGACAGCGGCGAGTTCGCACCGGTCGACGTCGACCACGCGATCTACGCCGTGATCGCGCCGATGATCTTCTTGATGCTGTGGAAGCATTCGGCCATGATCTGCGTCGACGGCCAGTCCGAGATCGACCCCGAGAAATACCTCGCGATCCAGGCCGAGACCGTGCTGCACGGTCTCAGCATGCCGCCGAAGGCGGGCACATGAAACGCGCCTTGAAATGGGCCGCCGTGGCGCTGGCCCTGGTGCTTCTCGCCGCAGGCGTGCTGCGGGCGCTCGAGGCGCGCCGCGCGCAGCAGGCCGCGGCTTCCGCCGGCGCACCGGTCGAGACGGTGGTGCAACTGGCGCCCGCCGACGTGGTGCGCGCGGCGAGGCGCGAGCTCGCGCAGACGCTGGCGGTCTCGGGAACGCTGCGGGCCGTCGACTGGGCACTGGTCAAGGCGCGCGTACCCGGCGAGCTGGTGGGCCTCACGGTGCGCGAAGGCGATACGGTGAAGGCCGGCCAGGTGATCGCCCGCATCGAGCCCACCGAATACCACTCGCGCGTGCGCCAGGCCCAGGAACAGGCCGAGAGCGCCCGCGCCCAGGCCGAGGTCGCGCAGCGCACCTACGACAACAACAAGGCGCTGGTGGAGCAGGGCTTCATCTCGCGCACTGCCCTCGACACTTCGCAGTCGAACCTCAATGCCGCGCGCTCCACGCACCGCGCGGCGCTCGCGGCGGTGGAGATGGCGCACAAGTCGCTCAGCGACACGGTGCTGACCAGCCCCATCGACGGCCAGGTGGCGCAGCGCCTCGCGCAGAACGGCGAGCGCGTGTCGGTCGATGCGCGGGTGATCGAGGTGGTGGACCTGAGCCGCATCGAGGTCGAGGCCACGCTGTCCGCGGCCGACTCGGTCGCGGTGCGGGTGGGCCAGCGCGCGGCGCTGCAGATCGAAGGCAGCGGCGGGCTCGGCCCCTCGGGCGCCGAGCGCAGCGTGGGCGCCAGCGTGGTGCGCGTGAACCCGAGCGCGCAGGCCGGCAGCCGCAGCGTCCTGGTGTACCTGCGGCTGGACCGCAGCGAGGGCTTCCGCCAGGGCCTGTTCGCACAGGGCACGCTGGATGTCGGGCGCACCGAGGCGCTGGCGCTGCCGCTGTCGGCGGTGCGCATCGACAAACCCGCGCCCTATGTGCAGATGGTGATCGAGGGGCGCATCGCACACCGCCAGGTCAAGACCGGCGCGCGCGGCCAGGTCGGCGGCCAGACGCTGGTCGCGGTCCAGGGCATCGACGAGGGTGCGCTGGTGGTGGCCGGCAGCGTCGGCCCGCTGCGCGAAGGCACCGCCGTGCGCCTCGCGCCGGCCACGGCCCCCTGAGGCCGCACTGCCATGTGGTTCACGCGCGTCAGCCTGAAGAATCCGGTCTTCGCGACCATGCTGATGCTGGCGCTGGTGGTGCTGGGCATCTTCTCGTACCAGCGGCTGCAGGTCGACCAGTTCCCCAACATCGACTTCCCGGTGGTGGTGGTGATCACCGAATACCCCGGCGCCTCGCCCGAGATCGTCGAGAGCGAGGTGACCAAGAAGGTGGAGGAAGGCGTCAATTCCATCGCCGGCATCAACGCCCTCACCTCGCGCAGTTACGAGGGCCAGTCGGTGGTGATCATCGAGTTCCAGCTCTACGTGGACGGGCGCAAGGCGGCCGACGACGTGCGCGAGAAGGTGGCGGCGGTGCGGCCGTTGTTCCGCGACGAAGTGAAGGAGCCGCGCGTGCTGCGCTTCGATCCGGCGTCGCGGCCGGTGTGGTCGGTGGCGGTGCTGCCCGATGGCGGGAAGGGCGCGCAGCCCAGCGCGGTCGAACTCACCAACTGGGCCGACCAGGTCTTGAAGAAGCGCCTGGAGAACGTGCGCGGCGTCGGCTCGGTCACGCTGGTGGGCGGCACCAAGCGCGAGATCAACATCTACCTCAACCCGCAGGCCTTGGAAGCCTTCGGCGTCAGCGCGCAGCAGGTGGTGGAGGCGGTGCGCAGCGAGAACCAGGCGCTGCCGGTGGGCGCGGTGCGCTCGCTCGAGCAGGAGCGGGTGGTGCAGATCGACGCGCGCATGGAGCGCCCCGAAGACTTCGGCCGCATCATCCTCGCGCGCAAGGGCGGCGCGCCGATTCGCATCGACCAGGTGGCGCGGGTGAGCGACGGCGCGCAGGAGATCGACAGCCTCGCCCTGTACAACGGCCAGCGCACGCTGCTGCTGTCGGTGCAGAAGGCGCAGGACGAGAACACCATCCAGGTGGTGGACGGCCTGCGCAAGGCGCTGGCGGACATCGGCCCGCAGCTGCCGCCGGGCGTGAAGCTGGAGCCCATCGGCGACGCCTCGCGGCCGATCCGCGTCGCGGTCGACAACGTGCGCAAGACGCTGATCGAGGGAGCGCTGCTCACGGTGCTGATCGTGTTCCTTTTCCTCAACTCGTGGCGCTCGACGGTGATCACCGGGCTCACGCTGCCCATTGCGCTGATCGGCACCTTCTGGTTCATGGCCATGTTCGGCTTCACCATCAACATGGTGACGCTGATGGCGCTGTCGCTGTGCGTGGGTTTGCTGATCGACGACGCCATCGTGGTGCGCGAGAACATCGTGCGCCACGTGCAGATGGGCAAGGCGCCCTACCCCGCCGCGCTCGACGGCACGCAGGAAATCGGGCTGGCCGTGCTGGCGACAACGCTGTCGATCGTCGCGGTGTTCCTGCCCATCGGCTTCATGGAAGGCATCATCGGCAAGTTCTTTCACGAGTTCGGCATCACCATCGTGGCCGCGGTGCTGATCTCGATGTTCGTGAGCTTCACGCTGGACCCGATGCTGTCGAGCGTGTGGCACGACCCTTCGATCCACGCGCAGGGGCAGCACGGGCAACGCAAGGCGGGCCTCTACGACAAGAGCATCGGCCGCGTGACCGGCTGGTTCGACCGCGCGACCGATCGCCTCGGCGAGGGCTACCAGTCGATCCTGCGCTGGTCGCTCGCGCACCGGCTCGCGACCGTGCTCGCGGCCGTGGGCATCTTCGTTCTCAGCGTGACGATGGTCCCCCTGCTGGGCACCGAGTTCGTGCCCAAGGCCGACTACTCCGAAACCACCATCAGTTTCCACACCCCGGTCGGCTCCTCGCTGGAGGTGACCGAGGCCAAGGCGCGCCAGGTCGAAGGCATCCTGCGCGAGATGCCCGAGGTGCGCTACACCCTCGCCACCATCAACACCGGCGACGCGCAGGGCAAGATCTACGCGAGCATCTACGTGCGACTGGTCGACCGCAAGGATCGCAGCCGCAGCGTGGACCAGATGTCGACGGTGCTGCGCGAGCGGCTGCGCACCGTGCCCGGCATCACCGTCACCCACGTCGGCTTGCGCGACTCGGTGGGCGGCAACAAGCAGATCGAGTTCTCGCTGCAGGGCCCCGACCTTCAGGAGCTGGAGCGGCTCACGCAGCGGGTGATGGAGGCCATTCGTCCCATCCCCGGCCTGGTCGACCTCGACTCCAGCCAGAAGCCGAACAAGCCGACCGTGAACGTGGTGCTGCGGCGCGACGCCGCCTCCGACCTGGGCCTGGGCGTGGCTCCCATCGCCGCCGCCCTGCGCACGCTGGTGGCCGGCACCACGGTGGGCAACTGGCGCGCGCCGGACGACCAGACCTACGACGTCAACGTGCGCCTCGCGCCCGAGGTGCGCAACTCGCCGGCCGACCTGGCGCGCCTGCCCTTCGTCAGCACGGCCATGGGCGCCAACGCCGACGGCTCCAGCCGCATCGTGCGCCTGCAGCAGGTGGCCGAGGTGCGCGAGGCCACCGGGCCCAACCAGATCAACCGGCGCGCGCTGGCGCGGGAGGTCAGCATCAACGCCAACGTCGCCAACCGCTCCGCGGGCGAGGTCTCGGCCGACATCCGCAAGGCGCTGGCCGGCATCGCCTTCCCGCCGGGCTACGGCTGGCAGTTCAGCGGCTCGACCAAGAACATGCAGGAGTCCTTCGGCTATGCGGTGTCGGCGCTGGCGCTGGCGATCATCTTCATCTACATGATCCTGGCCAGCCAGTTCAAGAGCTTCCTGCAGCCGCTGGCGTTGATGACGGCGCTGCCGCTCACGCTGATCGGCGTGGTGCTGGCGCTGATGATGTTCGGCTCCACGCTGTCGATGTTCTCGATCATCGGCATCGTGATGCTGATGGGCCTGGTGACCAAGAACGCGATCCTGCTGGTGGACTTCGCGATCCGCGCCCGCGCGCCCGTGCTTGCCGCCGACGGCAGCACCGCGCCCGGCCTGCCGCGCGCCGAGGCCTTGCTGCTGGCCGCGCGCGTGCGGCTGCGTCCCATCCTCATGACCACGCTCGCCATGATCTTCGGCATGGTGCCGCTGGCCTTCGCGCTCAGCGAGGGCTCGGAGCAGCGCGCGCCCATGGGCCAGGCCGTGATCGGCGGGGTGATCACCTCCTCGCTGCTGACGCTGGTGGTGGTGCCGGTCGTCTATTGCTACATGGACGATCTCGCCCAATGGGCGAGGCGCATCTGGCGCGGCGAAAAGAAGCCGGCCCGGCGTGCGGACACGGACGCGGACATGAAAAGCCCGGCCCCTAGAATCGAAAGTTTGTCTTGAACCCGACCCCCACACCCCCCACACACAACCGACAGGCACGAGGAAAACGCCCATGAACGCCACCCATGACCTGGAGCGCCTGCGCTTCAACATGATCGAACAGCAGATCCGTCCCTGGGACGTGCTGGACCTCGATATCCTGGACCTGCTCGCGCAGATCCGGCGCGAGGACTACGTGCCCAAGGCGCACCGCAGCCTGGCCTTCTTCGACATGGAAATTCCGCTGGAAGGCGCCACCCGCAAGGAGCCCGGCCAGTGCATGCTCTCGCCCAAGGTCGAGGCCCGCATGCTGCAGGACCTGCACGTCCAGAAGCACGAGACGGTGCTCGAAATCGGCAGCGGCTCCGGCTTCATGGCCGCCCTGCTGGCGCACCGCGCCGCGCAGGTGCTGACGCTGGAGATCGACCCCGGCCTCGCGGCGGTGGCGGCCGAGAACCTGAGGCGCAACGGCGTGAACAACGTCGAGGTGCGCCAGGCCGACGGCGCGGTCCCGCTGCCCAGCGGCCCGACCTTCGACGTGATCGTGCTCAGCGGCTCCGTCGCACGTCTGCCGCAGGGCCTGATGGGCTCGCTCAAGATGGGCGGCCGCCTCGCCGCCATCGTGGGCGACGAGCCGATGATGCGCGCCCATTTCGTCACCCGCGTGGGCGAAGGCAAGTGGGACATCGTGCAACCCTGGGACACGGTCGCGCCGCGCCTGCTCAACTTTCCGGCGCCTTCGCGCTTCGCGTTTTAGGGCAGGCCCCCATGATCGACCAGGTTCCCCCGGGCCGGCTGGCCGACTGGTTCGCGCTCGACGCATCCGCACCGCCGGTGCTGCTCGACGTGCGCGAGCCCTGGGAACGGCAGACCGCGAGCGTCACGCCGCAAGGCTTCACGCTGGTCGCCATTCCGATGAACGAGATCCCCGCGCGCCTCGCGGAGCTCGATCCGGCGCAGCGCATCGCATGCCTGTGCCACCACGGCGCGCGCAGCCAGCGCGTGGCCGCCTTCCTCGCCCAGAACGGTTTTGCCGAAGTGGCGAACGTCGCCGGCGGCATCGACGCCTGGTCGACGCAGCACGACCCCTCCGTTCCACGCTACTGATCCCGCAGATCAAGGACCCTCAATGCCCGTACCCCGGCTTCTCCCCCTCACGGCGGCCATCGTCGCCGCGATCGCACTGCCGGCGCACGGCCAGAGCCTGATCGATCTCTACGACTCGGCTCGCGGTTACGACGCGACCTACCAGGCCGCCCGGGCACAGTACGACGCCAGCCTGGCGCGCGCCGCCCAGGCCAGGGCCGGCATCCTGCCCAGCGTCGGGCTGTCGGCCGGCGCGTCGCGCACCGAGCTGGACGTGAACACCCCGCTCGGCGACACCTCACGCGGCTTCAACACCCAGACCGCGGGCATCAATGCGACCCAGCCGCTCTACCGCCCTGCGAACTGGGCCACCTACGAGCAGGGCAAGCGGCAGGTCGACATCGCGCAGGCGGTGCTCACCATCGCCGACCAGGACCTGGTGGTGCGCGTGAGCCAAGCCTACTTCGACGTGCTGGCCGCGCAGGACACGCTGTCGCTGGTGCGCGCGCAGAAGGCGGCGGTGGCCGAGCAGCTGGCCGCGGCCAAGCGCAACTTCGAGGTCGGCACCTCGACCATCACCGACACGCGCGAGGCGCAGGCTCGCTTCGACCTGGTGGTGTCGCAGGAGATCGCGGCCGAGAACGACCTGCAGGTCAAGAAGATCGCGCTCGACCAGTTGGTCGGCCGTCCCGGCAGCGTGCCGGTGCCGCTGGCCGCGCCGGTGCAGCTGCCCGAGGTGGCGCCGGCCGACATGAACGCCTGGGTGGCGCAGGCCGAAAACGTGCATCCTTCGATCCGCCAGGCGCGGCTCGGGCTCGACGTGGCCTCGCTCGAAGTCGAGAAGGCGCAGGCCGGCCACAAGCCCACCCTCGACGCCAACCTGGGCTACAACGTCAGCAACAACCCGCATGGCACCAGCACCACCACGACCAAGTCGCGCATCAATGCCGCGACCATCGGCGTGACCTTCAGCATGCCGCTGTTCGCAGGCTACGCGATCGAGAACCGGGTGAAGGAAACGCTGGCGTTGGAGGAGCAGTCCCGCTCGGTGCTCGAATCGACGCGCCGCAGCGTCACCCAGGCCACGCGCGCCGCCTATCTGGGCCTGGTCTCCGGCGCCGGCCAGGTGAAGGCCCTCGAGGCAGCGGAGGCTTCCAGCCAAAGCGCGCTCGACGCCAACCGCCTGGGCTACCAGGTGGGTGTGCGCATCAACATCGACGTGCTCAACTCGCAGAGCCAGCTCTACCAGACCAAGCGAGACCTGGCGGTGGCGCGCTACAACGTGCTGCTGGGCAACCTGAAGCTGCGCCAGGCCAACGGCACGCTGACGCCGGACGACCTGCGCGCCATCAACGGCACGCTGGCCACCGACGGCCGGCCTGCGGTGGACATGACCGTGACGCCGCCGCAGCCGCCGGCCTCGCAGCCGGTACCGGGCACGCGCCCGCCCGGCGCGCCGACGACGATCCCGGTGGTGCCGCCGGTGCCGGTGCCGCCCTTCACGCCGCCACCCCCGGTGATGCCCTCGCCGCCTCCGCCGCCGGTGATCCTGCCGCCGACGCGGTAGGCCCCGTGAGGCCCCTCCGCTTATTGAGGCGGAATCCGCCACTGAGAGTCTGCGTTTAAGACGGTTTTCGACTCCCTCTCCCGCTCGCGGGAAAGGGTCTGGGGTGAGGGTGGTGCCCCGGACGGACCTGCAAGGCTCGACAAGGCTCCCGCAATGGTGAGGCGCAGGCAATGAGTAGGGGCAGGTAGCTCGGTAGCTCAGACACTCAACCGAGCTGCCGTCCCCTGCGTACAAGCACGGGCCCCAGGCCCTCGCATGCCGCGGCCGCTCACCCTAACCCACTCTCCGCAAGCGGGGAGAGGGAGTCAGACCCTTCTGCCGCGCAGCCTCCTAGGCGCCGGCCATCTGGCAGTCCTCTAAAGCAAGGGCCTTGAGAAGTAGCGCCGCTTCGGCGGCGCTTGGGCGCTGGTCAGGATGGAATTCGAGCATTGCGCTGATGGCCGCGAGAAATCCCTCCGGCACTTCAGCGCCGCGGGATTCCGCAATCACTCCGGTAACTTCGAGCGTCGACTCCAGCGCTGCCTGATACTCCTGCGGGGTCCTGCATTTCGCGTCGATCAGCGCGGAGAGGAAATCGGAGGATCCCGTGACAGCTCTGAGCATGACGAGGCCGACGCTCCAGACATCGCTCTTCGGTGAGATGGAATTCGCGAGCCCAGGGTTTTCATATTCCGGCGCGTGATAGGCCTGGTTGCCATCAGGGACCAATTGCTCCTTTTTGAAAATCGGACTGTAGGCAGCAATGCCTCGTTGCCCAGACGCTGTGCCAAAATCAATGACCACGGCCTCGCCGTCAGGCCTGACGAGGATGTTGTCCGGTTTGATGTCCTGATGAATAACGTTCAATTCGTTCAGTATCTCGAGGGCGGAGGTGATGCCGATGCCAATCCGAACGTAGTCCATTCTCGCGTCGTCGCTCAGAGCCGACTCGAGACTTCTTCCATCGATATGCTCCATGAGCATGTACGGTTCACCGGCATCGGTAAGCCCTGAACCACAATACTTCGGCAGATGATCTTTTGCTGATGAATCGGGACGTTGTGCGACGGCACTCAACACCCGAGTCTCTTTCCACAATCCCAAGGGATCCTGCAACTGGCCGTCCTCCAGCATGAATGTGCGCTTGACCACAACGCGGGTGTCCCCGTGCATAGTGTTGCTGGTGCAGTATCCGTTGGCGCCGGCAGCGATGCAGTCCATCATTGATTTGGCCGAATCCCTGTCTCCAATCGAAGGGCCAAGGGGATGATCTGCTTTCACTTGACTGTCAGTCTTCCAGCACGCCAGCCGGGACTCTTGAAAGTCGATCCAGAATCCTTCTCCCGCCAACGGCCTGGCCAGCGAGAGGTTGAACTGTTCATCGGATTGTGCAGTGGCTGACCCGTCCTGCTGCCCGCTACCGAAAACTTCCTTGAGCAGCTGACCGGCTTCGCGACCGAAAATACCCAAGCGCCCCAACGTGGCTCCAACCATCCTCACAATCACCCCCTCGTGATGTAGTACCTAGTAAGTAGCAGGCGCGGGGGCGCGGTTCCGCCACAGCGAGATGACAGACGAGAAATAGTCTGTCACAAAGAGCGGCGCATACGATGCCGTGGCCGGGTGATCCTGCCGCCCAGCCCATGGGCATCGGCACAGCCGCTCGTGATCCTGCCGCCGACACGACGAGCCGCTCTTCTGCATACGCCTGCGATTGCCGCCGAATGCCACATCGGAGTAAGGTAAGCGCCCCGGCGACTCCGTCGGTGCTCCACAGCGCAGGAGACACGCATGACCACCGACCCACAGGCGGGCACCAACGTGCAGGAAATCGCGGACGGCATCTTCCGCATCAACACGCCGGTGCCGCTGCCCGACGGCCAGCTCTTCAGCTTCAACCAGTACCTGGTGATCGATGAGGAGCCGCTCCTGTTCCATTCCGGGCCGCGGCAGCTTTTCCCGTTGGTGAGCCGGGCCATCGCGAGCGTGATGCCCCTCGAGCGCCTGCGCTACGTCGGACTGTCCCATGTGGAGGCGGACGAGTGCGGCGCCTTGAACCTGTTCCTTGCGGCTGCGCCGCAGGCCGTGCCGCTGTGCGGCAGCCTCGCCGGCATGCTCTCGATCGCCGACATGGCCGACCGCCCGCCCCGAACGCTCGCCGACCGCGAGGACCTCGTGCTCGGCAGCCACACGGTGCGCTGGTTCGACACGCCCCATCTTCCGCACGGCTGGGAGTGCGGATTGATGATGGAGACGCAGACGCGCACCTTCTTCTGCGGCGACCTTTTCACGCAGCCGGGCAACAGCGAGAAGGCGCTGGTCGATACCGACATCCTCGGGCCCAGCGAAGCATTCCGGCATCAGATGGACTACTACGCGCATGCGCCGCAGACCGCCGCCATGCTGGCCCGGCTTGCGCAGCAGGCACCGCGCACGCTCGCGTGCATGCACGGCAGTGCCTGGCAGGGGGACGGCGCATCGCTGCTCGGCGAGCTCTCGAACGCGCTGTCGGCTGCGCGCTGAGCCCTGCTTGAACCCAGGAAGACCTAACCCGCGCGGCAGTTCCCGAACTCGCAGCGCACGGCCAAGGTCTGGCCATTGCTGCATGGGATGCTGTGGCGCTCGTAGCCGGGCCCCTTGTCGACCAGGGTGGCCATGGGCAGCACGCTGCAGCGGCGGGCCTTGGCGAACTGCTCGGCGCTGTAGGTGTCGCGACCGGTGCTGCGCAGCGCGGGCTCGGCGGCGCGCTGGCCGGGGGGCACCCAGGTCACGCGCACGCTGGGGTCGGTGTTGACGTAGCCCTTCTGCGCCAGGCAGTTGAGCATGGAGGTTTCCTGCCTGGAATGCCAGACGCGGCGCTCGGGCGTGTAGACCGCCTTCTGAAAGGCATAGAGGCCACCGACCACGGCGACACCGCTCAGCGTCGGGATGCCGGCCATCCAGCCCACGCCGACCACGCCGGCGTCGAGCACGACGAGCGCATCGTCATGCTGGCTGGCGCGGAAGGGAATGCTGGCGGCGGAAGCGCGGCAGCGGGCCAAGTCATGCTCGTAGGCGGCCGCGTCGCCGGGTGCCTGCACGGCAGGAACGTAGTCGGCACCGGAACCGGAACCGGGGCCTTGGTTGGGGCGGGTTGCGCAGCCGGCCGCCAGGGCGGCGATGCAGAAGATGCTCAGCAGTCTTTTCATGGATGTCCTCGACGGGTCCTCAACTCCGCCGCCGATTGAAACACACAAATAGTTACTTTCCCAAGCGACTTTTCGCACGCCGGGGCGTCGGCGCCACAGGGGCCGGCCGTCGGCCGCGAGCCTTGCGCCAGGCGTTCTCGAACCGGGTGCATGGCACGCTAGCATCGAGCGCTTTGGCTTCATGCTTTCCGCCGCCCTCTTCTGCCTGGTCGTCGCCATCAGCGACGGCGACACCCTCAAGCTTCGCTGCGGCGAAGCCGGCGCCTTTCGCCAGCTCACCGTGCGGCTGCATGCCATCGACGCGCCCGAGCTGAACCAGCCCTTCGGCCGGCGCGCCAAACAGGCGCTGTCGCAGATCGCCTACCGCAAGACCGCGCGCCTGGACTGCGAGGACGGCGTGGACCGCTACCACCGCCGCGTCTGCCGGGTGAAGGTGGCCCCGAACTCCTGCACCGAGGCGCACTGCGCGAAGACGCTGGACGCCGGCCTCGCGATGCTCACCATGGGCATGGCCTGGTGGTCGCGCGCCCATGCCGACGAACAGAGCCCCACCGACCGCGGCCAGTACGCCTTCGCCGAATTGGAGGCCAGGGGCAAGCGCACCGGCCTGTGGGCCGATCGGCATCCCGTGCCGCCCTGGAACTGGCGCGCCGCGCATCCGCGTGCTCGCTGAATCGCACGGCATCGGATAGGCTTCGACCCCCATGCCCGCAGTGCTCGCCCTGACCTGCCCCCAATGCTCGGCACCGCTGCCGCGGGCAGCACGCTGGCGGACGGTGAACTGCGAATGGTGCGGCGCCACCGTCGTGCGCGGCGAGCAGACGGTGGCGCGCGAGCGCTTTCGCGCGGCGCTGCAGCGCGCGCAGGCGTACGACGGCGCCGGTCGCCTGCTGCAATGGCGAGGCGCGCGCCATCGCGTGCTGGCCACCCTGGGCGCCGGGGAGCATGCCGACGTGCTGCTGGCCGAGCGGCTCGGCGCCCTGCCGGAACGCGTCACGCTGAAGCTGGCGCGCACGACCCAAGGCGCCGATGCGCTGGCGTGCGAGGCCACGGCGCTCGCGGCCCTGCAATCGCTCGCGATCCCGGGTGCGGCCTACTTCACGCGGCGCCTGCCGCAGCCGCTCGGCATCGGCCTTGCCGAGGGATGGGGGGCGGAAGCCCGTCAGGCGCTGGCGCTGCGCCACCCCACCGGCTTCTGGGGAAGCCTCCAAGCCGTGCGGGAGGCCAACGCCCAAGGCATCGATCCGCGCCATGCGGTCTGGATCTGGCGCCGCATGCTGGACGTGCTGGCCTTCGTGCACGAGGCCGGCTGGACGCACGGCGCACTCGCGCCCGAGCATGCGCTGGTGCATCCGCGCGACCATGGCGTGCTGATCGTCGGCTGGTCGCGCGCGCGGCAGCATGCGGGCACGGCCGCGGCCGCGCGCGACCTGATGCAGTCGGCGTGGACGATCCGGGCCCTGCTGCACGGCCCCGCCGGCGATGCACCCGGATTCGGCACGCACACCCCGGCGCCGCTCGCCGCCGTGCTGCGCGAATGCAGCGAGGACGCACGCGCCTGCGAGCGCCTGGGCGCACGCGGGGTCGAGACCGCCCTGTCGGCGGCGGCGCGCGAATCCTTCGGCGCGCCGCAGTTCGTCCATTTCGACCCGGCGCCGCCGGTCGCCTGAACCGCTTCACCAGGAGAACGAGGACAGCATGGGTTACGGAAACTACTCGCATGCCGCGCACGCGGCGCTCGTGGCGGACCGCGCGACGCGCTCCGGCGCCGAGGTCTTCAGGCAGAGCGCGACGCATGCGCTGATGAACCCGCATGGCCTTCGGGTGCGAGAGTCGCGCGACAACGCCGACCATCCGAATTCGCTGGGCATCGCCTTCGCGCTCGACGTCACCGGCTCGATGGGCGACATCCCGCAGACGCTGGCGCGGCGCGAGCTGCCCACCTTCATGAAGCTGCTGACGGACTGTGGCGTGGCCGATCCGCAGCTGCTGTTCATGGCCATCGGCGACGCGACCTCCGACCAGGCGCCGCTGCAGGTGGGCCAGTACGAGAGCACCGCCGAGCTGATGGACCAGTGGCTCACCTGGAGCTTCCTGGAAGGCGGAGGCGGCGGCAGCGGCTCGGAAAGCTACGAGCTCGCCTTCTACGTGATCGCGCAGCACACCGACCTCGACTGCTGGGTCAAGCGCGGCAAGCGCGGCTACCTGTTCGTGACCGGCGACGAGCTGCCCTACCCGGCCGTCTCCCGCCACCAGGTCGAGGCGCTCATCGGCGAGAAGCTGGACGAGGACATCCCGATCGAGGAGGCGATCGCGGCGGCGGCCGAGACCTGCCACCTGTTCTTCCTGATTCCCGATGCCCAGCGCCGGCGCAACTGCGAGCCGCGCTGGCGCGAGCTGCTGGGCGACCACGTGATCTGCATGGATTCGCCCGACGATGCCTGCGCGGTCGCAGCCGGCATCGTGGAGCTGACCGAGAAGGCGGTGCCGGGCCTCGATGGCCTTGCCCGGGTGATGGGCGCGCACGGCATGCCGCAAGAGCGCGTCAACGCGGTCGCCCATGCGCTCGAAGGCTATGCCGCGCTGCTCGACCCGAACGCGCCGCGGCGCGTACACACCGGCGCCAACGGCCCGGGCACGGCGCGCAGCTCCTGGTGGAAGCGGCTGTTCGGTTGACCCGAGCCGGGTGAGCACGCGCTACGTCTCGCTGCTGGGCCTGGGCTTCGGCGACTGCGGCAAGGGCATCTACACCGATTTCCTGGCCCGTGCATGGGGCGCGCACACGGTGGTGCGCTTCAACGGGGGCGCCCAAGCCGGCCACAACGTGGTGCTGGCGGACGGGCGGCACCACACCTTCTCGCAATTCGGCGCCGGCAGCTTCAATGCCGGCACCTGCACGCTGCTGGCGAGCCCGGTCGTCGTGCATCCGACCGCGCTCCTGGTCGAGCACGAGGCGCTGCGGCACGGCGGCGTGCCCGACGCACTGGCGCGGCTGCGCATCGATGCGCGCTGCCGCGTCACCACGCCCTTCCACCAGGCCGCGGGGCGCTTGCGCGAATGGGCGCGCGGGGCCGCGGCGCACGGCAGCTGCGGCGTGGGGGTGGGCGAAACGGTGCGACAGGCGCTGGCCATGCCGGACACCGCCCTGCGCTACGGCGACCTGGCGCGGCCTTCGCACGCGCTGGAGAAGCTGGAGGCGGTTCGCGAGGCGCTGCGGCGCGAGCTCGACGCGCTGCCGCTGCCGCTGCCGCCCACCGGAGCCGCGGCGCAGGAACGCGCCATGCTGGAGGACCCCACCCTGGCGCGCCGTTGGCTGGCCGCGGTCGAGCCCTGTGTGCGACAAGCGCCGCCCGCGGGCCGCGACGCGATCGCCGCGCAGCTGGCGCGGCCGGGCACCGTGCTCTTCGAAGGGGCGCAGGGCGTGCTGCTCGACGAATGGCGGGGCTTCCATCCGCACACCAGCTGGAGCACGGTCTCCACCGCCGCCGTCGAGGCCGTGCTGGCCGATGCCGGCATCGCCGCGCGCGTGCGGCACCTGGGCGTGCTGCGCAGCTATCTCACGCGCCACGGCCCCGGGCCGCTGCCGACGCAGGATGCCGTGCTCGACCGTCTGGCCGAGCCGCACAACGCCGACGCCGGCTGGCAGGGCCGCTTCCGCCGCGGCCAGCCGGATGCCGTGCTGTGGCGCTACGCGCTCGCGGCCGTGGGCCGGCTCGATGGGCTGGCGGCCAGCCATCTCGATGCGATCGGGCGCACCGGCGGCCTGCGCTGGTGCAGCGCCTACCGGGTGGCCGGCGAGGCCCAGCCCCTGACGGCCTTGCGGCGCAGCGCGGCGCCCGATCTCGCGCACCAGGAAGGCCTGACCCGGCTGCTGACGTCCGCCGAGCCGCTGTACGAGACACCGGCCCTCACGGCGCCGGCGGCGTGGATCGATCGCATCGAGGCCTTGAGCGGCTGTCCGGTGCGCTATGGCGCTTTCGGTCCCGCGGCCGAAGCCGTCCAGGCCTTTCGTCCGCTCGACTTCTGAGGTCAGGCGTCCACGTCGTGCGGGGCCGCGGCGATCGATCGGGCCGTCACCCGGTCGATGCGCTTGCCGTCGAGCGCCACGATCCGGAAGCGCCAGCCCTCGCAATCGATCTCCTCGTCCACCTCGGGCAGGTGGCCGGACACGAAGATCAGCAACCCCGCCACCGTGTTGTAGCGGCCGCGCTCCTCGTCGGGCAGCTCGCGGATGCCCAGGCGCGCGCGCAGCTCGGCCACCGGCATCAGGCCGTCGAGCTCCCACTCGCCGTCGGGCCGCTTGTGGGCCCAGGCATCGGCCTGGGTTTCGGTCTGCAGTTCGCCGGTGATGGCCTCGAGCAGGTCGCCCGGCGTCATCAGGCCCTGCACCACGCCGTACTCGTCGACCACGAACACCATCCGCGCGGCGCGCGCGCGGAACTGCTCGAGCAGCTCCATGCCGGTCAGCGTCTCGGGCACGAAGATCGCCGGCTGCGCCGCTTCCTCGATGGTGCCGGGATGCGCCAGGCCCAGCGCCAGCAGCTTGCCCACGCTGATGGTGCCCACCACGTCGTCCAGCGAGCCCCGGCACACCGCATACCAGGAATGGACTTCGTCGCGCACGGCTTCGGCCGAGACCTTCTGCAGGGCCTGCGCCACCGTGCCGGAGGCCTCCAGCCACTCGATGTCGGCGCGCGGCACCATCAGCGAGCTCAGGCGCCGGTCATCGAGGTGGAACACGTTGCGCACCATCTGGTGCTCGTGCATCTCGATCACGCCGGCATCGACGCCTTCTTCCAGGCTGGCCGAGATCTCTTCCTCGGTCACCATGCGGCCTGCGTTCAGGTCGATGCGCAACAGCTTCAGTGTCGCGGCCGTGGCACCCGAGAGCAGCAGCACGAAGGGCTTGGCGGCGGCGGCCAGCATGTGCATCGGGCGTGCGACGTGGCGTGCCACCGGCTCGGGATAGAGCTGGCCGATGCGCTTGGGCACCAGCTCGCCGAAGATGATGGTGAAGAAGGTGATGCAGCTCACCACCACGGCAGTAGACACGAAGCTGGCCGCCGCCGGGCCCAGGCCCGCGCGCTCCATCCAGGCGGCCAGCGGTCCGGCGAAGGCCGCCTCGCCGACGATGCCGCTCAGCATGCCGATGGAGGTGATGCCGATCTGCACGGTGGAAAGGAATTGCGTGGGCGATTCCATCAGGTCCAGCGCAGCTGCGGCGCCGGCATCTCCCGTCTCGGCCAGGGCGGCCAGGCGCGCGCGGCGGCTGGTGGACAGGGCCATTTCGGACATTGCGAACGCCGCGTTGAGCGTGGTCAGCAAGGCCAGCAGAAATACATCCATGGAGGGGGAGGCGAGAATGGGAACCCATGGCACTCTACCTGATCGGCGATGTGCAGGGCTGCGACGAAGCCCTCGCGCGCCTGCTCGACGACATCGCTTTCTCCCCCAGCCGCGACCAGCTCGTGCTGCTGGGCGACCTGGTCAACCGCGGACCCGATTCATTGGCCGTGCTGCGGCGCTTGCAGCGCATGGGCGGCGCCGCGCAGAGCGTGCTGGGCAACCACGACCTGCACCTGCTGGGCGTGGCCCAGGGCGCGCGCAAGAACGGCCGCAAGGACACACTGGCCGGAGTCCTGGCCGCACCCGACCGCGAGGCCCTGCTGGACTGGCTGCGCCGGCAGCCGATGGCGCTGCACCGCGAGCTCGCCGACGGCGAACTGCTGATGCTGCATGCGGGCGTGCTGCCGCAGTGGAGCCTCGCGGACACGCTGGCGCTGGCGGCCGAGCTCGAATCGGTGCTGCGCGGGCCGGAGCTGACCGAATTCATGCAGAGCATGTACGGCAACGAGCCCGCGCAATGGAGCGATTCGCTCACGGGCAACGCGCGTCTGCGCGTCATCGTCAACGCGCTGACGCGGCTGCGCTTCTGCACTGCAGGGGGGCTGATGGAGTTCGAAGCCAAGGACGGCGCGGATGCCGCGCCCGAAGGCTTCATGCCTTGGTTCGAGGTGCCCGGACGGCGCACGGCGGGCGTCACCATCGCCTGTGGCCATTGGTCGACGCTGGGCTGGGTCTCGCGCCCCGACCTGATCTCCGCGGACACGGGCTGCGTCTGGGGCGGCTGCCTGAGCGCCGTGCGCATGGGCGCGACGAGCGCCGATCGCGAGCTGATCCAGGTGCGCTGCGCGCAGGCGCAGAAGCCGGGCTGAACAGCCTCGCTCAGTTCGGCTGCGGTGCCGCAGCCTTGAACAGCGCGGGCACTTTGCGCTTGCTCTTGATGTTGCTCGAGATGCCGCGCGAGGGTGTCGCCTTGGCGGCGGCCTCCCAGGAGGGCGCGGCCTCGCGCTCGGGGCTTTCGTAAGGCTTTTCGAAGAAGGGATCGCGCGGCGCCGAGGGCGTGCGGTGCGGCCGTGTGTTGCGCCCAAAGCGCGCCTCGCCGTTGCGCTCGCGCGGCTGGTCGAGCACGTCGCGCGCGTCGCCGGCCTCGCCCTCGTCGCGCCAGTGGCGGCGGCCGTCGTTGATGCGGCCGCGCGGGCGGTCCTCGTCGAACTCCACCGGCTCCAGCTCGATCTTCTTCTTGATCAGCTTCTCGATGTCGGCCACCAGCCGCACGTCGTTGCCGCCGCTGGCGAAGCTCACCGCCAGGCCCGAGGCGCCCGCGCGGCCGGTGCGGCCGATGCGGTGCACGTAGTCTTCGGCGTTGAAGGGGATGTCGAAGTTGAAGACCGCAGGCACGTCCTTGATGTCGAGGCCGCGGGCGGCCACGTCGGTGGCCACCAGCAGATCGACCTCCCCGGCCTTGAAGGCGGCCAGGGATTTCAGGCGCTCGTCCTGGCTCTTGTCGCCGTGCAGCGCGGTGGTGTTGAGGCCCTCGCGCTCGAGCGAGCGCGCAAGCCGCGCACAGCCCAGCTTGCTGTTGACGAAGACGAAGGCCTGCTTGAGGCCGCGCTGCCTCAGGATCTGCTTCAGCGCGCGGCGCTTGTCGTCGTCGCTCACGCTGTAGAAATGCTGCTCCACGGTGGAGGCCGTTTCGTTCGGCCGCGCCACCTCGATGGTGACCGGGTTCTGCAGGTAGCTGCCGGCCAGGCGCCGGATCTCGGGCGAGAAGGTGGCCGAGAACAGCAGCGTGATGCGCTGCTTGGGCAGGTACGAGAGGATGCGCTGCAAGTCGGGCAGGAAGCCGATGTCGAGCATGCGGTCGGCCTCGTCGAGCACCACGTACTCGACCTGGTTGAGCACCGCGTTCTTGGCCTCGATGTGATCCAGCAGCCGGCCCGGCGTGGCCACGAGGACCTCGACGCCTTTTTTCAGCTCCAGCGTCTGCGGCTTCATGTCGATGCCGCCGAACACCACCGTGCTGCGCAGGTTGGTGTACTTGGCATAGAGCTTGACCTGCTGCGCCACCTGGTCGGCCAGCTCGCGCGTGGGCAGCAGCACCAGCGCCCGCACCGGGTGGCGCGCCGGCGAGGTCGAGCTGTTCTCGTGCTTGAGCATGCGCTGCAGGAGTGGCAACGAGAAGGCCGCTGTCTTGCCGGTGCCGGTCTGTGCGGCGCCCATCACGTCCTGGCCTGCGAGCACCACCGGAATGGCCTGCTCTTGGATCGGCGTCATGGTCTCGTAGCCCATTTCGGCCACGGCCCGCGCCAAGGGCTCGGCCAGGGAAAGATTGGAGAAGGAACTGGTCATGAACCTTCTATTGTCGCACTGCGGCAAAAAACGGGGATGACAGTGCGGTGACTGGCGGTTTCGCTATGTTTTCAATAGCAACAGACGGCGGCTCGAACGGAGGCTCGAACGGGGGCTCGAACTACAGGCTGCGCGCGGCGAAGGTGTCGCAGTCCTGGACCTTGCCGCTCTTGTAGCCCGCGGCGAACCAGCGCTGGCGCTGCGCGCTGGTGCCGTGGGTGAAGCTGTCGGGCACCACGGCCCGGCCGGCCGAGCGCTGCAGGGCGTCGTCGCCGATCTTCTGCGCGGCATTCATCGCCGCCTCGATGTCGCCCGGGTCCAGCCACTTCTTCGATTCCTGGGAATGGTGCGCCCAGATGCCGGCGAAGCAGTCGGCCTGCAGTTCCACGCGAACGCTCAGCGCATTGTTCTGCGCCTGGCTGAGCCGGCCGCGCATCTGGTCGACCTTGCCGGTGACGCCCAGCTCGTCCTGCACATGGTGGCCCACTTCGTGCGCGATCACGTAGGCCCGGGCGAACTCGCCGGGTGCGCCAAGCTGGCGCGAGAGGGTGTCGTAGAAGGCAAGATCGATGTAGACCTTCTTGTCGCCAGGACAGTAGAAGGGCCCCATGGCCGACTGTCCGGTGCCGCAGGCAGTGGGCGTGGCGCCGCGGAACAGCACCAGGCGGGCGGGCGTGTAGCTGCCGCCGTTCTGGCGGAAGATGTCGCTCCACACCACCTCGGTGTTGCGCAGCACGGTCGAGACGAAGGCGGCCTCGCGGTCGTTGGCCGGCGGCTTCTGGGCCGGGCCCTGCTGCTGCACCTGGGCCGGCGGTTCGCCGCCGCTCATCAGCCCCAGCAAGGTGAGCGGGTTGATGCCGAAGATCCATCCCGCGATCACGGCCACCACGACCGTGCCCAGCCCGACGCTGCGCCCGCCGATCGGCAGGCCGCCGAAGCCCCCGCCCCCGCTGCGGCGGTCCTCGACGTTGTCCGATTGTTCGTTGCCTTCCCATCTCATGACGCTCTCCTTGCCGCCCACCGGCGGCTGCCGCTCCCGATGGTACGCGCGCGCTGTGCAGCATCGCGCCCCGAGGCGCTCATCCTTCCGCGTGGGCACCGCACCCGCATGGCCTGTGCGGCGCGAGCGCGTGCAGGACAGCGCCGCGAAGTCGTCATGTCCACAGAATCATCGAGATGCGGGTGAGGGACGCCCGCGGCGGGATGCGATGCCGGAGGACTATGCCTTGGGCAGGGTCACGCCGCGCTGGCCCTGGTACTTGCCGCCCCGGTCCTTGTAGCTGGTCTCGCAGACCTCGTCGCTCTCGAAGAACAGCACCTGGGCGCAGCCCTCGCCGGCGTAGATCTTGGCCGGCAGCGGGGTGGTGTTGCTGAACTCCAGCGTCACGTAGCCTTCCCACTCCGGCTCGAAGGGCGTGACGTTGACGATGATCCCGCAGCGCGCGTAGGTGCTCTTGCCCAGGCAGATGGTCAGCACGTTGCGAGGGATGCGGAAGTACTCGACCGTGCGCGCCAGCGCGAAGCTGTTGGGCGGGATGATGCAGGAGTCGCCATGGAAGTCGACGAAGCTCTTCTCGTCGAAGTTCTTCGGGTCGACCACCGTGCTGTGGATGTTGGTGAAGACCTTGAACTCGGGCGCGCAGCGAATGTCGTAGCCGTAGCTGGAGGTGCCGTAGCTGATGATGCGGTGGCCGTCCTGCTCGCGGATCTGGCCCGGCTCGAAAGGCTCGATCATGCCGTTCTTCTCGGCCATGCGCCGGATCCACTTGTCGCTCTTGATGCTCATGTCAGGTCCTTCCTAGGGGCCGCTATTCTAGGCAGCGGCTTCACCGACCCGCCGAGCTCAGGCCGGCAGCGCCTGGGAGATCACGGTGCGCTCGACCAGCCGGTCGTCGCCGAGCACGATCAGCGCGAAAAGGAGTTCCTCCAGGCTCTCCGCCCGCGCCGTCTTGCGCGCGAGCATCGGCGTCGCCTTGGGGTCGAGCACCAGGAAGTCGGCCTCGCAGCCCGGCTGCAGGTTGCCGATGGTTCCCTCCAGCCCCAGCGCGCGCGCCGCGCCGCCGGTGTGGCGCCACCACAGCTGCGACGGCGCGATGCTGAGGCCCGGCTTGGTCTGGCCCTCGCGGCCCACGTAGTAGGCGGCCAGCATGGTCGAGAAGGGGCTGAAGCTGGTGCCGCCGCCCACGTCGCTGGCCAGCCCGTAGGCGCAGCCGATGCGGTCGGCCCCCTCGAAGTCGAAGAAGCCGCTGCCCAGGAACAGGTTGCTGGTCGGGCTCACGGCGGCGGCGGTGCCGGTCTCGCGCATCAGGCGGCGGTCGTCGTCGTCGAAATGGATGCAGTGGGCATAGACGGCGCGCTCGCGCATCAGGCCGAAGCCGCGGTAGACATCGAGGTAGGAACGGGCGCCGGGAAAGAGCTCGCGCGCCCACTTCACCTCGTCCTTGTTCTCGGCCACATGCGAATGAATCCAGGTGTCCGGGTACTTCGCGGCCAGCTCGCCCGCGCCGCGCAGCTGCGCGTCGGTGCTGGTGGGGGCGAAGCGCGGCGTGATCGCGTAGCCCAGGCGCTCCACGTCGTGCCATTGGCGGATCAGCGACTCGGTATCGATCAGGCTCTGCTCGGTCTGGTCGCGCACGCCGTCGGGGGAATGGCGGTCCTGCAGCACCTTCCCCGTGATCATGCGCAGACAGCGGCGCTTCGCCGCCTCGAAGAAGGCCTGCACCGAAGCCGGATGCGAGGTCGCGAAGGTCAGGGAGGTCGTGACGCCGTTGCGCAGCAGCTCGTCGAAGAAGACCTCCGCCACCTCGGCCCCATGGGCCGGCTCGGCGAAGCGGCTCTCGGCCGGGAAAGTGTAGTTCTCGAGCCAGGGCAGCAACCCTTCGGAGGGGGCGCCGATGATGTCGGTCTGCGGAAAGTGGATGTGCATGTCCACGAAGCCCGGGGCGATGATGCGGCCCGGCCAGTGGGTGACCGCCACCTCCGGATGCCGCGCGGCGACGCTGCCGAAGGCCCCGGCGTCCACGACCCGCTGCCGCCCGGCGGCATCGGCACCGACGACCAGCAGGCCGTCCTCGTCGAAGACCGGCTGGCCGGCGGCGTCGAATCGCAGAAGGGAGGCACGGTAGGCTTGCATGGGCTGGGAGGGTAAGGCAGGGAGGCCGGTACAGAATGTGCGCGCGCATATGGAGGCTATATGACAGCCCCGCCGGCCATCCCGCCCCCTCCGGGTTGTCCCTGGCGCTAGAACATAATTCTTTTCTTCAACCCCAACAGGAACATCGATGACTTCACGCGACGCAGACCGCCGCGCACGTCCAGCATGAAAGTGCTCCTCATCGGGAACTACGTCCCCGACGGCCAGACCAGCATGCTGGCCTTCAAGCGCGTCCTGGAGCGCGAACTTCCCCAAGCCGGCTGCGAGCTGCGGGTGCTGACGCCCCCGCGTCGCGTGCTGCGGGTCCCCACTTCCTCGCGCCTGTGGAAGTGGCTGGGCTATGTGGACAAATTCATCCTTTTCATTCCCTCGATGGCCCGCCATGTGCGCTGGGCCGACGTGGTGCACGTGACGGACCACTCCAACGGCATGTACATCCCCTGGGTTCGGTCGAAGCCCAACGTGATCACCTGCCACGACGTGATCGCGGTGCAGGCTGCCAAGGGCATGGTGGACGGCTGGGACGTGAGCTGGACCGGCCGCCTGTTCCAGCGGCTGATCGTCAAGGGGCTGGCGGCGGCCGACCTGGTGGCCTGCGTTTCGCACCTGACCCGGCGCGAGCTGCTGGCGCTGGGACTGGCCGAGGAGCCGCGCGTCACCGTGGTGCTCAACGGGCTGAACGACGATTTCCGCCCGGTGCCGCCCGAGGAGGCACGGGGGCTGATCCGGCGCTTCGGCATCTCCACCGACGACAAGTTCCTGATCCACGTCGGCTGGGACCTGGCGCGCAAGAACCGCCGCAAGGTCCTGGAGGCCTTCATCGCGCTGCACGAGCGCGCGGCAGCGAGCGGACGGCCTGCGCCGGCCGAGCAGCTGGTGTTCGTCGGGCCCGAGCTGGTGCCCGAAATGGCCGAGCTGGCGCGCAAGCACGGCGTGGCCGACCGGATCAAGACGGTGCAGAAGGTGTCGCACGAAGAGCTGCGCGCGCTCTATTCCAGCGCGACCGCCCTGCTCTTCCCTTCGCTGCAGGAGGGCTTCGGCTGGCCGGTGATCGAGGCCCAGGCCTGCGGCTGCCCGGTCTTCACCTCCGATCTGGCGCCGATGAACGAGATCGGCGGCGAAGGCGCGGTCTACGTGGACCCCAACGATGCCGAGGCCATGGCCGTCGCCATCGAGGAAGCCGCGCCGCGCTTCGAGCAGATGCGGCGCATGGGCATCGAGAACGCCTCGCACTACTCGGCGCACCGCATGGCCTTGAACTACGTCGCGGCCTACCGGCGCGTGCTCGACGAGCGGAAAGTGCGCCTGTGAGGCGCCTGCTCGGGCTGCTGGTGGTGTTCCTGCCGTGGGCGCTGAAGCGGGCGCTGCTGCGCCGCTTCTGGGGCTACGAAATCGCCGACGGCGCGCGCATCGGGCTTTCCTATGTTTTCCCTGGGCACCTGGTGATGGGCGAAGGGGCCTACATCGGCCACTTCAACGTCGCCATCCATCTGGGCCGTCTCGAGTGCGGCGCGCATTCGGTGATCGACCGCTCGAACTGGATCACCGGCCATCCGCCGGCCGGCGCCCATTTCAAGCACCGCACCGGGCGCGATCCGACGCTCTCGCTGGGCGAGCATGCGGCCATCACCAAGCAGCACATCATCGACTGCACCGACCGCGTCGACATCGGCGCCTTCACCACCATCGCCGGCTACCACTCGCAGCTGATCACGCACGGCATCAATGCGGTGGAAAACCGGCAGGACTGCAAGCCGATCCGCATCGGCGCCTATTGCCTGGTGGGCACGCGGGTGACCGTGCTCGGCGGCGCCGCGCTGCCCGATCGCTCGATGCTGGGGGCCGGGTCCGTGCTGAACAAGGCGCACGGGGAGGAATTCGCGGTGTATGCGGGGTCGCCGGCGGTACAGGTGAAGAAGCTCGATCCCGAGGCGGCGTACTTTCATCGGGAGCGTGGGTTCGTGCATTGAGCGCCAGGCTTCACCGCGCGATCCGCCCCTGCACCCCCTCCACCAGCCAGTCCATCATGAGGATCTGGTCGTCGCGCAGCCCCGTGCCCTTGGCGATGACCATCTTGCCCTCGTTGTCGCGCACGTCCTGCGCCGCGCGGAAAACCTGCAGCTTGCCGCTGGCGATGTCTTGCTGGCGCGCCAGGACCTCGTCCTGCACGGCCTTGGGCACCTTGGGGCCGAAATCGCCGACGCGGATCATCCCTTCCCTCACGCCGCCCCAGACGCTGACCGGCTTCCAGGTGCCGTCGAGCACCGCTTGCGCGCGCTGCGTGTAGTAGCGGCCCCATTGGTGGGTGACGGCGACGATCTGCGCATCGGGCGCGACCTTGCGCATGTCGGAGTGGTAGGCGACGGCCATCTTGCCGCGCTCCTGCGCCGCGGCCATCACGGCGGTGGAACCGGTATGGAAGGCGATCACGTCCACGTCCTGGTTGAAGAGGGTCATCGCGGCGTCGCGCTCCCTCGGCGGATCGAACCAGGCGTCGAGCCACACCACCAAGACCCGCGCCTTCGGGTCGACCGAACGCATGCCCAGCGTGAAGGCGTTGATGCCCTGCAGCACCTCCGGGATCGGGAAGCCCGCCACGTAGCCGGCGACATGGGTCTTGCTCATGCGCCCGGCCGCGATCCCGGCCAGGTAGCGGCCCTGGTAGTAGCGGGCGTTGGCGGTCGCGACGTTGGGCGCCGGCTTGTAGCCGGTGATGGACTCGAACTTCACGTCGGGGAAGTCGCGCGCCACCTTGAGCGTGGGCTCCATGTAGCCGAAGCTGGGCGTGAAGATCAGCTTGTGGCCCTGCTGCGCCAGATCGCGGATCACGCGCTCCGCATCGGGTCCCTCGGGCACGTTCTCGACGAAAGTGGTCTTCACCTTGCCGGCCAGCGCCGACTCGACGGCCTTGCGGCCCTCCTCGTGCTGCCGCACCCAGCCGGCATCGGTGACGGGCGCGACGTACACGAAGCCGATCTTGAGCGGGTCCGCCCCGGCGACGGACTGCGAAAACGAAGGCGATATGAAAAAACAGGCGGCCGCGAACGCGGCAGCGAGGTTTTTGTACATGGTGTTCCTCTACATGGCCCCGGACAAAAAATGGGCGCTGCGGGGCAGCAGCGCCGGCGCCTATTTTACCGGCGGCTCTTCCGCGACCGGGGCACGCGGGGCTGGGGCGGGCTCCGCCCCGCGCATTCAGACGTTGCTGGTCGCGCGCACTTCGTCGATCGTCGTCTCCCCTGACAGGACCTTGGCGATGCCGTCCTGGCGCAGGGTGCGCATGCCCTCGCGCAACGCCGCCTGCTGAATCTCTTCGGCGCGGGCGCCGCCTTGCACCAGGCGGCGCAGCCCCTTGGACATCAGCATCAGCTCGTGGATGCCGACGCGCCCCCTGAAGCCGGTGTCCTTGCACTGCTTGCAGCCGGCGCTCGAGAAGCTCATGAGCCTCCCGTCGCGGGCATGGCGGCGCTCCCATGAAGCAACCACCCCCTCGCGATCGGACGGCGAGGCCTTCACCGCGTAGGCATTCAGGTAGTCGGACACCAGCTCGTCGATTTCCTCCGGCGTCAGCGGGCGGCTGCTGATGCAGTGGGTGCACAGGCGGCGCACCAGCCGCTGCGCCAGCACGCCGAGCAGCGAGTCCGCGAAATTGAAAGGGTCCATGCCCATGTCGAGCAGCCGCGTCACGGTCTCGGGCGCGCTGTTGGTGTGCAGCGTCGACAGCACGAGGTGGCCGGTCAGCGAGGCCTCGATCGCCATCTTCGCGGTCTCCTCGTCGCGGATCTCGCCGACCATGATCACGTCCGGATCGGCGCGAACGAAGGCGCGCAGCGCCTTGGCGAAGGTCCAGTCGATGCGGGGGTTGATCTGCACCTGCCGCAGGCCCGCCTGCGTGATCTCGATGGGGTCTTCGGCGGTCCAGATCTTGCGCTCGGGCGTATTGAGGTGCATGAGTGCCGAGTGCAGGGTCGTCGTCTTGCCCGAGCCGGTCGGCCCGACGCACAGCACCATGCCGTAGGGGCGCTCGATGGCCTCGGTGAGCCGCGCCAGGTTGCGCCCCGACAGCCCCAGCGCATCCAGCGCGATCGGCTTGGCCGATGCCAGGATGCGCATCACCACGTCTTCCAGCCCGCCGGTGGTCGGGATGGTCGCCACGCGCAGCTCGATGCGGTGCTGGGGCGAGAACTTGGCGAAGTTGATCTTGCCGTCCTGGGGCTTGCGCTTCTCGCTGATGTCGAGGTCGCACATGATCTTCACGCGCGCGACGATCGCGTTGCGGTAGCTGGGCGGCAGCTCCAGGTAGGTGTAGAGCCGCCCGTCGCGGCGAAACCGGATGCGGGTCTTCTCGCGCCCGGGGTAGCTCTCGATGTGGATGTCCGACACGCCCTCGCGGTGCGCTTCCTGGATCATGCTGTTGATCATCCGCACCAGCGAGTTGTCCGACTGCTCGATCGGCGCGTCCTCGTCGGCCGGGGGGCGAACCTCTTTTTCGAGGGTTTCCAGCAGCTCGCTGGTGCCCGCCAGGTCGAAATCGATGCTCATCGCGTCTGTCGCCGAGCGCCCCTCCGCCTGTGCACCGATCTTCTCGTACGCCTTCTGCAGCACCTGGTCCAGGTCGCGGCACTGGCCGATCACCGGCACCACCTTCATCTGGCCGATGAACTCCACCTCGTCGATGGCCGCGTGCCGGCTCGCCGGGTCATCGAGCGCGAGCACGAGGCGGCCCTCGTGGATCATCAGCGGCATCACCTGCAGGCGCCGCGCCACGCCATGGCCGATCTTGCGCAAAGCCTCGGCCGCGGGCGGGAACAGGTGCAGGTTGACCAGCGGGTAGCCCATCTTGCGCACCAGCGCGAGCTGCAGTTGCGAGCGGCTCACCACGCCCATGCGCACCAGCGTCTCGCCCAGCGGCACGCTGCGGTCGAGCTGCTGCTGCGCCAGCGCGGCCTCCAGCTGCTCTTGCGTGACCATGCCCAGCGAGACCAGCGCCTGGCCGATGCGCATGATCGGCATGCGGCCCTGGGCCTCCAGTTCCTTCAACAACTGATCCGGCGTGACGACTTCCGCAGACGACATGGCTTGGGCCTCTCTTGTCGGGTTTTTCTCGAGGAGCTCCAGGGCTCCCACCGGCGATTTCAGCACAGCTGCGCGCCCGCACGAGGAGGGCTTTCGCCTTCACTACGAAAGTACTCAGCCTGAAGCAAAGGCGAAGGTGTTGCGCCCCGCCGCCTTCGCAGCGTAGAGCCCGGCATCCGCGCGCGCCAGCAGCTCGGACGGCGTGACGGCCGCATCGGAGGGCGCATGGAAGGCGACGCCGATGCTGGTCGTGACCTCCAGTTCCCGGCCGTCGATCCGGAAGGCAGGCGTGTGGATGTGCGCGACGATTTTGCGGGCAACGGACGCGGCGGCCTCCTGCGCATCCAGGTTCTGCAGCACGATCACGAACTCGTCGCCGGCCAGCCGCGCCACGGTGTCGGTGCTGCGCACGCCGTCCTTCAGGCGCCGGGCGAACTCGGCCAGCACGCCGTCGCCCACGGCATGGCCCAGCGTGTCGTTGATGCTCTTGAAATGGTCGATGTCGAGGAACATCAGGGCGAGCGCGCATCCCGTGCCATCGGCCCGCGCGATGGCTGCCGGCAGCAGCTCGTTGAAGGCCAGCCGGTTCGGCAGGCCCGTCAGGGTGTCCACCCGCGCCAGCTCGATCAGCTTGCGCTCCACCGCCTTCAGCGCAGTGATGTCCAGGCTGAGCGAGAAGATGCCGTGCGTCTCGCCGTCGGGGCCGATGTCGGGCACGTAGATGATGTGGGTGACGCGATCGAAATCGCCCTTCCTGGTCGCGGCCTCGAACTCGACGCGCTCGCCCGCCAGCGCGCGCTCGATCATGGCCCTGCGGGACTGGTACAGCTCGGGCCCTGCGACGTCGCGGATATGGAGTCCCACCAGCTTGGCGGGATCGAGCCCCAGCCACTCGCGATAGGTGCCGTTCGCGAAGGTGATCTTCTGCTCGCGGTCGATGTAGGTGATCAGCGCCGGCATGTTGTCGGTGATGGTGCGCAGGCGCATCTCGCTCTCGGCCCGGCGCAGCTCCGCCTCCTTCAGCGCGGTGATGTTGAAGGTCATCACGTAGAAGCCGAGAACCCGTCCCTGCAGGTCCTTGTCGGGAATCAGGTTCACCTGGAAATGCCCGGGCTCGCCGTGCAGCGGCGCCTCGACCGGGAAGCGCGCCGCCTCTCCCGCCAGCACCTTCGGAATAAAGGGCAGGTGCTGCGCGTACACCGCCTCGCCCACTGCGGAGCGCAGGGTCACGCCGTCGAGCCGGCCATCGCCGATGCCGGCCATCTGCCGTGCCCGGCTGTTGCCGTAGAGGCAGTTCTGGTCGCGATCGAAATACCCCACCAGCGCCGGAATGCTGTCGGTGACGTCGCGCAGCCGCTTCTCCTGCTCGCCCAGGGCCTTGCGGATGTTGACCTCCTCGGTGATGTCGAAGGTCATGGTGAACACACCCTGAACCATGCCGACGTCGTCCAGGTCGGGGATGTAGTGGGCCTTGTAGGTCCGCTCGGCGATGCCGAGCATCGCATCGCCGGCCTCCTCGACGATCACGGTCTCTCCCGCGAGCGCACGCCGGTAGCAGGGCTCCACGCGCGCGAAGTCCGCGGCGCCGCGCTTCTGCGGCATCGACTTGCCGACCATCGCATCGTCCTGGTGCAGTGCCCTGACCTTGGCATTGACGAAGGTGTAGTGCAGCGAGGCGTCCACTCGCGAGACCAGCGCGGGGATGTTGTCGGCAATGGTGCGGATCTGCGCCTCGCTGTGCGCAAGGCTGAGCTCGGTGCGCTTGCGCTCCGTCACGTCGGAGGTCATCGCGTAGTAGCCGCGCACCGCGCCCGCCCGGTCCAGGTCGGGGATCAGCTCCGTCTGGAAGAAATGGGGTTCCTCGCCGCGCCGGATGGAACCCCGGCGCTCGAAGGTCACCGGCTCGCCGGCCAGCACCCGCCGAAGGTAGCGCTCGGGGATGGCGCTCTGCTCGGCGCCATGCGCATCCCGCGCGGGCTGGCCGATCAGTTCGGCCGCGCTGCGGCCCAGCTTCTCGCACAGGCGCGCGTTCACGAAGGTGTAGCGCCCCTGTGCGTCCGCGTGCGACACCATCGCCGGCAGGTTGTCCGTGATGTCGCGCAGGAACTTTTCGCTGGCTCGCCGCTGCTGCATCAGCTCGTCGAAGGTTCGCCACAGGTCGCCGATCTCGTCGCGGGCATAGGCGCCGGGCGTCGCCACCTCTTCCGGCGCGGCCTGGGCATCGCGCATGCGCCGATGCAGGTGCGACAACGGCTGCAGCTGCCCCCGCACCAGGGCCAGCGCGGCGGCCCCCGCCAGCACGGCCAGCACGAAGGCCCCGCCCCAGGCCACGCGCTCGATGGCATCGATTTGCGCGAAAGCCTCGTTGCGCGGATAGACCGAGCCCAAGATCCAGCCGGCCTGCCGAATGCGCTTGAATGCGTAGAGGGCCTGCGCCCCGTCGAGGTCCAGTCCTTCGCTGGTGCCTTCGAAGCCCGCGATCGCGCGCTGGATCTCGGTGTCAGCGGCACTGTCGGCGCCGGCGCGATTCAGCACGAGCGCCGCTCGCGGATGATCGATCACGACACCGTCCGCGGAAAGAATGAAGAGGTAGCCGGTCTTGCCGAACTTGACGTCGGCCAGATCTCCCAGGATGTTGCGATTCTGCAGGTTGATGGAGCCCCAGACCACGTAGCGCAGGCGCCCGGCCGCGTCCTGAACCGGCTGCGTGATGGCCACCTGGGCCAGGCCGCTGATCCGGTTGCGGTACGGCTGCGAGATGACGCCGGCGCCGGTGGAGACGGTGTCCGCGAAGTACGAACGGTCCCGAACGTTCAAGCGGCCGATCTGCTGCGCCCCGTTCAGGTTGGCGACGATCTCGCCGCCGAGATCGATGAGCGCGACGTTGTCGAAGGCCTCGCGCAGCGACTGGTGTTGTTCCAGCAGGCCCTGCAGCGGCGCGGCGTTCGGGAAGTCGTGCGACTTCACGCTGTCGGCAAAGGTCTTCAGCAAGGTCCGCCGCCCGATGAACTTCTGGTCGACCGCTTCGGCGATGGCGGAGACGCGCGCCAACTCCTCGCCGGCGATCGACGCCTCCATGCTGGCCTTGACGAGATGCAAGGCGACGGTGGCGATCGCGAAGGTCGCCGCCAGCACCACCGCGGCCACGGCGGCGCTCAAACGCGTGTTCAGGCTGATGCGGATGTTGCGGAGACCTGGCGACTTCATCAGGATGGGCAGCATAAGCCAGTCCGGCGGACCGCCCGCCGGCCGGCCCGGCGGGAAAGCCCGAGACCACGCGCACGCCGGACGTGGCCCCAGCGGTCCAGCACGCGGTAGAAGAATGTGGTGTCACAGGGCCCGCCCTGCGGCCACAGCGCGGCTGATCGAGCGCCAGCTGCAGCGTGCCCACGATGCCGGTGGCGTCTTCGGCCAACAGCAGCACGCGCTCGCCGCCGGCCGTGCTTTCGAAGAAAGCTCCACCCTATCGGATGGGAGGTCAAGCCTGGGCGCAGCCCGGCGTCGCGCGGCCGCCACCGCATTGGTGCGAATGCGCAACTCCGCGTGCGCTCCGGGCAATAGTTCACGCCCATGCCATGCGTGCGTCGCGATGCAGCAGTACGATGCAGACGACGAACCCCTCAGCGTTCGTGAAGCGGCAGGCAGGTCCTATGAAAGCGCGTGTTGAACTGGGAGCATTTCTAACGGCATCGGTCATCGGCATCTCCCTGCCGGTGCATGCGCAGACCACGCGACAGTTCGCTGCGCCGACCGCCGCCGAGCAGCAGGAGGCCGACTACCGCGTGATCGCGGCACGCTGCGGCACCCCGGCCTTCGAAAAAGGCTTCTTCAAGAGCTCCAGGGCGGCCGTCGCGGCCGGGCTGGTCAACAAGCACCGGATGCCGGCCGATGTCGAAAAGTCGGTCGAGGCGCTGCGGCGCAGTCCCTTCGTGCTGGTGGCCAGCAACGCGGACTGCCCGAACCAGCTGGCGCAGCTCAAGGAACTGCAAAAGACACGCCAGGCAGCAAGCCACGCCGGCCGCGGGCGCAGGCCGTAGAACTCTGGGCCCCGGTGCCGGTCCACGCGCCGCGCGGCGCCCACACCGGGCGCGATCTGGTGGCATTGCGCGCCGGATTCGCCGCGCTCTATGGCGATGCGCGTCTGGAGCGGGCGATGGACCGACCGCCGCCGGAACCGCCCAGCCTACCTGCGCGCCTGCAGCGCGATCGGCGTGCTGCTGTTCGCCGGGCTCGGCCTGGCTTCGCTCGCGAAGCTCGGCGCTGATTTGGCGACCGGACAGGTGCTGCTGATGCTGCTGATGGCCGCAAGCGGCATCTGCCTCTCGGCCTGGCACGGCGTGGCCTACACCGAGCTCGCGGTGCGCGCGGGCGCCGCCCGCGCCGGCACCGCGCTGGGCATGGCGAACACCAGCGTGTTCGGGGTGTGCTTGCTCACGCCGCTGGCGATCCCGCATTTGCAGGGCTTGCAAGGCTGGCCGCTGGTCTGGTTCGCGGCGAGTGGCTGCGCCCTGCTCGCGCTGCCGCTGCTCGCGCCGGCGCAGGAGGGCCGGCGTCAGCCGCGCGCGCAGGCCCTTTGACTACCCGAGGAGTGCTTCGAACTGTTCGAGCGCCTGGGGATGGGCCCGCAAGGCGCGGCGCAACGCAGGCAGCCGCTTCTTCACGGCCTGGCGCAGGACGGGGGGCGCATCGGCGAACGAATCGGACAGCACTTCGTCGTGCTGCTCGACCAGGACCGCCGCCAGAGTCGCTGCCTGCACCAGGTCCTTCTCTGCCTTCTCGGGAAAGCTCTGCCGCGATGTGCTCGAGAAGAGCTTGTGCCAGACGAATCGTTCGGGTTGCGGGAGCACGAGCGGAATGCAATGCCCTCCGGCAAGGAGCGCCGCCTGCCGAGGCTGCGCCAGAAGATAGGCGTACTGAGGCACGGTCTGGGCGTTCCACATCAGCTGGGGGATCGGAACGGTCTTTCCCAGGCTGTCGCCGTGCGTCAGCACATCGACCCTCAGGCCATCGCGCCCTTTTTGCTTGACCGAGGTGGATGGCGACTGGCTGGGCATGCCGGGTACAGGTGCGAAGTCGAGGCGGGTCGCGTCCATCGCCTCGAGAAAGGACGCCGGCAAGGCCAGGGTCAGCTTCTGCCGCGTCGCAAGATCGATGTCCTGCGTCCGTGCGGAAACCGCCTTGGCGCCGAGTTCGTTGAGCCAAGCCATGTAGCACAGCGTCCCCACCAGCGTCACGCCCGAGCGCAGGATGCCCCTGTTGTGAAGCTCGACCATGACACTGGCGACGCCCTTGTCGGCCACCTGGAACCGGAGCTTGCGAAGATCGCGGACCTGGGCTGCGGCCCATTGAGCGAACTCGATCTGGCGTTCGACGCTTTCCAGCGTCTCGATGTCTCCGTCCCTGCCAATCAGTTGCTCGGCCTGCCGGCCCGGGAAAGGGTAGTAGACCCTGTACCAATACCCATATCCTGTGCCTTCCCGCCTGACCAAGGTCCCGGGCGTTCCGTAGAGCAGGCTGCCGGCGGCGCCGGCACGCTCCTTCAGCTCGGCGTACTGCGTCCGGAAAGCCAGCTCTTGGGGGCGATACAAAGTATGCGGCGACATGAAAAAGTTACCCAACAAAAAGCAATTTTATTGGGTAAATCCCAACGCATCCCGACGCCCCCCGGGCGCACCGAAGCTCACGCCCTGCCGTACTGCGCAAAGCTCTCGTTCAGCCGATCCATCCAACCGGCCTTGGTCGCGGCATCGACGAAGCTGCCTTCGAAGCTGTTGGCCGCCAGTTGCCACGCATGCTTCGCCGTCAACCCGGTCGCCGCGAAGGTCTGGATGAAGTTCTCGTTCAAGTAGCCGCCGAAGTAGGCCGGGTCGTCCGAGTTCACCGTGGCCACCAGGCCGGCGTCGAGCAGCTGGCCGAGGTTGTGCTGCGTCAGGTCCGGGAACACGCACAGCTTCAGGTTGGACAGCGGACAGACGGTCAGCGGGATGCGGTCCTGCGCCAGCCGCTTCATGAGCGCCGGGTCCTTGGTGCTCTGCACGCCGTGGTCGACGCGCTCCACCTTCAGCACGTCGAGCGCGCTCCACACGTAGGCCGGCGGGCCCTCCTCGCCCGCATGCGCGACGAGGTGCAACCCCAGCTCGCGGCAGCGCGCGAACACACGCGCGAACTTCTCGGGCGGATGGCCGAGCTCGCTGGAATCGAGGCCCACGCCGATGAACTTGTCGCGCATTGGCAGCGCCTGCTCCAGCGTGGCGAATGCATCTTCTTCGCTCAGGTGGCGCAGGAAGCACAGGATCAGCGCGGCGCTGACGCCCAGCTTCGCCTGGGCGTCGACGCAGGCACGGTGCAGGCCGTCGATCACCGTCTGCATCGCGACGCCGCGCGCGGTGTGCGTCTGCGGGTCGAAGAACATCTCGGTGCGGACCACGTTGTCGGCGGCGGCGCGCTCCAGGTAGGCCCAGGCCATGTCGTAGAAGTCCTGCTCGTTCAGCAGCACGCTGGCGCCGGCGTAGTAGATGTCGAGAAAGCTCTGCAGGTTGGTGAAGGCATAGGCGCGGCGCAGGTCCTCCACGCTGGCGTAGGGAATGGCCACGCCGTTGCGCTGGGCCAGCGCGAAGATCAGCTCGGGCTCCAGCGAGCCCTCGATATGCATGTGCAGCTCGGCCTTCGGCATGGCGCGAAGCAGCGCGGGCAGGCGGTCGGGGGGGATGTCGTGGGTGTAGGGGCGCGGGTCGGTCATGGGGCGGTCACGGGTGGTGTTCGCGCACAGCATAAGCGCAGCCGGACAGGCTCCGCCAGCAGCGCGCCATCCGCGGGGGCGTCGCACCTGTCGGCATCGTTACTTGTCGACCGCCGCCAAGGCCGCGCGCACTCGCTCGCTCGCCGGCGCGGCGTCCCTGGCAGGCACCTGGTCGAAGTCGCCACGCAGCGCCTTGAGAGCGTAACGCTCGCGCTCGATTTCGCGCTGAGTGCGGACTCCGAGGCGGCGGAACACAGGGATGGGAGGGCACCAACCCTGCAGCGCGTGCTGGGCGAAGAACCCGAAAACCCCAGCAGGCAGCAACAGGAACTTTCCATTGACGAATGTGGCCAGGGCCAACCCCACAAGAACGATGACAGAAGCGTTGGTCTGAAGGAGCCTTTCGACATCCCACTCGGCGTCCAGAGCTTGCAGGCGCTGGTCAACTTCAGCAGCAGGCGCGCCTTCCAGACGCACGATTTCCGCGTCGGCCCGTTGCCGAATGGCGTCGTTGAGCTCGGGCGAGGTGTGCAACTCGACACGGTGCGTCGTTGCAGGCAGGCGGTCGGCGATGGCCATGAAGTGCTCCTAGTGCAGGGCCGGGCGGGGCTCGTCGTCGGACCTGCGCGGGTCCGCGGGCTGTTCGCCGGAGAGGGCAGCCTCTGCAGCGCGGGTCGTTCCCATGCCGGCAAAATCACCCCGCAATGCCTTCAAGGCATAGCGTTCGCGCGCAATCTCTTTCGAAGTGCGCAGCCCGAGGCGTCGGAAGAGCGGCATGAGGGGGTAGCGCCCCGTTGTGGCCTGCAGCAGGACAGCGGCCGCGACGATGGCGGGCAGGCCGAGAAACCGCTTGCGCACGAACGCACCCAACGCCAACCCGATGAGCCCCATCGTCGCCGCCTCGGTTTCCAAGGCGCGGTCCGTGTCCCACTCGCGGTCAAGTTCGGCCAGGCGCCGCTCGAATTGGGCAGGCGACGCGGCGCAGCGGGTCAAACTGACCACGGTCACATCGTCGATTCGCCGAAGTACCTCGGCCGCTGTGTGGCGTCTTACGCGATCGGTTTCTTCGTTCATGTCCGTCTCCGGCAAGTTGCTAGTACCGGCAATTCGCGTGCCCGCCGGGAGGCCTGTTCGAGCGGTGGCAGGTCGACCGTACATCTTCAGCCGCAGGCCAACCACGCGGTCGCCTGGCCGCGAACAATGCTCTGCATCTTTTGCAGCAAACTCTGCGACCGCCGCCGCAGTTCAACGAGCCGAATCGCCCGGACGAACCCCCGGCCGCCGCATGGAGAGCAGCACATCACCCTACCCCGACCGTAACCCCACGCTCACGCAGATAGCGGCGATAAAAAGACGAAGCCTTGTCCGCAGCCGTGTGCAGCTCCGAACGCAGGTCCAGCGGCAGGCTGCGCGGGCGCTGCGATTCGAGCACGGGCTTGTCCTGCAGGAAGATGGTGTCCTGGAAGGCGCGCAGCTGCGCATCGTCGCGCTCGAAGTCGGCCGTGGCCATGCGGAACCACACGCGGCTGCGCTCCGCCTCCAGCGGGCAGATGAAGAGCGCGATCGACTCCTGGTAGCCCTCGATGCCCACGCTCGCGGCATCGGGCACCTTGGTCAGCACCGCGGCAAAAGGGGCCGTGACCTCGTAGCGGTACTCGACCTGCGCCGGCGCGGTGGAGTGAACGGTGGACTGCGGCTGCCAGGCCTTGCAGCCGGTGGCGAGCAGCCCGTGCGGCGTGGCATCGACGCGGTAGTCGTCGATCGCCGTCATGTCGCGCGCGCCGAGCCAGCCTTCGTGCACGAAGCCGAAATGCGCCATGTCCAGAAAGTTCTCGACGAGGCGCGGGGCGCTGGTCTCTACGTCGTAAGGCCCGCAGCCGATCTTGCGCAGCCGCGCGTCGTGCTCGGCCGCGAAGGCCGGCAGCTCGCCGCCCTCGCCTTCCAGGCGCACCCACACCAGGCCGTGGGCCTCGCGCGCTGCATGGACGGTGGCGCGATGCGTCGGCGGCGGCACGAAATCCGGCAGCGCCGGCACATGCACGCTGCGGCCGCCGGCGGCGAAGCGCCAGCCGTGGTAGGGGCATTCGAGCGCCGAGCCGCCATCGCAGGGCACCACGCGCCCCAGCGAGAGCTGCGCGCCGCGATGCGGGCAGCGGTCGGTCCAGGCCTGCACGGCGCCCGCCGCGTCGCGCCACAGCACCAGGCCTTCGCCCAGCAGTTGCACCGCGCGCGGCGCCTGCGCGATCTCGTCGGCCAGCGCGACCGGATGCCAGAGTTCTTTTTCGATCATCGTGGAAGTGGAAAAAGAAAAGGGTTGCCCCGGGCAACCCTTCCAAGCGAATTCCGGACCGCCTACTTCTTGTCGCCGCCCGGCACCTTGCCCTCGACGCCCTTCACGTAGAAGTTCACGCCCGAGAGGAACTTGTCGTCGGCGGCAGCACCGGCAGCCACCAGTTCCTTGCCGTCCTGGCCGACGATGGGGCCCTTCCAGATCGTGAAGCTGCCGTCCTTCAGGCCCTTCTTGACTTCCTCGACCTTGGCCTTGGTTTCGGCCGGCACGTCTTCGGCGATCGAGACGATGTCGATCGCACCTTCCTTCACGCCCCACCAGGTCTGGCCCGTGGCCCACTTGCCGTCGAGCGCGTCCTGCACGGCCTTGGTGTAGTACGGCGTCCAGTTGATGACGGCCGAGGCCAGGTGTGCCTTGGGACCGTAGGCGGTCATGTCCGAGTCCCAGCCGAAGGCGCGCTTGCCTTTTTCCTGGGCGGTCTTGAGCACGGCCGGCGAATCGGTGTTCTGGAACAGCACGTCGGCGCCGCCGTTGATCAGCGCGGTGGCGGCTTCGGTTTCCTTCGGCGGGCTGAACCATTCGTTGACCCACACCACCTTGGTCGTGACCTTCGGATTGACCGACTGCGCGCCCATGGTGAAGGAATTGATGTTGCGCAGCACCTCCGGAATCGGCACCGAGCCGACCACGCCCAGCGTGTTGCTCTTGGTCATCGCGCCCGCGATGATGCCGGCCATGTACGCGCCCTCGTAGGTGCGGCTGTCGTAGGTGCGCATGTTCTCGGCCGTCTTGTAGCCGGTGGCATGCTCGAACTTCACGTCCTTGTTGTCGTTCGCCACCTTGAGCATCGGCTCCATGTAGCCGAAGGTGGTGCCGAAGATCAGCTTGTTGCCCTGGCCCACCATGTCGCGGAACACGCGCTCGGCGTCGGCGGACTCGGGCACGCTCTCGACGAAGGTGGTCTTGATCTTGGCGCCGAACTCCTTCTCGACCGCCTTGCGCGCGTTGTCGTGCGCGAAGGTCCAGCCGCCGTCTCCCACCGGGCCCACATAAGCCCACGCGACGTTCAGCGGAGCGGCCGGCGCGGGTGCCGCGGCTGTCGGGGCGGGCGCGGGTGCAGCAGGGGCCGGGGCCGGCGCTTCTTCCTTCTTGCCGCAGCCGATGAGGGCGGCCGAGGCGACCGCGGACAGGGCTGCCAGCTTGAGCAGGAAACGTTTGTTCAGATCATTCATTGGGGAAAATCCTCGAATGTTGTGTTGCCGGAAACAATTGTGAACGCGATTATGAGCCGGGGTAGAAGGGTTTCCCGATGGACGCCGGCATGTTGATGCGGATGAAAGCCGGGTTGCGCGAGATCAGCGCCAGCACCACGATCGGCGCGATGTACTGCAGCATGCTGAGGAACTGGCTGGGCACGTTCACGCCCGTGCTCTGCAGGTGGAAGCCCAGCATCGAGACCCCGCCGAACAGGTAGGCGCCGAGCAGCACCCGCACCGGCCGCCAGGTCGCGAAGGTGGTGAGCGCGAGCGCGATCCAGCCGCGGCCGGCCACCATGCCCTCGACCCACAGCGGCGTGTAGACGGTGGAGAGGTAGGCCCCCGCCAGCCCGCACAGCGCGCCGCCCGCGATCACCGCCATGAAGCGGATGCGCCGCACCGGGTAGCCCAGCGCATGCGAGGACTCGGGCGACTCGCCCACCGAGCGCAGCACCAGCCCGGCGCGCGTGCGGTAGAGGAACCAGACGAGGCCGATGGTCAGCAGCACCGCGAAATACACCATCGGGTGATGGCGGAAGAGGGCCGGCCCGACGAGCGGGATGTCGCCCAGGAGCGGCAGCGCGTAGCTGGTGCTCTCGGGCAGCTTGGCCTGCACGAAGTTGATGCCGGCGAAGGCCGAGAAGCCGACGCCGAAGAGGCTGAGCGCCAGCCCGGTCGCGTACTGGTTGGTGTTGAGCCAGATCACCAGCACGCCGAAGAAGGCCGCCAGCAGCGCGCCGGCCGCCATGCCGGCCGCGAAGCCGAGCCAGGTGTTGTGCGTGGTGACGACGGTGGCGAAGCCGGCGATGGCTGCGCACAGCATCATGCCCTCGGCGCCCAGGTTGACGATGCCGGCCTTCTCGTTGATCAGCAGGCCCAGCGCGGCGATTGCGAGCACCGTGCCGGCGCTGAGCGTGGAGCCCAGGAGGAGTGCGTACGATTCCATCAGATGGCTCCTTCCGGGGCTTGGGCCGTGACCGGCGCGTTCAGCGGCGTGCTGGCTTGCAGCGAAGAGGTGCCCGAGGGCGCGGCCGCCGGCTTGGGCGCCGACTTGCGGCGGATGCGGTAGGCGATGAGCGTGTCGCAGGCCAGCAGCGTGAACAGCAGCAAGCCCTGGAACACGCCCGTCAGCGACTTGGGCAGCCCCAGCCGCGACTGGGCCAGCTCGCCGCCGATGTAGAACATGCTCATCAGGATGGCCGAGAAGATCATGCCCACCGGATGCAGCCGCCCGACGAAGGCCACGATGATGGCCGCGAAGCCGTAGCCGGCCGGCACGTAGGGCGTGAGCTGGCCGATGGGGCCGGCCACTTCCAGCGCGCCTGCCAGGCCGGCCGCGCCGCCCGAGGTGAGCAGCGCGATCCAGATCGCGCGCCGTGCCGAGAAGCCCGCATAGCGCGCCGCCGCCGGCGCCAGGCCGCCCACCTGCTGCGCGAAGCCCGCCCGGGTGCGGAACAGGAACACCCAAAGCGCCGCCGCACCCGCCAGCGCGATGACCAGCCCGATGCTCACGCGCGAGCCCTTGATGAGGCGCGGGATCTGCGTCACCGCCTCGAAGGTCTTGGTCTGCGGGAAGTTGTAGCCCAGCGGGTCCTTCCAGGGCCCGTAGACCATGTAGCCCAAGAGCAGCGTCGCCACGTAGACCAGCATCAGGCTCACCAGGATCTCGCTGGCGTTGAAGCGGTCGCGCAGCAGGGCGACGATGCCGGCCCACACCATGCCGCCGAGGATGCCGGCCACGAGGATCGCGGCGACGATCCACCCGCCGGTGGTCTTGTCGGCCATCAGGGCCACGCCACCGGCCGCGATGGCGCCGAAGACGAACTGCCCCTCGGCGCCGATGTTCCAGACGTTGGAGCGGAAGCACACCGCCAGGCCCAGCGCGATGATGAGCAGCGGCGTGGCCTTGACCATCAGCTCGCCCAGGGCATAGCCGCTCTTGATGGGCTCCCAGAAGAAGACCAGCAGGCCCTTGACCGGGTCCTTGCCGAGCAGCGAGAACAGCACCATGCCGATCAGCACGGTGATGGCCAGCGCCAGGATCGGCGAGCCGTAGCTCCAGAAGCGCGAGAGCTGCGGGCGGGGTTCGAGCTTAAGCATGGGCCACCTCCTCTTTTCCGGTCGCGTGGGCGTGGGTGCCCCACAGGCCGCTCATCCACTCGCCGATCTGCGGCACCGTGGCCTCGGCACGCTGGATGGAGGGCGACATCCGCCCCTTGGCGATGACGTGCAGCCGGTCGCTGATCTCGAACAGCTCGTCCAGCTCCTCGCTCACCACCAGCACGGCGCAGCCGGCGTCGCGCAGGGCCAGGATCTCGCCGCGGATCAGCGCTGCGGCGCCCACGTCCACGCCCCAGGTGGGCTGCGAGACGACGAAGATCTTCGGGTTGGCGTCGATCTCGCGCCCGACGATGAACTTCTGCAGGTTGCCGCCCGAGAGCGAGCGCGCTGCCGCGCCCGGCCCCCCGGCCTTGACCTTGAAGCGCTCGATGATGCGGCCCGCATGCTGCTGCAGCGCGCCGGTGCGAATCCAGCCGCCACGGCCCACCGCGTTGCTGCGCGTCAGCAGCATGTTGTGCGCCAGGCTCAGCGTCGGCACCGCGCCGCGGCCCAGCCGCTCCTCGGGCACGAAGTGCAGGCCCAGCGCGCGCCGCCGGCGCGGCCGGAAATGCGCGGCGGGCTTGCCGAAGACCTCGATCATCCCGGCCTCGGCCCGCGTGTCCTCGCCGGAGAGCGCGTACAGCAGTTCCTTCTGGCCGTTGCCCGAGACGCCCGCGATGCCCACCACCTCGCCGGCGCGCACCTCGAGCGAGACGCCGTCGAGGTCGACGCCGAACTGGTCCTCGCGCGCCAGCGTCAGTCCCTTGACCCGCAGAGCCACGGCGCCTGCATGCACCGGCCGATGCTGCAAGGGCGGTGGTTCCGCGCCGATCATCAGGCGTGACAGCGATTCGTTGCTTTCGTTCTGCGGGTTGCACACCCCCGTCACCTTGCCGCCGCGCAGCACGGTGCAGGCGGTGCACAGCTCGCGGATCTCGTGCAGCTTGTGGCTGATGTACAGGATGCTGCAACCCTCGGCCGCCAGCTTCTTGAGCACCACGAAGAGCTTGGTCACGGCCTGGGGCGTCAGCACCGAGGTGGGCTCGTCGAGGATCAGCAGCTTGGGGTCGGTCAGCAGCGCGCGGATGATTTCCACGCGCTGCATCTCGCCGACCGAGAGCGTGTGGACCGGGCGCGAGGGGTCGATGTCCAGTCCGTACTCGCTGGCCTTGGCCGAGATGCGCTGCGTGACCTCGGCCAGCGTGAGCGTCTTCTCGAGCCCCAGCCAGACGTTCTCGGCGACGGTGAGGGTGTCGAACAGGCTGAAGTGCTGGAACACCATGCTGATGCCCAGCGCCCTCGCCTCCTGCGGGTTGCGCACGTTGACCGGCTGGCCGTTGAACGTCACGCTGCCCTCGTCCGGCTTGACCGAGCCGTAGATGATCTTCATCAGCGTGGACTTGCCGGCGCCGTTCTCGCCGAGCACGGCATGGGTTTCGCCGGGGGCCACCGTGAGCGAGACGTCGCTGTTGGCGACGACCGAGGGGTAGCGCTTGGTGATGTTCGAGAGCTGGAGTCGTTGGATTGTCATGCCTGTGCCTGGCTTGTGGGTTTGTCGAATCGCCCTGAACCGCCCCGGCATCCTGCCCGGGGCGATCGCATCATTTTCTGCCGTCAGTGTCCGCCTATGTAGATGAACTTGAAGAGGAAAACCCCGCCGATCAGCCACACCATCCAGTGCACCTGCCTGGCGCGTCCGGTGAACAGCTTCAGCACCGCATAGGTGATGAAGCCGAAGGCCAGGCCGTTGGCGATCGAGTAGGTGAAGGGCATGGCCAGGGCCGTGACCGCGGCCGGGATCACCTCGGTCGTGTCGTCCCAATCGAGCTCGGTGATGTCCCTAAGCATCAAGCAGGCCACGAAGAAGAGCGCCGGCGCGGTGGCATAAGCAGGCACGGCGCCCGCCAGCGGCGAGATCGCCAGCGCGGCCAGGAACAGCACCGCGACCGTGAGCGCGGTCAGGCCGGTGCGGCCGCCGGCCTGCACGCCTGCTGCGCTCTCCACGTAGGCCGTGGTGCTGGAGGTGCCCAGCAGCGAGCCCGCGAAGATCGCGCCGCTGTCGGCCAGGAGCGACTTGTTGAGCCGGTCCATCCTGCCCGGCACCAGCAGGCCGGCGCGGCGTGCCACGCCCATCAGGGTGCCGGTGGCGTCGAACAGCTCGACCAGGAAGAACACCAAAATCACGTTCAGGATGCCGCCCGACAGCGCCGACTTGATGTCCAGCTGCAGGAAGGTGGGCGCGATCGACGGCGGTGCCGAGAACACGCCGTGGAAGGTGTTGCCGCCGAAGAAGAAGGACAGCACCGTCACGCCGAGGATGCCGATGAGGATCGCGCCGGGCACCTTCAGCCGGTCGAGCACCACGATGGTGAAGAAGCCCAGCGTCGCCAGCACCACCTGCGGCGTATGCAGGTCGCCGAGCGTGATGTAGGTGGCCTTGGAGGGCGCCACGATGCCCGCGCTCTTGAGCGCGATGATCGCCAGGAACAGGCCGATGCCCACCGTGATCGCCAGCCGTATCGACTGCGGGATGCCGCGGATGATCAGCTCCCGCAGCCGGAACACCGTGACCAGCAGGAACAGGCAGCCCGAGACGAAGACCGCACCCAGCGCCGCCTGCCAGGTGAAGCCCATCTGCAGCACCACCACGTAGGCGAAGTAGGCGTTCAGGCCCATGCCCGGCGCCAGCGCGATCGGGTAGTTGGCGTAGAAGGCCATGATGCCGGTGCCCAGCGCTGCGATCAGGCAGGTGGCGACGAACACCGCATCCTTCGGCATGCCCGCGTCGCCCAGGATCGACGGGTTGACGAAGATGATGTAGGCCATCGTCAGGAAGGTGGTGAGGCCGGCCACTATCTCGGTCCGCACGGTGGTGTTGTGTTCCCTGAGCTTGAACATCCGCTCGGCCCAGCCGGTGGCCGGGGGTGAAGAGCTGGTGTCGTGCTCGCTGACATCGAGCATCTGTTGTGTGCGGTTCATCGCGTTGTCTCCGTCTCTCTTGTCGAATGGCGTTGGGAGATGTCGCGACGCCGGGCGCGAGTTGGAAAGGCCGGCTATCCGGAGCCGGTCGAGGAATCGGCGGGCCTCAGCGAGGCCGCCACCGTTTTGGTCCGCTCGCGCAGCCAGCGCGCGGAGCTGGAGGAATGGGTGCGCTCATGCCACAGCTGGTAGTACATGAGGCGCGGCAGCGCGATCGGGCACGGGAGGATCGTGACCGGCAGCCGGTCGAGGAAGCGCTCGCAGTACTGCCGCCCCGTGGTGAGCACCAGCAGGCTGGAGGCCACCATGTCGGGGATCAGCCCGAAGTGGGCGCAGCGCGCCGTGATGTTGCGCTGCCGCCCCTGCTCGTCGAGCATCTGGTCGATGATGCCGCGCGCACCGGGGTGCAGCGCCGTCGGCGCGACGTGCTCGGCCGCGAGCCAGCTGTCCAGGTCCCAGCCGCGGCGCACCGCCGGATGGTCGTGGTTGACCAGGCAGACGATCTCGTCGCCGAAGAGCCGCGCCATGTGCAGGTCTTCCGGCGGCTTGAGCCAGTTGCCGATCACCAGGTCGACCTGGCCGAGCGACAGGTGCGCGTGGTAGTCCGAGTCGGACGACAGCGCATGGATCTCGATGCCGCACAGCGGCGCCTGCGCCTTGACCTGCGCCACCAGCATGGGCAGGAAGAGCGGGTCCAGGTAGTCCGAGGCGGCGATGCGGAAGGTGGTCTGCGCGGTCTGCGGATCGAAGCCGCGCGCATCCGAGAACAGCATCTCCGCCGCGCGCAGGATGCTGGCGGCCGGGTCGATCATGCGCAGCCCCGCATCCGTGGGCACCATGCCCGAGCCCGAGCGCACCAGGAGCGGGTCTCCGGAGAGCTCGCGCAGGCGCTTCAGCGCGGCCGACACGGCCGGCTGGTACATGCCCAGGCGGATGGCTGCGCGCGAGACGCTGCGGTCGGTCAACACGGTATGAAGCACCCGGATGAGGTGAAGGTCGATCTTGTCCAGAAGCGCTTGGTCTCTCATGGGCTGCCCGCAGGGTGATGGGAACGTGCGGGCAGTTATACAGCGCAGCATTCACATCGGCCCCCTTGTTCATCGGGCAGCTTCAGGCCGCGGCCGACTGCACCGCCGTCAGGGCGCGCAGGATGGATTCGCTGGTGGCCGGCGCCGTCAGCGGCGGGTCCACCCGGTGCTCGCCCACTGCCGACACCGCGTCGCGGATCGCGAAGAAGACCGAGAAGGGCAAGAGCAGCGGCGGCTCGCCCACCGCCTTGCTGCGGTGAATCGAGTCCTCGAAGTTCTGGCCCTCGAACAGGCGCACGTTGAAGACCGGCGGGCAGTCGTTGGCCGTCGGGATCTTGTAGGTGCTGGGCGCGTGGGTGGTGAGCAGGCCGGTCTTGGGGTGCCACACCAGCTCCTCGGTGGTGAGCCAGCCCATGCCCTGGATGAAGGCGCCCTCGACCTGGCCGATGTCCACGGCCGGGTTCAGCGACTTGCCGGCGTCGTGCAGGATGTCGGCACGCAGCAGCTTCCACTCGCCGGTCAGCGTGTCGACGATCACTTCGCTCACGGCGGCGCCGTAGGCGTAGTAGAAGAAAGGGCGGCCTTGCATCTTGTCCTTGTCCCACGAGAGCCCGGGCGTGGCGTAGAAGCCGTCGGACCAGAGCTGCACGCGATCGAGGTAGGCCTCGCCGACGACGGTGCTGAAGGACAGCGTGCGGCCGGCGACCTCGACCTGGTCGTTGGCAAAGCGCACCTCTTCGGCCTTGCCGCCGTGGCGCGCGGCGGCGCAGACGGCCAGCCGCTCGCGGATCTGGCGCGCCGCGTCCTGCGCGGCCTTGCCGTTGAGGTCGGCGCCGGTCGATGCGGCGGTGGCCGAGGTGTTGGCCACCTTCTGCGTGTCGGTCGCCGTGACGCGCACGGTCTCGAAGCTCACGCCCAGCTCGTGCGCCACCACCTGCGCCACCTTGGTATTGAGGCCCTGCCCCATTTCGGTCCCGCCGTGGTTCACCAGGATCGAGCCGTCGGTGTAGACGTGGACCAGCGCCCCGGCCTGGTTGAAGTGCTTGACGTTGAAGGAAATGCCGAACTTCAGCGGCGCCAGCGCGATGCCGCGCTTGAGCACCGGGCTCGCCTGGTTGAAGGCCGCGATCTCCTCGCGCCGCGCGCGGTAGGCGCTGGTGCCTTCCAGCTCGGAGACCAGCTCATGGATGATGTTGTCGGACACGACCTGGCCGTAGGGCGTGACGTTGCGCTCGCCCTTGCCGTAGAAGTTGACGCGCCGCACGTCCAGCGGATCGCGCCCCAGCTCGCGCGCCACGCTGTCGAGGATGTTCTCGATCGCGATCGCGCCCTGCGGGCCGCCGAAGCCGCGGAAGGCCGTGTTGCTCTGCGTGTTGGTGCGGCCCGAGTAGCCGTGCATCGCCACGTCGGGCAGCCAGTAGGCGTTGTCGAAGTGGCACAGCGCGCGCGTCATGACCGGGCCGGAGAGGTCGGCCGAATGGCCCGCGCGCGAGACCATGCTGATCTCGGCACCGAGGATGCGGCCCTCGTCGTCGAAGCCGACCTCGTACTCGTACCAGAAGCAGTGGCGCCGGCCGGTGATGAGGAAGTCGTCGTCGCGGTCCAGCCGCAGCTTGACCGGGCGCCTGAGCTTGCTGGCCGCCACCGCCGCGACGCAGGCGAAGAGCCCCGACTGCGACTCCTTGCCGCCGAAGCCGCCGCCCATGCGCCGGCATTCGACCTGCACCTCGTTGGCGTGCAGGTGCAGCGCGTGCGCGACCAGGTGCTGCATCTCGCTGGGGTGCTGGGTCGAGCAGTGCACGTGCATCGCACCGCCCTCCTTCGGGATCGCGTAGCTGATCTGGCCTTCGAGATAGAACTGCTCCTGGCCGCCGACGTCGAGCGTGGCCTTGAGCCGGCGCGGCGCCTTGGCGATGGCGGCCTGCGCGCCGCCCTCATGGGTGCTGCGCAGCAGGTGCATCGGCGGCAGCACGTACTGGCCCTTCTCGTGCGCCTGCTGGGGCGTGATCACCGGCGGCTCGGCCTCGATGTCGAGCGCGTCCTTGGCGCGGGCGGCGGCGCGGCGGGCGGCGTCGCGTGTCTCGGCGATCACGGCGAACACGGGCTGGCCCAGGTAGCGGATGTCGCCGCTGCAGAGGATCGGGTCATCGTGAACGATGGAGCCGCAGTCGTTGCTGCCCGGGATGTCGGCCGCGGTGAGCACCGCCACCACGCCGGGCATGGCGCAGATCGCCTCCAGGTTCATGTTCTTGAGCCGGCCGTTGGCCACCGGCGAGAGGCCCAGCGCGCAATGCAGCGTGCCCGCCAGCTCGGGGATGTCGTCGATGTAGGTGGCCTCGCCGGCCACGTGCAGGTGCGCCGACTCGTGCGGGCGGCTGATGCCGACGCGCGCGCCGCCGTCGTGCGCCTTGGCTTCGGCGCGGGCGTCGATGCGCGCGGCGGTGTTCTTCAGGTAGTCGGCGAAGGCTTCGGCCGATTGCAGCAGTGCGGGGTCGAGGGGCTTGTTCATGTTCAGACTCCTTCGGCGGCGGCGGTGGCGGCGACGGCATGGGGCATGACGCTCCAGACGCTGGTGGCCTCCACCGGCAACGGATCCTTGGCGCGCGTTTCCAGCCACAGGCGCTGCAGCAGGTTCTGCGCCACCTGCAGGCGGTAGTCGGCGCTGGCGCGCATGTCGGTCAACGGCTTGAAGTCCTGCGCCAGCGCCTGCTTGGCGGCGTTGACGCTGGCCTGGGTCCAGGGCTTGCCCAGCAGCGCGGCCTCGGCCTGCGCGGCGCGCTTGACGATCGCGGCCATGCCGCCGTAGGCCAGGCGCACGGCCTTGACGGTGTCGCCGTCGAGCTCGATCGCGAAGCCGCCGCACAGGGCCGAGATGTCGCAGTCGAAGCGCTTGCTGATCTTGTAGGCCCGTACCTGGCGCTTCATTGCCGAGAGCGGCACCGCCAGGCCCTGCACGAACTCGCCGGGCTCCAGCTTGTTCTTCATGTAGTCGACGTAGAAATCGGGCAGCGGCATGCGGCGCACGCGCTCGCCGCGGCGCAGCTCGATTTCGGCATCGAGCGACATCAGCACCGGCGGCGAGTCGCCGATGGGCGAGCCGTTGGCCACATTGCCGCCCATGGTGCCGGCATTGCGGATGGGCGGCGAGGCGAAGCGCAGCCACACGTCGGTGAGGCTGGGCACGCGTGCAGCGAGCGCGCGGAAGGCGTTCTCGAGGGAGGCGCCGGCGCCGATGTAGAGCTCGCCGTTCCCGCCTTGGCCGCGCTCCTGCACCACCTTCATCTCGGTCACGTCGCCCACATAGATGATGTCGCCCAGATCGCGGAACTGCTTGTTGACCCACAGGCCGACGTCGGTGGAACCCGACAGCAGCTGCGCGGCGGGCTTGGCCTCGCGCAGCGCGGCGAGTTGAGCGAGCGTCGTGGGCGCGTGGAAATGGTCGATGCGCTGGCCCAGCGGCGCGGCGTAGTCGAAGCTGGGCTCGTGCTTCAGGCTCTGCAGCGCGGCGACCACCGGCTCGGTGTCCAGCCGCACGGCGGGCAGGTCGAACATGCGCTGCCCGGCATCGAGGATGGGCCGATAGCCGGTGCAGCGGCAGAGATTGCCCGAGAGATCGTCGGCCAGTTGCTGGCGCGTGGGCTGGGTGCCCGCGTCCTGGTGGTGCTCGTAGGTGGACCACAGCGACATCACGAAGCCCGGGGTGCAGAAGCCGCACTGCGAGCCGTGGCAATCGACCAGCGCCTGCTGCACCGGATGCAGGTGTATGGCCGTCTGCTTGTCGCGCGGCGCCCGGTCGCGCTGGCGGGTGCACTGGGCCTTGAGGTCCTCGACCGTGAACAGCGCCTTGCCGTGCAGCGTGGGCAGGAACTGGATGCAGGCGTTGACGGTCGAGAGGCGCAGGCCGCCCACCGCCTCCTTCTCGCCGGCCTCGGCGAGCTCGCCGATCACGACCGTGCAGGCGCCGCAGTCGCCCTCGTTGCAGCCTTCCTTGGTGCCGGTGCAGCGCGCGTCCTCGCGCAGCCAGTCCAGCACCGAGCGCGTCGGATGGACGCCGCTCACGTCGACGATCCGGCCGCGGTGGAAGAAGCGGATGGGTTGGGTCTGGTCGGTCATGCTCATGCTCGTGGGGCGGTCTTCGTTGCGATCAAGAATCGTGCCTTGCGAAGGTATTCCTTTGCGAGGCGCCAGGCATACGGACGTGCCCATACGGCCTATGTGGGGCTTGCTATATAACGCCCGGGAAAACCCTTGATTCGGGCTGTTCGGCCGCCGCAAGCCGCACACTGGGCCTGGCCCGTTGGAATCCAGCATGAGCCTCCACACGCAACAAATCAACTTCCAGGTCGGCAGCCATGGCACCGTCTCGGGACTGGTGCAGTCGCCGGCCGAACCCCTGGCCTGCTATGTCTTCGCCCACGGCGCAGGCGCGGGCATGGGGCATTCGTTCATGAGCGCGGTGTCGGCGGGGCTGGCGGCGCGCGGCATCGCCACGCTGCGCTTCCAGTTCCCGTCGATGGAGCAAGGCAAGAAGCGGCCCGATCCGCCGCCCGTCGCACATGCCGCCGTGCGCGCGGCGGTGGCACAGGCGGCCGAACGCTTCGGGCCGCTGCCGCTCTTCGCGGGCGGCAAGTCCTTCGGCGGGCGGATGACTTCGCAGGCGCAGGCGCTCGACCCGCTGCCAGGGGTGAAGGGCCTGGTCTTCGTCGGCTTTCCGCTGCATCCTGCGGGAACGCCCTCCACCGGGCGCGCGGACCACCTGGCCGATGTGCGCGTGCCGATGCTGTTCGTGCAGGGCACGCGCGACGAGCTGGCGGACCTGGCCGGCATCCGGGGCGTGGTCTCGAAGCTGGGGGCGTCGGCAACGCTGATGGAGATCGCCGAGGCCGACCACGCCTTCCATGTGCTGCGCCGCTCCGGGCGCAACGACGAAGAGGTCCTCGCGGAAATCCTCGATGGCATGACGGCCTGGATGCGGAGATAGATGGCCCATGTCCCCGTGCCGTTCGCACGAGCGATCTCCGCTCTTCATCGTCTTCAACGTGCACTCGGGCCGCGGCAGTGCGCAGGCCTTGCGCGACGCCATCGCAGCGGCCTGCGCAGCGCAGGCACGAGACTACCGGCTGTTCGAGGTGACGCGCCTGCACCGCCTGCCGGAGCGAATCAGAGAGGCGGTCGACGCCGCGCGGGCCGAGGACGGGGTGGTGGTCGCTGCCGGCGGCGACGGCACCATCAACGCCGTGGCGCAGGCGGTGCTGGGCAGCGGCTGTGCGCTGGGCGTCTTGCCGAAAGGCACCTTCAACTACTTCAGCCGCACCCATGCCATTCCCACGGACACCGGCGAGGCACTGCGGGTGCTGCTCGGCGAGCGGCCGGTCCCGGTGCAGGTCGGGCTGGTGAACGAGCGGGTCTTCCTGGTCAACGCCAGCCTCGGGCTCTATGCGCGCGTGCTGGAAGACCGCGAGATCTACAAGTCCCGCTATGGCCGCAGCCGGTGGGTGGCGCTCTGGTCCGCCGTGGTGACCATGATGCGCCGCCACCCTGGATGGGACCTTCGCATCCAATGGCGCGGCGAGGAGCACCTCGTGCGCACCCCGACGCTTTTCGTCGGCAACAACGCGCTGCAGTTGCAGCAGGTCGGCATGCCGCGGCCCGAGGCGGTGGAGCAAGGCGAGCTCACGGCGATCGCGCTGCGCCCCAGCGGGAGGCTCGCGATGTTCGCGCTGATGCTGCGCGGCGCCTTGAGCCGGCTCGGCGATTCCGACAACGTCATGCATGCGTCCTTCCGCTCGATGTCGGTCAGCCCGGTCGAACGCCGGCGTCGCCGCGCCAAGGTCGCGACGGACGGCGAGGTGCAGCGCATGGACATGCCGCTGCACTTCCGGGTCGCGCCGGAGCCGCTGTGGCTCATCAAGCCGGCGCCGGGCGAGCGGGAGGACGCGCGTCGATGAGCACCGCCCGGCCGCCCGGAAGCGCGCGCACGGCAGCGCGCAACACGGAGCTCGGCTCTTGACCTGTCTGCTGCACATGTCCGATCCGCACTTCGGGACCGAGCAGCCCGAGGTGATGCGCGCACTGGCTGCGCTGGTGCGGGCCGAACGGCCGAGCGCGCTCGTGCTCTCCGGCGACATCACCCAGCGCGCGACGCGCGCGCAGTTCGCGCGGGCCCGCGCCTTCGTGGACAGCCTCGCCGTGCCGCGGCTGCTGGCGATACCGGGCAACCACGACATCCCGCTGTTCGCGCTGTCCACCCGCCTGCTGGCGCCCTATGCGCGGTACCGTTCGGCGTTCGGACAGGCGCTCGAGCCGGTGGTGGATTCGCCCGATTTTCTGGTCGTCGGCGTCAACACCACGCGCTGGTACCGGCACGAGAACGGCGCCGCTTCGCCGCAGCAGGCCGAGCGAGTGGCGCGGCGTCTTGCGCAGGGCACGGCCCGGCAGCTGCGGATCGTGGTGGTACACCAGCCGGTCGCGATCACGCGCGAAGAGGACCGCAAGAACCTGCTCGTCGGGCGCGAGGAGGCGGTGCGAATCTGGGCCGAGGCAGGGGCCGACCTGGTGCTGGGAGGGCATATCCATCTGCCCTTCGTCGTGCCGCTGCACGAAACTGCCGGCGTGCTGGCGCGACGGATGTGGTGCGTGCAAGCGGGCACCGCGGTGTCGACCCGGCTGCGCGCGGGTGCACCCAACTCGGTGAACCTCATCCGCTTCGAGGGCGAGGCCGGCGAACGGCGCTGCACGGTGGAGCAATGGGACTGCGCCGCGGGCGGTGCGCCATTCCGGCGTGCCCGCGTGCACACCCTGGCATTGGACGCGAATGCAGAGGCGACAGCGCGCTAGCGTGGCCGCGCACGCGTGCCATTGGCTCGGGGAGTGATCGTCGTCGCGCCCGAACACTGGGCCGAGCGGAGGGCCGACAAAGAAAAACGGCCACAAGCTGGATGCTTGTGGCCGTTTGAGTTTGGCGGAGTGGACGGGACTCGAACCCGCGACCCCCGGCGTGACAGGCCGGTATTCTAACCAACTGAACTACCACTCCTGGTAGGCTGCGTTCGCTCTGGATAGAGCCAAGTGCTGCCGACTTGTGCCTTCTTCACTTTCGTGAAAACTGGCGACCCTACGGGGATTCGAACCCCGGTAGCCACCGTGAAAGGGTGGTGTCCTAGGCCTCTAGACGATAGGGTCATAAACCTAAGAACCGCGTTGCGATCAACGCTTGGTTATCTCGACTCCCGAATGGTGGAGGTAAGCGGGATCGAACCGCTGACCTCTTGCATGCCATGCAAGCGCTCTCCCAGCTGAGCTATACCCCCTGTGGGTGTCGAGCCTCAAATTATAGCGTGCAAATTCAAGACACCTGTAGCCGTTTCAAAATTTCTTCACGAGAGAAGAGTGCGAGCACGGCATCGAGCGATGGCGTCTGCGCCGTGCCCATCACGAGCACGCGCACCGGCATGGCCAGCGCGGGCATCTTGAGACCCTGTGCGGTCAGCACTTCCTTGATCGCGGCGGTGATGGACGCCTTGTCCCATGCAACGGTGGCGAGCTTGTCGGCCAGCGCGGCGATCGCAGGACGCACCGCGTCCGTCACGTGCTGCGCGCGATCGGCTTCGCTGGGTTGCACGTCCGCATAGAACGCCGCGGCCCAATCGGCCAGCGCCACCGTCGTGTCGCAGCGATCCTTGAAGAGCGCGCAGATCGCAGGGAGCCGTTCGTCGGCGGCGATGCCGCGCTTGCTCAAGTGCGCCGCCACCAGCGGTGCGAGCTCGGCATCGGGCTTGGCCTTGATGTACTGCGCGTTCACCCATGCGAGCTTGGCCGCGTCCCATTGCGCCGGGCTCTTCGAGAGATGCGTGCCGTCGAACCAGCTCACCATCTGCTCGCTCGTGAACAGCTCGTCGTCCCCATGGCTCCAGCCGAGACGCGCGAGGTAATTGAGCATCGCCTCGGGCAGGTAGCCTCCCTCCTCGTAGGCCGTCACGCTGACGGCGCCGCGGCGCTTCGAGAGCTTCTGCCCGTCCTCGCCGAGGATCACGGGCACATGGCCGAAGTGCGGCAGCGGCGCGCCGAGCGCGCGGAAGATGTTGATCTGCCACGGCGTGTTGTTGATGTGCTCGTCGCCGCGAAACACATGCGTGATGCCCATATCCCAGTCGTCGACCACCACCGCGAAGTTGTAGGTCGGCACGCCGTCGGCGCGCACGATGATGAGGTCGTCGATCTCGCGGTTGTTGATGGTGATCGGACCCTTGACGAGGTCGTCCCAGCTCACGTCGCCCTCGGGCGGGTTGCAGAAGCGGATCACGGGAGGCACGCCGTCCGGGATGGGTGGCAGCACCTTGCCCGTCGCGGGCCGCCAACGGCCGTCGTAAAGCGCCTTTTCGCCGCGCGCGCGCTGCGCTTCCTTCATTGCGTCGAGCTCGGCTGGCGTGCAGTAGCAGCGGTAGGCGGTGCCGGCGGCGAGCATCTGTTCGACGACCTGCTTGTAGCGGTCGAGGCGCTGCATCTGGTAGATGGGGCCCTCGTCGTAGTCGAGCCCCAGCCAATGCATCGAAGCGAGGATCTGCTCCACCGATTCCTGGGTCGAGCGGGCGACGTCGGTGTCCTCGATGCGCAGCACGAACTGGCCGCCGTAGTGGCGCGCATAGGCCCACGAGTAGAGCGCGGTGCGTGCGGTGCCGAGATGGAGAAAGCCCGTGGGAGACGGCGCGATGCGGGTACGAACGGTCATGGATCAGGTGGGTAGCGTGTCCAGGCCGCGCGAAAGATCGGCCCGGATGTCGTCGATGTGGTCCAGCCCGACCGCCACACGGATCAGGCCCTGGCCGATGCCGGCGGCCTGGCGCTGCTCTTCGCTCAGGCGGCCGTGCGAGGTGGTGGCGGGGTGGGTGATGGTGGTCTTGGTGTCGCCGAGGTTGGCGGTGATCGAGAGCACGCGGGTGCTGTCGATCACATGGAAGGCGTTGGCACGCGCCGCCTCGGGCGTGTCGCCAAAAACGTCGAAGGAGACCACCGCCCCGCCCTGCCCTGCCTGCTGGCGCATCGCGAGCTCATGCTGCGGATGCGAGGCCAGGCCGGGGTAGTACACGCGCTTCACCCTGGGCTGCGTCTCCAGCCACTGCGCGAGCGCGAGCCCCCCAGCGCAATGGGCCTGCATGCGGATTCCCAGGGTCTCGAGGCCCTTGAGCACGATCCAGGCATTGAAGGGCGACAGCGCCATGCCGGCGGTGCGCACCACCGTGGCAAACACGTCGATCAACTTCTGCGGGCCGCAGATGGCGCCGGCCAGCACGCGGCCCTGCCCCTCGAGGTACTTGGTGCCGGAATGGATAACCAGGTCGGCGCCGAACTCGGTGGGCCGCTGCAGCGCCGGCGAGCAGAAGCAGTTGTCGACCGCCAGCAGCGCGCCGGCGCCGTGGGCCACGTCCGCCAGTGCGCGGATGTCGCAGACGTCGGTCAGCGGATTGGTCGGCGTCTCGGCAAAGAGCAGCCGGGTGTTGGGCTTGATCGCCGCCTTCCATTGCGCCACGTCGGTCTGCGAGACAAAGGTGGTCTCCACGCCGAACTTGCCGAACTCGCGTCCGATGAGGTTGAGTGTGGAGCCGAACACGGAACGCGAGCACACCACGTGGTCACCGGCCTTGAGCAGCCCCATGCACATCATGAGGATCGCGCCCATGCCGCTGGCGGCGCCGATGGCGGCCTCGGTGCCTTCGAGCGCCGCGAGGCGCTGCTCGAAACTGGCGACCGTCGGGTTCGAGGTGCGGGTGTAGGTGAAGCCTTCCTCGGTGCCGGCGAAGCGGCGCGCCGAGGTCTCGGCATCGGGCTGCACGAAGCTGCTGGTGAGGAACAGCGCCTCCGAGTTCTCGCCGTACTGGCTTCGCTCGAGCGCCGCCCGCACGGCGAGCGTGTCGCGGTGCAGGCCGGGGGGCAGGGATCGGTCGGCCACTCTCTCAGGTCTCGCTCAGGTTGGGCAGTGCGAGGCGCGAGGAATCCTCTTCGGTTTCCTCGATGCGCGGGCGGTTGCCGTTCATGCGCTTGATGGCCTCGGTGTCGATGTCGCCGGTCACGTAGACGCCATCGAAGCAGGAGGCATCGAAGCCGTCGAGCTTCGGCCCGGTGCCGGGCGCGGCCTTGAGCACGGCGCGCTTCATCCCCTCCACGTCCTGGTAGATCAGAGCATCGCAGCCGATCAGCTCGCGCACTTCCTCGACGGTGCGGTCATGGGCGACCAGCTCGTCCTTGGTCGGCATGTCGATGCCGTAGACGTTGGGGTAGCGCACGGGCGGCGCCGCGCTCGCGAGATAAACCTTGCGAGCGCCGGCCTCGCGGGCCATCTGCACGATCTCGCGGCTGGTGGTGCCGCGCACGATGGAGTCGTCGACCAGCAGCACGTTGCGGCCCTTGAATTCGCTGCCGATCACGTTGAGTTTCTGTCGCACCGACTTCTTGCGCACGCCCTGCCCCGGCATGATGAAGGTGCGGCCGACGTAGCGGTTCTTCACGAAGCCTTCGCGGTAGGGAATGCCCAGCAGATGGGCGAGCTGCGTCGCGCTCGGGCGGCTCGATTCGGGAATCGGGATGATCACGTCGATCTCGTTCGGCGGCACGGTGGAGATCACGCGCTGAGCCAGCGTCTCGCCGAGGTTGAGCCGCGCCTGGTAGACCGAGATTCCGTCCAGCACCGAGTCGGGCCGCGCCAGATACACGAACTCGAACATGCATGGGTTGAGGCTGGGCGACTCGGCGCATTGCTGCGCATGCAGCTGGCCCTGGAGATCGATGAAGACCGCCTCGCCGGGCGCCACGTAGCGCTCGAACACGTGGCCGGAGCCCTCGAGCGCCACCGTCTCGCTGGCCACCATGTAGGTGCCGTCGGCGCTGCGCCCGACGGCCAGCGGCCGAATGCCGTAGGGGTCGCGGAAGGCCAGCAGGCCATGGCCGGCGATCAGCGCCACCACGGCATAGGAGCCGCGCAGCCGGCGGTGCACATTGCGCACGGCGGCGAAGAGCGTCTCGGAGTTGAGCATGCGGTCGCGCGTCGAACGGTCGAGTTCGTGCGCGAGCACGTTGAGCAGCACTTCGGAGTCGCTGTCGGTGTTGGTGTGGCGGTGGTCGGTGGAGAACAGCTCGGCGCGCAGCGCGTGCGCATTGGTGAGGTTGCCGTTGTGCACCAGCACGATGCCGAAGGGCGCGTTGACATAGAAGGGTTGCGCCTCTTCCTCGCTGAAGGCGTTGCCGGCGGTCGGGTAGCGCACCTGTCCCAGGCCCACGCTGCCCGGCAGGGCCCGCATGTTGCGCGTGCGGAACACGTCGCGCACCATGCCCTTGGCCTTGTGCATGAAGAACTTGCGCTCCAGCAGCGTGACGATGCCGGCGGCGTCCTGGCCGCGGTGCTGCAGCAGCAGGAGCGCGTCATAGAGCAGCTGATTGACGGGTGCGTTGCTGACAACGCCGACGATTCCACACATGACGATCCTTTAGCTCAGGGCAGGTAGCTTGCCAATTTTTCAGGCAGCGCGGGTTTCAGGCCCTGCAATGCCGCATCCAGAACAATGGCGCTGCGCGATTCCTGCCACCAGGACGCGTCGCTCAGCGCGAGCAAATGAACCATGACCGCCGCAGCCAGCAGCGCGACCGCGCCGCGTGCCACGCCGAAGACTGCCCCCAGCAGCCGATCCACGGGCCGCAGGCCCACCGCGGCGATGAGCTTGCGCGTGAGCGAGGCCATCAGCCCCACGCCGAAAGCCACCGCCACGAACACCAGCACGAAGCCTGCCGCATAGCGCCAGCTGGCCGCCGGATCGCCGAAGGGCAGCCAGGCCCCCACGTCGCCGGCGAACCACTGCGCGCAGAAGAAGGCAGCCACCCAGCCGGCCAGGAGGATCACCTCGAACACCAGCCCGCGCACCAGACCGAAGAGCATCGACACCACGAGCAGCACGATGGCGATCCAGTCGAGCGCAGTCACGTCCGACTACAAGCTGAGGACGGCGGCCGCCAAGGACAAGCCCTTGACCCGGCTTGCCGCCTTGTCCGCCTCCGCGCGCGTGCCGAAGGGGCCGACGCGCACACGCGTGCGCTCGCCGTCGGCGGTCTTCGCGACATGGGCGTAGGTCTTGAGACCGGCCTTTTCCAGTTTCTGCCGGACCTCGCGCGCCTTGTCCGGGTCGGCGAAGGCGCCGACCTGGACCACGAAGCGGCCGTTCTCGTCCGCCGCGGCGGTGGGTTTGGCCGCCGTGGCGGCGGTGGTCTTGCCGTCGAGCAAGGCGCGGGCCCTGGCAGCGTCGTCAGCCCCCTTGGCGGCCTTGGTGTCGGGCTTCGCCTCCGCCTTGGCTTCCGCTTTGGGCTCCGGCTTGGGCTTGGGTTCCGGCTTCGGTTCGGGCCTGTGTTCGGGCTTCGGCTCGGGCTTGGCCTCCGCCACGCGCGCCGGCTTGGTCTCGGCAGGCGGCGCGGACGGCACCGGCTTGGACGGCTGGACCTCGGTGCCATCCGCCATCTCGGTGATCATCTCGCTGCCCGAGGGCTTGGCGGCCACCGGCGGGCTCGATGGGGCTGCCGTTGTCGACGTGGCGGGCGCGGGCGCTGCCGGCAGGGGCAGCGGCTTGGTCTTGTTGCGGTCGGGGATCTCGATGGGGATGTCGACCGAAACCGGGCGCGGCTGGGTGTCGAACAGGAGCGGAAAGCCGATCACGCCGACCAGCACCAGCACCGCGGCACCCACGAGCCGGTGCCGGGCGCGTCGTCGCATCGCCTCGATGCTCTCGGCCGGCGCCGCCGCGACGCCGGTGTTTCGCCCTTCGCTGGCCTGCGGACCGCGGGTGCGGAACTTGAAGAACGCCATGAAATTCGATTCCCAGATGGAGTGCAGCGTGAGTTGAAAAAAGGCGCCGGAAATCAGGCCAATCAGGAGTTCGGCGACAGGTGCCGAGCCCGCAGACGAGGTGTTCCGTGCTCGAGCACACCACCCACTGTGAAGAACGATCCGAAGACGACGATTCTATCAGCGGGGTCCGCACGATCGATGGCCGCCTGCAGGGCTTCCATGGGGCCGGCATGCGCGCTCGCCGAGGCATCCGCGCGCGTGTTCTGCGCTTGCCAGCGCGCCTGCAGATCGGCGGCCTTGGCGGCGCGCGGGGTCGGCAGGTCGGTGAAGTACCAGCGGTCGATCATCGGGCCGATGCGCGCGAACATCGGCGCCAGGTCCTTGTCGGCCATCACGCCGAACACGCCGTGGGTGGTGGGGTAGAAGCCCATGGCGTCGAGGTTCTCGGCCAGGGCTGCCACGGCGTGCGGGTTGTGCGCCACGTCCAGCACCAGGGCCGGCTCGCCGGGCACGATCTGGAAGCGCCCCGGCAATTCGACCGAGGCCAGCCCGATGCGGACCGCCTGCGCCGTGACCGGCAGCCGCGGCCGCAGGGCCTCCAGCGCCGCCAGAACGCCGGCCGCGTTGACCAGCTGGTTGGCGCCGCGCAGCGCCGGATAGGCCAGTCCGCTGTAGCGTCGCCCGCGGCCGCTCCAGCCCCACTGCTGCTTGTCGCCCGAGACGTTGAAGTCGCGACCCACGCGCCAGAGATCGGCGCCGACGGCTTCCGCATGCGCGATCACGCTCTGCGGCGGCATCGGGTCGCTCACGATCACGGGCCGGCCGGCGCGCATGATGCCGGCTTTCTCGAAGCCGATGCTTTCCCGATCGGAACCCAGGAACTCCATGTGGTCGAGGTCGATGCTGGTGATGATGGCGCAGTCGGCATCGACCACGTTGACCGCGTCCAGCCGCCCGCCCAGGCCGACCTCGAGGATCGCGACGTCGGGCTTGCTGGCGGCCGTGCATAGCAGGAGGGCGAGCGTGGTGAACTCGAAGTAGGTCAAGGCCATGTCGCCGCGCGCCTGCTCCACCGCCTCGAAGTGCGTCGCCAGCGCCTCGGCCTTCACGGCCTCGCCCGAGAGCAGCAGGCGTTCCTCGAAGTGCACCAGGTGCGGCGAGGTGAACACCGCCGTGCGGTAGCCCGCGTGCATGAGGATGGACTCGAGCATGGCGCAGGTCGAGCCCTTGCCGTTGGTGCCGGCCACCGTGATCACGGGGCAGTCGAAACCAAGGTCGAGCTTCTGGGCCATCGCGCGCACGCGCTCGAGCCCCAGGTCGATGTTCTTGGGGTGCAGGTGCTCGGCGTGTGCGAGCCAGTCGGCGAGGCTTTTCATGGAGCCCGGAATTGTCGCCCACTCGCCGCGCGGGCATCATCGCGGGATGACCACGCTCTATGGAATTCCCAACTGCGACACCGTCAAGCGCGCCCGCGCCTGGCTCGATGAACACGGCATCGCCTATCGTTTCCACGACTTCAAGAAGGAGGGCGTGCCCGAGGCCGAGCTCGACCAGTGGCTGCGCGCGCCCGGCTGGGAGGCCCTGGTCAACCGCCGCGGCACGACCTGGCGCAAGCTGGACGACGCGACCCGCGCCTCGGTGTTCGATGCCGCCTCGGCCCGCGCCGCGTTGCTCGCCAACCCCAGCCTGATCAAGCGCCCGGTGGTCAACTGGGGCGCGCGGACTGGCGTTACCACGGGGTTCGATGCCGCCGAGTGGAAAAGCCACACTGTGTAAACGGTTGAACCCGGGGGACCGGGATCGCGTCGAACAGGTTCAGGGCCCCGCGCCCCATCCTCAGGAGTCTTGACATGCGCACCCATCCAAAAACCATTCGCAGCATTGCCGCCCTTTCCCTGATGGCCGCCCTGGCCGGCACCGCATCCATGGCCCAGGCGGAACAGGTCTGGGCCCGCGTGGTCTCCGTCACGCCCTCGCACGAGACCACGGGCAACACCCGATACAACGTCACCTACGAGTATGCGGGCCGCCAATACACCACCGTCACCGACACGCGCCCCGGCGCCAGCATCCCGATCGAGCTGGGCGACTACGGCGTTGCCACCACCTCCCCCGTTTCACCGCAGCCCGAGATCGCCGGCGGCCCCGTGGACGGCGGCCCGCGCCCCGAATGGAACAACGTGACGCCCGAGCAGGGCGTGGTGGTCTCCGGCGGCGCCCCGGCGTATGCACCGGCGTATGCCCCGGCACCGGTGTACGTGCAGCCGGCGCCGGTCTATTACCCGCCGCCGGTCTATGTGGCACCGGCACCTGCGTACTACCCTGCACCCTACGTCTATCCACCGGTCGGGCTGTCGCTCAATTTCGGCTATTCGCGCGGCTGGCGCGGCCACTGGCGCTGAGCGCTGCGGGCCGGCCTGGCGGCCCGGCCTAAAATCACCGCCTTTCCAACCATTGCACGGGTGCGCCTTTGCGAGGGCGTGCGGCCGGTGGCCGAACGCCGGCGCCAGGCCCTTTTTCGAGATGAGCACTACCGAATCCCTCCAGAGCGCCACGGTTTCGACCAAGGCCAACGTCTACTTCGATGGCAAGTGCGTGAGCCACAGCCTCACGCTGGCCGATGGCAGCAAGAAGTCGGTGGGAGTGATCCTGCCCTCCACCCTCACCTTCAGCACCGGCGCGCCCGAGATCATGGAAGGCACGGGCGGGCGCTGCGAATACCTGCTCTCGGGCAGCAGCGAATGGGTGGCCTCGGGCGTGGGCGATCAATTCAGCGTGCCCGGCAATTCCAGCTTCCAGATCCGCGTGAGCGGCGAGCCCTACAGCTACATCTGCCACTTCGGCTGAACCGGGATTCGAACCACATGGCCACCATCCTTCAAAACATTCCCGCCGGCCAGAAGGTCGGCATCGCCTTCTCCGGCGGCCTGGACACCAGCGCCGCGCTGCACTGGATGCGCAACAAGGGCGCCATCCCCTACGCCTACACCGCCAACCTGGGCCAGCCCGACGAGCCGGATTACGAGGAGATCCCGCGCAAGGCCATGCTCTACGGCGCCGAGAAGGCCCGGCTGGTCGACTGCCGCACGCAGCTCGCATCCGAAGGCCTGGCCGCCCTGCAGGCAGGCGCCTTCCACGTGACCACCGCGGGCCTGACCTACTTCAACACCACGCCGCTGGGCCGGGCCGTCACCGGCACCATGCTGGTCGCGGCCATGAAAGAGGACGACGTCAACATCTGGGGCGACGGCAGCACCTACAAGGGCAACGACATCGAGCGCTTCTACCGCTACGGCCTGCTCACCAACCCGGCACTCAAGATCTACAAGCCCTGGCTGGACCAGACCTTCATCGACGAACTGGGCGGCCGCGCAGAAATGTCGGCCTTCATGCAGAAGGCCGGCTTCGCCTACAAGATGTCGGCCGAGAAGGCCTACTCCACCGACTCCAACATGCTCGGCGCCACGCACGAGGCCAAGGACCTGGAGCACCTGAACAGCGGCATGAAGATCGTGCAGCCGATCATGGGCGTCGCCTTCTGGAAGGACGAGGTCGAAGTCAAGCGCGAAGAAGTCACGGTGCGCTTCGTGGAAGGCCGCCCGGTGGCGATCAACGGGGTCGAATTCCCCAGCCTGGTCGAGCTGCTGCTGGAAGCCAACCGTGTCGGCGGCCGGCACGGCCTGGGCATGAGCGACCAGATCGAGAACCGCATCATCGAGGCCAAGAGCCGCGGCATCTACGAGGCACCGGGCCTGGCGCTGCTTTTCATCGCCTACGAGCGACTGGTCACCGGCATCCACAACGAAGACACGATCGAGCAGTACCGCGACCACGGCCGCCGCCTGGGCCGCCTGCTCTACCAGGGGCGCTGGTTCGACCCGCAGGCCATCATGCTGCGCGAGACGGCACAGCGCTGGGTGGCGCGTGCGGTCACGGGCGAGGTCACCATCGAGCTGCGCCGCGGCAACGACTACTCGATCCTGAACACCGAGTCGCCCAACCTCACCTACAAGCCCGAGCGCCTGACCATGGAAAAGGGCGAATCGAGCTTCTCGCCGGCCGATCGCATCGGCCAGCTCACGATGCGCAACCTCGACATCGTCGATACGCGCGAGAAGCTGGGCATCTACACGCAGGTGGGCCTGCTCTCCGCCGGCCAGGGCGCGTCGCTGCCGCAGCTGAAGAACGACGCGGACTGAAATCGGTCAGCCGTGCGCAGAGGACGCTCGCCCTCTGCGTGCGGATGCGCGGCCGCCCTTGCGACCGTATCAATCGCCATCCGCCACCGCAGCCGATGGCAGCGAACAGCGCCCCGGCCCGTTCGCCAATAGAGCACGGCCACGATCCCCACCACCCACGACAGCCGACGGCTCCACGACAACGCCTGGATGCGGCGCCGGAAGTTGAGCTGCAGCAGCTCCGTCACACGACCACGGGTTCCGGCTCCAGCCGGATGCCGAAGCGCTCGTACACGCTGGTCTGGATGGCCTTGGCCAGGGTCATGACCTCGCCGCCGGTCGCCGGGTGCGCCGGGCCGCCGCGGTTGACCAGCACCAGCGCCTGCTTCTCGTAGACGCCGGCATTGCCGACGGTCTTGCCCTTCCAGCCGCAGGCGTCGATCAGCCAGCCGGCGGCCAGCTTGATGCTGCCGTCCGCCATCGGGTAGTGCACGATCTTCGGGTCGCGCGCGATGATGTCGGCGCATTGCTCCGGGGTGACGGTGGGGTTCTTGAAGAAGCTGCCGGCATTGCCGAGCACCCGCCAGTCCGGCAGCTTGGCACTGCGGATGGCGCAGATCCAGTCGAAGATCTCGGTCGGGCTGGGCGTGGAGTTGCCGGTCTCGGCCATCTTGCGCTCCAGGTCCAGGTAGCCCAGCACCGGCTTCCAGGGCCGCGGCAGCCGGAAGCGCACCCGCGTGATCAGCGCCCGGCCCGCCAGGCCGAAGCCGTTGACGCCGCCGGCCGCGTGCTTGAAGACCGAGTCGCGGTAACCGAAGGCACACTGCGCCGCATCGAGGGTGAAGGCGCGGCCGGTCGCGAGGTCGATGGCGTCGAGCGAATCGAAGCGGTCCTGCAGTTCGACCCCGTAGGCGCCGATGTTCTGCACCGGCGCGCCGCCCACGGTGCCCGGGATGAGCGCCATGTTCTCCAGGCCGGGCAAGCCTTGATCGAGCATCCAGCGCACCGTGTCGTGCCAGACCTCGCCGGCACCCGCCTCGATCACCCAGGCGCGCGGCGTCTCCTCGACCAACCGGCGCCCCTTGATCTCCACCTTGAGCACCAGCGGCTTGACGTCGCCGGTCAGCACGATGTTGCTGCCGCCGCCGAGCACGAACTTGGGTGCGCCGCCCCAGGCCTGGTCGGCCAGCAGCGCGGCCACGTCGGCCTCGCTCGCGATGCGCACCAGGTGCTGGGCGCGCGCGACGATGCCGAAGCTGTTGTGCTGCTGAAGCGGTACGTTGTGCTCCACGATCATGGGAGAATTGTCGCATTCACACCGTGTGATTCAGAGGAGAGTCCATGCCGTCTTTCGATACCGTCTGCGAACCCAACCTGCCCGAAGTCAAGAATGCCGTGGAAAACACGGCCAAGGAAATCGGCACGCGCTTCGACTTCAAGGGAACCGCGGCTTCGGTCGAGCTCAAGGAGAAGGAAATCACGCTGGTCGGCGATGCCGAATTCCAGCTCGTGCAGGTGGAGGACATCCTGCGCAACAAGCTGACCAAGCGCAGCGTCGACGTGCGCTTTCTCGACAAGGGCGATGTGCAGAAGATCGGCGGCGACAAGGTCAAGCAGGTGATCAAGGTCAAGAGCGGGATCGAGAGCGAGACCGCCAAGAAGATCCAGCGCCTGATCAAAGACAGCAAGCTCAAGGTGCAGGCCGCGATCCAGGGCGATGCGGTGCGGGTGACCGGCGCCAAGCGCGACGACCTTCAGGCCGCGATGGCGCTGATCAAGAAGGACGTGCCGGACATGCCGCTGTCCTTCAACAACTTCCGCGATTGAATGGACCACCCCCAGGCTCGCCCACTTCGTGTGGCCGCCAACCCCCTCGCCGGCGGCAACACCGACGGCCCGGCAAAGCCGGTTCCGTGGCGTTCCCCCAAAAATCCCGGGGCAAGACGACTCGCGCGCCTGGCCATTGCAATCACGAGCCTGGCCGTCTGTGCGGGTAGCTATGCCCAGTCCGTGATGCTCACCGGCACCATCGGCAGCCGCGCCATCCTGATCGTCGACGGCAGCGCGCCCAAGACGGTGGCGGTGGGCGAGACCTTCCAGGGCGTCAAGCTGCTGTCGATGGCGGCCGAGCAGGCCACGGTGGAAGCCGGCGGCAAGCGCGTGGCGCTGCGGATGGACCAGCCCGTCAGCATCGGCGGCAACGGCGGCGGCGGTGGCGGCGGTACGCGCATCGTGCTGCCGGTCTCGAGCGGCGGGCACTTCGTGACGCAGGGGGCGATCAACGGGCGCAGCGTCAATTTCATGCTCGATACCGGCGCCACCACCGTCGCACTCTCGGCGGCGGACGCGCAGCGCATCGGGCTCGATTTCAGCAAGGGACAGCCGGTGCGCGTCAACACCGCCAATGGCGTCGCCCAGGGCTGGCGGGTGCGGCTGAACTCCGTGCGGGTGGGCGACGTCGAGGTCTACGAGGTCGAGGCCATCGTGTCGCAGCAGCCCATGCCCTACGTGCTGCTGGGCAACAGCTTCATCAGCCGCTTCTCGATGCGGCGCGATAGCGACCAGATGGTCCTGGAAAAGCGCTTCTAGGCCGCAGCCGCGGTCACGACGATCTCGATCTTGTAGGCCGCATTGGCCATTGCCGCCTGCACCGTGGCGCGCGGCGGCGTGTTGCCGGCGGGAATCCAGGCATCCCACACTTCGTTCATCGCCGTGATGTCGCCGATGTCGGCCAGGAAGATCTGCGTCATCAGGATGCGCGCCTTGTCGCTGCCGGCCTCGGCCAGCAGGCGGTCGACCATCGCCAGCACCTGCGCGGTCTGGCCGCGGATGTCCTGCGTGGTGTCGTCGGGCACCTGGCCCGCGAGGTAGATGGTGCCGTTGTGGATCGCCATCTCGGAGAGGCGCGGACCGACGTGGAAGCGTTGAAGTTGGGCCATGGTTGCCTTGTTTCTCAAGTGTTGGCTTTGGAGCCCAGCCGGGACTCCGTGCCGGCCGCGAGCCGGCGTATGTTTTCCCGATGCCGCCAGATCAGCAACAGGCTGATCGCGATCAGGGCGAGCAGCACCTCGCGGGTGAGCGGCCAGGCGATGCCGCCGCCGATCAGGTAGTAGGCCGGCGCGAAGAAGGCGGCCACGATCGAGGCCAGCGAGGAATAGCGAAAGAAGACCGCGATGATCAGCCAGGTGGTGCCGGTGGCAAGCCCCAGCAGCCACTCGATGCCGAGCAGCGCGCCGGCCGCCGTGGCCACCCCCTTGCCGCCCTGGAAGCCGAAGAAGATCGGATAGAGATGCCCCAGGAAGGCCGCCAGGCCGGCCAGCGCTGCGGTTCCCGCCCCCAGGCCATAGGGCTCGCCCAGGTGATGGATCAGGAAGACCGGCAGCCAGCCCTTGACCCCATCCAGCAGCAGTGTCGCCAGCGCGGCGCCCTTGTTGCCCGAGCGCAGCACATTGGTCGCGCCCGGGTTCTTGCTGCCGTAGCTGCGCGGGTCGGACATGCCCAGCGCCTTGCTGACGATGATGGCAAAGGACAACGAGCCCAGCAGATAGGACAGGACGATCGCAATCAACGAAGGCAGGTAGGAACTCACGGTATCTCCAGACGGGTCATGCGGCCGAGGGGCCGCCGGACCGGCCGGCTATTCTGCCAGCGCGCACTGCACCGTTTCGCGCCGAGCAGCCGCACGCAGGCCCGACTCAAATCGCGGGGTCGCGCATCTCCCAGCGCAACTTGTCGACTTCGGCCAGCACGTCGGGCGGCAACCGCTTGTCCCAGCTGTCGAGGTCCTCCTCGAGCTGGGCCAGCGAGGTCACGCCGATGATGGTGCTCGCCACCTGCCACTTGCTGTGGCAGAAAGCCAGCGCGAAGTGCGTGGGCGTCATGCCGATCGCGCGCGCCAGCGCGTTGTAGCGGCGCGCGGCCTCGAAAGACTCGGGCCGGCCCCAGCGCTGCTTGCGCACCGACTCGTAGCGCGCGATGCGCGCGCCCTTCGGCGCTCCGGGCCCGGTGATGCCGCTCTCGTCGTACTTGCCGGTCAGGAGGCCGAAGCCCAGCGGCGAATAGGCCAGCAGCGAGACGCCGAGCCGGTGCAGGGTCTCGTCCAGGCCGTTCTCGACGCCGCGGCTCAGCAGGTTGTAGACGTTCTGCACCGTCGCCACGCGCGGCAGGCCATGCTGCTCGGCCAGCCGCACGAACTCGTGCACGCCGTAGGGCGTCTCGTTCGACAGGCCGATGGCGCGCACCTTGCCCGCCTTCACCAGGCCGGCCAGCGCCTCGAGCTGCTCGTGGATCGGCGTGCGCGAGGTCTCGCGCGCCGGGTCGTAATACATGTTGCCGAAGGCCGGCACATGGCGCTCGGGCCAGTGGATCTGGTACAGGTCGATCACATCCGTCTTCAGGCGGCGGAGGCTGCCCTCGCAGGAGGCCGCGATGTCGGCCGCCGTCATCCCGCTGCCTTCGCGCACCCAGGGCATGCCGCGCGAGGGGCCGGCCACCTTGGTGGCGAGCACGATCTTGCCGCGCACCCCGGGGTTCTTCTCGAACCAGTTGCCGATGATGGTCTCGGTCGCGCCGAAGGTTTCCGCGCGGGCCGGCACGGCGTACATCTCGGCCGTGTCGATGAAGTCGATGCCGCGCTCGAGGGCGCGGTGGAGGATGGCGTGTGCGGTGGGCTCGTCCACCTGCTCGCCGAAAGTCATGGTGCCGAGGCAGACCGGCGTGACGCGCAGATCGCTCTGCCCGAGTTGGATTTTTTGCATGCGAGGATGCTAGCGACTACCGCGCCGGCCTGCTGTCCGCCGGCGGACTGCGCGGCCCGGCCCTCCTCCGTATCATCGATCGGCCATGTACCAATCCCTCCGCCCCTCCCGCAGCGAGTTCGTTCCCATCCGCAACCTGCGCTACCACGTCCGCCTCTGGGGGACGCCGTCGCCGGCGCGCCCTCCCCTGGTGCTGCTGCACGGCTGGATGGACGTGGCCGCCTCCTGGCAGTTCGTGGTCGACGCCCTCGCCGAGGAGCGCCAGGTGATCGCCCCCGACTGGCGCGGCTTCGGCCTGACCGATGGCGGCGCGGTCGACAATTACTGGCTGCCCGACTACCTGGCCGACCTCGACTGGCTGCTCGACCACTATGCCGGCGACACGCCCGTCGACCTGGTCGGCCACAGCATGGGCGGCAATATCGCGATGCAGTACGGCGGGGTGCGGCCGACGCGGGTGCACCGCCTGGTCAACCTCGAGGGCTTCGGCATGGCGCCCCTGCAGCCCGCCGAGGCGCCCGGGCGCTACGGCAAGTGGATCGACCAGCTCAAGCGCCTGCACCGCGGCGAGATGGCACTGGCCAGCTACTCCGGACCGGAGGGCGTCGCGCGGCGGCTGATGAAGACCAACCCGCGCCTCTCGCAGGACAAGGCCGACTGGCTGGCCGGCCACTGGTCGGTGGCGCGCTCCCAGGCCGAAGGCGGCGAGCGCTGGGAGATCCTTGGCGACCCGGCGCACAAGATCATCAACGCCAACCTGTTCCGCGTCGACGAGGCGCTGGCGCTCTACGCCGCCATCGCCGCCCCGGTGTTGGCGGTGGTGGCTTCGGACGACAGCCTGGACCACTGGTGGAAGGGTCGCTACACCCTGGCCGACTTCCAGGAGCGCCTGAAATCGGTGCGCGACGTGCGCATGGAACGGGTGGAGGATGCGGGCCACATGCTGCACCACGACCAGCCGGCCCGCGTGGCGGCGCTGATCGAGGCATTCCTTGACGCCGGCAGGGCCGGCCGATAGGCCTGGCCGGGCGTGAGAAAATCCCCGGTTTTCCCCGAACACCGTCAGGATTCCCCATGGATGCAGAGCAAATCAATCAAATCGGCGCAACCCTCGCGGACCTGAGCGCCCGGACCGTCGACCTACGGAGGTATCTTTGACTACGATGCCAAAGCCGAACGTCTGAGGACGGTCAACGCATCGCTCGAAGATCCCGCGGTCTGGAACGACCCGAAGAAGGCCCAGGAATTGGGCAAGGAGAAGAAAGCGCTCGACGACGTGGTCGTCACGCTCGACCGGCTCACCAGCGGGCTTTCGGACAGCACCGAGCTCTACGAGATGTCGAAGGAGGAAGGCGACATGGATGGCCTGCAGGCCATCGCCGATGACGCCGCCTCGCTCGAAGAAGACATCAAGCAGCTCGAGTTCCGCCGGATGTTCAACAATCCGGCCGATCCGCTCAACGCTTTCATCGACATCCAGGCCGGCGCCGGCGGCACCGAGGCCTGCGACTGGGCCAGCATGCTGCTGCGCCAGTACCTGAAGTACGCCGAGCGCAAGGGCTTCAAGACCCAGATCGAGGACGAGACGCCCGGCGACACGGCCGGCATCAAGGGCGCCACCATCAAGGTCGAGGGCGACTACGCCTTCGGCCTGCTGCGCACCGAGACCGGCGTCCACCGCCTGGTGCGCAAGTCGCCCTTCGACTCCTCGGGCGGGCGCCATACCAGCTTCGCCAGCATCTTCGTCTACCCCGAGATCGACGACTCGATCGAGATCGAGATCAACCCCGCCGACGTGCGCACCGACACCTACCGCGCCAGCGGCGCCGGCGGCCAGCACATCAACAAGACCGACTCGGCGGTGCGCCTCACGCACATTCCGACGGGCATCGTGGTGCAGTGCCAGGACGGCCGCAGCCAGCACAGCAACCGCGACGTGGCCTGGAAGCGCCTGCGCTCGCGCCTGTACGACCACGAGATGCGCAAGCGCCAGGAAGAGCAGCAGAAGCTGGAGGACAGCAAGACCGACGTCGGCTGGGGCCACCAGATCCGCAGCTACGTGCTGGACAACAGCCGCATCAAGGACCTGCGCACCAACGTCGAGATCTCCGCCACGCAAAAGGTGCTCGACGGCGACCTCGATGCCTTCATCGAGGCCTCGCTCAAGCAAGGCGTCTGATGCAGGCAGCACAACACCAAAATTCCCAGGAGACTCTCGATGCACCTGCGTGATGCCCAAGCCGAGCCCGTGGCGATCCGCCGCGAGGACTACCGTGCTCCCGCCTACTGGATCGACACCGTCGACCTGACCTTCGACCTGGACCCGGCCAAGACGCGCGTGCTCAACCGCATGCGGCTGCGGCGCAACCCGGACTTTGCGCCCGAGCCGCTGCGCCTGGACGGCGACGAGCTCAACCTTGCGCGCGTGCTCGTCGACGGCCAGGGCGCCTCCTTCCGCATGGAAGCCGACCAGCTGGTGATCGACAACCTGCCCGACGCCTTCGAGCTCGAGCTCTTCACCACCTGCGCGCCCGCCAAGAACACCAAGCTCATGGGCTTGTTCGTGAGCGAGGACACCTTCTTCACCCAGTGCGAGGCCGAGGGCTTCCGTCGCATCACCTATTTCCTCGACCGTCCCGACGTGATGGCGAGCTACACGGTGACCCTCCGCGCAGCCAAGTCCGCCTACCCCGTGCTGCTGTCGAACGGCAACCTGGTCGAGCAGGGCGAGCTGCCCGAGGGCCGCCACTACGCCAAGTGGGTCGATCCCTTCCGCAAGCCCAGCTACCTGTTCGCGCTGGTGGCCGGCAAGCTGGTGGCGCGCGAGCAGCGCATCAGGGCGCGCAACGGCAAGGAGCACCTGCTGCAGGTCTACGTGCGCGCCGGCGACCTCGACAAGACCGAGCACGCCATGGCCTCGCTGGTCAACTCCGTGACCTGGGACGAAGCACGCTTCGGCCTGCCGCTGGACCTGGACCGCTTCATGATCGTCGCCACCAGCGACTTCAACATGGGCGCGATGGAGAACAAGGGCCTGAACATCTTCAACACGAAGTACGTTCTGGCCAACCAGGCCACCGCCACCGATGCCGACTACAGCAACATCGAGAGCGTGGTCGGCCACGAGTACTTCCACAACTGGAGCGGCGACCGCGTGACCTGCCGCGACTGGTTCCAGCTCTCGCTGAAGGAAGGCCTCACGGTATTTCGCGATCAGGAGTTCAGCCAGGACCTGTGCGCCGAGCCTTCCGCCCGCGCGGTCAAGCGCATCGAAGACGTGCGGGTGCTGCGCACCGCCCAGTTTCCCGAAGACGCGGGCCCGATGGCGCACCCGGTGCGGCCCGACAGCTACATCGAGATCAGCAACTTCTACACCGTCACCATCTACGAGAAGGGTGCCGAGGTGGTGCGCATGATGCAGACGCTGGTCGGCCGCCAGGGCTTCGCGCGCGGCATCACGCTGTACTTCGAGCGCCACGACGGCCAGGCCGTGACCTGCGACGACTTCGCGCAGGCCATCGCCGATGCCAACCCCGACTCCGAGCTGGCGCGCCTCCTGCCCCAGTTCAAGCGCTGGTACGGCCAGGCCGGCACGCCTCGCCTCGCGGCGCGCGGCGTGTACGACGCGGCGCAGCGCACCTACACCCTGAGCTTCGTGCAGAGCTGCCCGCCGACGCCGGGCCAGCCCTTCAAGGAACCTTTCGTGATCCCGGTCAACCTCGGCCTGCTCGGACCCGACGGGCGCGAGCTGGCGTTGCAGCTGGCCGGCGACGAAGCTCCGACCGGTGGCACGCGCACCCTCGTGCTCACGCGTGCGGACGAGGAGTTCACCTTCGTCAATGTCGACGCCGAGCCGGTGCCTTCGATCCTGCGCGGCTTCAGCGCCCCGGTGATCCTCGAATACGACTACAGCGATGCCCAGCTGCTCGCGCTGCTGGCCCACGACACCGATCCCTTCAACCGCTGGGAGGCCGCCCAGCGGCTGGCGCTGCGCGCCGCGATCCGCGCGATCCATGCGCCGGTCGTGGGCGCGAACGAAGCGCCGCTCGACGACGCCTACCTGCAGGCCATGCGCCGCGTGCTGCGCGACCCCGCACTCGATGCCGCCTTCAAGGAACTGGTGCTCACGCTGCCCTCGGAAACCTACATCGCCGAGCAGCTGGAGGTGGTCGATCCGCAGCGCGTGCACCTCGTGCGAGAGGCCATGCGCGCCCAGCTCGCCGCCGGCCTCTTCGCCGACTGGGAGCAGGCTTACGAGCAACACCGCGAGACCGGGCCTTACAGCCCCGACCCGCGCTCCTCCGGCCGCCGTGCCCTGGCCGGTCTCGCACTGTCCTACCTCTGCCTGGCCGCGCGCGCCACGGGCGACGCGGTCTGGCCGGGCAAGACGCTGCAGCGCTTCAAGGACGCGGGCAACATGACCGACCGCTTCAACGCGCTGCACGCACTGGTGTCCTCCGGCCACGCGCTGGCGGCACAGGCCCTCGCGCGCTTTCACGCGATCTTCAAGAACGAGGCGCTGGTCATCGACAAGTGGTTCTCGTTGCAGGCCGGCGCGCCCGACCGCGGCGGCGACATCCTGCCGCTGGTCAAACAGCTGATGAAGCACCCCGACTTCTCGCTCAAGAACCCGAACCGCGCGCGCAGCGTGATCTTCAGCTACTGCAACGCCAACCCGGGTGCGCTGCACCGCCCCGATGCCGCGGGATACGTGTTCTGGAGCGAGCGCGTGATCGAGCTCGATGCCATCAACCCGCAAGTCGCCGCCCGGCTCGCCCGCGCACTCGACCGCTGGAGCAAGTTGGCGGAGCCCTACCGCAGCGCCGCGCGCGAAGCCATCATGCGCGTCGCCGCCAAGCCCGATCTCAGCAAGGACACGCACGAGGTAGTCACCCGCGCGCTGGCTGCATAAACAACAATCCCCATCTGGAGTCACTGAATGCCCAAGAGCATTTCTCTCACCCGTTACCTGATCGAACAGCAGCGCGCCGACGGCCTCATCCCGGGCCAGTTGCGGCTGTTGCTCGAAGTGGTGGCGCGCGCCTGCAAGGGCATCAGCCAGGCCGTCAACAAGGGCGCCCTGGGCAACGTGCTCGGCTCGGCCGAGAGCGAGAACGTGCAGGGTGAGGTCCAGAAGAAGCTCGACATCATCGCCAACGAGGTGCTGATCGAGGCCAACGAATGGGGCGGCCACCTCGCGGCCATGGCCAGCGAGGAGATGGACAGCATCTACGTGGTGCCCAACCGCTATCCGCAGGGCGAGTACCTGCTGCTGTTCGACCCGCTGGACGGCTCGAGCAACATCGACGTCAACGTCAGCATCGGCACCATCTTCAGCGTTTTGAAGAAGCCCGAAGGCTCCCCCGGCGTGCAGGAATCCGACTTCCTGCAGGCCGGCAGCAAGCAGGTGGCGGCAGGCTACTGCATCTACGGCCCGCAGACCACGCTGGTGCTGACAGTGGGCAATGGCGTCGCGATGTTCACGCTGGACCGCGAGCAGGGTTCCTTCATGCTCACGCAGGAGGACATCCGGATTCCGGCGGACACCAAGGAATTCGCCGTCAACATGAGCAACATGCGGCATTGGGATGCGCCGGTGAAGCGCTACATCGACGAATGCCTGGCCGGCAAGGATGGCCCCCGCGGCAAGGACTTCAACATGCGCTGGATCGCCAGCATGGTGGCCGACGTGCATCGCATCCTGATGCGCGGCGGCGTCTTCCTGTACCCCTGGGACAAGCGCGAGCCCGAGAAGGCCGGCAAGCTTCGCCTGATGTATGAGGCCAATCCCATGAGCTGGCTGGTCGAGCAGGCCGGCGGCGCCGCGACGAACGGACGCCAGCGCATTCTCGACCTGGAGCCGGGCAAGCTGCACGAGCGGGTGGCTGTGGTTTTGGGATCGAGGAACGAGGTCGAGCGGCTGACGGGCTATCACGAGCCGCTATAATCGCGGGCTTAGCCGGTGTAGCTCAGTTGGTAGAGCAGCTCATTCGTAATGAGAAGGTCGGGTGTTCGATTCATCTCTCCGGCACCAATACAGATAAGGCCCTGATGCTATCGTTTTGATAGCGTCAGGGCCTTTTTCTTTGGCGATGTAACGGCCGATGTAAGAGGATTTTTTGCGGCGCCCCTCGCTTCGAGTGATTCACCTTACCGTCCGCGCGACGCTTGCCTCGTAGACTCCCACGGGCATACAGAAACCCGCTTCCTACAAGAATGAATCAGCAAGCCCTCTCTTCGTTCATCTGGTCCGTCGCCGACCTCCTCCGCGGCGACTACAAGCAATCCGACTACGGCAAGGTCATCCTGCCCTTCACGGTTCTCCGGCGCCTCGACTGCGTGCTGGACCCGACCAAACCCGCGGTTCTGGAGCAGAACACCAGAAGACTGAAGGAAGGGCTCAATCCAGAGCCGTTCTTACTGCGCGAGGCCGGCCATACCTTCTACAACACGTCGCCGATGGACATGAAGGTGCTGCTCGGCGACGCGGACCACATCGCCCAGAACCTCTACAGCTATATCCAGGGCTTCTCGCCCGCCGTGCGCGACGTGTTCGAGCGTTTCGAGTTCCAGGCCCAGATCGATCGCTTGTCCAAGGCCAAGTTGCTGTACCAAGTGGCCGAAAAGTTCGCCAACATCGACCTGCACCCCGACCGCGTGAGCAACGCGCAGATGGGTCACGTGTTCGAGGAGTTGATCCGCAAGTTCGCGGAACTGAGCAACGAAACGGCCGGGGAGCACTTCACACCCCGCGAAGTCATACGCCTCATGGTGAACCTGATCTTCATTGAGGACGATGAGATTTTGAGCAAGCCGGGCGTCGTGCGCACCATCTACGACCCGACGGCCGGCACCGGCGGCATGTTGACGCTGGCCGGCGAGTACCTGGCCGAGCACAACCCACAAGCCCGTCTCACCGTGTCGGGCCAGGAACTCAACCCCGAGTCCTACGCGATCTGCAAGGCCGACATGCTGATCAAGGGCCAGGACGTGGCGAACATCGCCTTCGGCAACACCCTGAGCGACGACGGCCACGCGCACAAGCGCTTCGATTACATGCTGTCGAACCCGCCCTTCGGCGTCGAGTGGAAGAAGGTCGAAAAGGAAGTTCGGAAGGAGCACGAGCAGCAGGGCTTCAACGGCCGTTTCGGCCCCGGCCTCCCACGGGTGTCGGACGGCTCAATGCTGTTCCTGCTGCACCTGCTGTCCAAGATGCGCCCGGCGGCCGAGGGTGGTAGCCGATTCGGCATCGTGCTCAACGGCTCACCCCTGTTCACCGGCGGCGCAGGCAGCGGCGAGAGCGACATCCGCCGCTACGTGCTGGAGAATGACCTGTGCGAGGCCATCGTCGGCCTGCCGACGGACATGTTCTACAACACCGGCATCAGCACCTACGTGTGGATCGTCAGCAACCGCAAGCCAGCGGCGCGCAAGGGCAAGGTGCAACTGATCGACGCGTCGGGCTACTGGCAGAAGATGCGCAAGAGCCTCGGGTCCAAGCGCAGGGAACTGAGCGACGACCACATCGACCGGATCACACGCCTGTTCGGTGATTTCGTGGAAGCCGAGCAGGACGGCAAGCCGATCAGCCGCATCTTCAAGAACGAAGACTTCGGCTACCGCACGATCACCGTGGAGCGTCCGCTGCGCGATGCCGATGGCAAGCCAGTGCTCGGTGAGCGCGGCAAGCTCAAGGGCAAGCCGCAATCCGATTCCGCGCTGCGCGACACCGAGAATGTGCCGCTCGGCGAAGATGTAGAAGCGTACTTCAAGCGCGAGGTGCTGCCCCATGCGCCAGATGCGTGGATCGACCACGACAAGACCAAGGTGGGCTACGAGATTCCGTTCAACCGGTACTTCTACGTGTTCCAACCGCCGCGGCCATTGGCGGACATCGATGCCGAGCTCAAACTGACCACGGACCGCATCCTTGAAATGATTAAGGGGCTCACGGCATGAGCTTTCCGCGGTACCCAGAGTACAAGGACAGCGGGATCGCATGGCTGGGGGAGATACCGACGAGTTGGGTTGCGCCATCCCTGTACATGCGCTACTCGTCTGAACTTGGAAAGATGCTTGATGGTTCGAAAATCACAGGCAACCATCTAGTTCCGTACGTGCGCAACGTTGATGTCCAGTGGGGCATGATCAACCTCGACGACCTGCCTGTAATGGACATCCGGGAGGACGAATATGACCGCTACACAATCAAGGCAGGGGACCTGCTCGTTTGTGAGGGCGGCGAGGTTGGCAGAGCGGCTGTGGTACCTGCTCTGGATGATGCTGTTGGCTTCCAAAAAGCTCTCCATCGCCTCCGCGCACTAGAAGCAGACGAGAACACGACGTTCATGTATTTCACGCTCTTGTGGGCGGCAAAGACGGGTGTTTTTGATCTCGGCGGATCGTCCACGATTGCGCATCTAACGGGCGAGCAACTGCGCAAGTTTCGACTTCCCAAACCACCAGTCACGGACCAAGTTGCCATCGCAGCCTTCCTCGACCGCGAAACCGCCAAGATCGATGCGCTGGTCTCCGAGCAGCAAAAGCTCATCGCGCTACTCAAGGAGAAGCGCCAGGGCGTCATTTCCCATGCCGTAACCAAGGGGCTTGATCCGACGGTGCCGATGAAGGACTCCGGAGCGCAGTGGCTGGGGAAGGTGCCGAAGCATTGGGGGATGGTCCGGCTCCGCGTTCTGTTTCGACAGGAAAAGAGACAAAACCAAGATGGGAAGTCCGTACTATCCGTCTATCGCGACTACGGAGTGATCTTGAAGGATTCGCGTGACGACAACATGAATAAGACGCCTGAGGATTTGAGCGCTTATCAACTCGTGAATCCCGGTGATCTCGTCGTAAACAAGATGAAGGCGTGGCAAGGATCTCTCGGCATCTCTGATCTGGAAGGAATAACAAGCCCCGACTATGTCGTATTCACTCCCCGCCATCGAGAGTTTCCGCCCTTTCTACACCTGCTTCTCCGATCTCAACGAATGGTCACCGTCTACCGCAGCATTTCGAACGGCATCAGACCGGCGCAATGGAGGTTGGAGCCAGACTCGTTTCTTGGTCTCCCAGTTTTTCTACCTCCAGAGCAAGAGCAGCGGGATATAGTCGCATGCATTGCCGATCAAACTGCTCGCTTTGATCTTCTCGCTGCCGAGGCTGAACGCACCATTGACTTGTTGCAAGAGCGCCGTACTGCCCTGATCTCCGCCTCCGTCACCGGTAAGATCAAAGTCACCGCCGATTGACGCGATGACCGGCGCCGCCCTTCTGACCGTCGTCGAGGTTCCCAAAGAAGACCGCGTGCTTTGCGCCGCATGCGGTCATTCGGTCTATCGTCGCATCCATGTTGTTCAGGACGGTGCCGGACTCAGGGTGCTCGGATCGGACTGCTTCAAGCAACTCTACGGCCATCTCGACCAAGGCGCATCAACGCCGCGTTATGGCACTTCCGAAGGCCGCGCGCTGACCGAGGCCGAGCGTCAGATGCTCGTGGACAACACGCAGCGCTTCATCGATCAGTTGGAAGTCGAGCGCCTTCAACTGGAGCAGCAGGAGCTTCGTCGGCGAGCGATCGAACAACAAGAAGCCGCCCAACGCCACGCAGCCGATCGTCAGCGGCTCGCCGCGCAGAGAGCTACACACCGGCGGCGCCTTCGTTTTCCTGACTGGCTGGCGGAATTGACGCCTGCTGAGCGCGAAGGTTTCGAGCGCGCTCGCCGGCAGGTCAGTGACGCCATGCGCGTCAAATACAGCATCGACCCCGAGCTGTCCGGCTGGGTCGGCATGCTCAACCATGAGGCCCGCACAGCGTTCGAGTTGCAGCTCGCAGCGCCATCGACCGCAACAGACGGGCCACCATCACAATCAGGTGACTTGTTCGGGGGGCCGAACACCACCGCACCAGAGTCCGAATAGTGGAGCCCGCATGAGCCTGCACAAGGAGATCGAGTTCGAAAACGACATCTGCGACCACCTGGGCGCGCACGGCTGGTTTTACGAACAGAACGCGCAGCTCTACGACACGCCCCGCGCCCTCTTCCCTTCCGACGTGATTGCATGGGTGCAGACCACCCAGCCAAAGGCGTGGGAAGCCCTCGGCAAGAACCATGGCGCCGCCGCCGAAGCCGTGTTGCTCGACCGCCTGCGCAAGCAGCTCGACGAGCGCGGAACGTTGGAAGTGCTGCGCTTCGGCATCGACATGATCGGCGTGCGCGAATCCCTGAAGCTGGCCCAGTTCAAGCCCGCGCTGGCGATGAACCCGGATCTGCAGGCCCGGTACGCCGCAAACCGCCTGCGCGTCGTGCGCCAGGTCCGCACCAACCACGACGACGTGATCGACCTCGTGCTGTTCCTGAACGGCATCCCCGTCGCGACCGCCGAGATCAAGACCAATTTCACGCAGAGCATCAACGAAGCCGTCGACCAGTACCGCTTCGATCGCCAGCCGAAGCCCAAGGGCAAATCGACGGCCGAGCCACTCCTCGAATTTCCGCGCGGCGCGCTGGTGCACTTCGCCGTCAGCAACAGCACGGTCATGATGACCACCAAGCTGCAAGGCCCGACCACCAGCTTCCTGCCCTTCAACCTGGGCGACGACGGCGCCGCCGGCAACCCGCCCAATCCGAAGGGCCACCGCACCGCCTACTTGTGGGAACAGGTCTGGCAACCCAATAGCTGGCTGGAGATCCTCGGCCGCTACCTTGTCACCAAGCGCGACAGCAAGAAGAAGCCCGTCGGCCTCATCTTCCCGCGGTATCACCAGCTCGACGCCACCCGCAAACTTCTCGCGGCCGTGCTGGCGGAAGGTGCCGGGCAGAAGTACCTGATCCAACACTCGGCCGGCTCCGGCAAGACCAACTCGATCGCATGGACTGCCCACTTCCTGGCGGATCTGCACGATGCCCAGCACAAGAAGCTGTTCGACAGCATATTGGTCGTGAGCGACCGCAACGTGCTCGACGCCCAGTTGCAGGAAGCCATCTTCGATTTCGAGCGCACCGCGGGCGTGGTCGCAACCATAAAGGGTGAGAGCCAAAGCAAGAGCGGTGAACTCGCCGCAGCGCTGTCGGGCGGCAAAAAAATTGTGGTCTGCACGATCCAGACGTTCCCTTTCGCCCTTAAGGCGGTGCAGGAGCTTGCCGCCACGCAGGGCAAGCGCTTTGCCGTGATTGCCGACGAGGCGCATAGCTCGCAAACCGGCGAGGCAGCATCGAAGCTCAAACAGGTGCTCAGCGTCGAAGAACTCAAGGAGCTGGCCGACGGCGGCGAGTTCGGGACCGAAGACCTGCTGGCCGCCCAGATGGCCGGCCGCGCTAATGTGGCTGGCATCACGTATGTCGCCTTTACGGCCACGCCGAAGGCCAAAACATTGGAACTATTCGGCCGCCGACCTGATCTGGACCAAGCCGCCGGGCCAGACAATCTACCGGCGCCGTTCCACGTCTATTCGATGCGCCAAGCGATCGAAGAGGGATTCATCCTCGACGTGCTGAAGAACTACACGCCGTACAAGCTGGCCTTCAGACTGGCGAATGAGGGGAAGGAGTGGGACGAGAAGGAAGTTGAGCGCAGCGAGGCGATGAAGCATCTGATGCGCTGGGTTCGCCTGCACCCTTACAACATCAGCCAGAAGGTCGCGATCGTCGTGGAGCACTTCCGCGAAAACGTGGCGCCGCTGTTGAACGGGCATGCGAAGGCCATGGTGGTGGTCGGCAGCCGAGTTGAAGCCGTGCGCTGGCAGCTGGCGATCGACAAGTACATCAAGGACTGCGGCTACACCCTCGGCACGCTGGTGGCATTCTCGGGCGAGATCAACGATTCGCAATCGATTCTCGAGCCCGTGACGGAGAACAGTTCCAAACTGAACCCGAACCTCAAGGGCCGCGACATGCGAGAGGCCTTTGCCACGGATGAGTACCAGATCCTGCTGGTCGCCAACAAGTTCCAGACCGGTTTCGATCAACCGCTGCTCTGCGGCATGTACGTCGACAAGCGCCTGGGTGGCATTCAGGCGGTGCAGACGCTGTCTCGGCTGAATCGGGCCTACAGCGGCCAGTTCGGCGTCAAAGACACGACCTACGTGCTTGACTTCGTGAATGAGCCCGACGAGGTTCTCGCGGCCTTCAAGACCTACTACGCGACAGCCGAACTGGCCGATGTGACCGACGCGAACCTCGTCTTCGATCTACGGGCAAAGCTCGATGCGTCGGGCCACTACGATGACTTCGAGGTCGATCGGGTTGCGACCGTGGAACTGAATCCCAAGGCGACGCAAGCAGATCTCATCGCTGCGATCGAGCCGGTGGCGGACAGGCTGCTCAAACAATTCAAGGTGGCACGCCAGACGCTGGTCGACAGCGAGGCGTCGGCGGCTAACCAGGACACGAAGGCCGCGCAGGATGCGAAGGACACACTGGACGCACTGACGCTGTTCAAACGCGACCTCGGTGCTTTTTTGCGCGTGTACGCGTTCCTAAGCCAGGTCTTCGACTACGGCAACACAGCAATCGAGAAGCGAGCGATCTTCTTCAAGCGTCTGCTAGCCCTGATGGACTTCGGTCGCGAGCGCGAGGGGATCGACATGTCGAAGGTGGTACTGACGCATCACAAGCTCAAGGGCGACGGCAAGCGCCACCTGGCTTTGCATGAGCCCGGAGCCAAATACAAGCTGCAACCATTGACCGAAACGGGCGCAGGCGAGGTGCAGGACAAGGTGAAAGAGCTGCTGTCCGAGATCGTCGCCAAGGTGAACGACCTGTTCGAAGGCGAGCTGTCGGACGACGACAAGTTGGTCTACGTGAACAACGTCCTCAAAGGTAAGCTGCTGGAGTCGGATCTGCTAGTGCAGCAGGCCATGAACAATTCGAAGGGCCAGTTCGCCAACTCGCCAGACCTCACCTCGGAGCTGATGAGCGCGATCATGGACGCGTTCGCGGCGAACACAACTATGAGCACGCAGGCATTGGACTCGGATCGCGTGCGCAACGGTTTGAAGGACATACTTCTCGGGCCCGCGCAACTGTACGAGGCGTTGAGAGCGCGAGGTCAAAACGTTCCTAGCGGCCCCGCGCCGCTGTAGCGACATGAACTTCTTCCAGTCACTCGAAAGCAGCATCTACGATTTCGTCCGCGCGCCAGAGAACGTAAAACTGCGCGCCGCAACGGGGAGCTACAGCACCCCGTTTCGCGGGCGGCTTTTCGGCGTGCAAGACGCTGTCGCGGTCGAGCAGACGCTTGCGACACGGCCAGTCGATGTGCTATGGCTGGGCTCCAACCCGAGCGTGAAATCGGGGCTGGCGCGGATCCTCGCGCCTCAAGAGCACAACGACTCGCATTTTCAGACCTTCCTGGCGCAGATGCGCTCAGGCATGTTCTCGCAGCAGGCGACGGACTCTGAAGCTGCGATCACTGCGTTTAACCCGCTGCAGCGACCGAACCACAAGTGGGCGCTCTACACCGACGCGATCAAGGCCAACTCCGACATCGACGCCGTGGCGATGGCGAACTTCTTGCCGTGGGGAAGCGCCAACATGAAAGAGCTCGCTGTTGGCCTAAGCGCTGCCGAGCCGAAGCTGTGGCAGCGCATGCTCGCGTTTGCAAACGATTTGAACATTCAGATCATCGAGAAGCTTAAGCCTCGACTACTGATCGTGCCCAAGAGCCTAGGCGACGTGCATGCCGGCAAGGCACCGAAATTCCTGCGTGGCCTCGGCATCGTCAACACGGAGGCGAAGGAGTTACGCCGGACCTTCGCGCAGATCGGCGCGAGCAAGCACCACTATTTCACAGGCGTTTGCCTGCGAGGTGGCGTCGAGGTGCCAGTGATTTATCTGAACCATCCAGATGCGCTGCGCGTATCAGCAGGGTACCGGCAAGCGTTCGCCGAGCACTTCGCGAGCGTGATGGGCGGTCTGATGCGCCGTGGGTAGTTGCCGTGATGACCCTGATTGAGCATCTCGCGCCCTACTTCGACCGCTACATCACGCTAGAGAGGATTCATCCGGTAGCGACATACAACTACAAGGCACGTGGCTTCTTCGGATTGCCTGTCATTGAGATCGCGATGCACCAGCCGAAATGCACGGCAGATTCATGGCTGTATGTGGCCGTACCTCTGGGCGCATCGCTCGCGAAGCTCCGAGCGGACGAAAAGCTTTATGTCGGCTCGCAGACGCTCGACCGGATGTTCCGCGGCGACGGCATGGGCGGTAGCAACTTTCATCACGCGCAGATGCGCGCGGGCAACGGCGACGATAACCCGATCAACTTCTTGCGCTCAGACAAAAAAATCGACATCTATCGGATTTCGGGAGCAACGATCGCCAAGGCCGTCGCCGAAGTTCGGGCGCTGCAACCATTACAGCCGCTCCTTGCTCAACCGACAAAGCACATCGGTTACTGGTTTGAGCAACTCGTCTTGTATTCGGACGATCGCGCGTGGCGATGGAACACGGCCAGCGTCGACGGCCCCGCGCAGGCGGTGCTCCGTTCGCTCTAACGACTCGTTGACTGGTTCGACACAACGACGGTGCGGTCGGGGGCGGTTCTGGCGAGGATCGCGGCCTTCATGCTGAGGAGCTTCTGCCAGACTTTGCAGCGCGCTCACACAGAGTAGGGCCGCATGTACCTCGTGTTGGTAGGAGAAAACCACGCCAATCACGCCCTTTGATCTCTCACCTAAAACCACCCTATTGCGTAGGGCAGTTGCGTCAGCAGCATGTCCCTGCCCTTCAGGGTGTCCCACTTCCAGTAAAGCGTGCCCTGCTGATGCACATCGAACCGATCGAATAGTCTCAGGCTCATCAAGTCGGGGAATACGTTGGCCGCGCAGGCCCAGGCCGCCCTATCTAGGGCATTGAAGTACTGGGAGTCGCTGGCCGGTTCGTCAAAGCTCTGGATAATGCTACCGATGATTGCCAGGGCGGCGACCGGGTGCGCGCAATCGAGAAAACCAATTTCGAACGGGTCCATGGTCAAGTGGGCAGCCGCGTTGTTGGCGTACTGCTTCAGCAACCCCAGCCGCAAATGCAACGCCGTCTCTCCTTCTAGCAACATCTTGGTCGAGTCGGAGCACTCGTTGAAGAAGAGCTGCAGGAGGGCGATGGCTTGCATGGCGTCAGCCACACTCCGCCCCGAGTTTTCGCCCCAGTAGGCGCCGAGGCGCCTGAACGTCTCGATGGAGCACTTTGCAAAGTGCCGTCCAGTCATCCCTTTCGGGTCATGGTCGAACACCTTTCGGCAGCCAAGCGCGATCGTGCTCAACGACGAAAAGCGGACCGAGTTCGAAAGGACCAATTCGTCGTAACTGCGGTTTTCCTTCGATTCGGTGCACGCCGCGCCGAGATAGAAGTAATAGGCCGGCAGCAGCATCGCGGCTCTCGATACGACGCCACGCATAAACAGGATTGCCGTCTCAAATTCCGAGAGTTTGTTGGGTCGAGCGGCGGCCATTCGAGCTGCGCGCTCCCGAAGGGCCAACATCGCGGTCTCGTCGCGGGTGATGATCAAATGGGTTGGTATCATGGGCGTTGAGGCGAATTGAGTCACCCGTTGTGGCAAGTGGCAGTTGTTAAGCTGTCGAACCATGCCACCGGCCAGAAGAACGCCGCGCGGCGGCGGCCTTCTAATGGTGGGTGCCTATGGCAATCGCACGTAGCGCCACGTTGCAAGGCCCATGGCCTGCGCAGCCAGCTTGGCGCTCACTTTGTCTCCCCAGGCGTCAATTTTGTCGAGATCGAGCACCTCGTGGAGTTCGTATCGCCACGGCCCTGCCAGCGGCCGTTCGGTGACGGCGTACCAACGAACCTTCTTTTCGACAGTGGCGAGCAGGAACATGATCGTCAGGCGCGCTCACCGCGTGCGAGCTCGCGCGTATGCGCTAGGTCTGCTTCTGAACGATGGACGGCAGCCACTAGATCGACAAGCCGGCTAGCGACCGCCTCCGCTTCCGCCGCGAGACGCATGGTCCCTATAGTGCCTGACGAGACCCCGCCATAGTGCACGTCGACGAAATGGGCGAAGTCGTCGGGGATGTCTTGAGCCACCGCCCGCAGTGCCTCCGTGATGGTGCCGTATGCCGACGGTGAGGCGACTTCTGCTCCGCCAACCGAAAGGCGGGCTTCATACAGGCTGGATTCGATCTTGACGATGTCGAGAGTGAGGATCATGATTCGGTCACGACGCCAGTCGGGTTAATTCTTGATGCCTTGCTTCCACTGGGTGCGAAAGCCGAGCGCTCGATTGAACTCGAACGGGTTGCACCAGTTCTGTCCAAGGGACTTGCACACGTCAGGAAGCTTGCGGTTCTGGCGCTGCTTCTTCGGGGCGGAGGTTTCGACCGTCACAACGCAACGGATCTCGCCCGACAGGGCGTAGGCAATCAGGAATGGATCGCGGCCGATCTGGTCAACCTCATCGTCTGTGAGGTCGGGGGCGTAGCCCTCGGTGATGACCTTCTGGACAAGCCCCGGGTCCACCATGTCGGTCAACAGCAGCGCCTTCTTGTTCGCGTCTTCTTGCAGCCACGCGAAGAGCAAATCTTTTTCCGCGTCTTCCGGACCGTCCTTGACCTCATCGAAGATTTCGAATGGCATCTTCACGTTGCCCTGTTCGCCCATATAGGCCAACCACTCCCAGTACTCAGGCACGCCGTCGACGGGGTAATAGGAATTGTGGGCTGTGATCAGCACGCTCGCGTCAAGCAGATAGAGCATTGAGCGACCGATCAGGCGGCAGCCAGCAATGGGTAAACGCTACGGGGCCTCACCCCGAGCACCTTGGCGGCCTTGACCGGCGACAGCGTTCCCGCATCCATGGCATGGTGCGCGAAATTCAGCATGGCGGACCCGAGCCGGTGACGCCGGACGACGTAGTAGCTTGGGCCGCTGCTCTTCTTCATCTTGGCGACTTCCTTCTCGCGGCGCCGTTCCGCGAGCCAGCGCAAATGGATTTCAGCCGACAGCGCTTTCCAGTCGTCTAGCGACAGTCGGCCGGCCTTGCACAAGCCGTAGGCGACCATTTGTCGGCTCACGCGCCAACGATCAGCATGCTTCGAAATCACCGCGATCTGCTCGTTCACGTCGAGCCCGGCGAGATCGATCATCTCCACGTCTGCGCTCGGCAGCAAGAACTCGCCGGCCACGTCATTGCAGAATTTTTCGATCTTCATCTCGGGCACATCGCCTCCGCTGACGCCCGTGGCGCCGAGGAACAGATGCGCAAGCTCGTGCAGCAGCGTGAACGACCATGCTGACTTGGCGTCCCCGTCGTTGATAACGACGAAAGGGGCAAGAGGATCGGCAATCGCGAAGCCGCGGAATGCTCCAACAGGAATGGTCGAGTGGTGGCTTCCCAGGTTGCCAACGAGCAGCACGAAAACCCCGGCCCGTTCGGCCTGGTCGCGCAGAAGATTGAAGGCGCCATCGGCATCCTTCTGCGCCCGGTACTCGGTGCGGGTGACGCCAAGCAGTTTCTCGATGGCCTCGCGAAGAGCCGGGACACCGGCCTCCATCTTTGCAGAGCCGATGAAGTCCAGCGGTGCCGCGTCCTCATCGTCCTCCAGCACGGTGCGCACCAGACGCTGCCGTGCGCGGAGGTCGCGCACGAGCGCATCCACGTCAGCCTCGGCCGCGACGCTACGTTCTGCGACGACCGTTCGGAAGTCTTCGCCTCGGTCGCCCTTCTTCGGCGGCGCGGGCAAGTACAACGTCAACAGCGAGCGGCGGTAGACCCTCGCCATGTTCGCCAGCATGGTGCGTGAGGGCTCCTTTTCGCCGCCCTCGATCGACTTGAGCGACGCCGTGGCAATGCCGATAGCGCGCGCAGCGTCCTCCGGTTCGAGACCGGCGCTCTCTCTCGCCCAACGAAACACTTCCGGGTTGAACCGTGTCATTGCTTGTGCCCAGACGCCCGCAGCACTCGCGCGAAGCCTCGTTTCCAAAGTTTACAGACTTCGGGCCTGCTTCTCGCCGCTCAGCCTTGCCCAGGCCTCGAACTACTCCCCTGATGTGGGCCGGTCGCCACGGGCCTGAGCCAATCGACCGCCGCCTCTGCTGGTGTCATCGCGCGCAGCCGCGGATCGCGCCAGAGACCGGTCGCCACTTCTTCGAGCGTGTCCGCGTCGACGGTGCGCCAATGCCGATGAAGCTGATGCGCCACGGCGTCGATCCAGATGGTGGCAGGCGTCGAGTCCATGCCTTCATAGTAGATATCAACTGTATATTTGTCCAGTATTCGTGTGCGTCGTCGTTACCTGAGGTGAATCACCCGAGGAAGCTGCATTCCAGGCGCTGCGCAGGCCTTCTCGGCCCCACCAGCTTGCCGCGTCCGGGCACATCAACGCCTTCAACTCGATGGCCGGCCAGCTACAAAGCATCAGCCTGGACCTGTGGGAGCAGCGCTTCCAGATCGAAAAGCGCGACGACCTGTCGTTCCACTGGGCCAGCTTCGGCGCCCGCAAGATGAATGAGCGCCGCCGTGACCTGCCCATTATCAAGAGCGCCTTCGCATTGATCGACTCGCAACTCCAGCCGGCGCTCTTCGAGGGTGCCGTCGGCGCTGGCCGTCAACCCGCCAGTAACGACGCAAAAGCAGGCAAGGCCAGCAAGGCGGCGAAGAAATCGACCGCTCGCAAGAGCGCCTGAGCATCCATGCGCGCCATCGATCTCTTCGCCGGTGACGGTGGCTTCTCACTGGCGCGCGCCTGACCGCCCGATCAGGCCTCGTCTCTCTTGGCCCAAGTCCCGCCGCCGAACCCATCGCGGGCATAGACCTTTAAGGGGAGTCGCGACTCGAAACTGCGCCCTTCAAGGTCGCGGTAGGAAATGGAAATTTCTATCTGTGCGCCGTATTTCAACCACCTTTTGTTGTCGCCTTGAACGCTCGTAAACGCACCAAAGGACGTGGTGAGGTGTTCGTTGTTACGCAGCACCGGAATCAGACTGTCGGCGAGAAAATTGCGTTCGATGATTTCGACGCGTTTCGCGCTTGCCTCACCATCCAGCAGCGTCAGAAGATCGGCCCGCGAGGCGTGAAGTCGGACATGGGTAGCAGGCCTGTTACCTGTGTTGGACACGATCAGATCGAAGGCAGTCGCATTAGCGCCGGAAGCGTGCTCGGCCACGATGGCAGTGACAACGGGGCGATTGGCTTGCCGGTACGCAAGCCCGGCCAAATATGCCGAGACCGCGGAAACGAGAACTGCGGCGACAGATAGCACTGTCCCGGTTTCAACGTCGAATGTCATCGTGGAGCCTCATTGCTGGAAAGCTCCGATTCTGCGGGACGCCTCATGAAAATGGGCGTCGTCAGAAGCGGCTACTTCTTCAGCCAGTGGCCCACTAAGGTCCCAATCACGCCGTAGGCCCACTTCTGCTCTGCATCGCCATATCCGCGCGAAAGGATGACGAACAGGGCCGCCAGCAGGACTATGCCCGTGACGATCTCCGGCATGTAGTTGCGCGCCTTCGACCCGCGCAATACGGGCGCCGCATCTGTCGTACGCTGCCGCACCACCTTGGGCGACCGATCGCGCGACTGAACAATGTCGCCATCTTCGATCGACAGGCTTACGTGATCTTCATCGGCAGGGCAGGGTCCGCGAAAGTTTGGGGTCGGGCGCGCACGCCGGGCCTCAAGCTCTGCCCGCATCTTCTCCGCCTCCCGCGCGAGCCGCTCATCGTCGGTGCTCGTGTCAGACGCGCCCCCCTTGCCTGCCGCACCGAACATGAACCCGCGCCCGCGGAGCAGCAGGTACGCGAGGCCGAGACCGATGGCGATCCACGGCAGGATATTGAGTAGGTCAGACACGCTGCGGCCCCGGGTTCAAGTTGAAGGTCGCGTGATTGTCGGGCACAGGGAAAGCGTGGCGCCCATGAGCGCTTCGGCGTTTATGGAGCCAATTGACCGCTGCGAGCAGTGGCTGAGAACTCAGCCGCAGCTATCGAGCCCGGCCTGCTGCGCCCTGCCTTCCGGCTCCGGAACCCGCTGACTCGCCGCCCCATAGCCCGGCCATTTTCATCAGCAGAACGTAGGCTTGGTAGGTCTCCGGGTCAGGGGCCGCACCCGGGAACAGCCCGTGGCGCAGCGCGTTGCAGCGCCGGCAGGCCGCCACGATGTTGCTGCGCGTGTTCTTGCCGCCATCCATGCGCGCCACCAAGTGCTCGGCGGTCACATCCTTGCCCATGGGCCGATGACAGTAGAAGCAGACCCCACCCTGCATGGAGCACGAGCGGGCGCGAAGTTTTTGAAGATGAGATGCCCGCATTGGGAACTCCGAAGGTTGAACTTGGAAGTCCCCGGGTTCGCTTCTGCGCAGAGCGGGCGCCGGGCGTTGCGCTTACCGGCGGGTGCGCCGTTGTGGTCGCACGGTCGGGTGAGAGCCCGAGCGCTCAAATTCTACAAAATCGGCCGGGCCGTGACCAGCCTCATCCACCGGCTCAGAGCCAACCGCGCACGACTGGCACGGCGAGAGCAGCGCTAGACTTCGGAATATGAGAGGAACTCGATGATGAGCAAGACACTGTCGCTGGACGAAGCGCTCAAGCGCATCCGCGGGGCCTTCGCTCCGCTGGAGTGCGTCGCCGAAGATTGGGACTACGAGCACCGCATTCGGCTCAAGGTGCTCGACCCCGCAGGCGACCCGCTAATCACGGTCGAAGAACTGCTCCAAGACCTTTTCACCGATCCATCGCGCCTTGATTGGATGCTGCGCGAGATCGCCTCGCGAGTTAGGGCCAAGGGGTTCGCCTTGGACAACTACCTGGCCTGAGCGGCCGCTACTAGTCCGACCAGCCGCGATGACCGAACCTCTACCCGACAACCAACTGCGCGCCGAAATCGGCAAGCTCATGGCCCAGACCGTCAGGCTGGCGGATGAGCAAGCGAAGTCCGCCACCAGCGAGGCCCCGTGGCTCCCAATCGTCGCGGTCATGGCGGCGGCGGGCTTTGGCGCGACGCTGGCCTTTGTGTCGTCCCGGCTGGGCCATGGCTGAAGGCAATGGTAGCCGGGTTGCGGGCCTTCAACGGCGCCGCGACGCTTAATCCTTCGAGTCGAGCATCGCGAGATACGGCCGCAGGTCCGGCGGCGGCCGGCGGCGCCCCCGTGCAGGCTGCGGAACGACCTGAATTGCGACGATGGCGTCTTGCCGTGCTTTAGCAAGGGTGCCTTGTTTTAGGGCGGCCTCGTCGAGCGCAAGGGCGTTGATGGCTGTGTTGAACGCCTCAACGGGGACAACCCATGCGCGCCCGAACTTGAGGCCAGGAAGGCGGCCCGACCGCAGGTTAGCTTCGACCGACGCGCGCGTGCACTCCAGAATGGCCGCAACCTCGCCGACCGAGTAGACCGCCTGCTCTGACTTTTTGATCAGCGCCTGAAGCTCCAGCACGAGCGTCTCAATTTGGTTCAATTTGTTCTCCAGTTCTAAGAGGCGCCGCACGCGCCGGCCGCTGGCCGCATCATCCGCGAGGTGGCCTTCCGGTAGCATGCCGCAATGAGCGAAGCCCGAGGCCACCACTACGTTTCGCAGTGCTATTTGAAGCGCTTCACGCACAATGGCAGCAAGAACTCGAAGCTCTTCGTGCTCGACCTCGCCAGCGGCAGGCGCTTCGCGTCGGCGCCGAAGAACGTCGCCAAGCAGCGGGACTTCAACACCATCGAGGGCCGGCCCGCCGGGGAGCTTGAGAACAGGCTTGCAGGATTCGAAACTGAGGTGAACAAGGCGCTCGACGTGATCGAGCACTCGCGCTCTATGGAGGATCGGGATGCGTGGGTGCACGTGATGAACCTTGCAGCAATGTTCGCCGTGCGGAACCCGCGTCTGCGCGAGAACATGCAACAGTTTCAGGCGCAGATTGCCAAGGTCACGATGAGCATGGCGCTGTCCTCGCGCGAGATGTGGGAGTCGCAGATCAGGCAAGCACGCGCCAACGGCCACATCGCGCCGGAGAACAAAGCGACCTATGAAGAGGTGCGCGAGTTCTTCGAGCGCGACGAGTACACGATCAAGGTCGCAAACGCCCAGCACATCTTCACCGAGTTCAAGGTGTTCGAGGACGTGCTGCGGACCCTCGTCGCGCGGAAGTGGGCCTTGTGCATCGCGCCAGCAGATTCGGGCGGCTTCGTCACCAGCGACCACCCGATCTGCCTCATGAACAGCGATGGCGCGCCATCCGGGTTCCGGCGCCCTATTGGGCATGCTCTGATGGAGACAACTGTCATCTTCCCGATCACGCGCGATATCGCTTCGATGGGCACCTTCGAGGGCGAGGATCAAGTGGTCACGCTCTCGCACGAGGGGGTCGCGGCAATGAACGGCTTTGTAGTTCGCCACGCGGAACGGCAGGTCTACGCGGCCGACGATAGGTTTTTTGTGAACTCGGCAGACGGCGGAGTTATGCGGGGATCGGAAGTCGATTGGTATCGAGCAAGCGGAAGCAGCAAGCCGTGACCCCGTTTCGGCAATTCCGTTGATGGATCGATGCGGTCAGGCGTGCGTGCAGTTCGGCCGGTTCCTCATCGCCCCTTCACGTCCTTGACGGCCCGGCGCACCGAATCCGCATCGTCTACATTCAGACCGAGCTCGGCGCACAAATACATGAACTCGTCAGCACTGCTGCTATCGAGACCGTGCGCGCGCGACAGCTGCCGCGCCAGCTTGCGCAGCGGTTCGCGGTCCCCGCTGGTGAACCAACGCGGATCGCCTACTTGATCGCGCATCGCCGTCCTGACTGCGGCCGGCAGGTCTGCGCCATGAATGAAAAAACGCAAGAACTTCAGGAAATTGCCATGGCTGAAAATATCCGCGCCTCGGGTGCCGTTGCCTTCGAACACCTCCAAGCGCGATTTGCGCCCCACGCCCCATCCAGGCTGCGTGAAACATTGTTGACGCCGTTCTGGAATGGCACCCGTGCCAGCAACATCGGCGTGACCTTACCAGCTGCGGCCAGCATCGGCAGAACGGCATCGCGATCGCGAAAGTCGGTTCGGAAGTCGATCACATTGACCAGCGCCTTCTCCTCGACCGTCATCTCGATGGTGCCGATGTCGTTCATAGGCGCGCTCCCGCATGCAGTGCGAATATCGCCTCAGTCATTGCCGTGGCCCCTCATGTTGATCACGAGCAGAACCCGCGACGTTCTCAGCGCGCCAGGTCTGCGCGTCGCATCGCGTAGGTACGTACGGAGCGTCCGCCGCTTAATCATCACCGACAGGAAGATTCTTCGCAATCTCCGGCAGCGGATAGCCCTGGGCAATGTGCTCGGCAATGTCCTCGCGGAGCTTGTCCATCTTGACGATCTTCGCGCCGCCGATCTTCGAACCTGCGGCGATGAAGGCAATCATTGCGGCATTGCGTCCCGGCGCCAATCTCACCATCACCTCGCACAGCCAAGTTGCAGTGCCACTTAGGGCATTGAAAAATGGCAGGTTCGAAAACCGGTCCCTGTAGACAAAGTAGAAGTCTTCAGGCGCCTTCGTGTAGTCGATGCCGTTGACGCCTTCGCTTCGCAAGTAGACCTCTGCGGCGGACTTGATTCCGTTCAACAGGATAAGCGCCGGGCCTTCTTTTTTCATCCAATCTCTAAAGGTCTGTAGAACGACATCCGGATCGTCGGACTTGAGGATGGGGCCGAGTTCGCCAAAGTCCCAATACAACGTCGCAAGCTCGTTGACAGAAGTGACACCCGCCTGCGCCATCGCGTCGCGCTCGGCCTTTTCGAGAATCCCCTTTGCGAACAGCAGCGCTTCGCGCCGGCTGGCGTGCTCCAGATGTTGAAACTGCGCCGAGAACTGCTTGCGCTGTTCCTCCAGTTGTCGCGCCTGATAGCGCAGCCCTGCCGAGAACCACAGTACAGCTAGTACGCTGCCGCCGCCCGCGATCATGCTGCCAACGGCTGAAAGACGCCCATCCTCCATCATGAACACCGCTGCGCCGCATAGGGTGGCAATGAGCACGCTCAACGAAACAAGTAGGCGCGTCGTCACGGGGCCTCGCTCGACCTAGCTTGATTCGTGCGTTCAACGAGCAATTGGAGCTTCGCCGTAAGCCGCGCGGCATCGGCGATTTGCGAGGCGCTCAGGCGTTGATCGCAAACGATGTCGACTACATCAAGCATCGGCGCACTCGCGACGGTGAGCATTTCCGACGAGTGCACCGATGCTGCGCTCCCGTCGATCCGCACGCCACCGCCCTCCTCATCCAGCCAGCGCAAGTAGTCAAGCGTTCCAGTGGGTCCACCGTGGGCGAACGTGGAGAGGGTTCTATACAGCGTTAGATAAACAGATTTCGAGTCTGCGCGACCAGCCCAATTGTGCGGAACAAAGGCCGATGATGCGGGGAGCTTCGCAATCTCGCTGGTCAAGCGCTCAATCGTCAGTTCGGCGCTACGATGCTCGGGCTGCAGCCTGGCAAGCCCCTCCAGCGCCTTTCGGCCCTCGGCAAGGCCTTCGGTCATCAGGACGTGGAAGTTTTCTGGATTCTTGTGCAACGCTTGGATGACCCATCCTTGTTCGAGAAGCACTCGCGAAACCGCGCCTGCCGGGTCAGTCAGACCGGATGCGATCAACTTACAGACCGCCTGCGCATACCGCAGCATGCGCACCCCATGCGCCATTGCGAAAATGCGAATGTGGTGATCCTGCGCCGCCTGTTGCGCCCCGAGCACACCGATCGCAAATGCACACACCGCTTGAGCATGTCTCAGCGCATCGCTCGTGAGGTGTCGCTGTTGGTCGCCTTGCTCGCTGGAGTATTCGTCCGTCATATGGTGCCGCGCCATCGTACAGGGCATGTCCATGGCACCGTCATTCCTGATGCGGTCATAGGCCTTTGAAGAGATCGCCCAGCGGAGTCTTCAACGCCGTAGAAAGCGTTTGGATCGCGTCCAACGAGGGGTTGGCCCCGCCGGTTTCGATGCGCGACATGTAAGTGCGCGCGAACCCGCACTTCTCCGCGAACTCTTCTTGCGAGAGTCCTGTTGCCCGACGAAGGTCGCGCACACGGTGTCCAAATCTGATGCGGAGGGGCTTCACTAGCCTGCGAGGGTGCCGGCATGTCACCTGATCGTGAACACACTAATCGTGACATTTGATACAGTGCCCACGCTGGCGCGCTGCTACCACGACGTGCAGGTGAGCGCCGCAAATTTCGAACGCGATCCATTCCACCTCTGTCGAGAAGCATCATGAAATCTCTCTGCGTAATCGCGGCGATCGCCGCCACCGTGTCATCCGCCGCCGTCCACGCAGATACGGCGCGGGACCTAAAGGCCGGTGCCATCGGCGCACTCATCGGCGCAGTCGTTAGCGAGGCCCTCAATGCAAATGGTGACGCGCAATCACCTGTGACAGCCACCGAGCCCGTCGCGCCGAGTCAGCCTGTCGCGCCGCGCCGGCCTTCTGTGAACGCCCCGCTTTTTGCAACGCCAGAGGAAGTGCGGGCGCGGGAACAAGCGAGAGCAGACCGGGAAGCCGAAGCAAAGGCGAAGGATCTCGCAAACGCAGACGCTGAAAGGGCAGCGGGGGAGCGCAAATTCGATCGAGCCTACAGGCCTGCCGCCGACGCATACATCGCCACTGGAGATGCCCAGGCACTGAACAACGACTGCTTCAAGACAGGGGATGCCTACAAATGCATGAACTCCGCTTTCGCGGAGCGCATAACAGCACTTAAGGAGCAGCGTGTTCAGCCTGTCGGATGTCGCGAAGTCGGCATTGCCAAGGGCTACTTTTTGAATGGCGTCGATCCCATGCTCGTTTCGCTGGATACGCCAAAGGCGCCGGGCATCTTTCTCGGCGAAGTTACTCAGATCGAAGGGCGAAAGATCACGATCTACGACGTGAAGACGCGCCGAAACGCGATCGTGTCGATCGACGGAGCGAAGGTGTTCAACGGGGGGCAGATCGCCGTCGGGACGGCAGTCGTTGGTTATGGCAAGTTCACGGGCTCCACGCAAGGGCGCCTTGTGTCCGGCGCCCCAACCACGATTGCGAAGATCGCCGCAGAGTGCGTCGGAGACGACTGACCAAATCTCAGCCCGCGAGCGCGAAGTTGGCACACTGCCGGTACGGCTTCACCCATCGTCCAACATGAGCACTTCGGTCTCGCGCCGGGCGAGATGATCGCCATCTGAGTTTCCGAATGATCCCCTCATCCGTCACCCCCATCCCGGCCGCCGCGCTCGCGCGTCAGGCAGCAGCCACCTACCTCGCGCTCAGCCTGACCGCCTTCGAAAAGTTGGTGAGTGAGCGCGCCATTCCGCAGCCGCGCCAGCGTGCCGGCGGCGCGTGCTGCATTCGAGCCGAACTCGACGAGTGGCTTCCTTCCCGCCGGTGTCGTCGCAACTACCGCCGTCGCACGTCCTGCTTGAGTGGCTCGCAGCCGCGCAAATGCCAACCGCGTATGCAGTCTGCTGGCTCCGTCATCGCCCTCTCACGTCCTTGATGGCCCGGCGCACCGAATCCGCATCATCAACGTCCAAGCCGAAGTCGGCGCACAAAAAGCGGCCGGCACCGGCGAATAGGTCGATGGCGCGCATGGTCGCCTCAGACGCGCTTGCGAGCGGTCGATTTCTTCGCCGCCTTGCTGGCCTTGCCTGCTTTTGCGTCGTTACTGGCGGGTTGACGGCCAGCGCCGACGGCACCCTCGAAGAGCGCCGGCTGGAGTTGCGAGTCGATCAATGCGAAGGCGCTCTTGATAATGGGCAGGTCACGGCGGCGCTCATTCATCTTGCGGGCGCCGAAGCTGGCCCAGTGGAACGACAGGTCGTCGCGCTTTTCGATCTGGAAGCGCTGCTCCCACAGGTCCAGGCTGATGCTTTGTAGCTGACCGGCCATGGCGTTGAACGCCTCTATGTAGGTCTCTTTGATGCGTGACGCTTCCGCTCCAATGAAGCCCATGGCGAGGAACACAAAGCCGTCCTTCGTCATTCGGATGAGGCGACGACCCTCGCCCTTGGCATCCACCTCCTGAACCGACGCAAAGTTGCGTTGGTTGAAAACGGCGCTGCAAGTCAGCCGGTCGAAAGCGCGCAAAACGTCGGCGTGCCGCTTGCCGAAATGCTTCGCCACGCGTTGGCTGTCCGTGGTCAGCGTCGAGTTGTTGAGGTAGACCAGTTCCGAAATCTCGGGCATTTCCACCCCGCCAGTGGGGCGGCCGACGTTGCCAACCAGAATAGTTTTGTTCGCGCTCATGGTTCGCCCTTCAGGCCAGGAGCGCTACCAGCGTCACGCGGGTGACGAAGGCGGCCGCGATGGTTGCGAAGACCTGGACGGCGAAGCGCGCGGCGGCGCTGGTGGTGGGGTGCATGGATAACTCCTGTTGCGACGGGAAGAAAGTCGCCAAGGGTCACGCACCAAACGAAAAGACCGTCAGAAATGCACCCCGGTCGCAGCACGCCAAGATTTGTCTTGAGCGCGGCCCTCGAAAGGGCCCGGGGTACATATCTGACGGTCTTCAGCGAGTGCGCGACAACTCGACCTATGCAGTGTCTGGGTGGCACTGCGCAGAGCCGGGGCCATATTTCCGAAACCGCTTCGCCGTACAGCCGACCTGCTGCTCACCTTGTGAGCAGCAGCCTCGTCGTTGTCCGGCCGGGCTGGCACCTGATACGCGCCTTGCTTAGCAGGTCGCCAAGATCGACGATCCGAGCCCCCTTGACCTCCATTCCTACGGCTGGGTGACTCGTCCCCCGTTTCCGGCTCAAAGTCATCCTTTCCAGACTGCCCGCCCATCTGCCGGTTTCAGTCCCAAGTGCCATGCGGTGCAGTTCGTTCGGTGTTGATGCACAGGCTTGTCACACTCATCAACGCCTTGCTCGGGTCCCCATGCAAAGGCCCGTTCGACGAGCGGTCGGTCGTTCCCCCGCAGGTGTTTCTTGAATTCAGCCCATGCAGGCCCCTGTGCTGTGCCGCCCCGCGTCGGCCTAGGTTCAGAACCGCCGTTATATCGAAAAAGGTATGATTGAAGGTTAACCAAAAAAACCAACGAGCTTCGATCATGGCAAAGAACCCCTACAGCGGCATCGCAATGGACCACACGAAAACCCGTGCGGCATTGCAGCAGGCCGGCGTCGAAGGCCTGACCGAAGAGACGTTGAACGACGGAAAGCTGATTCAGTACAGAGGCACCTTCGAAGCCAAGCCTTTCCTCGTCAAAATCTACGTGAACGGGAAGGGTAAGTGCACCATCGGGGCGTCAGCTGGCTTCGATCAGGGCACGTTTGATGTCCTTGCCGAAGCCATCGCCAACCATTGTCGGTTCGGCGACAAACCGCGCCTGGAGCTGTCAATCCATGGGTTCAAGCCAGAGTTTCAAAAGCTACTCATTGAGTTCTTGGGTGAGCTTGGCGCGAAGGTCGAATCTGACGAAGCGCATGCTAACCACCGCCTCGTCAAGATCACGGGGCCGCTCGGTGACTCGCTGACCGTCAAGTTCCACGCGAACGGGACGTTGCAGTTGCAGGGTAGCCACGCGCAATTGGCGGTTTGGGCGTTGGACTTTCTCAAGACCGTTTTGCCGCTCGACGACCTTTTGGCTCATCAGAAGGCGGTGTATGCCCTGCCGCTGACCGTTGCACAGATCAAAAGCGATCTCACTGCGCGGGTGCCTGTAGTCCACGACTGGCTCGAAGACGAGGTGCGCATGCAGTTCACGTCAGCGCTGGCCTTGACCAAAATCGGCATCGAACTTGAAGACTATGCAGCAATTGCCTTTCCCGCGTTGCGAGGGCTCGAGGGGTTTAGTCTTCAGCTCTTGAGAAGCGAATGCGGCTTGAATCTTGCCTCCAAGGCAAAGCTTGGCGATTTTTTCGAAGGGCAAGGCGCTGGTTTCGCAGTCAGGTCCCCGCACGGCGACGCCGCCTCTGCGGAGGCAAAGACTCTACTCGCTGCGTGCTATAAGACGTGGCATGACCAGCGTCATCGTCTTTTTCATATGGACGGAACGATTGAAACCACCCGGATTTTGGGCAGCAGGACCGAGGCAGTGGCAATCGTGGAGGGTGTGTTGACGGCAGTTGAAAGTGGCTACGCCACCTTGATCAAATCAAAGGGAAAACCATGAAACACTTCGCTGTTTTCGATTCTCCTTCGGTGAAGTTCTCCGCTGTCGTGATCTCCACTGGCGTCACTGTGCCGCAGGATGACTTAGACGAGGTGGCTGACGAGCTTCGTCGCCGCCATGTGAACGGGCAGATCGTTTTTGACCTTCTGACGGCCAACGGAACTCGCACGCGACGTTTCTTTTCGATCAAGTTCGACGGCCACGGCTTCCCCGCCACTAGGTTCCAAAAGATAGAACCCGACCCCTCAATCCGCGAGGCTTCCGCCAGGTTCCTGTGCGACCACATCTCCGAAGTGGACCTCTCACTGCTGACCCCCGCCATGAGATTTGCAGTGGCCCGAGGCATTCCGGTCTAACGCCGACCTCATCGCGCGCGGCGGGCGGCGCACAACTGTCGATTTCGAGCCGGAGATCGTCGAGGCACTTGCACGGATCATGAGCCGCGACGGGGCACGATGCGCGAGGCGATCAATCGGGCGCTGATCGCGTTTGCAGCAGGGGAGCGGTGACACGCCGCCCCCTTCTTGACCGCCGCACCGCGAAAGTTTCGTAATGCGGCGCGCTGAAGGGGCGGATTTGAGATCGACCCCTTCGCACGCCTACCACCCGCCCGACAAGCCTCCGCCCAGACCGCCAGTCACGATGTGCGCCGTGCCTCGGTCGCCAACATTTTGACCAATCGATTCCGGCAGGGAAACATTGATCGAGCCACGGCCCGCGCCCGCGCCGCTGTTAAGAGGGGTTGCCGGCTCGCGCACCTCCACCGCCTTCGGAATGACCGCCGGCACGCTCGACGGCACAGACGATGCCGCCAAGGATGTTGCGCCGCCGCCGGCCACCACGGGGCTGCGGAATTGCGCTGTGAGGCCCTTGGGGTCATAGGCCATGTCTCTGTAATACTTCGACGCGCTGGTGCCGTTCGCATCGACCGAGCCCGTGCCGCCGCGCGCAACTGCCATGGCGCCGCCCAGGCCCGCAATGTGACGCGCCTTCAACAGCCCGGCCACCTGTGCCGGCGGCGTCTCAGCAGTGATGGCGCCGCTCTTCACGAGCGCGCGATAGGCCGCGTCAGAGTTAGTCTTGAACGCGGTATCCTGCGTGCTGGCGGTGGCAAGGTACTTGTCGTACGTCATGCCGCCGTTCCAGTTCTTGTCGTCCTTCAAGAACTTCGTCATGCCGCCGGCCGCACCCCAGTCGGCCTCGCGCTTGTAGCCGTCTTTCTTCATGGCCGCCTGCACCGCGCCGGCACCGCCATTGATGAGGCCGGCATCAGCCAGCCACCCGGCGCCGGCTTGATAGCGGCCCGCGAACCCGAGTTTGTTCACTACGTCGAGCTTGCCGCCGCCGCTCTCGGTCAGCGCGGTTGAGGCCACCAGGGCGCGCGTGTGCGCGTCGTCCAGGCCGGCGATGTTGCCCGCCGAGTAGGTCTTGCCCGTTTCGAGCGCGCGGGCCTCCGCACCCTTAAATACACCGCTCACTGCGCCACCGACCTTGCCAGCCGCCGCCGAGCCTGCGCTATAGGCGCGCTTCACGGTGTTGGGCACCATTGCGGCCGCGCCGGCCTTCGCCGCGTCGAGTGCGTCCGAACCGTAGCCCTTCGCCGCCGACCAGCCGGCGCTCGCGGCGCTCTTCGTCTTGTCCCAGGCGGCACCGGCCGCCTCGCCCACCCTGTCGGCGGCCGCGCTGACGTTCTGCTTTACGTCGATGCCGGTCTTGGCCTTGATCCAGTCGTTCACCGCGTTGCCGGCGTCGCTCAGGGTCTTGCCGACGGAATCGAGCCCGGCCTTTGCGCTGTCGAGCCACTCCCCGGCCTTCTTCGTGATGCCTTCCCAGGCGGATTTCGCGTCACCGGCCAGGGACTCCCACGCGGCGCCGATGAATGCCGTCGTCGAGTTCCAACCCTCGATCACTTTGCCGGGGATATCGGAGTCCACGAGGGTTTTCGTCCATTCGCCGACCTTGGCGCCGAACTTCTCACCCAGGAGGGCGCCGCCGACACCACCCAGGAAGCCGCCGATGGCGGTTCCAATGCCCGGCGCGATGATCGTGCCCAGGGCCGCGCCGAGCTTCGCGCCGGCCACACCGCCCGCCAGCATGCCGCCGGCCTCCCCCACGCCCTTGTACTTCTCGTCGCGCGTGCCGCCGCCGAAGATCGACGCCAGCGCGCCGCCGCCGGCCACCAGGGCGCCGAGCAGCGGGATGCGGCGCAGCAGCTTGCCGCCGCCCTTCAGCAGCCCCATGCCCTTGCCGAGCAGGCCGCCGAGCAGCCCGCCAGCGGCCGTGCCGCCAGCCGAGCCCAGCAGGTTCCCCAGCAGGCCGCCGCCGGCACCACCACCCATGCCGAAGAGGCCGCCACCGCCGACGCCCTGCTGCGCCTTCTGCGAGCCCGGCGTGAGCGCCTTCAGGAACCGGCGATACCACACCTCTTTCTTGCGCTCGGCCGTGCGCCCGAAGAGCGAGAACAGGCCGCGCCCGAGGGGCGACACCACGTCCTTGACCTCTTTCAGCGCGTTCACCGTCGGGTCGATGTTGTCGGCCGCCGACAGGCTCGCCGCGAGCTTGCCGAGCGTGTCGTTCATGCGGCTGAAAGTGCCGCTACTCGAACGGCCGCCGCCATCGCTGTTGCTCGCCGCGCCGCCGCTGGCTGGGCGCTGGCCCGCCACGAAGCGGCCATTCGATGCGCGCGGCTGCGCCACCACCACGGGGACGCTCGCGCGCGCACCGCTGGCGCCGCGCTGCGTTGGCGCACTGCGGCCCACCGGCTGCACCACCGTCGCGCGGCCACCCACGTAGTTGCCGCCGCTGGTGCGCGCACTGCTCGCGGGCGCACGCGGAACGGCGCCAGGGCGGCTCAGGCGGATGTTCGTCGAGACCTCCGCGCCCACCGCACGCGCGATGGCCTTCACGTCGGTGCGGATGGTCTTCCAGATTTGAATGCCCTGCTGCTGCGCGCGCATGAGGTCGCGGCCGTTCTCGACGATCTCGCCCACAAGGAAGCCCCGCGAGTCGTGCGGAAAGTTGGATGCCATTGAGATTTCTTTCAGCCCTTTAGGCGGCGAGCGATGCTTGCGACAAAAGTGTCCGGCCCGTGCGATGTCGGCAGGATTGCGGGGGGAACGATGCGCTTCGGGGCGACCCATGTGCTGGCAGGCGCGAGACGCTCGCGGCGGGCGTCGTGGTCGCGGACGATTCGGTCGAGCGTGCCGGCCTGGGCCGCCGCCTCTCGGTCGAGTTCGGCCTTGGCTGCAGCGACGCTCGCATCACCCAAAGCGATCAGGCCTTCGAGTGCAGCCTTGCGGTGCCGGTGCTCCCCCAGCAGAAAGCTGCCTGTGCGCGCGTGTTCGAGCGGGCTCATTCCGCCGGTTCCTCGTCGTCGGCCTCGCCGATGACCTGCACGATGAGACCGCGACGCGGGTGGTCGTCGATATCTGCGAGCGCTTCATTGCGAATGGCATCGGGGCCGAGGTCAGGCGCGTTCGGGTCGTGGAGGTCAGCGCTCGTGATCCAAACGCGGAACAGGATGCCCACGTCCGGTTCGTTGGTCGCGATGTTCAGGTACTGGCCCGTTGAGGGTAGCAGTGCGCCTTCGTCATCGGCGAACTCCACCAGCAGCGCGAGGGTCGCTTCCTGTGTGCCTTCCTCAACGGCGCCACAGGCCGCTGCCAGTGCGACCGGGTCAGCGTCGATTACCTTGAAGCGCACCTGACCACGGTGGATGATCTCGGGCTCGGCTGCTTCTGCTTCCCCCCACGTTTCGGGAGCGTCGCCATCGAAGGGGGTGCCGTCGGAGTCCAGTGCAATGCTTTGCAGCAGGTCGGCAGTGATGGCTTTCACTTCGCCGGTCGGCTCGGGTTCAGGATAGGTCATAGTCTGGTGCCCTGCGGGCGTTTGATGGTTGATGGATGGCTTCGGTGCACGCCGCGCGCGGCTGATCGCCATGAGCGCGAGCAGGCGCGCGGCGCGGTCTGGAGGTACTGGGGAAAAGTCATGGCCGTGCCGCCTTCCGTTGGGCAACGAGCAAGTTTTGAAGCGCGCGAGCGATAGCGACACTGTTCGTGTCCTTGCCAGTGAAGGCCTTGAGTGCGGTCCGGATGTCGTCCGTGCTTGCCGGCTGCGGCAGCTTGGCGCCGCGCGATGCCGCCGGCACCACGATGCGGCGCACGTTTTTCGGCAGCATCCGCTCGGCGTCGGCCTGCGTGACAGTGAAGGTGCGGGGCTTCGCCTTGCCCGGCTTGTCGATCCGAGCGCGGTCGGCCTCAACCATCTGCGCTACGCGCTGGCGCAGGCCGATGCTCATTTGAACGTCCGTCATCACACGCGCCAGGTGCTTGCAGCATGCGCCGTCCAGCGTCGGGTTGGTCAGCTTTGGCAGGCCATGTTCCGCTCTACCCGCAACCCAGCCACCGGCCGTGGCTACGAAACGCAAGAAGAACCTGAAATGCTGGCAGTCGCACTCGAACCGCAGCGGCGACTCCTTCATCAACCACTGGGCGGCCTGCGAAGGCGTTCCGGGCCGCGACAGGGCCGACGAGTACAGCGAGAACTCCACGTTGACGTGATGTCGTGTGACCTTGGACTTCGGGCCCGAATCGGTGACGAGATGCACCTTGCCGGTCTGAAGCCGGGCGGGCATCGAATAGCGGATTTCGGCCTTCGCGCGCTCGATGTCGATGGTCCGCGAGAGCCCCAGCGCTTCCTTCGCGGTCAGGCCTTGTCGGGCCTTGTCGCCCAGGGCTTCAACTTCCCTCTTGAAGTGAGTCAGATCGGCGGGCGTAATGGGGCGAGCGCCGGCACCGCCGAGGCGGGTCGTTAGCATGCGCGCGGGCGACAGCTTGCCAGCAACTTCGCTCGGTTGAAGGATCGTGCGCGCCTGCCGACGGCTCTCCAGTTCGTTCTGGCGGATGCGATTCAGCGCCGAGATGACGTTGCCGATGCGAGGTGCGTTCACAGGTCACCTCCACCAATTTCAGCAATACAGTCGCGCAGTTCACGCTGCTGCCGCAGTAGATCGTTGGTCTGCTTCGCGATTGACCGGAAGTACGCGCGCTGCCCGCCCTTCCAAGCATTACGCGCCACCACGGCCTTGCCCTCCACGCTTTGCGGCCCGGTCGCCGACCTCCACGGCTTCATTTGCCGTGCGAGTTCCGATTGCCGTGAGCGTTGCTCCGGCGTCCAGCGGCGTGCTGCCATTTCCCACCTCCAACACTTCCACTTTGTTTGGCCGACTCGCCTCGTGCGCGGGCACGTGCGCGGGAGACACCGTGTTGTTGACTTGCTGCATGCCACCCGGCGCGGCGACGTTGGCCTGTTTGGCGATAACCGTCGTGCGCGGGTACTTCAGATTCACCAGAGAATCGAGAGTGGCGCGGCTCTGCGCCTGGGCACGCAGGGCGAGGTTGGTCAACATCGCCATGTTGGCGCCGGGGCCGGTACTTGCTGCCTTCGCCGCAAGGGTGGAGAACATGGTCTGCAAGGCAACCGCCTGCGCGACAAGCATCTTCTCAACGTCAGACAGATCGCCGCTCTTCACCGTGTCCGCCATCAGATCGATGGCGTCTTGCACGTTCCCGGGACCGATCTCTCTCCAGTGAGCAAACGATGGAGCGGCGTAGTTCGCGGCGACCATGCCCGCGCTGAGCGACGGATCAATCACCATGGCGCCGAGCGCCGTCGATTCAAGCTTTGCGGCTTCAGGATCGACGATTGCCGGGGGCTTGGTGCCCTTGCTGCGGGTCGTCACGCTGCAACCTCTTCGCCAGCGCGCTCGGGACGGGCCTGCGCGATGAAGGCGTCGAGGCCCAGGCCGGTCAGGTGAGCGACATCGGCGCTCGCGATGTACGCGCGCAGCGGGATCAGTTCGTTGTCGATCACTGCGATTCGCAAGCGAATGTCGGCAACCTGTTGCTCAGGGTCCTCCACAGCCAGCATTGCAATCTCTGCGGGCTTAACGCCTGCGGAGATCAGGGCGTTGTAGCGGTGATTCGCGGGGCCGCTCATCGTCGAGGCGCGGCGGATCGAATCGAGACGCACAAAGCAGTGCTCGCGCTCGTTGGCGAGGGACGTGAGGCGCGCAGAGACTTCGCGGCGCAGCGGTTCGATTAGGGCCATGCGGGCCTTGCGAACGGCTTCGTGGGCGTCGCGATCTGTGCGGGCATCGTCGAGGGCGTCGTCCAGTTCGGCAGCGCGCTGGCGCAGGACGGCGACGACGGCGGCCGGCGTGGGGTCTTCGGTCGAGTGCGTGCCGATGGCCTTCACGGCCGCCGCAACTTCAGAGCGCAGGGCGGAGAACTCGATCAGGCGGAGCAGCTTGCCACGAACTTCGGCGGCCTGGCGCTGAACGCTGGCGTCAGCGAACAGCGTGAGCACCGCGTCGATGGCACGGGGGCTCAGGTCGTCTGCATCAGCGAGGGGGGAGCGTGTGAAGGCGGTGTGCATGGTGATCGGTTCCTTGAGGCGGGTTTTGGCAGGTTCTGAGGCGTTGCGGCTGGTGGTGCGCCAGGGCGGCGGATTGAGGGGCTTGGAGGGGCTGGCGGGCGCCTTGGCGCGCAGGCTTTGCATAACTGCGGCGAAGACCCTCATGCGCCGGCCTGCACCGAGTGCTCGATGAAGGCGTCGATATCGGAGCGGCGGTAGCGGATTGCGCCCCCGATACGGCAGTACGCCGGGCGCGCAGCGCGCTTCGTGGCGCGCCATGCCGTCAGGGTGGCGGGCGCGATGTTGAGCCGTGCCGCCGCCTGCGCTTCGGTGAGCAGGGCGTCGGGCGGCGCGTGGTCGGAGACGATGGTCGAGGTCATGGGGTTGGGATGCGAATAATTGCGATGCCTTGATGGTCGATGCGGATGCGTGCGGGTCGGTGGGCACTTTTCCAATCCGAGGCGGCGGCGATTAGGGGCGCGTTTGAAGCGCGACTCTTCGACTGCCGCAGATGGCTGAAGTGCTCGGTCAGGCCTCGACGCCGAGGTCGATGTCGCCGTCGGGCAGATGGCCCAGGCGCTCGCGCAGGTCCGCATCGAGGGCTTGGGCAAGACGCTGCCGGCGCCTCGCTTCGTGCAGCGCTTGTTCGAACACCTCCGTCTTGAAAGCGAGGGTTGCTCCGCCCCGCATGTTGTCGACCGAGCCGCGATTCAGGCGGGTGAAGCTCTGCACCGCATCCAACAGATCGGTCCCAGCCGCGACGAATGTCGCCGTGCTGCCCGCGTCGGCACCCACCAGCTTCACATGGCGATTGACCTCGCCGATGACGACTTCCGCGCACTTCGACAGTTGGTTACGCACGCCATTCAACATAGCGCGGCGCAATCCTGCGGCCGGATCACGGTCAATTTCCGACGCCTCACCGAGCAGGAAATCAAGGCTGGTGGAATAGAGGCGCGCCAGCTTGATCAGTTCTGAGGTCGGAGGAAATCGATGGCCGCGTTCCCAGAGCGATAGCTGGGCCGGCGTTTCGTACCCAAGCTGGCGCGCGGCCTCTTGCTGGCCGAGTCCGCATGCCTCGCGAGTGCGGATCAAACGCGGCCCGACAACCCGGCGAAGCTGCATTTCGGTGCGGCCTTCAAACACCACGTTTGCGCGCGTGCGGGGCTCACGCCTCCGCCCTTCGGCCCGCGCGGTCTGCGGATCGTCCGCGCTGTTGGACGGATCGTTCGCAGCTTCCGGACGCGCCGCCGGCAGAAGGCCTGCGAATACGTTGCCACCCACGGCGGCCTCGCTGTCATGGTCGGTTTGGTCGCACGCGGGAGCCTTGGGGATTTCCGGTGCGACAGTGACCGGCATATGGCCGATGGACTCGACGATGTTCGTCGCGATGGCTGGAGCGATGTTCATTGCGACATTTCCTTGATAACTGAAATTCATGCGAGACGCACCCGTTACTGGATGGGATGGACCGTGCCGCGATGCAGCTTCCCGGCATCGAGGTGTTCGTCAACGAAAGCCTTGAGCTTGTCGACCGGCTCGCCGAGGGTTTGACTCAGTTGCTCCAGGCTGAACACCGGCTCACCAGCGTCATTGACGTGCGTCACGGTGGGCACGCACGGCGCGAGAATCTTCTCGGCCTCGGCCCGATAGCGCGGCGGAGCGGACTCGAACAGGCGGATGAAGGTGCCGACGTGTTCGGGCTCGTGGGCGGCGCCCTCTCCGTGCTGGTCGATGATTTCGCGTAGGTCGGCCAGCGCCGCGAAGAAGTCCGGGTAGTCGCGGCGGTCCCGTTGATCCTGCTGCCACGCGCGATGGGCCACTGCCCACTTCTTCCATTCGGCGGCGGCGCCGGCCTGCATGGCTTCGAGCCCGTCAAAGTAACTCTGCGGCGCCGATTCGATCATGTCGCACATGACATCCACGAACTCGGGGGAGTCGGTATCACCGGACTCTTTGAAGCGGAGCACCTCGGCCAGGGCGTCAAGGCACGCCGCCGACGTTCCCCACGCGGTATCAGCATCGATGGGCTGCGATGGCCTGTTCAGTCCAATGACCTGCTCACCGGGAGTGGCGTGCCCAGTGCAGCGCACGATGTTCTCGTCCAGCAGGTCCCATCCGTAGCGGCGGCACACGCCATGCGGATGGTCGTCCGGGTCAACGTCGGAACGCAGGCGGGCACAGTTCCCGCAGTACCTCGTGGGATGGATGGCGCCGAGCTCGGCCTGCGAGTAGTCGGTATGGGTGAATGCCTTGGTGTCAGCGGCGGTGGTGGTGTTGGTCATGGTCGGGTCGTGTAGGTTGCGTTGATTGAGGTCGTTGCGGGCGGTGTAGTGCGGGGTCATGGCGGCATGCCTCTACTGGCGGGCCTCGGCGTCGCCGAGCGAGTCGGCACGGCACCATCCCAGTCGGTGATCTGCTGCCGCGCGCCGTTGAAGTGCAAAGGCACCAAGCCTTGAGGGCCGTTGCGGTGCGCGACGATTTCCAGTTCAGAGAAGCCCTGGAACGCCGGTTCGCGCTTGCTCGACGGGTGCGCCCAGTCGGTGAAGAGCAATGCGATCTGGTCGGCCGCAGCCTCGATGGCGCCAGAGTCACGTAGGTGGCTCATGGTGGGGCGTCCGTAGTGCTCGTCCGCCTTGCGCGACATCTGCGACAGCACAACGACACCGATCTGCAGATCGAGCGCCAGCGCCTTGATGCCGTTGACGATCACGTCGAGTTCCCGGTTGCGGTTTTCTTCGCCGGCCCCAGCCATCAACTGCAAAAAGTCGACGAACAGCACGTCCAAGCCATGGCGCCGCTTGACCTGCAACGCCTTGCGGCGGATATCGAGCAGCGAGAGGCTCGACTGATCGTCGTGCGTCAGGTGCAGTTCTCCCAGGCGCTGCGCAGCATCAGTCACCGCCCGCCACATGTCGCTGTCGCTCGGGTCTGCCCGCAGGATGCGGCCGAGGTCGAACGAACCAGCTGCTGCGGTATGACGATGCATCAACTGAGACACCGGCATCTCCTGCGACAGGAACAGCACGTTGTAGTCGCGCGCCATGTTGCGGGCCAGCGCGAGCGCGAGCGCCGTCTTGCCGTTCTTCGGGCGGGCGCCGATCACCATCATTTCGCCGCGCCGCAGGCCGCCGTTGAGCAGCTCGTCGAGGCCATCGATGCCGGTTGGGATGGCGGGGTTCTTGCCTTCGCTCAGGTCGCTGAGCAGCGCGAGGTAGTCGGCCAGCGATTCATTGATGTGCTGCGGGTCGCGCTTGCCCTTGGCCGTCGCGAGCTTGGCAAGCAGCATCTGCGCAGCGTCGATCTGCTCAGCCGACGTACCTGTCGACGCCGCGAGTTCGACAATCTGCTGCCCCGCGCGCATCAGGTCGCGCTGGCGGTGGCGTTCGGCAACGACGGCCGCGTGGCGGCGGATGGTGGACGCCGAGGGCACGTATTGGGCGAGGTCGTTGAGGCGCGCCAGGTCACTTTCGGTCGCATTGCCTTCGGCGCGCATGGCGTCGAAGGTCGAAATCACGTCGAAGGCATGTCCGGCAGCGGCCATCGACTGGATGGTGCGGAAGGCAATTGCGTGGAACGGCGTGTAGAACATCGACGGCGTGAGGTCGGCCACGCGGTTCAGTGCGCCGTTGTCGAGCAGCACGGCACCGATCACTGCCGCCTCGGCTTCCGGGCTACGCGGCATCTCGCCGGTCGGGAGGGGGCGATCAGTTTTCATACTTGCCCTCTACGACTTTCACGAGGTTCTCAGACTTGCAAAGCCAGTCGAGCGATACGTCGAAGGCCTTTCGGCCGCTGCTCGGCGTCGAACGGCCGCACAGAAAATCGGACGCAGCCACGTACTCGAAGTAGCGGCGCCACCAGTCGAGGTTTTGGCGTTCCGATTTCTCGCGCCAGCGAGTGCGAAGGGATTGTTGGCGAGTCGGTGTCCACTCGCGTACGCGGCGTGCCGCCGGCAGCACCTCGTGGTAGATGTTGATGATTTGCTGGTGTGGACAGGAATCTGTCGATGCCGAGGTCTCTGCGGCAGCAGAGTTTTTGCCATCTGCCTCTGTCTCTCCCTCTGTCTCTCCCTCTGTCTCTGGGGTAGCAACACGCCCGCAGTCTGCTGGCACCGTGCTAGCAGACTGCTCGCGCGTCGCTTGCAACTCGTCCGCAGCGGGCTCGCGCTGCGCTTGCACGTCGGTTGAAACTTGCTCGGCAAGCGTGAAGAAACCGGCTGCGATCAGGGGCGACATGCCGGCCTGAATCTCGCCCTCGTCTGCGCGCAGTCGGAAGGCTACTTCTTCGGTCGAGCCGTCGAAAGCACCATCCTTCGATTCGCTCGCGAGCAGCCAAAGCATCGGCGCAAGCGCTCTGCTAGCGAGCGGCAAGCGCTGGTATTGGCGGTCGTCGAGCAGGCTCTTGTGCAGCTTGACCCACGGCGGGTTCCGGTCCTTGTAGTGCTGGAACGTCGCCCAGTTCTTGGGGATGAGCTTCATTGCTGATGCTCGCCCTCGGCGGCGCGGTAGAACGCGAACAGAAAGCGCGCTGCCAGCACGTAGTCACCGCGCTCTCCAGCGCGGACGAAGGCGCGCGCAAGGTGCATCGCGCGGCGCATGTGATTCGGCATGCCACGGTGCACGTGTTGCCCGGGGAAGGCCGCCTCCCATTCAGGCGCCGAGAAGTAGGCAGCGCTCGGGCACGGGCACGGGCACGGGCACGGGCACGGGCACGGGCACGGCGGGAGCGTATCAATGATGCAATCGCAATCACGCATGCGCACCGCCCATCTGCGCCAGGAAGGCGCGTGCGTGATCGAGGTCGTCCAGCGGAACGACCTTGCCATGGCGAGTCGTGTGCAGGCGCGTCGCGCCGTCGATGCCAACCTCAGAGGTCAGTGCGAGCCCAGCGAGCGCATATTGGGCTGCGAGGGTATTGAAGGGCTTCCATTGGGCGTGCGATTGGTGGCGGGGCTCGGCGGGCAGCGTGCGGCCGAGCGTGCTGACGATGAGGACTTTCTCGCCGTGCATTACGCAACACCCAGAACGCGCTTGAGATCGGCGACCGGCCAGGCGAGACGGCCATTGATGCGCAGACAGCTGATCGGGCCGGTTTGGCTCATCGACCAGATGCGAAGAGTCTGCGGGCGGCGATTGAGGTAGTGCGCCGCAGCTTCGGTGGTCACCGTCGGGCTGGTGACTTCGCCGAGCGGCAGGAATTTGACGCCGCCGCGCGGGGTGCTTTCGGCCTTTACCAGTTTGTCGGCGGCGGGGATCGGCGGCGACATCGGTTCGTATGCGATGGTGTTCAATTGGGCTCTCCCTGTCGGGGACGTTGGCCCCGATGCGGGGCCGTTGAGCCTCTATTTCCGCCGCACCGGAGTGAAGCGAACAAATGCGGAACGGCCCCAGAGATCGCTCACTGGGGCCGTTCGTTTGAAACCGGAGTGTTCCGGAATTTGTCCCGCTCTATTTCTGGCCCCAGGCATTCCAGAGCACCTCAGGCGTCTTGGCGCTGCTCTTGTCGTCGCGTTCGCGCTGCCGCGTAGCCGCGCGCTCGCATGCGTCCTTTAGATCCTGGCGAATAGTCTTGTCGGTGCACCCCTTGGCGCCATCCGATTTCTCGGCCTGCTCAAGAAGACCAACCCCGGTGAATGACCAACCGCCATTTTTGGGGTCGGCCGTGCCACCAAGTTCACGAAGGCGCGGAAGACGGCGGTCGGCACGCTCCGTCGGCGTCTCTCCCGCCTTGTGCCTGAAGCTGTTCTTGATCTGTGGCACGTCGTCGATCCAGCCCTGATCGCGCGCGAACGCCAATCCTTCCTTGACCCAAATCTTGCGGGTCTTGTTGGGGTCAAGTTTGACCGACAGCAAGCGTGTCCGACGAACGTGATCCATCAGAACCTTGCGCGTGTCGGCGTTCTCGATGTGCTGAGCGTGGTGTGCTGCCCAATTCATCCAGACGAACCTGTTGCGCTCGTCGAGGTCCAGCAGCCGCGCGCTAAATTCCATCGGCGAGACCATGTTGTCCGGTTCCAGCGGCGGCGCCGCTTTGGCACGTATGGTCTCAATGGTCATGAGCTTTGCCCTCGCGATCTCTTCGATCTCGGCAGCCTGCCGATACAGCTCCGTCCTCAGTGCGTCTTGCATATCGATTGCTCCTTTTGCTTCAAGCGGTCAGCCCCCAAACCTTGCGGAGATCGGTGCCCACGTCGTCGGAGGTCGAGTCCGCCGCGTGGCCGATTGAGGCAAAGAGCGCGCGGAGGTAGTGCAGCTGCGGGCTAATTTCGTCGGGGGCGATGGCGATGGCCTGAGTGACCTGTTCCAGGCCGGTCATTGCGTGATCGGCGATCTGATCGACCACTTCCCGCAGCGCAAGCGCGGTCAGTCGGAACTCTGGTATGGGCGCGAAGACATCTTCGTTCGCTGCCGGAACCGCGTTCGAAGGTGAAAGCGTAGTGATAGGGGAGTCGAAATTCTTCATGATGAGAGTCTCCAATTTGGGCAAAAGCGCCCGTGTTGTTGCGCTGCGCGTGAAGTAACGGCTGTTGCTTTCTCAGGCGCCACCAATGTCAGCAAGCGTGCGATTTAGGTCTCTAAGCACACGGCGGAGAAGGATGTGTTCTCGCTTGAGCACGATCAGCTTCGGTGGAATGTCCTCGCGCTCAAGGCGGCTTCCTCGCATGAGTGCTCTGAGCACAATGGCATCGGGCAGCGTCTCGTTCCGCGCCTGTCGCGCACACGCTTCCTCTCGCGCGCCGTAGCGGGGGTGACCATGATCAATCCAACTCCGTAGGCCAGTGCGACAGGCCCTCCAACTTGCCGTCGCGATGCACGCGATAGACGGCGAGCGCACCGTTCACATTGCCCAGTCTCGCGTAGAAGCTATCGCCGATTTCATGGACCTCGCAGGAGCCCGGCTCTTGGCAGGTTCCCCCTTGCCGTGTGGCGGCCTTGCGATATGCCAGGAGAGCGCGGCGCTCGATGTCCGATCTGTTGATGATCATTCGGCTTTCCTGGCGCGGCGGTGCGTCGCGCCCACCGGTGAGAGCCATGTCGATCGCTTGCAGCACCCACGCGTTCATAGACATTCGGGCTGCACTCGCGCGTTTTTGGACCTGACCACCAAGATCACGCGGCAGTCGCAGCGTGAAAGTAGCCTTCACTTCTTCATTCATGCAAGATTCCTTTTTGCTTTTTTGACTTCATTTTGAAGCCGCCCAAAGTATCGATTGGCTTCACTTTGGTGTCAACTTCATTTTGAAGCCGATATGGACACAATTGCGCCGCATGAGCCAAGACGACTACATCAGAACTGCGCTGCGGGTGCCGCCCGAGCTTCACAGGGCATTGCACAAGGCCGCCGACGAGTCCGAGCGAAGCTTCAACGCCGAAATCATCGAACGCATCAAGAGCAGTTTCGATCCCGCTCCCTCGGCGGATGGGGCAGTAGCGCAGGAGCTTGCCGACAGCCGCGCCCAAACCATCAGGGCGATGGTGTTCATTCAGCAGTCGTTGTGCGAAGCGGTGCTGCGGATGTACGCAACGCTAAAGCCAACCGATCGGCGTGATCGGCATTTCGAGGATGCTGTTGGATTGGCCGACGGCCTGCTAGAAGGCGTACAGCCGGCCGAGTACCTGCTTGCGCGAGCAGAGATGAAAGAGGCGAACCCAGCCCTCGCCCAAAAGGTCGAGGACACGCTGGCCGACATCGACGCGGATTCGAAGCGCGTCCGTGTCTCGTCTGTGCGTCCCCGGCGAACCAACGTCGCCAAGCGCTGATTCAAGCTCAAGCAGCCTTCTTTGCGAGCGGCACCACGTTGCCGCCGCCCTCTTCCAGCTTCGCGTCAAAGTCGAACTGCACGCCGGCCTTCTCGACGATGAAGCGCTCGACTTGAGCCATGTACTGACGAAGTTGGTCGACAGTGCGCGGCTTGTAGCGTTCCGACATGCTGCCAGGCCGGTGGCCCATCACTTGAGCGATAGCGCCAGCCGGACACCCCGCAGCCTCACCCATCAGCGCAAACGTTCGCCTCAGGCCGTGCAGCGTCACGTGGCCGATCCCACCGTGAGCCAGCACGTCGGCATGCGCGCTACGCGGGTCAGCAATGCGGCCTGCCTTTGCGGTCGGCGATGCGAACACGTGTGGATTCCCCTTGATGCGAGGCAGGCCGTGCAGCAGGCTGGACAAGTAAGGGCTCAGCGGCAACGTGCGGGTGTCACCCACCTTGTCAGGGATGGTCAACTTCTTCCATCGAAAGTCGATGTCGGTCCATCGCAGCACCGCAAGTTCCTCCCGGCGGGCGCCGGTAAGCACGAGCCCCTGTAGGTAGGCCGCCGCCGTCCGGTTGCGCAGCTGGGCAACGCCTGCGAACCAAGCTTTAAGCTGACCCTCCTCCAGTGCATCAGTGCGCCGGTTCCCAGCAGCCGACGGTAGCGCATCCTGCACCTTGGGGTCGCGCGCGGCCAGCGGATCGACCAGCCCATCGTAGGCATCCTCGGTGCTGCACCAACGCAGAAAGCCGGACACGATCTGAACGGCCCGCGCCGCCTGCGCCGTGCCGCGCTGGGCCTCTTTCGAGTGCCATGCGCGCAGCGTCTTCGGCGTGATGTCCTTCAGGCGCATGCCCAGCAACGGCGCGATCGGACCTGGCAGGGTCGGCCCCTTCCCGCGCTTCTTGGGCGTGCCCCCAGGCGCGGTCATCTTGTGAAGGTCCGCCAGGTAGCGCGGCTTCCAGGCGATCTTCTTCTTGGGCCTCCCGCGCGTGAGGTACTCTGCCCAGGCGTCAGCGACGAGTACACCGGCTTGGCGTTCGGCGGCACGCTCTGCCACGTCCTTGGCGATCGCTTCGGCCTTGACAGCACGCGGATCACGCCCTTCGTCGATGTGCCGCTGAAGTTCACGCGCCTTTGCCTGCGCATCCGGGATGCGCCATGTATTGGCGTCGCCGATGGTTACCCGAAGGCTCTTGCCTTGGAACGTGCCCTGAAACACATAGGATGGCGACCCGCGAGGCGTCGCGCGCAATCCAAGGCCCGGAGTCTTGGCATCCCAGAGAAACGCTTGCGCCTTGTCGGGCGGGCACGTGAAGGCCGCAATTCGCGGCGCGGTGAAGGAGGTCTTTGCCATGACCAGCATTCTCTAACAAGGCGCGGTCGATGTAACGCCGATGTAAGAGAATTTCTGAAATTCTGATCAACGCTGATCCATGCTCAAGATTCGATTCTCAGCAATCTCCCTCTGAAAATGCCTCTTCTACCAACATCAATCAACGCATAGGAATCCCGACTTTTGACATATCTCACTCATTCGTAATGAGAAGGTCGGGTGTTCGAATCATCTCTCCGGCACCAAACGCAAAAGAAAAAGGGGTTGACTGTCATGGTCAACCCCTTTTTCATGTCGCCGTCCGGCAACTTTCGCAAGTTGCCGCGCTGGGCTGCATCAACCCATCTTGTTGGCGACCTCCCTCATGGGCGTGTATTCGCTGGCGATCATTCCGTTCACCAACTTCGTCCCGGTCGACAGCTCTGCCGTCAGGGACTTCAGCTTGAGCAGCTCCGTCGCGGGGCTCGAGTCGAAACCCCCTACGCTCATGTAGTGCAGCATCAGGCTCATGGCGTGGTCGATCTCTTCGTTGACGAGCACGGCATGCGCAAGCGAGGTTGTCATGCCAGGAGCATCCGGAGCGAGAGTCACGGGCCTGGCCGAAGAGACCGGTGCGCTGGCGATGGGAGAGTTGGAACTGATCATCGTGGTTTCCTTAGTGAATGAAATCGCGGGTGGGGAAAACGCTTCATACGCCGCCGCCGCGCCGCACCATATGGCGCGACATCGGGCGGCTCGAAGCAGGCAGGTGCATCACTTCACGTTGGACCCTCTCGTCCAGAGCGCGAAGCGATTCTTTCGCTTCGCGACGAACTTTCTCGACTGCGGCTTCGCCGCCCAATCGCCGCACCTCGGCCAGGCAGGAATCCGGCGTGATGCCACGTTCCTCGAGAAGGCGGCGGTGAGTCCGAAGGGCCTCCTGTGCTTGCATGGCAAGCTCTTTGGCATTCTCCGAGAGAGTGGCGGCATGGCCGCGCTCGTGCTGATCCATCAAGGGTCCTCGCTAAGTGCTTCTGACCCTTCTTCGTAACGGCGGCTCGGCCTCGGTTCCATCCGATTCACGATCTCGTTCAGCCGCCGCAGAGCTTGGCAATGATGGCGCGCAAGCGTGCGGGAGCAACCGGCTTGTAGAGCAAGGGCAGGTCATGCCGGCGGACAAAGCGCGCCGTCTGCAGCGATGTGTCGCCGGACACGAGCAGCGCAGGCAAGCCGGGCCTGTAGCGGCGGCGTATGCGAGCCACGACCTCGGTACCCAGTTCGCCGGCATCCAGCCGGAGGTCGGAGATGAGCAGGTCCGGCAACACCGCCCCGTCGAGCAGGGCATCGGCCTGGGCGCCCGATCGCGCCGGAATCACATGGCATCCCCAGCGCTCGAGAAGTTTTCGCGTCCCTTCCAGGATCAAGGCGTCGTCGTCGATCAGCAATACCCGCAGGCCATCGAAACGAGCCCCGGGCGAGTCGTCCTGCGCAAGGACGTCGGTCGACGAGGACGACTGCCGGCCCGCCTCGCCCAAGCCGACGCGCAGCGAAAACCTGGAACCCTTGCCGGGCACGGAGCGAAGCTGCACCGGACATCCCAGCAGTTGGGCACAGCTCTTCACGATGGCCAGGCCCAGTCCAAGGCCGCCTCGATCGTCCCCGCTCCTTTCGATCCGATAGAACTCGCCAAAGACCGCCTCCTGGTGCTCGGCGGGGATGCCGATCCCGCTGTCCCAGACTTCCAGCCGCACATCCCGGCCCGTTGGACGGCATGCGACGATGACACCGCCTTTGTCGGTGTATCGCAATGCATTCGAGACAAGATTGGCCAAGACGCGTTCCAGCAGCACCGGATCGCTGTAGACGGTCAAAGGCGACGACGCGACGACGAAGCGAATGTTCTTCTGCCGTGCCGTCGGCCCGAACGCTGCCCGAAGCCTCGCAAGCAGGGGCTCCAACGGAAAGGCCATGATGTTCGGGGCGATCATTCCCGTTTCCAGTCTCGACATGATCAGGATCGAATCGAGCAGCGACTGCGTGGAGTCCAGGACGGACTCCATGTGGTCCAGGAGCGGATATGCGTGCTCGGGCAGTTTCGCGCCCTTGAGTTCGTCGATGAACAAACCCAACGCATGCAGGGGCTGCCGAAGGTCATGGCTCACGGCTGCCATGAGGCGGGACTTGGCGTGGCTCAGACGTTCCGCCTCGCTCTTCTGGGCGGCGAGCGCAGCGAATTCGCGCACCCTCTCGTCGCGTTGCTTGTGGGCGGTCAGGTCCGTCAGGATCGCCAGCGTGCCGGTGTGCACGCCATCCAGGGCCGCCATCGGATAGAGCGACTCCATCAAGAAGACGGTGCTCCCGTCCCCGCGCCTGACCGCGACGCCGTGCTCGTCCTGCGAGTCAGGCCCCGAGGCCGCGATCGGCGACGCGTCGCGCAGCCGCATGTCGTCCCACCGGCGCCCGTAAAGCGCCGTGGCCTTCACTCCGAGGAGGATCGCGGCCTGCCGATTGCAGAACGAGATCAGGCCATCGGCGCCCAGCATCAGGATGCCGTCGCGGCCCGCGTCGAGCATCCGCCTGAAACGCTCCTCGCTGCCGCGCAAATGCTCGGCGGCACGCTCGCGCGCACTGACGTCCTTGCCCAAGCCGCGGTATCCCGCGAATACGCCGTTGTCGAAGACCGGCACGCCGCTGATGCTGATGTGCAGGGTCTCCGCACCATCGGTCGAATGCGCAAACACGAAGTCCTGAAAAGGCTGCCTCCCCGCCAATGCCGTTCGAAGCGCTGCCCAGGCGGCGTCGTCGCCGCTCGAAGAAGCCTCGCACCAGCGTCGCCCCAGCATTGCCGCGGGGTCGACACCCGACCTGTCCTGCAGGCCGTCTGAAAGATAGGTCAGCCGATGTTCGGCATCCTGTTCCCAGTACCAATCGGACGAGAGCTCGGCCAGGCTGCGGAAGCGGGCTTCGCTCACTCTGAGCTTCGCCTCGTTGTGCTTGCGCTCGCGCGCATACTGCAGCGTCTTGACCAGAAGCCGGCCCGACAGGTCCTGCTTGACCAGGAAATCCTGCGCGCCCGCCTTCACCGCTGCAAGCGCCACGGCCTGGTCCTCGTTCCCCGTCAACACGATGATCGGCAACAAGGTGTCCCGGCTCTGGACCTTGAAGAGCGTTTCGAGTCCGAAGCTGTCGGGAAGGGACAAGTCCAGCACGACCATGTCCGGCCGCTGTTCGTCGATGCGCTGCAAGGCTTCGGCCAGCGTCCGCGCGTCGCGCATGCGGAAGCCTTCGCGCCCCACCTCGTCGATCAGCAGTTCCCGGATCAGTCGCGCGTCGCCGGGGTTGTCTTCCACCAGCAGGATGTCTTGCTCAAGTCCTTGCATAGTGCGAGTCGTGCCGCTATCGGTCGTGCGCGCGCGGCGGAAGCGCCACGACAGACAGCCAGAAACGGGCGATGGACCGGATGGCCTCGAGAAAACTGTCGAAGTTCAACTGATCTTTGGTGACGTAGCAGTTGGCATGCAGGTCATAGCACCGAACGATGTCTTCCTCCTCCTTCGACGTGCTCAAGACCACTGTCGGAATGCGGCGCAGCCGGGGGTGTGCCTTGATCTCGGCGAGGACTTCGCGGCCGTCGAGCCGCGGCAGGTTGAGATCCAGAAGAATCAAGTCGGGTCTTATCGAGTTTGCGTGGCCATTGCGGCGGTGCAGGTAGTCGAGTGCTTCGACACCATCCTTGACCCAATGCAGGTTGCAAACCACCTTGGCCTCCTTCAAGGCTTCAAGGGTCAGCCGCATGTCCGCGGGGTTGTCTTCCACAAGCAGGATATGCGGTGCATTGGAGTCGACCACCGTGCTCACCTGCAAATGCTCCTTGTCATGCGCGCGCAGTTTCGCACGGCTGCGCGCCCTCTGGTGAAGTTCGGGTGTGGAGGACCGTGACACATGGACCAGAATCATCCCTGGCGTGCGACGTGCGCTGCGTTTCGTGGAAAAGATCACAAGGAGTGCTAGCATGAACTCGGCCACGGCACGCGAGTCCCAATCCAATGATGTCGCCGTAGTCGCACCTCGTATGACCCACAGCATGATCTCTGAGAAGGGGACGCCCGAGCGCCCTTCGATCTCCGCCTCCCAAGCCGAGCACATCGAGGGGAACGCCGAACTCAAGTTCCTGGTGGCCGATGATCACCATCTGGTCCGGGAGGGGCTCAAGCTGACGCTGCTTCAGATCGATGCGCACACCCAGGTCCTGGAGGCAGCCACGCTGGCCGAAGCCATCGATGCGTTCCAGGCCCACTCCGACGTCGATCTGGTGCTGCTCGATCTCAACATGCCCGGCTCTGCAGGCTTGTCGGGCCTGGATACGTTCCTGGCGCAATGCCCGGCCGCGCGCCTGGTCGTCGTGTCCGGGACTTACGACATGAAGACCGTGCAGGCTGCGATTCAGAAAGGTGCACTCGGCTTCATTCCCAAGTTGTCGGGCAAGCGGATCGTCCTGAGTGCGCTGCGTTTCATCCTGGACGGCGGAATCTACGTTCCACCGGAACCATTCATCTCCGACAGCTCCGCCCAGGAAAGCGACGGCACTCTGCGCACCACGGCGGCCTTTTCGGCCAAGGCGGCCGCCAAGGGCCTGACCAATCGGCAGATCGACGTTCTTCGCGAACTCCTCGAAGGCAACTCCAACAAGCAGATTTGCCGGAACCTCAACCTCGCCATGGGGACCGTCAAGGCCCACGTCGCGGCAGTCCTGGCCGCACTGGCCGTGAACACGCGTACGGAAGCGATTGCAGCCGCCGACCGGCTGGGCCTGCGTCAACTCCTGGAGCCGGTTTCAAGCGGAGCGAATGCGGCGCGCCCGGAGGCCACGACCGGCGACCTGATCCGCAGGTAGCCGTTGCTCTGCGCGATCAGAATTTCTGGCAACAGCCCTTGAGCGTGTCGGCGCGCTCTTTCACGATCGAACTTATCAAGCTGACCGTCAGGCTGTTCTGATTGACCTGCTGGGTGTAGTAGAGGAGGTGGGCAGCGTCTACGTCCTTGCCGCTTTTGATTTCGCTGAGGACCGCTTTCAGGTCTTTCTCGGCGGCGGCGATCTGGACGTCCACCACTGCTTGCAGTCCTCCGAGGGAAACACCATCTGTTGCCATACCTGCTCCTTTGAATTGACGAATAAACGATCACTGAGACGGGACGACCAGCCGCCATCCATGTCCTGTCCCCGTCCCACTCAGGAACGGGGCACGCTCCTTGGTTCCCGCGGGCTATCGCCGCCGGCCCGTCGGCATCAACTCCAGCACGGTTGCAGCGGCTCCCACCGCAGCGATCGCGGCCTCCAGCCGCCGGTAGGTATCGCGATCATGGAGCTGCTGCCTCGCCAGCGCGCAGGCGTCCTGCATTTCGATCAGCCTGGCTCGCAGTTCGATGCGGTACCGCCCACTTGTATCGTCGCGCAGCCGCTGCTCCACATCGAAGCCGGTTTGCTGTTCTTGAAATGTCATGCTTGCCTTTCACGGTCCATAGCGAAAACGGGCACCGTCCGACAGCACGATCTCGCCGTCGCGCACCGCGACGACCGTGTTGCCCGCGAGCGCACCGCCGGGTGCAATGCGCTGCCCGGTGGTCGTGACGATGTAAGGAAAGGCGCCGCCTACGACGGCCGCCACGTTCGCTGCGATCGCATCCCGTTCGGGTTCCACATGCGCGCTGATCTTGAGAGTGCTGCCGTGGCGCCGAGCGAAGTCCAGGAAGAGCGCCTCCCAGACGCGCCTGTCCTGGGGGCTGAGTACGCCCCGCAGTTCGAGCACCGGGTCCGTCGCCGTTACCCTGAGCTTGCCGTCGAGGCCCGCTTCGCGCACGCGGTCCATGAAGCGCTCTCGAACTTGCTCCGGTCGCAGAATGTCGAACTCGATCGGCTCGAACGCCGCGAGCTCGCCGCGAGCGCGTTCAGGAAAAGCTGCGGCTTCCTCGGCGCTCGATGCCGAACCCACGATCCGCAGCACCTCGCCGGTCCCCGGCTCCATGCGCAGCTCGAGCCGACCCGGCGAATGCTGAGCCTGAACAAAGCGCTTCACGGCGTCGAGCCGCTCGGCAACGAGCACCACCTTGATCTCGACGGGCATTTGGAGGATCGACACGGCTTCGCGCAGCCTTTGCAGTTCCTTGTCGGTCCGGAGCCTGCCCGCCACCATCCATCCCCCGCCTTCGGTACGCTTCACCTCCAGCGCGCCTTTGGGAAAGTTCTTGAGCACGTCCGCCAATGCCGAGGCACTTTCCGCCTCCGTGACAGCGGGGCTCGCCTCCGGCTCCACCTGATCCGGCAGTGCCGCCACGGTGCTGACAACCGCCTCCGCGGGGCGCTGCATGGCCGCAGCCAACACAGCCCCACCGACGAGCAGAACGACAGCGCCATACACGGCGTATCGGCGCACATCAGCATGCTCGAACAGATGAAGGCCGACGCGGGGCGCAGGCGCAGGCGCAGGCGCAGGCGCAGACACAGGCAGTTGCACTTCCGGTGCGGCGGCGGTGTCGCCGAGCGCTTCGTCTTGCTCCTCGGCGGCGGGTTCGGCCAATGCCCTCCGCACTTGCAGCGCCTCATCGTCCGGCCAATCGCCGTCGACCGGCGCGGCGGTGAGCTTGACGAGACCGAATTGCAGCACCGTTCCCAGGGGCAGCGGTTCCGCCTCGACCTCTTCTCCGGCCAAGGTCAAGACCCGGCCCTGCAAAGGCTCGACGGAAATGCCGTCTGCATCGGCGCTGATGGTCGCGTGTTCTTCCGCAACCTGCGCGCCGCCCAGGACGATCGCGCAGGTGTCCGCCTTTCCGATCGTGTAGCGCTGCCCGGGCTCCAGCGGTAGACGCGCGCCTGCCTGAGGCCCATGCAGCACGCGCAGTTCGATGGGTTCGGCCAGCCCCATGTTCTCGCCAGTCATGCGGGCACCCTTCGGAGACGGTTGGGGACGCTGCTCATGTCGAGATCCTCGCCAGGGGCTGGATGTTGATCTCCTGCGTCAGCTCCTGGTAGGACAGCACCGCCAGGTCGCCGGCGTCCTGTTCAAGCAGCTTGCGCACGTAGCGGCGGATGTCCATGGAGGTGAGCAGCACAGGCTTGTGCGCCGCCGTCGAGGTGTCGCCCACCACCGACTTCACCGCCGCCACGATCTTCTTGCTGGCGGCCGGCTCCAACGCAAGATAGGAGCCGCCCGAGGTCTGGCGAATGGCGGTGCGCACCTGGTCCTCGATGGCCGGGGACAACAGATACGCCGGGAGCATGTTCTGCCCGGCAGAGAACTTGTGGCTGACGAAGCGCTTCAGGGCCATGCGAACGTATTCGGCCAGGAGGACCGGGTCCTTTTCTTTCTGCCCCCAATCGACCAGTGCCTCCATGACGGCCCGGACGTTCCGGATCGAGATCTCCTCGGACACGAGGCGCTGGAGAATCTCCGCGATCTTGTGGATCGGCATGACCCGCGCCACTTCCTTGGCGAGTTCGGGAAACTTCGACTCCATTTCGGTCAGGATGGCGCGTGTCTCCTGAATGCCCACGAACTCCGCCGCATGCTTTCGCAGCACGTAGGCAATGTGGTAGCTCAGCATCTGCGTGGGCTCCAGGAATGCGATGCCGGCCTTCGCCATCGTCGCGCCGAGACTCGCCGGAGACCAGATCGATTCCAGGTTCGGCAGGAACTTGGCGTCCTTCTCGAAAGGAATCTGCAGCGCAGTTAGGTTTTCCGGAGACTCGCGCACCAGCAGATGCTCGGGCCGCATCCGGCCCTGCGACACCGGGACCTCGCCCACCAGGATGGCATAGGCCTCGCCCTGCAGTTGCTCATTGAAGCGCAACTGCAAGCCCGGGAACACCACGCCCAGGTCGTAGTACAGCGCGCGGCGAACCTTGATCAATTCCTCGTTCAGCACGGCAGCCGAAAACACCCGCTCCAGTTGCGCGCTCACATCGACCATCAGAGGCACCGTGGGCTGGAAGCTTTCCGGCCCCGCGTCCTTCCTGCCACCGCCCGGACTGCCTGCGCCGGAGAGGTTGACGGCAGGAACGGTGGTCGTTTTGCCGGATGCATCCACCGTCTGCGTCTCTCCCTTGAAGAGCGTGTAGCCCACCACCCCCAGCACCGCCGCCAGCGCCAGGAACGTGAACGTGGGCATGCCCGGGATCAGCCCGAACCCGATCATCACGGCAGTCCCGATCATCAGCGCCTTGGGCTGGGACAGGAGCTGCGCACCGACGTCGCGACCCACGTTCGACGGACCCTCGCCCGTGTTGACTCGCGTGACGATCATCCCTGCCGCCACGGAAATGAAGAGCGCCGGGATCTGGGCGATCAGGCCGTCGCCAATGGTCAGGATCGAATAGACGCGCATGGCATCAGCCGCCGTCATGCCCTTCTGCAGCGTGCCGATCAGGATGCCGCCGAGCAGGTTCACGCATACGATGATCAGCCCCGCGATGGCATCGCCCTTCACGAACTTCATGGCGCCGTCCATGGAACCGTACACGGTGCTCGTGGAGGGCGACGACATGACGGAGCCCGTTGCCGACGAGACGCGTTCGATCCTGGACGGCCACATCATCCTTTCGCGCAAGCTGGCCTCGGCCAACCATTACCCGGCCATCGACGTGCTGGCCTCGGCATCGCGGGTGATGAACGCCCTGATCACCCCCGAGCACAAGGCCGCCGCGGGCAAGGTGCGCGAGCTGATGGCGAAGTACCAGGACATCGAGCTGCTGCTGAAGGTGGGTGAATACAAGAAGGGCGCGGACCGCATCGCGGACCTGGCCATCGACCGCCATGACGCGATCCGGGATTTCCTGCGCCAACCGACGGACGAGCACACCGACTTCGGGGACATGCTCAGGCGGCTGAACACGCTGGCGCCCTCCTCGTGACGGCAGTCTTCCCCGAATCGCCGTTGGGGCCGATGCGCGAGATCGGCGGGAGTGCCGGGAACTCCGCCAAGACTCGCGTTACTCAAGATTGCGCAAGATTTTGATCCTCTGATCCGAGGTCAGCTTGCCGAGCCGGAGCCACCTGCTCCGGCAATCGACGCCACCTCTCTCTCACAAGGAGTTCCCTATGCCGGACGCAGGATGCCCATGGCGCGCCCAGTTCATCGACCTCGCACACGAGCTGCGAAGGCAGGCCGGAAAGCCTGCTGCGAGTTTCCAGGACGTACCGGACGCCTCCATCGAAATGAAGTTCCATATTGATGACGTGATGTTCCAGGTGACGCACCTGGCCGGAGACGGGACTGAAGCCGATCGCTTCCTGCTGCAGTGCCACTTCGGTCCCCTCACGATGGACCGGGTGGACGAAGCGCTGGAACAGGCGCTCTTGCTGAACCTGGGCATGGCACGCGCCAGCTCAGGCGTGTTCGGCATCGACGAATCCCTTGACCACCTGGTCTACAGCTGCTTTGTCTCGCTGCACGGGGCGACGGGCGAGAACGTGTCCGAGGGCCTTCGGGAGTTGGTTCGGCTCGCGCACGAATGGCGAGCGGCGCACTCGGTCGCGCTTCACTGAACTGCCGTGCGCCTCATGCCAGACAACAACCCGGAGACCCATGAACATTGAGCCCGACGTCGCTCTTGCAGCGCGCGAACAGGTGATAGCGCTGCTCACCCTGCTGCCCAGTCGCCTCGGCAGCCACTGGCCTCTTGACCGATCCAGCCAGCCCGACTGGCCTGCATGGCGCAGCGCGGAGGAATTGGCGCTGACCTTCGGCGTTGGCACCCGCGAGTTCAACTTCCTGCACTCCCTCCATGGCGCGCGCAGCGCCAGCCTGATCGTCGAATGCCGGTTCGGAGTCGTGCCGCGATACTCGGCCGCGGAGTGCTATCGCAAGCTAATGGTCAGAAACCACCAGAACATCTCGGAGCATCCGTCCACCTACGCGCTCGATCCGTCGACAAAAGCAGTTCTCTGCGTCGCGAGCTACCTGATCGATTCACTCAACCTCGACCGGCTCACCGATGCGCTCGCCGATGCAGCGCTTCAGGCCATGTCATGGCAGGAAGAGTTCGGCTTCGCATCCTAAGCCGTTGCCGAGACCAGCCCGTTATCGTTCGTTATAGAAATCTAAGGAGACCGCATTCATGACCACCCCTACAGGCAGCCCAAGGAACACGAACACGCTCACCAAACTTCAACTTCCTGACTTCATCGCTATCAACGAGTCGATTGACTTGTCGCGCAAAGTGAACGATGACTACAACCTTACTCCTTTGAAGCTCAAGGCGCGCCCCGAGCCGCCACCACGGATGCCGCCGGAGTCGTTGCGGACCGGCTTGCAGAAGGAATTCCAGGATGCACTGGCGATTGAAGTGAATCATTGGGGCAAAAAGTACTTCGACCCTGAATGCAATGGCCCTGGCGATCCTGAGTTCAAGCGGAAGATCGACGCCTATGTCGAATGCCGTCAGCAGGTCATGGAACTCATGAACACGGTTGACCCTGAAGAGCTGGAGCCGCTATTCGAGAAACTGGGAACCATGCTTGCAGATGCCTTCGGCATGCGGGACCCTCAGACAGGCGAATGGAGCCAGGAAGTCAAAGCGGCCATCGAGCGCGGGGCAAGAGAGTACGCAGTGCCTTCGGTCAAATCCTTCTGGATCACGCAGTCTCCCGCCATTGCCAAACCGTTGGCCAGCTACCTTGCAACGCTGTTCGCCGGCGACCATACAGGCGAAGTCAAGCACGCCATCAACTTTGCGTACCCCTTCGTTCAGATCCCGCTCGCAATCTGGGCATCGCAGAAGAACGGCTTCTGGCAAAGCGAGGCCGTTCAGCTCCAGAAGCGCGAGAACCCGACCTGGACGCCCAATGTGGTGTCCTCCAAGATCTTCAACGAGGACGGTTCCGATGGCGAGTTGCGATTGCTCTCTCATGTCGATGAGGATCTTGCGGAACTGAGAGGGGTGGATGAACTGCTCAACTGCGCCGGCGTCGGCGTCGGCGTCGGCGCGCTTGAGCAGAAGAATCGTCAACTCACCGGACGCATCCTGCTGGCGGAACACGACTTGCTTAATGTGCTCAAGCGCGTGACGGGAGAATTGGGCAAATCGCAGCTGTCGGCCCACAAGGCAAAGCTCAACGAGATCGAGAAGCGCATCCTCGACAAAGACGCGGAGTTCACGACGCGGATGAATACACTTGCGAGCGTGAACAGCGGACGAGCCGCCCTGCCTGTTGCGGAAAGACAGCAGGTCAAGCGCCTGCTCGCTCAGCTGAAGCTGTGGGGGGAGCTGCGGGAAGAGCTCCTGGCAGCCATCGAGACGTGCAAGGCTGGCGATACGCCCCAGCCCAGCTCGAAGCTCGGGAAATTGCTCACGAAGACCGCCTTCGAGCGTATGAAGATCTTCCGCTACCGCATGCTGAACGTCTTGACCAACCAGGCCACGGTTCGCGACATCCGAACGGCTGTGTTCGGCGTATCGACCATCACTCAGCTGTGCGGCCAGGTCGCGGAATATGTCACCGGGAATGAGCTGGCGCTCGTGACCTCGGAAGAGTTGCAGGCCATCACCGGCGTGGTGCAGGCCCTCCTTTACAGCTGGCAGTATCCCAAAGCGACCGCCAAGGACAGCCTGAACAAGTTGGCGACCCAGTGGCAGATCGTTGCCATGACCGGCACGGGCAACTTCGTGAAGAATGGCAAGGTCGATCCCCAAAAGCTCGACAAGGCAGTTACCGGGCCGGTGATGACGCGGCTGAGTACCTTCGCCTCCTTGCTCCAGTTCGACAAGTCCGTGTACCTGCAGGCGCTCTTCGGCTGGATGGTGGATCGCCGTACCTTGGACAACGACGAGGCGGAGAAGGTCACTGTCAGGTTCAAGGTTGCCTTGCCCGGGACGAAGCAGGAGAAGGAGGTGGAGAAGGAGCTTGCCTGCACGTATGCCTGCTTGGCGGAAGAGTTCGTCAAGCTGAAGAGGCTCGAGGACCGAGACGCTCGCAAGGCAATTGTCGACCAGGTGGCTGCGCAACGTCTGCTTTCCACGGAGGACAAAATGAAGGTCGACCGCATCCTCAAGCTCTATGAGGACAACGAGGTCAACCTGGCGAACAAGACGGATGCATCGAAGCTGCTGGGCGAGGACAACAGCACCTTGCCCGAAGGGACTCGCCAAATTCTTCAGGGCTCGCTCGATTTCGCCAATCCGAAGTCTTTCAAGATCGATAGCTCGGCACTGGACCGCGAGCTGTTCAGGCAAGCGGGCAAGATCGAGCAACGCGGCGAGTTGCCCAGCCAGGCAGCACAGAAGCTGGGGCAGGCATTTGCCTATGGCGTTTTCGGAACCGGTGGCTTCCTCTTCATCAAATCCTTCTTCACATTGGGCGTGGAGATCGCAATGCTGTACGGAGACCTGACGGAAGATGCGGCCGAGTCCCTTGCGGGCGGCATCCTCGCCGGAAAGATGGTCGGAAACGCCTTCGCGCTGGCGAGCACCGTCTTTTCGATCGGATTCAATCACGCCTATCACGAGTTCATCGCCAACAAGAACCTGCAGCGCCAGAATGCCGCCGGCGGCGCGTCGATCGTCAACGCGCCTCCGCCCAGCCTGCGCGAAGGGATGTGGCGGGGGTTCAAGGCCTTCGTGGGCGCCTACGTGGGCATCGCGGACGCCAGGGAGGAGAAGATCACGGGTTACGAAACTCTCGTGGCTACACCCATTCCAAAGGAAGACTGGCCGCCGGAACTCAAGTTCGTTCGCCAGTCGCCGTTGACCGAAGCCATGTGGGAGCAGATGTTTGCCGCCGACATGCCCGGTTCCTGGCTCGCCTACCTCAATGAGAAGCATGGAACGCTCGAGGGCAAGACCGAAGCCGAACTGCAGCACGACATCCGGCAAGACATCCAGCAGTTGAATGAGATGCTCAGATCGCAGTATTCCGATGCGACCGCTGCTGACCCTCCTCCAAAAGAGGTGAAAATAGACCTCAGCAGTTCCGGGGAGCGCCGTATCGAGGATCTGGAACGGCCCAAGCCGCCTCCACTCAACCTCGCGGCCGCACTCGGGAATTCCACGGCGTCCCGACCACAGAGTCCTCGAACGCATGACACGTTGGTAACCCCCCGGCACGTGCGGGAAGCGCGAAAGGCGAAGAGAGACGGCAGCAAGGGTGACCTGCTAAGGCAACGGCGTGCCGTCCACACCCTCTACACGGGTGCGAGCACCATCAGTAACCTGACACCGCCAATGGACGCGGCGGACATCCGTGACCTCCGGGATCCCGAGCCTAGCAACGCCCTCGACGACTACAAAGCGCTATCGGCCCGCAAGGCGCAGGCAAGCAAGCCATCGCAATTGATGAGGGCTCTTCCATGGCGAATGCTCGGCGGCGTTTATGTTGCGCAGCAGGGAAAGGATTACTTCATCTCTCCGGATCCAGAAGCTCACGCCCACCCCATCAACGCCTTCGCGGTTCCCAATGAGGACGGCGGCGGCGTCCTGCACATCAAGAATCGCAAGTTCCCTTCGCTTGCCGTATGCAATATGGTGCAGTTGGACCTGGGCAAGAACAAGAACTGGGAGACATTGACGACAGACGACGAGTACATCCGCTTTTTCGACGAGCACCTGCGCGACTCGTCCCCCGAGCCATCGATGCGCCTCGTGGCAATGCCGATGGAAGACCTGGCCAGCTTCACGCAGCAAATGGCGTTGCAGAAGGGGTCGGCGTGGCGTCCGATGACGACGGCAAAGGTGCGGTATGTGGCCGACGCGGAGCCGTCGCGAATCCAATCAGCCGGCACGACTATGCCCGAGATTCATCCTGGGCATGCCTTCGGCGTGTCTTACGAGGCCAAGGATTCCGACAATTACTACGTTCGGAACTCAGTGATGCTGCGTTACGAGGACGGTGCGTACTCGGTCTTCGACCCCGATCTGAGTACAGTTCACGACACCTCCTACGATGCACCGTTGGAAGCGCTTGCCTCCTACATGCACAAGATCAGTTCGGACCACGCCGATGTGGCAGACGGCTTGGTGTTCACGGTCCTCTACCATGTGTCGCCGGAACTCGCGATCGACCAGCCCCCAGAGCTAAACCTTGTTCGGCAAAGGATTTTTGAGGCGAAGGATTCTCCACAAGATCTCACGTTTGCCTGGCTTCAAGGCAATCTCACCGTGGAGGATATCCAACACAAGATGGCGGAAGTTTGCTGTTGGCTGGAGGCGGAGAACTCGCTCCTTCTCACGTCCGCGTCCAACATGGATGCAGACGAGATGATCAGTCGAGTTGCGCGGAACCGGCACGACATTGAAGTGCTGAACCACGCGTACTCGTACCTGAGCACCATGACGACCACGATGCCACCGCTCCCGGCATTGCGACCAATGCTCTCGGACGAGGCCTTGCCGTTAATTGAAGATTAGCTGGCAATCCATCCACGGGCGGCCGTGGGCGGCAACATCTCCGCCAGGAGCGGGGAGTCCGGCGAAGCTACGAAGCTACGCACCAAGGGACGGATGCTTCGGCAACCAAACCGCAAACGTCGCCCCCCGCCCCACTTCCGACGCCACCGAAACCCGCCCCCCATGGCGCTCCACCACCTTCTTGCAGATCGCCAAGCCCATCCCCGTTCCCTCAAAACGATCCCGCGGATGAAGCCTCTGGAAGATCATGAAGATCCTCTGGAAATACTGCGGCTCGATCCCGATGCCGTTGTCCTGGAGTTCGACAACCCAAGCCTCGCCCTCCTCTCGCGCGCGCACTCTCACATGCGGTGCCACGCCTTCCGTGCGGAATCTCAGGGCATTGCCGATCAGGTTCTGAAACACCTGGGTCATCCCGGCCGCGTCGCCGAGAATGGTGGGAAGCGGCTCGCGCTCCACCGTGGCGTTTGCGCTCCGAATGACCAGCGCGAGGCTCGCCAGCGCGGCGTCCAGCGCCCGGTCCAATGGGACAGGCTGCCTCGCAAACTCGCGCCGCACGGTCCTCGAATAGACCAGCAAGTCGTCCATCATCGCCTTCATGCGCTCGGCCCCGCCGACGATGTACGCCATGAAGTCGCGTCCGTCCTTGTCGAGCTGGTGCGCATAGCGCCGTTCGAGCAGTTGGGTGTAGCTGGCCACCGTCCGCAATGGCTCGGAAAGATCGTGGGACGTGATGTAGGCGAGTTGCTCCAGCTCCTGGTTGGCCCGCGTCAGCTCCGCGAGCCTGGACCGGATCTCCTCCTCGGCCTCCAGCATCCGGGCCGTCGCGTTCTTGCGTTCGGTGATGTCGCGCAGCGTCGCCACGATCACCCATTGGCCCGCCTGCTGGATCGCCTTGCGCCTGACTTCACAGATGCAGGTACGGCCATCGGCCTGTCGCACCTGCAGCTCGGCCGTTTGCGTCACCGGGGCCTGGGCGATCACCTGGTCGTACAGCTTGCCGAGATCGTCCAGGTCTCCAAGCGATGGGCTCGTCTCGTTGGGACGGCGCTTCATCAGCTCCTCCCGCGTGACGCCGAGCAGCGCGCACGCACCCAGGTTGACTTCGAGGTACGTCATCGAGGCGCGATCGATCAGGAAGACGGCATCGTCGCTGAGGTCGAGCGCGCAAGCAAAGCGCTCCATGCGCGCCTGCGCCTGCAGGCGCTCGGCAAGCTCGCGCGAAGGCTCGACACCAGTGGCGGACTCGGAACGCTCATTGCGGGGTGAATTCATGGCTTCGCTTTATCACAAGTGGCAAAGTGGCCGTCAACAAACTCTCCATCTTGCTCGAATGTGCCGCAGTCTTGGGCATTCCCGCACATGCCGATGGCCTCCAAGCCGGCCTAGTCCCGAAGTCGGAGTGCGCGCGCAATCTGCGCCTGTATGATGTCCTCGTCCTCTGTCACGGCATGCCCCGCCGCCATTCCATGGACGACCATACCGAGATTGCCCAATCGCCTCCAGGCTCGACAGCCGCGCCTGTAGCAGCCGCCAGCTCCGGAAGGCTCACGGAGGTCAACGTGGCACGCGCGGCGCCGCTGGCGGCGCATGGTGGCGAGCTCGACTGGGCAAGGGCGGCGCTGGAACAAAGCGCGGACGGCATCGAGGTGGTCGATCGCCTTTCGCTGCGCCTGATCGATGTCAACGCCGCTGCCGCAGAACGCCTTGGCCGCACACGCGAAGAGTTGCTACGCACGCCGCCATGGTCGTACATGGAAGGCAGCACGCAAGCCTCCTACGAGGCCTTTTTCGACGAGGTCATCAGGGCGTTCCCGCATTCCCTCTCCAGTGAACAGCGCTACACGCTGCCGAACGGCACGCAGCTGGATGCGGAGGTCGTGCACACGGCCCTGCGGATTCGCGGTCAATGGCTGATGGTCGTCGCCACGCGCGACGTCACGGGACGCAGGCAGCAGCAGGTGCGCTCGACACTGCTGTCCCGTGCATTCGAGTCGAGCCACGATTGCATGCTCATCGTCGATCGAGAGAGCATGCGCCATGTCGATTGCAATGATGCGGTCTGCCGCTATCACGGCATGACGCGCAACGACCTCCTGCAGGTTCCGCCATGGACGCTCTGGTCGGACGGCCGGGCGCGTGAAGACCTCGAACGCGAGTACGACGATGCAATCGCCGTGTCGCCGCTTCCACGGCGCCGCATTGCGCCGGCAGCCAGGTCGCGCGCGGGGCCACGCGGCGTGCTGGAAGAACAGCAGCAGGCCATTCACCTGGACGGCCGGTGGATGCTGGTCATCACCACGCGGGAGGTGCGCGAAGACGCCATCCAGCGGCAAGTCGCAGAACTCACACGCTCCAACGATGAGCTCAAGCAGTTTGCCTACGTGACCTCGCACGATCTCTTCGAGCCGCTGCGCATGATGAGCAGCTATTCCGAACTGCTGCGCCGCCGCTATGGCGACCAGCTCGACAGCGACGCACGGGATTTCATCGGGTACATCGCCGGCGGCGCCGATCGCATGAAGCGCCTGATCGACGATCTGCTTCTGTATTCGCGGGTGGAGCGGTCAGCCGTTCCGGCACAGCAGGTTCGGCTGGATCACGTGCTCGACGACGCGATGGCGAATCTTGCCAATGCGATCGAGCGCTCAGGCGCGGTCGTCGAGCGCGGTCCGCTTCCGGAGGTGACGGGGGAATGCTCAGGCCTGACGCAGGTATTTCAGAACCTCATCGGCAATGCCATCAAGTTCACGGCGCCGGGGACCCGGCCGCGGGTTCGCGTGCATGCGTCCGAGGACGAGACGAACTGGATCATCTCCGTGCGCGACAACGGCATCGGCATTGCGCCGGAGTCCTTCGAGCGCATCTTCGTTATTTTTCAAAGGCTCCATGCGCAGGAGCTCTACGAAGGAACGGGCATCGGCTTGACCATCTGCAAGAAGGTGGTCGAAAGGCATGGCGGCCGGATCGTGGTCGACTCCGCGCCCGGGCAAGGCACGACGTTCACGGTCTGCCTTCCCAAGACGGCTGTGTAGACGCGGGTGCCAAGGTTCCCCGATGGCACCGGAGGCACCCTCCAGTGCCGGTGATCCTGCCGCCTACTCGTTGTTGAGCACGCTAAAGGTCTTCACCTTGTCGAGCGGAATCGATTCCAGTTTGTCTTCGTTTTTGGCGATAAAGGACAAGCCATCTGGAGCGAGTTTCTGGGGAGTGACGTTGCGTTTCGTCGGGGAGTCCGCCAGGGAGATTTGAACTGGCAGCCACTTGTCCCTTTTTTCCATGTCCCAAAGCTCGAAGCGAGCTTTCTTGGGAGTGAAGTCTTGGAGATCCTTCCAGTTGGAGGGATCCGATTTCTTCGACGCTTCAACCGGCTTCAAAGAAACCGTTGCGCTGGGCCGTACGGGCGCCGCAGGTGCCGGGACCGGAGCCGCTGCAGGTAGGCTGCCGGCTTCTGGCGCCGGTTCAAAGGAAGGCGCAGCGGGGACGAGGTGTGCATTGCTCGCCGCTACCTGCTTCGGCGTCGGCGCCGATGCCGATGCCGGCGGCACGCCCCGGGATGGGGCGGGCGTCTGGCCCTGCCAGCAGACATAGCCAAAGTACAGCACCGAAACAGTCGTCGTGACCCGGTACGTCGTCGCATGCTCGAAGAGCATGGCGCTGGGCGGATGCTTTAGGGCGCGCTCGAACAGGTCACGAACATCGTCCTTGACCTGAGGCCGGGCCTGAGAAGAGACGGAGAAACGATAGCGCGCCCGAATCGAGATCGAGACTTCTGTCGTCACCGTCGCCCTGTACGCGACGAAGCCGGCGATGAAGCCTGCGTGGTAGCCTGGCTGGTGCGGCGCCGGAAGGGGCGAACCCAACATGAAACGGTCAAGCACGACGGTCGTGGTCTGCTTCGCCGAGATGGACTCGAAATCCGCGGAAGACACGGACATGAACGGGGAAGCGCCCCGAGGCTGCTGCTGAATAGCGGTCATGAAGTTTTCTTTCTCAGGCCAAGTCCGCGGTAACCCTGTCCGCCTGGCGCTCGAACATCGGATCGGTCCCCAGATGCCGAACGGCCGCGCAGGTGGCAAGGTGTCCCTTCAGGACATTGAGGACGCGCTCGCCGTTGGAAGCCCCTTCCTCGAGCTGAACATGCATGCGCAGTGCCGCATGGCTCGTGCCCGGGATCAGCACGTAGGTGCCCGCCTGCGCGGACAGGTGCGAATTGGCCTCGAGAAGCTGGCGAAGGACCTCCGGTTCCGCACTCGCGGGGATCTCGCCGATTTCTGCCAGCACGCTGAGCGTCTGGCCTTCGTCTTCCGTATGGTCCTGAAAGTAGAACCGCACCCCGTCGGCTTCGACGCTGGCGGTCTTGAGAATCTCGGGGGGCTCGAGCCCAATCAGTTCCGCGAGCTCGTGCAGGGTCTGCACATAGAGTGGGGCGACAGGGTTCTCCCTGTCCGATGTCGTTGGCACATGGCTCTCCTGGTTAATTGGCGAAGTCATCAATGAATGACATCGGTAAGTAACAGGAGCCGCATGCCGGTTCCAGGTCTAAGCAGCTTGCGCGCCCGGCGACGCGGCCGCTGCTGCCCGACGGCATGCACTCAATCGAAGTTCGGCTCGGTCCGCTCTTCGGCGCTCACCGGCAGCGGCGCCGCCTCCGCGATCGACAGCACGGCGGCCGCCGTGCGCTGCGCCGCACCGCGATTGGCGCCGGCAAACGCTTGCGCCGCCTCTGCCATCGCCTCGCGCCGGTCCTGGTGCTCGACCAGCTTGAGGGCGGCGGTCACCGCGTGCTCCATGTCGCTCACGCGCAGCGAGGCGCCGGCCGCCAGCGAGAGTTCGGCGGCCTCGGCGAAGTTGTAGGTGGAGGGGCCCATGATCACCGGGCAGCCGCAGGCGGCCGCCTCGATCAGGTTCTGGCCGCCCAGCGCCTCGAAGCTGCCGCCCAGCAGCGCCACGTCGGCCAGGCCGTAATACAGCGCCATCTCGCCGAGCGAGTCGCCCAGCCAGATCTCGGACTCGGCCGGCGCGCCGGCGGTACTGCGCCGCGCCACCGCGAAGCCGTGCGATTCGATCAGCGCCGCGACCTCGTCGAAGCGCTGCGGATGGCGCGGCACGATCATCCACTGCACGTCGTGCACGCGGCGGGAGATGGACTGCACCGCATCCTGCGCGGGCGGGACCGGTGCGAGCGCGCCGAATCGCTTGAGCACTTCCAGCAGTTGGGCCTCTTCGCCGTCGCGCGAGCTCGCAAGCATGACCACCGGCCGCGGCAGCTGGCCGCGCAGCCGGGCCGCGGTTGCGAGCTGGCGTGCGTCGGGCGTGGCGTCGAACTTGAGGTTGCCGTACACGCCCTCGACCTTGGCGCCGAGCGAGACCAGCCGGTGCGAATCGGCCTCGGTCTGCGCCCAGACCGCCGCCAGCGAAGAATAGGCGGGCCGCGCCAGCCAGCCCAGGCGCTCGGCCGAGGCCAGCGAGTTCTCGTTCAGGCGCGCATTGGCCAGCACCAGCGGGATGCCGCGCTCGGCGCAGGCGGCCGTGAGCTCGGGCCAGACCTCGGTTTCCATCAGCACGCCGATGCGCGGCTGGAAGCGGTCCAGGAAGCTCGCCACTGCGGCCGGTGCATCCCACGGCTGCCAGACCTGCAGGTCGCCGGGCTCCAGCAGCTTGGCGCCCTCCTCGCGGCCGGTGGCCGTGCCGTGGGTGAGCAGGATGGGAATGCCCGGATACTGGCGCCGCAGCTCCGCGATCAGGATGCCGGCGGCACGCGCCTCGCCCAGCGAGACGGCATGGACCCAGCACCAGCCGGTGCCGGCCGCGGCCTCGTCATACCGGCCGAAGCGTTCTTCAACCGCATGGGCGTAGCCGGGCTCGGCCACGGCGCGCCGGCGCAGCTTGCGCCGCACCAGCGGCTGCGCAAGGGTGGTGAAAGCGCCGTAAAGGCGCAGCAGCAACGAACGCACGCTCGGGCAGGAATCAGGATCAGTGCGCAGCTTCGGCGAGGGTCGCATCGGGCTTCACGCCCTTCAGCAGCGCGAGGAAGTCGTGCTGGATGCGGTCCAGCGCTGCCTGGGTCTGGCCCTCGAAGCGCAGCACCAGCACCGGCGTGGTGTTGGAAGCGCGGATCAGGCCGAAGCCATCGGGCCAGTCCACGCGCAGGCCGTCGATGGTCAAGACTTGCGCCGGTGCGTCGAACTTCGCCGCCTTCACGAGTTGCTCGACCAGCGCATGCGGCTCGCCCTCGGCGCATTTGACGTTGAGCTCGGGCGTCGAGAAGCTCGTGGGCAGGGCGTTGAGCGTGTCGCTGGCGTTGGGCGTCTTGCTCAGGATCTCGAGCAGACGGCAGCCCGCATAGGTGCCGTCGTCGAAGCCGAACCAGCGCTCCTTGAAGAAGATATGGCCGCTCATCTCGCCGCCCAGCGGCGAATCGATCTCCTTCATCCGGGCCTTGATCAGCGAGTGGCCGGTCTTGAAGATCATCGGCTTGCCGCCGGCGGCCTGGATCGCGGGCGCCAGGCGCTGCGAGCACTTCACGTCGTAGACGATGGTGCCGCCCGGCACGCGCGAGAGCACGTCCTGTGCAAACAGCACCATCTGGCGGTCGGGGAAGATGTTCTGCCCGTCCTTGGTGACGATGCCCAGGCGGTCGCCGTCGCCGTCGAAGGCCAGGCCGAGCTCGGCGTCGCCGGAGGCCAGCGCCGCGATCAGGTCCTTGAGGTTCTCGGGCTTGCTGGGGTCGGGGTGGTGGTTGGGGAAGTTGCCGTCGACCTCGCTGTAGAGCTCGGTCACCTCGCACCCGATCGCGCGCAGGATGGCGGGCGCCGAGGCCCCGGCGATGCCGTTGCCGGAGTCGACCACGATCTTGATGGGCCGGGCGAGCTTGACGTCTTCCACGATGCGCCGGGTGTAGGCCTCGGTGACGTCGACCTTGCGCACGCTGCCGCCGGGGGCGAGCTTGGCGCTGTCGGCTTCCATCACGCGGCGCAGGCCCTGGATCTCGTCGCCGTAGATCGCACGGCCGGCCAGCACCATCTTGAAGCCGTTGTAGTCCTTGGGGTTGTGACTGCCTGTGACCTGGATGCCGCTGCTGGCCAGCGTGTGGGCCGCGAAGTAGAGCATGGGGGTGGTGACCGCGCCGACGTCGATCACCTCGATGCCGGTGGCCACCAGGCCGCGGATCAGGGCATCGGCCAGCGCCGGGCCCGAGAGGCGCCCGTCGCGCCCGACCGCCACCGCCTTCTCGCCGGCCGCGCGCGCCGCGCTGCCGAAGGCCTTGCCGAGCGCCTCGGCCACCTCCGCGTCGAGCGTGGTGGGCACCACGCCGCGAATGTCATAGGCCTTGAAGATCGATGCACTGAGCTGCATGGGCTTCCTTTGGGGTGAGTTCGAAAATTGAAGACCATTGTAGGCATGCGCACTTGCCGGCAGATGTCCGGAAATGGCTACTCCTGCATGCTGCGCTCCGTATCATCCGAGACATGTCCTTGCCATCCGCCTCCCCCGCCGGACTCGAAAGCGACGCCTGCTACCTGGCCATGAAGGCCCATGACGCCCGCTTCGACGGCTCCTTCTTCACCGGCGTCACCTCCACCGGCGTCTATTGCCGGCCGGTCTGCCGCGTCAAGCTGCCGCGGCGCGAGAACTGCCGCTTCTTCCAGCATGCGGCCCAGGCCGAGGCCGCGGGCTTTCGCCCCTGCCTGCGCTGCCGGCCCGAGCTGGCGCCGCGGGCCGCGAGCTGGTCCACCGAAGACGCCTCGCGCATCCTCGCGCAGCAGGCGGCCCGGCTGATCGACGAGCCCGATGCGTGGGACGACGACGGCCCCGGCGCCGCCCGCATCGCCGCGCGGCTGGGCGTGAGCGACCGGCACCTGCGCCGCATCTTCGAGGCCCAGTTCGGCGTCTCGCCGCTGCAGTACCTGCAGACGCGACGGCTGCTCGCCGCCAAGCAGCTGATCGCCGACACCCGGCTGCCGATGACGCAGGTGGCACTGGCCAGCGGCTTCGCCAGCGTGCGCCGCTTCAACGCGGCCTTCGTCTCGCACTACGGCCTCAACCCGAGTGCGCTGCGGCGGGCCGGCACCGGGGCCGGCGAGCGCAGCGGCGGTTCCGTCGGCGTGCGCCTGGGCTACCGCCCTCCCTACGATGCTTCGGCCATGCTGGGCTTCTTCGCGCGCCGGGCGCTGGGTGGCGTGGAAGCCCTCGGCGAATCCGGCGGCACGCCCCGGCTGGCCCGCACGCTGCGGGTCGCGCAGGGCGAGCGGGTGCATGCCGGCTGGCTGCAGCTGCGCTTCGACGGCGAGCGCGAACACGTGTTGCTGCAGGTCGGCGATTCGCTGGCCGCGGTGCTGCCGACGGTGATCAGCCGGGTGCGCGCCATGCTCGACCTGGATGCCGATCCGATGGCGATCAACGCCGCGCTGCATGCCAGCTTCCCGCAGGGCGATGGGCTGCGCGTGCCCGGCACGGTCGACGGCTTCGAGCTCGCGGTGCGCGCCGTGCTGGGCCAGCAGATCACCGTGGCGGCCGCCCGCACGCTGGGCACGCGGCTGGTGCAGGCGCTGGGCGAGCCCATCGCCACGCCGGTCGCGGGCCTGGACCGGCTGTTCCCCACGCCCGCGGCCCTCGCGGCCGCGAGCGGCGACGTGCTGGGCCAGCTGGGCATCGTCCGGCAGCGGCAGGCCGCGCTGATCGCGCTCGCACAGCAAGTGCTGGAGGGCCGGCTGGCCCTGCACGCCGGGGCCGACGTGCCGGCCACGCTCGCCGCCCTGCAGCAGTTGCCCGGCATCGGCGACTGGACTGCGCAGTACATTGCCATGCGGGCGCTGCGCTGGCCCGATGCCTTCCCCGCCGGCGACATCGCGCTGCAGAAGGCGCTGGGCGTGAGCTCCGCGCGCGCCGCGGCCGAGGCTTCGCAGCCCTGGCGCCCGTGGCGCAGCTACGCGGTCCTGCGGGCATGGCACAGTCCCCGGCCTGCCAGCGGGTCTGCGACGGCTGCGCCCCCCGCCCTCGAAAGCGTGTCCGTGTGAATGAACGTGAATGAGAAAGACAGCATCATGAAATTCAAGAATGCGGCCCTCTACAGCTGCACGATCGCGAGCCCGCTCGGCGCCGTCACGCTCGCGGCGACCGATGCCGGCCTGGCCGGTGCCTGGTTCGAACGGCAGCGCCACTGGCCCGACACCAGCGGCTGGCAGGACGATCCCGGTCATCCCGTGCTGCGCGAGGCCGCGGCCCAACTGACCGACTACTTCGCGGGACGCCGCCAGCACTTCGATCTGCCGCTCGATCTTTCGCACGGCACGGCTTTCCAGCAATCGGTGTGGCAGGCGCTGCTGGCCATTCCCGCGGGCCGCACCACCAGCTACGGCGCCATCAGCGCAGGCATCGGCAACCCCGCCGCAGTGCGGGCCGTGGGCGCGGCGGTGGGCCGCAACCCGATCAGCGTGATCGTGCCTTGCCATCGCGTGCTGGGCACCAACGGCTCGCTGACCGGCTACGCCGGCGGCCTCGAACGCAAGAGCGCCCTGCTCGAACTGGAAGGTGCCTTGTGAGCGAAGGCGAATGCACGGCCGCGAACACGGTGCGCCCATCGGCCGCTCCTGCGGCGCCTGCGCGTCCGGCCAGCAAACGCTGGCTGGTCGACCTGGTGTTGCTGGGCATGCTGTGGGGCGCCTCCTTCCTCTTCATGCGCATCGGCGCGCCCGAGTTCGGCGCCTTGCCGGCGGCCTCGGTGCGGGTCGCGATCGCCATGCTCTTCCTGCTGCCGCTGCTGTTCGCCAGCGGCCAGTGGTCCGGCTTCAGGCAGTACTGGAAGCCGACGCTCGCCATCGGCGTGCTCAATTCGGGACTGCCCTTCGCCTTCTTCTGCTTCGCGCTGCTCACCATCAACAGCGGCCTGGGCGCCGTTCTCAACGCCACCGTGCCGATGTTCGGTGCGCTGGTGGCCTGGGGCTTCTTCGGCGAGCGGCCGGACCGCTCGCGCAGCCTCGGCCTGGTGATCGGCTTCGCCGGCGTTGCGATGCTGGCCGGGCGCAGCGCGGGCCTGCAATCGGGCGCGGATGAAAGCGCGGCGCGCTGGGCCATCGGCGCCTGCCTCGCGGCCTGCATCTGCTATGCCTTCGCAGCCAGCCTGACGCGCAAGCACCTCTCGGGCGTGCCGCCGCTCGCCACCGCCACCGGCAGCCAGATCGGCGCCACGCTGGCCCTGGCGCTGCCGGCCATCTGGCTGTGGCCGGCGCAGATGCCGAGCCTGAAAGCCTGGCTCGCGTTGCTGGCGCTGGGCACGGCCTGCACCGGGCTGGCCTATATCCTGTTCTTCCGCCTGATCGAGAGCGCCGGCCCGGCGCGTGCGCTGACCGTGACCTTCCTGGTGCCGGTGTTCGCGCTGTTCTACGGCGCCGTGTTCCTGGGCGAGGACATCACGCAATGGATGTTGATGTGCGCGGTGGTGATCGTGTGCGGGGTGGCCTTGTCGACCGGGCTGGTCAGGCTGGGGCCACGGCAGCGGGCTGCCGCTTAGATCGCGCCCGCCATCACGTTGATCGACAAGGCCGGCACCGGCATGTCGAAGACAAGCGCCAGCGGTCGGGGCTGCCCGCCCAGCATGTGCATGACATGAATGCGCATGCGGGCACTGTGGCGTGCGGCGACAATCGCGCACCACCATGAAGACACGAACCCACTGGCGCCGGCTGCTGCTCGCCGCCTTCAGTCTGTGCGGCATGGCCCATGCCGCCTCGCCCACCCCTACCCCCACCCCCGCACGCGTGCCCGACACCATCGAGCAGCGCGTCGCCGCCTGCATCGCCTGCCATGGGCGCGAAGGCGCCAGCACCAACGCGGGCTACTTCCCGCGGCTGGCCGGCAAGCCCGAGGGCTACCTCTACAACCAGCTGCTGAGCTTCCGCGACGGGCGCCGCTTCAACAGCGACATGGCCCACATGGTTCGGCACCTCTCCGATGCCTACCTGCGCGAGATCGCGCACTACTTCGCCGAGCTCGACCTGCCCTACCCGCCCGTGTCCACGCGCAGCGATGCCTCGGCGCAGAGCCTCGCGCGCGGCAAGACGCTGGTGTTCGAGGGCGATGCGGCACGCGGCATTCCGGCCTGCGCCCAATGCCATGGCCAGGCGCTGACCGGCATCGCGCCCGCCATTCCCTCATTGCTCGGCCTGCCGCGCCTGTACCTCGCCTCGCAGCTCGGCGACTGGCTCAACAACGGCCGCCATGCGCTGCCGCCGGACTGCATGGCGGAGGTGGGACGCAAGCTGAATGCGGAGGACATCAACGCCGTCGCGAGCTGGCTCGCACTGCAGCCGGTGCCGGCCGACCCCAAGCCCGCGGCCGCGCCGCCCGGACCGCTGCCGCTGCCCTGCAGCGCCATGGGGAAGTGACCGCGATGCGACGCCTCCTCTACGCCCTGCTCGCCCTCGCCGTGCTGCTGATCGCCGCCGCACTCGCGCTCGTGGCCCTCAACCTGCGCGGCGAAGAGCCGCTGCCCAAGACGCCCGCCGCCTTCGACGCGACGCCCGCCCAGGTCGAGCGCGGCCGCTACCTCGCGCTGGCCGGCAACTGCGCCGGCTGCCACACGACGCGCGGCGGCGCGCCCTATGCCGGCGGCGTCGGCATCGAGACGCCCTTCGGCACGGTCTTCGCCGGCAACCTCACGCCGCACCAGGAGGCGGGCATCGGCCGCTGGAGCGCCGCGCATTTCTGGCGCGCCCTGCACAACGGCCGCTCGATGGACGGCCGCCTGCTGTACCCCGCCTTCCCCTACCCGAGCTTCACGCGCGTGACGCGCGAGGATTCGGATGCGATCTACGCCTACCTGCGCACCGTGCCGCCGGCCGCGACACCCAACATCGCCCACAAGCTGCGCTTCCCCTACGACACGCAGGCCGCGCTCGCGGTGTGGCGCGCGCTGTTCTTCGCACCCGGCAGCTTCGTCGCCGATCCTGCAAAGCCGCCCGAGTGGAACCGCGGCGCCTACCTGGTCGAGGGCCTGGGCCATTGCATCGCCTGCCACGGCACGCGCAACGTGCTGGGCGCCACCGAGGAGAAGCTGGGCCTCTCGGGCGGGCTCATCCCGGTCGAGAACTGGTATGCGCCCTCGCTGAATGCGAAGCGCGAGGCCGGCGTGGCGGACTGGGACACGCAGCACGTCGTCGCCCTGCTCAAGAACGGCACCTCGCCCCGCGGCTCGGTGATGGGCCCGATGGCCGACGTGGTCTTCCGCAGCACCCAGCACCTGAACGAGGCCGACCTGAACGCGATGGCGGTGTTTCTCAAGCAACTGCCCGAAGCCAGGGGGGCGGCGGACACCCCCGCTCCCGCATCGCCCGTGCGTCGCGACGCCGGCGTGATGGCGCGCGGCGCGAAGATCTACGACCAGCAATGCGCCTACTGCCATGGCGATGCCGGCCAGGGTGCCGAGGGCGCCTATCCCGCGCTCGCCGGCAGCCGCGCGGTCAACATGGACTCGGCCGTCAACCTGGTTCAGGTGCTGCGCCATGGCGGCTTCCTGCCCGCCACCGCCGGCAATCCGCGGCCCTACGGCATGCCGCCCTTCGGCCATGTGCTCGACGACGATGGCATCGCCGCCGTGCTCAGCTACATCCGCGGCTCGTGGGGCAACGATGCACCGCCGGTCACGCGCGGCCAGATCATGCGCCCCTGAAACCATGCAGCCGGCTTGACCTTCCCATGATGGTAGGGTCGAGACTTCTCGTTGGCCTTCGATGTACGAAGGCAAAAAAAGGAAGCCCCATGACCCAGGCCCTCCCCGGCACGGAACCCTTCAACATCGGCGAGGCGGCGGCCCGCTCCGGCGTCTCGGCCAAGATGGTGCGGCACTACGAGTCGCTCGGCCTGCTGCCCCGCATCAGCCGCACCGACGCGGGCTATCGCCAGTACGGCGGCAAGGACGTGCACACGCTGCGCTTCATCCGCCGTGCCCGCGACCTCGGCTTCAGCATGGCCGAGATCGCCGAGCTGCTGAAGCTGTGGCAGAACAAGCGGCGTGCCAGCGCCGACGTGAAGCGCATCGCCCTCGCCCACGCGGCGGACCTGCATCGCCGCATCGAAGAGATGGCGAGCATGCAGCGCACCCTGGAGCGCCTGGCCGAGTGCTGCCACGGCGATCAGCGGCCCGACTGCCCGATCCTCGACGAGCTGGCCGAGCGCTGACGACCTGCGACGGCCAGGGGGTCCGCGCAAAGCCTTGACCTTCCCATGATGGAAAGGTCGACAGTAGCCCCAACTGTAAAACACGAGAACCACCGATGTCGATGGACAACAGCTTGACGATGCCGGCACCTGCCGCCGGCCTGAAGGAACGGGCCCTGCAGATCGAAGGCATGACCTGCGCCTCCTGCGTGGCGCGCGTCGAGAAGGCGCTGGCGGGCGTTCCCGGCGTCGCCTCGGCCACGGTGAACCTGGCGACTGAGAAAGCCGAGGTCCGCTTCGCCGGCCCCGACGTGGAGACGGCCGCGCTCGTGGCCGCCGTGCGCAAGGCGGGCTACGAGGCGAGCAGTGCCGACGAGGCCCAGGGCGCATCCGCGGCAAACGCGGCAAGCCGATGGCCCGACTGGTCGCCGGTCGCGCTGGCCGCGCTGCTGTCCGCGCCGCTGCTGCTGCCCATGCTCGGACTGCTCTTCGGCCGCGCATGGATGCTCGACGGCTGGCTGCAGCTGGCGCTGGCGACGCCGGTGCAGTTCTGGCTCGGCGCCCGCTTCTACCGCGCAGGCTGGAAGGCCCTGAAGGCGGGCAGCGGCAACATGGACCTGCTGGTCGCGCTGGGCACCTCGGCCGGCTATGGCCTGAGCCTCTACCTGCTTTTCACGCACGCTGGCCACGGGCTGCCGCACCTGTACTTCGAAGCATCGGCGGTGGTGATCACGCTGGTGCTGCTCGGCAAGTGGCTGGAGCTGCGCGCCAAGCGCCAGACCACGGAGGCCATCCGCGCACTGAACGCCTTGCGGCCCGAACGCGCACGGGTGCGGCGCATGGGGCTGGAACGGGAGCTGCCGCTGGCGCAGGTGCGCGTCGGCGACGAGGTGATCGTGCGCCCCGGCGAGCGCGTTCCCGTGGACGCCGTGGTGCTGGAGGGTGCCAGCGAGGTCGACGAGTCGCTCATCACCGGCGAGAGCCTGCCGGTCGCCAAGCACGCCAACGACGCCGTGACAGGCGGCTCCGTCAACGGCGAAGGCTTGCTCGTGCTGCGCACCACCGCCATCGGCGCGGAGTCCACGCTCGCCCGCATCGTGCGGCTGGTCGAGTCGGCGCAGGCGAAGAAGGCGCCGATCCAGCGCCTGGTGGACCGCGTGAGCAGCGTGTTCGTGCCGGTGGTGATCGCCATCGCCTTCGCCACCCTGCTCGGCTGGGGCGTGGCCGCCGGCGACTGGGAGGCGGCGATCCTCAACGCGGTGGCCGTGCTCGTCATCGCCTGCCCCTGCGCCCTCGGACTGGCGACGCCGACCGCGATCATGGCCGGGACCGGCGTGGCGGCGCGCCATGGCGTGCTGATCAAGGATGCCGAGGCGCTCGAGGTCGCACACGGCGTCGGCATCGTCGCCTTCGACAAGACAGGCACCCTGACCGAGGGCCGCCCGGAACTCGTCGCCTTCGAGGCCGCGGACGGCGACGCCGCCGCCCTGCTGCGTGCCGGCGCGGCCATCCAGTCCGGCAGCGAGCACCCGCTGGCGCGCGCCGTGATCGCGGCGGCCACCCAGCAGGGCCTGGCGATCCCGGCCGCGAGCGAGGTGCGCGCGGTCGCCGGGCGAGGGGTTGCGGCCACCGTCGAAGGCCGCGCGTTGCGCCTGGGCAGCAGCCGCTTCATGAGCGAGCTTTCGGTGCCCGTCGGCCGGCTGGCCGAACGCGCCGCGCAGCTGCAGGCCGAGGGCCGCACCGTTTCATGGCTGGCCGAGGTCGGCGGCGAGCCGAAGCTGCTGGGCCTGCTCGCCTTCGGCGATGCACCCAAGCACAGCGCCGCCGCGGCCATCCGGCAGCTGCATGCGCAGGGCATCCGCAGCGCGCTGGTCTCGGGCGACAACCGCGGCAGCGCCGAAGCCGTGGCCCGGCTGCTGCAGATCGACATCGTGCACGCCGAAGTGCTGCCCGAGGACAAGGCCGCCATCGTCGCGCAGCTCAAGGCGCAGGGCAGGCGCGTCGCGATGGTGGGCGACGGCATCAACGACGCGCCGGCCCTGGCCGCCGCCGACGTGGGCATCGCGATGTCGACCGGCACCGACGTCGCCATGCATGCCGCCGGCATCACCCTGATGCGCGGCGACCCGGCGCTGGTGAGCGATGCCATCGACATCTCGCGCCGCACCTACGCCAAGATCCGGCAGAACCTGTTCTGGGCCTTCGTCTACAACGTGGTGGGCATTCCGCTGGCCGCCTTCGGCCTGCTGAGCCCGGTGATCGCCGGCGCGGCCATGGCCTTCAGCAGCGTGAGCGTGGTGGGCAATGCGCTGCTGCTGCGGCGCTGGAAGGGCAGCGGGCACTAAGCCCAGGCTTCGGCGCAAGGCCGGCGCCCGGAAGCTCCCGGGCTCATGCGGCCATTTGCCGGCAAGCCTCCGCGCAACGCTTGCAGGCCTCGGCACAGGCCTGACAGTGCGCGTGCGAGTGCTTCGCGCACTCGGTCCCGCAGGCCGTGCAGATTTCGGCGCAGAGGCGGCAGATGGCCGGGGCATGGGCACTGTCGCGTGCCATCGCTGCGGCGGCGAGCTGGCAGATGGCGGCGCAGTCCATGTCGAGCGCGATGCAGCCAGCCATCATCTTCACGTCATCCTCGTGCAGGCAGGCGGCAGCGCAGTGGCTGCAGGCCATCGCGCAGTCGTTGCAGGCGGCGATGCAGGCGGCGTATCTCTCGTGGGCCATGGCTTTTCTCCTTGAAAAAGGACAGCTTGGAAAGCAGGCGCCCGGCTTCCTGTCGGACACCGGCTTGCGCACCTGTCCGACGGCAGTGGCCGCCTGCCCGCAGGCCGCCGCCGAGCGAGCGCGCCGCCATTCCACTCGCGCGCGGCATGCCTTTCGGGTGACTGACCCGCCGGCGTCGCGTTGGCCGCCGGGCTTCTGGTTCCTGCGCAAGGAGGCGGTTCAACCCAGCGGCCCGTAGTCGATGAAGCCCTTGTTGATTTCACCGACCTTGCGAGCCAGCCTGTAGACGCCGCCGCCCTCGCGCGTGCGGCTCGCATCGGTGTTGCCTTCGATGGTGGCGAGGATGCCGGCCGAGACCGACTCGACCAGGCCGGTGTGGCCCGCGCCCCGGCCATGGTCCATGATGAAGATCATGCCCGGCGCCAGCCGCGTGGGATCGGCCGTCGCCGCTGCCGCGGGGATGCGCGTCGCGCCCTTGGCGACGGCCTTGTTCCAGTGGTCGAGGCAGCCCGCGGTGCGCACCATCGGATTGCCGGTGCGACCCAGCGTCTTCGAGGCCTCGTCGAAGCAGTAGTAGACGAAGGCGCAGCACCAGGGCAGCCCGGGCGGCACGCCGACGCGGGCCAGGTACTTCTCGACCTCGGGGCCGCGGTTCGAGTTCATCGGCACCTCGCGCACCTTCTTCTCCTCCTCGCCCGCGGCGACCGCCAGCACCCGCGCCAGCAGATCGGTGCCGGCATCGGCGCTCGCCGGCACGCTCTCGGTTCCGAAGATGGCGCCCCAGGTCAACGCGCCGATCTCGCCGTCCTGCTTCAGCGGACGTCCGGCCGAATCGACATGGCGGGCCTGGAACAGCTTCACCACCCGCTTCATGCCGGCGTCGAAGACGGTGCCCTGCGGATCGAGGCGCGCGGCAGGGTCGCTGTCGCCGCCCATCATCAGGCGGAGCTGGGCGCGCAGCGCCTGCACGACCGCTGCATCGGCCTCGCCGATCTTGATGAGGCGACCGGGATAGTCCATGGGCATCTCCTTGGGGCTTGCAGTTCAGCTTAGGTCCGTGCGGGGAGAAAAGCATCTGGCGAACGGCGTATTCCCGCTCGCCCCAGGCCCCGCTGCGCAAAGCAGTGCCATCATTGCCTGCATGTGCGTCACATGAGGTGCAGACAGGAACATGAAGCGTGTCGACATCGCCATCCTTTCCGCCGAGCAGCTGTCGCGCAGCGCGCTGGCCGGGCTCTGGAACCTGGCCTACGAAGGCTACTTCGTGCCGGTGGCCTTCGACGAGCAGCGCTTTGCGCGGCATCTGCGGCGCGCCAACGTCGATCTCGGCACGTCGAAGGTGCTGATGGCCGGCGGCAAGCCGGCCGGCCTCTCGCTGGTGGGGCGGCGCGAGGCCCGCGCCTACCTCGCCGGCTTCGGCATCGTGCGTGCGCAGCGGCGGCGCGGACTCGCGCGGCTGCTGATCGAGGTGCAGCTCGCGGCCTTGCCCGCGGCAGGCGTGCGCGAGCTGGCGCTGGAGGTCATCGAGCAGAATCCCGCCCGCACGCTGTACGCCCGGGCCGGGTTCGAGGCGATCCGGCCCCTGGAACTGCTCGAAGGCACGCTGGACACGCGAAGCATCGAGCCCGTGGCGCTGGACGTGGCCGATCTTGCCGCGGTGCATCCCCGCTGCAGTGCCGTCGCGCGGCCGACTTGGCGCCGCGAGCTGCCCACCGTGCTGGATGCCCTCACCCACGAGAACGCCGCCGCGATCGGCGTGCGCCGCGGCGACACGGTCGCGGCCTATGCCGTGCTGCCGGAGCCGGCCCGCCACGACGGCACCCTGCTCGACGCCGCGGCCGTCGACGAGGCCGCCGCGCATGCGCTGCTGGACATGCTCTCGTCCGCGCGCCCCGGCACCCGCTGGCGCCTGGTCGACGAGCCCGGCGACAGCCCTTTCTTCCACGCGGCGCATGCGCGGGGACTGGTCCCGGTGATGCGCCAGATCGAGATGAAGCGCGTCTTCTGAAGGCGCGGCGCGGCCGGCAGGCAACGCACGGCCTACGCCTCGGCGAACAGCTCCTTGATCACCCCCCGCAGCCAGCTGTTCGCCGGGTCCGACTCGAAGCGCTTGCTCCAGTGCAGCGACACTGCGAAGTCGCGCAGCGGAAAGGCCGGCTCCACGATGGCGTAGCCGCCCTCCTCGGCGAAGCCGCGCGCGATGTTGCGCGGCATGACCACCGCCAGGTCGGTGGCGCGCACGATGGCCGGCAGCACCATGAAGTGCTCGGTGGTCAGGCGCACCCGGTCCTCCAGGTTGAGCAGCTGCAGGATGCGCAGCGTCTCCGCGTGCGTGCGCACCGCCACGTACTCCAGCTTCTGCAGCGACTCCAAGAGCGCCTGGCCGCTGCGCCGCCCGCGCGTGAAGGGATGGCCGCGGCGCACGAGCACGATGTAGCGGTCCTTGAGCAGGAGGATGCGCTGCGTGTCGCTCACCTTGGGCAGGAAACCGAAGGCGAAGTCGACCCGGCCGCTGTCGAGCGCCGTCGCGATCTCGTCGAGCGCCAGCGGCAGGGTTTCCAGCCGCACGCCGGGCGCCAGCGCGCCCAGGCTCGCCATCAGCGCCGGCAGGAAGCGCCCCTCGCCGATGTCGCTCATGTGGATGCGGAAGGTCTTGCGCGAGGCCGTGGGCTCGAAACGGTCGGGCTCGCTGAGCGCCTCCTCCAGCGTGCCCAGCGCCGACTGCACCGCGGCCGCCAGCCGCTCGGCACGCGGCGTCGGCGCCACGCCGCCCGGCGCGCGGGTGAAGAGTGCGTCCTGCAGCAGCAGCCGCAGCCGGCCCAGCCCATGGCTGGCGGCCGGCTGGGTGAGGCCCAGCGCATCGGCCGCGCGGCTCACGCTGCGCGCGCGGTAGACGGCATCGAACAGGCGAAGCAGGTTCAGGTCGATGGTGTCGATATGCATGGCATTCATGTCGGATAGCACGAATATTTTATTGATGCCCGGGGCTGCGGCTCGCACACTCCAACCGGCGGCCAGATGGAGCCATGCATCTCCCCACGCTGCCGCACAACCAAGAAGGAGACAGCCATGCCCCAGTTCCGCCTGCATGCCACGCTCGCTGCCCTGCTGTGCGCCGCCACGGCCGCATCGGCACAGCAGCCGCCCGCCGAAGAACCCGGCTGGGCCAAGGGCCGCCCCAAGACCGAAGCCGCCCAGCGCATGGCGCCGGTGCCTGCCTTCCCGATCCCGACCGCGGCCGACAAGCTGCCCACCGCCAAGTTCAAGCTGCCGCCCGGCTTCAAGGTGGAGACCTGGGTCTCGGGCGTGCTCGATGCGCGCGGGCTGCGCCAGGGGCCCGGCGACACGGTGTTCGTCAGCACGCTGTTCGTCGCCAACAAGGTCTACGCGGTCGTGCCCAAGGGCAACACGCGCGAGGTCAAGACCATCATCGACAAGATGGAGAAGGCCGCGGGCATCGAATACCACAAGGGCAGCCTCTACCTGGCCACGCACAAGCAGATCCTGCGCTACGACAACATCGACTCGAAGCTCGACAACCCCGGGCAGCCGGCGGTGCTTTACGACAAGCTGCCCGGCGGCGAGGACCACAGCTGGAAGTTCATTCGCATCCACAAGGACAAGCTCTACTTCCCGATCGGCGCGCCCTGCAACATCTGCGACCCCGGCGAGTACGCCAAGATCTACCGCATGAACCTCGACGGCAGCGGCATGGAGACCATTGCCAGCGGCGTGCGCAACACGGTGGGCTTCGACTTCGATCCCAAGACCGACCGCCTCTGGTTCACCGACAACGGCCGCGACTGGCTCAGCGAGGAGATCCCCAACGACGAGCTCAACGTCGTCAGCGGTCCGAACCAGCACTTCGGCTACCCGTACTGCCACCAGGGCAACATTCCCGACCCGGAATTCGGCTGGGGCAAGTCGTGCAGCGACTTCCAGAAGCCTGCCGCATTCCTCGGCCCGCACGCCGGTTCGCTGGGCCTGAAGTTCTACACGGGCAAGATGTTCCCGGCCAAGTACCAGGGCGCGATGTTCATCGCCCGCCACGGCCCTTGGAACCGGACCAACAAGTACGCCGACGTGTCCGTCGCCTGGCCCGACGGCAAGGGCGGTGCGAAGGTCGAGCCCTTCATGACCGGCTTCGTAGAGAACAACAGCTATCTCGGCCGCCCGGTCGACTTCCTGGTGATGAAGGACGGCTCCCTGCTGGTGAGCGACGACCACGCAGGCGCCATCTACCGCATCAGCTACGGCAAATGACGAGAGGAGCACGCGCATTCGCATGGATCACGGCGGCGGCAGCGTGCTTCGGGCTCGCGGCGCCGGCCGGCGCCCAGGGCGGCAAGGCTTCGCAGGGCCAGGGCGGCGCGGGCGCGCATGCGCAGCGCTTCGCCCAGCTCTGCGCGGCCTGCCACGGCGCCAACGGACGCAGCGAGATGCCGAACACGCCGGTGCTGGCGGGCCAGCATTCCTTCTACGCGATCACCCAGCTCTTCCTGTTCCGTGAGGGGCGGCGCGCCAACGAGGCGATGAGCGCGGTGGCCAAGGGCATGAAGGATGAGGATCTGCGCGGCTTCTCGGACTTCATCGCCACGCTGCCGCCGGTGCCCGCGCCGGTGCCCACGGCGCCGCCCGATGCCGCCCGCATGAAGAAGGGCCAGGCGCTGGCGCAGGAGCACAAGTGCGTGTTCTGCCACGGCGCCGATTTCAGCGGCGGCCAGCAGGTGCCGCGCATCGGCGGCCAGCGCGAGGACTACCTCCAGATGACGCTGCACGAGTTCAAGTCCGGCAAGCGCGTGGGCTACACGATGGCAATGGCCGAGGCGGTCGGCCGCATTCCGAACGAGGACCTGGACACCCTCGCCTATTACCTGGCCCGTTTCCCGGGCGGGCCCCCTACGAAGTAAACAGAGAGAAAGCGTCTTGGAAGTTTCATTCAGCAAGGAGATCGAGGCCCTGCGCCTCGGTGCCGGCGACACCTTTCACGGCGAGGGCATCCTCGCCATCACCAAGGGCCTGCTGCAGTCGGGCGTGGCCTACGTCGGCGGCTACCAGGGCGCGCCGGTCTCGCACCTGCTCGACGTGATGGTGCAGGCCAAGCCCTACATGGACGAGCTGGGCGTGCACGTGGAGGCCTGCTCCAACGAAGCCTCGGCCGCGGCCATGCTCGGCGCCTCGATCCACTATCCGCTGCGCGGCGCCGTCACCTGGAAGTCGATCGTCGGCACCAACGTGGCGGCCGATGCGCTGTCCAACCTCTCCTCGCCCGGCGTCAAGGGCGGCGTGCTGATCGTGGTGGGCGAGGACTACGGCGAAGGCGCGAGCGTGATCCAGGAGCGCACGCATGCCTATGCGCTGAAGTCCGGCATGTGCCTGCTCGATCCGCGGCCCGAACTGGGCCGGATGGTCGACATGGTGGAGCATGGCTTCCGCCTCTCCGAGACTTCCAGCATGCCCTGCATGATGGAGCTGCGCATCCGCACCTGCCATGTGCGCGGCAGCTTCGAATGCCGCGACAACCTGCCGCCGCCGGTCTCCACCCGCGCGCTGATGGAGGAGCCGGCCGGCTTCGACTACATGCGGCTCGCGCATCCGCCCGTGACCTTCCGCCACGAGAAGCTCAAGGGAGAGGAACGCATCCCGGCTGCGCGGCGCTACATCGCGGAGCAGGGCCTGAACGAGCTGGTGCCCGGCAAGCACGAAGACCTGGGGCTGATCGTCCAGGGCGGCCTCTACAACGCGCTGATCCGCAGCCTGCAGCAACTGGGCCTGGCCGATGCCTTCGGCGCGACCGACATCCCGCTGCTGGTGCTCAACGTCACCTACCCGCTGGTGCCCGAGCAGGTCGCCGACTTCTGCGTGGGCAAGCGCGCGGTGCTCGTGGTGGAGGAAGGCCAGCCCGAGTACATCGAGCAGGAGATCGCGACGCTGCTGCGCCGCCGCGACATCCAGACGCCGCTGCACGGCTGCGACATGCTGCCGCCGGCGGGCGAGCTGGGCGTGGAGGTGCTGGCCGGCGGGCTGTCGAAGTTTGCGCAGCGCTACCTGCCCGAGCATGCGCAAGACTCGGCGCAAGGCTGGCTCGCCGGCAACCGCGAGCGCCGCGCCGCGGTGGCCGCGAAGCTGGAGGCGCCGCTGCCGGTGCGGCCGCCCAGCTTCTGCATCGGCTGCCCCGAGCGCCCGGTGTTCGCGGCGCTCAAGCTGGCGCAGCAGGACAGCGGGCCGGTGCACATCGCGGCCGACATCGGCTGCCATGCCTTCGGCACCTTCGAGCCCTTCTCCATGGGCCACTCGATCCTGGGCTACGGCATGAGCCTGGCGAGCCGCGCGGGCGTGTCGCCGATGATGCAGCGCCGGGCGCTGTCGATCATGGGCGACGGCGGCTTCTGGCACAACGGCTTGCTGACCGGCGTGCAGAGCGCGCTCTTCAACGGCGACGATGCCGTGCTCCTGATCTTCAAGAACGGCTACACCTCGGCCACCGGCACGCAGGACATCATCTCCACGCCCGACGAGGCGGTGAAGGCACGCGCAGCCGACAAGCAGCAGAGCCTGGTCGACAAGAACACCACCATCGAGTCGACCCTCAAGGGCCTGGGCGTGCAGTGGCTGCGCACCGTGCACACCTACCACGTCGACAAGATGAGGGCCACATTGAACGAGGCCTTCACCACCGATTTCAGCGGGCTGAAGGTGATCGTGGCCGAGGGCGAATGCCAGTTGGAGCGGCAGCGCCGCATCAAGCCCTGGATCGCCGGCCTGCTCAAGCGGGGCGAGCGCGTGGTGCGGGTGAAGTACGGCGTGGACGAGGACGTTTGCAACGGCGATCACGCCTGCATCCGGCTGTCGGGCTGCCCCACGCTCACGATCAAGGACAACCCCGATCCGCTGAAGGTCGACCCCGTGGCAGTGGTGATCGACGGCTGCGTGGGCTGCGGGCTGTGCGGTGCCAATGCGCATGCCGCCACCTTGTGTCCCAGCTTCTATCGGGCCGAGGTGGTGCAGAACCCCAAGTGGCACGAGCGGGTGGTGCATGCGCTGCGCGGAGCGGTGGTGCGAGCCCTGCAGCCTGCCTAGACTGCGGACAACGGACATCCGTGCGCCAAGGGCGCGGCGCTGCGCTCCAGAAAATGAATTGCCGGCCTCCATGATGAACAGCCAAGCGACACAACCCATCACCCTGCTCGTCTGCGCCCTCGGCGGCGAAGGCGGAGGGGTGCTCACCGAGTGGCTGGTCGAGACGGCCCGCCACGCGGGCTACGCCGCGCAGAGCACCTCCATCCCCGGCGTGGCGCAGCGCACCGGCGCGACCACCTACTACATCGAGGTGTTCCCGGTGCCGCAGGCCGAGCTGGGCGGGCGGCGGCCGGTGTTCAGCCTGAGCCCGGTGCCGGGGGCGCTGGATGCGATCGTCTCCTCCGAGCTGCTGGAGACCGCGCGGCAGATCGGCAACGGCATGAGCGCACCGGCGCGAACCCTCGTCATCAGCGCCTCGGGGCGCACGCTGACCACGGCCGAGCGCATGCAGCCGGGCGACGGCCGGGCCGACAGCGACAGGCTGCTGGACGTGATCAAGGCCTTCAGCCGCGAGCACCACGTGTTCGACATGGGCTCGGTGGCGCGCGAGGCCGGCACGGTGGTCAGCGCCGTGATGCTGGGCGCGGTCGCGGGCAGCGGACTGTTCCCCTTCCCGCGCGACGCCTACGAGCACGTGGTGCGCGGCGGCAAGACGCCCGACCAGGCCGGCAACATGGCCGCAGCCAGCCTGCGCGGCTTCGCGCAGGCCTTCGAGATCGTGCGTGGGCCGCGCGAGCAGGCCGCCATGGTGAGCCGGCTGCTGGCCACCACCGGGCCGGACGAGCCCGTGGCGCACCCGCTGCCGCCCGCGGTCGCGCGGCTGTTCCCGCCGCAGGTGCAGGGCCTGCTGGCGCTGGGCCATGCCCGCGTGCTCGACTACCAGGACGCCGCGTACGCCCAGCTCTACATCGAGCGCCTGCAGCAGGTGCTGGCGGCCGAGCGCGCGGCCGACCCCGCCGGCGCCCACGGCTGGGCCACCACCCACGAGATGGCGCGCTGGCTCGCGCTGTGGATGGCCTTCGACGACATCGTGCGGGTGGCCGAGCTCAAGAGCCGCAAGAGCCGCACGGCGCGCGTGCGGCGCGAGGTGCGGGCCGGGGACGAGGACATCGTCAAGGTCTACGACCACTTCAAGCCCGGCACGCCCGAGTTCGCGGCGCTGCTGCCGCAATCCCTGGCCCGTCGCCTCACGGCCTGGGACCGGCGTCGCACGGCGCCCTGGGCCCTGCCGCTGAAGGTCGGCAGCCACGCGGTCTTCGGCATGGCCTCGCTGCGGCTGCTGGCCTCGCTGCGCTGGCTGCGCCGGCGCGGCAGCCGCTTCGCCGAGGAGCAGGCGCTGATCGGGCGCTGGCTGGATGCCGTGCTGCAGGGCACGCGCAGCGGCTGGCGCCTGGGCCACGAGATCGCGCTGTGCGGCCGGCTCATCAAGGGCTACGGCAGCACCAACGAGCGTGGCAAGCAGAACCTGCTGCACGTGATCGACCACCTGGCCGAGTTGCCCGGCGCCTCTGCCGAGGCGCGCGCCGAGGCCATCGCCGCGGCGCGGCAGGCGGCGCTCGCCGACGACGCCGGCAAGGCGCTCGATGCCGCGCTCGTGCAGCACGGCGCGCCGGCGCGGCCGGTCGTGGCGCAGCCGATCCGCTGGATGAAGCGCCGGCCCGCCGCCACCCCATGAACAACCAAGAAGGAGACTTCCCATGACAAGCACAAGACTCCGCCATGCCATCCCGTTGCGCCGCGCATTGCTGGCGCTGGTGCTGGGCGCCGCCGCCGTGGTGCCGGCAGTCCATGCGCAAGGCGGCAACTGGCCCAGCAAGCCCATCAAGGTGGTGGTGAATTTCCCGCCCGGCGGCGCGGCCGACACCATCGCGCGCGCCATCTCCCAGCCGCTGCAGGACGCTCTCGGCCAGCCGGTGCTGATCGAGAACCGCGGCGGCGCCAACGGCAACATCGGCGGCGAGAACGTGGCCCGCGCGCTGCCCGACGGCTACACGCTGCTGATGAGCTCGGGCGGCATGGTGTCGGTCAATCCGCACCTCTACCCGAAGATGTCCTTCGATCCCACCAAGGACCTGATCCCGGTGGCCGCCGCGGCGCGCGTGCTGGTGTACCTGGTGACCAAGCCTTCGCTGCCGCCGCAGAACGTCAAGGACTTCGTCGCCTATGTGAAGGAGCGCCCGGGCAAGCTGTCCTACGGCTCGCCCGGCACCGGCAGCTCGCCGCACCTGGCCGGCGAGATGTTCAAGAGCCAGGCCGGTCTGTACGCCGTGCACGTGCCCTACCGCGGCGCCGCGCCGGCGCTGCAGGACCTGCTGGCCGGCCAGATCGACTTCTCCTTCGATCCGGGCATCGGCCTGAACCAGGTGCGCGCGGGCAAGCTGCGGCTGCTGGCCGTGGGCAGCCCCAAGCGCTCGCCGCAGTTTCCGGATGTGCCCACGCTCGACGAGGCGGGCTTCAAGGGCTTCGATGCCGACACGGTGTTCGGCTTCTACGCGCCGGCGCGCACGCCGCCCGAGGTCGTGGCCCGGCTCAACACCGAGATCAACCGCATCCTGGCGACGCCGGCGGTGAAGGAGCGCATTGCCAACCTGGGCGGCGAAGCGGTGCCGGGGACGCCGGCGGCCTTCCATGACCGTGTCATGGCCGACTCCGCGCGCTTCGGCGCCATCATCCGGGACAGAAAAATCCTCGCGGATTGATCGCCGTATGAGCCGCACGGCCGCTCCGAAGGCGAATAGCACCGCAGCCGAAGGCGAAGGTACTCCAGTGAGCCGCACGGCCGCTCCGAAGGCGAATAGCACCGCAACCGAAGGCGAAGGTACTCCAGTGAGCCGTCAAGTCATCCACACCGTCCGCGTCGAGTTCGGCGACTGCGACCCCGCCGGCATCGTCTGGTTTCCCAACTTCTTCCGCTGGATCGACGCGGCCTCGCGCCACTTCTTCGCCGAGCGCGGCGTGCCGCGCTGGGAGGAGACGGCGCAGACGCTGGGCGTGATCGGCACGCCGCTGGTCGACACCCACACCCGCTTCGTCAAGAGCGCGAGCTACGGCGACACGCTGACGATCGCGGTGGCGATCCCCGAGTGGCGCGACAAGAGCTTCCTGCAGACCTACCGCGTCAAGCGCGGCGAGGAGCTCATCCTCGAATGCGAGGAGGTGCGCATCTTCGCGGCCAAGCGCGAGGGCGGCGGCATCCGCGCGGTGCCGATTCCGCCGGAGATACGGCGGCTCTGCGAGTAAGGGCCGCCCGCACCCACCGGTGCGCGGTCGCGCAATCTTCCGAATACTTTTGTATTGTTTATTGCGCGCGCGAGGACTAAGCTGCGCACACTCGATGGCAATAAAAAAGGAGGAGCGATGACCAGCGTTCCATCCGCGCGAGCCTTGCCCGGGCTTGCCTGTGCGTCCATGGTGCTCCTGGGTTGGTGCGGCGGCGCCGACGGCGGCGGCGGCAGAGCGCAGCCCACGGACCCCACCCTGAGCGTTTCCGCAACGAGCAACAGGCCAACCCCTCCGGAGGGACAGGCCGCCGTCCTCACCAGCCCGACGCCCGGGACCAAATTCACCAGCCGCAGCGCGACCTTCACCTGGACCAACACCGGCGCCAACCAGTACGGCTTCTCGCTCCAGTCGACCACCTCCGCGACACCGCTGGTCGACACCGTGACCAGCGCCACCACGTACACGGTGACGAACCTGCCCATCAACGGTGCCGAATTCGTGGTCCGGCTTCGCTCCCGGTTCAAGGGGAAGTGGCTGCCGGCCAACGAATACCGATTCACCGCGGCCGGCTACACCGCGGCGCAGTCCACCGCGGCCGCGAAGCCCTGGTCCGATCCGATCCCGCTGCCGCTCGTGCCCGCATCGGCCGCCAACCTGCCGGACGGCAAGCTGCTGCTGTGGGCCGCCCGCTCCCCGACCAGCTTCAGCACGAGCAGCGCCGAGGCGTACACCTACACCTCGGTGTTCGACCCCGCCACGCTAACGTCGAGCCCGCTGACGGTCACCGCAACGGGCCACCAGATGTTCTGCCCCGGCCTCAGCATGCTGGCCGACGGCAGCGTGCTGGTCACCGGGGGCAGCGATGCGGCGAAGACCTCGATCTACGACCCCGCACTCGGCGGCTGGACCACGGGCGCGCAACTCGGGATCGCGCGTGCCTACCAGTCCAGCACGACCATGTCCGACGGTTCCGTGTTCACGGTCGGCGGTTCGTGGAACGGCGGTCTGGGCGGCAAGTACGGCGAGGTGTGGTCGGCCAGCACCAGGACCTGGCGCACGCTGGCCGGCGTGCCGGCCAACATGCCGGACGCGAGCAATGTCTCGAACCCGCCGCTGGCCGGCCCCGATGCGGCCGGTGTCTACCGCGGCGACAACCACATGTGGCTGTTCGGCGCCGCCGGCGACTGGGTGTTCCACGCGGGACCCGCCGCCGCGATGCACTGGATCGACACGCGAGGCAGCGGCGCCATCCTGCAGGCCGGCCTGCGCAGCGACGACCCCTACGCCATGACGGCCAGCGCCGTGATGTACGACATCAACAAGATCCTCAAGCTCGGCGGCGCGCCCAACCACGACAGCGGCAACGCCTTCAACACCGCCTACGTCATCGACATCGGTGCGGGCCCGCCGAACCCGCCCACGGTGCGCAAGGTCTCGCCCATGGCCTATGGCCGCACCTTCGTCAACAGCGTGGTGCTGCCCAACGGCGAGGTGTTCGTGATGGGCGGCCAGACGCAGCCGGTGACCTTCTCCGACTCCTACAGCGTGCTGGCCGCCGAGCTGTGGAGCCCGGCGTTGGAAAGCTTCATCACCCTGCCGCCGATGCAGCGGCCGCGCAACTACCACAGCGTCGCGCTGCTGCTGCTGGACGGACGCGTGCTGGCCGGCGGCGGTGGCCTGTGCGGCTGTCCTGCCGACCACGCGGACGCGGAGATCTACACGCCGCCCTATCTGCTCTCGCCCGATGGTTCGCCCGCGCCTCGCCCGGCCATCACCGGCGCGCCGGCCACCGCCACATGGGGCAGCCAGATCGCCGTGACGACCGACCGCGCGGCGGCCGCTTTCGCGCTGGTGCGCATGGCTTCGGTCACGCATTCGGTCAACACCGACCAGCGCCGCATCCCGCTGTCCTTCACCGGCACGACAGGCAACTACCAGCTGGGCATTCCGGCCGATCGCGGCGTGGTGCTGCCGGGCAACTACATGCTGTTCGCGCTCGACGCCGGCGGCGTGCCCAGCGTGGCGCGCACGATCAACATCCGGTAGTGGCGCACCGGTTCGGCAAGCTGGGGCTCCCGATGGCGCTGGCATTCGCAATCGCATGGCCTGCGTGCCGCGCCAACGATGGGGCGCGCGAAGCCCCGCAGGCCTCGGTGGCGCGCGGTGCGCGCCTGTTCGACGGCACCGAGGCGCTCGCCGGCACGCTGTCCGGCCACAGCACGCCGCTGCCGGTCGAGGCAACGCGCTGCATCCAGTGCCACAGCGGGCCCGGCAAGTCCACCGCCGTGACCTCCGACTTCGCGCCGCCGCTGGGCAGGCGCCAGTTGCGCGAAGCGCGCGCGCGCCGGGGCGGCCCGCCCATCGCGTACGAGCAGGCCTCCTTCTGCCGCACGCTGCGCACCGGCGTCGATCCGGGGCACATCGTGTTGCCGCGCGCCATGCCGCGCTTCGATGCCGACGATGCCCAGTGCGCGGCCTTGTGGGACTACCTGACGCAAGGGCCGGACGAATGAACGCGCATCGCCATCTCGCCGCGCACCGGCCGGAATCCGACGGGCGCCGGCGCCTGCTGGCAGCCGGCGCGCTGGCATGGCTGTCGGGGCTGCCGGCCGCACGCGCCGACGCTGCGGTGGGCCCGGTGCTGCCGGCCGTGCCGGCCCCGGCCTTGCCGCTGCGGCGCCATGACGGCGCCGCGCCCACACTCGCTGCACAACTGCGCGGCACCCCCACCGCCGTGCAATTGATGTTCACCGGCTGCAGCACGGTCTGCCCGATCCAGGGTGCGCTGTTCGCGGCCCTGCAGGCTGGCATGCGGGCGGAGCGCGATCCGGCGGCACGCCTGCTGTCGCTGAGCATCGATCCGCTGGCCGACGACCCCGCCGCACTCGGCGCCTGGCTGCGGCGGTTCGGCGCCGGGCCCGCCTGGAGCGCGGCGGCGCCTGCGCCGGCTGCGCTCGAGCCGCTGCTCTCGCTCTTCAGGGGCGGCGTGGCCGCAGGCGACCGCCACACCGGCCAGGTCTATGTGTTCGATCGCCAGGCCCGGCTGGTCTGGCGCACCAGCGAGCTGCCGCCCGCAGCCGAGGTCCTGGCCGCGCTCGGGCGCGTGGCCTGAGCACTCACCCTGTCACCCGTCGAGGCCGGCTGCCGGCTATTGCCCGCTGGCGTGGCAGGCTGCGCGGACGATGCGATCGGCGGGATTGGGTTCGATGCTGAGAAATCGCATCGGCCGCGGCTTCTCCGAATAGTCGGTGGCCTTGTGCACCTCGCCCTGCCACAGGGCCGCCATGTAGAAGCGCGCGAACAGGTACTCGCCCTTCCTGGCCCGGCAATCGAAGGCGACGCGGGCGTCGTACGAACGGTAGGGCACGCCCTCCCAGTTGACGCGGTCCTGCGAGCGGCTCACGCGCACGTTCATGACCCTGCGCTCGCCCGTGATCTTGATCGCCACCGGATCGACCTGCACCGTGTTCACCGACGGATCTTCGGGATTGCCGGTGACGGTGAACCACGCGGCCTCGGCCGCGACGCTGGCGCCCACCAGACCGAAGCACGCGAACCACCATCTCACGCCGGACATCCTTTGCAGTCGAAGACGAGCGAATTCTAGTGGGCCACCTGGCGAGGCTGGGCGCCGATCGCGCTAGGACGAAGCGGCCGCCACACGCGCGATCCCGGCCCGGAACACTTCCGAAGCAGCCGCCGCATCGGACGCGCCGTCGAGCTGCGCCCGGAAACCGCGGTCGGAGAAGAGCCGGGCGACCAGCGCGAGCAACTGCAGATGATCGTCCCTGGCGCCCTCCTCCGGGACCATGATGGCCAGCAGCTGCGAGACCGGCTTGCCGTCCGGCGCATGGAAGGCGATGGCACGGCGGGTGCGCATGAACAAGGTGGTCGGCTGCGCGATGCCGCCGATGCAGGCGTGCGGAATCGCGAATCCGTCGCCGAGTGCGGTGGTGCCGGCCTGCTCGCGCCGCCACAGCGCGCGAACGACCGGCGCCGGATCGAGCCCCCGGGCCCGGCAGATCGCCGCCGCCGCGACCTCGAGCGCATGATTCCGGTCGCGCACGTCGACGTCGAACAGGATCTCCTGCGGTTGCAACCAGGCAGCGATCTGCGCGATGTCCTTGCTCATCCGGTCGTCCTCTCGTTGTGCCGGCCTCATTGTCGCTCCGACCGGATGGGCAGCCTACCCGGCGTTGCAGTCTGTAGGCCGTCGACGTTCGTAGCCGGCGGCGCCGTCCTACGCATCGCACGCCGCTCGCGGCGCATGACCCTTTGGCGCTCAGACCGCCGGCTCCGGCGGGCAGCCGACGAAAAGGGGGACGCCATGCGTGGAGAGAGCCGCTTCGAAGTTTGGGTGAAGGCATGGGCCCGCGTGGCCTGCATCGCGGCGGCCGGCGGGCTCGCTGCCTGCGGCGGCGGTGGCGGCGGCGGGCACGGGGGCGGCGTGGTCCTGCCTCCGCCCGGCCAATCCCGGCTCTCCTGCGACGATTCGATCAAGTCCGGCTTCAAGCCCGACGCCAATACCAGCGTGCTGCTGGTCAAATCCTTCAAGACCGGCGATCCGCTGCTGCTGACGGGCACCCCCACGCCGACCACACCCACCGCCACCACCGACCTCTGCGTGGTGAAGCTGCTGGTGGGGCCGGGCAACCCGGGCCCGGCGGACGCGCCCTCGACCTCGCCGGGCATCGGCATCGAGGTCTGGCTGCCCGGCGAGGCGAAGTGGAACGGCCGCGTGCATGTGAAGGGCGGCGGCGGCTGGGCCGGCGGCGTGCACACCTCGCTGACGGCGCTGGCCGGCGTCACCGGCGGCAGCGCCGGCACCCCGGCAAACACGGCCATGGTGGAAGGGGCGGTCTCCGCGAGCACCGACACCGGCCACGCCAACACCGCCAACGGCGGCTCCTTCGCGATGAAGCCCGACGGCACCGTCAACACGGCGCTGTGGAACGACTTCGCGCAGCGCGGCATCCATGAAATGGCCGTGAAGACCAAGGCGCTGGCGACCGCCTTCTACGGCAGCGCGCCGCGGTTCTCCTATTGGAACGGCTTCTCCACCGGCGGCCGCCAGGGGCACATGGAGGCGCAGGCCCATCCGGGCGACTTCGACGGCATCCTGGCAGGCGCTCCGGCCATCAACTGGACGAAATTCATCACCGCCGAGCTGTACCCGCAGATCGTCTACCAGCGCGACCTCGGCGGCGTGCCGCTGACCGCGGCCCAGCTGACGCTGATGGGCAATGCCGCCATCAACGCCTGCGACGTGGTGAACAGCCAGCATCTGGGCTACATCCCCGATCCCTCCCAATGCCGCTACGACCCGCAGCTGGACGCCGCCGTGCTGTGCCCCAGCAGCGGCGGCACCGGGCCTGCCGGCAGCTGCGTCACGGCCGCCCAGGCCCTGGCGATGAACAAGATCTGGTACGGGCAGACCAGCAACGGCTCCGTGCCCGCCCCCTCGGCGGACAACGGCTTCGCCACCTCGCCGGCCACCTCGGCCAACCAGCGCTGGTACGGGCTGACGCGCGGCACCAGCCTGGCGGGGCTGGGCGGCGCGACGCCTTTCACCATCGCGACCGACATGGTGGCGCTGGAACTGCAGGACCCGACCTGGGCCACGCCTTCCTTCATCAACGCGACGGGCAACGGGATCAACCGGTGGACGAGCCTGTCGTACGCGGACCTCTCCAACGCCTTCGACCAGGGCGTGGCCCTGCAGGCCGCCTTCGCCAACATCAACACCGACGATCCGGACCTCGATCGATTCGCCGCACGCGGCGGCAAGATGCTGGTCTATCACGGCCTCGCCGACACGCTGATCCCGCCGCAGGGCACCGTGAACTACTACACACGCCTGGCCTCGCGGGTGGGCGGCGATTCGGTAGCGCGCAACTTCTACCGGCTGTTCCTGGTGCCCGGCATGGGCCACACCTTCGGCAACGGCACGACCAACCCGGCGGCGAATCCGCCGCTGCCGACCAACGCCCAGCTTTACCTGGCGCTGACGCTGTGGGTGGAAAGCGGCAACTCGCCCGAGCGCATCGACATCTCGGCACCGGCCACCGGCACATCGCCCGCCAGTTCGCGCCCGATCTGCATGTATCCGACCAAGGCCACGTTGACCGGCGGCGATCCGCGGCAGGCGGCTTCCTACGTCTGCTCCTGACTGAGAACTTTCGATTGAGCCTTCAGCCTATGGCGGATGGTTTGTTGCGCCTGCGGGCGACTAATGCCACAGTTTGTTGAACTTCCCTTTTACGGGAATCTCCTCTCGCATCCATTTTTACGCGACCATTGGCGCCATCACAGCACTGCTTCGTTCCACGAGCACTTTCATGGCCAAGATCACCTTCGCACCATCGCCCGCCACCGCACCGCGCCGCGCGCCCCGTCTGGTTTTTCGGCCGGCCGATGCACGCCGCCTGTTCCGGCGTGGCGACCTGGCGATGTGCGCGGGCGCCATCGTGGTGGTGTGCGAGTCCGAGCGTGACGAGGGCAACGCCGATCCCGAACTGAGCGTGCGCTCCAGCCGCGGCATCGACGGCACTGCGCGGGCCAAGAGCCTGCAACTGCTGGCCGGCGTGGACACGCAGGAGTTCGGCCCCGGCTACCACGACCTGCTGAAGTTCATCGCCGAGGCCGGCGCCGCCCACTGATTCCCGCGGCCGCAGCGCCGTCCGCGTTCCTAGTCGGCCTTGATCTCGGCTGCCTTGATCACCTTCGACCACTTCGCCAGTTCCTGGTCCACGAACTTGCCCAGCGCGGGCGAGTCCATGTAGACCGCGAAGGCGCCCTGGTCATCCACCTTCTTGCGAAAGCTTTCGCTCTCGACGATCTTGCGGATTTCGCTGCTCAGCTTGGCGACGACTTCCGGCGGTGTCTTCGCCGGCGCAAAAACCGCGAACCACGAATCCACCTCGTAGCCCGGCAGCCCGGCCTCGGCAGAGGTCGGCACGTTGGGCATCGAGGGATGCCGCTGGGTGCCCGTATAAGCCAGCGCCTTGAGCTTGCCGCTGCCGATGTGGCCGATCACCGAAGGCGGCGTGGTGATGAACATGTCGACGTTGCCCGAGATCAGGTCGTTGATCGCCGGGCCCGAGCCCTTGTAGGGCACATGGGTCATCGGCTGCTTCGCCTGGCGCGACAGCAGCTCGCCTGCGATGTGCTGGATGGAGCCGTTGCCGGAGGAGGCGTAGTTGAGGCCGCCGTCGCCCTTCTTCTTGCCGTACTCGATCAGCTCCTTCATCGAATTGACCGGCAGCTTGCCGCTCACCGCCACCACGTGCGGCGCGCGCATCACGAGCGCGACGGGGACGAAGTCCTTCGTCGGGTTCCACTTGATCTGCTGGAACAGCGCGGGATTGCCCACGTGGTAGCCGGAGTACTGCATGAGCAGCGTGTAGCCATCGGGCGCGGCGCGGGCCACGGCCTCGGTGCCGATGTTGCCGCTGGCACCCGGCTTGTTGTCGACCACGACGGGCTGGCCGAGCGCACGCGACAGCGGATCGCCGACCATGCGCGCCATGATGTCGGTGGAGCCGGCCGGCGCCGTGGGGACGATGAAGGTGATGGGCTTCGAAGGAAAGGTGTCGGCGTGCGAGGCCATCACGGCGGATGCGGCGCAGGCCGCGAGCAGACGGGGGGCGAGTTTCATGTCTTGTCTCCTTTTCAAAAAATGCGGGTGGGCTCAGGCCTTCAACTCCGAGATCTCGATGAGGTTGAGATCCGGGTCGCGCACATAGACCGAGCGGATGCGCGACGTCGCGCCGGTGCGCAGCACGGGGCCTTCGACGATGGGCACCTGCTTCTCGGCGAGGCGCGCGATCACGTCGTCCAGCGGCACGGCGGCAATGAAGCAGAGGTCCAGCGCGCCGGGCGTCGGCGCCTGCGCCTTGGGCTCGAACTCATGCCCCTTCAGGTGCAGGTTGATCTTCTGGTTGCCGAAGCGGAAAGCCTTGCGGCCTTCCCCGAAAGTCTCGAGCGTCATGCCCAGCACCTCGATGTAGAAGCGCACGCAGGCGGTCTCGTCGGCGGTGGTCAGCACCAGGTGGTCCAGATGGTCGATCATGCCCGCAGCTCCTTTCTGCCTTCGCCACGCGCCTTGGCGCGATCGACGATCTCGCTGAAATCCGCCGGCGGCGCATGCCGCGTGAGGCGATGGCCGGCGCGCGACACCTGGGCCGGCAGGTCGTGCTGCACCAGCGCTTCGAGCTGGGCCGCGGCGCCGATCAGGCCGTCGAGGTCCATGCCCGTGTCGTAGCCCATGCACTGCAGCATGTGGACCACGTCCTCGGTCGCGACGTTGCCCGTCGCGCCGGGCGCATAGGGGCAGCCGCCGATGCCGCCGAGCGACATGTCGAAGCGGCGCACGCCCGCCTCGACCGCCGCGACCGTGTTGACCAGCCCCATGGCGCGGGTGTTGTGGAAATGCGCGGTGAAATCCAGCGCCTCGAAGCGCGCCAGCGCGCTCGCGCAGACGTCCTGCACCTGCGTCGGATAGGCCATGCCCGTGGTGTCGCACAGCGTGATGCCGGCCACGTCCAGCGCGGCGAAGCGGTCGATCCAGCCCAGCACGCCGTCGAGCGGCACCTCGCCCTCCATCGGGCAGCCGAACGCGCAGGACAGCGACACGTTCACCGGCACTTTCGCCTGGCGCGCCAGCGCGATCACCTCGGCCAGCTGGGCGAAGGACTGCTCGCGCGTCATGCGCAGGTTGGCGAGGTTGTGGGTCTCGCTGGCCGACATCACGATGTTGAACTCGTCGACGCGGCTGTCCAGCGCACGCTCGCCGCCGCGCAGGTTGGGCACCAGCGCGGTGTAGACCACGCCGGGGCGGCGCGCGATGCGGCCCATGACCTCCTCGCCGTCGCGCAGCGCCGGGATGGCCTTGGGCGATGTGAAGGAGGTGACCTCGATCTTGGCGTAGCCCAGGCCGCTCAGGCGGTCGACCAGCGCGATCTTGTCCTCGGTGGGAATGAAGCGGCTTTCCATCTGGAAGCCGTCGCGGGTGGCGACCTCGTTGACGCCGAGGCGCGTGCCGTTGCCGGTGTTCATGCGAAGTCCTTTCAGCGGGTGCGTGCGGGCCAGCCGGCGCCGGGCCGCAATTGATCGTCGTGCTCGCCCAGCCGCGGCGCCGGATGCGCGATGCGGCCGGGCGTGGCGCTCAGCTTGGGCACGATGCCCGGCACCTTGAGCGTTCGGCCATCGGAGGTGGGCGCCTCGACGATCATTTCGCGCGCCAGGTACTGCGGGTCGCTCGCGATGTCGGCCACCGTGTAGATGCGCCCGACCGGCACGCCGGCCGCATCGAGCACGGCCAGCACCTCGTCGCGGCTGCGCTGCACGGTCCAGGCCTCGATGGCGGCATCGAGCATCTCGACCTGCGCCACGCGGCCGTCGTTGTGGCGCAGCGCCGGGTCGTCCTCCAGGTCGGGGCGCTCGATCGCCCGCATCAGCCGGCGGAAGATGCTGTCGCCGTTGCCCGCCACCAGCACGTAGTGGCCATCGTTGCACCGGTAGGCGTTGGTGGGCGCGATGCCCGGCAGGGCGCTGCCCGCGCGCTCGCGCACCGTGCCGAAGGCGTCGTACTCGGGCAGCAGGCTCTCCATCACGTTGAAGACCGACTCGTAGAGCGCCACGTCGATGAACTGGCCCTCGCCGCCGTGGGCCGCGCGGTGGTAGAGCGCCATCAGCACGCCGATCACGCCGTGCAGCGCCGACAGCGTGTCGCCCAGCGAGATGCCCACGCGCACCGGCACCCGGCCCGGCTCGCCGCTGAGGTAGCGCAGGCCGCCCATGGATTCGCCGAGCACGCCGAAGCCCGGCTTGTCGCGGTAAGGGCCGGTCTGGCCGTAGCCCGAGATGCGCAGCATCACCAGCCCGGGATTGAGCGCATGCAGTTGCTCCCAGCCCAGGCCCCAGCCTTCGAGCGTGCCGGGCTTGAAGTTCTCGATCAGCACGTCGGCCTCGAGCGCCAGGGCGCGCACCGCCTCCTGCCCTTCGGCGCTGCGCAGGTCGAGGCAGACCGAGCGCTTGTTGCGCGACTGCACTTCCCACCACACCGAGCTGCCGTCGCGCAGCATGCGCCACTTGCGCAGCGGATCGCCCACCTCGGCGGGCTCGACCTTGATCACGTCGGCGCCGAATTCGGCCAGCGTCTTGCCGGCAAAGGGGCCGGCGATGAGCTGGCCGAGCTCCAGGACTTTGAGGCCTTCGAGTGCGTTCATGGCGTGGTGTTCGTCTCTTGAGTGGAATGGCCTCCACTGTAGAAACGCGGGAGCTTTCGCGGAATTGCTTTGACGGCAGCAGGGCTTCGCAAAACGCGAAGGCCTTGCCTAGAATCCCGCGCATGGCCCGCACGATCAACCCGGCGCGCATCGATTTCGTCACGCTGCGCCTGTTCTGCGCAGTGGCGCAGTCGGGCAGCATCACCAAGGGCGCCGAAGCCTGCCACCTGGCGCTTTCGGCGGCGAGCCGGCGCCTTTCCGATTTCGAGAGCGCCACCGGCTCGAAGCTGCTGGAGCGCAGCGCCCAGGGCATCGCGCTGACGCCCGCCGGCCACGTGGCGATGCAGCACGCGATGCGCCTGTTCCAGGGCTTCGAGCAGTTCAGCAGCGAGCTCGGCGACTACGCGGCCGGCGTGCGCGGCCACGTGCGCCTGTGGGCCAACATGTCGGCGCTCACGGAGTTCCTGCCGGCGGCGCTTGCAAGCTTTCTGGAGCGGCATCCCGACATCCGCGTCGAGGTCGAGGAGCAGCTGAGCGGCGACATCGTGCGCGCCCTGGTCGACGGCCTGGCCGACGTCGGCGTGTTCGCCGAGAACACGCCGGCCTACGGGCTGGACATCGCGCCCTTCCAGACCGACGAGCTGGTCGTGCTGTGCGCCCGGCAGCATCCGCTGGCGCGCCTGAAGCGGGTCGATTTCAAGACCTGCCTGGCTTACGAGTTCGTGGGCCTGAACCGCAGCAGCTCGCTGCTGGAGCTGACCTCGCGCGCGGCCGAGCAGGCCGGCGTTCCGATGCGGCTGCGCGTGCAGGTGCGCAGCTTCGATGCGATGTGCCACATGATCGCGGCAGGCCTGGGCATCGGCGTGGTGCCGCTGGCGGCCTGCTCGGCGCAGGTCAGTGTGCTGGACCTGCGCGTCGTGCGGCTCAAGGACCCCTGGGCGGTGCGCCGGCTGTTGATGGCCACCAAGACCGGCGAGGCGCTGTCGCCGGCCGCGGACCTGTTGCTGCGGCACCTCGCGGACTCGGGCGACCAGCACCGCACCGGACCGTAGCGCGCGGCTTCGGCTAAGCGTGATCGAGCGCCGCCGCCGAACGCCCGCGAGGAGCGTAATATGCTCCGGCTCTGGTGGACTCGTCTGTTCCCCATGGAGTCGGCATCGGTGAACTCGTCTGATCTCAAACAACGCCTGCTGGCGATCCTCGCCGCGGACGCGGTGGGCTATTCGCGCCTGATGGCCATCGACGATCGCGGCACCGTGGCCGCGCTCGATGCCGCCCGGGCGGTTTTCCGCAGCCGCATCGAGGCCGGCCACGGCCGCGTGATCGACATGGCCGGCGATTCGGTGCTCGCCGTGTTCGAGACCGCAGCGGGCGCGGTGACGGCCGCCATCGCCGTCCAGCAGCAGCTGGGCGCATCCACCGGCGGCGTGCCGCAGGACCGGCGCATGCTCTTTCGCATCGGCATCCACATGGGCGACGTGATCGAGAAGGCGGACGGCACGGTCTACGGCGACGGCGTCAACATCGCCTCGCGGCTGTGCGCGGTGGCCGAGGCGGGCGGCATCGTCGTGTCCGACGCGGTGCACGGGGCCGTGCGCGACCGGATCGTCGCCAGCTTCGTCGACCAGGGCGAGCAGCCGATGAAGAACATCGCGCACCTGGTCCACGCCTTTCAGCTGAAGCCTGCCGAGCCGGCGCCCGCATCCCCGCGCTCCAACGGCCCGGCATTGCGCCTGCCGGACCGGCCCTCGCTGGCCGTGCTGCCCTTCACCAACATGAGCGGCGACCCGGAGCAGGAGTACTTCGCCGACGGCATCACCGAGGACATCATCACCGACTGCTCCAAGATCTCCGGCCTGTTCGTGATCGCGCGCAACTCGACCTTCACCTTCAAGAAGCAGAACGTCGACATCAAGGACGTGGGGGCCAAGCTGGGCGTGCGGCACGTGCTCGAAGGCAGCGTGCGGCGCCACGGGATGCGGGTGCGCATTAACGTGCAGCTGATCGATGCCGAATCCGGCGGGCATGTCTGGGCAGACCGCTACGACCGCGACCTCGAGGACATCTTCCTGGTGCAGGACGAGGTCACGCGCAAGATCGTGGAAACGCTGGAGGTGCGGCTCACCGGCAACGAAGAGGCGCGCCGGCACGATCGCGGCAAGGTCAACGTCGAGGCCTACGACTATCTCATTCGCGCGAAGAGCTGCATCCTGCATTTCACGGAACCGGCCCTGGTCGAGACGCGCGAGATGCTGGAGCGCGCACTGGCGATCGAACCGGAGCTGGCGCTGGCCTATGCCTACCTGGCGATCGCCCGCGGCGTCGAGTACGCCAACGCCTGGAACGGCCGGACGGCAGATGATCTGGAGGAGAACCTGGCGATCGCTCGCAAGGCCTGCGAACTGGACCCCGCCGAGCCCCTGTCGTATCACGCGATGTCGAACGCGCTGATGTGGCTGCGCAGGCTGGACGAGGCCGAGCGCGCCGCGCGCAAGTCGGTGGCGCTCGACCCCAATTCCGCCCAGAGCCATGGGACGCTGGGCATCATCCTGGATTTTTCCGGGCGGCACGAGGAGTCGATCGAATCGCTGGCGAAGGCCCTGCGCCTGGACCCGGAGTTCAGCCTGTGGCGGCACGCGCAGGGGCGGGCTCAATTCGCACTCGGGCACGACGCCGAGGCCGAAGTGAGCTTCAAGCGCCGCCTGATCCAGATGCCGGGGTCGGACGTCACGCGCGCCTACCTGGCGTCGCTCTACGGCCACGCCGGCCGCCTCGACGAGGCCGCCCGGATCTGGCGCGAGCTGATGGCGCTGAATCCCGGCTACACGATCGAGCTCACGCTGCGCGTCCTGCCCTACACCAGCCCCGCGCCGCTCGAGCGCTTCGTGACGGGCCTGCGCAAGGCCGGGCTGGTGCCTTGAACCGGCACGGCGGCCCAACCGGTCAGGACACGGTCCCCGCCCCCACCAGCATCTCGCACGGCCCTTCGAACCCGTCGGCGGTCTCGAAGCCCCGCAGCGCCTCCTCGATCGCATCCCAGGTCCGCGCCCGCTCCTCCTCGCTCAACCCGATCATCATCTGGTGCAGGGCCCCGAAGGACTCCCGCTCGAAGCGCACGCACTCCGCCGCACTCGGCAGCCGCACCGGCGAAGGCACCTTGCGCACCTCGATCTCCCGCAGGCCCGCCTTCGCGAATGCGGCCTCGAGCACGCCCTCCCCGCCCAGCGAGAAGGGCCCGGGCTGCCCCGGCAGCGGCGGCGGCAGCCCGGCGCGCTCGCGGATGATCTTCACGGGGATCGAGAAGAAGGCATTGCGCTCGGGCGTCGAGTACACGACGGCCGACACGCGCCCGCGCGGCCGCAGCGCACGCCGCATGCCCGCCAGCGCGCGCTGCTGGTCGGGAAAGTAGATCAGGCCGACGCGGCTGATCACGGCATCGAAGCTGGCGGCCGGCAGGGTGTCGAGCGCCTCTCCGTCGAGCTCGCGGACCTCGAGGTTCGCGAGCCCGGCGGCCCGGGCATCGGCGGTGGCGCGCTCCAGCAGCGCAGGCGCGATGTCGGTGGCGAGCACGTGGCCCGCCGCGCCCACGCGCCGCGCCGCGGCTATCGACTGCTCGCCGGCACCGGCCGCGACGTCGAGCACGCGCGAGCCGGGCCCGATGCGGGCCAGGTCGAACATGGTGTCGGTCGCTTCGCCGAGCCAACGGCCGAGGAAGGGGCCCCAGCGGTGCCAGGCCTCGGCCGCGGCCTGCCATTGCGCGCGGGTGGTGGTCTTGAAGGCGGCGGGATCGAAGACAGGCGGGGTGGCGACGGCGTTCATGGTGGATCTCCTTGAGGTGGGTTGGTGCTGCAAGGATGGCCGTGCGGAGCTCGCCTCGCCAGTCCAGAATTGTACTGGCCTCCGGGCGCGCGAAAAGCTAGATTGGCGCCATGATCGATTACGGCCAGTTCTGCACCGTCGCGCGCGGCGCCGAGGTGCTGTGCGAGCGCTGGACGCCGCTCGTGGTGCGCGAGCTGATGTGCGGCAGCACGCGCTTCAACGACATCCGGCGAGGGGTGCCGCGCATGTCGGGCTCGCTGCTCGCGCAGCGCCTGCGCAAGCTCGAGGAGGTCGGCGTGGTCAAGCGCGTCCAGGGCACGGGCACGTCGGCCGAGTACCACCTCACCGGTGCCGGCGAGGAGCTGCGCCCCATCGTGCTGGCGCTGGGCCACTGGGGCGCGCGCTGGATCGGCAGCCGCCTCAAGCGGGGGCAGCTCGACGCGGGCTTCCTGATGTGGGACATCCGACGCTTCGTGCACCTGGACGAATGCCCGCCGGAGCGCTGCATCGTGGTCCACTTCCGCTTCACCGATGCCCCCGAGGGCGAGCGGCGCTGGTGGCTGGTGATCGACCAGGGCACGGCCGATCTCTGCCGCGACAACCCGGGCGACGAGCCGACGCTGGTGGTCGAATCGACCGTGCTCGCGCTGACCGAGATCTGGACCGGCGACCGCGAGGCGGAGGACCAGATCCGCGAGCGGCGCGTGCGTCTGACCGGTGGCGCACGCGATGCCCGCGACCTGTGGCGCTGGCTGGGCCGCAGCGCCTTCGCCGAGACGCGGGCCGCGGCGCGGGCCTGACGCCGCCCCTTCGCTCGCCGCGGGACCATGACGCGCTGAGGGCTTTCACCGAGCCCCCATTGCGCCGCACGCGGCGCATACTCGCGGCAAAACCCGCATCGGCCCACCCACGAGGGCCCCGGGCGGCAGCAAGGAGACAAAGCTTTGCAGCGAACCGATATCGCGAACCCGGCCTATTTCCACAAGGTCGTCGATTGCCAGTACGCCTGTCCGGCGCACACCCCCGTCCCCGAGTACATCCGACTGATCGCGCAGCGCCGCTACGGCGATGCCTACATGATCAACTGGGTGTCGAACGTCTTCCCGGGCATCCTCGGGCGCACCTGCGACCGTCCCTGCGAGCCGGCCTGCCGGCGCGGTCGGGTGGAGGAAGGCAATGCGCCCGGCGACGGGCCGCCCCTAGCCGGGAGCGCCCCCTTGGGGGGCCGGGGCGAAGCCCCTGGGGGGCCATTCCGGCCCGAGCCGGTGGCGATCTGCCGGCTCAAGCGCGTGGCCGCCGACATGAAGGAAGACGTGCGCGCGCGCATGCCGGTGCCCCAGCCGCGCAACGGCAAGCGCATCGCCTGCGTCGGCGCGGGGCCGGCCTCGCTCACCGTCGCACGCGACCTTGCGCCGCTGGGCTACGAGGTGACGGTGTTCGACGAGGGCAACCGGGCCGGCGGCTTCATGCGCACGCAGATCCCGCACTTCCGCCTGCCCGAGTCGGTGATCGACGAGGAGACGGGCTACATCCTGGACCTCGGCGTCGAGTTCCGCGGCGGGGAGCGCATCGACTCGATGAAGGCCCTGATGGCTCAGGACTGGGACGCGATCTTCGTCGGCTGCGGGGCCCCGCGCGGGCGCGACCTGGACCTGCCCGGCCGGCAAGAAGCCGCGGCCGGCATCCACATCGGCATCGACTGGCTGGCTTCCGTCTCTTTCGGCCACATCACCAGCATCGGGGAGCGCGTCATCGTGCTGGGCGGCGGCAACACCGCGATGGACTGCTGCCGCTCCGCCCGCCGCCTGGGCGGCACCGACGTGAAGGTGATCGTGCGCAGCGGCTTCGAGGAGATGAAGGCCTCGCCGTGGGAGAAGGAGGACGCGCAGCACGAGGGCATCCCCATCATCAACTTCCACGTGCCCAAGGCCTTCGTGCATGAAAGCGGCAAGCTGGTGGGCATGCTGTTCCAGATCGTCCGGGCGCAGTACGACGAACAGGGCCGGCGCACGCTGGTGCCCACCGGCGAGCCCGAGGCCTTCTTCGAATGCGACGAGGTACTGGTGGCGGTGGGCCAGGAGAACGCCTTCCCCTGGATCGAACGCGATTGCGGCATCGACTTCGACCGGTGGGGCCTGCCGGTGCTCGACAAGAACACCTTCCAGTCCTCCGCGCCGAAGGTGTTCTTCGGCGGCGATGCGGCCTTCGGCCCCAAGAACATCATCGAGGCCGTGGCCCACGGGCACGAGGCCGCGGTGTCGATCGACCGGCTGCTGCACGGCGAGTCGATCCAGCTGCGCCCTGCCCCGATGACCAACCTGATGTCGCAGAAGATGGGCATCCACGAGTGGAGCTACGACAACGACATCACGAACGACCTGCGCTACAAGGTGCCCTGGGCCAAGGCGGAGAAGGCGCTGGCCAGCATCCGGGTCGAGGTGGAGCTGGGCTTCGACGCCGCCACCGCCTTCAAGGAGGCCGAGCGCTGCCTCAATTGCGATGTGGAGACGGTGTTCACCGAGGCCGCCTGCATCGAGTGCGATGCCTGCGTGGACATCTGCCCGATGGACTGCATCAGCTTCACCGCCAATGGCGAGGAGGCGGAACTGCGGCAGCGGCTGAAGGCGCCGGCGCTGAACCTGGCGCAGGACCTGTACGTGTCGGGCGGGCTCAAGACCGGCCGCGTGATGGTCAAGGACGAAGATGTCTGCCTGCACTGCGGGTTGTGCGCCGAGCGCTGCCCCACCGGGGCTTGGGACATGCAGAAGTTCCTGATCGAGATGACGCCGGCGGGGCCGCAGGCCCGCGATGCGCGCGTCGCGCCGAAGCAGGGGGTGCCGGCATGAGCGCCACGCTTCCACCCCGAGGCGCAAAGTCCGCCTTCGAAACCGGCGACGCGCGCGAGGCAACGAGCGCGCCGGCCATCCCTTCGATCGCCGCCGTCAACGACTTCGTCATCAAGTTCGCCAACGTCAACGGCTCCGGCTCCGCCTCGGCCAACGAGCTCTTCGCCAAGGCCATCCTGCGCATGGGCGTGCCGGTGAGCCCGCGCAACATCTTCCCCAGCAACATCCAGGGCCTGCCGACCTGGTACGAGGTGCGCGTGTCCGAAGCCGGCTACATGGGGCGGCGCGGCGGCACCGACATGATGGTCGCGATGAACCCGCAGACCTGGGACGCCGACGTGGCCGAGCTGGTGCCCGGCGGCTACCTGTTCTACGACAGCACGCGCGCCCTGCCCCCCTCGAAGTTCCGCGAGGACATCCGCGTCATCGGCATGCCGCTGACCGAGATCTGCAACGCGGTCTACCACGACCCGCGGCAGCGGCAGCTGTTCAAGAACATCGTCTACGTCGGCGCGCTGGCCATCCTGCTGGGCATCGAGCCCGAGGTGGTCGAGAAGCTGCTCGGCGAGCAGTACAGGGGCAAGGAAAGGCTGCTGGCCTCCAACGTGCAGGCGCTGCACCTGGGCTGCGACTTCGCGCGCGAGCACCTGAACGCGTCGGTGGGCCTGCGGGTGCGGCGCGCCGACCGGGTGGGAAACCGCATCTTCGTCGACGGCAACAGCGCCGCGGCGCTGGGCTGCGTGTATGGCGGGGCCACGGTGGCGGCCTGGTATCCGATCACGCCCTCCTCCTCGGTGGCCGAGGCCTTCCAGAAGTACTGCGCCAAGTTCCGCGTGGACCCGGCCACCGGGCAGAACCGCTTTGCGATCGTGCAGGCGGAGGACGAGCTGGCTTCCATCGGCATGGTGGTGGGGGCCGGCTGGAACGGCGCGCGCGCCTTCACCGCGACCTCGGGCCCGGGCATCTCGCTGATGGCCGAGTTCATCGGCCTGGCCTACTTCGCCGAGATTCCCGTCACCCTCATCAACGTGCAGCGCGGCGGGCCTTCCACCGGCATGCCCACCCGCACCCAGCAAGCCGACATCCTGTGCTGCGCCTACGCCTCGCACGGCGACACCAAGCACGTGCTGCTGTTTCCCGAGGACCCGCACGAATGCTTCGAGCACGCCGCCGCCGCGCTCGACCTGGCCGACCGCCTGCAGACCCCCGTGTTCCTGATGACCGACCTGGACATCGGCATGAACCAGCGCCTGTGCGCGCCCTTCGAATGGGACGAGAGCCGCGCCTACGACCGCGGCAAGGTCATGACGGCCGAGGAGCTGGAAGCCGGCCGCGACTTCGGCCGCTACAAGGACGTGGACGGCGACGGCATTCCCTGGCGCACCCTGCCGGGCACGCACCCGACCAAGGGCAGCTTCTTCACCCGCGGCACCACCCGCGACGCCTACGCGCGCTACTCGGAGCGCGGCCCCGACTACATCTACAACATGGAGCGGCTGCTGAAGAAGTTCGCGACCGCGGCGGCGCTGGTGCCGCAGCCCGTGCTGCGCCCGGCCGCGCAGGCGACCGATCTGGGCGTGATCTATTTCGGGTCGACCACCCCTGCCATGCACGAGGCGCTGGAGGCGCTCGAGGCCCGCGGCATCCACCTGGACGCGATGCGGCTGCGCGCCTTTCCCTTCCCGCAGAGCGTGGTGCAGTTCCTGGCCGAGCATGCGCAGGTCTTCGTGGTCGAGCAGAACCGCGACGCGCAGATGCGCAGTCTGTTGATCAACGAGCTGGACATCGATCCGGCCCGGCTGGTGCGCGTGCTGCATTTCGACGGCACGCCCATCACGGCGCGCTTCGTCACGGAGGCGATCGCCGGGCATGTGCGCAAGCAGGCGCCGGGCGCCGGCAACGACACCGAGGAGACTGCATGACCTACCTGGCCAAGCCCAAGCTGCACCACCCCACGCTGGCCACCAACAAGGTCGGCTACACGCGCCGCGACTACGAAGGCAAGATCTCCACCCTGTGCGCGGGCTGCGGCCACGACTCGATCTCGGCCGCCATCATCGAGGCCTGCTGGGAGCTGGATATCGAGCCGCACCGCGTCGCCAAGCTCTCGGGCATCGGCTGCAGCTCCAAGACGCCCGACTACTTCCTGGGCGCCTCGCACGGCTTCAACACCGTGCACGGCCGCATGCCCAGCGTGCTGACCGGCGCCAACCTGGCCAACCGCGACCTGCTGTACCTGGGCGTCTCGGGCGACGGCGATTCGGCCTCCATCGGCCTCAGCCAGTTCGCCCACGCCATGCGGCGCGGCGTGCGGATGGCCTACATCGTGGAGAACAACGGCGTCTACGGCCTCACCAAGGGCCAGTTCTCCGCCACCGCGGACGAAGGCTCCAAGAGCAAGAAGGGCGCGATCAATACCGACAGCCCGGTCGACCTGGTGGGCATGGCGCTGCAGCTCGGCGCCACCTACGTCGGACGTGGCTTCTCGGGCAACAAGGCGCAGCTCGTGCCCTTGATCAAGGGCGCCCTCAGCCACGGCGGCGCCGCCTTCATCGATGTGCTCAGCCCTTGCGTCGCATTCAACAACCATCCCGGCAGCACGAAGAGCTACGACTACGTGCGCGAGCACAACGAGGCGGTGAGCCGCATCGACTTCATCCACAGCCGCGACGAGATCAGCGTGGACATGGCGCCCGGCGAGGTGATGGACGTGCGCCAGCACGACGGCACCCTGCTGCGGCTGCGCAGCCTGCACGCGGGCTACAACCCCGGCGACCGCCATGCCGCCATGGCGTACATGCAGCGGCACCAGGAACTGGGCGAGGTGGTGACCGGCCTGCTGTACGTCGACCCGCTGGCCACCGACCTGCACACGGCGCTCAACACCAGTGCCCGGCCGCTCAACCAGCTGGGGCCCGGCGAGCTCTGCCCCGGCGCCGCGGCGCTTGAAAAGCTCAACGCCTCCTTGCGCTGAGCGCGGCCTCGTCGCAACATGCCGGTTTTGCTGGAGGACGGGCCATGGCGGAAGAACGTACTGTGTTTCAGTCCATATCGCGCAAGCACGTGCTGAGCCTGGGCCCGCACGCCAGCGTGCGCGACGCGGCAGGGGTGATGACCCGCGCCAACTGCGGCAGCGTGCTCGTCATGGAGCCGCCGGACATCCTGCTGGGCATCCTCACCGAGCGCGACCTGATGACGCGGGTGCTGGCTAAAGGGCTCGATCCGGATCACACGGCCGTGCGCGAGGTGATGACGCCCAACCCGATCTGCGTGTCGCCGGAGACGCTGGTGTCGGATGCGGTGGTGCTGATGCTGGAGCGCGGATTCCGGCACCTGCCGCTGCTGTCGGGCAAGAAGATCCTGGGGGTGTTTTCGGTGAGGGATGCGCTGCCGAGGGAGATCGGGGTGGCGCTCGGGCAGGCGGAATTCAATGCGCAGGTGAATGACGTGCTGGGGTAGCCCCCCAGCGGCGCGCTCGTGCAGTGTTTGCGCACCGCACTAGCCGTAGAACCCGTCCTCCCACCGCGCCTGGTTCTTCACCGCGACCTTCACGAAGGCCGTGCGCTGCATGACCGCCATCATGAGCTTGTTGACCAGGCGCGGCACGAGCGGCAAGGGCCGCAGGAAGTCCACGAAGAGAACGATGCGCCAATGCGGCGTCCGGTTCCAGGCCTCGTGCATGAAGGTGTCGTCGAAGACCAGCGACCCGCCCTCGGACCAGTTCCTGACGATGCCGTCGACGCGAATGGCGCAAGTCTCGTCCGATGCCGGAACGCGCAGGCCGAGGTGATACCTGAGAACGCCGTTGTAAGGGCCGCGATGCTCGGGGATGACCTTGCCGGGGGCGAGGATGGAAAAGAAGGCCGTCTTCATGCCGGGAATGAGCGCCAGCGCCTCGGCAGTGCGCGGGCAGCGCTGCATGTTCCTGGGGAACTCGACGCCGTAGCCCTTGAAGAAGAAGGTCTTCCAGCCGGCATCGCTGGTCAGCGTGGCCTGGTCCGGCGAAATGTCCTGGAAGCTCGGAAGCCTCTGGACGTCCGCGAGCAAGGCGTCCAGTTCGGCGCGGATCTCGGGGGTTCGGGCCTCCAGAAGCCGCGGCCAGGGCAGATCGCCGGACGGGAAGAACGGCCGGTCGCCGAGCAGGGAATGGCGCCTGTTCATCCGCTCGGCGGCCATCAGCGTGCGGAACAGGATGCGGGCAGGCAGGTTCCTCAGCATGGGCTCGACCCGTTGCCGGAGAACCAGCGACCGCAATCCGGGCCCACGAGCGCCGGTGCGCCGTTCAGCCGGACCTGCTCTTCATCCAGCTGCAACGAGGTCGAAGGGTCGATGTCGAAGTCGACCCGAAGCACGCGCCCGACATCGGCATGCTCGATGGGAAGCTCCCAGGTCAGGAACACCTGGGTGCAATCCTGGTCGGGCCCGAAGTCGGCCGCATCGAAGCTGCCGCTGTGGCGCCTGAGGACGGCGTGCGGCTGGCCGGTGTCGAAGATCACGGCGGTGCCCCTGGCAAGGGGAATTCGATGACCTGCGGCGGGGAAGTGCAGGTCCAGTCCCTTGTCCTCGCTCAGGAAGAGATTGCAAAAGGCCGCGCCGCCGTAGTGGGCGCCGTCGTGGTGGTACTTCGCGCCGCGGCAGGCCATGAGGGCGACCTCGCTTGCGGCCAGCACCTCCTGCAGGCCGAGGCTGCGCGTCCAGTCGGACACGGCGCGTACGCAGTGCCCGTAGTCCGGCCAGCGCGCACGTGCTCGCGCCAACGGCAGTGTCTCGACGTCTCCCGGCTCCAGACCCAGGCGCATCGATACCTCCCTTTCCCAGTCTGCCGACAGCCTGGCGGGCGGCACAGGCACATCGACCGAGCCCGAGAGCACGACATCGCTCACGCTTCGACTGCGGATGGCATCGCCGCTCCAGAAATAGGACACGAGGACGTCTCGCACCGGAGGCGGCGAAGGAAGCGGAGTCATGCGGAGCTAATCGTCGATCTCTGGCTCAACCAGCCTCGCCAGGTTCAGCAGCGACTCCTGCCAGCCGAGATAACACGCTTCCAGGGGAATCACGTCAGGCAGCCCTTCCTGGACGATGGTCAGCTCGGTACCGACCGAGACTTGCTTCAGCGTGACCGTGACCTGTATCTCTCCGGGCAGGTTCGGATCGTCGAACACATCCGTGTATCGCAGCCGTTCATGGGGCACGAGCTCGCGGTATTCGCCGCCGAAGCCGTGGCTCTTGCCCGTGGTGAAGTTGGTGAAGGACATCTTGTACTTGCCGCCCACCTTGGCGTCCATGCTGTGAACCTTGCCCGTGAAGCCGTTGGGCGGGAGCCAACGCGCCTTGGCGTCGGCGTCGAGAAAGGCCCGATAGACCTTTTCCGGTTTCGCGGCAATGACGCGATGCAGTCTGACGGTGTGGGTGCCCATGAATTGCTCCTTTGATCCCGAAAGTGTCGCAGCCTACGAATGATCCCATTGCAGCGCAAGGACCAGGAAACCGCGAATCCTGCCAGAGGGCGCGCTTCAAAGAGCCCGCCACTCATCGAGGCAATGCGCCGCAAGCGCCGTCACCCACGACGGCTCATCCGGATCGAAGGCCAGGCCGAAGTGCGGGCTGACGACGAAGCCCGCCCGCTCGAACACCCCCGGGTCCTCGCGCCGCAAGAAGGAGGCCAGCGCATCGAAGGGCACCGCGACATTGCCGAAGTTCACCACGCGTGCCTGCACGGTGATCTCTTCGAGCCTTCCGCCATCCTGGAACCGGTAGACCACCGACCCGTAGTCGAGCTCGTTCAGCCCGACGTCGTTCCGGCCGGCACTCGCAGGCCGGCCCCGCATCTTCAGGATCTCCTGTCGCGAGACCGAGAAGGGAATTCCATCGACGCTGACGAAGGGGTCCAGGTTCATGGTTCGCCGAGCAGAAGCGCGACCTGGCTGCCGACCTGCACCTGCTGGCGCCCACAGTTTCGCAGGGCTGAAGGCGCGGGGGAAGCCGCATGGCCGATGAATCCGGGTGCATCGCCGATGAAGCGGCGCCTGTTTCCGATTTCCTGGCGGTCACGCCATTCGCTGCGGCAGCACATCCAATGCGCGCAGCCGTGCAATCTCCTCTTCGCCATAGCCATGCGCCGCCAGGATGTCCGCCGCATGCTGCCCGAAGCCCGGCGACGCAAAAGGCTTGGGGCCCGGCGTGCTGCCGAACTTGACGGGCGTGGCGAAGCCGCGATAGCTGCCGACCTCCGGATGGTTGAACTCCGACACCATCTGCTCGGCGAGCACCTGCTCGTGCACGAACATGTCCTCGACCGCGCGCACCGCCGCGCACGGAACGGCATCGCCGAAGATCGTTTCCCATTCCAGCGCACTGTGCCGCTGCAGCGCCGATCGCAGCTGCGGCACGATCTCCGCCGCATGCTGCGCGCGCTTGCGCACGGTGTCCAGGCGCGGATCGGCGGCCAGCGCGTGCAGGCCGGTTCGTTCGCACAACGCGGCCCAGAAATGCGCGGTGTTGGCCGACAGGTACAGGTAGCCCTCGCGCGTGGGATGCAGCCCCGTCACGCCTCCCGAGCGCATGTCGCGCGCGACCTCGCGCCCCTCGCCCTCGGCCCACACCAGGCGTGCCGACTGCATGGCCAGCGCACTGCGCAGCAGCGAGACCCCCACGTACTGCCCGCGCCCACTGCGCGCGCGCTCCACGAGCGCGGCGCTCACGCCCATGGCCAGCATCGAGGCGGCGTAGTAGTCCACCACCGAGCCGTACGCGATCTCCGGCGGCCCGCCGGCCTTGCCCTGCATGGCGCAGATGCCGGTCATGCTCTGCAGCACCTGGTCGTAGCCTGCCATGTCCTTGAGCGGTCCCTTCTCGCCGAAACCAGTCACCGCGCAATAGACCAGCGCCGGGTAGCGCTCGCGCAGCTGTTCGTAGTCGATGCCCAGCCGCGGCGGCACCGCGGGCCTGAAGTTGTGGACCAGCACGTCGGCCTGCGCGAGCAGACGGTGCAGCACTTCCAGGCCCTCCGGCTTCTTCAGGTCCAGCGCGAGACCCTTCTTGTTGCGGTTGACACCGATGAAGGCGCGGCTTTCGGTATCCAGCGTGGACGGATACCTGCGCAGGTTGTCGCCGGTGGGCGGCTCGATCTTGAGAACGGTGGCTCCCATGTCCGCCAGCAGCGTGCAGCCGTAGGGCCCGGCGATGTAGGCGCTGAGGTCGAGCACGCGGATGCCGGTGAGCGCACCGCGCTGCTGCGCCTCTTCTGCCGGGTCGGTCATCGCGCGCCTCATTCCGGCGAGATGCCCGTGTCCTTGGCCACCTTCTGCCAGTACGGGATTTCGCGCTGGATCTGTGCGGCGAACTGCGCCGGCGTCAGGCCCGCGGGCTCGGCACCCTCGCGCAGCAGAAAGGCCTTCATCTCCGGTCCGCCGACGATCCTGTTGATTTCGCTGTTCAGGCGCTGCACCACCCCGGGCGGCGTGCCGGCCGGCGCCAGCATCCCCCACCAGACGTCGAAGCTGTAGCCCGGAATGACGTCGGCCATCGGCACCAGCTCGGGCGCGGTGGCCGAAGGCCTGGCGCTCGTGATGGCGATCGCCCGCGCCTTGCCGGAGCGCAGCGCCGGCCGCAGCGAGGAGCCGCTCGCGATGAGCAGGTCGACGCTGCCGCTCATGAGATCGGTGGTTGCGGGCGCCATGCCGCGGTAGGGAATGTGGGTGATGAACACGCCCGCGCTGGCCTTCAGCAGCTCCGTCGCGAACTGGTTGGTGCTGCCCGGGCCGGAGGAGGCGTAGTTGAGCTTGCCGGGCTGCTGCCTGGCCAGCGCCAGCAGCTGTGCGGGCGTGTTCGCGGGCAGGTCGGAGCGCACCGCGACGATGAAGGGCCCCTTTGCCATCATCGCGACCGGGGCGAAGCTCTCGACGGGGTCGAAGGGCAGGCGCGGCTGTACCGCGGCGTTCGTGACGAAACTGGAGGACACGGCGGCCAGCGTGTAGCCGTCGGCCGGCGCCTTGGCCACGATGCCGGTGCCCAGCGTGCCGCCCGCGCCGGGCTTGTTGTCGATCAGCACCGGCTGGCCGAGCACTTCCGACAGGCGCCTTCCCACGGCGCGCGCGAAAACATCGTTCGAGCCGCCGGCCGGATAAGGCACGACCACGGTGATCGGGCGCGACGGCCAAGCCTCCTGCGCCAACGCAACCGCGCCGAAGGGCACGGCGCCGAGCAGCGTTGCCAGTGCTCCCGCCATGCAGCGCCGGCGCATGGAGATAGTGCGCGAGAGGCCCGGCATGGGGCCAGGCATGGTCATGCCGTCTCCAGTGTCCGCTTCGCGTTCGGCATGGGCACATCGGCCGATGCGCCACGCTCGGCCAGCAAGCCGAGCCGCCGTGCATGCGCGAGCACGCGCTCGGCACCGCGCACGAAGGGGCCGTCCACCATCTGCCCGTCCACCAGGTAGGCTCCGACGCCGCGGGTTTGCGCGTGGCGCGCCGCCTCCACGATGCGCTGCGAGCGCTCGATTTCCGTCTGCGACGGGCGAAACACCTGGTGCGCCAGCGTGACCTGGCTCGGATGAATGCAGCTCTTGCCGATATAGCCGAGCCGGCGCGCCATCCTGGCCTCGGCCACATAACCCTGCGCGTCGTGCACGTCGGCGAAGGCCCCGTCGTAGGCGAAGACGCCCGCCTGTGCCGCCGCCATGCGCATCGCGAACATCGCGGCATGCACATTGGCCGCGTCACGGCGCATGATGCCCAGCGGCTCGAAAAAATCGCCCAGGCCCAGCTGCAGGCCGGCCACGCGCGAGTGCGCCTGCGCCATGGCAGCGGCCTCCTGCAGGCCACGCGGCGACTCCACGTTGAGCATCAGCCGCGCGGGCCGGGTCACGCCGTTGGCGCGCTCGGCCGCCTCGAGCGCAGCCACCGCGGCCCGGACCTGCTCGACCGACTCGGCCTTGGGCAGGTTCAACAGGTGCAGGCCATCGCACGCGACAGCGGCCACGTCGGCTTCGAAATGCGCGGTGTCGATTGCGTTGACCCGCACGATCAGCGTCTTGCCCGAGGCCTGAGCCGCAGGCGAGCGCAGGAGTTCGCTCACCTGGCTGCGCGCCTCGGCCTTGCGCTCTTCGACCACCGCATCCTCGAGGTCGAAGGACAACGCCGCGGCGGCGCCCGACAAGGCCTTGGCAAAGAGCTCCGGACGCGAGCCGGGGATGAAAAGCTTGCTGCGCATTCTGTTTTCTCCTCAAGAATCGAAGCAGAGTCTGCGCGCCGAAATCAAAAGGAAGAACTGGCTGGTGCTATCTTCAGAAGATAGTTTTTCTTTGTTTCCAAAGGACGCGCCTTGAACACCGACTTCCTCAAGAGCTTCGTGGCCGTCGTCGAGCACGGTTCCATGGCTGAAGCCGCACGCCGGCTCAACCTCACGCCGGCAGCCGTGGGCCAACAGGTGCGCGCGCTGGAGCGCGAAATGGGTACGCCCCTGGTCAAGCGCATGGGCCGCACGGTCACGCCGACCGAGTCGGGCGACCGCATCGTCGAGCGCGCACGCGAGTTGCTGACCCAGGTGACCGACCTGCGCACGGTCGCCAACGACGCGACGCTCTCGGGCGACCTGCGCCTGGGCGCCGGCACCAATGCGCTGCTCGGCATGGTGCCGGACATCCTGGCTGCGCTGGTGAAGCGCTATCCGGGCGTGAACGTGTATGTCCAGCCCGGCTACTCGGTGGACATGCACCCGGCCGTGCAGCGCGGCGAGCTCGACGCGGCCATCGTCCTGCAGTCACCCGTGGCACTGCCCAAGACCCTGGGCTGGCAACTGTTGCGCGAGGAGCCGCTGGTGGTCCTGGCGCCGGCCAAATGGGCGAACGCCGACCCGCACGAACTCCTGACGAGCCAGCCGCTCATTCGATACGACCGCACGCAATGGGGCGGCCGGCTGGCCGACCAGTACCTGCGGAAGGCAGGCATCAAGCCACGCGAGCGCTTCGAGCTCAACGCGCTCGGCCCCATTGCGGTGATGGTGGACCGGGGGCTCGGCGTCTCGCTGGTGCCGGACTGGATCAGGCCCTGGCCCGAAGGCTTGAGCCTGGTGCGCATCCCGTTGCCGGTGCCCTTCGAGCCGCGGCGCGTCGGACTGATCTGGTCGCGCGCCTCGCTCAGGCTGCGGCTGGTGGAGGCGATGCGCGAGGAGGCGATGGCGTTGTTTCCGGTGGCTGCGAGGCGGGCGAAGCGAGGGGGACGTTGAGGGCTGCCTGGTCCGATGGCCCGCGCTTTCTCCTCGTACTTGCCAGCCGGGCGGCTACAGCACCAGCAAGGCCCGGAAGTCGTTGACGTTGGTATGCGTGGGCCCCGTCACGCACAGGTCCCCGATTGCATCGAAGTACCCGTAGGCATCGTTGCGATCGAGGTGATCGGCCAGCTTGCGCCCGGCCGCCTCGGCGCGCGCCAGGGTGTCGGGCGTGACGAAGGCGCCGGCGTTGTCTTCCACGCCGTCGATGCCGTCGGTGTCGGCCGCCAGGGCCCACACGTTCTTCTGTCCCGCCAGCGCACCCGCGAGGCCGAGGCAGAACTCGCCCGCCCGGCCTCCGCGGCCCTTGGCCTGGCCCGGCTGGCGCGGCCGGATGGTGACCGTCGTCTCGCCGCCCGACAGGATCACGCAGGGCTTCGCAAAAGGCGCACCGCGCAGCGCGACCGCGCGCGCCAGGGCGCCATGCACCTTGCCGACCTCGCGCGACTCGCCTTCCATCTCGTCGCTCAAGATGTGCGCCTCGATGCCGGCCGCGCGCGCCGCCGCGGCGGCGGCTTCGAGCGACTGCTGCGGCGTGGCGATCAGGTGCGTCGCATGGCCCTTGAACACGGCGTCGTCGGGCTTGGGCGTTTCGAGCGCGCCGCCTTCGAGCTGCGCCCGCACGGCCGGCGGCACCTCGATGCGGTAGCGGTCGAGGATGGCCAGCGCATCCGCGCACGTTGTGGCGTCGGGCACGGTGGGGCCGCTGGCGATCACCGCCGGATCGTCGCCGGGCACGTCGCTGATGGTGAGCGTCACCACTTTCGCCGGCCCGCAGGCTGCCGCCAGCCTGCCCCCCTTGATGCGCGACAGGTGCTTGCGCACGCAGTTCATCTCGCCGATGTGCGCGCCCGATTCGAGCAGCTGCTTGTTGATGCGCTGCTTGTCCGCCAGCGTCAGCCCCTCCGCCGGCAGCGTGAGCAACGCCGAGCCTCCGCCCGAGATGAGGCACAGCACCAGGTCGTCGGCCGTGAGGCCCTGCGTCAGCGCAAGAATGCGCTCGGCCGCCTTCAGGCCGGCTTCGTCCGGCACCGGATGCGCGGCCTCGACGATCTCGATGCGCCTGGCCAGCCCCTCGGGCCGCGGCGGGATGTGGCCGTAGCGGGTGACCACCAGGCCCGAGAGCGGCGCGTCGGCCGGCCACAGGGCTTCCAGGGCCTGCGCCATCGAGCCGCCGGCCTTACCGGCGCCGAGCACCAGCGTGCGGCCCTTGGGCGGCTTGGGCAGGTGCTCGCCCATGCTGTCCAGCGGCAGCGCGCGCCGGACCGCGATGCGGTAGAGCTGTTGGAGAAAGTCGCGCGGCGCGGCGTGGGGATCGGGCAGGGCCTGGGATGCGTTCATGGGTGTTTCGGTCTCCGTTGCCCGATTGTCCACGGCCAGCCGCGGTGCCCGGGCTTCAGTTGGTCTTTGCGCCGCCCTCGAACCACTTGGCGATCAACGCCCGCTCGGCATCGGTCATGCCGGTCGAGTTGTTCATCGGCATGATCTTGGTGACCACGGCCTGCTGGTAGACGCCCTGCGCATGCGCCGCCACCTGGTCGGGCGTGTCGAGGCGCACGTTTTTCATCTGCACCTGGGCGCCGTGGCACATGTAGCAGCGCTGCTCCAGCACCTTCTTGACGTCGCCGAAGGCCACCTTCTGCGACGCGGCGGCGCTGGCCATCGGTGCGGCGGCGGGTTCGGGCCGCATCCAGACGATCGACAGGCCCAGCACCACCACGCCGACCATCGCGTAGGGCAGCGGGTTGCCCGCATTGCCCAGCTTGAAGCGGTGCCGCACCACGAAGAACTGCCGGATCGCCGCGCCGCCCAGCATGATCAGCAGCAGCACGATCCAGTTGTACTTGTGCGTGTAGGTGAAGCTGTAGTGGTTGCTCAGCATCGCGAACAGCACCGGCAGCGTGAAGTAGGTGTTGTGCACGCTGCGCTGCTTGCCGCGCTGGCCGTGGATCGGGTCGACCGGCTTGCCTTCGCGCAGCGCCTTCACGCTCTTGCGCTGGCCCGGGATGATCCAGAAGAACACGTTCGCGCTCATCGTCGTGGCCATCATCGCGCCCACCAGCAGGAAGGCCGCGCGGCCCGCGAACCACTGGCAGGCCAGCCAGGTCGCGAAGACGATGAAAACCGCCACCAGCACGCCGACGATGGTGTCGCCGTTCTTGCGGCGGCCGAAGATCTGGCAGATGCCGTCGTACACCATCCAGAAGACGACGAAGAAGGCCAGCGCCACGCCGATGGCGGCGCCGGGCTGCCAGTCCATCTTGGACTTGTCGATCAGGTAGGTGCTCGCGTTCCACAAGTAGGACATCGTGAACAGCGCGAAGCCGGAGATCCAGGTGGAGTAACTTTCCCAGAAGGACCAGTGCAGGTGGTCCGGGATCTTCTTGGGCGCCAGCGCGTACTTCTGCATGTTGTAGAAGCCGCCGCCGTGCACCGCCCACTGCTCGCCGCCGACGCCCTTGTCGAGGGATTCCTTGTCCTGCGGCTTCTCGAGGCTGTTGTCCAGCATCACGAAATAGAAGGAGGCGCCGATCCACGCGATGGCGGTGATGACGTGGACCCAGCGCAGCAGCAGATTGGCCCAGTCGAGGTAGTAGCTTTCCATGTGCTCAACCTTGGTTTGGACTGCTCACCACTGCGGGCGCTGTAAGCAGAGAAAGGGCCGCGAACGCAGGCTCCTGGAAAGGCCTCGCTCCGCTGCGGCTTGTGGACTGCAGTGTATACACTTTTGGCGATGGGTTCGAGCATTTTTTGCAGCGCAGGCTTGCAGGAAAACCCTGATCGCCCTCATCGGCCGTACAGGTTTTGCAGAAGCTGTGCCGCGACCGCGACGGCGATCACCTCCGGCTCCTTGCCCGTGATGCCGGGCACGCCGATCGGGCAGGTGATGCGCGCCAGCTCCTCCGCTTCGAAACCGCGCGCCTCCAGCCGGTGGCCGAAGGTGGCCCACTTGGTCTTGCTGCCGATCAGGCCCACGTAGGGCAGGTCGCCACGCGCGCGCAGGCGCTTGAGGCAGGCGATCACGATGTCCAGGTCCTCGGCATGGCTGAAGCTCATGATCAGCACGCGCGAGCCGGGCTCCAGCTGGGCCACGGCGTCCTGCACCGGGTCGGAATGCTCGGTCTCGATCTGGGCCGGCAGCGCGTCGGGGAAGACGCCGTCGCGGCTGTCGATCCAGCGCACCTTGAAGGGCAGCGTGGACAGGAGCCGCGCCAGCGCCGCGCCCACGTGGCCGCCGCCGAAGAGGGCCACCGGTTCCAGGTGCGCCAACAGTTCGGCCTGCAGCGCCTTCGCATCGGCCGCCGCGATGCGCTGGTACGAAAGAAAGACGACGCCGCCGCAGCACTGGCCCAGCGTCGGGCCGAGCGGGTAGCGGCGCACGCCTTCGATCGCCGCACCGCCCGCGAGCCAGGCGCGCGCTTCGTCGGTCGCCTGGTACTCGAGCTGCCCGCCGCCGATGGTGGCGGTGAGGCCCTCGGCCCACACCGCCATCCAGGTGCCGGCCTCGCGCGGCGCCGAGCCCTGCGTGCGCACGACGCGCACCAGCACGCCCTCCTCGCCACGCGCGAGGCGCGCCAGCAGTTCGTCGACCAGGCCGTTCATCCGCGATACCTCCGATTGCTCCAGGGCCATGCTGCCACGGTATAAATCCCGTCATGACCTTCACGCTGCTTGCCACGCCCTTTCGCCGCGCCTTCGCGGCCGCGTTGACCACCGTCCTGGGCCTCGTCGGCTGCGGCGGCCTTCCAGGATCGACGGGCTCCGTGCCCGGCCAGCTCAGCGATGCGACCGCGGCGCCGGCCCAGCGCGCCGGCGCCCTCCCCCGTCCCTCCAACGCCGGCACCGCGCGCGAGTACAAGCAGGACGCCGCGCGCCATATCTACGCGCGCAACGGCAACCGCATCTACGCCGGCAAGCTGCCGCCGCTGCTCTATGCCATCGGCACGCTCTCGGTCAGCCTCGACGCGAACGGCCGCGTGACCGGCATGAACTGGATGCGCGCGCCCAAGCACGCGCCCGAGGTGGTTGCCGAGATCGAGCGCACGGTGCTGGCGGCTGCGCCCTACCCGGCCGCCAGCCGCATCGGCAAGCTGACGTGGACGGACACCTGGCTGTGGGACAAGAGCGGGCATTTCCAGCTCGATACGCTGACCGAAGGACAGCTCTCGCAGTTTCAGGACCCGCGGTAGGTGGAGTAGCTCCACGGGCTGACCAGCAGCGGCACGTGGTAGTGCTGCTCGGCGTTCGCAACGCCGAAGTCCAGGGTCACGCGGTTGAGGAAGTTCGGCTCGGGCAGCGTCACGCCGCGTGACTTGAAATAGCCCGCCACGTCGAACACCAGGCGGTAGGTGCCCGTCTTCAGCGCGCCGTCGGCGTAGAGCGGGCCGTCGCTGCGCCCGTCCGCATTCAGCGTGAAGCGCCTGACCAGCGTGGCGCGGGCGTCCTCGCCGGTGCCGTCGGTGGTGTAAAGCGTGACCTCCATGCCCGCCGCGGGGCCGCCGTGCATGGTGTCGAGGACGTGGGTGCTGAGGCCCATGGTGATGCTCCTTCAAGGCATTGGGGAAATTCCGGTCGACAAAAGTGTATACACTTCTCGGCTTTGGGTCTATCATGAAAACCATGGATTCGACCACCACCCGCGCGATCGTCGATGCGCTCACCAAGGCCATCGTGGAGCACCGGCTGCAGCCGGGCAGCAAGCTGGCCGAGCAGAAGCTGGCCGATCACTTCGGCGTCTCGCGCACCCTGGTGCGGCAGGCGCTGTTCCAGCTTTCGCAGAACAAGCTGATCCGGCTGGAGCCCGCGCGCGGCGCCTTCGTGGCGGCGCCCGCGGTGGACGAGGCCAAGCAGGTCTTCGCCGTGCGCCGCATGCTGGAAGCCGAGATGACGCGCGAGTTCGTGCGCAACGTCACGCCGGCGAAGATCAAGGCGCTCAAGGAGCACGTGGCGCTCGAGAAGGCCGCGGTGTCGGGGGAAGACATCTCGGGCCGAACCGAGCTGCTGGGCGACTTCCATGTCCGCATGGCCGAGCTGATGGGCAACCAGGTGCTGGCGCAGATCCTCGGCGAGCTGATCTCGCGCTGTGCCCTCATCACGCTGATGTACCAGAGCGCGACGGCGGCCGAGCATTCCAACGACGAGCACGCCGACATCGTGAAGGCGCTGGCCGCGAAAGACGAGGAGCGCGCCGTGCGGCTGATGACCGAGCACCTGCAGAACGTCGAGGCCAACCTCGTTTTCGACCGCAAGGTTCCCACCCACGACATCTCGGTCGCCCTGGCCGCCTGAGAGCCCTTCCATGAGCACCATCTACGACACCACCCTGCCCTACCCGCGCGACCTGGCCGGCTACGGCCGCAACCCGCCCCATGCCCGATGGCCCGGCCGCGCGCGCATCGCGGTGCAGTTCGTCCTCAACTACGAGGAAGGCGGCGAGAACTGCGTGCTGCACGGCGACGCGGGCTCCGAGCAATTTCTGTCCGAGATGTTCAACCCGGCGAGCTTCCCGGACCGGCACATCAGCATGGAGGGCATCTACGAGTACGGCTCGCGTGCCGGCGTCTGGCGCATCCTGCGCGAGTTCGAGAAGCGCGGCCTGCCGCTCACCGTGTTCGGCGTCGGCATGGCGCTGGAGCGCCATCCCGAGCTCACGGCCGCCTTCAAGGAGCTGGGCCACGAGATCGCCTGCCACGGCTGGCGCTGGATCCACTACCAGAACATGGACGAAGCCGCCGAGCGCGAGCACATGCGCCTGGGCATGGAGGCGATCGAAAAGCTCACCGGCGAGCGCGCCCTGGGCTGGTACACCGGCCGCGACAGTCCCCGCACCCGCCGCCTCGTGGCCGACTACGGCGGCTTCGAGTACGACAGCGACTACTACGGCGACGACCTGCCCTTCTGGATGAAGGTGCGGAAGACCGACGGCACGGTCGTGCCGCAGCTCATCGTGCCCTACACGCTCGACTGCAACGACATGCGCTTCGCGCTGCCCCAGGGCTACTCGCATGCCGACCCCTTCTTCCAGTACATGAAGGACAGCTTCGACGCGCTCTATGCCGAGGGCGACGAGGCCCCCAAGATGATGAGCATCGGCATGCATTGCCGCCTGCTCGGACGCCCCGGCCGCATCACGGCGCTGCAGCGCTTCCTGGACCACATCGCGAAGCACGATCGCGTATGGGTTTGCCGCCGGCTCGACATCGCGCGTCACTGGAAAGCGACGCATCCCCATGACCAGAAGGGAGCCTGACATGGCCCTGAGCATCGAACAACTGAACGCCGCCACGCCCGAGCAGGTCGCGGCCCTGCTCGACGGCACCTACGAGCACTCGCCGTGGATCGCGCAGCGCGCCGCCGCGGCGCGGCCCTTCCGCTCGCTCGCGCATCTCAAGCATGCGCTGGTGCAGGCGGTCTCCAAGGCCACGGACGAGGAGCAGCTGGGCCTGATCCGCGCCCACCCCGAGCTCGCGGGCAAGGCCATGGTCAGCAAGACGCTCACGGCCGAGTCGACCCACGAGCAGGGCAAGGCCGGCCTCACCGAATGCACACCCGAGGAGTTCGCGAAGATCCAGCAGCTCAACGCCGACTACAACGCGAAGTTCGGCTTTCCCTTCATCCTGGCGGTGCGCGGGCCGCGCGGCACGGGTCTTTCCAAGCGCGAGATCATCGACACCTTCGAGCGGCGGCTGCACCATCCCGCGGACTTCGAGCGCGGCGAGGCGCTGCGCAACATCCACCGCATCGCCGAGATCCGGCTGGACGACAAGTTCGGCGTGACGCCCGCGCTCGGCAACGACGTGTGGGACTGGCAGGAACAGCTGTCGCAGCACACCGATCCGGGCTATGCCGAGAAAGGCCAGCTCACCGTCACCTACCTGACCGAGGCGCACCGCGCCTGCGCGCAGCAGATCGCGGGCTGCATGCGCGAGGCCGGCTTCGACAGCGTCGAGATCGATGCGGTCGGCAACGTGGTGGGCCGTTACGAAGCCGAAGGCTTCGTTCCGGGGACCGGCGCGACGCCCGGCGCGAAGACCTTGCTCACCGGCTCGCATTACGACACGGTGCGCAACGGCGGCAAGTACGACGGCCGACTGGGCATCTTCGTGCCGATCGCCTGCGTCCGCGAGCTCAAGCGCCGGAACCGGCGCCTGCCCTACGGCTTCGAGGTGGTCGGCTTCGCGGAAGAGGAAGGCCAGCGCTACAAGGCCACCTTCCTCGGCTCGGGCGCGCTGACCGGCCACTTCGATCCGAAGTGGCTGGACCAGAAGGACGCCGACGGCATCACCATGCGCGAGGCGCGCGCGGTCGCCGGCCTGAAGGAGGAAGACATCCCGAAGCTGCAGCGCGACCCGTCCAGGTATCTGGGCTTCGTCGAAGTGCACATCGAGCAGGGCCCGGTGCTGACCGAGCTCGACCTGCCGCTGGGCATCGTGACCTCGATCAACGGCGGCGTGCGCTACGTGGGCGAGGTGATCGGCATGGCCAGCCACGCCGGCACCACGCCGATGAACCGGCGCCGCGATGCCGCCGCCGCGGTGGCCGAGCTGATCCTCTTCGCCGAGCGGCGCGCCGCGAAGGACGGCGACTCGGTCGCCACCGTCGGCATGCTCGAAGTGCCCAGCGGCTCGATCAACGTGGTGCCGGGCCGCTGCACGTTCAGCCTGGACATGCGCGCGCCCAACAACCCGCAGCGCGACGCGCTGGCAGCCGACGTGATCGCCGAGCTCAGGGCCATCTGCGAGCGCCGCGGCGTGCGCTACACGCTGGAGGAAAGCATGAAGGCGTCGGCCGCGCCCAGCGCGCCGGCCTGGCAGCAGCGCTGGGAGCGGGCGGTCGACACGCTGGGCGTGACGCTCTACCGCATGCCCAGCGGCGCCGGCCACGACGCGATGAAGCTGCACGAAGTGATGCCGCAGGCCATGCTCTTCGTGCGCGGCATCAATTCGGGCATCAGCCACAACCCGCTCGAATCGAGCACCAACAACGACATGCAATTGGCGGTGGAAGCCTTCCAATTGCTGCTCGACAACCTGGCCAACGAGAAGGCGCACTGACATGACGACGACCACCGACTACGACAAGCTCGACGCCTGGATCGATGCCAACTTCGACGAGGAGGTGCGCTTCCTCCAGCAGATGGTGCGCGTGCCCACCGACACGCCGCCCGGCAACAACGCGCCGCATGCCGAGCGCACCGCCGAGCTGCTCGAGACCTTCGGCTTCGTGGCCGAGAAGCACCCGGTGCCGGCGCAGGAGGTGAAGGACTACGGCCTCGAATCGATCACCAACCTGATCGTGCGGCGCAAGTACGGCGCCAGCGGTCCCACGGTGGCGCTGAATGCGCACGGCGACGTGGTGCCGCCGGGCGAAGGCTGGACGCACGATCCCTACGGCGGCGAGATCGAGGACGGCCGCCTCTACGGCCGCGCCGCGGCGGTGAGCAAGAGCGACTTCGCGACCTTCACCTTCGCGCTGCGCGCCCTCGAGGCGGTGGCGAAGCCGGCGAAGGGCAGCGTCGAGCTGCACTTCACCTACGACGAGGAGTTCGGCGGCCTGCTGGGCCCGGGCTGGCTGCTCAAGAACGGCCTGACCAAGCCCGACCTGATGATCGCGGCCGGCTTCAGCTACGAAGTGGTGACGGCGCACAACGGCTGCCTGCAGATGGAGGTGACGGTACACGGCAAGATGGCCCATGCGGCCGTGCCCACCACCGGCGTCGACGCGCTGCAGGGCGCGGTGCATGTCCTCAACGCGCTCTATGCGCAGAACACGCTCTACCAGCAGGTCACGTCGAAGGTCGAGGGCATCACGCACCCCTACCTCAACGTGGGCCGCATCGAGGGCGGCACCAACACCAATGTCGTGCCCGGCAAGGTGGTCTTCAAGCTCGACCGCCGCATGATCCCCGAAGAGCATCCGGCCGAGGTCGAGGCCACCATCCGCCGGGTGATCACCGACGCCGCGGCGCAGTTGCCGGGCATCACCGTGGAGATCAAGCGCCTGCTGCTGGCCAATTCGATGAGGCCGCTGCCGGGCAACAAGCCGCTGGTGGAGGCGATCCAGAAGCACGGACACCAGGTCTTCGGCGAGCCGATCAAGGCCATGGGCACGCCGCTTTACACCGACGTGCGGCTCTACGGCGAGGCCGGCATTCCCGGCGTGATCTACGGCGCCGGGCCGCGCAGCGTGCTGGAGTCGCATGCCAAGCGCAGCGACGAGCGCGTGGTGCTGGAAGACCTGCGGCGTGCGACCAAGGTGATTGCGCGCACCCTGCGCGATCTGCTGGGCTGAGTTCTTCGCCGCGCGAGCGCTTCCCGCAAGGTCCTGAACGCGGCTCAGTGAAGGGCGGCGGCCTCCATCGGCGGCGCCGTGAGGTGCTGGATGAAGCTGGTCAGCGCCTCCACCTTCGGGATGCGGATGTCGCGCCGACCCTTCTCGATGAAGTGGATCACGTCGCAACGCGCCAGCCGGGACAGCCCGCGGCTGACGGACTCCAGGGTCATGCCGAGGTAGTTGCCGATCTCGGCGCGGGTCATGTGCAGGGTGATCTGGTCGGTGCGCAGGCCGCGCTGCGCGAGCGCCTCGGTCCAGTAGCGCAGGAAGCCGGCCACGCGGGCATCGGCGGGCAGGTTGCACAGCGAGAGCAGGCAGTCGTGGTCGCGCACGAGTTCGCGGCTCATGGCCTCGTGCAGTGCAGTCAGCAGGGCCGGAGCGCCGAGGGCGGCCTTGAGCAGGGCGTCGTAGCGGATGGCCCAGACTTCGCCGGTGTCCATCGCGACCGCATCGCAGCCGTAGTGTCCTTGCGCAATGCCGTCGAGGCCCAGCCAGTCGCCCTTGAAGTGCAGGCCGACCACCTGCTCCCGTCCCTCGTCGGACAGGTTGACCATCTTGAAGAAGCCCGAGTTGACGACATAGAGGCACCCGAATGCCTGCCCTGCCTGGTAGACCGAGTCGCCGGTGCGCACGATCCGTCGCTGGATCGGCAGGGTGTCCTGCAGCAGCCGCAGCATGTCCGCGATGCGCTGGACGCCCGACGGCGCAGACTTGGGAAGGCGGATCGTTTCAGTCATTTCTTTGCCCCTGGTGGATCGATAGGGGGAGCTTAGAAAGCCACTGCAACACGAGCGCCAATGCGATGGAGGCTTCGGTAACACTGGGTGAATGCTTGGTGTCAAGTCGGTATCGCGGTCGGCAAGATGGCGGATTGTTGATGCCCGTCAAGTCGCGGATCGTGGCAAGTCCTACCTTCGCGGTTGTGAAGCCTGCCATCACCTCTCCTCCCCTACGCGCATCGCCTGGCGATCCGCAGGCCGCGGATCTCGTTCTTGCGACATTCGCCGCGGCTCGCCAGTTGCGCACGAATGCACAGGCGACGCCCGGAGGCCAGCCGCTGCGCGGCAAGAACGTCGCCCTGCTGCTCGGGTCATCGCCCAGTGCGAACGTCATGGCCCTGCGCAACGCCGCTCAGGCACTCGGCGCACGGCTGGCCGAGCTTCGGTTCACCCGGTCCCAGTATCCGGTGGCGGGACGCGATGACATCGGCGCCCTGGCACGTGTGCTGGGACGCCTGTACGACGCCATCGACTGCGAGGGCCTGGACTCGCCGGAAGCGCGTCGAATCGAGCAGGAGTCCGGCATCCCGGTCTACCACGGCCTGTGCCAGGAAGAGCATCCGGCCCGCGTCGTGGCGGACCTGATGACGCTGCACGACCTCCGTTCGCCGCACGGAGCGTCGATCCTGTTCGTCGGCGATGCGAAGACGGCCCGTGCCGGCCAGTTCATCTCGGCCGCTCGCGCAACCGGGTTCGAGGTGCTTTTCGACGACCATGAGAATCCCGCCTCGAAGGACACGACATTCCTGGTGGATGCAAGAGATGACCCGCACTGGTCACTGCGGACATCCACTGGGCCCATCGACCAGGCCCTGCGTGCGCAGAACCATCACTGGGTGCTGCAAGCCATGCTGCTGCAGGGAATCGTCAAAGGCTCGAGCGGAGCCGCAACATTGTTCAAAGGAACCGACCCGTGACCATTCGCCACCTCGATCGCTTGCTCACGCCGCGCTCGGTCGCCGTTTTCGGCGCCTCGAACCGCAGCGGCAGCGTGGGCGCCACCGTCTGGCGCAACCTGCGCGCCGGCCGTTTCGCCGGGCCCGTCTACGCCGTCAACCCCAAGCACAGCACCCTGGATGGCGTTCCGGTGTTCGCCACGGCCAGCCAACTGCCGGCTGCGCCGGACCTAGCCCTCCTGTGCACGCCGGCGCACACGGTGGCGCCGTTGATCGACGAGCTCGGTGCCCTCGGCACCCGCGCCGTCGTCATCGTGACGGCGGGGCTGACGCCGGCGCAGAAGCAGGCTGCGCTCGACGCCGCCAAGCCCCACTTGATGCGCCTCCTGGGCCCCAACTGCATCGGTTTGCTGAGCCCGCACGTCGGGCTGAATGCCAGCTTCGCCCACACCGACGCCCTGCCCGGGGAACTGGCCTTCGTGTCCCAGTCGGGCGCGCTGGTCACCGCCGTGCTCGACTGGACCCGAAGCCGCGGCATCGGCCTGTCGCACCTGGTGTCGCTGGGCGATCATTGCGATGTCGACTTCGGCGACCTGCTCGACCACCTGGCCAGCGATGCGCGCACGCGCTCCATCCTGCTGTATGTCGAATCGGTAGAATCGCCGCGCAAGTTCATGTCGGCTGCGCGGGCGGCCGCGCGCAACAAGCCGGTGATCGTGGTGAAGGCCGGCCGCTTCGGCAACGGCGTGCGCGCCGCCGCCTCGCACACCGGGGCACTGGCCGGCTCGGACATCGTCTACGACGCGGCCATTCGGCGCGCCGGCATGCTGCGCGTCGACACGCTGCAGGAACTGTTCACCGCGGCCGAGACCCTGGCGCGCTTCCGAGGCAACCACAGCGAGACCCTGACCATCATGACCAATGGCGGCGGCGCCGGCGTGATGGCCGCCGATGCGGCCGCGCGGGCCGGCGTCGTGCTGGCCGAGCCGGGCGGGGCCCTGCTGGAGCGCCTCGACGCAGTGCTGCCCGCCAACTGGTCGCGTGCCAATCCGGTCGACATCGTCGGGGACGCACCGGTCGAGCGCTACACCGCAACGCTCTCGGCCCTGCTCGCCGACCCGGCCGCGGGTGCGGTGCTGTTCATCCATGCGCCTACGGCGATCGTGCGCAGCGACGACATCGCCCGCGCCTGCCTGCCGCTGATTCGCTCGGCCGCGCCCCGTGTCATGAGCGCCTGGCTGGGCGATGGCGCCGTCGCCCAGGCCCGCCAGCTGTTCGAGCAGGCCGGCGTGCCCGATTACCCCACGCCGGAAGAAGCCGTCCGCGCCTTCGCGATGCTCCAGACTTACAGGCGCAACCAGGAGACCCTGCTCGAGACCCCCAGCGCCAGCGAGAACCCGGTGCCCGATGTCGCCGCGGCCCGCCGCCAGCTGGACGCGGCGCTCGCCGAAGGCCGCGAGTGGCTCGGCGAGCACGAGGCAAAGGCCGTCCTCCAGGCCTATGGCGTGCCCGTGGTTCCCACGCGAGCGGTCCCCCCATCGGCCGAAGCCCTGTTCGCCGCTGCGCGCGAGGTGGGCTACCCGGTCGCGCTGAAGATCGTGTCGCCCGACATCACGCACAAGTCAGACGTCGGCGGTGTCATGCTGGACCTGCGCGACCAGGCATCGCTGGACAGGGCCGTCAGCGAGATGCTGCGCGCCGTGAAGACCGCGAGGCCGGACGCGCGGATCGACGGGTTCACCCTGCAATCCATGGTGCGCCGGCCCCATGCCCAGGAAATCATCGTCGGCGCCAGCGTCGACAGCGTCTTTGGGCCGGTGATCTTGTGCGGCCAGGGCGGCACCGCTGTCGAAGTCACGGCCGACAGCGCCGTCGCCCTGCCCCCGCTCAACCGCAGCCTGGCGCGCGAGCTGGTCTCGCGAACCCGCGTCTCGCGGCTGCTGGCCGGCTACCGGGACCACCCGCCCGCCAGGGTCGACGCGCTCCACGACGTGCTGATCGCCGTGTCGCAGATGCTTGCCGACCTGCCGCAGCTGGCCGAGCTCGACATCAACCCGCTCTACGTGGACGAGACGGGCGCCATCGCGCTCGATGCACGCATCCGCGTCTCCAGCCGGTCCGTCGCCGGGGCCGAGCGCTTCGCGATCGTTCCTTACCCCTCGCAATGGGTGCGCACCCAGGACTGGAACGGCCGGAAGATCACGGTACGACCCATTCGTCCCGAAGACGAGCCGCAGCACCGGCGCTTCCTCGAGATGCTCGATCCGGAGGACATCCGCATGCGCATCTTCCAGACGCGGCGCGAGCTGCCTCACAGCGAACTCGCCCGGCTCACCCAGATCGACTACGACCGTGAGATGGCCTTCATCGCGGAAGCTCTCGATGCGCAAGGCATGCCCGAGACGCTCGGGGTCGCGCGCACCGTGAGCGACCCCGACCACGTCGAGGCCGAGTTCGCCCTCCTCGTGCGCTCGGACCTCAAAGGGGCCGGCCTCGGCACGCTGCTGTTCGATCGACTGATCGAGCATGCCGGGAGCCGTGGCATCGAACGCCTTGTCGGCATCGTGCTGCGGGAGAACGCGCGAATGCTGAAGCTGGCGCGCAGGATGGGATTCGAGTTCGACCCTGCCGCGCCGGCAGCTTCAGGCGTGCGACGCGTGGTCAGGACGCTGGACAGCCCGCCCGGCGAGGCATCTGCCTCGACCCGAGGCGTCTGAAGAGGCCGGTCGATGACTGCCGACGGCCCGCAGGACACGCTCGTCGGCTTGGCCGTGGCGCTCGGCAGCGGGATCTTGATCGGCATCGATCGCGAACGCCGCAAGGGCCAAGGCGAACAACGCGCCGCAGCGGGCTTGCGCACCTTCGCCGCTGCCGCGCTCGCCGGCGCACTCGCACACCTGCTGCCCGCTGAAGGCCTGGTCCCGATCGGTGCGGCACTCGTCGCGGCACTGGCAGCCATCTCGCACTGGCGAAGCAGGTCGCCTGACCCGGGAATGACCACCGAGCTGGCGCTGTTTGCGACCTATCTGATCGGCGTGCAGTCGGTCGTTGCACCGCCCCTGGCCGCGGCCAGCGCAGCCGCGCTGGCATTGCTGCTGGCAGCGCGCCATCGCCTGCATCGCTTCGCCACCCAGCTCCTGAGCGAGCAGGAACTGCACGACGGCCTTCTCCTCATCGCGCTCGGGCTGGTCGTTCTGCCGCTGATCCCGTCGCGGCCGATGGAGCTGCTCGGCGGCATCGATCCGCGACCGCTCGCCGCGCTGGTTCTGCTGATCATGACCATCCAGGCCGCCGGCCGGCTGGCGATGCGTTGGCTGGGCGTGCGCGGCGGCACGCTCGGCGCCGGCTTCGTGTCGGGCTTTGTCTCCAGTACCGCGACGGTGGCTTCGTTCGGCAGCCAGGCACGAGCACGGCCGGCCCACGCCTCCGTCCTGGCCGGCGGCGCTGCGCTCTCGGGCGTTGCCACCTGGCTGCAGGCGCTCCTGATGAGCGCAGCACTGTCCCCTGCGGCCGCGGCCGCTCTGCTTCCTGTCGCGATCGCCGGTGCAGCCGGCGCTGCGGCCATCGGCCTGATGCCGCTTCTGTCGCGCGAACAGCCCATGGCGATCGAAGCGGTTCCCGACGGGCGCAGCGCGCTGCGCCTGCGAGAAGCTCTGGCGGTCGCCTTGGCATTGGCACTGGCAGTGCTGCTGCTGGGCGGTGCTCAACGGCATTTCGGCGACGGCGGCCTGATGGCCGGTGTCGCGCTCGCAGCCTTTGCAGATGCACATTCCCCGGTGGCCTCTTTGGCGTCTCTTCATGCAGCGGGAAACTTGTCTGCCGGCCACTTCGTGAGCGGTGCAATGCTTGCCGTCGGCGCCAACACGCTGACCCGCTGCACGGTCGCCGCCATCGCAGGAGGCCCCCGTTACGCGCTGCGTGTCGCAGCCGCGCTGGTCACGAGCATGGGGTGTGCCGTTGCGGCGTGGTTCGCGATCCCTTGATCTTCATCAAATGCGCCCTCGCCCGAGGGTTCCATACTGCTGCAAAGGAGTTCCATATGAAAGCCATCCTTCTTGTCGCTGCAACAGTTGTGCTCGGCGGTTGCGCATCTCAGTCCGCCATGCATCACTCCGGTGCGGGGCACGGCTCGGCCGCTCGTTACGAGCAACAGATGACGAAGATGCGCGAGATGCACCAGAAGATGAGGGATGCAAAGACGCCCGAAGAACGGCAGGCATTGATGGCCGAGCACATGCAGGCCATGCAAGGCGGCATGTCGATGATGTGCGAAATGGGCGGCCACGGCAAAGGCATGGGCATGCACGGAGGCGGCTCTGCCGACATGGCCAAGCGTTGCATGGAAATGAAGGACATGGCAGGCGAAATGATGCGGGATCGCGAGGCCCCGAGAGGGCCCGCACGCTGACGGCAGCGGTCCTGCCTGAAAACAGCTTAAGGCGCCGTTCATCGAGCGGCGCGAACATGCTCCTCGAGCCCACTTCAGTGGGCCGGCAATTGGAGCAAACATGTTCATGGCTTCGTCGTTCGGCACGGAGATCGGTGTGGCGTCGGCAGGCGCCGATCTCGTGCCCGCGTCAATCCCTTTCGAAATACATTCCGACGGTGATCCTCGTCGGGCGCAAGTCGAAGAATTCATCAGGCGGGTCTATGCGAGACGTTTCGGCGCTCGCGTCGTGCATTTCGCACCCGTGCTGGTGAGTCTCAAAGACCGTGCCGGTACGCTCGTCGCGGCAGCCGGTTACCGTGATGCCGCGCACGGCCCCTTGTTCCTGGAACACTATCTCGATGCGCCGGTGGAGCGCGTTCTCGCTCGGCATGGCAATCCGCGGCTATCGCGCGCAGACATCGTCGAGGTCGGCCATCTGGCCGCTGGACGTGCCGGCGAAGGCCGCCGCCTAATTTACCTGCTGGGGCCGCATCTGGCGTCTCGAGGCTTCCAGTGGGTGGTCGGAACCCTGACTCAGGAGCTGCGGCAGCTCTTCGCCCGGATCGGCGTCGCACCATTGGAACTCGGCCACGCCAACCCGACGGCGCTCGGCGCGGACGCCAAGGATTGGGGCAACTACTACGAGCACGCGCCGCTCGTGCTGGCAGGACATCTGCCGGAAGCGCTGCGCCGACTGGGCAAGCGCACCGCATGACGGCGGTGGACAACGGGCGGCGCAGCTGGAGCGCCGCCGACCTCGATGCAGCGGCGCGCTCGCTGGCACAAACACTCGCGGCGCAGGGCACGCGGGTGCTGGCCACGCTGATGGACAACACCCCGGCCTGGGTGGTCGCCGACCGCGCTTGTGCGCAGGCGCAGGTGGTGCACGTGCCGCTGCCGCTCTTCTTCAGCGCCGAGCAGATTTCCCACGTGCTCGGCACCGCGGGCATCGACACGCTGCTGACCTTGGGAGCATTGGCGGCCCGCTGGCCATCGGCTCCTGCAAGCGACGTCGACATCGCGGACGAGCCGCTCGTGATGGTACGGCTGCCGTTCCGGGCGCCGCCGATGCCCGCGGGAACGACCAAGATCACGTTCACCTCGGGCACCACCGGTGCGCCGAAGGGGGTTTGCCTCGGAGCAGACAGCATGCAGAGCGTCGCCGACGGCCTGGTGCAGGCGTTGCACCCACTGGACATCCGGCGCCACCTCTGTGCGCTGCCATTCCCCGTGCTGCTGGAGAACATCGCCGGCCTGATGGCGCCGCTTGCGCGCGGCGCCACCTGCATCGTCCTGCCGCTGAAGGAACTCGGCCTCGAGGGCTCATCCCGCTTCGATGCGACGCGTTTCAGTGCGGTCGTGCAGCGGCACCAGCCCAACAGCATCATCCTGCTGCCGCAAATGCTGCGAGCCTGGGTCCATCATCTGCTCGCGACCGGCGAGCGCGCCCCGGCTTCGCTGCGCATGGTGGCCGTCGGCGGCGCCGCGGTCGGATCACGCCTGCTGGCTGCCGCGCGTTCGGTCGGCGTTCCGGCCTACGAAGGCTACGGATTGTCCGAAGGCGCATCGGTGCAAACGCTCAACCTGCCGGGTGCCGAGCGCCACGGGAGCGCCGGGCGCGCACTGCCGCACGCGCGGCTGCGCATCGCGGCCGACGGGGAGATCGAGATCGCCGGCAGCCTGTTCTCCGGGTACCTCGGCGACCCGATCCCTCCGCCGGACTGGTGGCCCACGGGCGACCTCGGCAGCATCGACGAGGATGGATTCGTGTTCGTCCGCGGACGAAAGAAGATGGTCCTCATCACCTCCTTCGGACGCAACGTTTCGCCCGAGTGGATCGAGACCCAGCTGCGGGACGAGTCAACCATCGCCCAGGCCGTCGTCCTCGGCGACGGACAAGCAACGCTCAGTTCGGTCCTGTGGCCGCTGCAACCCGAGACCACCGACGCCGAGCTGCAGGCCGCCGTGAACGCCGCGAATGCACGTCTTCCCGACTATGCGCGCGTGCATCGCTGGTCGCGCGGGCGTGCCCCTTTCGATGCCGCCTCCGGCATGGCGACGCCCAACGGCCGGCCGCAACGCGCCGCCATCCTGGCGGCGCATGCCGATGCGCTCGGCATTTCCTCGATTTGAATCTTCCTAACCGGAACGCCCATGAGCTTTCATGAAGTCCTGCTCAAGCAAAGCGCCGACGCCCGCACCGGCCTGCTGACCGCCCCCATCATCCAGGGCTGCCTGCGTGGCGAAGTCTCGCTCCCCAGCTACGTCGCCTTCCTGCGCGAGGCGTACCACCACGTGCGCCATACGGTGCCGCTGCTCAAGGCCTGCAAGGCAGCCCTTCCCGAGCGCCATGCCTGGCTGCACGGCCCGCTCGACGAGTACATCGAAGAGGAGCACGGCCATGACCTGTGGATCCTCGACGACATCCGGGCCTGCGGCGGCGATGCCGACGCCGTTCGCGAAGGGCTGCCAGGCCATGCCGCCGAAGTCATGGTGGCCTACGCCTACGACATGATCGCAAGGCGCAATCCACTGGGCTTCTTCGGCATGGTGCACGTGCTGGAGGGCACCAGCGTCTCGCTGGCACTGCTGGCCGCTGACCAGATCCAGCAGTCCCTGGCCCTTCCCGACAGTGCCTTCAGCTACTTGCGCTCGCACGGCACGCTGGACCAGGAGCACACGGCCCATTTCGCGATGCTCATGAATCTCATCGAGGACCCCCGGGACCAAGCGGACATCGTCCACGCAGCCCGCGCCTTTTTCAGGCTCTACGGCGACGTGTTCCGGGACCTGCCATTGCCGCAACCGACCGGCGCGGCGCAGAGCCCGGCGGGCATGGGAGCCGCTTCGTGAAACCGACCGAAGCACGCATCCTGTTGACAGGCGCGTATGGCGGCATCGGCGAGGCAGCCGCCGCTGCCTTCCTTCGGGCCGGTGCAGCGTTGATGCTTTCGGGGCGGTCGCCGGCCAGGCTGGCGGCCCAGTCACGAACGATGATGGGGAGCACGGGTGCCGATCGGCCCCGTGTCGAATGGCATTGCGCGGATCTCACCAGCGCCGCGGACCTGGCAAAGCTGGCGGAAGCCGCGCGCATCTGGGAATGCAACACCATCGTCCATGCGGCAGGCCTTGCCAGCTTCGGGCATCTCGAGGCGGCGACGCCGGAAAGCATGGCCTGCGTCATGCAGACGAACCTGTTGGCGCCGATGCTGCTGACGCGGGCCTTGCTGCCCCACCTGCGCAGCTTGCCCCGGGCCCAGGTGATCTGCGTAGGCTCGGCGTTGGGAGGCATCGGGCTGCCGGGCTACAGCGTCTACAGCGCGACCAAGTTCGGCCTGCGCGGCTTCGCGGAAGCCCTGCGGCGCGAGCTCGCCGACAGCACGGTGCTGGTGCAGTACGTGGGCCCGCGCACGACGCGAACCCCCTTCAACAGCCGGGAAGTGGACGCCTACAACCGCGCCACCGGGAGCGCGATGGACGACCCGGCCGTCGTGGCTCGCTCGATGCTCAAGATGCTCGAAGAAGAAGCCCCCGAGCGATTCCTCGGCTATCCCGAGAAACTCGCGGTCCGGATCAACGGCATGGCTTCGACGCTGCTGGACGGTGCCTTCGCCAAGCACCGCCGCAGCCTGCCGGCATTGCCGCAGGAGCCCCCGGATCAAGCCGGAAACACCTTGAGCCGCACCGATTCCTTCCCTGTCAATTCATGAGGCACCTGCCATGACCACCCGATTCGAGCATCCTTCGCCCCCCCTGTTGCCTCGGCGACGCTGCCTGAGCGCCCTGCTGGCCGTCACCGGACTCGCCGGCCTGCCGCGCCTTGCCTGGGCCGCGGCCGTGGAAGAGTCCATCACCGAATTGCAGCGGGACTGGGAAGCCATTCGCTACCAGACCCCGCCTGCCGATCGCGAAAAGCGCTTCGAGGCACTGGCCGCCAAGGCGCACAAGGTCAGCGAAGCGCATCCGGACCGCAGCGAGCCCTTGGTGTGGGAAGGCATCATCGTCAGCTCGTGGGCAGGCGAAAAGGGCGGGCTCGGGGCGCTCGGCCTGGTCAAGCAGGCCAAGGCACTGTACGAGGAAGCCATCCGCATCAATGGCGACGTGCTCGACGGTTCGGCCTACAACAGCCTCGGCGTTCTCTACTACAAGGTGCCGGGCTGGCCGGTCGGATTCGGCGACAAGGCGAAGGCCAGGGAACTCCTGCAAAAGGCACTCTCGCTCAACCCCAAGGGCATCGATCCCAACTTCTTCTATGGCGAGTACCTGCTCGAGACCAAGCAGCCGGATCAGGCCGTGGTCCATCTGGAGCGCGCGATCCAGGCACCGCCGCGACCCGGGCGGCAGGTGGCCGACGCCGGGCGCCGTGAAGAGGCAAGGGCGCTGCTCGAAAAGGCAAGAGCCAGATAGGCCTCAGCGCCGTGGTGCGGCGAAGCGCACGACCACGAGCACGCCTTGCCCGCCCGCAGGCGTCTCGAAGGCCACCTCCAACCCATGCAGTTCGGCGACGCGCCGGGCGATGGAAATGCCCAGGCCACTGCCACTCTCGGCTTGACCGGCTGGACGGTAGTAGCGCTCCCCGAGCCGGGTCAATTGCTCGCGGTCCAGGGGCGGGCCTTCGTTCTCCACCTCCAGTCGTTCCTCGCCGATGCGCAGCGTTACGGTGCTTCCTTTCGGGGCGTAGCGCACGGCGTTGTCCAGCAGATTGCGCAGGAGCGCCACGAGCAGGTGCTCGTCGCCGAGCAATGGCATCGGGTGCCTGCCCGCGGGTGGCCATTCGCACGCCAGTTCGACCCGCCGGCGCTCGGCAAGCGCCAGGCATTCATTCACCGCGTCCTCGACCACGGTCGGCCAGCGGACCTCGGCCTTCGGCTTCGGCACGTTGCCGGCTTCCAGGCGGGAGAGCGCCAGCATCTGCGCGACGAGACGCCCCATGCGCTCCATGCCGGCGGTGAACTTGGCCTCGGCCTCGTCGCGCTCAGGTCCGATGGCAGCACGGCGGACCACATCCCACTGGACGCGAAGGATTGCCAGCGGCGTGCGCAGCTCATGCGCGGCGTCGGCCGTGAAACGGCGCTCCCGGGCCAGCAGCGCCTCGATGCGCGCGAACAGGTCGTTCATGGCGCCGACCAGCGGCTTCAGCTCGGCCGGAGTCGAACAACCGGGCACAGGCGCCAGATCGTCGGCGCCACGACCCCGGAGATCGGTCGTCAGCTGGCGAAGGGGCGCCAGCGCCCGGCGCACCGCCCAGTTCATCGTGAGGAGCAGCACGGGCAGCACGAGGAGCCAGGGGATCACCTGGCTTGCCGTCAGGCCGAAGACCAGTTCGTCACGCTCATAGACCTTCTGCCCGGCAGCCACCAGCCATTCGCCGTCGACAGACTGGAGGTAGTACACGCGCCAACTCTGGTCGCCGATCTGCTCGTCGAGAAAGCCCGAACGGCCCGCATGGCGAGGCAGTTCCGCGCCTTGCCGGTCAGACAGCAGCAACCGGCCCTGCCGATCCCAGACGGCGACTGCCAGATCGCGCACGTCGGACTCGCCGGCGGTCTGGCTGCCCGGCTCCGGGGGTTCCGAGAGTGCATCCGCACCCGGGGCCTTGATCTCCCTGATCGTCACCTGCACTTGGCGGGCGAGGCGGATCAGTTCCGTGTCGAAGAGCTCGTTGACCTCGTGTCGGGCGCGGTCGATGGAGACGACCAGCGCCACCGCCCACACGAGCGGTGCGCAGATCAGCAGATAAAGCACGAGCCTGCGCTGGAGGCTGCGCGGCTCTGGTCTCTTCCGATCGCTCATGACGAAGGTTCTCCGGAGCCGAGCGCATAGCCGACGCCCCGGACGGTACGGACGATCAGCGGGTCGATCTTGCGCCGCAGCCGATGGACGTGCACCTCGAGGGTGTTGCTTTCCGGCTCCCCGCCGCTCCAGTCGTAGAGCTTCTCCTGCAGGAGCGCCCTGGACAACACCCGCTGCGAATTCGCAAGCAGCGCCTCGAGCAACGCCATCTCGCGCCCCGTGAGGTCCACCTGGTCGCCTTTCCAGCGCACCACCTTCGCGGCCGGGTCATATTCGAGCGCGCCGTGCTGCCATACCGACTGTGCCTGGCCCGACGAACGGCGCACCATGGCGCGAAGCCGCGCCGCGAGCTCGTCGATCGTGATCGGCTTGATCAGGTAGTCGTCGGCCCCTGCGTCGAGCCCGGCGATGCGCTGCTCCACGGCATCGCGGGCCGTCAGGATCAGCACGGGCAGCTTCATGCCGCGTCCGCGCCAGCGCGATAGCCATTGCATGCCGTCGCCGCCCGGCAGGCCGAGATCCAGCACCATTGCATCGTAGGGTGCCGTGGCCAGGGCGGCGTCTGCAAGAACCCCATCGCCGAACCAATCGACGACATGACCGAGCTGGCGCAAGCCCGTTGCGACGGCGTCGCCCAACAGGGTATCGTCTTCCACGATCAGGATGCGCATAAGAGGGGGGCTCGCAATCGTCCATTCTGGCGCGTTGGATTATGCGGAATGGATCAAAGCCGACCCGCGTCGAGGAATGTGAGACGAACCGCGTCCGGCACCGACGGGTCCGGTTGGCGGACTTCAATGGGCGATCAGCACCGGCACCGTCATATGGGTGAGCACCCCGCGCGTGACGCCACCCAGCACCCTCTCGCGCAGCCGCGAGTGCCCGTATCCACCCATGACGACGAGGTCGGCACCCACGTCCGAGACCCGCGAAAGCAACGCGTCCGATGTGCCGATCTCCGTGACATGCTGCTCGACCGTCGCCTGCACACCATGACGCTGCAGCCAGCGTGTCATCTCCGGGATCAGCAGTTCATCACCTTGGGTTGAAGCCGTACGCCGGAATGAAACGAGGGTGACCCGGCGCGCATGGGTCAGCAGCGGCAAGGCCTCGCGCATCGCCACTGCGGCGCCGCGGGACCCGTCCCATGCCATGAGGACGTTCTGCCCCACCTCCGCGAACTTGCCGGCGTAAGGCACCACGAGCACCGGCCGGCCCGCGTCGAGCATCACCCGGGACACGAGCCCGTGCACCGGCAGATCCGAATCGCTCGCGCTGTCGTCCTGGCCCACGACGACCAGGTCGCTCGAGCGCCCATGCGCAATCAGCGAGTCGATGGTCGTGCCGTCTGTTTCACGAACTTCGTACGATCCCGATCCCACACCGGCCGCAAAGCCGTCGCTGATCGCTTGCGCACGTTGCCGCAGGTATCGGGCGGATTCCGCGATGTAGTCGGTCATGCCCGTGGGAAGCGCGTCTGCCGGAACCGAGCCCTCCAGCAAGCCGCTGGGCAGCAGCCCGATCAGGTGAGCGCCCTGCGACATGGCGATGCCGTGCGCGAGATCGACGCGGGCTCTGCACCTGTCGGTATGGTCCAGGTGAACGAGGATGGTCTTGATGTTCATGGCTCGATGTCCCTTCACAAGGTATGCACCGGCAAAATGGCGCCGTGCAGCGATCTTCGCGGCGAAGGCACCCGATCGCCTTGATGTTCATCAATGCCGAGGCCTGCACGGCCAGTAGGATCCGACCAGCAGCAGCCCATGCCCATCAACTACGCCAGACGACTTACGGGTCGAAAGAGAACCCCGATCGCGAATCGCCACCTCGGGTTTGCGTTGGCATTCGTCGCCGGCGCGATCAACGCGGGCGGTTTCCTGGCCGTCCAGCAGTACACCTCACACATGACGGGCATCGTCTCGTCCATGGCAGACCATCTCGTGCTGGGTGTCTATGACGTTGTGCTTGCCGGAACGGGCGGACTGGTGTCGTTCGTGGCGGGAGCGGCAACTTCTGCGGTACTGGTCAACTATGCGCGCAGGCGCCGCATGCACAGCGAATACGCGTTGCCGCTGCTGGTGGAAGCCACCCTCCTGATCTGCTTCGGGGTCCTGGGGGCCAGGTTGTCCAGCGTGCGGGGTCTGTTCGTGCCCGTGACGGTGATGCTGCTCTGCTTCATCATGGGGCTGCAGAACGCCGTGATCACCAAGCTGTCGCATGCCGAGATTCGAACGACGCACTTGACCGGGATCTTGACCGACATCGGCATCGAGCTCGGCAAGCTTTTCTATCGGAATGCCGCTGGGCCGCCGTCCCATCTTCGCGTGCTCGCCAACCGCGATCGCCTCCGCGTCCTCACGCTCCTCGTTGCCTTTTTCTTCCTCGGTGGGCTGACGGGCTCGGTGGGCTTCAAGTATGTCGGGTACATCTCGACTGTTCCTCTCGCCCTGTTGCTGCTCATGCTTGCGGTGGTCCCGGCATTCGACGACCTGGCCAACATGGCACGCCGCTGGAGCCGCAGATCCAGGCAATCAGGCATGAGGGAGTGACGCCCGTCCCCAAGCCGATTGCAACTGTTCCTTCTGCTTGTCCCGGCCGCTTTCCTCAATGCCGACCCGCTTGATCCAGCGCAAGCCGCGGCCTGCCCGTACTTTCTATAGTGAGCTCCTCGACACCGCGCGTCGGAGCGCGCGATGGCAGTTCACCTCAAACCACCGCCGAGGACAGCTCATGAAACCCGATGCCATGCTGAGAAGCGATATCGTTGCCGAACTGAATTTCGATCCGGCCATCGTTGCCACCGATGTCGGCGTGATCGTGAAGGACGGCGTCGTCACCCTGACCGGCCACCCGTCGAGCCATGCCGAGAAGCACGCCATCGAGCGCGCCGTCCAACGGGTCAAGGGGGTGAAGGCGGTGGCAGTCGAGATGCAGGTAAAGCTCCCCTCCGGTCACGAGCGCACCGACGCCGACATCGCCGCGGCGGCCGAGCGTGCCCTCGAGTGGCACGTGCTGGTCCCCGACGACAAGATCCACCCCATGGTGGAGAAGGGTTGGGTCACGCTCAATGGCGAGGTCGAATGGGCCTACCAGCGCAGCGCCGCGGAGGATGCCGTGCGCGACCTGCTCGGCGTCGCGGGTGTCACGAACCGGGTCGTGGTCAAGCCGAAGTTCACGCCCGCAGATATCGAAGAGCGAATTCGGACGGCGCTGGAGCGCCAGGCCGACGAGGATAGCCGTCAGATCCAGATTCTGGTCAACGGCGGCGACGTATCCCTGCGCGGAAAGGTGCATTCCTGGACCGAACGCAAGGCCGCCCAGGAGGCCGCCTGGTCGGCACCGGGGGTGGCCAACGTGGTGAACAATCTGCTGGTGGAAGACTGACAGTGCGCATCCCGGCCTGAGCGGCTCAGCGCAGGTAAGTCTCCGCGGCGTAACGGCGCAGCATTCGGTGGCTGTTGAAGTACGAAGCGTTGAGCGAGATGGCGCCTTTCATGACCTTTGTCCATCCAGCGGCATCGTCGTAGAAGAGCGGGAGCACGACGTTCTCGAGTTGGCCATGGAGAGAGCGCGCGTCGCTCGCGGCGTCCTCATGGCTGCCATCGCGGCCGATGGCCCATCCTGTCACCCCTTCGATCCATCCTTCGAGCCACCAGCCATCCAGTACGCTCAGATTGGGCACGCCGTTCAAGGCTGCCTTCATGCCGCTGGTTCCCGAGGCCTCCAGTGGGCGCTGCGGCGTGTTCAGCCAGATATCCACGCCTGATACCAGCAAACGTGCGATGCGCACGTTGTAGTCGGGAAGAAACACCACAGGGACAGCGCCTTGCAGCTTGCGAGCGTAGTCGTGCAGGCGCTCGACCAATTGCTTGCCGCCGCTGTCGCGCGGATGGGCCTTGCCTGCAAGGACGATCTGGACCGGATGGCGCCGGGCAATTTCGCGCAGGCGGTCGATGTCCGAGAACAGCAGGTCCGGCCGCTTGTATGGCGTCATGCGCCGCCCGAAGCCGATGGTGGCCACCCCTGCGTCGGGGGCGCGCCCGCCCAGCCTGATGATCTCCTTGGCGAGTGCGGTCTTTGCATCGGCGTGGGCCTTGCGAATCTCCTCGTCGGCGATCCCAGTCGCACGCATCAGGAGTTCCGGTTCATGACACCACTGCGGGATGCATCTGTCGTAGAGCCGTCGAAAGCTGTCGCAGGCCCAGGTCCACGGATGCACGCCGTTGGTGATGGCACGAATCTCGTAGCCTGGGAACATTCGGCGGGAAACCTCCGCGTGCCGCCGGGCGACGCCGTTGACATGCTCGCTCAGGTTCAAGGCCAGCCGGGTCATGTTGAGCCGATCTTCACCCGCAAGCGCTCGCAACTGGGCACCGTCGACGAAATCGCCCAGCAGCGGCGCCGCGAGCGCATACGGAAACTGGTCGTGGCCGGCCTCCACCGGGGTGTGGGTCGTGAACACGCAGCGGCTCCGCACGGCCGCGGTGTCGTAACGCATTGCACCTTTGCCCGCTTCCTGGGCCGTATGAGCGTGATGCCGCAGCAGTTCCAGCGTGAGGAAGGCGGCGTGCCCTTCGTTGAGATGGTACTTGAGGACCTTCACGCCGAGCGCGGCGAGCATCCGCGCCCCGCCGATGCCCAGGACGATCTCCTGCTTCACGCGATAGCCCTCGTCACCTCCGTAGAGATGGTGCGTGATCTCGCGGTCTTCAGGACTGTTTTCTGCCAGGTCGGTATCGAGCAGGATCACCGGAATCACGCCACCGCAATGGCTCTCGACCCGGTGCAGCCAGGCGCCGATCCAGACCTCATGGGCGCCGATCGAGACCGCCACTTTGGCGGGCAAGGATCGACACCACTTCTCCGGCTGCCAGGCATCGGGGTGTTCGACCTGCGCTCCGTCGATGATCTCCTGGCGGAAGTAGCCGGCCCGGCTGACCAGGGTGACGCCGACCATCGGAAGATCGAGGTCCGCCGCGGTGCGCATCGTATCTCCCGCCAGAACGCCGAGGCCGCCGCTGTAGGTCGGCATCTGTTCGTCCAGCGCGAACTCCATCGAGAAGTACGCGATGCGGGGCTCCTGGAGGAAGCCCTCGAACTCGACTGTCATTTGCGCCTCCTGGATCTATCGGGCGGGTTCACTGCCGTACCTTCGTGCCTTCGGCTGAAGCGCCTTGGGCCTTCGCAACGGCCGTGCGGCTCACGGGCGCAGTCTGCGCTCAGGCAGCTCGAACTTCCAACGCCTCGTCGGCGGAAAAGATGAACTTGCCGGGAGTCCGGACCGGGTCGGTGGTGACGAAGATCGTGTCCTTCGGCCCGAAGCTGCCATCGAGCAGCAGCTTCGACAGCGGGTTCTCGATGCGATGCTGGATCGCCC
>NZ_JBDGIT010000003.1:0-498381 GCF_057657265.1 Variovorax sp. Soil_C_17
GGCGCAGACTCCCGCTGGATCAGCAAGACCGTCTCGGGCAGTGCCAGTTGTTCCAGCACCTTCTTCGGCCTGGACCCGGCGCCGATGACCGTGAAGGCCTGCTTCGCGGACACGCCTTCTGCGCCTGCGCCTGCGCCGGCACCGGCACCGGCACCAGCACCAGCACCGGCACCGGCTCCAGCTCCAGCTCCAGCTCCAGCACCGGCACCCGCACCGGCACCGGCACCGGCACCGGCACCAGCACCAGCACCGGCACCAGCACCAGCACCAGCACCAGCACCAGCACCAGCACCAGCACCGGCCCCGGCTCCGGCTCCGGCTCCGGCTCCGGCTCCGGCTCCGGCACCAGCGCCAGCACCAGCTCCCGGCACCGTGCTCGCTCCGGAAGGCGGTACCTTCACCGTGTCCGCGGCGACACTGGTCAAGTACGGCGCCGACACGCGGTGGCTTAGCAAGACCGTGACCGGCCCGGTGAACTGCACCAATGCCTACTTCGGCAGTGATCCGGCACCGTTCACGGTCAAGTCTTGCGTCGCCGGCTGAGGATTGTCTCGACCGAAGGTCGTCGCAGAACGAAGCTTGTTGGCTGCAATCGCATCCTCAGCGGCGGCCCTGCCGAGATGCGAGCAGACGGCGATAGGCCGCCAGGTAGTTGGTCATCATTTGCGCAGCCGAGAACCGCTGCGCGTTCTCCAAGCCCAGCGTGCGCATCTCTTCAAGCCGCCCCGAAGCGTTCTCGATGGCTTCAGCCATGGCCTCCGGGTTGTGCGGATCCAGATAGCAAGCGCCTGGCCCCCCGATCTCGTTCATCGGCTCCAGGTCGGAGGTGAATACCGGGCAGCCGCAGGCCTGGGCCTCGATCAAGGGCCAGCCGAAGCCCTCCTGCAGCGACGGAAACAGCAAGGCCGTGGCCCTGGCGTACAGCGCGCAGAGCTCCTCGTGGGAAACGTCCTGCAAAGTCCTGATCCGCTCGGCAACACCATGCCGGGATGCCAGGGCTGCCAGATCCGGGTCCAGGCGCGGCCCGACCAGAACCAAATGTTGTACGGGAGCGGGGACACCCTTCTCGCCGGCGCGCCGTTGAAGCGCGATGAAAGTTTCGACGACCGCCTTCCGATTCTTGCGAGGCAGATCCAAGCCGACGTGAATGAGGTACTTGTCTTTTTCGCTGATCCCGAATCGCTTGATCAAGCGCCGGGCTTCATCGGGATGTACGAGCGAGAAGCTGTCGTTCAGGCCGTTGAGCACGGTCGTCACCCTGCGCTCATCCACAAACTGCAGATCGACCAGCGCGCGTCGGGTCGTGTGCGAAACGCAGGCGACCAGGTCGGCTTTCGCAAGTCCCGATGAAATGAGACGCTGGAACACGCGACCGCTCCATCCGACGTTCCACCCTTCGACCATGCCTCTCGCAGCCTGCACCGCGATGACATCGTGGCAGGTCACGATCGTCGGCCTGCCACGGACCCAGGGCACGTACATGCTGTTGGAGTGGTCGCAGATGTGGACCACGTCGGCCCAGCGTGCTTGCGCCGCAAGACTCGGGATGAAGAGAATGAATTTGTCTATGTAGCCAAGCCACTTCCACAAGCGAGAGCTGCGCGGCAGGCGCTGAACCCGCCGGGGCGGCGTGATGACGCGCAGTTCGCAGCCAAGCTTGGGCAGCTCGCGCTCCATCACGCGCAGGAAGGCCCGCATGCTGGTCTGATCGTCCGGCCCATAGTTGCCGACCAGCAGGATCTTCATCGATGGCCGGCTTTGATCGGCGCCTTCAGCGCCCATGATTCCTGGAAGCTCATGACCCAGGAGGTCACGGACGGCTTCATTCGTCGTTGTCACGTTCAGATCCCTCTTTCTGGGAACAGCAAATACCGGTTTGCTCCATGCAGAGCGCAGATTTTTTCAAGAGATCTGAGCAGCCTCAACGAATCGTGCATGCGAGCGCCGAACACGGGCATCGCCGCATCGAGTCTTCCGAGCGGACGCATCCTGAATCGATGAAGCGGTGACTGCCCTCAGCACACCAGGCGTTCGTTCCTGGGTCGGTCATCCATTCGGGAACACGAACACGGTACCGCAGTTGGAGCACTTCGCCTGGCCAAAGGCACCGTAGCTCGGCATCGGTTCGAGCTTGGCCATCCTCCGCGCGAGAAAGCACTCCGGACAAGGAATCGATTGCCCCGCGTTGGCTTGGGCGTCGCGCCAGGCGTTCTCCCAATCGCCGATCAGCGGTTGCTCGGCGCGCTTCGCTCGAAGATGGCTCAGCAATTCGCGGTGCATGCCTTCGAGTGACATTTTCGTCCGTCTCCGCGCATTACCGACCCGGACCGCCGCCGCCACCTGGACCGCCACCGGGACCACCGCCGCCACCGGGACCACCGCCGCCACCGGGACCACCGCCACCACCGGGACCACCGCCGCCGCCGGGACCACCGCCACCTCCGGGACCACCGCCGCCACCGCCGGGACCACCGCCACCGCCTCCGCCGCCAGGGCCACCACCGCCGGCACCGCCACCGGGGCCTCCGCCGCCGGGGCCACCGCCACCTCCACCTCCACCAGGGCCGCCGCCGCCCGGGCCACCGCCGGCGCCACCGCCGGCGCCACCGCCCCCGGGACCACCGCCGCCGCCTGCGCCGCCAGCACCAGCACCAGGTCCGCCGCCACCCCCTGCGCCGCCAGCACCAGCACCAGGTCCACCGCCACCCCCTGCGCCACCCCCTGCGCCACCAGCACCAGCACCAGCACCAGCACCAGCACCAGCACCACCGCCGCCTGCGCCGCCAGCCCCAGGGCCTCCACCGGCGCCCGCGCCGCCTGCGGCGCTTCCCGCAGCACCACCACCTCCGCCTGCTCCAGGACTACCGGCCGAGCCGGCGCCAGAGGCATCGCCGCCGCCGGCAAAGAGCCAGCTGAGGCTGCCACTGCCCGACCCTTTGCGGGCCGCCGCGCTTCCGGCGTTGCGCGCGCCGGCGAGGGGCGGCGATGGCTGCGCCACTCGCGCCGACGGCACAGCAGAGTTCACACAGACCGCCTCGCCAAATGGGTTGTAGCGGTCGCAATGACCAGGCACGGCTTGCCGGGGCGCAGCGGTCTGGTATGGCGTGCCGGGTACCGGACGGGAGCGAGGCTCCGCGACGCGAGGCGGTGCGCTGGGAACGAACGAAGGTTGAACGAGCGCGGGCACTGCATTGACCGTCTCCGGCGCGGCAACTTTCGCAGGCTCGGCGGCCCTTGGCGCTTCGCGAACCACGGGCTGCTCTGGGGCTTTCGCCGAGCTTTCGCCGCCCGTCGCACCGATGGACGCAGACCTGGTTCGCGGGCGCGCCGGTGGAGCAATCATCGTTGGAGGCGGCTCAGGGTTGGGCGTCGCTGCACTCCTGGCCGGCGCAGGGTCGTCCTGGATGAGAGGAGCCTCGGGCGATGGGGCGGCCTCGACCCCCTGCGAAGGCGGCTCGGTGGGCGCGCTCTTCGCCTCGAGCGTCATTGCCGGCGGCTCGCTTTGCACATCCTTTGGCGCAACAGCAGGCGCGCTCTCGACCCGATTCGCCGATGAGGGGGAAGCCTCGCGCTCGGCCTGCGTGGCCACAGCCGGATCGGATTGGGCGGGGGGCGCGACCGTTTGAGCCGGCATTTCCGGTGCGGTCGCGGCTTTCCATGCGCCCGTCGCCGGATCGGAGAGCGGTACGACCGGTGTCGTGGAGCGGCCGAGATACCAGAGCACGAAGGAGAGATGCAAGAAAGCCAGGCCGATCAGCAGCCAGACGATCGACACATCGACCCCTGCCGGCACCGGAATGCCGAGCACGCGTCGCGGGGCTTTGCGCCGAGGCTGCACGCGCACCGGAGGCCATGCATCGACCGACGTTGACGCCACCTGCTGCGCGGCCGCGGCGTTCGTCGGCGTCCTCGTTGCCTCTTCGCCCTCCTGCGGCAGGAGCTTGTGCGCGCAATGCCGGCAGTAGTGAGCGGTGTTCCGGTTGAGGGTCTGGCAGACGCTGCATACCCGGGTCAACTGCTGCGGGGGGATCGCGGGTGCCGGTGGCTGCCAATCCGTCCAGTCGGGCCGCCCCCGCGTCGTCTTGGATGCAGTGGAATCGGGCGATTGGAGCGGCTCATTCGCGGCGACGTCGGCTGCAGGGTCCAGCACCGGCTCGCTGCCCACCGTCTCGCCGGTGTCCGGCTTGACCTGGAGGACTGCGTCGCTCATGGGAGCAATCCGGCAACGATGCTAGAGGCCACGACGATTCTCCTTGCCAATGGACCGTGTGAACCCGAGCTTGCGCCGAAGCCGCTGCTCGGCAATGGCCAGCCTCGCGAAGGTCAGCAGATCTTCGTCGGCCGGCCCGTTTCCGCTGCCGTGAACATAGTGTCGGAACGCCCTGACGATCCGTGCCTGCACGGCTCTTCTCGCGCGTGTCGCGACAGCCCGGTCGCTGCGTTCGCGCTCCCTCTTTTCGCACGCTCTGTCTGCCGCGTGTTGCGATGCGACGGTCGACCAGCACTTCCTCCATGCTGCCGCCCTCTTCTTGCGCGTGACATGTGACATTCTTCTCTCCGAAGTGGCCGCAGCGTGGGAAATGTTCACAGGATTAATGCTCTTGTCTTATATTCACATGCGTCTGGTTGTAAGACGCTGGCTGATGTCGCTGTCCAGTTGGTAACTCCTCGTTACCGCGCTGTTCGGCCAATGGGAAGCAGAAAGTTTGGGCACGAAACGCACTGGCGCTAGAAAGACCGAGCGTGAAGCGGCTATGTCCGCATCCGCCGGCGAGAGGGGCAGCGAAGCCGAACGCAAAGCGGGCTGGGTGCTCGAAGCCTGCGCGCGGGTGATGCGGCCCATCGTTCGCCTCGCGCTGGCGCTGGGCCTCAAGCACGCGAACCTCGAACTGATCCTGCGCGAACTCCTCATCGACGAGGCGCGCCGGGCATGGCTCGCCAAGGGCGTGGAGCCCAACCTCAGCCAGATCTCGGTGACCACCGGCTTGAACCGCAAGGCCGTGACGGCCAAGGTGCGCGAGGCAGAAGAACCGCTGCCCCACACCGAGATGTCGGCAGCCGCCAAGGCTTTGACCCTCTGGCTCCAGCGGGTGGCCGACGATCCGACGGCCCGCGTCCTGCCCATCACGGCAGAGGGCGAAACAAGCTCCTTCGAAGCCTTGGCCCGGCAAGCGACGCATGGCAACTTGCATCACCGCAGCATCCTCGACGAGTTGCTGCGATTGGACATGGCGATCGAGCATGCGGGCAGCGTGGAGCTCAACACCGCCGCCTTCGTCCCGTCGAAGGACCTGAAGAGCATGCTCGCCTTCCTCGGCGACAACGCCCGCGACCATCTGCTGGCCGGCGTGGCCAACACCCTGGGAGCAGAGCTGCCTTTGCTGGAACGCTCGGTGTTCGCCACCGGAATCCCGCTCGAGGATTGCGAGCGAATCCATCGGCTGGTGCGCGAGCGCTGGGCCGTGCTTCACAACGAGCTGGCGCACGAGATGACGCGCGCCTTCGAAGCGTCCGGGAAAGACGCCAAGGGCCGCATCAGAGTCGGCATCTATACCTACTTCGATGATTCACCAGACGAGTAAGCTGCGCGTCCTTCCTTCGTCCGTTCCTTTGCACCGATAGAGCAGAAGATGAAAAACTCCTGGCTGCGCAACGGCTTTCTGGCACTCCTGATCGGGGCGCTGGTCTCGTGCGGTGGTGGCGGCGGCGGTGGCGGCGGTGTGGCCGTCGGCGGCACCGGCGTGGCCGGCCCGGGCACGGGGCTGACTTCGGGCGACGGGAGCAGCCCGGCTGGCGGCGGCGGGGGAGATGGCCAGGGTGGCGGCACGTCCGGCGCGTCCGGCGCCGGAGGCACAGGCTCGGACGGAACGGCCTCCGCCCCCGGCGGCACCGGCTCGGGTGGCACCGGGACCTCCACTGCAGCGGGCGGCGGCGGCGACGGCGGCGTCGGCTCCGGCGGCACGGGCGTGAGCACTGCCGATGCTTCCGGCGTCGGCGCGGTCGACGGCTCGGGCAGCATCATCGTCAACGGCCTGCGCTACAACACCGACACCGCCGTGCTGAACGTCGAAGACGCGCCCGCCTTGCAGCTGGGCATGAGCGCCAAGGTCACCGGGCCGGTCAACGCCGACTTCACCAGCGGCATCGCCCGCCGGGTCGATTCCGCCGCCGATCTGCGCGGCACGCCCTCCTCGGTCGATCTCGCGCAGGGCAGCTTCGTCATCCTCGGCACCACCGTGACCACCGACGAGGCCACCGTGTGGGCCGATGCCGCCGGTCTCGCGGCCATCCCGCCGGGCGCCACGCTGCAGGTGTGGGGCCTGCCGGGCGCACCGGGCATCCTGCGGGCCACGCGCATCGAGCAGCGCGGCCCCTCCGCGGCCATCCTGACGGGCACGGTGCAGAACCTCGATCCCCTGCGGCACACCTTCACCCTCGGCGGCTTCACGGTCGACTACAGCGCGGCGGTGCTCTCCGGCAGCCCGGACGGCAGCGCGCTGGCCGATGGCACGCTGGTGCGCGTGCGCGCGAACACCGTGCTGCCGGGCCGCTTGCAGGCCACCCTCGTGCAGTGGTGGTATCCGGTGCCGAGGGCGAACGCCACGCCGGTGCAGCTCGCCGGCCTCGTGACCGACTACGCCGGGCTGGGGTCCTTGCGCGTGCTCGGCGTTCCGGTGAACGCCGCTTCGGCGCAGATCACCGGCGGGCTGGCCAGCGCGGTCGGCAACGGCGTCAAGGTGCAAGTCGGCGGCATCATGTCCAACGGCATCCTCCAGGCTTCCAAGCTCAGGATCCGCCACGTGCCGGGCACCGGCGGACCCGCGTCCTTCACCCTCATCGGCACCGTCGGCAACTTCAGCTCGGCGGCAAGCTTCCGGGTGAAAGGCCAGCCCGTCGACGCCAGCGGCCCGGACGTGGTGTTCGTCAACGGGACGGTGGCCAACCTCGGCAACGGCGTCAACGTCAACATCGAAGGGTCGCGGGTGGTGAACGGCGTGCTCATCGCCACGCGCGTCAGCTTCGAGTGACGGAGCCGGTCCCGCCAAGTCGCACGGGCTTTCCGGCCGCACGCAACGCCCGCCGCAGCGGCGCGCCCCGGCTCACAGGTAGTTGAACAACGCCATCCCGTGCAGGCGCGCAAAGGTCTGCTGCGTCGCTTGCAGCGAGGTCTGCCGCTGCAAGAATTCCGAGATCGCCGCCGCCGGGTCCAGGTCCTGCAGGTCCGAAAGATAGGCCTTGTCGATCAGGTCGCGCGCGCCGCCCGCGGCATCGAGTGCATCGATCTCGTTCATGCGCGAGCCGACGGAGGAGCGGATGGTCAGCACGTTGTCGTGCGCATGGGTGATCTTCACGTTGGCCGTGGAGAGCGCGTTCTGCAGCGCTGCCTGCGCGCTTGCGCCGCCGCCGGCGACCGGCTGGCGCAGCGCGCTCACCACATGGCCGAGGGACGCGAAGATGTCGGTGCCGGCGTTCCGGGCGGTCGAGACCTGGAAGGAGTCGCCGTCGGCCGGCGTCCCGCTCATGCTGATCTGCACGCCGCCGAAGCTGATCGGCGTGCCGGCGGTGTAGGCGCCGGTGGCCGCCACCACGGGCGGCGTGTCGTTGGTGGTCACCGTGTAGTTGCCGCCGGCGAAGCCGATGCTGAAGTCCTTGCCGTAGAGCGGCGCCGTGCCATCGGTCACGCCGACCGCGCCGAACACGCCCGAGCCGGTGTTGCCGGCGCCCGCGCTGGTGACGTAGCCCGCGCTGCCCTGCACCGACTGGAACACGCTGCGGCCGTCGTCCGTGATGGCCATCTGCCGCGAGACGTCGATCTGGATCAGGCGCTGTCCCTGGTCGCCCATGTACTGGACGCCGCCGCCGGTCTTCCCCACGAAGGGCGGGCTGGCGCTCTTGAAGCCGGCGAACAGGAACTGGCCGTTGCCGTCGTCGGCGTTGGCCACGTTCACCAACTGGTCGATGTTGCTCTGGATGGCGATGGCCAGCGAGGCGCGGTCGGCATCGGACAGCGTGCCGTTGCCGGCCTGCACCACCAGGGTCTTGACGTTCTGCAGGATCTCGGTGGCGGACTTGAGCGCGTCCTCTTCCCGCGACAGGGAGAGCGTCGCGCGGTCGCGGCTGGTCGCGTACTGCGAGGACTGCGCGAGCGTGTCCGAAACGCCGAGCGCGCGCGCCGCGGCCACCGGGTCGTCGGCCGGGGTCAGGAACTTGGTGCCGGCGGAGAGCTTCTGCTGGATGCGGAACAGCTGCTGCTGCTGCGAACCGATGCCGTTCATGCTCTGGTTGTAGAAGGATTGGGTGCCGATGCGCATCGCGACTCCTGAAAGGGTTGGGCTTGCGGCGTTCTCAGCCGCTGATGCCGAGAATGGCGGCGAACATGTCCGAAGCGGTCTGGATGACCTTGGCGTTGGCCTGGTACATCTGCTGGTACATCAGCAGGTTGGCGGTTTCCTCGTCCTGGTTCACGCCCGAGATCGCGTCGCGGCTGGCGCGGATCTGTTCCGTCACGCTGGTCTGCGTGGCCTCGGCGGTGCGGATCTCCATGGTGCGGTTGCCCACCGCGCTCACCAGCTGCGCAAAGGCGCTGCCGAAGGTGGAGGTGCCGCCGCCCATGACGGCCTTCTTCTGCAGCGCGCCCAGCAGCAGCGCGTTGCTGCCGTCGGAGACGCCGCCGGCGTTCTTGCGGACGGTGAAGGTGTCGCCGTCGGCCGGGGCCCCGGTCATCTTGACGGTGATGCCGTCGAAGCTCATCGAGGCGCCTGCGGTGTAGGGCACGGCCGTGCCGGCCGCGTAGGTGGTGGACGTTCCGTCCGCCTGGGTCACGGTCACGGCGGAGGTCGCCGGAAAGCCGCCGAGCGTGCCGGCCGCGGCGTCGTAGCTCAAGGTCACCGGCGCTGCGAGCGGCGCGGCCGGGTAGGCCGCGTCGACGGTTGGCGCGCCCAGTGCGCCGCTGCCCCGGTTGCCCGCGGTGTTGCCCGCGATCAGCGGCGAAGCCGCGGCCACCTTGGCCGGGTCGAGCACCAGCACGTCGACGTCGCGCGCGCCGGTGCGCGTGGGCTGCACCAGGAAGCGGTCGCCGGCCTGGGCCGTGCCGCTGGCCACGCTCAGGCTCACGCCGTCGAAACTGATGGGGAAGGCGGTGTAGCTGCCGATCAGCTGCTTGTCGGTGAGCCGCGTCACCGACCAGGTCGGCGTGCCCGCCACGTCCTTCACCTCCACCGAGTAGTCGCTGATGCTCAGCTGCGAGGGGTCGGCGATGCTGGCGCCGATCACCATGTCGCCGGTGTTGTGGGCGTTGGTGAAGACGCCCGGCGCGGCCTTCGAGAAGAAGTCGGTGCCCAGCACGCCGTTGAGGTCGACACCCAGCTTGTGCTGCTCGTCGAAGGTGCTGGTGAGCGCGATGGCGAGGCGGCCGATCGCGTTCTGCGACGTGCTGAGCGTCTCGTTGCGGAAGGCCATCAGGCCGCCGATCGAGCCGCCGGCGAACACGCTGTCGGCCAGCTCGGTGGCCGTGCCGTTGATGCCCACCAGCGACAGCGCCGTGCGCGTCGGGTCGGCCGCCGAGGGGCCCGCCTTGAGCGTCATCGCCTGGTCGCCCAGCACCAGCGACTGGCCGTTGCCGATGAAGACGTTGTACTTGCCGCCGTCCTGCTCCAGCACCTTCACGTCCACCAGCTTGCCCAGTTGGTTGACCAGCTGGTCGCGCTGGTCGAGCAGGTCGTTGGGCGGCTGGCCGCCGGCCACCGCGCTCATCTGGCCGATCTGGTGGTTGAGGGTGGCGATCTGCCTGGCGTAGGTGTTGATCTCGCCCACGCTGCCCTGGATCTGCTCGTTGACGGAGGTGTTGAGGTCGCTCAGGTACTGGTCGGTGGCGCGGAACTTGTTGGCCAGCGATTGCGCGGCGCTGACGAGCTGCTGCCGCGCCGCCGGGTCGGCCGGCGTGTTGGCCACGCCCTGCACGCCGGCGAAGAAGCTCTGCATCAACGGCGTGAGGCCGGAGGTCTTGTCGGCCAGCAGCGAGTCGATGCGGCTGATCTGGGCGTTGTAGCTAGCCAGCGCCGCGCCCGACGCCTCGGCGCCGTTGAGCTGGGAGGTGAGGTACGCGTCGTAGCTGCGCGCCACCGTGGTGACGCGGGCACCCGTGCCGACGAAGCCCGAGGCCAGGCCGATGGCGCTGTTGGTCGCGATCACGGAGCTCTGGCGGCTGTAGCCGGTCGTGTACACGTTGGCCGTGTTGTGCGCCGTGGTCATGAGCGCGCTGCGTGCCACGCTCAGGCCGGTCAGGCCGGTATGGAACATCGACATGGGTCTTTACCTGTAGAGATGCTTGTTCTGGACGGAGGCGGCGGCGCGGTGGCCGAGGCCCTTTCCTGTTTATCGGCTGCGGCGGCCGAAGCTGAAGGGAGGACCCGGGCCCCGAGCCTCAGGCAGCGAGGCGGAACACGCTCACGGCCCGTACCAGGCTGCCGGCCTGCTCCTGCATCGACTGCGCCGCGGCCGCGGCTTCTTCGACGAGTGCGGCGTTCTGCTGCGTCACCTGGTCCATCTGGGTGATCGCCTGGTTGATCTGCTCGATGCCCTGGGTCTGCTCGTGGCTCGCTGCGCTGATCTCGCCGACGATGTCGGTCACCCGGCGGATGCTGCCCACGATCTCTTCCATGGTCTTGCCGGCTTCGCCCACCAGCGCGCTGCCGGCGTCCACCTTGCCCACCGAGTCGTCGATCAGGCCCTTGATCTCCTTGGCGGCGGCGGCGGAGCGTTGCGCCAGGTTGCGCACTTCGGAGGCCACCACCGCGAAGCCGCGCCCTTGCTCGCCGGCGCGCGCCGCTTCCACCGCGGCATTCAGTGCCAGGATGTTGGTCTGGAAGGCGATGCCGTCGATCACGCCGATGATGTCGACGATCTTCTTCGACGACGCATTGATCGAGGCCATGGTGCTCACCACCTGGCCCACCACATGGCCGCCCTTCACCGCCACGTCGGAAGCCGACAGCGCCAGCTGGTTCGCCTGCCGCGCGTTGTCGGCGTTCTGCTTGACGGTGGAGGTCAGCTCTTCCATCGAGGCGGCGGTCTGCTGCAGCGAGCTCGCCTGCTCCTCGGTGCGCGAGGACAAGTCCTGGTTGCCGGATGCGATCTCGCCCGAGGCGGTGGCGATGGCATCGCTCGAATGCTTGATCTTGACCACCACCTCGGTCAGCTGGTCCTGCATCTGCTTGATCGAGTGCAGCACGCTGCCCTGGCCAGCCTGCTGCGCCTCCACGCCGACCGTGAGATCGCCGTCGGCGATGCGGCCCACCACGTTCGCCGCATAGGCCGGCTCGCCCCCGAGCTGGCGCGACAGCAGGCGGGCCACGACCATGCCCAGCCCCACGCTGGCGACCAGGCCCACCAGGGCCACGACCAGCATCAGCAGGCGCGAGGTCTTGAAGGTGCTCTCGGCGCTTTCCAGGCTGGCCTTGGCCATGCCGTCACTGTAGGCCGCCATCTGGGACAGCACCTCTTCGACCGCGCGCGAATCCTTCAACAGCTGCGCGCTGTCTTCGGACACACGGCCGTCGAACTGCGAGCTGTCCAGCGACTGCTTCGAGATCAGCTCGACGAAGTCGCCCATGCGCTTGCGCAGCGGCTGCACCAGCGCCTCGTACCGTTGGTAGAGCTTGCTGCCCTCCTCGCTTTCCACCAGCACCGGCTTGATCTCGGCCATGCGCTCGGCCAGATCGGCGCCGGCCTTCTTGAGCTCGGCGATGCCGGCGTTGCGCTCGCCCTTGGTGGAGGCCGACAGCAGGCCCATCTGCGCCCGGCTGGCGTACAGCAGGTGGATGTTGGCCGCCTGTGCCGCCTCGAGCGTGCGCATCTCGTGGTGGTAGAGCCGCCCGGTCGAGGCGTTGATCCGGCTCATGTGAAAGATGCCGAGCGCGCTGACCACGGCACCGAGCGCCGCGACAACCAGGAAGGCGAGGATCAGCTTCACGCCGACACGGAGCTCTTGGAACCACTGCATTTTTCTTCTTCCTTCATGGGCCCGCGAAGGGGGCCGGACCTGGGATTTATCGGCAAGCCGGGGTTCAACTTGAAGCCTAGAACTCGGTCCAGTCGCCTGACGGCGCCGTGCTTGCGGTCTGCGCCGGCGGCGCGTGGCGGGCCGGCAGTGCCTTGGGCGGCGTCGCGGCCGTCCTGGGGGCTGCGCCTTTCAGCGCCGGCACGGCACGCTTCGGCGGCAGGGCTGCGCGATTCACTGGACGAGCTTCGCCTGCGCCTGCGGTATTCGCCTTGGGAGCGGTCCCACGGCTGCCGGCCTGCACCTGCGCCAACACCGCCGCCGCGGCCTCGTCATGGCCCAGCTTGAACACGCCCACCGCCTCGACCAGGCTGGCCGCCTGCTCCTGCATGGACTGGGCGGCGGCCGAGGCCTCTTCCACCAGTGCCGCGTTCTGCTGCGTCACCTGGTCCATCTGGCTGATGGCCTGGTTGACCTGCTCGATGCCCTGCGTCTGCTCGTGGCTGGCCGCCGTGATCTCGCCCATGATGTCGGTCACGCGCTTGACGCTGTCGACGATCTCTTCCATGGTGCGGCCGGCCTCGGCCACCTGCTTGCTGCCCTCCTCGACCTTGTCCACCGAATCGTCGATCAGCGCCTTGATCTCCTTGGCGGCGGCGGCGGAGCGCTGCGCCAGGTTGCGCACCTCCGAGGCCACCACCGCGAAGCCGCGCCCTTGCTCGCCGGCGCGCGCGGCTTCCACCGCGGCATTGAGCGCCAGGATGTTGGTCTGGAAGGCGATGCCGTCGATCACGCCGATGATGTCGACGATCTTCCTGGACGAGGCATTGATGGACCCCATGGTGTCCACCACCTGCGAGACCACGCTGCCGCCCTTGACCGCCACCTCCGAGGCCGACAGCGCGAGCTGGTTCGCCTGGCGCGCGTTGTCGGCGTTCTGCTTGACGGTGGAGGTCAGCTCCTCCATCGAGGCCGCGGTTTCTTCCAGCGAGCTGGCCTGCTCTTCGGTGCGCGAGGACAGGTCGTGGTTGCCCGCGGCGATCTGGCCCGAGGCGGTGGCGATGGTGTCGGTGCCGGCGCGCACCTGCCCCACCACGCGCGCCAGGCTCTCGTTCATGTTCTTGAGTGCATGCATGAGCTGGCCGGTCTCGTCGCGCGACTGCACCTCGATCCGGCCGCCGAGATCGCCGCTCGCCACCGTCTCGGCGACCTTGACGGCCTGGCCCAGCGGCCGGGTGATGCTGCGCCCGATCAGGAAGGAGCAGGCGCCGCCGACCAGCAGCGTGAGCGCCGCCATCAGGAAGCGCAGGTTGAAGCCGCTCGCGTTCGCCGCGTCGATGGCACGGCTCATCTCGTCGATGGCCTGGCGCTCCAGCGCCAGCAGCGACAGCACGCGGCTCTCGTAGGCCTTGGCGGCGGGCAGGAAGACGTCCTTGAACACCGTCTCGGTCTCTTGGGCGTTGCCGCCGGCCTTGGCCTTCTGCACCGCGTCCTTGGCCGCCTGGTACTTGGCGCGCAGTTCGACGATGGACTTGAAGGTGGCCTTCTCCTCTTCGGTCACCAGGAGGGCCTCGACCTTGGCCATGGTCTCGCTGCCCTTCTTCACGCTGTCGGAGATGACGTCGGCAAAGGTGACGGGCAAGCTGGCATCGGTGGTCCTGGCGATCATCGCGGTGCGCGCGATGGCCGAGTAGGTCAGCACGTACCAGTCGGAGATCAGCCGCTCCTTGGCCAGAGGGCTCTCCATCATCTGGCGGGTGGCCTCCGCATTCTTCTTGGCGCTGACCAGCGCGACCGTGGAAGCGATCACCGTCAGTGCGAGCACCAGGCCGAAGCCCAGCGCCAGCCGCGTGCCGATGCGGAGATTGGAAAAGAACTTCATCATGAGTTTCCGGTAGGGGGAAAGAATCCGCCGAGGCTCGGCTCTGCGGCCTTCAGCTCGAACACGCTCTCAGGCCGCGATCTTCTCGACCAGGCCCATCTCCTCGCTCGACATCAGCTTGTCGATGTCCACCAGGATCAGCATCCGCTCCTCCAGCGTGCCCAGCCCGATCAGGTAGTCCGTGTCCAGCGACGAACCCATCTCCGGCGCCGGCTTGATCTGCTGCGCCGTCAGCGTGATCACGTCCGACACGCTGTCCACCACCATCCCCACCACGCGGCCGCCGATGTTCAGCACGATCACCACCGTGAACTGGTCATACGTCGGCGTGCCCAGTGCGAACTTGATGCGCATGTCGATGATCGGAACGATGATCCCCCGCAGGTTCACCACCCCCTTGATGAACTCCGGCGCGTTGGCGATGCGCGTCACCGCGTCATAGCCGCGCAGCTCCTGCACCTTCTGGATGTCGATGCCGTATTCCTCCTCGCCCAGCTTGAAGGCCAGGAACTCCAGCGGACGGCCGCCCGACGCGGCGAAGGAGGAAGATGCGCCGTGGGCGGCGTGTTGGGGGGATTCGGTGCTTGTGCTCGACATGTCTGGGTCTCTCTGAAGGATTCGTGGGTCCGCCCTGCAGCGGTCCGGCTTGTCAATGGGAAATCGGGGCCAGCTGTGAGCCGCTGTCGAGCTTGAAGACGCGCACCGCCTCGACCAGGCTGCCGGCCTGCTCCTGCATGGACTGCGCCGCGGCCGAAGCCTCTTCCACCAGCGCCGCGTTCTGCTGCGTCACCTGGTCCATCTGCGCAATGGCCTGGTTGACCTGCTCGATGCCGGACGCCTGCTCCCGGCTGGCGGCGGTGATCTCGCCGATGATGTCGGTGACGCGCTTGACGCTCTCGACGATCTCTTCCATGGTGCGGCCCGCCTCGCCGACCAGCGCCGTGCCGGCGTCCACCTTGGACACCGAGTCGTCGATCAGGCCCTTGATCTCCTTGGCCGCCGCGGCCGAGCGCTGCGCCAGGCTGCGCACTTCGGCCGCCACCACGGCGAAGCCGCGGCCCTGCTCGCCGGCGCGCGCCGCTTCCACCGCGGCATTGAGCGCCAGGATGTTGGTCTGGAAGGCGATGCCGTCGATCACGCCGATGATGTCGACGATCTTCCTGGACGAGGCATTGATGGAGCCCATCGTGCCCACCACCTGGCCGACCACGCCGCCGCCCTTCTTCGCGACTTCCGAGGCGGCGAGCGCAAGCTGGTTGGCCTGGTTGGCGTTGTCCGCGTTCTGCTTGACGGTGGAGGTCAACTCTTCCATGGAGGCCGCGGTCTGCTGCAGCGAGCTGGCCTGCTCTTCGGTGCGCGCCGACAGGTCGTGATTGCCCGCGGCGATCTGGCCCGAAGCGGTGGCGATGGTGTCGGTGCCGTGGCGCACCTGGCCGACGATGGCCGCGATGCTGTTGCGCATGCCGGCGATCGCATGCAGCAGGCTGGCCTCGTCGCCGCGCTTCAGCTCGATGGCCACGGCCAGATCGCCCTCGGCGATGCGGCGGGTGATGCCTGCCGCCTGCGCCGGCTCGCCGCCCAGTTGCCGGAGCAGCCCGCGCGACAGCGCCCAGCCGAAGGCGAAGAGCAGCGCGGCCAGCCCCAGCGCGTAGACCGAGAACTCCGCCAGGCGGCCGAGGATCGCGGCCTCGACCTGGTCCATGTACACGCCCGAGCCGATGATCCAGCCCCAGGGCTTGAAGCCCTTGACGTAAGAGACCTTGGGCACCGGGTCCTTGCTGCCCGGCTTGGGCCACATGTAGGGGACGAAGCCCGCCTCCTGTGCCTTCACCATGTTCACGAACTCGACGAACAGGCGCTTGCCGGTGGGGTCCTTGTTGTCCGAGAGGTCCTTGTTCTCCAGCGCGGGGTTGATCGGATGCATCACCATCCGCGGCGTCATGTCGTTGAGCCAGAGGTATTCGTTGCCGCTGTAGCGCAGCCCGCGGATCGCCTGCATCGCCTGCTGCTGGGCCTGCGCCTCGCTCAGCTCGCCCTTGGCCGCCAGCGCGTGGTAGTGGACCAGCAGGCCATGCGCGGCCTCGACGACCTGGCGCACGCCGGCCTGGCGGTCCTCCAGGATCAGCTTGCGCTCGGACACCAGGCAGAGCGCGGTCAGCAGCAGGATGCCGGCGACGGCGCTGCAGGTGAAAAGACCGAGCTTCTTCGCGATGCTCATCGAGCTCAGCTTCGGTAAGTAGGACATGTTTTCTGTCTCCGGATCGGGTATTGGTGCAGTGCTCGATCAGTTATCGGCAATTGCGTGCCGGTCTTGAGTCCCGCGTTCGAAAAGAAGGCTGGGCGCGTGGGTTTCCAGCTTGAACACGCTCACCGCCTGCACCAGCCGGTCGGCCTGCTCCTGCATCGACTGCGCCGCGGCCGCGGCTTCTTCCACCAGCGCCGCGTTCTGCTGCGTCACCTGGTCCATCTGAGTGATGGCCTGGTTGATCTGCTCGATGCCTTGCGTCTGCTCGTGGCTCGCCGCGCTGATCTCGCCGACGATGTCGGTCACCCGGCGGATGCTGCCCACGATCTCTTCCATGGTCTTGCCGGCTTCGCCCACCAGCGCGCTGCCGGCATCGACCTTGCCCACCGAGTCGTCGATCAGGCCCTTGATCTCCTTGGCGGCGGCAGCGGAGCGTTGCGCCAGGTTGCGCACTTCGGAGGCCACCACCGCGAAGCCGCGGCCCTGCTCGCCGGCGCGCGCCGCTTCCACCGCGGCATTGAGCGCCAGGATGTTGGTCTGGAAGGCGATGCCGTCGATCACGCCGATGATGTCGACGATCTTCTTCGACGAGGCATTGATCGAGGCCATGGTGCTCACCACCTGGCCCACCACATTGCCGCCCTTCACCGCCACGTCGGAGGCCGACAGCGCCAGCTGGTTCGCCTGCCGCGCGTTGTCGGCGTTCTGCTTGACGGTGGAGGTCAGCTCTTCCATCGAGGCGGCCGTCTGCTGCAGCGAGCTCGCCTGCTCCTCGGTGCGCGAGGACAGGTTCTGGTTGCCGGCCGAGATCTGGCTGGAAGCGGTGGCGATGGCATCGGTGCCTTGCCGCACGCCGCCCACCACGCCGGCCAGGCCCTGGCGCATGGCTTCCACGGCGCGGGTGATCACGCCCATCTCGTCGCGCCGGTCCGAACCCAGCTGCCGCGACAGGTCGCCCCGCCCCAGCGCCTGCACATGCAGGCTCAGCAGCCCCAGGGGCCGCACGGTGCGGCGGATGAAGACGATCAGCGCGGCGCCCAGCATCACGGCAGCCAGCGCGATGCAGCCGCCCAGCCAGGCCATCTGACGGTAGAGCGCCGCCAGCACTTCGGCGGTGGGCACTTCCGCCACCACCAGCCAACCCGTCGCCTCGCTCCTCGCGACGGAGGCATGGCGCTCGCGCCCGTCCGCCGCTGCGAGCACGGCCCGCGCCTCGTCGATCCACAGGGCCTCCTTGGCCGAGATGCGCTCCAGCCATGCAGCCGATTCGTCGCCCGGCAGGAGCTCGGCCAGCTTCTTGCCCGCCGCCGTCGGATGAAAGACCAGCGTGGCCGCAGCGGCGCCACCGGTCGGGTTGACGATGTAGAGCCCGCCGGTGTCGAAGATCTGCGTCTTCTTCACGGCTTCGCCGAAAGCGGCCTGCTGCTGCGCGATGTCCAGGCCGATGTAGAGCACGGCGATCACGCGGCCGGCCGCATCGCGCACCGGCTCGTAGACCGTCATGAAGGGGCGGCCGAACAGCATGACGCGGCCCACGAAGCGCTTGCCCTCGCGCAGGACCGGATAGGCGCCGCTCTTGCGGTCGAGCAGGGTGCCGACGGCCCGGTCGCCGTTCTCCTTCTTGACCGAGGTGGTGATGCGGCGGAAGTCCTCGCCCTGCGCCACGAACACCGTGGCGTTGGCGCCGGGGAAGTCGCGCGCGAAGGCGTCCACCTCGGCGGTGCGCGCGGCGTCGATGGGCGTGCCGTCGATGCTCAGCGCGCCCTGCGCGGCCGCGTCGAGCACGAAGCTGCCCGCGAACTGGCGCCGGAACACGCCGAAGGCGTTCTCCGCCGTGAGGCGCATGGTCTGGTCGAAGATGTCCAGCGACCGGGCGATGGCCTCGGCCTTGGCATTGGCGTACTGCGCGGCGCTGCGCTGCTGCTGCGAGGCGGCCAGCGCGTAGAAGACCGCCAGCACCAGCGCGGCCACGAGGAACATGCCCGCGGCGGCGCCGAGGGTCATGGTGCGGGTCAGGGAAACGAAGGAGGGGTCGCGCTTCGAGGGGTTCGCGGTGTTCATCAGGACATCCTCCGGTTCAGAACTCGGTCCAGTCGCCGGCCGCGGCACGCGGGCTTGGCGCCGCGGGCCTGGGGAGCAGGCGCTCTTTCTTCTCGGGCAGGTTCGAAGTCGACGTCGAAGTCGAAGTCGAAGTCGAAGGCGCGATGCGAATGGCCTGCGCGCCGGCATCGAGCCGGAACACGCTCACCGCGCGCACCAGGCTGCCGGTCTGCTCCTGCATCGACGCAGCCGCCGCGGCCGCCTCTTCCACCAGCGCCGCGTTCTGCTGCGTCACCTGGTCCATCTGCGTGATGGCCTGGTTGACCTGCTCGATGCCCAGGGTCTGCTCGTGGCTGGCCGCGGTGATTTCGCCCACGATGTCGCTCACGCGCTGGATGCTGCCCACGATCTCTTGCATGGTCTTGCCGGTCTCGCCCACCAGGGCGGTGCCCGCGTCCACCTTGCCGACGGAGTCGTCGATCAGGCCCTTGATTTCCTTGGCGGCGGCAGCGGAGCGCTGCGCGAGGCTGCGCACCTCGGAGGCCACCACCGCGAAGCCCTTGCCCTGCTCCCCCGCGCGTGCCGCTTCCACCGCGGCATTGAGCGCCAGGATGTTGGTCTGGAAGGCGATGCCGTCGATCACGCCGATGATGTCGACGATCTTCCTGGAGGAGGCATGGATCGAGGCCATGGTGTCCACCACCTGGTCGACCATGCCGCCGCCCTTGACGGCGACTTCCGAAGCCGAGCGCGCCAGCTGATTGGCCTGCCGCGCGTTGTCGGCGTTCTGCTTGACGGTGGAGGTCAGCTCTTCCATCGAGGCCGCGGTCTGCTGCAGCGAGCTCGCCTGCTCCTCGGTGCGCGAGGAGAGGTCCTGGTTGCCCGTCGCGATCTGGGTGGAAGCCGCCGCGATGCTGTCGGTGCCGCTGCGCACCTCGCCCACCACGCGCGCCAGGTTGGCATTCATGCCCTGGAGCGCCTGCATCAGCAGGCCGGTCTCGTCGCGGGTTTTCACCACCACCTCGCTGCGCAGGTCGCCGGCGGCCACGCTCTGCGCCACCTGCACCGCCTCGTTGAGCGGGCGCGTGATGCTGCGCGTCAACAGCCAGGCCAGCACCGCGCCCAGCGCCAGCGCGAGCACGGCCAGCAAGATCACGTTGACGCGGCCCGAGCGGTACAGCTCGTCGACCGAATCGGCCGCGCGGTCGATGCGCTCGGCCTGGTGCGTCAGCATGCCGCGGATGCTGGCGTCGTAGGCGTCGAGCATCGGGATCAGCTGCTCGTTGGTGATGCGCGCCGCCTCCTCCTGCCGGCCCTCGGCCTTGAGCTTGAGGATGCCGTTGCGCAGGGCGATGTACTCGGTGCGCTTCTTCTTGATGTCGGCGCTGATCGCCTGTTCCTCGGGCGTGTCCAGCATGTCTTCCAGCTTCTTCTGCGTCTCGGAGATGAGCGCGCTGGTCTTCGTCATGTTCTTCTGCAGGAAGTCCTGCACTTCGGCGTCGTTGCTCTTGACCAGCGCGAAAGTGCGCACGCTGTTGTTGCTGGTGTTCAGCAGCCAGCTCGCGGCCAGGCGCTCCTTCACCAGCGAACGCTGGACCATCTCCGCATTGGCCTCGCCCACCTTCTGCAGGCGCAACACGCCGATGCCCGCGACGACGGCCAGCAATGCCAGCACCAGCGCAAAGCCGATGCCCAGGCGGGTGCCGATCTTCCAGTTCCTCATCTCAATATCCTCCTTGTCTTGCAAAAATCCCGGCCGGCGAAGAGAGCCATTTCAGGCTGCGATCTTGTCGATCAGGCCCATCTCGTCGCTCGACATCAGCTTGTCGATGTCCACCAGGATCAGCATCCGCTCCTCCAGCGTGCCCAGCCCGATCAGGTAGTCCGTGTCCAGCGACGAGCCCATCTCCGGCGCCGGCTTGATCTGCTGCGCCGTCAGCGTGATCACGTCCGACACGCTGTCCACCACCATCCCCACCACGCGGCCGCCGATGTTCAGCACGATCACCACCGTGAACTGGTCATACGTCGGCGTGCCCAGTGCGAACTTGATGCGCATGTCGATGATCGGAACGATGATCCCCCGCAGGTTCACCACCCCCTTGATGAACTCCGGCGCGTTGGCGATGCGCGTCACCGCGTCGTAGCCGCGCAGCTCCTGCACCTTCTGGATGTCGATGCCGTATTCCTCCTCGCCGAGCGTGAAGGTGACCACCTCCAGCCGGTTGCCGTCGACGGCCGGGACATTGGCCTGCGGGCGCAGGCTTGCGATTTCAACCATGGAGCTTTCCTCAGGTGGATGGATTCAGGTGAACTTCTGCATGATGCGAACGAGCTTGTGCCCGTACTGCGGATCGGTGGCGTAGCCCGCCTTCTGCAAGCCGTGCGCGGCCGCGGCCGGATCGTCGGTGGCCAGCACGTTGGCGTAGCGCGGGTTGCGCGTGATGAACTTCGCGTAGTCGGTGAAGGCCTCCTCGTAGGAGCCGTAGGCCCGGAACTTCGCGCGCACCTTCTGCGGCTCGCCGTCGACGTACTCGGTGGTGGTGGTCTCGACCGTCGGGCCCTTCCAGCTGCGGTCGGCCTTGATGCCGAACAGGTTGTGGCTCGGGGTGCCGTCGTCGGCGCGGATCTCGCGCTTGCCCCAGCCGGATTCGAGCGCGGCCTGCGCCAGGATCAGCGGCGCGGGGACGCCGCTGGCCTCGCTCGCGGCCTGCGCCGAGGCGCCCATGCGGTCGACGAAGGCGTCGACCTTGCCCTGCAGCGAATCCACCGTGGCCGGTACACGCTCGACATTGCTCTGGTAGAGGCTCAGGTCCGCGGCGCGGCGCGGCGCGGGCGCGGTGGCGGGCAGCATGGCCGGCGTCGGCGCGGAACCGAGCGGGATGCCCACCTGCGGCTTGATCGCGAAGCCGGCCGGCGGCGCGAGCGACATGCCTTCGGCCCCGCCCTCACCCTCCGCCGCGGCGGATGGGAGGCTGCGGCTCAGCTGCGCGAGCATCGCCTCGGCGAGCCCGACGCCGCGCCCCGAGAGGTTCTGCGCGAGCTGCTGGTCGAACATCGAGAGGTAGAGCTTCTCGTTCTGGCTGTCCAGCAAGCCGCTCTGCGGCACCGCCTGGCGCATGCTCTTGAGCACCATGTTCATGAACAGCGCCTCGAACTGGCGCGAGACCTGCCTGAGGCCTTCCTCGGGCGAGGCGCGCACGGTGCGCCGCAGGGCGTCCACACCCTGCACGTCCAGCGCGAAGCGCTGGTCGAGTGCGGCGTTGCGCGTATCGGTGGTCATCGCCATGCGCGGGCCTTCAGATGACTTCCAGTTCGGCGCGCAGGGCGCCGGCACTCTTCATGGCCTGCAGGATGGACACCAGGTCCTGCGGATTCGCGCCCAGGCTGTTGAGGCCCTTGATCACGTCCGCCAGCGAGGCGCCGCCGCGCACCATCTGCAGCGCGCCGCCCCCCTGCGTGACCGAGACCTGCGAGGTCTGGGCGACGACCGTGGACCCGCCCGAGAACGGACCGGGCTGGCTGATCACCGGCTCGGTGTTGATCACGACCGAGAGGTTGCCGTGCGCCACCGCACAGTCGTTGACGCGCACCGCCTGGTTCATCACCACCGAGCCGGTCCGTGCATTGATCACCACGCGCGCCACCGCCTGCATCGGCGTCACCTCGATGTTCTCGAGCCGGGCCAGGAAGCCGACGCGCTCCTGCGCCTGCGGCGCGCGCACGCGGATCATCCGGGCGTCGGCCGCATCGGCGGTGCCGGGGCCGAGCTGGCGGTTGATGGCCTCGACCACGCGCTGCGCGGTGCCGAAGTCGGAGCGGTTGAGCTCCAGCGAGAAAGTGCCCTCGCCGCCCACCGGCGCTTCCACCGTGCGCTCCACCAGCGCCCCGGCCGGAATGCGGCCCGAGCTCAGCTGGTTGATCTGCACCTTGCTGCCGTTGGCCGAGGCGCCGGCGCCGCCGACCACCATGTTGCCCTGGGCGATGGCATAGGTCGCGCCGTCCACGCCCTTGAGCGGCGTCATCAGCAGCGTGCCGCCGCGCAGGCTCTTGGCATTGCCCATGGACGAGACGGTGACGTCGATGGCCTGGCCGGGCCGCGCGAAGGACGGCAGCGTGGCCGTGACCATCACGGCCGCCACGTTCTTCAGCTGCATGTTGACGCCGGCCGGGATGGTGATGCCCAGCTGCTGCAGCATGTTGTTCAGGCTCTGCGTGGTGAAGGGCGTCTGCATGGTCTGGTCGCCCGTGCCGTCCAGCCCCACCATCAGGCCGTAGCCGATCAGCGGGTTGTCGCGCACGCCCTGGATGCTGGCCAGCTCCTTGATGCGCTCGGCGTGGGCGGGAAACGTCAGCACACAAAGCGCTGCAATCGCAGTCATCAAATATCGCGACAAACTCATAAACAAACTCTCTCTTTCAGAGCGGCACCGGAACGGGCCGCGTTCGGGGGACACCGCGGAACCGGCCTTGGCCTGTCCTGAGCCTGGCGAAGGGCCGGGCCGCTGGTGTCGCCCCCGGTGAGGGGGTGGGCGGCTACACGAAGTGAGCCAACCTGGGGGAGAGCCATCAGAAGGGCATGACGTTCAGGAAGAAGCGCTGCATCCAGCCCATGTGCTGCGCCTCGTCGATATAGCCCTTGGCCGTGTATTCGATGCGCGCATCGGCCACCAGCGTGGAAGGCACGGTGTTGCTGCCCGAGACGGTGCGCGGGTTCACCACGCCCGAGAAGCGGATGTACTCGGTGCCCTGGTTGATGCCCATCTGCTTCTCGCCGGACACCAGCAGGTTGCCGTTGGGCATCACGTCCGTCACGGTGACGGTGATCACGCCGTTGAAGGTGTTGTTGGCGTTGGCCCCGCCCTTGGCATTGAGGATGTTGTTGCCGGACAGCTTGGCGTCCTGCTCGTCCAGCAGGCCGCCCAGCAGCTTGGGAATGGTCGGGAAGGCGGCCGTGAGGCTGCCCGAGCGGCTCGCGTTGGCGCCCGAGTTCTTGCTCGCGTTGACTTTCTCGCTGATGACGATGGTCAGGATGTCGCCGACGTTGCGGGGCCGGCGGTCCTCGAAGAGCGCGTTGCCGCCGGGCCCGTCGCGGAAGATCGCGCCGTTGGCGCGCGGCGCCGGCAGCGGCGCGTAGGCATTGGCGCGCGCCGTCATCGGCTGGTGCACCAGCGGCTCGCGCGGGATCTGGGCACAGCCCGTGGCGAGCAGGGCCGCAAGTGCGCCCGCAGCAAGACGATGAAGACGAGCGCGGTCGATCACAGCTGGGCCAGCCTTTGCAGCATCTGGTCGGAGGTCTGCACGGCCTTGCTGTTGATCTCGTACGCCCGCTGCGTCGCGATCATGTTGACCAGCTCCTCCACCACGTTGACGTTGGAGGCCTCCACATAGCCCTGGCTCAGGATGCCCGCGCCTTCCAGGCCCGGGTTCAGCTGGTTGGGCGCGCCGGAGGAATCGGTCTCGGCATAGAGGTTCTCGCCCACGCTCTGCAGCCCCGCGGGATTGAGGAAGGTGGCCAGCTGCAGCTGCCCGACCTGCACGGTCGCGGTGCTGCCGGCCTGCGTGACCGAGACCATGCCGTCGCGGCCGATGGTCATGCCGGTGGCGTTCTGGGGGATGGTGATGGCCGGCTGCACCGGAAAGCCGCTGGCGGTCACCAGCTGGCCGTCGCGATCGGTCTGGAAGGAACCGTCGCGCGTGTACGAGGTGGTGCCGTCGGGCATCAGCACCTGGAAGAAGCCGGCGCCGTTGATCGCCACGTCCTTCGGGTTGTCGGTCTTGGTCATGTTGCCCTGCGCATGGATGCGCTCGGTGGCGACCACGTGCACGCCGGTGCCGACCTGCAGGCCGGAGGGCAGGCGCGTCTGGTCGGAGGTCTGGCCGCCGACCTGGCGCAGGTTCTGGTACATCAGGTCCTCGAACACGGCGCGGCTGCGCTTGAAGCCGGTGGTGCCGACGTTGGCCAGGTTGTTGGAGACCACGTCCAGCTGGGTCTGCTGGGCATCGAGGCCGGTCTTGGCGATATAGAGCGAGCGCATCATGGCGATGGGTCCTTTGTGCTTTGAATGTGAGATCAGCCGTAGGCCAGCAGCTTGTTGGCCGACTGCGCGTTGTCGTTCGCGGTCTGCATGGCCTTCATCTGCATCTCGAAGCTGCGGGCCTGGGCGATCATGGAAACCATGGCTTCGACCGGATTGACGTTGCTGCCTTCGACCGCGCCGCTGGTCACGGTCACGGCCGCATCGGCCTCGGCCGGCGGCAGGCCCTCGCGCATGCGGAACAGGCCGTCGTCGCCGCGCACCAGGTCGGTCGTCGGCGGGTTGACGAGCTTGAGGCGGCCGACCTCGGCCACGCCCACCAGCGGATCGCCGGCGCCGCGCGCCGTGATGGCGCCGTTGGGGGCGATCTGCACCTTGGAGCCGGGCGGCACCACCAGTGCGCCGCCCTCGCCCACCACCGGGCGCGCGCCCATGGTGAGCAGCTGCCCGTCGGCACCGACCTGCAGGTTGCCCACGCGGGTGTAGGCTTCGCCGCCGTCGGGCGTCTGCACCACCAGCCAGCCGTCGCCGTGCACCGCGACGTCGAGGTCGCGGCCGGTCTGCGTCAGCGGGCCGTGGCTGAAGTCGGCGCCCGGCGTGGTGGCGACCACGAAGGAGCGGGTGGACGGCTCGTCGCCTCCCACCACCGGCACCGCGCGGAAGCTGTTGACCTGCGCGCGAAAGCCCGGCGTCGAGACGTTCGCCATGTTGTTGGCGACCGAGGCCTGCTGTTCCATGGCCTGCTTGGCGCCGCTCATGGCGACATAGAGCATGCGGTCCACTGGGTGCTACTCCTGGTGCCGCTCAGCGGATGTTGATGAGCGTCTGGACCACCTGGTCCTGCGTCTTCACCGTCTGCGCGTTGGCCTGGTAGCTGCGCTGGGCGACGATCAGGTTCACCAGCTCGGAGGTGAGGTCCACGTTGGACGACTCCAGCGCGCCCGATTCGAGCGAGCCCTGCTTGGTGCCTTCGCCCGGGGTGCCGGTGAGCGCCGGGCCCGAGGCCTGGGTCTCGGCCCAGACGTTGCCGCCCTTGGGCTCCAGGCCGTTCGGGTTGGCGAAGCTGGACAGCACCACCTGGCCCATCAGCTTGGTCTGCTCGTTCGAGAACTTGCCGGTGATGGTGCCGTCGGGGTTGATCGAGAAGGAGGTCAGCGTGCCGGAGGTGTAGCCGTCCTGCGACAGCTTGTTCATGCCGTTGGCATTGCCGAACTGCGTGGTGCCGGAGAGGTCCACCGCCATGTTCATCGCGGCCGAGCCGTTGCCGAAGTCCAGGTTCGCGATGTTGAAGCTGCCGCCGGCGGGGGCCGTCATGTTGCCGTTGGTGTCGAAAGTCAGGCCGGTGATCGGGCCGGCGCCGATGGCCGCGCCGTCGGCCTGGGCGTAGACGTTCCAGGCGTTGTCGCCGGTCTTCACGAAGTAGGCGGTGAGCTCGTGCGGATTGCCCAGCGAGTCGTACACCGGGCCGATCGAGTTGGAGTAGTTGAAGGTGCCCGAATCGGTGGCATCGAAAGGGGTCTTGCTCGGCACGGCCAGGCGCGAGTCGAGGTTGAACTCGGCCTCCACGCCGGTGGTGGCGTTCGGGTTCATCGAGCTGGTCTGCACCTGCAGTGCGGTGGGCGTGCCGCCGGAGAGGCCGCCGGCCGCCGTCACGCCGTAGCCGGTGAGGCGCAGGCCCTGGCTGTTGACGATGTAGCCGTCCTTGTCGCGGGTGAACTGGCCGTTGCGCGAGTACGCCACTTCGCCGCTGGGGCTGGAGAGGCGGAAGAAGCCGTCGCCGTTCTGGATCGCCACATCCAGCGGGCGGCTGCTGGTCTGCGTGACGCCCTGCGTGAAGTTCTGCACCACGCCCGAGACCGAGGCCCCCAGGCCGATGCGCGAGCCGGCATAGATGTCCTGGAAGGTGGCGGCCGCCGACTTGTAGCCCACGGTGCCCGAGTTGGCGATGTTGTTGCCGATGACGTCGAGGTTGGCAGCGGCCACGTTCAGGCCGCTGATGCCCTGGGAGAAACTCATGATCGATCCTTGTTGCTATGCGTGGAAGAAGCGTCCCCCGCGCCGACGCGAGAGGCCCGAGGGAGAAGGGTTCAGAGGTACATGCGCACGTCGTCGAGGCTGATGCTTCGGCCGTTGGCCAGCTCGAGCGTGACCCCGTGGGTGCCCTGCTTGACGGCCGCCACCTGCGCGAAGGTGAGCGCGGTGGCCTCGACCGCGGTGCCGTCGTTGCTGGCGACCACGCTGAAGCTGTAGTTGCCGGCCGGCACCGTCGATCCGTCGTCGGCCTTGCCGTCCCAGGTGACGGGGTTGACGCCCTCCGCCAGGGAGCCCAGCTCGAGGGTGCGCACGGTGCGGCCCGCGGCATCGACGATCTTGACCTGCACGTCGCCGGCCGTGCCGGGCAGCTGCACGGCGAAGGGCACGGTCGCCGGCTCCTCGCCGTCCTTGGGCGCGGTGGTGGCGATCTGGTTGCCGGGCGACAGCACGTTGTAGCCGATCAGCGAGGCGGCCTGCAGCACCTGGTTGCTGCCGGTCTGGCTGACCAGGCCGGACAGCGTGCTGTTGAGCTTCTCGATGCCGCTGACCGTGCTCATCTGCGCGAGCTGCGAGGTGAGCTCGGCGTTCTGCATCGGGTTGAGCGGGTCCTGGTTGTTGAGCTGCGTCACCAGCAGCTTGAGGAAGCGCTGTTCGCTGTCCGAGCCGCTCACGCTGCTGCTGCTGCTCGATGTCGAGCCGGTGCCGCCGAGGGAGGAGAGGGCGTCGTTGATGGCCATGTTCTGGAGGCTTGTGCTTGTGGTTGAGCGGGGTTACTGGCCGACCGACAGCGTCTTGACCATCAGCGTCTTGGCGGTGTTGAGCACCTCGACGTTGGCCTGGTAGCTGCGCGAGGCGGAGATCATGTTGGTCATTTCCTCGACCACGTTGACGTTGGGCATGCTCACGTAGCCCTGCGCATCGGCATGCGGGCTTTTCGGGTCGTAGACCATCCTGGCGGGCGCGCTGTCCTCGACCACGCCGGCGACCTTCACGCCGCCGATGTCCTGCCGGCCGGAGGCCGCGACCTCGAACATGACCTGCTTGGCGCGGTAGGGCTGGCCGTCGGGGCCGGCCACGCTGTCGGCGTTGGCCAGGTTGCTGGCCGTGACGTTCATGCGCTGCGACTGCGCAGCCATCGCCGAGCCGGCGACGTTGAAGATGTTCATGGAGGCGCCGGGCAATGGCATCGCGCGTGCTCCTTATTGCTGCGCCGCGGCCAGCAGCGACTTGATCTTGGCGCTCATCACCGTGAGGTTGGCCTCGTAGCGCAGCGCGTTGTCGGCGAAGGCGATGCGCTCGGCATCCATCTCGACGGTGTTGCCGTCGATGCTGGATTGCGCCGGCACGCGGAAGAGCAGGCCGGGATCGGGCATCGCCGAGGCGTCGCCCTGCAGGTGGCGCGCCGAGGTGGTGGCCATCGTGACCGCCTGGCCGCCGCGGCCCTGCTCGACGGCCTGCGTGAGCCGGCTCGCGAAGTCGAAGTCGCGTGCCTTGTAGTTGGGCGTGTCGGCGTGGGCGATGTTGGCCGCCAGCACTTCCTGGCGCTGGGCCCGGAGGTTCAGGGCTTCGCGGCTGAATCGAAGCGCTGCATCCAGCTTGTCGATCATGAGGGCTCCATCTGTTGGCGTCGCGGCCAGGGGAAGGCGTGGCGACAGATGGAAAGCGAGTCTATGCACGAGCCGCTTTTGCAATGGGCCGAACAAAGGGGCATTTGACGTGCACTTCGCACCTTGGCGCGAGGGCCGCGCTTCCTAGAATCCGACTCACCGATGATGGACACGACCTGCTTCCCGCTTCGCTTCATGCCCTTCGTGCTGGCCGCGAGCCTGGGCGCCGCCGCGTGCCCGGCCGGGCCGCTCGACGGCAGCGATGCGCGGGCCGTCGTCCAGCAATTCCTGAAGACGCAGACCGCCGGCCTGCCGGGCCAGGCCCGCATCCGGGTGACGCTGCCGGGCTCGGCCCTGCCGGCCTGCGAGGCGCTCGAGGCCTTCCTGCCGAACGGGGCCTCGGCCTGGGGCCGGGTCTCGGTCGGCCTGCGCTGCCCGGGCGAGCGGCCCTGGACGCGCTTCGTGCAGGCGCACGTCGCGCTCGAAGGCCGCTACCTGGTGGCCGCACGCGCCCTCGACGCCGGCCGGCCCCTGGGTGCCGGCGACGTGGCGGCGCGCACGGGCGACCTGACGGCGCTGCCGAAGTCGGTCCTGCTGGACCCGGCCGAGCTCAAGGGCATGGTGACGGTCAACCGCGTCGCCGCCGGCGCGCCGCTGCGGCGCGAGCAACTGCGCGGCACGGTCGTGATCCAGCAAGGCCAGACGGTGCAGGTGGTCGCCGAGGGGCAGGGCTTCACGGTCAGCACCGAGGCGCGAGCCCTGAACCGGGCCGAGATCGGCGCCACCGTCCAGGCCAAGACGCGCGATGGCCGGCTGGTCAGCGGGGTGGCCGGCGAGGAGGGCCAGGTGCGGCTGGCCCAGTAGTGACAGATCATGCGCATGGATCGACCCTAAAGTTCGGGCCCGCACTGCCGATAAAGCGGTCAGCCCTTTGAGGAACCATCTTGAAAATCGACCAACCCGCCCCCTCGGCCATACCACTCCCCCGCGCGGGCAAGGCCGCCAAGGCCCAGCCGGCCGCCGGCGCCGATGCCGCCGAACAGGCCAAGGACGCGGTACAGCTGTCCTCGGCCCAGGTCCATTCGCTGCCCAGCGGCCCGAACACCGACTTCGATGCCGCGCGCGTCGCCGACATCCGCAAGGCCATCCTGGCCGGCGAGTACACGGTGCATCCCGAGCGCATCGCCGACGGCCTGCTGAAAAGCGTTCGCGACCTTCTCGGCGGCAAGAGCGAGGGCTGAGAACGATGCGCGTCACGCTGCTGCCCCACCTGCTGGCCGAGAAGTCCTGCGTGGAAGAGTTCATCGACCTGCTGGGGCAGGAGGAGCGGGCCATGCAGGAGGGCCTGTTCGCCGACCTGAGGCCGCTGACGGCGCGCAAGGCTGCCCTGCTCGACCGCATGACCGCGCTCGACCAAGCCCGCGAATCGGCCCAGGTGGCGATGGGCTTCGAACCCGGCCGCGCCGGTGCCGATGCCGCCGCCACGGCCGCCGGCACCGCCGCGCAGGAGGCCTGGGCCGCGCTGCTGGAACTGGCCGACAAGGCCAAGGCCGGCAATCGCCGCAACGGCGCCTTGGTCCACGGCCACCTCGACTTCACCCGCAATGCACTGCACTACCTGCAGGCGGCCGCCCTGCCCTTCTATGGGCCGGACGGGATTCGCAAGGCGCTGGGCGGGCCGGGGACGCGGCGCGCGCTGGGGTAGGCCCGCAGCGAGCGGCTGCGACATCGACGGCTCGCCACGACGGCGTGCCATCCGACAGACAAGAAGCCCGCGGCGAGAACAGGATCGGTGTTTTTTGCGCGACGGCGGGCTGCCGTGCTCAACGCTTCAGGAGACCTGACATGACCAGCAAGAACACGATCTGTCTGTGGTACGACGGCACTGCCGTCGACGCCGCGAACTTCTATGCCAAGACATTCCCCGACAGCGCCGTCGGCACCATCTTCCGCGCACCGGGCGACTATCCCGATGGCAAGCAGGGCAATGTCCTGACGGTCGAGTTCACCGTCGCCGGCATTCCCTGCCTCGGGCTGAACGGCGGCCCGCACTTCAAGCACAACGAGGCCTTTTCTTTTCAGATCGCGACCGACGACCAGGCCGAAACCGATCGCTTGTGGGACGCGATCGTCGGCAATGGCGGCCAGGAAAGCGCGTGCGGCTGGTGCAAGGACCGGTGGGGATTGTCTTGGCAGATCACGCCCCGCGCCCTCACCGAGGCAATAGCCGACCCCGACCGCGCGGCGGCCAAGCGCGCGTTCGACGCGATGATGACCATGAGGAAGATCGACATCGCCGCCATCGAGGCGGCGCGCCGGGGCCAGGCCCCCGCTGAAAGGTCCTAGGCGAGCGCAGGGTCGGAAGTCGTGACTTCGCGCCCGTCCGCTCGGGCGAGAAGCCGAGCCGCGCTGGAGGCCGCCAGTTCCAGACGCTTGACGTCGCGCTCGTCCAGTTCGGTTTCGCCTTCGATGTTGAAGCCGCAGAGCATGCCGTAGATCCGCCCGTCCGCCATCCGGACCGGCACGCCGATGTGCGTTCCCATGCCGTCGAAGCTGGCGGGCAGTCCCTGCTCTTCACGCACGCTCGTGACGCTCTGGATCAGATGGGGCAGCCGGCCGTCGAGGATGCGCTGGCAGATGGTGTGTTCGAGCGGTGCGGACTGGCCCCGCTGTATGCGCAATGCATTGCTCTGGGATTCGATGTGCCGGAACACGCGCCTGCCGTCGACGAACTCGCTCACGAATACCACCTGCAGGCCCAGCTGCTCCCGAACGATGACCAGCAGGTCCCCGATGGCGCGATCGACCGAGACCTCTCCGGCATGGAATTGGGCTTCCGCCGTGATGATGCCGAGACGGGCCTCGCGGCTTTCGCCGGCGGGAGCTTGCGGTGTGCTTGGAAAAGGTTCCATGTATAACGAGTTTCAGGCGGATCGTATGCGGCGTGCGACTGCCCTGGAAGTGCATTTCGCACGCTCCGTGCTGCCTTCTTCCGCATGGCGACCCGTCAAGGCAGCTTGGTCCGTCCCTGGGCGCGGATGTTGTCGAGCCAGTCGTCGATCTCGATCCTGCTGAAGATGAAGATCAGCGCCACGGACGCGGTGTTGAAAACGGCCAGTCCTATGTTGCCGTCGCCCACCAGGTAGGAGGCGGCCGGCGCGGCGCTGGTGCAGACCATGGTGGCGGCCGTCATGCCGGTGTAGTGCATTGCGCACACGGCCACGCCCATCACCGCAGCCGCGATGAACTGGTGCGCCAGTTCCGTGAGATTGAAGGCCAGCCACAGCGCCGCCGCCGCCGCGCCGATGGCGATGGCGACCGATGCGGCCACGACGACCAGGTCGAAGCTCATGCTGGCGCGCATGTTCATGGCGAACATGCCGATGTAGTGCATCACGCACACGCCAATGCCCGCCAACAGGCTGCCGGCCAGCCAGCCGCCGCGGGTGAAGCGCTTGCCGCCGGCCAGGTACAGGGCGATGCCCGAGATGAGGATCGCGGCGACCAGCGACAGGGCCGTCAGCGGCACGTCGTAGGCGATCGCCACCGGCAGGCGGTAAGCCACCATGCCGATGAAATGCATCGACCAGATGCCGATGCCGCCCAGCGCCACCGCGCCGCCGGCCAGCATGAGCAGGTCGAGCGTGCCGTCCTTGCGCACCATCTTGTGGGCGCACAGCAGGGCAAGCAGCGAGCCGAAGAAGGAGATCACATACGAGAGCGCGACGGTTCCGAGGTCGTAGCGCGGGGACAGCAGTTGGCCGACGATGGGATCCATGGGGTGTCATCGTAGGGTCGAGGGGCCGGACGGCCATGAAAGCCGGGGCGAGCTCCCGCCTGGAAACGTGCATTAGTTGGCCCATTCCAGCGCTCGCCGCGCCTCGCCTCTCGCCCACGGCACCCAAGCGGGCCGCGCCTTCAGTCGCCCGGCATGTGGGGCGGATTCAAGGTCACGCGCCTGGCCGCCTTGGCGCGCATCCGGATGTTGAGCACCTCCACGCCCAGCGAGAAGGCCATGGCGAAGTACACATAGCCCTTGGGCACGTGGTGGTCGAAGCCCTCCGCGACGAGCACGACGCCCACCACCACCAGGAAGGACAGCGCCAGCATCTTGATGGTGGGATGGTCGGAGACGAAGCGGCCGATGGCGGCGGCGAACAGCATCATCAGCAGCACGGAGGCGACCACCGCGGCGATCATCACGCGGACGTCGTCCACCATCCCCACCGCGGTGATGATGGAGTCCAGCGAGAACACCAGGTCGACGATCATGATCTGCAGGATGACCGAGAGCATGGTGGCGCCGGCCGAGGCGGCCTTCTCCTCGTGGCCGCCTTCCAGCGACTGGTGCACCTCCGTCGTGCTCTTCCAGATCAGGAACAGGCCGCCCAGGATCAGGATCAGGTCGCGGCCCGAGATGTCCTCGCCCGCCACCGAGAAGAGCGGGGCCACCAGCCCGACGATCCAGGCCAGCACCAGCAGCAGGCCGACGCGCATGAACATCGCCATGAAGAGTCCCAGCCGTCGCGCGAAGTCGCGCTTGGCGGCGGGCAGCTTGTCCACCAGGATGGAGATGAAGATGATGTTGTCGATACCCAGCACGAGCTCGAGCGCGGTCAGGGTGGCGAAGGCAATCCAGGCTTGAGGGTCCGTCAGGAGTTCCAGCATCGCAGTCCTTTTTTCGAGCAGGGGCGCGAGGGCAGCCCCGGGCGGTTTTTGTCAAGGAGTGCCGATCATGCGTCAATTCCCAGGACGGCCTCCCGCACTGCGTGTCATGCCGAGGCTGCGTGGGCGCGAGGGGTGGGGCGCCGTTCGCCCCTAGACCACCGAGGCCGATGCCGAATCCGAAGCGCTCGCAGCGCCCGCAGCACGCTCGGCATCGGGCGCGGCGGTCACGATGGATCGCAGCGGCGGCTGCGGCTGCGTCTTCAACAGCAGCTGCAGGTCCGGGCGGGGGCGGCGCAGTTCGGCGCTGGACGCGAAGGCCCGCTCCATCGCGTGCGCGGCACCCAGCACCTGGTGATCCGACCTGAAGCCGCCGACGATCTGCAGGCCGAAGGGCATGCCCGCATGATCGACACCGCAGGGCAGCGAGAGCGACGGATGCGTGACCAGCGTGACCACGTAGGTCAGCGCCAGCCAGCGGTAGTAGTTCTCCTGCTTTTCCCCGTTGATCGTGTCCGCGTACAGCTGCGTCCACGGGAAGGGCGAGACGGGCGTGGTCGGCGACAGGATCAGGTCGACGTCGGCGAAGACGTCCTGGAACTTGCGGATCAGGCGGGTCTGCTCGGCCTGGGCCCAGGCGCTGTCCAGCAGGCTCATGCGCGCGCCCATCTCGTAGTTGGCGCGCGAGTTGGGGCCGAGGCTCATCGGGTCCTTCTCGTAGGCGGCCTGCATGCCCGCGACGAAGGCCTCGGCACGCAGCACGTTGAAGCACCTGTGAACGTCGCCGAGGTCGAGCGCGATCTCGTCGCAGCGCTGGAAGAGGTGGCGCATGCCCTCGATCTTGCGGCGGAAGGTGGCGCGGATGTTCTGGTCCACGGCGCAGGCGCCGAAGTCCTCCGTCCAGGCAACGCGCAGCCGGCTCAGGTCGACGTCGACGGGCTTCAGGAAGGACAGCGCATCGAGCGGATAGCTCAGCGGATCGCCGGCGTGCATGCCGGCCGAGGCGGCCATCTGCAGGCAGGCGTCCTCGACATTGCGCCCCATGGGGCCGACGACCGAGATCGGTGTCCAGCCCAGCAGCTTGCGCACGCTGGGCACGACACCGGGCGAGGGCCTGAAGCCCACCACACCGCACTTGGCAGCGGGGATGCGAAGCGATCCGCCGGTGTCGGAGCCGGTGCAGACCGGCAGCATGTCGCAGGCCAGCGCGGCAGCGGAGCCGCCGGACGACCCTCCGGCATTGAGATCGGGATTGAAGGGGTTGCCGGTCGCGCCCCACACCTCGTTGCGCGAGTTGGCGCCCGCGCCCATCTCGGGGACGTTGGTCTTGCCGGCCACGATGGCCCCGGCCCGGCGCAGGCGCGCCACCAGCTCGATGTCCTCGGCCGGCACATGGTTGCGGAACAGGGGCGAGCCCCAGGTGGTGAGCAGGCCCTGCGTCGGTTCGAGATCCTTCACGCCCAGCGGCAAGCCATGCAGCAGCCCGAGCGGGCGCCCGGCCATGACGGCTTCCTCCGCGGCGCGGGCTTCGGCGCGCGCGCGCTCGAAACAGGTGGCGGTGACGGCGTTGACGAAGGGGTTCACGCTTTCGATGCGCGCGATGCAGGCCTCCAGCAGCTCCACCGGCGACAGCGCCTTGGTGCCGATGAGCCGGCGCAGCTCGACCGCGGAGGTCTCGACGAGTTCGGCCATGCTCAATCCGCGGTGATGTTGGAGCGGGCCGCGACCGCGCGCATCAGCGGCAGCTCCTTGTTGATCAGCTCGCTGGCCGCGGCCGCGTTGCTGAAGGCCGGCTCCAGGCCGGCCGCGACCAGCTTCGCCCGGGTGTCCGGATCGGCCACGGTCGCAGCCAGGGCCTTCTCGAGCCGCGCCCTGACGGCCGGTGGCAGGCCCTTGGGGCCCGCGAAGATCAGCCAGGTGTCCATGTCGATGCCGGGAAAGCCGCTCTCGGCCATGGCGGGCACGTTGGGCAGGAGCGCCGAGCGCTTGGCCGTCGTCACCGCAATCGCCTTGACCTTGCCGCCGGCGAGCTGCGGGATGGCTGCGCTCACCGTGTCGACGCTGAAGGGGATCTGCCCGCCGATGAGATCGGTCATGGCCGGCGCACTGCCCTTGTAGGGCACGTGCGTCATCTTCAGCCCGGCGGCGTTCAGCAGCGTCTCGCCGGCGAAGTGGGCGGTGGTGCCGCTGCCGTAGGAGCCGTAGGCGTACTTGCCCGGGGAAGCCTTCACGTAGTCCACGAACTGCTTGAAGGTCTGGACCGGAACGTCCTTGTTCGCGAGCAGGATGAGCGGGGTGCGGCCCGCGAGCCCGATGGGATCGAAGCCCTTGACGGGGTCGTAGGGGAGGTTGCTGCGGATCGCCGGGTTGACCGTGAAGGTGGTGCCCGAGCTCAGCAGCAGCGTGTAGCCGTCCGGCGCTGCCTTGGAGACATGGGTCGCGCCGATGATGGTCCCTGCGCCGGCGCGGTTGTCGATGACCACCGGCTGGCCCAGCTCCTTGCCCAGGCGCGCGCCGATCACGCGCCCCAGCACGTCCGTCGCACCGCCGGGCGGGAAAGGAATGATCAGGGTGACGGGCCGCGACGGAAAGTCGCTCTCGGCGGCGGCGGCCGGCGCGCAGGCCATGCCGAGGGAGGTTGCCAGCGCAAAGCCGGCGAGGACGGAGAGGGACTTCATCAGGGGCTCTTGCAGAAAAGAAATCGAAAGAGGGGTGAAAGAAGGCCGCGCATCGGCAGTCACGGCATCGTAAGAGTCCACATGGATTGCGGCAAGCGCCATGTTTAGAATCTTTCATTGCTGAAATCGCAATTCAAATCCATGGCCGGCTATTTGCTGCAAGAGACTGCCGTGCGCTACTTCCTCGAAGTCGTGCGCACCGGTTCCATCAAGGAAGCCGCGTTGAAGCTCAACGTGGCGCCCTCGGCAGTCAGCCGGCAGGTGGCGCGCCTCGAGCGCGAGATGGACAGCCTGCTGTTCGAGCGCCACGCCCGCGGCATGGTGCCCAATGCCGCCGGGGAACTGCTGGCGGCGCACGCCAAGCGGGCGCAACAGGACAACGAGCGGGTGCTGAACGACATCGCCGCGCTGCGCGGTTTGCGCAGCGGCTTCGTTCGCGTGGTCAGCGCCGAGGGATTCGCCTTCGACTTCATCCCCACGCTCATCGCCCGCTTCCGGGAGAAGTACGAAGGCATCCGCTTCCACCTGGAGGTCTGCTCCCGCACCGACATCCCGCGGCGCATCCGCGACGGCGAAGCGGACGTGGGCGTGACGCTGAGCTCGGTGCCCGAGCCCGGCATCCAGCTGGAGCTGCGCCATCCGAGCCCCATCCTGGCCGTCATGTCCGGCAAGCATCCGCTGGCCCGGCAGCGCCAGCTGTCCCTGAGCCAGGCGGTCGCGTACCCGCTGGCGCTGCCGCTGCCCAACAGCTCGGTGCGGCAGCTGCTCGACATCAGCTGCAGCCGGCAAGGCCTGCAGTACCGGACCGCCATGTCGAGCAACCACGCCGACGCGCTGGTGAGCTTCGCGGCCGCGGCGCCCGAGTGCATCGCCTTCTACGGCGAGCTGTCCATCCGCACCCGCCTTCTTGCAGGCACGCTGGTGGCGGTTCCGCTGCGCGACCGGGAGATGAACGAACGCTACCTGGAGGTCGAGACGCTGGCCGGCCGGGCGCTGTCCGACGCGGCCAAGGGCTTCGTGCATTTCCTGGCCGAAGCGATCCGGGGAGGGTGAGCGGCTTTTGGGCAGCATTGCCGCGGCCGCAACTGACAAATCGAATAATTGCGCGGCTGGCACACGCAAGCACGGCGATGCAGGCGCGACAATGACGGCCGCTCGCCGGCCCTACGACTCGCTCACTTCGATGACCTGCCCCTCCCCTTCCCTTCTGCCTCCCGGACTTGGCCCAATCCTGGCGCACGTGCGTGCCGTGAGCTCGAGCCCGCTCACCATCCTGGCGTGAGCGGCTCGATGGCGCACAAGCACAAGGAGGTCCTGGTTCTCGGCGCGGGCATCGTCGGCGTCAGCACGGCGCTGGCGCTGCAGCTGCGCGGGCATGCGGTCACGCTCGTCGACCGGAAGATGCCGGGGCTGGAAACCTCCTATGGAAACGCCGGCATCATCCAGCGCGAGGCGGTGCAGCCCTATGCGTTTCCGCGCGATATCGGGACGCTGCTGCGCGTGGCGACCGGGCGCAGCAACGACGCCCACTATCACCTGGATGCCCTGTGGCAGGTGTGGCCGCGGCTGTTCGCCTACTGGCGCTCGTCCGCGCCTTCGAGCTATGCCGAAATCGTCCCTGCGTACAGCCGGCTGATCGAGAAATGCATCGACGAGCACGCCTTCTGGATCGAGCAGGCCGGTGCCGGCGAGCTCATCCACAAGGAGGGATGGCGGCAGATCTACCGCTCTCGCCAGGCCTTCGATGCAGCCGCGGGCGAGGCAACGGCCGCGGCGCGCGAGCACGGCCTGGGCTGTTCCGTGCTCGGCAGCGACGAGCTGGCGTCGGCCGAGCCCGGACTGCAGCGGGCGCTCGCCGGGGCCATCCACTGGACCGATCCCTGGAGCGTGCGCGACCCGGGCGACCTGGTCGCGCGTTACGCGAAGCTCTTCATCCGGCGCGGCGGCCGCTTCGCCTTGGGCGATGCGATGACGCTGCGGCAGCAAGGTGAGGGCTGGTCCGTCGATGCGGAAGGTGGCAGCGTTCAGGCGGAAGAGGCGGTCGTCGCGCTGGGGCCCTGGGCCGATGCGCTGCTGCGCCCCCTGGGTTACCGCCTGCCCTTGTTCATCAAGCGGGGCTACCACCGCCACTACGAAGGGCATGCCGGGCTCCGGCTGCCGATGCTGGATGTCGAGCGCGGCGTGATGGTGGCGCCGATGTCGCGCGGCCTGCGGCTCACCACCGGTGCGGAGTTCGCCCGCCAGGACGCGGCCGCCACCCCGGTCCAGCTCGGCCGCGCGGAACAGTCGACACGCGAACTCGTGCCGCTGGGGAAACCGGTCGAGGCTTCGCCGTGGCTGGGCTCGCGCCCCTGCACCGTCGACATGAAGCCGGTGCTGGGCGCGGCGCCGCGCCACAAGGGCCTGTGGTTCAACTTCGGCCATGCGCACCAGGGCTTCACGCTGGGGCCCGTCACCGGCCGCCTCCTCGCCGAGCTGATCAGCGGCGAGCCCGCGTTCATCGACCCGGCGCCGTACCTCGCGAGCCGCTTCGGCTGAAGCGACGCCGGGGCAAGGCGTGGGCGAAAGGATCGCGCCGAAGAATCTCATCGGCTTTGCCTTGCTGGGCACTCCCCCCTCGAGGGAGACGGCGCCGACGCTCCCTGCTATTCAAGCAGCGGTTCGAGGCCGGGCGCCTGGTCGATCTCGGCGGGCTTGTAGAGCTTGTGCTGCGCCGTCGGGCCCGGGGCATCGGTGACCACCGCAAGGCGCCACGGGTCCCCGCGCTTGGCGCACGCACGCTCCTCGCCCGTGAGCTGGAAGCTGGTCATTCCGGGCGCGGTGCCCTTCACCGCGAGCTTGAGCAAGGTCTTGCCCTTCTTGTCCGACACCTCGATGTCGTAGCCGAGCTTCTGGCCGGAGACGTTCTCGGCCTTGTACCCGTAGCCGGCGAAGTGACGCGTCAGGTAGTCCATCGCGGCCGCCTGCAGCTCTTCCCGCGATGCCGGACCGGATGGCGCCTCTTGCGACACGGCCGGAACGCTCCCCCGCGCCCGTGCGGCCTGCATGTCTTCCTCGGTCGGCAGCCAGCCGCGCGCGCCGCGCACCAGGACCGCCAGTTTCCGTTCGGGCTCCCATGACGCGATGTGCCATTCCTGGTCGTCCGGCACCCGTGTCGACACTTTGGCGGACCTGTCGCTCTCCAATTCGAGAATGGCGACCCGGTTCGTCTGCAGCACGGCCCTCAAGCCCAGACCCGCATCCAGCGATCGCTTGAGCAGGTCGAGCCGGTTCTTGGCGCGCTGGACCTGCTGGGCGCTGCGCTCGCCGCCCCCCACCCGGCGCTGCACATCCAGGGACTCGAGATAGAACCATCGCCCGCCGGTGCCGACGGTCACGAACTCCGCCCACAAGGTGGCGATGACGTTGTCGCCCGTTGCCAGCCAGGCGTTCTCCGCCGCTTGCTGCCGGGCATCGAACACGCCCATCCTGGCGATGATCTCGACGGGAGTGCGCTTCTCCCCAGTCAGGCGCTTTTCATTGATGACCGCGAGGACCGCGGGGTCGACTTCTTTGTCCATGAAGCGATTGTCGCCGGCCGGCGGCGCGGATCGCGTTCAAGGCCGGGGCTTGTTTGATAGTCTGTCGACTGGCGGCCTCTCGAAAGGCATCCGCGCAGATTCCGTAGGGGAAAAGATGAGATCGATCGTGCACTTCGTACTAGGCGTTCCGGTGCTTTTTGCCATGGCATTCTCCGCCGGCGCAACGGGGACGAACAAGCTCTGCAACGGACGAGAGACGGACATCGTCTTTGCCGTGATCCATGAGGATTCGGACGATTCGGGTTCGAGATGCGAGCTTCAGGAATCGCGCTGCCAAGTGACGCTCCAAGGCTGGTACACCATGAAGCCGGGAGTCTGCATGGACGTCGACGTGGGGACTCGATGGGAATCCTATCTGTCGATCTTCGTCAAGGAAACGGCGGCCGGCCAGTACAGGCCGGAAGCCTTCCCGGTCAACGAGAGGTTCCACAAGGACAGAAACGAGAAGAACTCCGGCGTCGTCAACGCCAGCGCGTGCATGCCTGCCGGGCCGTTCAAGAAAAAGCTGCCCGGCGCCCTCGCGCCCATGCTGAATTCGGCAGTCGCTTGCGATTCCGGCGAGACGCCGCATCCGGTCAACTACGTCATGCGCGGCGGGCCGCAAACCCATGTCGTGGTCACGTTGAAGTAGCGGGCTGCAAAGCGGCCTTGGTTCGTCGCACGGGCGTCACCGCCCCTTCACGGCGCTGACATCGCCGTTGCCTAGTCTTCCCTCTCACGGACGAGCGGCGCTCTCCCGCAGCGCCGACCGAGCCCACGCTGCCGCGCGCGTCCTCGCCGCACCCGATCCCACCCTGACGACACCTCAAGGAATATCCCGCATGCACCCCATCGTTCTCCCCTGGCGCCCCGCGAGCGCCCTGATCCTGGCCTGCGCACTGGCCGCCTGCGGCGGCGGCGGCGACGGTGGCTTCGCCAGCCCCGCCGCCAGCGGCAGCACCACCGGCGCCCAGAAGACCGGGACGCCGGCGCAAGCCACCCCCAGCGACAGCGCCGACGTGCGCTACGCGCCCTGAGCCCCACCGACGACGAGAACAACCCCGTGAGCTCCCGCCGCCAATTCATCCAGGGCACTGCCACCACCGGCATCGCCGCCGCCACGCTGGCCGCCTTCCCGCCCAGCATCCGCAAGGCACTCGCGATCCCCGCACACCACGAGACCGGCACCATCAAGGACGTCAAGCACGTGGTGATCCTGATGCAGGAAAACCGCTCCTTCGACCAGTACTTCGGCACGCTGCGCGGCGTGCGCGGCTTCGGCGATCGCTTCACCATCCCGCTGCCCGGCGGCCGCAAGGTCTGGCAGCAGAACGACGCCGCCGGCCAGCCGGTGCTGCCCTACCACCTGAACCAGGCCCAGGGCAACGCGCAACGCGTGAGCGGCACGCCCCACGCCTGGAGCGACGGCCAGAACGCCTGGGACGGCGGCCGCATCGAGCAGTGGGTGCGCTACAAGACGCCGGCCTCGATGGGCTACTACAAGGAATCCGAGCTGCCCTTCCAGTTCGCGCTGGCCAATGCCTTCACCCTCTGCGATGCGTACCACTGCTCGATGCACACCGGCACCAATTCCAACCGGATGTTCATGTGGGCCGGCACCAACGGCCCGACCGGCGCCGGCGTGGCCACGGTGAACAACGAGTGGGACTCGATCGATTCCTCGGCGCAGGGCTACGACTGGAAGACCTACCCCGAGCGCCTGCAGGAAGCCAAGGTCAGCTGGATCGTCTACCAGAACATGCCCGACAACTTCGGCGACAACCCGCTGGCGGGCTTTCGCCAGTACCGCAAGGCCAACGAGGCCTCGGGCAAGCCGGTGAGCAACGACGCGCTCTCGCCGGCCTACGACCCGGCCAGCGACGACGCCGGCAACCCGCTGTACAAGGGCATCGCCAACACCATGCCGGGGCCGCTGGGCGACGTGAACGCGTATTTCGAGACCTTCCGCAACGACATCAGGAACGGCAAGCTGCCGCAGGTGTCCTTCGTGATCGCGCCGGCCACCTACTCCGAGCACCCGGGCCCCTCGAGCCCGGTGCAGGGCGCCTGGTACATCCAGGAAACGCTGGACGCGCTCACCGCCGTGCCCGAGGTCTGGAGCAAGACCGTGCTGCTGGTCAACTTCGACGAGAACGACGGCTACTTCGACCACGTTCCCTCGCCCTCGGCACCCTCGCTCAACCCCGACGGCACGCCGGCCGGCAAGACCACGCTGCGCGAGTCGGACATCGCCTTCGAGCGCTTCGTTCATCCCCACCCGCCCGGCACCACCCGCCAGCCGCAGCCCGACGGCCGCGTCTACGGCCCCGGCGTGCGCGTGCCGCTGTACGTGATCTCGCCCTGGAGCCGCGGCGGCTGGGTCAACTCGCAGGCCTTCGACCACACCTCGATCATTCGCTTCCTCGAGAAGCGCTTCGGCGTCAAGGAGCCGAACATCGGCCGTTTCCGCCGCGCGGTGTGCGGCGACCTCACGAGCTGCTTCAACTTCGAGCGGCCCGAGAACGAGCCGCTCCCCACGCTGCCGGGCCGCAAGACCCTGGGCCAGGCCGATGCGTTGCGCGCCGCGCAGCAGCAGCTGCCGCAGATCGTGCCGCCGGCCAACCCGCTGCTGCCGGTGCAGGCCACGGGCACGCGGCCCTCGCGCGCCCTGCCCTACGAGCTGCATGTCAGCGCGCGCAGCAACGCGCGGCAGGGCACGCTCAAGCTGGTGTTCGCCAACAGCGGCGAGCAAGGCGCGGTGTTCCACGTGTACGACAAGCTGCACCTCGAACGGCTGCCGCGCCGCTACATGGTGGAGCCCAACGAGCGCCTGGACGACGAGTGGACCGCGATGACGGACAACGCCGGCCTCTACGACCTGTGGGTGCTCGGGCCGAACGGCTTCCACCGCCACTTCAAGGGCGACCTCAACCGCCTGCGCGCGGGCAACGCGCCCGATCCCGAGATCCGCGTGGGCTACAACGCGCGCCGCGGCGACCTGCACCTGAAGCTGCGCAACGAGGGCGAGCGCGCCTGCGTCTTCACCATCAAGTCGCGCGCCTACCGCGACGACGGGCCCTGGACGGTGCGCGTGCGCGGCGGCGACGACGTGGAAAAGCAATGGGACATCGAAGCCAGCGGCTGGTGGTACGACTTCGAAGTGAGCTGCGATGCCGACCCGGCCTGGTACCGCCGCTTCGCCGGCCGGGTCGAGACCGGACGGCATTCGGTGAGCGACCCGGCGATGGGGCAGCCGGATCTCTGAGGCGGATGCGCAGCCCGGCGGTGGGCTACGCCCGCGTCAGCACCGTGCGCACCGCATAGCCATTGCGGTACACGCCCTCGATCGTCCCCAGGACCGGGTCCTTGGGCGAGGCCGTCACGTACTTCTCGTCCGAGGTCCGGTAGACGATGACGGTGCGGTCGGCCTGCGCGCTGAGCGTGCGGGCGACGCCGGTGGCTTGGTTGAGCGTGCGGTAGCTGTTCATGAGATCCCCTCTTCGGCGGGCGAATGCTAAACCGAAGGTACTCAGTTCAAGTGGTTCCAGGCCCCGGCTTCGAGGTGGGATGCGGGAAAAAGGCCACACTTCGGGCGCTTATCTGTCATGGCACCGTCAAAGAAGCTCCTCGGCGACGAACAGCGACATGACCCCGAGCCGCAGCCGCTGCGCCCAGCCCACCCCGGGCTCGCGCGGGTGGACGATCTCGCGCCCGGCCTCCCGCGCCACCCATTCGACGCTGCCCGCGCCGTGTGCCGCCGGGCGCAGGCGGTAGCTGCCGACGTCGCGGTCGCGCTGGAGGGTCTGTGTCACCTCGACGGCCAGCGCCGGGCTGTCGATCAGCAGGCCCAGCTCGGTGTTGGCGCGCATCGAGCGCCGGTCCATGTTCATCGAGCCGACCAGCAGCCGCCGGCCGTCGATCACCGCCAGCTTGGCGTGCAGGCGGCCCATCGAGGACGCGGATTCGCCGGCCGCCGCCGCGGGGCGCCCCAGCGCCGGGCTGAGCTCATGCAGCTCCACGCCCAGGCGCACCATCTCGGCCCGGTAGCGCGCATAGCCCCAGTGCACCAGCGGCTCGTCTGTGGCGGCCAGCCCGTTGGTCATGACGATCACGCGCAGGCCTTTGTCGCGGGCCCGCCGCATCAGGGCCAGGCCGCGCTCGCCGGGAACCAGGTAAGGCGTGGCGACCAGCACCTGCGAGCGCGCTTCGCGCATGGCCTGCAATGCGCCTTCGAGCGCGAAGGCTTCGGGCGAGGGGCGGCCTTCGGTCGCCGCCTTCTCCGGCCCGTCGGCGAAGAGCCGCGCCGGCGCGAAATGCTGGGTCAGCCGCCCGGCATCGAGCTCATCGGCCACCGGGCGGTAGCCGAAGCGGTCCCGCGGCGCCACCGGCGGGTCGCCGTCCAGGCCCTTCAGCGCCCGGGCGAAGGCCGCGGCGCCGCCGCCCTCCGGCAGCAGCGCCTGCACCGGCCAGGCCTGCTCGCTGTTCCAGAAGCGGTCGAACAGCGCCTCGAAGCCGCCGACGACCGGCCCGGAGCACAGCACGTCCATGTCGATGAAGTTCGAGGGCTCGCCGCGCTTGAAGTAGTCGTCGGCGATGTTGCGTCCGCCGATCACGGCCAGCGAGCCGTCGGCGATGAAGAGCTTGTTGTGCATGCGCCGGTTGATGCGCTCGAACTCGTGCATCGACAGGGCCACGCGGGTGCCCACGCCGCCGTCGCGCTGGGGCAGCGGGTTGAACAGGCGCACCTCCACGTTCGCCTGGGCCGCCAGCCCGGCCAGCAGCCGGCGGCTGTCGTTGGCGTACAGGTCGTCGACCAAGAGCCGCACCCGCACGCCGCGTGCGGCGGCATCGCGCAGCTCGCGCAGGAAGCGCCGGCCCGTCGCGTCGGCCGCGACCAGGTAGTACTGGATGTCGAGCGAGACCTGGGCCCGGCGCGCCAGGGCGATGCGCGCATCCAGCGCCTGGTCGCCGTCGGCCAGCAGCCGGAAGCCCGACAGCGCCGGGTCCGCGTCTGCGGCCGAGGCGCGCGCCACCTGGGCCAGGCGCGTGTGCCCCACCGCCTCCAGCGCCGTCGCGCGCGGGCGCTCGGCGTCGGGCGGCGGCAGGCTGGCGCAGCCGGTGCTCAGCAGGGCCGCCAGCGCATGGCCCAGCAGCGAGGCCATGCCGGGCCGCAGGCGATGCAGCTCGCGTGCCAGCGGCGCGCGAGCCCGCCAGTGCAGCAGCACCAGCAGCGCCAGCAACCGCTCGCGCAGGCGGACCAGGACATCGACGGACGGGGCAAACGGGGGCTCGGACATCACGACTCCTCGGGGACACGGCCTCATCGCGGGCCGATGCCGCAAGAATGGCCGGCGCGGGTATTCGATTGATTTCCCGCGGCCGCGCATCCGTAGCCGTTTCATTGCGCGGCCGGGTCGCCGCAACCGCCATGTATCCGGCGTGTATCGAGCAGGCAATCAGGGCCACGGCGCCGCCGAGCAGGCCTAGACTGGCGCCATGCAAGCCACTGCAGCGACCTCCAGCGACGGCGCGACGATCGCCGGCCTCTCGGCGCAACTGCAATCGCTGCGCCGCGTGGCGCTGGCGGTCGCGCACCCCGGCGGGCCGGGCCTTTTCGATGCGCTGGTGCGCGAGCTGGCCGAGGCGCTGGCGGTGCCCACCGTGTTCATCGCCGTGTTCTCCGACGACGCCTGCAGCCTGATGCAGACCCTGGCCGTGCGGCTGGACGGCAAGACCTTGCGCAACTTCGACTACGTGCTGCAGGGCACGCCCTGCGCGCACGTGGTCGGGCGCGAGTTCCGCTACGTGGCGGGCGGCGTGGCGGTGGAGTTCCCGCGGGGATCGCTGTTCGCGGCCAAAGGCATGGATTCCTACGCCGCCTTTCCCCTGCGCGACAGCCAGGGCGAGGCGCTGGGCCTGCTGGTGGCGATGGACCGCGTGCCGATCGCCGGAGGCGATGCCGCCCATGCCGAGGCGATGCTGAAAATCGTCGCCGGCCGCGCGGCCGCCGAGATCGAGCGCACCCACACCGACGCCGCGCTGCGCTCGGCCGCGCTGGCCGTCTCGGGTGCGCGCAGCGACACGGTCTTCGACGAACTGGTGAGGCTGCTTGCGACCATCCTGCACGTCGAGGTGGCCTTCATCGCGCGCCCGGCCGCCGACGAGCCCAGCCAGCTGAGCATGCTGGCCATGCAGTACGACGGCCAGGTGCTGCACGACATCCGCTACGCCATCGCCGGCACGCCCTGCGAGAACGTGCTGGGGCAGCAGTTTCGCGCCTATCCCAACGACCTGCAGGCCCTGTTCCCCGACGACGAGGAAGCAAAGACGCAAGGTGCCGTCAGCTACGCCGGCTATCCGCTCCTCGCGCTCGACGGCACGCCGCTGGGCGTGATGTCGGTCGCCTCGCGCCGGCCGCTGATGCAGGTGGACCGGGTGGAGTCGATGCTCAAGATCTTCGCCATGCGCGCCGCGGCCGAGATCGAGCGCCTGGCCGCCAGCGAGGCCCTGCAGCAGTCCGAGGCCAGCTACCGCACCATCTTCGAGACCGCGGAAGACGCGATCTTCGTCCACGACTGGGACTCCGACCGCATCCTCGACGTCAACACCAAGGCCTGCGAGACCTACGGCTACACGCACGAGGAGCTGACGCGGCTGACGGTGGCCGACGTCAGCTCCGGCGTGCCGCCCTACACCACCGAAGACGCGCTGCGCTGGCTGGAGCTCGCCAAGCAGGGCCACTGCCCGTCCTTCGAATGGCAGCGCCGCAACAAGGACGGCAGCCTGCACTGGGACGAGGTGCGGCTGAAGCCGGTGAGCTTCAACGGCCGGCGCTACATCCTGGGCTTCGCCCACGACATCACCGAGCGGCGCGAGCGCGAGCGCGCCCTGCAGCGCAGCGAGGCGCGGCTGCGGGCCACGGTCGAAGCGGCTTTCGACTGCGTGATCGGCATGGACGCGGAGGGCCGCATCGTCGAGTTCAACGCCGCCGCAGAACGCGTGTTCGGCTACCGGCGCGAGGCGGTGCTGGGCCAGCCGGTGGCCGAGGTGATCGTGCCCGAGCGCCGGCGCGAGGCGCATCGGCGCTGGATCCGCGAATTCCCCATCACCGGCAGCGGCCCGATGCTGGGCCGCCTGGTCGAATCGACCGCGCTCACCGCCAGCGGCGAGGAGATCCCGGTCGAGCTCGCGGTGAGCGTGGCCGAGGCGCCCGAGGGGAACATCTTCGTGGGCCATGTGCGCGACATCAGCGCGCGCCGCGAGGCCGAGACCGCGCGCCTGGCGCTCGAGGCCCAGTTGCGGCAGGCGCAGAAGATGGAGGCCATCGGCCAGCTCACCGGCGGCATCGCGCACGACTTCAACAACATCCTGACCAGCGTGATCGGCTACCTGGTGCTGGGCGAGGAGCGCGCCGAAGGCATCGGCGACGCGGTGCTGCTGCGCCAGCTGGGCCAGGCCCACCTGGCGGCGCAGCGTGCGCGCGACCTGATCGCGCAGATGCTGGCCTTCGCGCGCCGCCAGCGCGGCGAGGCGCGCGTGCTCGACGTCGCGCCGCTGGTGCGGCAGACCCTGCGCCTGCTGCGCGCCACCCTGCCCTCCTCGGTCACGCTGGGCGGCAACGCCGGCGTCGACGACCTGGCATCGCCGCTGTGCGTGGCGGTCGATCCGGTGCAGCTGGAGCAGGTGCTCTTCAACCTGTGCATCAACGCGCGCGACGCGCTGGACGGCGCCGGCCGCATCGGCGTGGACCTGCGCGCCCATGCACACGAACGCTGGCAATGCGCCTCCTGCCGCGCGCCGGTGGACGGCGGCCCCTGGGTCGAGCTGAGCGTGGCCGACAACGGCAGCGGCATCGCGCCGGAGCTGCTGGAGCGCATCTTCGACCCCTTCTTCTCCACGAAGGCGCCGGGCAGCGGCTCGGGCATGGGCCTGGCGATGGTGCACGGCATCGTGCACGGCCACGGCGGCCACCTGCGCGTGCGCACCGCGCCCGGCGCCGGCTCGGTGTTCTCGGTGATGCTCCCGCGGGCGGCGGCTGCGCCCGCGCCTTGCGTGGAGACGGCGCCTCAGCGCGCAGCCGCGGCCGAGCCGCCGGCCCTGCGCGGCAGCGTGCTGGTGGTGGAGGACGATCCGATGGTGGGCGACTTCCTGGTCGAGCGCCTCGCCAGCTGGGGCCTGCGCGTGCGCCTGCAGCGCGAGCCGCAGACCGCGGCGGACTGGCTGGCCGAGCCGGCGCACGAGACCGACCTGCTGGTCACCGACCAGACCATGCCGCACATGACCGGGCTGCAGCTGGCGGCCCGCGCCCGCGCCTTGCGCCCCAACCTGCCGGTGGTGCTGGTGAGCGGCAATGCCGGCGGCTTCGACCCGCAGGAGCTGGCTCGCTGCGGCGTGCATGCGATGCTGCGCAAGCCGATCGACGCGGAGCGGCTGCGCGCGGTGCTGCGCGAGGCGCTGGCCGCTGCCGGCTGAGCTTGAGCGCCAGGTGTTCCTGGCGCACGCTTCTTGAGCCTCGGTCCGCTCATCAGGCCGCCATCGCCTCCGCCACCCCTGGCTGCTTCGGCATCGCATAGCCCAGCGGCGCGGTGGCATTGCGGATGCGGGTGGCCTGCGCCGCGTCCAGGCAGGAGAACAGGATCTTGTTGAACCGCGGCTCCAGCAGGCCGGAGACGATGTACTGCCAGCGGTAGGCCTTCAGCACCAGCGCATGGATGGTCGCGGTGCGCTCGGCATGCCCGGACAGTCCGGTGATCGTGCAGAAATAGCTCGCATCGGCCGCGGCCTGCGCCTGCACCGTGCCGTCGACCGCGCCGATCAGCGCGATCAGCTCGCCGACCGCGGCATCGCGTCCGGCGGCGTCGAGGCGGGCGTCTTCCTTCAGGAACTCCATTTCGTCGAGGATCGCGTGCTGCGACTCCTCGCGCCAGTGGTACAGGAAAACGTCCTTCCACAGCGGGCAGATGTGCTCGTCGGGCGCGATGCTGGCGCGGTAGTGGGCCTGCGAGAAAAGCTCGATGTAGAGCGTCAGCGCCAGCACGGCCCAGTTGCCGCTGCCGAGCACCGCCTGCGCGATGGCATCGGGATCTGCGCTCATGACGTAGCCTGCCGGCATCTCCTGCTCCATCATCGACTCGAGCCGGCGGAACAGCTTCTGGTGCTTGAGCTCCTCGTCGGTCATGCGCACCAGCGCCTCCATGGCGACCTGGTCGCCGAGCGCTTGCGCACGAGCCAGGTCCATCACCTTCGCCGCGATGAAGCGCTCGACCAGGCCGAACATGAAGGCGTAGCTGCGCCCCTGGACCTGGCTGAGCAGGCGCTGCTCCTCGCTGTTCAGGAAGGGCAGCTCGTCCACGAGCGACAGCCCGTCGGGCAGGAAGCGGCGGCCGTAGTCGAAACCGCGGCCGCGGACGATGTCGCGATCGATCTCCCAGCGCACGCGCTTGGAGACTTCGATGACCCTGGCGTAACGCTCGGTGCTGGTGCTGTTCATGGCTCGATTCCTCAGGTTGGATGGGACACAGGGCCACTGCATGACCCTGATCGGCAGTCTGCAAGCCGCTGGTAACGGGGGCGCTTCAGTTGTCACCGCCCGTGTTGCAGTTGTGTAGCGCCCGGGTGTCGCGCAGAATGCCGCGCATGGACGAGCCCACCCGCGTGCTCATCGTGGACGACGACGCCTCGGTCCGCGCCATGCTGCGCGAGTACCTCGGCGGGCACGGCTTCGCAATGAGCGAGGCCTCCAGCGGCCCGCAAATGCGCGAATGCCTCGAGCGCGATGCGCCGCACCTGGTGCTGCTGGACATCCGTCTGCCGGGCGAGGACGGCCTGAGCCTGGCCAAGTACCTGCGCGAGCATCACGACGTGGCGATCATCATGGTGACGGCCTCGGGCGACGTGATCGACCGGGTGGTCGGCCTGGAGATCGGCGCCGACGACTACATCGCCAAGCCCTTCGACCCGCGCGAGCTGCTGGCGCGTTTGAAGAGCGTGCTGCGCCGCACCCGCGCGCGCACCGGCGCGCCCGAGCCGCCGGCCTCCGCCCCTGCACCGCTTTCGGGCGCGCGCCAGCGCTTCGGGCGCTGCGAGGTGGACCTGGAGGCGCGCCGCCTGTTCGAGACCGGCGGCGCCGAAGTCATGCTGACCGCGATGGAATTCGAGCTGCTGCGGGTGTTCCTGGCCAACCCGAACCGCGTGCTCTCGCGCGACCAGCTGCTGGTGCATACGCGCAACCGAGAGTGGGAGCCCTTCGACCGCTCCATCGACATCCGCATCGGGCGGCTGCGGCGCAAGGTCGAGCCCGACCCGGCGGGCGAGCCGCGCTGCATCAGGACGGTGCGCAATGCGGGTTATATGTATGTGCCTGAAAGCTAGTGCGGTGGAACCCCGCATGCCGGGCCGGTTACTCAGGGAACAGCAGCATTCATTACTGTCGCCCATGTTCATCCTCGAATACCTTCTCGGCCCATCGCGTCGGCGGCGCAGTGGCAGCGCCCGCCGTTTCCTCATTGACGGCGATGTGTCGCTGCTCCTCGAAGAAGACAGCCCGGGCGAACACCTCGCGTTCGTCACATGTCCTGGCCGCATGCCAGAGGACGATTGGGTACGCAGCCTTCAAGCACCCTGGCGTGTGGACGGCGAGCCCCTGGAATGTGGCGCCAGGAGCATGGTCTGCGTCGAGCCCGGGACTGGCCGCACCCTGCTCGTTTCGCTATGGCCCCGAGCGGCCTTGACACACCAGGTATTCCGGTCGGCCTTGTCGGCGCAACTGAGGGCACATCGCGCCTGGCAAGCGTTGCTCCACCCAATGGTGCAAGGGCAGACTTGCTGAGGCCAGAATGAACTTTCGTCCGCCCTCAGTCATGGCGAATCTTCATATCTCTGCCTTGAAAGCTGGCTCTCGAAACGAGCCGCAATTGTCGAATGCGGCATTGCCAAATACGGGATCTCCCATTCAGGATATGACGATGCAAGAGGTCGAGAACTTCGAGTCCGATCCGGAGTTGAATTTCTCTTGGGAAGCGTACGAAAAGAGCCAGCGCCCTGCACCGACCTCCAGTTTTCGCCCGAGCCCGGTGACCTATCTGACGGCCCCGGATTGCCCCGGCAGTAACTTGCGCGGATGGACTTCGGCTGCGCGCCGGTCGTTGGCTTGCAGCGTGCTCAGCCAACCGGGCTACAAAGATCTACCCAAGGGCGATCGGTCATGGATTCCCTTTGTATTCGGTAACTCCTCCCCCGAATTCCGGCAGGCCGTGGCGGAGCAACTGCAGCCCATCCCCCCTGTCGACGATCCGGAAACAGAGGAAGACAACTTTCCGATGTGGCCGACCCACCAAGCACAGCTTGCGCGCATGACATCCGGGCAAGTCCAAGATCTATGCAAGCGGTACGACAATCGAGGGCATGGCAGCCTGGCTGAGTTGCTTGCATTTGGCGCGATTCTCGCGGCGGCGTACGACCCGCACAAGACCACGCAGGACAAGCGGACCATGCTGGACGAGCTCTGGCACATCGTGGAAGACAGTGGCGAGCCGTGGCCCGATCCATTAAAAGACTGCATCGCCTATCTGGAGATGCCGCAGGAGGAGCTGGACGCCTCAACCCGCCGCCTGATCCTGAGTCAAAAGGAGTCCAAAACAATCTCCAGTGCCTGTCGCTACCTGTGCGCGATCAACAACGATGCGGGCGCTGCCGCGTTGGAGGCCGAAGCCGTTGTTGCCCACACCGCACTGCCGGAGGAGTGCAAATGGCTCGACACGGCGGAGCGCAAGGAGGAGATCCCCGGCTGGCCGGACGATCAGCAACGGCTTGCACAGATGAAACCGGAACTGGTCGAGGCGATGTGCACGATATTCGTCACCAGGGGCAAGCACGAACTGGCAGATTGGCTTGCCATCAACGCCAGCCTCGCGGCTGCGTACGCCCCAGACAAAACGATGCAGGAGCGAACTGACATGTTCGATCGGCTCTCTATCTTTCTGGACGAAAGCGACGAGACAGCATGGCCTGACGCACTGATATTCTTCGACGCCTATATCCGATTGACGGAGAGTGTCGAAGACCAAGACGTCCAAGCGCGCTGCAAGACGCTGGGCGCAACGGACCCGGAAGCAATCTCCAATGCCTGCCGCTACCTTCGCGACATCAATGATGACGCGGGTGCAACGAAGATGGCTGCCGAAGCTCTGATTGGCGTAGTTCTCGACAGCAGATCGGGGCGCGACGTGCTGCGGAAGATGTGGTCGAAGACCAAAGACTATCTGTCAATGCAACCCTGGCCGGAGAACCTCGCGTCGATGCGATCGGAGTGCGCAACCCGTGTTAGCGAAGCCCACACGCGCCGACCTCGCTAGAACCGATTCGGGTTGAGCAGGTACTTCTCCCCCGTCGCCTGCTTGGCGTACACCGCGATCTCCTCCAGCTTCAGCGCCTCGCGCAGCGACACCTCCCGGGTGTAGTGGCTCGCGAAGGTGGTCTTGAGCTCCGCCGCCACGCGCGCCCGAAGTTTCGCTGCCCCCTCCGGCCCGATCTTCTGCAGGAACGGGAAGAGCAGCCAGCCGCCCATGCCCCAGGTCATGCCGAAGCCGCGCGTGAACTCGGTCGGGCCGCGGTCCAGACCGCCGTAGATGTAGACCTGCTTGTGCGTCGTCGAACCGTAGCGGCTGTACTCGGTCGCCTTGCGCAACAGCGCGGCCTCCATGGCGTTGAGGATCTGCCCGGCCAGCTTGCCGCCGCCGATGGCGTCGAAGGCCAGCGTGGCGCCGGTGGCTGCCAGGGCCTCGGTCAGGTCTTCCATGAAGGTGGGGGCGCTGGCGTCGCACACATGCTTCGCACCGATTGCACGCAGGATGTCCGCCTGTTCCTTCCTGCGCACGATGTTGACGAGCTCGATGCCATCGGCAAGGCAGATCCGGTTGAGCATCTGCCCGAGGTTGGAGGCCGCGGCCGTGTGCACCAGCGCCTTGTGGCCTTCGCGCTTCATGGTCTCGACCATGCCGAGCGCGGTGAGCGGATTGACGAAGGCCGACGCGCCCTCGGCGGGCGTCGTGCCCTCGGGCAGCGGCATGCACTGGGCCGCGGGGAGGCAGCGGTACTGGGTGTACATCGCGCCGCCGATCGCGGCCACGACCTTGCCCAGCAGCGCCTGTGCCGCGGGCGAAGCACCGGCTGCGACCACCACGCCGGCCCCTTCGTTGCCGACCGGCATGGACTGGTCGAGCCGGCCGGCCATGGCCTTCATCACGCCTTCGGGCACGGGGGCGGTGATGACCGGACGCTCGGGCGTACCGCTCGCCTTGGCGGCCTTCATGTCGGCCGCGCCGAAGAGCAGGCCGAGATCGGAAGGGTTCATCGGCGCGGCCTCGACGCGCACGATCACTTCGTCGGGCTTGGGCTCGGGGATCGGCTCCTCGACGAGCGAGAGCTCGAGTTCGCCGCTGCGCTTGATCAGCGAGCGCAGCTGCAGGGCCGTGCGGGGGATGTCGGTGGGCATGGATGCGTCTCCTGATGAGCGCGCCAGTATGTCAGCTCTCATCTTCGTATCGCTCGCTGACCCGGAGCGAATCAAAGATGTTTCGGTATGGACCGAGGTGCCTCAGGTGTTTGTCCCGAAGGCGTCGCAGGTCCTGAGGGCATCTTGAATACCGGCTTGGGCGCGGCAGGCGGCGGGTGCTTCATTCGCGCCTCGATCGTCTCCGCGAGACTGCGCATATAACTGTTGCCGGGGTTCTGGTCGGAGTGGCGCCTGGCGATAGCCGCTAGCTTCTGCACCTGAGAATCCGGCGCGGCGTGCGCCAGCAGCGGCATTGCCTCCCAAGCCGAAAGATATGCCAGGACCTTGCGCGGATCGGTATCCGACTCGCTCAGCTTGGCGATGATGATGTCGTCCGCGTTGCGACCCGTCTTCGCGCTCTCGATGCTGGCGCTCGCGCGCAGCCACGTGCGGTAGCGCAGGCCATCCGTGCCGTCGTACAGCCCCACCTCGTGGCCGAAGTCGGGCTCTGTGGCCCGAAGCAACTTGGCCATGTCCTCGGAAGACTTCAGGAAAGACGCGGCACTGGAGTCCTGGCCACTGTTGAGTCCGGACGCCAGGATGTCGGAGGCGAGTCGATTGGACGATGCCAGCACTTCCGCCATGAATTCCTTTTTCTTTTCGGGCGGCGCGCTGGGGATAAGGTGTGCGACCTCGCGAAAGTAGGAATCGGTGGGTAAGGCACCGCTTTGAAGGGCCTGATCGAGTACCTGCTTGGTGTCCGGCTGATAGCCCAATCTCGCGTAATACATTGCGGCATAAGCTGCGGTCTGCTTGTTCGAATCGGCAGCGAGGCTTTTTAGTTCAAGCGCGATTTCTGGGTTTGCACCGGATGTGTTCTCAGGGTTATAGAGCGCAAAAAGGACTGAAGTCATTGCGATTTTTTCCTCGTCACTCAATCGGCCACTGCGTGAAAGCCCAAGGGCTAACGTTGCCGACAGAGGTGTCGCGGGGATGCCTTTCGCGTGCATTTCCTCCAGGACAATGCGTCCCTGTATCCCAGGCCTCGGCTTGTAGGAGCGCAGCGGATGTCGCTCGTCGGGGCTGGAGGGGGCAGTCGCCGCCAAACCGCAGTAGAGGAGAACGGCACTCGCGAGCCCTGCCATCCCTGGCAATGCCCAATGAAGTTTTTTCATCCGGCTTGTCCTCTGCGGTTCTTCGACAGCATGAATACGACTGCAGGAACCATCGTGTCGACGAGTCGCCTCCGTTCAAGGATGTTGCGGCACGAATCGAGGCTCGTGCGGTGTCTGCACCGACGGCACGGCAGGCCCGGTGGGCATCTTGAATACGGGTTTGGGAGCGGCCGGCGGCGGATGCTTCATTTGCGCCTCTATCGCCTCTGCGAGAAAGCGCATATCTCTGTTTCCAGGATTCTGGTCGGATTGGCGCCGGGCGATGGCCGCCAGCCTTTGCACCTGTGAATCCGGCGCGGCTTCTGCAAGCAGCGGCATCGCATACGGCGAAGACAGGTATGCCATGATCTTGCGCGGATCCGTGCCCGGCTCGCTCAGCTTGGCGACGATGATGTCGTCCATGTTGCGACCCGTCTTCGCGCTCTCTATGGTGGCGCTCGCGCGTAGCCACGTCTCATAGCGCAGGGCATCCGTCCCGCCGAACTGGCCCAGCGCTCCACCGAACTGGGGCTCCGTGTTGCGCAGCAGCTCTGCCATGTCTTCGGACGACTTCAGGAAAGGCGCCGCATTGAAGTCCTTTCCACTGTTGAGTGCGTCCGCCAAGATGTCGGCGGCGAGTCGATTGGACGCCTCCCGAATTTCCGCCATGAATTCCTTTTGCTTTTCAGGGGGCGCGCTCGTGATGAGATGCGCCATCTCGCGAAAATAAGAATCGACATCCAAGGCGCCACGCTTGAGGGCCTGCTTGAGCACGTGCTCGGTCCCGGGCAAATACTCCAAACCGGCATAGTACATGGCGGCGTCGTGTGCGATTTCCTTGTTCGGATTGGCGGCGAGCCTTTTGAGTTCGAGCGCTATATCTTGATTCGCACCGGATGTATTCTCCCGGTTATAGAGTGCGGAAAGTACAGAAGTCATGGCGATTTTTTCGTCGTCGCTTAAACGGCCACTGCGTGAAAGCCGCAGGGCCAACGCTGCCGACAGAGGTGTCGAGGGAACGCCTTTCGCGCGTATTTCCTCCAGGGCCATGCGCCCTGACAAGCCGGGCGACGGTCGATAGGAGCGCAGTGGATTCTGTTCGGCGACCTCGGGGGCAGCAATCGCCCCGTCGGCGCGATGCTCGGCAGTGCCGCACAAGAAAACAACGGCACTCGCGAGACCTGCCATGCCCAGCAAGAGCCCATGGAAGATTTTCATTCGGCGGTGACCAAGCACCTTCCGTTCATGGATGCTTCGGCATGGACTGGAGTGGATCAGGTGCTTGCACCGGGGCCACGGCAGGTCCGGTGGGCATCTTGAAGACCGGCTTGGGCGCGGCAGGCGGCGGATGCTTCATGCGCGCCTCGATCGTCTCCGCGAGAAAGCGCATATAACTGTTGCCGGGATTCTGATCAGCGTGGCGCCGAGCAATGGCCGCCAGCTTCTGGACCTGCGAGTCGGGCGCGGCCTCGGCGAGCAGCGGCATCGCATCCCACGATGAGAGATATGCCAGGAGTTTGCGCGGATCGGTGTCCGGCTCGCTCAGCTTGGCGACGATGATGTCGTCCATCTTGCGACCCGTCTTCGTGCTCTCGATGATGGCGCTCGCGCGTAGCCACGTCTCATAGCGAAGGCCGTCCGTTCCGCCGTACAGGCCCACGTCCTGACTGAAGTTTGGCTCCGTGGCGCGCAGCAGCTCGGCCATGTCCTCGGAGGACTTCAGGAAGGGCGCTGCATTGAAGTCCTGACCGCTGTTGAGTGCGTCGGCCAAGATGTCGGAAGCGAGGCGATTGGATGATGCACGGATCTCCGCCATGAATTCGCTTTGCTTTTCCGGTGGTGCGCTGGCAATCAGGTGCGCCATTTCGCGAAAGTAGGAATCTGTAGGTAGAGCACCATTTCGAAGGGCCTGATCGAGTACATCCTTGGTGTCCGGCAGATAGCCCAATCGCGCGTAGTCTGTCGCGGCATAAGCGGCGACCTGCTTGTTCGAATCGGCAGCGAGGCTTTTCAACTCAAGTGCGATATCCTGGTTCGCGCCGGAAGTGTTCTCACGGTTGTAGATCGCAAAAAGGATGGAAGGCATTACGATCTTTTCATCGTCGCTCAAACGGCCACTGCGTGAAAGCCGCAGGGCCAACGCTGCCGATAGAGGTGTCGCGGGAACGCCTTTCGCGCGAATTTCCTCCAGGGCAATGCGCCCTGATAAGCCTGGCGTCGGTTGATAGAAACGCAGCGGATTCTGGTCGTCGAGCTTGGAGCCAGCAATTGCCAAGTTGACTCGATATTCCGCCGCTCCATTCGTCAAAGTCTTGCTGGGACTGCCAGGTTGGCTTGGGGGCAGCGACATAGTACTGGATTGGGTCGCTCGCAAACCAGTCTGCGGTGGCTCCGTGGCAAGGTAGTAATACAGGGCAAGCGCAGTCGTGAGACCTGCCATCCCCAGCAAGGTCCAATAGAGCTTCTTCATTCCCCGCTTACCCCCTGAAGTTCTTCAGCACGCTGAACACGACCGTAGGAATGATGACGGCTGTCAGCAGGTTGTTCTTGAAGAAATTCCAACGCGCATAGGGTGAATCGGGAGATTCATTCTGGATCGGATTGCCGTTCGCATCTACTGGTCCGCCAGCGGTGACGATGTTGTAGATGTCTATCACGAACGTGTCGCAGCGATAGGTTCCCTTTCTGGCCTCGGTGGTCGCTGTTTTCGGCAAGGCGGCCGTGGCTGTTGGCAAGATCGTGTAGTCGGCACCCAGGCGGTAAATCTGGAGTGCGCGCGCATTCATGGCGCGCCGGCTGTCCAACACCCGATCGGGCCTTCTTCTGCAATCCGTATCGAAGCAACCTTTGACGTAAAAATTCGGAATGTTGGGGTACCCTGCGCCCCAGTAAGCGTCTGGCCCTTGCGCCTTCACAGTGGATTTGAAGTAGTCGACCGTCACATACTGAACAACGAGCGGCTCCTTCATGACTTGATAGATGTTCGTGCCATCGAAGTAGCCGATATGCCCGGGCGCGGCAAGCCAGCCGACGAGTTCGCGCCCCACTACGTCACCAGCCTGCTTTGGCTCCGGCTTATTCAGATCCGGATCGGGCCCAATACCCCAGATGGCTTGCCCGTTTGCTGCCACAACGACAAGATTGCCATCGTCTTGCGGTTTCAAAAAGGCACCCGCATTGCCGGAAGTTGCCGAATACCATGTCGCGTAACGCGCAGGCGGCTCCTTGTAGTAGACGGGCTCGCCTTTTTGGACCGGAAGAGGTGGCGGGTCGTAGTAGGTGACGGCATTTCCGTCCCCCTGCATGACCAGAAAGCCGCCCGGCAAATTCGAAGTGCCGGTGTTCCAACGCACTGCGCCGTCGGCGACTCGGTAGTACACCAGATTTCCGTCGCCCTGCATGATCAGCATGTACTGCTGATTGTCTGAATGGATGCTTTGACCCGGATACATGACCGATCCGGGTGCCAGGATCGCGGCGTTGGCAAGTCCGGCGATGCAAAACACGATGGCCGCGATCGACGTTGAGATCAACTCCCTCATTTTTTTCCTCGGCTCGTTATCCGCCCCGGAATGAAGCGGCGGCCGATGCTAGGCTCGCTTTTTCGATCCCACAACTACCAGACTTTGTAGTTGTGCCTGTGCCGAATATCTGCTAATGGACTTGCCCCCGCCGACATCGACAAACGACAAAAAAAAAGCCGGCACGAAAGTGCCGGCCTTTTTTGCTGCGCGCCCGCTCAGGACACAACCTGGTAATAAAGGTTCTGCGGATGCCGCGCCTGCGCAAAAAAGAACCAGCGCTCGGCCACCAGCCCCGGCGCCTGCACCAGCAGCGCCAGCACGAAGGCGAGCGTGGACTGCGCGGCGACACCCCACAGCAAAAGCACGGCCGGCAGCGCGAAGCCCAGCACGATGAAGCCCAGCTTCACCTGCTTCAACGCCGCGCGGCTGGCGCCATGGAAGAACTCGCGCGTGTTGAAGGAGCCCGCCGACATGCCCATCGATTTCTGCACCAGCTTGGGCGCACGGATGCCGGTGGCCGTTTGCAGCGTGGAGCGCGGCACCAAGGCGGCATTGCGGCGCAACGACATCGCCCGGGTCCCCCATGCAGTGAGCGTGACGGCGAGCGCGCAGGGTCCGCTCACGCGCAGCAGATCCGGCTCGCCCATCAAGCCCGCGAGCGCACTGGCAAGGATGAGGCCCGAGGACAAGCCGATCAGCGCGAAGTTGACCAGCGTCAGCGGCTGCGCCCATTCCTGGATGAAGCGCAGGCAGGCATAGATCATCGCGGTGCAGTACCAGAGCAGCGCCGCGACGGCAATCGCGGCCAAGGGTAGCCACGGCGCCTGGATGCCGCTGCGCAGCGCCAGCCACCACAGCCCGACCACCGCGATGAAAGCGGGCAGCACGATCACCTCGCGCGAAAGCCAGGAGGTGCGCCACATCAGCACCGCGCGCCAGGCGCGCTCGGGCCGGCCCAGGTGGCCGAAGGAGGCGCCCAGGCCGACGAGCAGCATCGCCTCGGCCACGATCAGTGCCAGGCTCACAAAGCCCGGCGCCAGCGCCATGCCGGCCAGCGTCGCAAAGGCCAGCGTGACCACCAGGCCCTGCGCGGCGCCGGCCACGGTGGTGAAGACGACGACCGAGAACGCGGGGTTCACGACATGCCTCCCAGCTTCGCCTGGATCCTGGTCGGGCCGCCGGCCTCGTCGGTCACGCGCCGCGGCAGGTACTGGTTGGCGGGGTTGGTTTCCCACTCCGGCATCAACGAATAGCCGCCGCGCTCGCGGATCGCCTTCGAGACCTCGGACTCCGGGTCCTTCACGTCGCCGAAGAGGCGTGCGCCCGTCGGGCAAGCCTTCACGCAGGCGGGCTTGCGGTCTTCCTTGGGCAGCTTCTCGTCGTAGATGCGGTCCACGCACAGCGTGCACTTGGTCATGACCTGGCGCTCCTCGTCGAGCTCGCGCGCGCCGTAGGGGCAGGCCCAGGCGCAGTACTTGCAGCCGATGCACTTGTCGTAGTCGACCAGGACGATGCCGTCTTCCTTGCGCTTGTAGCTGGCGCCGGTGGGACACACCGGCACGCAGGGCGGATCCTGGCAATGCAGGCAGCTCTTGGGGAAGTGGATGGTCTCGGTGCCGGGGAAGGCGCCGGCCTCGTAGGTCTGCACACGGTTGAAGAAGGTGCCCGTCGGGTCGGCGCCATAGGGCTTCTCGTCGGCCAGCGGGCCGGCGCTGCCGGAGGTGTTCCATTGCTTGCAGGAGGTCACGCAGGCGTGGCAGCCGACGCAGACATTGAGGTCGATGACCAGGGCGAGCTGCTTGGCCAGCGTCTCGCCGGGCTCGGCCCGCACACGGTCGTGCCCGCTGCGATGCGCTGCGACGCGCTGCGCGACGGGCGGCTCCAGTTCCGCTTCCCGCACAGCCGCAGAGGCGGCCGTCGGGCCGCAACCGCAACCCTCGCCGCAAGCGCCGCCCGCCATTGCCAGCGCGGGCTCCCGCACCGGTTGCCCGGCGGAGGCCACGAGGTCCTTCAGCCATTGCATCATTTTCTTTTCCTCCCTGCGAAATAGGTGAGAACGTCGGCCGCCTTGCCCAGCACGCCCGGCGCCGCCGGCACGGTGGCGATCTGCGGGAAGCTCTCGTGCGGCTCCTCCGGCTCGGCAGGCCGGATTCGCACGCGCACGTCGTACCAGCCGGCCTGGCCGGTGACGGGATCGGAGTTGCTGATGGTCTTGCCGTCGAAGGGCAGCTCCTCGGAGATCAGGTGGTTCAGCAGGAAGCCCTTGCGTGCCTCGTCGGCGCCGGGCGCGAGCTGCCAGGCGCCGTCGGCCTTGCCGATGGCGTTCCAGGTCCACACGGTGCCGGGCTCGACCGACTCGCTGTAGCGCAGCATGCAGCGCACCTTGCCCCACTGGCTCTCGACCCAGCACCAGCCGCCGTCGGCAATGCCGGCCGCCCTGGCGGTGAGCGGGTTCACATGCAGGTAGTTGTGGCTGTGGATCTGCCGCAGCCAAGCGTTCTGGGAATCCCACGAGTGGTACATCGCCATCGGTCGCTGCGTGATCGCATTGAGCGGATAGGCCTCGAGCTCGGTCGCCGCCTCCTCGAGCGGCGGATACCAGAAGGGCAGCGGATCGAAGTAGGTGTCGATGCGCTCGCGCAACGCCTCCGGCGGCTGGCGGCCGGGGCTCTTGCCCTGGGCTGCGAGCCGGAAGCTCTGCAGCGTGTCGGAGTACAGCGCGAGCTGCACCACGTCGTTCTTCTGGCGCCAGCCCTTGTCCTTGGCGAAATCCAGGTACTCGCGGTTCCAGTTGCGCATGTAGTGCATCGTCTCCGGCATGTGGTACTGGAACACGCAGTTGTTCTGCGCGTAGGCCTCCCACTGCTTCGGGTTCGGCTCGCCGCGCAGGTGCTGGTCCCCGTCCTTGCCGCGCCAGCCCATCAGGAAGCCGATGCCCGGCTGCGGCTGGAAGTTGACGACGAAGTCCGGGTAGTCTGCAAACTTGCGAGCCCCCTCCGGCGTGGTGAAGGCCGGAAACTTCATGCGCGACGCCAGCTCGATCAGCACCTCCTGGAAGGGCTTGCACTGGCCGGTGGGCGGCACCACCGGGATGCGCACCGAATCCACCGGCCCGTCGAACTCCGAGATCGGCCGGTCCAGCATGCTCATCACGTCATGCCGCTCGAGATAGGTGGTGTCGGGCAGCACCAGGTCGGCGAAGGCCACGGTCTCGCTCTGGAAGGCGTCGCAGACCACCAGGAAGGGGATCATGTACTCGCCCTTCTCGTCCTTGCGGTTGAGCATCTCGCGCACGGCCATCGTGTTCATGCTGGAGTTCCAGGCCATGTTGGCCATGAAGATCAGCAGCGTGTCGATGCGGTAGGGGTCGCCCTTCACCGCGTTGGTGATCACGTTGTGCATCAGCCCGTGGGCCGAGAGCGGATGCTCCCACGAGAACGCGTGGTCGATGCGGATGGGCGAGCCATCCGGGTTGATGGCCAGCTCCTCCGGATTGGCAGGGAAGCCCAGGGGCGCCGCGTTGAGCGGCGTGTTGGGCTGGATCATTTCCGGCGAATTGAAGGCGCGGTAATTCGGCACGATGTGCCGCGGGTACGGCGCCTTGTGGCGAAAGCCCCCCGGCGCGTCGATGGTGCCCAGCACGCTCATCAGCACCGCCAGCGCACGCACCGTCTGGAAGCCGTTGGAGTGCGCGGCCAGTCCGCGCATCGCATGAAAGGCCACCGGGCGCGCCTGCGTGGTCGGATGCTCCTTGCCCCACGCATCGGTCCACGGAATGGGCAGCTCGAAGGCCTGCTGCAGCGCGGTCTCGCCCATTTCGCGCGCCAGCTTGCGGATGCGGATCGGGTCGATGCCGGTGATGGCCGACGCCCATTCGGGCGTGCAGCTCGCCACGCGCTCGCGCAGCAGCTGGAACGAGGGCGCGACGCGCGTGCCGTCGGCCAGGGTGTAGTGGCCTTCGAGGGCCGGGTCGCAGCCCTCGGCGATGCCTTCCGGGTAGGCCGGCTTCACGCTGCCCGAAGCCTTGTCCCACACCAGCTTGTTGTGCGGGTTGCGGCCATCGCCCGGCGGCCCGCGCTCGGGATCGAAGGCGAACAGGCCCTGGCGCTCGCAGTCGTCCAGCACCACCAGCTGCGGCGCGTTGGTAAAGCGCTTGAGGAAGGCATGGTCGACCAGCTCGTTCGCGATCAGCTCGTGCAGCAGCGCCATGAAGAGCGCGCCATCGGTGCCCGGCTTGATCGGAATCCACTCGTCGGCAATTGCCGAATAGCCGGTGCGCACCGGGTTGATCGAGATGAAGCGCCCGCCATTGCGCTTGAACTTGCCGAGGGCGATCTTCATCGGGTTGCTGTGATGGTCCTCGGCGGTGCCGATCATCACGAACAGCTTGGCGCGATCGAGGTCGGGCCCGCCGAATTCCCAGAAGCTGCCCCCCACGGTGTAGATCATCCCGGCAGCCATGTTCACCGAGCAGAAGCCGCCGTGTGCCGCGTAGTTGGGCGTGCCGAACTGGCGCGCGAACAGGCCGGTGAGCGCCTGCATCTGGTCGCGGCCCGTGAAGAGCGCGAACTTCTTCGGGTCGGTGGCACGAATCTTCGACAGCCGCTCGGTCAGCAGCGCGAAGGCGCGCTCCCAGCTGATCGGCTCGAACTCCCCCGCCCCGCGCTCGCTGCCGGCCTTGCGCAGCAGCGGCTGCGTGAGCCGCGCCGGCGAGATCTGCTTCATGATCCCCGAGGAGCCCTTGGCGCAGATCACGCCCTGGTTCAGCGGGTGGTCCGGGTTGCCGTCGATGTAGCGCACCTCGCCGTCACGCAGGTGCACGCGAATGCCGCAGCGGCAAGCGCACATGTAGCAGGTGGTGGTCTTGACCTCGGTGTCGGCCGTTGGCGTCGGCGAAGCCAGCGGATCATGGATCGGCTCGCGCGAGAGGAAGTTGAACAAGGCGCTGGCTCCGGTTGTCGTGGGGGTTCGTCTACCGATGATAGGGTTGTGTTTCTGAACAAAAAAGCAGGTAATTCAGCTCACCATGACCGAAAAAACCGATCACCGCCTGCGCCTCACCCTGCGCCAGCTCGAAGTCTTTGCGGCCACGGCCCGCGAGGGCTCGACGCGTGCCGCGGCCGGCCGCGTGGCGCGTTCGCAGTCGGCGGCCAGCGCTGCGCTGGCCGACCTCGAGGCGGCGCTGGGTGCCCAGCTGTTCGACCGCATCGGCCGCCGCCTGGTGCTCAACGAGAACGGCCGCGCGCTGCTGGCCCGCTCGGTCTCGCTGGTGGACCAGGCCGCGGAGCTGCAGGCCATGTTCTTCACCGACCAGCAGGCGCCGCTGCGCATCTCGGCCAGCTTCACCACGGGCGAGTACCTGCTGCCGGAGATCGTGTTGCGCTGGAAGCAGCACAACCCGCAGGCGCGCGGGCGGCTGATCATCGGCAACACCACCGACGTGATCGCGGCGGTGGTCGGCTTCGACGCCGATGTCGGCTTCATCGAGGGCCGGCAGACGCACCCCGACCTGGCCGTGCGCCGCTGGCTCAGCGACGAAATGGTGATCGTGGCCTCGCCCACCCACCCCCTGGCCGGCAGGATGGTCGGCGTGCGCGAGCTGGCCGAGGCCGCCTGGGTGCTGCGCGAGGAAGGCTCGGGCACGCGCGAGGCGACCAACGACTGGCTCGGCCGGCGCCTCGGTCCGCTCAACATCGAGCTCGAGCTGGGCAGCAGCCACGCCATCAAGCGCGTGCTGGCCTCGGGCGTGGGCATCGGCTGCATGTCGCGCTATGCGGTGGCGGACGCGCTGGCCGACGGCTCGCTGGTCGAGCTGAAGACCACGATGCCGAAGAACTCGCGCGCGCTGTCGATCGTGCTGCATCGGGAGCGGCGGCCGGGGCGCACGATGCAGGGTTTCATCGACTTCTGCCTGGCCGGCGCCGCCCGCCCCTAGCTGGCGTCCTGCGCGCCCAGCACCGCCAGCGCCACCGAGGCGATGCGCGAAGGCTGCGAGTCGGCGCGCGAGGTCAACACGATCGGCACGCGCGCGCCCAGCACCAGCCCGGCGCATTCGCCGCCGCCGATGTAGGTGAAGCTCTTGTAGAGCATGTTGCCGGCATTGAGGTCGGGCACCAGCAGCAGGTCGGCATCGCCGGCCACGCGCGACACCATGTTCTTGATTTGCGCGGCCTGGGCGGAGATCACGTTGTCGAAGCCGAAGGGGCCTTCGACCAGCGCACCGGGCCACGCGCCGGCGCGTGCCATCGCGACCAGCGCCTGCGCGTCGACTGTGGCCTGGATGGCCGGGTTCACCGTCTCCACCGCGGCCACGATGCCGACCTTGGGCTGCGCAATGCCCAGCTTGCCCAGGAGCGCGATCGCGTTGGCCAGGATGTCGCGCTTGGCGTCCAGCGAAGGCGCGATGTTGACCACGCAATCGGCCAGGCCCAGCAGCTTGGGATAGCGCGGCAGGTCGAACAGGAAGAGATGGCTGATGCGCGTCTCGCCGCGCAGGCCGAGGGTCTTGTGAACCACGGCCGACATCAGCTCGTCGGTGTGCAGGGAGCCTTTCATCAACGCGCCCACCGCGCCCTGGCGCGCCATGGCGACGGCGCGCCGCGCGCTCTGCTCGGCGCTGTCGCCGCAGTCGATGATCTCGAAGTCGTCGGCATCGACCCCGGCCGCGCCGGCGGCCCGCAGGATGCCCTCGCGCGGGCCGATCAGCACCGGCTGCGCGAGCTCCTCATCGCGGATGCGCGCCGCCGCGTCGAGCGCCGCCGGATCGCAAGGATGGACCAGCCCGACGCGCACCCGCCGGCTGCTCGCCCGCTCGCGCGCCTGGGCGACCAGGGCGTCGAGCCGGGGATGCATCGCGGTCTCGCTCACTGCCCGCAGAAGCGCTTCATTCATGAGGTTCCAACGAAGGTCACGGTTTCCATTCCAGAAACACCGCGGAACCGGCTTAGCCGGGCCGCTGGTGTTGCCCCCGGTAGGGGGTGGGCGGCTACACGAAGTGAGCCAACCTGGGGGCGAGTCAGGTGAAATCCTTGTATTTGTCCAGGTGGCGGATGGGCTTGGCCAGCGCGTCGCGGCGGAAGGGGTCGCCCAGCTCGCGCGTGCACATGACCTCGATCACGGTGGTCTTGCCCTGGTTCATCTGCATGTCCACCGCCTTCTTGAGCGCGGGGCCCACGTCCTCCAGCCGGTCGACCACGATGCCCTCGGCACCCATCGCCTTGGCGATGCCCGCGAAGCTCTGGTTGTCGAGCTCGCCGGCCACGAAGCGGCGGTTGTAGAAGTCGACCTGGTTCTTCTTCTCCGCGCCCCACTGCCGGTTGTGGAAGACCACCGCCGTCACCGGGATGTCGTGGCGCACGCAGGTCATGATCTCGACCATGCTCATGCCCCAGGCGCCGTCGCCCGCGTAGGCGATGGCCGGCCGGTCGGGCGCGGCCAGCTTGGCGCCGATCATGGTGGGCAGCGAGTAGCCGCAGTTGCCGAAGCTCATGGGCGCGAAGAAGCTCCTCGGCTCCTCGAAGCGCAGGTAGCTGTTGGCAACCGCGTTGATGTTGCCGATGTCGGTGGAGACCATGGCGCGCGGCGGCATCGCCTTCTCGAGCTCGCGCAGCACCTGGCGCGGGTGCAGCCACTTGCCGCCTTCCTTCTCGGCCTCCTGGATCATGTCGAGGCTGTAGGGGTCGCGCTCGTGCGTCCAGCCGTCGAGCTCCTTCTCCCAGGCGGCCTTCTCTTCCTTGATCTTCGCGGCGCGCTCGGCCTTGGTGGCGTCGCAGGCGAGCTGGCGGTCCGCCAGGCGCGCGAGCAGCGCCTTGGCCACGGCCTTGGCGTCGCCGTGGATGCCGACGGTGATCTTCTTCACCAGGCCCAGGTTGGTGTGCTCGGCCTCGACCTGGATGATCTTGGCCTCCTTGGGCCAGTAGTCCATGCCGTGCTGCGGCAGCGTGCCGAAGGGGCCCATGCGCGAGCCGAGCGCGAGCACCACGTCGGCCTGCGCCATCAGCTTCATCGCGGCCTTGCTGCCCTGGTAGCCCAGCGGGCCGGCCCACAGCGGATGGCTGGCGGGGAAGGAGTCGTTGCGCAGGTAGCCGTTGGCCACCGGGGCACCCAGGCGCTCGGCCAGGGCCTTGCATTCCTCGACCGCATCGCCCATCACCACGCCGCCGCCGGAGAGGATGACCGGGAACTTGGCGGTGGCCAGCAGCTCGACGGCGGCCGCCAGGCTGTTCTCGCCGCCCGAGCCACGCTCCACGCGCATGGGCTTGGGGATCTCGCACTCGATCTCGCCGTAGAAGTAGTCGCGCGGGATGTTGAGCTGGGTCGGGCCCATCTCGGAGATGGCGCGGTCGAAGCAGCGCGCCGTGTACTCGGCCATGCGCTTGGGGTTGTTCACGTGGCCCTGGTACTTGGTGAACTCCTGAAACATCGGCAGCTGGTTGGCCTCCTGGAAGCCGCCCAGGCCCATGCCCATGGTGCCGGTCTCGGGCGTGACGATCACCACCGGGCTGTGCGCCCAGTAGGCCGCCGCGATGGCGGTCACGCAGTTGCTGATGCCGGGGCCGTTCTGCCCGATCACCACGCCGTGGCGCCCCGAGACGCGCGCATAGCCGTCGGCCATGTGGCCGGCGCCCTGCTCGTGCACCACCGGGATCAGGCGGATGCCGGCGGGGGCGAAGATGTCCATCGCATCCATGAAGGCCGAGCCCATGATGCCGAACATGTCGGTCACGCCGTTGGCGACCAGGGTCTCGACGAAGGCCTCGGAGGGCGTCATCTTCTGCACGCCGGCAACGGGGGTGCGGGCGGGCGTGGCGGGGGGTTGCTTGCTCATGGAAGGGTCTCCTGGGTCGGCTAAGGTCGCTGGGTTTCTCGAAAGTTGGAACGCATGGTTCCGGAATTCGCGTTGGCGGAATATAGGCGCCGGTTCGGCCGGCGTCAACCAAATTCCAAAAATCGGTACGCTTTGTCCCGTTTTTTATCGAAAGGACTATGATCCGGGCCATGAAAGTCGTCAATGGCCTGAACCCCGAGACCGCCGAGCTCAACGGCGACACACCCACGATGCGCCTGTTCGCGCTGCTGGAGGTGATCGCCGCCAAGGACCAGCGCTATGCGCTGCAGGACCTGGTGGAAGCCACCGGCCTGCCCAAGCCCACGCTGCACCGCATGCTCCAGCAGCTGGAAAGCGCGGGCCTGCTGCAGCGCGCGGGCGACAGCCGGCTCTACGGCATCGGCACGCGGCTGCGGCGGCTGGCGGAGAACCTGCTGCTCAACGACAGCCACCACGGCGCGCGCCACACGGTGCTGCGCCAGCTGGTGGAAGAGATCGGCGAGAGCTGCAACCTCACCGCCCTCTCCGGCAGCGAGGTGGTCTACCTGGACCGCGTGGAGACTGCGGCGCCGCTGCGCTTCTACCTGCATCCGGGCTCGCGCGTGCCGGTGCACTGCTCGGCCAGCGGCAAGGTCTTCCTCGCGCAGATGAGCCCGGCGCAGCGCCGGCGCCTGCTGGCCAACGCGAAGCTGGAGGCCTACACCCCCAAGACGCTGACCGGGCTCGATGCGCTGGAGCAGGAGGTGCAGCGGGTCCGCAAGGACGGCTATGCCTTCGACAACGAGGAGTTCCTGCCCGGGCTGCTGTGCATCGCGGCCCTGGTGCCCAACGAGAGGGGGCCGTCCAACCTGTGCATCGCGGTGCAGGCGCCGGTGATGCGCCTCGATGCCGAGAAGGCGAAGAAGCTGCTGCCTGCGCTGCAGCGCGCCGCGCTCGCGCTGTCGCGCATCGATGCCGACACCGAGGGCGAAGAACGGGCCCAGGCCTGACGGAAGAAGTGAAATGACCGACATCGCCTCCCTCAAACCCGAGCGCCTGCTGAGCGTGCGCGAGGTCTTCGGCATCGACAGCGACCTGATGGCGCCCGCCTTCGCCGAACGCGACGACCATGTGCCCGAGATCGACGCGGTGTACCGCTTCAACCCCGACGTGACGCTGGCCATCCTGGCCGGCTTCATGCGCGACCGCCGGGTGATGGTGCAGGGCCTGCACGGCACCGGCAAGTCGACCCACATCGAGCAGGTCGCAGCGCGGCTGAACTGGCCCTGCGTGCGGCTCAATCTCGACGGGCACATCAATCGCCTCGACCTCGTGGGCAAGGACGCGGTGGTGCTGCGCGAGGGCCAGCAAGTCACCGAGTTCCAGGAAGGCATCGTGCCCTGGGCGCTTCAGCGGCCGGTGGCGCTGATCTTCGACGAGTACGACGCGGGCCGGCCCGACGTGATGTTCGTGATCCAGCGCATCCTGGAGCAAGGCGGCAAGTTCACGCTGATGGACCAGAACCGGGTGCTGCACCCGCATCCGTCCTTCCGCCTGTTCGCCACCGCCAACACCGTGGGCCTGGGCAACCTCAACGGCCTCTACCACGGCGCGCAGCGGCTCAACCATGCGCAGATCGACCGCTGGAACATCGTCGCCTCGCTCGACTACCTGCCGGCCGAGGAAGAGATCGCGATCGTGCAGGCGCGCGTGCCCTCGATGCAGGGCGAGGCCGGCCGCGACAGGGTGCGCGCGATGGTGGCGGTGGCCGACCTCACGCGCAAGGGCTTCGCGGCCGGCGACCTGTCGACGCTGATGTCGCCGCGCACCGTGATCACCTGGGCCGAGAACGTGGAGATCTTCCGCGACCCGGCGCTGGCCTTCCGCCTTTCCTTCGTCAACAAGTGCGACGAGGCCGAGCGGCCGCTGGTGGCGGAGTATTTCCAGCGCTGCTTCGACCTGGAGCTGAAGGAATCGCACCAGCTGTCGGGCTCCTGAGGCTCGCCCCGTGACCGACGCGCAACAGAGAGTCCGGCACGCGCAGCAGGTCGACGAGCTCTGCGCAGGGCTGGTGCGCGCCTTCAGCGGCGAGGGCGACCTGCATTTCCGCGGCCGCCGCCTGCACCGCGGGCGCCAACCCCTGCCCTGGTACGCGCCGCACCTGCATCCCTCGCCGGAGAACGACGATTTCGCCTCCTTCCGCGGCGCGGCGGACGGGCTTGCGCTGCGCCTGCGGGCATCGGACGCCGTTCTGCACGAACGCCTGCGCCCGCAGGAGCCGGTCGAGCGCATGCTGTTCGAGATGCTGGAGCAGTTCCGCGTGGAGTCGCTCGCGCCCGAGGCCATGCCGGGCATGCTGCGCAACCTGCGGCATCGCCATGAGCAATGGTCCCTGTCCTTCCACCACGGCGGCCTCACCGATACGGCACGCGGGCTGCTGCTCTATGCCGTCGCCCAGATCTGCCGCGCGCGCGTGACGGGCCAGCAGGTGGTGGAAGAGACCGAGGACATGCTGGAAGCCACCCGCTTCGCGCTCTCGCCCCTGATCGGCCATGCGCTCGCGGGCTTGCGTCGCGAGCGCGAGGACCAGGCCGCCTATGCGGTGCATGCGCGCGCCATTGCACGCACCGTCGCTGCGATGCTGCATGCCGCCGGCGAGGGCGAGGAAGGCGAGGACGACGCCGGCGCGGACGCCGACGACAAGCGCAGTGTCTTCAGCCTCGTCGCCGACATGGACCGCGAGATCGTCGAGCGCTTCGCCACGGCCGATTCCGGGCGCAGCGCACTGCTGGAGGGCGAAGGCGTCGCCTACCGCGTCTTCACCACCGCCTACGACCGCGAGCACGAGGCCGCCTCCCTGGTGCGCCGCGAACTGCTGGCCGAGTTGCGCGAGAAACTGGACCGGCGCGTCGCTGCGCAGGGCATCAACATCGCCCGGCTCGCGCGCGAGCTGCGCGCCCTGCTGGCCGAGCCGCAGCGCGAAGGCTGGGACGGCGCGCAGGAAGAAGGCCGGATCGACGGCCGCCGCCTGGCCCAGCTGGTCGCCTCCCCCACCGAGCGGCGGCTGTTCCGTACGGAGCGGCTGGAGCCGGTGGCCGACTGCGTCGTGAGCCTGCTCATCGACTGCTCGGGCTCCATGAAGGCGCATGCCGAATCGGTGGCGATGCTGGCCGACGTGCTGGCGCGTGCGCTGGAGCAGGCCGGCGTGGCCAGCGAGATCCTCGGCTTCACCACCGGCGCCTGGAACGGCGGGCGAGCGCAGCGCGACTGGCTGCGCGCCGGCCGGCCGGCACACCCGGGCCGCCTCAACGAACGCTGCCACCTGGTCTTCAAGAGCGCCGAGACGCCCTGGCGCCGCGCGCGTCCTTCGATCGCCGCCCTGCTCAAGGCCGACCTGTTCCGCGAAGGCATCGACGGCGAAGCGGTGGACTGGGCCTGCCGGCGCCTCGAGGCACGCGCCGAAGAACGCAAGCAGCTGCTGGTGCTCTCCGACGGCTCGCCGATGGACAGCGCCACCCACCTCGCCAACGACGCGCACTACCTCGACCACCACCTGCAGGACGTGGTCGCGGGGCACGAGCAGGCCGGCCGAATCGGCATTGCAGGCATCGGCGTGGGTCTGGACCTGAGCCCCTATTACAGCCGCAGCCACGTGCTGGACCTGGCGGCTTCGAGCGGGCCGGCGATGTTCCGAGAGGTGATCGGCCTGATGGCCGGGCTGACCCGCCGCTGACGCAGCCCGCCCGCCGCGTGATCTTTCGCACGAAGTCGGCCATCCGATCCGTTGCGCGTACGAATCGCGTACGAATCGCGCACAAGTCCCGTACACATCTGCTTACCTAAGTAGTAATCTGCATGTGATCTTTTCACACGGATACGCGGCGCTGAAACGCCGCGAGGAGATGGCGGATGCGGGTAGCGGGGCAGGACAAGAACAACGAAATCGATACGAGCCTGGCGGCGGATGCTGCCGACGCCCGCATGGTGGCGCGAATGCGGCTGGTGCTGTCCGTCTCCGCCCTGCTGGCGGTGTTCGTCGACCCCGCCGGCCTGCAGGGCGTGGACGGGTTCACCTGGCTCCTCTTCTGCTGCTACGTCGTGCACAGCCTGGTCGTGTGCGTCTATTCGGAGCTCGAGGCGCCGCTTGCGCAAAGCCGGCTGATCCACTGGCTGGATGTCGGCTGGTACGGCTTGATCGTGCTGCTCACGGACGGCGTCCACAGCTCCTTCTTCCTGTTCTTCTTCTTCGCCATCCTCACCTCCTCCTTCCGATGGGGCCTGGACGAAGGCGCCCGCGTCACCTTGGCCTCGGTCGCCCTTTTCACGGCCTGCGGCGTGGGGTCGGTGACCGAGGCGGACCTCCCCCGCCTGCTGCTGCGCGCCACCTTCCTGCTGGCGCTGGGCTACATGATCATCTACTGGGGCCGCACGAAGCTCGAACTCAAGCGGCGGCTGTCATTGCTGCGGGCCGTCAGCCGGCTGTCGAACCCGCGCTTCGGGGTCGACCACACCGTCACGGGCATTCTGGAAAAGATCCAGCGCTTCTTCCTGGAAAGCAGCAGTTGCCTGCTGGTCGTGCGGGACAAGGAGTCCGGCGCCTGCTCGCTGCGCACCATCCGTCAGGACGGCGCCCAGCGCTCTCCCCAGGCCGCGCGCATCGCCCCGGAACTGGCAGCGCTGCTGCTGGCGGTCGCGCCCCATCGCACGGTGATCTATCGCCGCGCTCGCTGGCCTCGCCTGCCGATCTTCGCCGGCGCAGCGACCTACGATGGGGAGAAGGGGCGATGGACGAAGGAGACCCACCCTGCGTGCGACGGCCTGGCGGAGCTGCTGGAGGCGGGCGCCTTCATCAGCGTGCCCGTTCAGCTGCGCAAGAGCGAAGGCCGCCTGTTCGTCCTCTCCCGGTGCGGCGTGTTCCACCGTGCCGATGCGCTTTTCCTGGGCCACGTGGTCGCGCAGGCTTTCCCGGTGGTCGAGAACATCGAGCTGCTCGACCGCATGGCCTCGGACGCAGCGTCGCAAGAGCGGCAGAAGATCGCGCTGGACCTGCATGACACTGCCGTGCAACCCTACATCGGGCTGAAGATGGGCCTGAGCGCGCTACGCAAAAAGGCGAGCGCCGACAACCCGCTGGTCGAGGATCTGGACCGGCTGTCGGACATGGCGGCGAAGGTCATCGGAGACTTGCGCCGCTATGCCGGCGCGGTGCGGGACGGGCTGGGCAGGACGGAGCAGGTCGTGCCGCTGGTCTTGCGCCAGCAGGCGGCCCAGGTGCGGGACTTCTACGGGATCGACATTGCGGTCTGCGTCGAAGGCGAGCTCAACCTGTGCGACCGCATGAACGCCGAAATCGTGCAGATCGTGCGCGAAGGCCTGAGCAACATCTGCAAGCACACCTTCGCACAGCACGGCAGCGTCAAGCTTGAATGCGTGGAAGGTCTGCTGAAGATCCGCATCGAGAACGAGGCCGACGGAAGGGGCGCAGCCGCGTTCCAACCGAGGTCGATCACGGAGCGCGCAGCCGCGCTGGGCGGCAGTGCGCAGGTCAGCGTGGGAACCGGCGGCTGCACAGCCGTGCTGGTCGACATACCAATCTAGGAGGGCAACAACAATGCAGCCGGCAACAACGAAACCCATCGGGGTCATGCTCGTGGACGATCACCAGACGATGCTGTGGGGCCTGTCCCGGCTGATTGACGGCGAGCGCCCGCGCATGCAGGTGGTCGGCACCGCGCGCAGCTGCGACGAAGCGCTCGAGCAGGCCGGCCAGGTCATGCCGGACGTGATCCTGCTGGACCTCGACCTGAGCGGGAAGAGCGCCCTGGACATTCTTCCGGGCCTGCTGTCCAACGCGGGCTCGCGCGTCCTGATCCTCACCGGCGAGCGGCAGCAGAAAACGCTGGACCTCGCCGTCCTCGGCGGCGCTCGCGGCGTGCTGCGCAAGGACGCTGCCGCGGAACAGGTGCTCGAGGCCATCGAGAAAACGCACAAGGGCGAGTTGTGCGTGGACAACGAGACGATGAGCCGCGTGTTCAGCGAGTTCATGGACTCCAAGCGTGCGCCCAAGCTCGACCCCGAAGCCGAGAAGCAGGCCAGCCTGACCGCCAAGGAACGCCAGATCATCCAGACGGTGGTGGACGGCAACGGCGCTTCGAACAAGGCGCTGGCAGAGCGGCTCTTCATCACCGAGCACACCCTGCGCAACCATCTTTGCTCGATCTACCAGAAGCTCGGAGTGAGCAACCGGCTCGAGCTTTACGTGTACGCGGTCAAGCATCAGTTGGGCAGGCTGCCGTCTTGAGGGCGGCAGCTGCGCTCGCCCTCCGTCACTTCCCGCACCCTACTAGCCTCAGAGGACTAGCCGCGTCCGCCGATCATCGGCAGGACGGTGCGGATGATCTGGATCACCGCCGGCCCCAGGACCACCATGACGATGGAGGGAAACACGCAGATCACCAGCGGCAGCAGCATCTTCGTCGGAATCTTGGCGGCCAACTCTTCCGCGCGTACCTGGCGCTTGTGGCGCAGGTCGTCGGAGAACACCCGCAGAGAATCGCCGATGCTGGTCCCGAACTTGTCCGCCTGGGTCAGCATGGTGGCGAAGGTACCGATCTCTTCCACCCCAGTGCGTAGCGCCAGGTTGCGCAGCGATTTCTCTCGCGTGGCCCCTGCCCGCATCTCAAGGTTGGTCCAGTGCAGTTCCTCGGCCAGGGCCAGGCTCTTCATCCTGATTTCATCGGTGACCTTGACGAGCCCGGCATCCAGCCCGAGGCCGGCCTCGACGCAGACCAGCATCAGATCAGCCGCATCGGGAAAGTTCTCGAAGATCTCACGTTTGCGGCCGCGGACGATCAGCGACAACACAATGTTGGGCAGGTAGCAGCCGATCAAGGCAGCCATGACCAGGTAGAACACCAGCTTCAGGTCAGCGGCGTGGCCGGTTGCACGAAGCGCCAGAGCCGTCAAGCCTGCGAAGACCAGCGGCAGCAGGGTCTTCACGCCAAAATAGATCAGCTGGGCGTCCTCGTGCCGGATGCCGGCATTCAGGAACCTGACCCGCAGCGGCGTGGCGTCGCCGTTGCCCGTGGGCGAGGACAAGTGGGCGAAGGGGCCGACGATCTTCACCGCGGTCTCCGTCCACTGCGACTGCTTCGGGGCACCCGACATGGCCTGCAGCCGCTGCCCGGTCCTGCTGGGCATCAGCCAGAAAAACAACCCTGCCAGACCCAGAGTCACCGCCAGAAAAACGAGCACGGGAAACATCATCATGTTTTTTCTCCTTGTACTTGGCTAAACCCGGATCCTGATGATCTTCCTCAGGAGCAGGACACCGATCGCCATCAGGCCAAGCATGTACTGCAGGATGGCGATACCGATCGGGTCCGTCCACAGCGGCGACATGAAGGTGGGATTCAGCAGGTTCATGACGGCGCCGAGTGCGAAGGGCATCAGCCCCAGGATCCAGGCCGAAAGGCGTCCTTCCGCAGACAGCACCCGGATCTTGGACATCAGCTTCAGCCGCTCCCGGATCAGTTGGCTCAGATTGCTCAGCACCTCGGTCAGGTTGCCGCCGGAGTCGCGCTGGATCAGCACCGCGACGACGAAATAGCGCAGGTCTGTCAGGGGGACGCGCTCGCTCAGGTTGGTCAGCGCCTGCTGCAGCGACACGCCGAAGTTGACCTCGTCGGCCACGATCCGGAATTCATTGGCGATGGGATCGGCCATTTCCTCGCCGATCATCTGCAGCCCCGCCGAGAACGAATGTCCGGAACGCAACGCTCGGGTCACGAGGTCGAGCGCCTCGGGCAACTGCTGCTCCATCTTCGTCATCCGCCGGCTTCGCCGGTATTGCACGTACATCAGCGGCAGGCCAGCCATCAGCCCACCCATTGCCAGGCCCAGCAGAGGGAGCCGATGGAGCCCCCACGTGGTCACGAGGAAGCCGGTGATTCCGAGCGCTGCACAGCTGAGCAGCAGCCTGGACACGGTCCACTCCAGCCCGGACTGGAGGATGAAGCGGTCGAGGTGGTGCGCCCTGGGAAAACTGAGCAGCAGCCGCTCGAGCGCAGGCACCTCGCTGAGCATGCGCTGTTTGAACAGCTGCGCCTGGGCCGTGTTGTCGACAGAGGCCGATAGCGCGCGCAGGCGCTTCTCGATTTTCTTGGCCTCGGGCCCTTTATAGGAGCGCCAGATCAGGTAGAGGCCTTCCAGCAACAGCAGCACGGCGACGAACACCAGCACCGAGATAATCAGGAAGGCGTTGCCTCCGATGTTTTGCAGCATGGCCTCGGCTCCTTCTATTCGTAGTGCTTCGACGGGTCGAACATGGCGTCCGGCAACGCAATGCCGAAGGCGCGCAAGCGCTCGGCAAATTTCGGCCTGACGCCGGTCGCATGGAAATAGCCCTGGACCTGTCCGTCTGCACCGACCCCGGTCTGCTTGAAGGCGAAGATCTCCTGCATGGTGATGATGTCGCCCTCCATGCCGGTGATCTCCTGGATGCTGGTGATCTTTCGCCTGCCGTCGATCAGGCGCAGGCCCTGGATCACCACCGTAATGGCCGAGGCGATCTGCGAGCGGGCGGCCTTGTGCGGCAGGTTGAGGTTGGCCATGCCGATCATGTTCTCCAGCCGAGCCAGCGCATCGCGCGGCGTGTTGGCGTGGATGGTGGTGAGCGAGCCTTCGTGACCGGTGTTCATCGCCTGCAGCATGTCGAAGGCCTCTGCGCCGCGCACCTCGCCGATCACGATGCGATCGGGCCGCATGCGCAGAGCGTTGCGCACCAGCGCACGCTGCGTGACCTCCCCTTTGCCTTCAATGTTCGCCGGGCGCGTCTCCATGCGGATCACGTGGGGTTGCTGCATCTGCAGCTCGGCCGCGTCCTCGATTGTCACGATCCGTTCGGATTCCGGGATGTAGCCGGACATGATGTTCAGCAGCGTGGTTTTGCCCGCGCCCGTCCCGCCGGAGATCAGGATGTTGACCTTGGCCTTGCCCAGGCCTTCGAGCATGAGGGCCATCTGTGGCGTCAGGCTCTTGAGATCGTTGACCAGGTTGTCCATGCGCAGCGGGATGTGGGCGAAGCGCCGGATCGACATCATCGGCCCGTCCAGCGCGACTGGCGGGATCACGGCATTGACCCGCGAGCCATCCGGCAGCCGGGCGTCCACCATGGGGCTGGACTCGTCGATGTGCCTCCCGACAAGCGACACGATCTTGTCGATGATCCGCAGCAGGTGCTTCTCGTCGGTGAAGCTGACGTTGGTGAGCTCCAGCCGCCCCTTGCGCTCCACGTAGATCTGCTCGTAGGAGTTGACCAGGATGTCGGACACAGTTGGATCTGCCATCAGCAGCTCGATCGGTCCGAAGCCCAGCATTTCGTGCTGGATGTCGCGGATCAGGGTGCGGCGCTCGATGTCATTGACGGCCGTCTGATCCTCCTGGAGGAGGCGACTGACCATGGCCGAGATCTCCTGCCGAAGCGACTCCGGCGCCAGCGTCTCCAGGGCGGCGAGGTCAAACTTGTCGAGCAGCTTCAGATGCATCCGGCTCTTCAGCGACTTGTAGGAATCGCTGGCGACCGGGTTCTTGCTCAGGTCCACGGCGGGCTGCGCCTGTGCGCGCACGAGGGGTTCGATTGCGACCGCATCCAGAATTTCGCGGAATGACATGGTGTTGGCCTTGCAGGTTGAAAGAGACGGACATGCGGTCATGCCCGGCGGAAGAGCCGGCCCAGCAGGCTGGGCGACTCGTCCTGGCGCGGGCTCAATGTCAGGGCGAGATCGGCCAGGCTCCGGCTCACCGGATTGCCGCGGACCATCTCGACCAAGGGAACGCCTCGGTTGATTGACGCATTGACTTCCTTGTAGGCGTCCGGCACTGTGAGCAGGCTCACCGGGCCGAGCACCCGCCGCAGCTCGGCCAAGCCGATTTCGCCGGTCTTCTCGTGGCGGTTGACGATCAGCTCGACTTTGTTGGCTGGATAGCCGAGGGACTTGAAGGCCGCCATCAGCTTGTTCGCGTTGCGGAGGTACGGCAATCCGGGCTGCAGCACGGGGTAAATGCGCTCCGCGCGATCGAGGGCGCGGATGACGAGCGTGTTCAGCGTGCGCCCCACGTCCAGCAGAACGAAGTCGTAGCGCGCCGCGGCCACGCCAAGGATGGCCTCGATGTGCTCCGCCTTGACCTCCATGGCCTTCGACAGGTCCTCGGGCGCGGCCAGGATGCTGTAGTTGGGCGCGACCTTGACGGTGCTGGCCGCCAGGAAGGACGCGTCCAACCGGCTGATGTCGTGCGCGATGTCGGCGATCGTCGAGTTTGGGCGGCCGTCGTTCACGTAGGACAGCGCATCGCCGAACTGCAGATCCAAGTCGATCAGCAGCACAGATTTCGATTCGGCGAGCTGCCAGCCCAGATTGGTCGACAGGAAGGTGGCGCCGCTGCCGCCCTTGCAGGACATGAAGGCCAGCACCTTGCCGGTGGCTTGTCCTTGCATGCCTGCAAGCTTGGTCGCCATGCGGCTCACGGCGGCCTCCAGTGCCGGGGCCGACACCGGTGAGGGCAGCACCTCGCGCACGCCGGCACGCATCGAGTTGATCAGGAACTCCGGTGTCTGGGCCGCGCACATCAGGATGACCGCGATCTTCGGGTGGTGCGTGGTGACGTACTCGACCAGCGCGAGCTCGTTCGGATCGCAGCACATGCCATCGACCAGCATCAGGTCCGGCTGCTCCTGCTCCGCCACCTGGCGCATGCGGCTCTTGCCGCCGTCGAACAGGACGACGGCGTGCGAGTGAGCCTCGAGCACCTTGCTCATCTCCTGCTGGTGGCTCTTGTTGGGCGAAATGATGGCGATCTTCATGAGACTTCCTTAAAAGCAGATCGAAGCGCTGTTCGGGTCCTGCCGCATGATTTCGCGTGGCAGGAAGGTGGAGAAAGTGGGCATCGGAATCGGGGCCATCGCGGCCGCACCCGCGATGGGCGAGATCCATTGGTAGTTGAGTCCCGTGATGCTTACGGTCACACCCTCGCAGGTCGCCGAGTTGCAGCCGGCGGGCGTCCAGGCCACGCTGATGGTGCTGATCTGCGGCAGCATCGCCTGCATCTTCGCGAGCACCAGCCCCTGCTGCGCGGTGTCGTCGCAGACCACGGCATAGCGCGCGCCGGCCCGGGTGGCTTCGTGCGCTGCGCTCCAGGTGAACAGCATGCGGCTGAAATCCATGATGCCCAGCAGGAAGGTGAGGAACAGGAGCAGCGCAAGCGCGAACTCGACCGTCGTGGCACCGGTCTGCAGTCTTTTCTTCATGTCGGGCCTCTCATGGTGGCGGTGATGTCGCCGAAGACGATGTCGCCGTTGGCGTTCCCGAAGCTCACGCCAAAGACGCTGGAAAACAGCGAATGGAAGGTGTAGTTGCTCACCCGCACGGTCACGGTGGTGAGGACCGGGTTGCTGCCGGTGGTCTGCCAGGTGCAGCAGCTCGCTGCCGGCACGTTGGTGAGGCTGAGCCCGCGCGCGAGCGGCGCGCCCGTGCCGGCGAGATTGCCGTACACCATGAGATTGCGCGCCTCCGTGATGTGGGTCCCCGGCGTCTGGAACGACAGGTAGCGCACCGCGTCGCGCGTCGACTTGGTGACGGCGTTGTACTCGAACATTGCGCGGCCGAACTCGGTCGTGATGAAGCTCAGCAGCAGCAGCAGGGGAATGATCAAGGCCAGCTCGACCAGGGCCACGCCGCGTTGTCTTGTCTTCAAGGTCTTCATGGAATTCACCTCACGAGCACCGGAACGAGCGGCCCCGTCGAGCCGCCGGGCAACCCGCTGGTGGTGCAGGGAGTACCGGCCGCGCCGGCATTCCCCCTGAACTCCAGTTGGACATCGGACATCGGAATGGTGAGTGGCTGCAGCATCAGCATGCAGACGTAGTCGACGACGTTGGAAGCGCCATTGATAACCGGCACGAGAACGATCCGACGGTTCTTTCCATATTGCTTGTGCCCACCTGCCACGTTGCCGGGGGCTGCCAGTTTCTGGAAGCCATTCAGCGACAGGCCCGTGATCGACTCGCAGCTGTCCGCCCCCTTGACCTTCGTGCCGGTGTCTGCGCAGGAGGCGTAGCTCGTCCGCTTGGTGACGAAGTTCTGCGCGCTCGCCGGCGCCCCCGTGCCCGGCGCGCCGTCGTAGGCATTGAAGCCGGCCGGCCAGTTGGCCGTGGTGTAGGCATAGCCGGTGAAGTCGGGATTGTTCTGATCCGGGCCGCTGTTGTTCTTGTAGATGCCGAAGCGCGCGTTCCAGACATCGGCGACGGAGGTCTGCACGCCGGGTGTGCCGAGGGTATCGCCCACCTGGGTTCCACAGTGGCCGTTGAGCTCGGCCTCGGTTTCGGAGGCGCTGTTGCTGCCGTCCAGGTTGGCCCAGCCGATCTCGCCGCCCTGGGCCGCGTTCTGCGCGTTGATGAGGGTCACCCATTCGCCGACCGTGAAGCCGTAGTTCGGTGCGGTGCCGCCAGCCTTGGGCTTCATTGCCACGGGAATCGGGCAGGTGGTCTGCGCGCTGGCGCGGGTCGCGACGGCCGTCGCTCCTACGCTGCGGGTATTGGGATGGCTGGCGGTATCGCCGGAAAAGGCGCCCAGGGCCTGCATCAGCAGCATGTTCACGTTCGCCTGTGTGTGCTGGCACTGCGCGTACTTGGCGGACGCAGCGACCGTTGTCGGCGCGTAGGCGGCATCCCTGAAGCTGATGGTGGTCGCGGTGATCTGCCCCTGGCCGCTCCAGCTGGGCGATTGCATGTCGACGCGGTTCAGGTTGCCAGCTGTCATGCCGGCATTGGTGGCGCGGGTCAATGCGGTGCTCTGACCGTCGAGTTCCTGCGCGGCAGCAAGCGCGCAACTGTCCATGGCTGTCTGCAGTTCGGTCTTCACGACGAACAGATGGCCAAAATCCAGGGCGAAGCCCATGAAGCCGAGCAGGAACAGCAGGAAGAGTGCCGCAGTGACGATGACTGCTCCACGTTGGCGATGACGGGTGGCAACGCGTTTCATGACAACCTCTTTTTTGTTCAGGGGCCGATGGGATGCCGTCGAAGCCGGTTCAGGGGCACGCGCCCACCAGGCAGCCCGACAGAGCCACAAGAAAAATGTCGACGCTCGCTTCAAGGGCACCCGGCTGCAGCGCCAATGCCAGCGAGATCGAAAAAATTGCAATGACCAAGGCATATTCCATGGTCTGGGAGCCCTCTTCTTCCTTGAAAAGCCTGGTGATCATCTGATTGCCTACGACTGAATTTCGAATTCGGGTAAAAATGACTCCGCCCTTCGGCGGGCGGCCACGCAACCAATGAAGGTCGCGAGGTCGCCGCCTTGTGCGGGTAATTTCCGTCAGACGCAGGTCGCGGTGGTCAGGCAGGCATCCACGCGGTCGATGAACGCCTGGAAGTAGCCGCCGGTCGTCAGACCTTGGAGCGCGAGCACCAGGGCGATCGACACGACCGCAATGATCAGCGCGTATTCGATGACTTGCGCGCCTTCTTCGTCTTGGACAAAAGAGCGGATGGAATTGAGAAACTTGTTCATTTGGTTGGCCTTAAAAAAAATGATGTGAAAAATAGAATATTAGAATTTGATGATATTTCAGTCGTCACAAACTCCTTTCTGATTGAATATAAACACTTTTTGCTCCTTATTTGGTCGTACCGATGGGTCCGCCAATATTGATCACATTGACTGCTGGCGGCGGCCTCTTGTAGCTGTCCTGATAAAGAATCATCGATTCCCGCGCTGGCCTCCCGTCTATTCCCAAAGCCTGGTCGGTGTTCTTTCCAGCGTCCGGGTTGATGGTCATTTTTCTTTTGGCATCGCGCACCGCGTCGCCGAAGCGAGCGTCGTAATGCGGGGTGGTGGAAGCACAACCCGTCACCAGAGCGGCGAGCGTTGTGATCGCAAGAAGCTTCATGTTCATGACGGGTCCTCTTTATTTGAATTCCGGAGCGGGAGCGAACGGGGCCGGCGTCGAGCTCTCGAGTGCGCCGTTGAAATAGACCTCGGCGCGGCTCGGCACGACGTGGTTGTCGGTGGGCAGGCGGGGCGACTCGGCCAGCGGCCTGACCATGCGCGGGGTAATCACGAACAGCAGTTCCGTCTGGTCGTTCTGGAACTCGGAGCTGCGTGCCAGGGCGCCCACAACCGGCACCTCGCCCAATCCCGGGAAGCGCTTGATCGTCTCGGTGACGTTGTTCTTGATCAGGCCGGCAATAACGAAGCTCTGGCCGTCGTTGAGCTGCACCGTGGTGTCGGCCCGGCGCACGGTGAGCGAGGGCAGCACCGCGGTGACGCCGTTGACGGAGGTGAAGGGCGAGCCCGTCTGGGTCAGATCCGACACCTCCGACACCATCTTGAGATGCACCCGGCTGCCATCCAGCACCGTGGGCGTGAACTTCACGCCGATGCCGAATTCCTTCTCTTCCAGCGTGATCGTGGGCACGCCGCCGTTGTGGGTCTGGGAGACCGGGATGAAGATCTTGCCGCCCGACAGAAAGCTGGCCTGCTGGCCGCTGATGGCCATGATGTTGGGCTCGGCCAGCACCCGCACCAGGCCATCGTCCTTCTGGCCGTCGAGCGAGATCGCGGTCTTGCCGACACGCAGCGCTTCCACGAAGGCACCGCCTCCGCTCAGGAAGTCGGAGATCAAGGTGTAGGTATTGGCACCGCCGCTCGTGAACCTGCGCGCTGCGATGCTCGACCCCAGCTTGTCCAGCAGCGTCTTGCTGACTTCGGCGATCTTGACCTCGAGCATGACCTGCTGCGGCGTCGTGACGCGCAGCAGGTTCACCACCCTCTTGCCGTCGCCGTACGAGGTGGCCAGGTGCATCACGTCATCGAGCCTGAGCGCACTGCTGACTTCACCGGTGAGCACGATGGCCCGCTCGGCGCCACGCACCCGGATGCCTCTCTCCTCGGGCATCAACTCGGCCAGCTTGGCCTGCAAAGCGCCCGAATCGACGGTGACGATGATGTCCTTGATGAAGCAGGTGCCCTCAGCGCTCTGCAGCACCACGTTCATGGAGCCGGCCGTGCGGCCCTTGAAGAACAGGTCAGTCGGGCTGAGCAGCATGACTTCGACGTCGGCCACGCTGTCGTTGGCGTTCGCCTGGGAAGCGGGTGCCGGGATCGGCATCGCGCCGCCCGGCGTTCCTGCCGCCGCGGCGGGCGCCGGAGCCGGAGCCTTGCCACCGCCCCCCGAATGGCCGCCCACCAGGATTCGCACTGCCCGCGTCTTCAGCGGAATGACGGTGGACTTGCCGAGCGTCACATAGGTCGGCTGCTCGTCCATGACCACGGAGGTGCAACGCCGCGCGGTGGCCGCCGGTGCCGCGGCCGGCGCGGAAGCCTGTGCAGTCGGCGGGTTGTCCGCAGCCACGGACGGGCCGGCAAACGCGAGGGCCGCGATCAGGGTGGCGAAACAGGATTTCTTGTGCACTTGAATTTCTCCTCGACTTCTTGCTAGAAGCAGTTGAGCGCGCGGGTCGCGTTCTGAATGACCTCCACGCACACCGCTGCCGGGGTGACGGGCTTGGCGCCCGTGGCTCGCGGCTTGGCTGCCGCGGGAGCCGGCACGGCGAGCGCCACCGGCACGATGTCCTTGTCCCCAAAGAGCTGGCTCTTGGTGATCCCCGAGGTCGCGACCATCGTCTTGTCGACCTGGTTGCGCAGCACCAGGGACAAGGTGCCGACGCTGCGGGCGAGGTCGAGCTTTTCCGAGTCTTCGAGGGACAGTTCCAGCGTCACGGCGCTGACCACCCTGGGCTTGGTGTCGTCGCGGCCGGCCTCCTGGGCAACGGCCAGCACCAGCACGTGCTCCAGCACGGTCTTGCTGATCTGCCTGCCCTCCTCGCCGCGGGCCTTGTCCTGCTGGGCATTCACCACGACGTCGACATAGTTGCCGGGCAACGCGAAGCCGGCGACGCCCACCACGTCGTTGACCCGCACCGTCATGGCTCGTTTGCCGGGGGCGATGACGGCCGACAGGCCGCCCTGCGTGCCCACCGGCGCCAGCTTGCCTTCGAGGATCGCTTCGCCGCGCAGCAGGCTGACCTTTGCGACCCGCTCCTGCACGTCCTTCATGTCCTTGAAGGCACCGGCCGGCACCGAGCCGCTGGGCCAATCGACCGTCGACAGCATTTGCCCGTTGATCCGGCTGCCCAGCTCGATGTCGACCACCGCCACGACCACCTTGTTGGAAGCAATGCCTCCCTGCCGGGAGACCCAGCCGCTCGCATAGACCGCGGCGACCAGCCCGATCAGCAGCGCCAGAATCAGAAGACCCATTGCCTTGATATTTCTCATTTCATGCCCCGATGAATTGATCGCTGAATTGGACGTGGCGGATCAGGCGAAGCCCAATTGCCGGCTCAGCACATAAGCGACCGTTCCAATGCTGATGCACACGCCATACGGGAGTTTTCCGATCGACTGCTGCGCATCGATTTCGGCATTCGGCTTCACGCGGACCAGGGCCAAAAACGCCATGCCCTGCAACACGTTCTTTGCATTGCGCAGCATGCGGCCCAGCTTCCGGTGCAGCAGCGCAAATCCCAATGCACCGACGCCCCCGACGATGAAAGCGAAAAGCACCGCATTGAATGTTTCGTCGACGCCCAGGAAAGCGCCGACCATCGCCATCAGCTTCACATCCCCGGCGCCCATCACGCCCAGCGCATAGGCCGGCAACATGATCAAAAAGCCGAGAAAAAAGCCCCCGAAGGCCACCATGAAGGCGGAGCCCGGCGACACCGCAATGACGGTCTTGTAGACCAGCGCAAATGCGCTGCCGCCGAAGGTCAGCCAGTTGGGAATGCGGTAGGTCCGGTAATCGCTGACTGCAGCAATCACCAGCAACGCAAACAGAACCACGACGCGGGGGTCGAACGCCAGCATGGCGAGAAGCTCGAGGAATGCATAAAACTCTTGCATGATGATTTTTCAGTTGATTCGATCGGTTTTTGAATTGACCTTGATCGGCCTTGCTCTTCAGGCGCTCTTGCTCCACGCAAGCAACAAAAGCGTGCAGAAAACCAGAACCAGCGAAGCGACCAGCGCAAACTCCATGAACGAGACCCCTGCCTCTTCCCTCCAAAAATTGGCGAGGGCAAAAGACGGGTATCCGGCAAATGGCATGCAGTTCTCCAAACAGTTGTTCGTCGCAGACTCGGCTGTAGCGCTTTCGACCTAATTTCTTTCGTTGGAGAGACTTTAAAAAGTAAGACAAATGGATACATGAGCGCTTCGTCCTTTTTTGACCGGGACAGAGCGCCCCCTTCGGGACAGGCTTCGGGCATGACAAAACGCCTACGAAAGCATTCGTTTCACTGCAGCCAAGGCTGCGCGCGGCAGCTTGGCTGGGGGAGGAGGAGGAGAGGGACGAACGCAAGCCGGGCCGGGCGCTTTCGCTTTCCGACAGCGTCGAAAGCGTCGACAGCGAGAGCAGCGTCGTTGATTCGCACACCCGTTCGCCGGGACCTTCAGCCCTGCAAACCCGACGATTTCGAGGAGCCTGTCCCAGCGGTCTTCACGCAAAAATCATGGCTGCCCCGGTTGACAGCACTGCATCGGCCTTCTAGAGTTGTTCCATATGTGCGAACGTTGTTCTAGTATTTAGAACAACCGATCCAGGAACCTCATGGACTCCACCCTTGCCAAGGGCCTCGCCGCCATCGAATGGATGGTGCGTCAGCAGCGCGACTGCCGGGTGACCGACCTGGCCCAGGCCTTCGGCATGGCGCGCAGCAATGCGCACCGCACGCTGCAGACGCTGGTGGAATGCGGCTGGGCAGTGCAGGACCCGGCGACCAGCGCCTACCGGCCGAGCCTGCGGCTGTTCGAGCTCGGCTCCCTGGTGGCCGAGGTGGCGGACATCGGCGCGCTGCTGCGCCCGCATCTCGCGGCGCTGGCGCAGGCCACGGGCGAGACGATCCACCTGGCGGCGCTCGACGGCGCGGAGATCGTCTACCTCGACAAGTTCGACAGCCCGTTGCCGGTGGCTGCCTACTCGCGCGTGGGCGGCCGGGCCGCGGCCTACTGCGTGGCCTCGGGCAAGGCGCTGCTCGCCGCGGCGCAGCTCGATGTGCCCGCGCTGCGCGCGCGCCTGGGCACACTCGTGCCGCACACGCCCAACAGCATCACCGGCTTCGACGCGCTCCACGCCGAACTCGAGCGCACCCGCGCGCGCGGCTATGCCGAGAACCGAGAGGAATGGCGGCTCGGCGTCTGCGGGCTGGGTGCGCCGGTCTTCAACGCGCGAGGCGAAGCGGTCGCCGCACTGGGCATGAGCGTGCCCTCGATCCGCTTCGCGCGCACCCAGGCACGCGGCCTCGCCGAGCAGGTCATGACCTGCGCGCGCGACGCCAGCGCCACGCTGGGCTACCGGGCAGGCCCGGGGCCGATGACGACGACCACCCCCAAGAGAAGGAGACCGGAATGATTCGCTTCGCCCCCTGGCTGCGCACCGCCGTGCTGACGGCAGCCACGCTCGCCGCGCCTTTTGCCACGCTGGCACAAGGCAGCAACAGCAGCAGCAGCAACGGCCCCGACTACCCGACCAAACCCATCAAGCTGATCGTCCCCTACCCGCCCGGTGGCGGCACCGACGTGATCGCGCGCATCGTGCAGGAGCGCTTCCAGGCCCAGTTGGGCCAGCCGGTCGTCATCGACAACCGCGGCGGCGCGGCGGGCTCGATCGGCACCGAGCTCGCGGCCAAGTCGGCAGCGGACGGCTACACGGTGCTGTTCACGCTCTCCTCGCACACCATCAACCCGGCGATCTACGCCAAGCTGCCCTTCGACACGCAGAAGGACTTCGAGCCGGTCGCGATGGTGGCCTCGCTGCCGCAGATCCTGGTGGCCAACGTCGGCTTCCCGGTCAACAACGTGGCCGAGCTGGTGGCCATGGCGAAGGCCAAGCCGGGGTCGCTGTCCTATGCCACGGTGGGCAACGGGTCGCCCGGCCATCTGGCCGGCGAGCTGTTCAAGCTGCGCACCGGCACCGAGCTGACGCACGTGCCCTACCGCGGCGGCGGCCCGGCGGTGACCGACGTGATGGGCGGCCAGGTGCCGCTGCTGTGGGTGTCCATCCCCGCGGCGGCCCAGTTCGTCAAGGCCGGCAAGCTCAAGGCGCTGGCGGTCTCCACCACCAAGCGCAGCGCCGCCTTCCCCGACGTGCCGACCATGCAGGAGGCGGGCATCGCCGACTTCGAGGTCGACTCGTGGTACGCGATGTTCGTGCCGACGAAGACGCCCAAGGCCGCCATCGAGAAGCTCAACCGCGTGGTCAACACGGTGGTGCGCGAGCCCGAAATCCGCGACAAGCTGCTGGCCCAGGGCAGCGAAGGCGTGGGCGGCACGCCGGAGCAGCTCGGCAAGGTGGTGTCCACCGAACTGGTTCGTTGGAACAAGCTGGCCAAGGAGGCCAACATCCGAGTGGACTGAGCACCAGCACATCTTCACATCCCACGCATATGGCAAACAACGCAATTCCCGAAGCCGCCGGCCCCATCGCCGAACTGGTGGCCCGCGCGCGCGCGGCACAGCGCATCAGCGACGGCTGGTCTCAGGAACAGGTGGACATGGCGGTGACCGCAGCCGGCTGGGCCATCATCGAGCCGAAGCGCAACCGCGAACTGGCCGAGCTGGCGGTGGCCGACACGGGCGTCGGCAACGTCGAGGACAAGGTCAAGAAGAACCACCGCAAGACCTTCGGCCTGCTGCGCGACCTGCGCGGCGCGCGCTCGGTGGGGGTGATCTCCGACGACCCGGCGCGCGGCATCGTCGAGATCGCGCGGCCGGTGGGCGTGGTGTGCGCGATCACGCCCTCGACCAACCCCGGCGCGACGCCGGCCAACAAGATCATCAACGCGCTCAAGGGACGCAACGCGGTGATCGTCGCGCCCTCGCCCAAGGGCTGGTCGACGGCGGCGCGGCTGATCGAATTCATCCATGCGCAGTTCGACCGGATCGGCGCCCCGCGCGACCTGGTGCAGCTGCTGCCCTCCCCCGTCACCAAGCAGGCCACCGCCGAGCTGATGCGGCTGTGCGACCTGGTGGTGGCGACCGGCTCGCAGGCCAACGTGCGCGCCGCCTATGCGAGCGGCACGCCGGCCTTCGGCGTGGGCGCGGGCAACGTGGCAGGCATCGTCGACGAGACGGCCGACGCGGTGGCGGCGGCCGAGCGCATCGTGCTGTCGAAGACCTTCGACAACGCGACCAGCTGCTCCTCCGAGAACAGCCTGGTGGTCGTCGACGCGATGCGCGCACCGCTGATCGCCGCCCTCGAGGCGCGCGGCGCCGTGATGCTCGACGCGGCGCAGAAGAAGGCCTTGCAGTCGCTGATGTGGCCCGAGGGCAAGCTCTCGGCCGCGGTCATCGGCAAGTCGGCGCGCGAGATCGCCGAGCGCGTCGCGGCGCAAGACGCGGCGGGCCGCGCCGGCTGGGCGGCGATCGCCGAGCGCAACCCGCGCATCCTGATGGTGGCCGAGGACGGCGTCGGCCGCGATCACCCCTACTCGGGCGAGAAGCTGAGCCCCGTGCTCGCGATCTATGCCGCGCGGGACTTCGACGAAGCCGCTTCCATCGTCGCGCGCATCTATGCCTACGAAGGCGCGGGCCATTCCGTCGGGCTGCACAGCGCCGTGCCGGAGCGCGCGATGCGGCTGGGCCTGACGCTGCCGGTGTCTCGCGTCATCGTCGACCAGGCGCACTGCATCGCCACCGGCGGCAGCTTCAACAACGGGCTGCCCTTCTCGCTGTCGATGGGCTGCGGCACCTGGGGCAAGAACAATTTTTCCGACAACATGAACTACCGGCACTACCTCAACATCACGCGCGTGTCGCGGCCGATCCCCGAGCGCGTGCCGAGCCAGGAGGAGATCTTCGGCGAGTTCTTTGCCAGGCACGGTGCCGCGTGACAGCGCAGACCGTTCATGCGCTGATCGAGGCGCAGGCCGCGCAACGGCCGCAGGCGATCTATGCGTTGTCGACCGAGGGCGGCACGCCCCTGCGTTTTGGCGCGCTGGCGCATGGCTGCCGCAGCGTCGCGGCCGTGCTGCGCCGGCACGGCGCGCAACGCGGCGACACCGTGTCGCTGGTCATGCCCAACGGCTTGCAGACCTTGCGCGTGCTGCTGGGCGCCATGCATGCCGGGATGTGCGTCAACCCGGTCAACCTGCTGTCGCAGCCCGAGCAGATGCGCTACGTGCTCGCGCATTCCGACTGCCGCCTGGTCTGCGTCGCTCCCGAGTGGGAGGAGCGCGTGCGCGCGATGCTCCAGGGCATCGAGCGGCCGGTGTCGCTGATGGTGGTCGATCCTGACGCCGCCGCCCTGCCCGGCGAGGCCGACGCGCCCGCCAGCGCGGACACGCCGCCTCCCGCGCCCGAGGACCCTGCCCTGCTGATGTACACCTCGGGCACGACCGGGATGCCCAAGGGCGTGATGCTGAGCCAGCGCAACCTCGCGGCCAATGCGCATGCCATCAGCGCCGAGCACGGGCTGGGCCCGGCGGACCGCGTGCTCGCGGTGCTGCCGCTTTATCACATCAACGCGTTCGCCGTGACCATGCTGGCGCCGCTGGCGCACGGCGGCAGCATTGCGATGCCGCCGAAGTTCTCGGCCGGGCGCTTTTGGGAACAGGCGGCGCAGGCGCGGTGCAGCTGGATCAACGTGGTGCCGACCATGATTTCCTACTTGCTGGAAGGCGGCAAGCCGCCGCCGGCGCAGACCGCGGGCATCCGCTTCTGCCGCTCGGCCTCGGCCGCGCTGCCGCCCGAGCACCACCGCGCCTTCGAGCAGATGTTCGGCATCGGCATCGTCGAGACCATGGGCCTGACCGAGACCGCGGCGCCTTCCTTCTCCAACCCGATGGAGCCCGCGCAGCGCAAGCTGGGCTCGGTGGGCCGCGCCTCGGGCTGCGAGGCGCGGGTGATCGACGCCCAGCTGGCCGAGGTGCCCGACGGCAGCACCGGCGAGCTCGCGATCCGCGGGCCGAACGTGATGCTCGGCTACTACAAGAACGAGGAAGCGACGCGTGCCAGCTTCACGCCCGACGGGTGGCTGCGCACCGGCGACCTCGGGCACCGCGATGCCGACGGCTTCTTCTTCGTTACCGGGCGGATCAAGGAGCTGATCATCAAGGGCGGCGAGAACATCGCGCCGCGCGAGATCGACGAGGCGCTGCTCGCGCATCCCGAGGTGCGCGACGCCGCCGCCGTGGGCGTGCCCGACCGCCACTACGGGCAGGAGATCGGCGTCTGCGTGATCCTGCGCGAGGGCAGCGCCTGCACCGAGGAAGCGCTGCGCGCGTACTGCGCGGGCGCGCTCGGGCGCTACAAGGCGCCGGGGCACTACCGCTTCGTGCAGGAGCTGCCGCGCGGCCCCTCGGGCAAGGTCCAGCGGCTCAAGCTGCTGCCGCTCTTCGAGTAGAAACGTATTTCAATGTGTTCGGGGGGTTGGCGAATACATGTGAGTTCAAAAGTCCCATGCGGTCGAAACATCGCCGATACATCCGCGCGCTGCAATAGCGACACCCGCTTCGAAAGGCGGGACACGACGATCCACCGACCCAAGCCACTTGAAGGAACTGACATGAATACCTCGAAGATCATTGCTGCCGCCGCTCTCTCGCTCCTGGCCGCCGCCGGCGCACAGGCCGAAACCTACGACGGCGTGCATGCGCCTGTCTCGGCCAACAGCCGCGCCGACGTGCGCGCCCAGGCCGTGGTCGCGGCACGCAGCGACAACCCCTATGCGGAAGCCGTCTCGTCGCGCGTGGCCCCCATCCTGATTGCGTCGACCGAGCGCGGCAGCGTGCGCAACCAGGCTGTCGCCGCGGCCCACAGCGCCAACCCCTATGCCGAAGGCTACGGCCACGGCGTGACCCGTGTGATGGCGGGCACCATCGACCGGGCCGCGATCCGCGCCCAGGCACGCGCCACGGCCCACGGCGATCAGTTGCCGCTGTAAGCGCCGACTGCCCGCAGGCCCCGGGCCTGCGCGGCGACCCCCGCAGTGCGGTTGATCCGACAAATAGCGAGACCCTCTGTCATAGCAGTCCGCCCATTCTTTTCGCCGCCTCCCTCAAGGCCCCGATCCTCTTCACCGCATCTTCCATCGTCATGCGTGCTGTCGGCGCATGCACCGCCATCGCGGCACGCGGCTTCCCTGCCGCATCGAACACCGGCACGGCGACCGCGACCAGCCCCGCGATGAACTCCTCCCGATCGGTCGAGTAGCCCCGCTCGGCGATCGCCTCGCACTCGGCCTTCAGGGCGTCCGCATCGGTGATCGTGTTGGCCGTCATGCGCGTCAGCGTGATCTGCCCGATCACCGCATCGCGCTCCTTCTTCTCCATCTGCGCCAGGAACAGCTTGCCGCTCGCGGTGCAATGCAACGGCACATGCGAGCCCACGTCCAGCGTCAACCGCAGCGGCCATTGCGCCTCGACGCGGTCGAGGTACAGCACCCGCACGCCGTCCAGCGTGGTGAAGTTGCAGGTCTCCCCCACCTGCCGCACCAGCTCCGAGAGCACCTCGTGTCGCAGCCCCCGCACCACGCCGTGGTTCAGGGTGTCGAAGGCCAGCTGCCGCAGCGCGGGCCCGACGCTGAACATGCGCTCGTCCACGTCGCGCGCCAGGAAGCCCGTCGCCAGCAGCTGCGTGCAGATGCGATGCGCCGTGCCCTTGGGCAGCGACAGCTGCGCCGCCAGCTCGGCCAGCGACAGCGCGCGGCCCTCGTTGGCCAGCAGCGCCAGGAGGCGCAGGCTGCGCTCGGCCGATGAGCCCGTCGCCGGCTCCTCGGCCTGGGCCGCAGGCGCAGAGACCGGCCCCGCAGGGCGCTTCTTGGAGACAGCCGCAGGGGCAGCAGCGGATTTGCGCGCGGAAGACGTCATAAGGGTAAACCTCTAAAGTGGAACGTTGCGTTCCGAAAATGCTTCGCCTAGCATCGGCGACCGAAGCGATTGTTCCATTGCACGAAAGCCTGCATGCCGGTTGAAGAAGAGTTCGATTACATCGTCGTGGGTGCCGGCTCGGCCGGCTGCGTGCTGGCCGGGCGGCTCAGCGAAGACCCGGCGACGCGGGTGCTGCTGCTGGAGGCGGGGCCGGCCGACAACTCGCTGTGGATCCACCTGCCCATCGGCTACGGCAAGACGATGTGGAGCCCCACCTACAACTGGCGCTTCGAGACCGACCCCGACCCGAACATGAACGGCCGGCGCATCTACTGGCCGCGCGGCAAGACGCTGGGCGGCTCCAGCTCGATCAACGGCCTGATCTACATCCGCGGCCAGCGCGAGGACTACGACCACTGGGCGGCGCTGGGCAATGCGGGCTGGGGCTACGAGGATGTGCTGCCCTACTTCATCCGGTCCGAGGGCAACCAGCGCGGCGCGGATGCCTTCCACGGCGCGGACGGACCGCTCAAGGTCTCGGACATCGGCGCGAAGCACGAGCTGATCGAGGCCTTCATCGAAGGCGCACAGCAGATCGGCCCGCTGAGCGTGAGGCGCACCGACGACTTCAACGGCGCCGAGCAGTCAGGCGCCGGCTACTACCAGCTCACCACGCACCAGGGCTGGCGCTGCAGCACGGCCAGGGCCTACCTCGAGCCGGCGAAGGGCCGCAGCAACCTGCGCATCGCGACCGAGGCGCTGGCCACGGGCCTGATGTTCGAAGGCCGCCGCGCGGCCGGCGTGCGCTACACGCAGGGCGGCGCGGCGAAGCGCGCGCGCTGCCGCGCGGAGGTGCTGCTCTGCGCAGGCGCGATCCAGTCGCCGCAGCTGCTGCAGCTCTCCGGCATCGGCCCGCGCGCATTGCTGGAGCAGCGCGGCGTGCCGCTCGTCCACGAACTCCCCGGCGTGGGCGAGAACCTGCAGGACCACCTGCAGATCCGCCTCGGCTACGAGTGCACCAAGCCCATCACCACCAACGACCAGCTCAACTCCTGGATGGGCCAGGCCAGGATGGGCCTCGAATGGCTGCTGCACCGCACCGGCCCGCTGGCCGTCGGCATCAACCAGGGGGGCTGCTTCATGCGCGCGCTGGCCGATGCGAACGGGCAGCCCGTGGCAGCCACGCCCGACATCCAGTTCCACGTCGCCACGCTGTCGGCCGACATGGCGGGCGGCAAGGTGCATCCCTGGTCGGGCTTCACGCTGTCGATCTGCCAGCTGCGCCCCGAGTCGCGCGGCCACATCCGCATCCGCTCGCGCGACCCGGCCGAGCCGCCGGAGATGCAGCCCAACTACCTCGCCACCGAGCTCGACCGCGCGACCGCGGTGGCCGGCGTGAAGGCGGCGCGCGCCATCGCGGCCTCGCCGGCGATGCGGCCTTACGTCAAGCGCGAGGTCAAGCCGGGACCCGATGCCACGAGCGATGCCGATCTGCTGGAGTTCTGCCGCAACAACGGCGCCACCATCTTCCACCCCACGGGCACCTGCCGCATGGGCAGCGACCCGCTGGCCGTGGTCGATGCGCGCCTGCGCGTGCATGGCATCGGCGGGCTGCGCGTGGTCGACTGCTCGGCCATGCCCACGCTGGTCTCGGGCAACACCAACGCCCCGGCCGTGATGATGGCCGAGAAGGCCGTCGACCTGCTGCGCGAGGACGCCACCGCCCTTGCCTGCTGAGTTCCCGAGTTCCTCCGCCCTCGTGGAAGGGCATTCAACAACGACACTTCATCGGAGACAAGCAATGAGTGCAACGGACGAGAAGGCGATTCGACGGGTCGTGACCTCCGCGCTGGTCGGCGCGAGCATCGAGTGGTACGACTTCTTCCTCTACGGCGTGGTCGCCGGCATCGTGTTCAACAAGCTCTACTTTCCGGGCAGCGATCCGGTGGTGTCGACGCTGCTGGCCTACACCACCTTCGCGGTGGGCTTCGTCACGCGGCCGCTGGGCGGCGTGATCTTCGGCCACTTCGGCGACAAGATCGGCCGCAAGAGCATGCTGATCCTCACCCTGATGATCATGGGCGTGGCCACCTTCCTGATCGGACTGGTGCCGACCTATGCGCAGATCGGCATCGCCGCGCCCATTCTTCTGCTCTTGCTGCGCGTGGCCCAGGGCATCGGCCTCGGCGGCGAATGGGGCGGCGCGGTGCTGATGGCCTACGAGTACGCGCCCAAGGAGAAGCGCGGCTTCTACGCCTCGCTGCCGCAGATCGGCCTGGCGATCGGGCTGTGCATGGCCTCGGGCGTGGTGGCGCTGCTGTCCTTTCTTCTGACCGACGAGCAGTTCCTGGCCTGGGGCTGGCGCGTCGCCTTCCTGCTGTCGGGCGTGATGGTGGCGGTGGGCATGTACATCCGCCTGCACGTGCAGGAGACGCCGGAGTTCGCCGCGGTGAAAGCGCGCAACGCCGAGTTGCGCATTCCCTTCATGGACATGCTCCGGCGCTACCCGGGCAATGTGCTCAAGGGCATGGGCGCGCGCTACATCGACGGCGTGTTCTTCAACATCTTCGGCGTGTTCTCCATCAACTACCTCACCACCACGCTCAAGATCAGCCGCACCGACGCGCTGCTGGGCGTGATGGCGGCAGCGGTGGTGATGATCTTCACCATCCCCTTCTTCGGCCGCATGTCCGACCGGCTGGGGCGGCCCAAGGTGTACATGTGGGGCTCGCTGATCACGGCCCTCGCCGCCTTTCCCGGCTTCTGGCTGATGACGCACAGCGGCGGCAGCGTGCTGCTGGTGTGGCTCGCGATCATCGTGCCCTTCGGCATCCTCTACGCGGCGGTGTACGGGCCGGAGGCCGCGCTGTTCTGCGATCTCTTCGATGCCAAGGTGCGCTACACCGGCATCTCCTTCGTCTACCAGTTCTCGGGCATCTTCGCCTCGGGCATCACGCCGATCATCGCGACCGCGCTGCTCAAGTCGGGCGGAGGCGAGCCGTGGCAGATCTGCCTGTACGTGCTGTTCGCCGGCGCGGTGTCGGCCTGGTGCGCATGGCTGATCGGAAGATCGGGGGGCGTGGGCCGGGTGGAGGGGCGGTCGTTCAGCACGAGCGGCGCGGGGCGCTGAGGCTCGCACGGTCGGAAGCGGGGGCAGAATCCGGCCTTGCGCCATTCACGAGCACAAGGAACCCCATGACCGACCTGTCCGCCTTCCCAGTCACGAAGAAGTGGCCCGCCGCGCATCCGGACCGGCTGCAGCTCTATTCGCTGCCGACGCCCAACGGGGTCAAGGTCTCGATCATGCTCGAGGAGACGGGCCTGCCCTACGAGCCGCACCTGGTGAGCTTCGAGACGCACGACCAGATGTCGCCGGAATTCCTCTCGCTCAGCCCCAACAACAAGATCCCGGCGATCCTCGATCCCGACGGGCCGGGCGGCAAGCCGCTGCCCGTCTTCGAGTCCGGCGCGATCCTGATCTACCTTGCCGAGAAGACCGGCCAGCTGATGCCCGCCGACCCTGCGGGCCGCTACGAGACGCTGCAGTGGCTGATGTTCCAGATGGGCGGCATCGGCCCGATGTTCGGCCAGGTCGGCTTCTTCCACAAATTCGCAGGCAAGCACTACGACGACAAGCGGCCGCTCGACCGCTACGTGGCCGAATCGCGGCGCCTGCTCGGCGTGCTCGAGAAGCGGCTCGCAGGGCGCGACTGGATCATGGGCGACGACTACACCATCGCCGACATCGCCACCTTCCCCTGGGTGCGCAACCTGGTGGGCTTCTACGAGGCGGGCGAGCTGGTGGAGTTCCACGCCTTCCCGCATGTGAAGCGCGCGCTGGAGGCCTTCGTGGCCCGCCCCGCGGTCGTGCGGGGCCTGGGCATCCCGAGCCGCACGGCAGGCGGCTGAAGCCGCTGGCGGGGCAGGTCCTCTGCGACCTTCTCCTCACTCCTCCTTCCACTCCTGCCCCGCCAGCGTCAGCGCTGCGCGGTAGGCGGCCCGGCCGGCCACCTTGGTTTCATGAATCAGTTCCTTCACCCGCTGCGCCCGCTCCTTCGGCGGCAGCAGGTGGGGCGGCTCTTCCGCCAGGTGGCGGGCTGCGCCCAGCAGGGCATTGGCCGCGCTGACGCAGAACCGGATGGCCGCGCGGTCGCTGGCGCTTGCGTGCGCGTGCTCGAGGACGAGCCCGGGCGGCAACCGAGGCAGGACGGGCTCATCGTTGCCGGCCTGGGTGTGGTCGGGCCAGGGCCCGATCATCGCGAGCCTGTCGTGCAGGCAATCCTGCGACGCCGTGTACGAGCAGAAGCCGTCGAAAGCGCGCCGGGTGGTGTCGGAGAGGGACTGGTCCATCGAATGCTGCTGGTTCATGCGCGCGCCGCGAGCGCCTGCGGTGCGGGTTGCCGTTGCCAGGCCGAGTCCGCCGTGCCGGCCTCCTCGAGCCAATCGCGCAGCGTCATCAGCAGGGCCTCGGGCTGGTCGGCATGCACCCAGTGGCCGGCATGCGCAATGGTGTGCACGCGCGCCTGCGGGAACATCCGCGCGATGCCCGCGTGCGACTCGGGCCGGACGTAGTCGGAATAGGCCCCGGCGAGGAACAGGGCCGGCCCCTCGTAGGACCGGCGCGACGGCCGCTGGAACTCGCACAGGTCCTGCATGCACATGGCCACCGCCAGCAGGTTGAGCCGCCAGTCGAAGCGCTCGTCGTTGCGCCACACCCTGGGCAGCAGGAAGTCCATCGGCGCCTCGCCTTCGAGACTGCGGGCCAGCGCCGCGCTGGCCTCCTGGCGCCCCAGGGCCGCCGCCAGGTCCATGCCTCGCATGGCCGTCATGTAGGGCGAGAACTGGTCACCGTAGCGCTCGGGCGCGATGTCGACCACCGCGACGCCGGCAAGCGCCTGCGGGTGCTCGAGGGCCAGCGTCATGGCGGTCTTGCCGCCCATGCTGTGGCCGACCACGAAGGGCCGCTCGAGCCCCTCGCGCTCAATCAACGCCAGCACATCCCGCGCCATCTCGGCATAGGACATACCCTGGCCGCGGGGCGACGCCCCATGGTTGCGGGCGTCGGGCAGATAGACGCGGTGCGTCGTGCCGAGCGCCTGGGCGATTCGCATCCAGTTGCGTCCGGCCCCGAACAGCCCGTGCAGGATGATCACCGGCGGGCCGTCGCCGACGGCCTCGCATGCCAATTCGATCGCCATGGCGCACCTAGCCCTGTTTCGCGGGCAGCCGCCCACGCGGCATGGATTTAAGCAATCTCTCCCTCTGGCGCACCGTCATGTGTCGAGTCTCCTGAATGGGAATGGCAATCGAAAGTGGGCGCAGCTTAGGGGCGCGGCACCGGACCGTAAAATGGTTTCGGTCGATGGGTCGCATTGATATGACGAATACCTGACACCCGCTGCAGGGTGTCGACGGGCGGAGGCCGGCCATGCACTTCAACAAGCTGGACCTGAATCTGCTGGTGGCGCTGGACGCGCTGCTCATCGAGGGCAGCATCAGCCGGGCGGCTGCGCGCGTGAACCTCAGCCAGTCCGCCATGAGCAACGCCCTGGCCCGGCTGCGGGCTTTTTTCGAGGACGATCTGCTGGTGCAGGTGGGCCGCACGCTGGAGCTCACGCCCCGGGCCCGGGCCCTCAAGGAAGCCGTGCGCGACGTGCTCATGCGCGTCGAAACCGCCGTCGCGGCGGAGCCGCAGTTCGATCCCTCACGCTCGGACCGCACCTTCCAGCTGCTGGTCTCCGACTACACCACGGTCACGCTGATGCCGCACCTGCTCGCCCTGGCGCGCCGGCAGTCGAGCACCGTGCGCTTCCAGCTGTGCCCGCTGCCGCACCTGGACCAGCCGCAGCGCGCGCTGGGGCGCGGCGAGGCCGACATGCTGGTCATCCCGCGCAACTACTGTTCGCCCGACCATCCGGTCGAGCCGCTGTTCGACGAGGAGTACGTGTGCGCGGTCTGGAACGGCAGCCGCTTCGCGCAGGCCGGCGTCGTGAGCAAGGCGGACTACGAGGCGGCCGACCACGTGGAGGTGCAGCCCTCCGGCCTGGGCCAGCCCACGCTCGACACCTGGTTCCTCGAGCGCAGCGGCATGGAACGCCGCATCGAGGTCAGGACCTTCAGCTTCATCGCCGCGCCCTTCCTGGTCCTGGGCACCGACCGCATCGCCACCATCCAGCGGCGCCTGGGCCGCATGGCGCAGCAGTTCCTGCCGCTGACGATCCTGGAGGCGCCCATGGCGCTGCCCCGCATGGCGCAGTCGGTGCAATGGCACAAGTACCGCAGCCGCGACCCGGGGCTGGTCTGGCTGCGCGGCCTGCTGCACCAGGCCGTCGAGGAGATGGACGCCCCGCCGCAGCCGGCGCTCCCTACATCCGCCCCTTCCAAGGCACCAGCCGCCGCTCGAGCCAGCGCATCAGCAGGTCGAACAGGTAAGCCACCACGCCGATCACGATGATCCCCATGATCACGATGTCGGTGCGCAGGAAGTTGGAGGCGTTGAGCACCATCTGCCCGAGGCCCATGTTGGCCGCCACCATCTCCGCCGCCACCAGCGTGGTCCAGCCGAAGCCGATCGCGATGCGCATGCCCACCAGGATGTCGGGCAGGGCCGAGGGCAGGATCACGTGGCGGATCACCTGCATGTAGCTGGCGCCCATCGAGTAGGCGGCGTTGATCTGCTCCTGCGAGGCGCTGCGCATGCCCGAGCGCGCGGCCAGGGCCAGCGGCGCGAAGCAGGACAGGAAGATCAGCAGCACCTTGGGCAGCTCGTCGATGCCGAACCAGATGATGATCAGCGGCAGGTAGGCCAGCGGCGGCAGCGGCCGGTAGAACTCCAGCGGCGGATCGAAGATGCCGCGCGCCACCCGGCTCATGCCCATGGCGATGCCGATCGGGATCGCGGTGACGCAGGCCAGCGCAAAGGCCGAGAACACGCGGAACATGCTGGCCAGGAAGTGCTGCCACAGCGGCTTGTCGTTGGCCTGGCCGGTGACGTATTCGTAGAACTGCTGCATCACCGCCTGCGGCGAGGGCAGGAAGAGCGGCTTGACCCAGCCCATGTTGGTGACGATGAACCACAGTGCCACCAGCACCGCCACGGTGACCACGCTGATGGTGGCGCTCGAGCCCGCGCCCGGCACCTTGAAGGCGCTGGTCTTGAGCTTCGTGCCGCCCTTCGCCGGCGAGGCGACGACGGCCGGCTGCACGGGACTGTTGGCGGGTGGCGTCATGGCGACGGGCGAGGCGATGATGGCGTCAGGCATGAGCGGGCTCCCGATGATGGATGATCGCCAAGACCTCTTCGCGCATGCGGATGAACTCGGGTTCCGACTTCACCTTGCGCGAGTCGCCGTGCGACAGGTACTGGCGGGAGAAGGGCACGCGGTCGTAGACGTGCGAGATGCGCCCCGGGCTCGGGCTCATCACGATCAGCCGGGTGGCGAGGAATAGCGCTTCTTCCACCGAGTGGGTGATGAAGAACACCATCTTGTTCGACTTCGACCAGGCCTTCAGCAGGATTTCCTGCACCTGCTCGCGCGTGAAGGCATCGAGCGCGCCCATGGGCTCGTCCATCAGCAGCACGGCCGGATCGCTGGCCAGCGCGCGGGCGATGCCCACCCGCTGCTGCATGCCGCCGGAAAGCTCGTAGACGGCGCGGCCGGCGTACTGCTGCAGGCCGACCAGCGCCAGCTTGTCCTCGGCGATGCGGTCGCGCTCGGCCTTGCCCACGCCGGCCAGGCGCAGGCCCAGCGCGACGTTGTCGCGCACGTTGAGCCAGGGCATCAGCGCATGCTTCTGGAACACCACGCCGCGGTCGGCGCCGGGGCCGGCGACCGGCTTCCCGTCCAGCAGGATCTCGCCCGTGGAAGGCGGCAGGAAGCCGGCGATGCAATTGAGCAGCGTGGTCTTGCCGCAGCCGGAGGCGCCGAGCGCGACCACGAAGTCGCCGTCGTGCATCTGCAGGTTGACCGGGGCCAGCGCCTGCAGCGTGCCGCCGGTGACGGCGTAGTTGACCGTGAGGTCGCGGATGTCGAGTGTGGGCATCGGTGCCTCTCCTGCTACTTCGCAGCCGCCATGGCCTTCTCGACGTAGGCGGTGGTCACGAAGCCGCTGTAGTCGGGCTTGACCTCCTGCACCCGGCCCTGCTCCTTGAGGAACACGGCCGTGTTGGCCATCGCCTTGGCCGCGCCGCCGCCCAGCCAGGTCGGCGAGACCTGCTCGGCCAGCGTCGGGAAGCTGTAGAGCGACATCGCCGCGCCCACGTCCTTGGGGTCGGCCTTGGTCCACTTGGCCATGGCCTTGATCTGCGGCGAATCGGGCGTCCAGCTCTTGCCCGAGGCCTTGTATTCCTCGTTGGCGCGGTTGAGCGCCTTCACGAAGGCGACCATGAAGGGCTCGTTGGCAGCGGCCCACTTCGCGTTCACCACGATGCCTTCGAAGGTGGGCGCGCCGCGCTTGCCGATGCTGCCGGAGGTGGCGATGACCTTGCCGCCGGAGCGGATCTTCGACAGCACCGGGTCCCAGATGAAGGTGGCGTCGATGTCGCCGCGCTCCCAGGCCGCGGCGATCTCGGGCGGGCGCATGTTCATCACGTTGACCGTCTTCGGGTCCACGCCTTCCATCTTCATGCCGGCCATCAGCTGGTAGTGGGCGGTGGAGACGAAGGGCGTCGCGACCTTCTTGCCCTTCAGGTCCTTGAGGCTCGCGATGCCGGAGGAATTGCGCGCGACCAGCGCCTCGGCATCGGCGATGTCGGCGGAGATCCAGAACAGCTTGATGTCCTGGCCCTGGCTGGCGGCGGCGGTGAGCGGGCTGGAGCCCGTCTCGCCCATCTGCACGTCGCCCGAGGCCATGGCGCGGATCACGTCGCCGCCGCCCGAGAACATGCGCCAGTTGATCTTGTAGCCGGTGGCCTTCTCGACCTCGCCCGACTCCATCACGAGGCGCAGCGGGACCAGCATGTCCTGGTGGGCGAAGGTGAGCTCCTTGGTCTGCGCCTGGGCGGCGGCGCCGAGGGCCATCGCGGCGGAGAAGGCCGCGCATGAGAGGGTGAAGCGGCTGGGCATGTTCATTCGTTTCTCCTGGTGGTGAAGCTGAACGGACTTTGCACCCAACGCCGGGCAGCCGGAAGTGCCAGGGCGCCAGCCGGCATGGAGCCAGTGGATGGGGACTTACCCTTGTTGTGGTGCGCAGCGCACGCGGGCGGTGCGTGCATGACGCCCTTCCCTTCCGGGGGAGGGGCGCAAAGTCAATGCGTGCGAGGCCCGGCGCTCAGGCTCTCGCCGCGCGCCTGCGCCAGCTCCTGCACCGCCATCCCCAGCGCCCGAATCCCCGCCGGAATCTGCGCCGCCGCGATCGACGACAAGCGCAGCCGGAAGAAGGGGCACGGATACGGCGGCTTGTTGAAGAACACATCGCCCGCCTCGATCAGCACCCCATGGCTGCGCGCCATCAGCGCCAGCTCCGCCGCATCCACCCACGACGGCGCCTGCACCCAGATCGAGGCGCCGCCCGAGGGCAGCTTGAACTCGAAGTCCGGCAGGTGGTCGCGCAGCGCCTGCGCCGCCAGCGCGAGGCGCTCCTGCATCGCATGGTTGACCCGGCGCGCATGCGACTCGTGGTGACCCAGCGAGAGGAACAGCGCATAGGCGTGCTGCAGGAAAGCGCTGGGATGCCGCACCATCGCATGCCGGATCACCCGCAGCTCCTTGATCAGCGCACGGGGCGCCACGATGAAGCCCAGGCGCAGCGCCGGCGAGAGGCTCTTGGACACCGAGCCCACATAGATCACGCGCCCCGTCTTGTCCAGGCTCTTGAGCGCCGGCATCGGCGTGCCCTCGTACAGATTCTCGGCCTCGTAGTCGTCCTCGATGATCACGAAGTCCTGCAGCTCGGCCTTTCGCAGCAGCCACTGCCGGCGCTCCAGGCTCAGCGTGGCGGTGGTGGGACTCTGGTGCGACGGCGTGCAGAACAAGTAGTCGGCGGCGGGCAGCGCATCGACCACCAGGCCCTCCTCGTCGACCTCGATCTCCACCCATTTCGGGTTGCGCATCGCGAAGCTGTTGCGCGCATGCGGATGGCCGGGTTCCTCCAGGCCGACGCGCGTGTGCTCGTCGAACAGCGCCTCGGCCAGCAGGTAGCAGGCATGCTGCGCGCCGAGCGTGACCAGGATCTCCTCCTTCAGCGCGAACACGCCGCGACGGGGCAAGAGGCGCGTGCGGATCTGCTCGATCAGGTCGGGCACGTCGTCGGTCTCGAAGTCGGGCGTCCAGTGCGGCAGCTGCGAGCGCGCCAGGCTGCGCGCGCAGCATTCGCGAAAGTCCTCGGTGGGAAACAGCTGCGGGTCGTAGGTGCCGTAGACGAAGGGGTACGGGTAGTCGCGCCACCGGTCGGGCTTGGAGAGCGTGGGCCGGTCGAGCTGCGAGCGCAGCACCCGCGCCGACCACTCGGGCGGCTGGCCCGACTGCCCGCTGCGCCCCACCAGCGGCTCGGCCGGCTCGGCCGTGAGCGGTCGCGCGTTGTGCGCGACGAACACGCCGCTGCGCGGGCGCGCCTCCAGGAAGCCTTCGTCCATCAATTGCAGATAGGCCGAGGTCACGGTGTTGCGGCTCAGGCCCAGCAGCGCCGCCAGCTCGCGCGACGAGGGCAGCGGCGCGCCCGGGCTCAGCCGGTCCTCGAGGATGGCCTGCACCACCGCCGCGCGCAGGCGGCCCTGCAGCGGCAGGCCGGGTTGGTCGGGCAGCGCGAAGAGCTGCGCCCACTGGATGGCTCGGGAGTTGTGCATGGTGGGCAAAGTTTAGGCCGGTTGAAACCCTCTGGCTCGGTCGAATCCCCGCATCTGGCTCTATCACGGCGCGCGCCGGCTCTCTACGCTCCGCTCATCGACAAGACAGGAGTTTCGCGTGACAGCAACCGCATCGCCCGCCCCCGTGACCACCGCCACCCTGGAGGCCTTCAGCGACGCCTGGAACCGCCACGACATCGAGGCGCTGATGAGCTTCATGCACCCGGACTGCGTGTTCCAGACCGCCGCCGGTCCCGAGGCCTGCGGCACCCGCCACAGCGGCACGGCCGCGGTGCGCAAGGCCTTCGCCGCAGCCTGGGAAACGGTGCCGGACGCGCAGTGGGTGAACGGCCGGCACTTCGTCGCCGGCGACTTCGGCACCTCGCAGTGGACCTTTACCGGCACCGCGGCCGACGGCAGCCGCATCGAGACCGACGGCATCGATGTCTTCAGCTTCAAGGACGGCAAGATCGCGCTCAAGAACGTGTTCCGCAAGGCGCGGCCGAACCTGCCCGCGGCGAAGTAGCGCCGGTTCGAGGAAACGCCATGACGATCACCGCCGGCACCGCCCAGTTCTCGACCACCGGCCGGGCCGCGCCCGCGGCCAAGCCCTACGACCCGCGCTACGATCCGCTGGTGGCGTCCGATCCCGGCGCCGGCCGCGCCTATGCGCCCACCTGGTGGGTCGCCAGCGCAGGCGCGCCGCCCGAGGACGACGGACCGGTGCTGCGCGACATCGACGTGGACGTGGCCATCATCGGCTCCGGCGCGACCGGCATGTCGACGGCGCTGTACCTCGCGCAGGAGCACGGCATCCAGGCCACGGTGCTGGAGGCCAACCAGGCATCGTGGGGCTGCTCCAGCCGCAGCGGCGGCCAGGGGCAGAACGCCAGCGGCCGGCTCAAGCGCTCGCAGTGGATCCAGCGCTGGGGCCTGGACACGGCCCGGCGCCTCGATGCCGAGATCCGCGCCGGCTTCGAGAACTTCAGGCACCTGACGACGCAGATCGACTGCGACGCCTACGACGGCGGTCACCTCTACCTGGCCCACCGGCCCGAAAAGCTCGCCAGCCTCGAGGCCGAGGCGCGCGTGATGCGCGAGCAGTTCGGCTACGACACGCGCATGCTCACGGCCGCGGAAGTGCGGCGCGACTACTGCGACGAGCGCGAGGCCGCCGGCGCGCTCTTCGAGCGGGAGGGCGTGGGCATCCATCCGCTCAAGTTCACCTTCGGGCTGATGCGCAAGGCGCGCGCGCTCGGCGTGAAGGTCCACACCTCGAGCCCCGTGCAGGGCTGGCAGACCATCGACGGCGTGCACCACCTGCGCACCCCCGGCGGGATCGTACGTGCGCGCCGCGTCGCGGTGTGCACGGGCGGCTACACGGGGCAGGCGCTCTCGCCGCTGCTCAAGAACAAGATCATGCCGATCCTGTCGAACTCGGTGGTCACGCGCCCGCTGACCGAGGCCGAGCTGCAGGCCACCAACTTCAAGTCGCTCACCTTCCTGACCGACACGCGCACGCTGCGTTTCTACTACCGGCTGCTCAAGGGCAACCGGCTGCAGCTGGGCAGCCGCAGTTCGGTCAGCGGCGCCGATGCCGAGGACCCGGTGCACCTGAAGCTGCTCACCGACGCGATCGCGCGCAAGTTCCCGCCGCTCGCCGGCATCCAGATCGACTATTCGTGGTGGGGCTGGGTGGACGTGAGCCACGACATGATGCCGCGCATCACCCAGCCCGAGCCCGACAAGAAGATCTGGTATGCCGTCGGCTACGGCGGCAACGGCGTCTCCTTCTCGACCTGGGCCGGCAAGCGCCTGGCCGAACGCGTGGCGGGACAGGACGCGGGGCGCGAGGTCTTCGAGCTGCCGATCTACCGCTCCCCGCTGCCCTTTCCCAACGTGATGGGGCTGGTGGAGTCGCCGGCCTTCGCGCCGTTCCGACGGCTGGGGCAGCGGGTGCTCTACAAGTGGTATTGGCTGCGGGACGAGAAGTAGGCGCGCCTGTGGTGCGCGCTGCGGCGAGCGCGCATTGCCCTGGTGCGCCCCCGTAAAAACCCGCCCCTTCTGGCCCTTCAACTGGCCGCCACGTGGATCTTCGCCGGCGACCGCCCTGGGCCTATCTTCGGCATCGAGGCCGCCAGCGGCCGCAGACGCTCCTCTCCCTGTCCCCCAGTTCTCCCCCAGCCGACTTTCACGAGGTCACGCATGTACCCCTTCACGTTCACACGCCGAGCCGCCATGCTGTCGGCCACCCTGGCCGCCGCCGGCGCGCTGCTCGCGACACCCGCCGGAGCAGCCGCCGCCGACGAAGCCCCCAAGCGCGGCGGCACGCTGGTGCTGGGCAACACCCAGACCCCGCGGCACCTCAACGGCGCGGTGCAATCGGGCATCGCGACCGCCGTGCCGTCGACCCAGATCTTCGCCAGCCCGCTGCGCTTCGACGACAAGTGGAATCCGCAGCCCTACCTCGCCGAGTCGTGGAAGCTGGCCGAGGACGGCAAGTCGCTCACCCTCAACCTGCGCAAGAACGCCGTGTTCCACGACGGCAAGCCCGTGACCTCGGCCGACGTGGCCTTCTCGATCATGGCAATCAAGGCCAACCACCCCTTCACCACCATGATGGGCCCGGTGGAGAAGGTGGAAACGCCCGACCCCCACACCGCCATCATCCGCATGAGCACGCCGCACCCGGCGATCGTGCTGGCGATGTCGCCGGCGCTGTGCCCCATCCTGCCCAAGCACATCTACGGCGACGGCCAGGACCTCAAGACCCATCCGCGCAACAGCACCGACATGGTGGGCTCGGGCCCCTTCAAGCTGGTCGAGTTCAAGCCGGGCCAACGCATCGTGATGGAGCGCTTCGACAAGTTCTTTCTCTCCGGCAAGCCCTACCTCGACAAGGTGATTGTCAACATCACGCCCGACATGGCCAGCCTGATGCTGGGCCTGGAGCGCGGCGACGTGCAGATGCTGCCCTTCGCGAGCGTGCCCACCGACCTCAAGCGCCTGGCGACCAACCCGCAGGTCACGCTCACGCCCAAGGGCTACGAGGGCATCGGCGCAATCAACTGGCTGGCCTTCAACCTGACGAAGAAGCCGCTGTCGGACGTGCAGGTGCGCAAGGCCATCGCCACCGCGATCGACAAGAACTTCATCACCAAGGCGCTGATGGCCGGCTTCGCGACGCCGGCCGACGGCCCCATCGTGGCCAGCAGCCCCTTCGCCGTGCCGGACCTGGTGCGCTACCCGGTGGACCTGAAGAAGGCCGCCGAGATGCTGGACGCCGCGGGCTACAAGGCCGGCGCGGGCGGCGAGCGCTTCAAACTCACCATCGACTACCTGCCCGGCGCCGACGACCAGCAAAAGACCGTGGCCGAGTACATCCGCGGCCAGCTCAAGAAGGTCGGGATCGCGGTCGAGGTGCGTGCTTCGGCCGACTTCCCGGCCTGGGCCAAGCGCATGGCCTCGCACGACTTCGACATGTCGATGGACCTGGTCTTCAACTGGGGCGACCCGATCATCGGCGTGCACCGCACCTACCTGTCGACCAACATCAAGCCGGTGGTCTGGACCAACACGCAGTCCTACAGCAACCCGAAGGTGGACGAGCTGCTCAACACCGCCGGCGGCATCATCGACCCGGTCAAGCGCAAGGCCTACTACGCCACCTTCGAGAAGATCGTGACCGACGAGCTGCCCATCGTCTTCATCAACCAGGTGCCCTACCACACGGCCGTGAGCAAGAAGGTGGCGAACGTGCCGGCCAGCATCTGGGGACCGATGTCGCCCTACGACGAGGTGTACTTCAAGTAGGCGGGAGCGACGACGATGCCGCGCTACATCGCATCGCGCCTGCTGCAGGGCCTGGCCCTGGTGCTGGCGGTGGTGATCCTCAACTTCGTGCTGGTGCATGCCGCGCCCGGCGATCCGGTGGAGACCATCGCCGGCGCCAGCGGCGGCATGTCGCCCGAACTGATGGCGCAGCTGCGCACGCAGTACGGGCTCGACCGCCCGCTGCCGGTGCAGCTGGGCGTCTACCTCGGCAAGGTGCTGCAGGGCGACCTGGGCTACTCCTACTTCTTCAACCTGCCCGTCACCTCGCTGATCGCCGAGCGCGTGCCCGCCACGCTGCTGCTGGTGCTGAGCGCGGTGCTGCTGGCCTTCCTGGTGGGCACCGCGCTGGGCGTGCTGTCCTCGCGCAAGCCCAACGGCGCGCTCTCGCAGTTCATCACCGTGCTGTCGATGGTGGGCTTCGCGGCGCCGGTGTTCTGGGTGGGGATCATGCTGGTGATCCTCTTCGCCTCGATCCTGCCCATCCTTCCGGTGGCCGGCATGCGCTCGGTGGACGGCTCGGGCGAAGGCGTCGCCGGCGTGCTCGACGTGCTGCACCACCTGGTGCTGCCGACGGTGACGCTGGGGCTGGTGTACCTCGCGCAGTACAGCCGGCTCGCGCGCTCGTCGATGCTGGACGTGCTGGGCGCCGACTTCATCCGCACCGCGCGCGCCAAGGGCCTGGCCGAACGCGTGGTGCTCTACAAGCATGCGCTGCGCAATGCGCTGCTGCCGGTGGTGACGGTGCTAGGCCTGCAGTTCGGCAACGTGCTGGCCGGCGCGATCCTGGTCGAGACGGTGTTCAACTGGCCCGGCCTGGGCCGGCTCGCCTTCGACTCGGTGCTGCGCCGCGACTACCCGACCATCCTCGGCGTGCTGCTGTTCTCTTCCATCGTGGTGGTGGTGATGAACCAGATCACCGACCTGTGCTATCGCCTCATCGATCCGCGGATCAAGTCCTCATGAACAAGAGCGCCACCCTGCAAGCCCCGGCCGCTGCGGCCCGGCCCGCGGCCCGGCCCATGCCGAAAGTCGAGCATCCCGGCGCCGAGGCGCTGCGCATGTTCCTGCGCAACCCCTCGGCCATCGCCGGCATGGCGATGCTGCTTCTGATCCTGCTGGTCGCGATCGCCGGCCCGTGGGTCTACCCGGCCGATCCCTTCGAGATCCGCTCCGCCCCGCTCACCCCGCCCTTCAGCGAGGAGGCCTGGCTGGGCAGCGACTACCTGGGCCGCGACGTCTTCACCACGCTCATCTACGGCGGCCGCGCCACGCTGCTGGTGGGCGCGGTGGCGGCGCTGCTGTCGGTGGCCATCGGCATCACGCTGGGCGCCTTTGCCGGCTACTACGGCGGCAAGGTCGATGCCGCGCTGATGCGCGTGACCGAGTTCTTCCAGGTGCTGCCCGCCCTGCTCTTCGCGATGGTGGTGGTCACGCTGTTCTCGCCCTCGCTCGTCACGGTGACGCTGGCCATCGGCATCGTCAGCTGGACGGGCACCGCGCGGCTCACGCGCGCCGAGTTCCTCAAGTACCGCGGCCTGGAGTTCGTGCGCGCGGAGCGGGCCATCGGCGCCGGCAACGCACGCATCATCTGGAAGGTGATCCTGCCCAACGCGCTGCCGCCGCTGGTGGTGTCGGCCACGCTGGCGGTGGGCGCGGCCATCCTGTTCGAGGCCGGCCTCTCCTTCCTAGGGCTGGGCGATCCCAACCAGATGAGCTGGGGCCTGATGATCGGATCGAGCCGGCAGTACGTGCTGTCCTGCTGGTGGGCGGTGGCCTTCCCGGGCGCGGCCATTTTCTTCACGGTGCTCGCGGTCAGCCTGATCGGCGACGGCCTCAACGATGCGCTGAACCCCAAGCTCCGGGAGCGTTGAACATGCCCGCAATTTCCTCCAACCAGCCCCTGCTGCGCGTGCAGGACTTGCACGTCGAGTTCAGGACGCGCCGCGGGCAGGCCCAGGTGCTCAACGGCGTGGACTTCGAAATCCGCGGCGGCGAAACGCTCTGCGTGGTCGGCGAATCCGGCTGCGGCAAGAGCATGACCGCGCTGGCGCTGCTGCGCCTGATCCCGTCCCCGCCCGGCCGCATCAGCGGCGGCCGCGTGCTGTTCCAGGAAGAGGACCTGCTCAAGGCCGGCGAGGCCCGCATGCGCGAGGTGCGCGGCAACCGCATCTCGATGATCTTCCAGGAGCCGATGACATCGCTCAACCCGGTGTTCACCGTCGGCGACCAGATCGCCGAATCGCTGCAGCTGCACGCCGGGATGAACGTGCAAGCGGCGCGCACGCGCGCCATCGAGATGCTGCGGCAGGTGGGCATTCCGGCGCCCGAGCGGCGCGTCGACGAGTACCCTCACCAGCTCTCGGGCGGCATGCGCCAGCGCGTGATGATCGCGATGGCCCTGGCCTGCCGGCCCGACATCCTGATCGCCGACGAGCCCACCACCGCGCTGGACGTGACGGTGCAGGCGCAGATCTTCGACCTGCTGCGCGAGCTGCAGCGCGAGAAGGGCACGGCCATCCTGCTCATCACCCACGACATGGGCGCGGTGGCCGAGATGGCCGACCGCGTGATGGTGATGTACGCTGGCCGCGTGATCGAGCAAGGCACCACCGCCCAGGTGCTGGGCGAGCCGAGCCACCCCTACACCCGCGGCCTGATCGAGTGCCTGCCCGAGCTGGGCAGCAGCACGGCCAGCGAAGAACGCGAGGCCCTGCCCGAGATCGCCGGCATGGTGCCGTCGATCTGGGAGCTGGGCAGCGGCTGCGCCTTCCGCGAGCGCTGCCCGCATGCGATGGAGCGCTGCGCCACCGAGGTGCCGCCGATGTTCGAGGTGCCGAGCGCCGTCGTTCCCCTGCACGCGGCGATGCCGCATGGCGCGGCCTGCTGGCTGCACGCGGCGCCGCAGCCGCACAAGTTGAAGGAGGCCGCATGAGAACCGCTCCCGTTTCGAACCGCAGCGCAGCGCGTGGCGCGGAGGTTGCCCGATGAGCTTCATGGCCGATACCGACACGCTGCTGTCGGTCAACGATCTCAAGGTGCATTTCCCACGCGGGAAAGCCGGCTGGGGCCGCCCCGCCGAAGTGGTGAAGGCGGTCGACGGCGTGTCCTTCCAGGTCCGGCGCGGCAGCACGCTCGCGGTGGTGGGCGAATCGGGCTCGGGCAAGACCACCACCGCGCTGGCCGTGATGCGGCTCGCGCCCATCACCGGCGGCCATGTGCAGCTGGGCGGCACCCAGCTCGGCACGCTGGAGGGCGAGGCGCTGCGCCAGGCGCGCTCGCGCATGCAGATCATCTTCCAGGACCCCTTCTCCTCCCTCAACCCGCGCGAGCGCGCCGGTGCCGCGGTGCGGGCGCCGCTGGAGCTGATGAAGATCGGCACCCCGGCCGAGCGCACGCAGCGCGTGGCCGAGCTCTTCGAGGCCGTGGGCCTGCGGCCGGAGCAGCAGCAGCTGTTCCCGCACCAGTTCTCGGGCGGCCAGCGCCAGCGCATCAACATCGCGCGGGCCCTGGCCACCAACCCCGAGCTGGTGGTGTGCGACGAGCCGGTGTCGGCGCTGGACATCGCGATCCGTGCGCAGATCCTCAACCTGCTCGCGCGCCTGCAGCGGGAGCTGGGCCTGACCTATCTCTTCATCTCGCACGACATGGCGGTGGTGGAGCACATCTGCGACGACATCGCCGTGATGTACCTGGGCCAGATCGTGGAGCGCGCGCCGCGGCGCAGCTTCTTCGCGCGGCCGCTGCATCCCTACAGCGTGGCGCTGATGTCGGCGGTGCCCACCGTCAGCGGCGGACGGCGGCGCGCGGCGCAGCGCATCAAGCTCACGGGCGACCCGCCCAGCCCCATCGATCCGCCCGCGGGCTGCCGCTTCGCCGGCCGCTGCCCGGTGGCCGAGCCGGCCTGCAAGGCCGAGTTGCCGCCGCTGCGCGAGGTGGCGCCGGACCATTGGGTGCGCTGCCGGCGCGTCGAGATCGTGCAGGGCCGGCCCCAGCCGCCGCTGCACCTGCAGCCGGCCTGAAACCGGCGTACCGTTCGCCGATCCCTCTCATCCACTCCACACTTCATTCATGAGCGCGACCACCGTCTACCCCGCCCGCAAGATCATCACCATGAACCCGATGCAGCCCGAAGCCACCCACGTGGCCGTGCGCGATGGCCGGGTGCTCGCGGTCGGCACGCTGGAGGACATGCAGGCCTGGGGCGCCTTCGCGCTCGACGAACGCTTCGCCGACAAGGTGCTGATGCCCGGCCTGGTCGAGGGCCACTGCCACCTGAAGGAAGGCAGCATGTGGGACTGGACGTACCTGGGCTGGTTCGACCGCCGCGACCCCGAAGGCAAGGTCTGGAGCGGCCTGCGCTCGATGGAGTCGGTGGTGGCGCGCCTGGCCGAGGTCGATGCGCAGATGAAGGCTGCGGGACGGCCCGAGAGCGAGCCCCTGATCGCCTGGGGCTTCGACCCCATCTACTTCGGCGGCGAGCGCATGACGGTCGCGCACGTCGACCGCGCGAGCAGCACCCGCCCGATCGTGATCGGCCATGCCAACGGCCACCTGATGAACGTCAACAGCGCCATGCTGCGGCTGGCCGAGATCACCCGCGACAACGAGGTCGAGGGCGTTGTCAAGTTCGCCGGCGGCGACACCGCAGGCGAACCCACCGGCGAGCTGCAGGAGCCCGCCGCGATGTTCCTGGTGCTGCGCAAGATCGGCAATGCGGGCCTCCTGGCGCCGATGACCGAAGACGGCGTGCGCTCCTTCGGCCGGCTGGCCTGCATGCAGGGCGTGACCACCGCCACCGACCTGGTCAACAAGCTCACCGAGCAAGACTGCCGCGTGCTCGAGACCGTGACCGGCGAAGAAGGCTACGCCGTGCGCATCCTGCCCGCCTTCCAGGCCTTTCACGGCACGCACGGCGCGCCGGCCGGTGCGGAGCATGTGAAGAGCCTCGTGCCGCGCAACACCGATCGCCTGCGCTACGGCCTGGTGAAGATGATGCTCGACGGCTCGATCCAGGGCTTCTCGGCGCGGCTGCGCTGGCCCGGCCACTTCAACGGCGCGCCCAACGGCATCTGGGTGACGGCGCCGGCGCAGTACGAGGCCGACTTCGAGGCGTACCACCGTGCCGGCCTCACCATCCACACCCACACCAACGGCGACGAGGCCAGCGAGGCGGCCATCGACGCCATCGAGCGCGTGCTGGTCCGCGCGCCGCGGCCCGACCACCGCCACACGCTGCAGCACGGCCAGATGATCGATGCGCCGCTGTTCCGCCGGATGGCCGCGCTGGGCTTGAGCGCCAACCTGTTCGCCAATCACATCTGGTACTGGGGCGACCAGCACTACGAGATGACCATGGGCCCCGACCGCGCCAACCGCCTCGATGCCTGCGGCAGCGCACTGGCGGCCGGCGTGCCGCTGGCCATCCATTCCGATGCGCCGGTGACGCCCCTGGGGCCGCTTTTCACGGCCTGGTGCGCGGTCAACCGCGTGACGCCCAAGGGGCGCCTGCTCGGCGCGGCCGAGCGCATCAGCGTGCCGCAGGCGCTGCGCGCCATCACCCTCGGCGCGGCCTGGACGCTGAAGCTGGACCAGGAGATCGGCAGCATCGAATGCGGCAAGCGGGCGGACTTCTGCGTGCTGGAGGAGGACCCGCTGGCGGTCGATCCGATGAAGCTCAAGGATGTTCGCGTGTGGGGCACGGTGCTGTCGGGCCGGGTGTTCGAGGCGCGGCGGGGTTGAAGTGAAGCAGCGGCTGCCGCTCACCGTCATCGGCGGCTTTCTGGGCGCCGGAAAGACCACGCTGGTCAACCGCTGGCTGCGGGAGGCCGAGGGGCAGCGCATCGCGGTGCTGGTCAACGACTTCGGCACGCTCAACATCGATGCGGCGCTGATCGCCGGCACGAGCGGCGACACCATCGCGCTGACCAATGGGTGCGTGTGCTGCCAGATCGGGGACGACCTTTCTCGGGCGTTGATCCAGGTGCTGGAGTCGGGGACGCGCTTCGATGCGGTGGTGATCGAGGCCAGCGGGGTGTCGGACCCTTGGCGCATCGCGCAGATGGGGATGGCAGCGCCCGAGCTGGGGCTGGAGGGAGTGATCGTGCTGGTCGACGCGGCAGCGGTGATGGGGCAGGCGCGAGATCCGCTGCTGGCGGATACGCTGGAGCGGCAGCTGAGGGCTGCGGATCTGGTGGTCATCAACAAGGTCGATGGCGTGACGGCGGAGGACTTGGCGCGCGTGCGCGCATGGGTGACGGCGGTTGCGGGGCGGACGCCGCAGTACGAGACCTCGCAGGCGGAGCTGCCCAAGGTGCTGCGCGAGGGACTGTCCTTGGCGGATGCGCGCGAGGGACGCGGCTGCGCGCACGCGGGCTGCGATCACGAGGACCACGCGCACGACGCGCACCACCATCACGGCGAGCTGTTCGACAGCTGGTCCTGCCGGCCCCTGCAGACCTTCGACGCGGGGGCTCTGCGCGCCTGGCTGCGGGACACGCCCGTCGGGCTGCTGCGACTCAAGGGCCTCGTGCGAACCGGCGAAGCCGAATGGTCGGAGATCCAGTTCGCGGGCCGCCATGGCACGCTGCGCAAGGCCGAGGTGCCGGCGGACGGGGCGGCTGTGGTGGCGATCGGCGTGCGGGGGCAGCTGAACCTTGCTGCGCTGGAGGAAGCCTTCCTTCAGTGCGCCCCCGCCGGCAAGAGCGCCTGAACGCAACAAAACGCTACATTTTTGTCCCTCGGTTTCGGGCCTCTTGATGCGGGAGCCTGCAGGCGTTATTTCTCTGTCGCTCTCTTTGGTCATCGTGAAAGGAGGACCCAAATGGCCATGGACATGCTCAGACAGATTGCCGGTTCCCCCTTGCCCGCCACCTTCCGCACGCCAGCGGAGATCGACAAGATCAAGGTTCTGCGCGCTGCGGGTTTGGTGATCGCGCTCACGCCCGCACCTTCGGATGCGCTCTCGTTCCCGGGCACGGCCGATGCGGCCCAGGTGCTGGCGATCACGGAAAAAGGCCGTGAAGAACTGGCCAGGTTTTCTCTCCCCGGCGACGATCCCTCAGTGCAGCCTGCACGCGGCTCCTGGTGGAAAGCCAAGCTGAACGCAACATTCGATGCGCATCGCGCGGCGCAACGGAGGTGAGATATGCAACAAGCCTCCTCCTCGGATGCGATCGTCTACCGCGACGTCGACATCGCGATCAAGGTCCAAAGGGCGGGCGGCCACGTCTTCGGTCACGCCGATCTCGTCAAGAAGAACGAGTTCAAGGGCAGGATCTCTCTCGGGAGCGGACGAAGCCGCTCCAGGGAGGTGCGCGACCGCTTGCGCATGCTGGCAAAAGCCAAGGTGGATGTCTGGGCGACGATCGAATCGGCCACGGTTCATTGAAGGCGAAGACAAGGCACCCGCAGCCATGACCTCCGTGGCCGGGTGCCGCGGCGCCCACCCGGGCGCCGCCGACCGCACGCCCCGTGCGGTCCGAGGTCCTCCCGTACTCAGCGACCGTCGCGGTCCGAGTCGCCGGGGACCGCGCGCTCGACCTTGTCGCTCAGGCGCTGCCACGCATCGCGCGTCGCGTGCTTGGCACGCTCCCATTCGAGCGAAGAGCGGCCTCGGGCGGTTCCCCAGTCCCGGCTCAGCTCGGGCTCCACGTCGTCGAACCTGCGGCCGGGATAGCGCGTATAGGCGTCGACGCCATAGCGGTATGCCGGGGAATAGTCGTCATAGGTCGACCCGCTCTCGACGTAGGGACGCCCGGTGTAGTTGTCGCGCCAGTAGGCGTCCTCTTCGGCCGGGTCCGCCTTGACCGCTCGGCCGGCAACGGCACCGGCCACCGCTCCAACTGCCGCCCCGACGGCGGCGCCCACCGGACCGGTCATGCCGCCGACCGCCGCTCCTGCGGCCGCGCCTCCCGCCACACCACCGGCGACACCGCCCACGGCGGCGCCGACCCCGGTCGCGGTTGCCTTGTCTTTGGGTTCGTTCCGTTCAGCCATTGAAAGTCTCCTTAAATTAAATGGAGAACTTAAGTTCCGCTCGCGTCGACGAAACGCACAGGGTCTATTGCCTGATCGGGTTGAAGGGTGCGAGCGCTGCGGCGTGACGGCGCCTGCCTACATGTTGGTATGACGCGTGGAAGCAAGCGTCGCGTCCTCCCCATCTTCTTTTTCGCGCAACACCGCGTTGATCTCGGCACCGAAGATCAGCGTGGTCGCGCTGATGTACAGAAAGACCAGCGTCGCGACCACACCGGCGAAGCTGCCGTACAGCAATGCCAGTTTGCCGGCGGTACGCAGCGTGTACGAGAGAGTGGCGGCAGCCGCCACCCACAATGCCGCACCCATCAACGCGCCGGGCATCACCGTGCGCAGCCGCTGGCGAATGTCGGGCAGCCAGCCGTAGAGCAGCGCGTACAGCATCGTCAGCACCAGGAAGGCCGAGCCGTAGCGCACGCTGTTGCGAAGCCAAGGGGCCTCTTGCCCCGCCAGCAGCTGCCACAGGTACGGCATGATGATCACCGAGCTGAACGCTGCCAGGATGCCGGTGCCCACGATCGTCGTGAACAGCGTGACCTTGATGCGTGCCTTCCAGAACGGCAAGCCACGCTGGATGCCGTAGGAGCGATTGAGCGCCGTGCGCACGCCCTGCATGCCCGACGAAGCGGTCCAAAGCGTCATCACCACGCCGATGGTCAGCAGCGCCTGGTTGCGCTGGGCCAGCACCTGATCGATGACCGGCTGTACCGCGTCGCGCACCACCTGCGGCGCGTAGTCCATCACGCGATGGGCCAGCGCCGCGGCGTCGCCAGGCTGCCCCATGAAGCCGGCGGCGGCGGACAGCAGGATCAACAGCGGAAACATGGCCAGCACCCATGAGAACGCGAGGCTCCCGGCCTGGTTGGCGCTCTGGTGCAGGACGTAGTTGCGGATGGCGAGCAGGATGACGCGCAGGCCCGGCGTCGCGATCGCGGCATGCCGCACGCGGCGCCAGGCATCGCTGAGGCGTCTCATGGGGTGGCATGCCAACGCATCGCGGAAGGCGCTGGGGATGCAGTCAAGTCAAAGCGCTGTATCCGTGGGCTCGCTATTTTTTCTGCGTCTCTGGCTGCGCGGGCTTTACCGGGTTTTCCGGTGTCGCCGGGGTCCTGGACGGCTCGCCCGTCGCAGGCGCAGCGCCGGTCGCGGTCACCGCGGGAGACTGGGTCTGCACTGCCGCTGGTCCATACCACGTCTTGACGCCCCGATGCCCGGCGCATGCATCGGACCTCTTGGCGGCTTTCGAATAGGTTCCGTCCTTGCATTGCGCCGTACTGCCGGCCGGCGCCTTCGCCGGCGCCTGTGCTTGCGCAGCGAAGCAAAGAAGGGATGAGCAGATGAGAACAACCGGCCCGTAACGCATGACTGAACTCCTTGGCGCAATCGGTGTGCGCTTCCTGCTTCCTTCTTGCTCCACGGAGACGGCAGGGGCGACAGTCCTGCTTGCTGTTTGAACGTAGGACATCCGGCAGGCCGTGGGTCGAGTTCGATCCACCGCCTGCCATTGCCGCGAAGCTCGCAAGCGGGACCGGCCCTGTCGGACGACCTCCCAACATTGCGCGAGCCCTGAAAGAATGGATGCCCACCCGGGCTGTTCCGGACCCATCCCCCGCCGGCAAATGACCGTCTCCGCGTCGCCATCGGTCGAGACACTGACCGAGCTCAACATCGTCGACCTGCTCGATTCGGCAGGTCTGTTGCGCCTGCGCGGGACGCCTCTGTCCCGCTTGTTTCGACCTGCAGCCCGCCGCTTCGCCCGGACTGCGCACGAGTTCGACACCCGTGTCGGCGAACAGGGCCTTGCGCAGGGCAGCGCGTGGCTGATGAGCCGCATGACCGCCGGCATCGTCACCTCCGGCCTGGAATACGTTCCGCCGCAAGGGCCCGTGATCATCCTGGCCAACCATCCCGGCATGACGGACACGGTTGCGCTCTTCACGAGTCTCGCCTGCCGCCCTGACCTTCGCGTGATCGCCTCCGATCGCCCCTTCCTTCGCGCCTTGCCCAACGTCGCGCGGCAGTTGATCTTCCTGCCCGATGAAGAAAGCGGGCGCATGGCGGTCATACGAACGGCCGCCAGGCACTTGCAGGAAGGTGGCGCCCTGCTGACCTTCCCGGCCGGAGAGATCGAGCCCGACCCCGCCGCCTTTGGCCCCCAGCGGGCAGCGGCGTCGTTGCAGAGCTGGTCCGGCAGCTATGCCTTGTTCGCCCGGCTGGCGCCCCGAACGCGCTTCGTGCCCGCGCTCGTGAGCCATGTCATCTCCCCGGATGCACAGAGGCATCCGCTCACGCTGTTGCGCCGCACGGCGCGCAACAAGGAAAAGCTCGCTGCCGCGCTGCAGGTGGCGCTACCGCGCTACCGCGATCTGGTCGCCAAGGTCACGTTCGGCCATCCGATGGACGCCGGCGCCGAGGGGGCGCAGGCGCTCGGCGCGTCGATCGCAGCGCAGATGCGCCGCCTCATTTTTTCGGACGGATCGCCTCTGCGCACCGACGAGTCGCTCGAGGCGCTTTCGCCTCGTCTCGGACCTTCACCCTGATCACCCCAAGGGCCCCGCACGTCATCGTGTCGCCGCGCTGCCGCCCTTCGTGCCATCAGGCTGCGGTATCGACAAGGGCGTGACCTCGACCTGCGCCAGCCCGTCTTCCCGCGAAAGACCGATCTCGCGGGCCGTGGCGGGCGAGAGATCGACGATGCGCCCCTTCACGAACGGGCCGCGATCCTGGATGGTGACCACCGCGCTGCGCCCGGTGTCCAGGTTGGTCACCCTTGCGGTGGTCCCGAGGGGCAGTGTCTTGCTGGCCGCGTTGTCGTCCCGCGGGTTCATGCGGGTGCCGTCCGCCATCTTGCGGCCGGTGAATTTGTCAGCATAGAAGGAGGCCTTTCCGACCTGCTTGCCGCCGCTGCGGTCGAGGCCGGTCTTGCCGGCCGCGGATGGCTTCGGAGCGGGCGACGGTGCGCTCGATGGCGGCAAGACCTCACGCGATGCACCCGGCTCCGAAGCGGCCCCTTGCGCCGGCCGCTCGCGCGGCGTCGGGGCGATCGCGCAGCTGGACAGCATGCAGGCCATCACCGCGAGCGCCGCGGCGCGTCGGCCCGATGTCGGTTTCAGGATCATGGCGGCTCCCTTGCAGACGCTGTGGATGCAGGCAGCATTTCCCGTCGAGCGCACGGCATGTGTCGGACGCCGCCGATTTGCCTGGCGGATGCTGCCGGGCAGGTGTGCGAGGCAGTGCCCCTGCCCGGGTGCGACACTCGCGTGTCCAAAAAGGCAGCCCATGCGAATCCAGGAAATCAAACGCCGACTACGGGAAGCCGGAGCAGGGCCCAGCCACGAGCACCGCATCTTGCGGCTCTGGTCCCATGCGCTCCCCCGCAACAGCGGAAAGCGCCGGCCGGACAGCTTCTTTCCGTCATCCCTGCTGGCCGCCCTGCCCTCCATCGAAGCCGAGCTGGCGGGCCTGGCGCACATCCACGCGGTCCATCACGGTGCCGATGGTTCCGAGCGGCTGCTGATCGCCCTCGCGGACGGCCAGATGGTGGAGAGCGTGTTGCTGCCGCGGGACGGCCTTTGCGTCTCGTCGCAAGTCGGGTGCGCCGTCGGATGCCGCTTCTGCATGACGGGCCGCGACGGCTTGCTGCGCCAGGTGGGAAGCGCCGAGATCGTTGCCCAGGTCGCCCTCGCGCGCCTGCGCCGGCCGGTGCGCAAGGTGGTGTTCATGGGCATGGGCGAACCGGCCCACAACCTCGACAACGTGATGGAGGCGATCGACCTGCTCGGCACGGTGGGCAACATCGGCCACAAGAACCTGGTCTTCTCCACCGTGGGCGATGCGCGCGCATTCGAGAGGCTGCACGAGCAAAGCGTCAAGCCCGCGCTGGCCCTCTCGTTGCACACGACCCGGGCCGAGCTGCGCAGAAGGCTGCTTCCGCGCGCGCCGAGCATGACGCCCGAGGAACTGGTGGCGGCGTGCGAACGCTATGCCCGGGCCAGCGGCTACCCGGTCCAGTACCAATGGACGCTGCTGGAAGGCGTCAACGACAGCGAAGAGGAGATGGAAGGGATCGTGAAGCTGCTCTCCGGCAAGTTCGGCGTGCTGAACATGATCCCCTTCAACGCGGTGGATGGCGTGGCGTTCAGCCGCCCCGCGCGGGAGCGCTGCGAGCAGATGGCGCGCCTGCTGCACCAGCGCGGCATCCTGACCAAGCTGCGCTATTCGGCGGGCCAGGACGTCGACGGCGGGTGTGGTCAGTTGCGGGCGCGTGCGGTCGAAGTGCAGGTGCCGCTTCGCAGTTCGATCTCCGGCGCCAGGCATCGGGCCGGCGACGTCACAGGGTGATGGTCACGGTATTTCCACTCCGGCCCGTGCACATGAGGTATTGCGCAATGGCGCGCTTCACCGTGTCGAAATGCCGCAGGTGGATCTTTCCGTAGGACTTGTTGTTCTTCTTGTCGTAGTTGTCCGTGTTGTTCATGATGCTGTCGGTGGTAAAGCCTGGCTTGTCGTAGATGTCTGCGCGATAAGGCGACGGGACATTCTCGAAGCTCTTCACGTGGTATTCGTCCGGATTGCCAATCATGTGGCCGAACTCGTGTATCACTTCCACGCGGTCTTCCACATCCCATGTGCTCAGGTTGGCGCCGGCGCCGCGCGTCTCGGACACCTCGTCTCTCCACGCTTTCAACTCCGCCGGGTTCATGGCGCTCAATGGCTTCGGTGGGGGACCGACGGGCGTCGTCTTGGGCACGATGAGTCCATGGTAAGAACTGGTGCTCGGGTCCACCCAGGTCAAGTCGAACTGCAGGTCTCTCGGTCTCCGGCCGTCGCCGAGATCCACTTTGGCAACGTTCCAGAAGCTTTCGATCACGTTCTTCATGGATTGCTTGATGGCCTGGCTCTTCGCACCGCCCGGGTCGTAGGCCGCGAAGACTCGGACAAGAACCACAGGGCCATGCTCCGCCACCTCCAGGTAGGTCGACCACTTGTACGTCTTCATCTTCTCACCGGGCCACTGTTGCCTTTGCTGGATGTGATAGCTGATCTTCAAGGGAAGCTGCCCGCTCTTCAGAACGACGGCCTGTTGAGCGATCACCTTCTGCCCGAAATCGCTTCCCCTCGCGTTCACCGCGCCGGTGCTCTGGTGATAGACACCCGCAGCCCACCTTTCCAGGGCCGTCACCGCCAGGCGGGTCTTGTCCGACGCGCCCGCGCCCGCATGCTCGGCGTGCCACCTGTCGATCATTTCCAGAAGAATCGACAGCCCGAGCTTTGACCCCTGGTAGGTGCTCCAGAGCGCATTCAACGCACGGTCGATGTCGAGCAGCTTTCCCGACAGGGCGGTCTTGCCGGCGGCCTTGAGATCTTCGGCCCACTTCTTTCTCATCTTTTCGCAGTCTTGAGACGTCATATCAACACCTCCGAAGAAAGTTGAAACCGACAAGCGGCGCTGCTAGGGAGAAAGCACTCTTGTCGACGATGCCGAACGGTTGCGCCACGCTTCCGGAGAACAGCCGAACTGCGTGCCGAACCATCGGGTGAATGCGCTGTGCGAGGTGTAGCCCAGCATCGCCGCCACCTCTCCGAGGCTGTGGTGGGTATTGGCAACATAGCGGCGCGCGAGTTCCTGCCGCACTTCGTTGATCAAGGCCTTGAAGCAAAGCCCGTGTCCGTCGAGCTCCCGTTGCAAGGTGCGCACGCTGATCCCCAAGCCGGACGCGACGGATTTGCACGTTGCGCGGCCGGTCGGCAGCATCAGGTAGATGGCCTTGCGAACCTCCTGGTCGATGGAGCGCTGCCGATCGTCGGGCAGCGCCGCAATCATCTTCCTCGCATATCCGGCCAGCACCGGATCGGCCGCCGCGTTGGCCACGTCCAGATCGGCGGCGCGGCACACCAGCCCATTGAAGGGGCCATTGAACTCGACCCGGCATTTGAAAAAGCGGCGATGAAAGGCCGGGTTCGCCGGCGGCTCGTGCGCAAAGCTGACGCTCGTGGGCAGCCAGCGCTCCCGAAGAAGCAGCTCGCCCATGCGGTAGAGGACGCCGATCGCCAATTCGATGGACTGGCGGGCGGCACCCGGAAGCAGCAGCTCCTCGCGCAGGACCACCCGATCCCCGACGTCCTCGACCTGGATCGCCAGGCGCTCGTTGAGCAGGTGCAAGTGCTCGATGAGCGTCAGCAGCACCTGCCGCAGCGTGGATTGATGCATGAGCAGCAGGCTGACGACGCCGAAGTTCGACAGCTGGCGCCGTGCTGCCATGCGCAGGCCGAAGGACTCGCAGCCGGTGCTGCGGGCTGCATCCTCGAACAGGTGCGCGACCCGGTCCGCTTCGATCAGCTGGTCCGGCTGGCGAATCAGCTCGGCTCGCAGTCCCGCCCTGCGCAGCGCCGCGCCCGGATCGAGTCCGAGCTCCTGTGCAACTTCCGAGAAGTTCGTCAGCGCCGCTGCGCGCACCAGGGCCGTCATGGAGAAGCCTTTAGGTCGGGAGGCGATTCTGGCACGAAATGTCAAGGCGAAGGCACCAATTGCAAAGCGCCGACACAGCCCGACTCCTACAGTTCGCTCACTGCCCGAGCCTTGAAGCTCGAGGCGAAGAAGGAGACAAAGATGAAGATCGAAGCGCTGACATGCGCCCTGGGCGCACAGCTCCACGGCGTCAGCCTTGCCGACGCGGTGCGCAGCGAGGACTTGTTCATGCAGATCAAGGCGGCGCTGTTGCGTCACAAGGTGCTGTTCCTGCGCGACCAGACCTTCAGCCGCGAGGACCACGTGGCCTTCGCTCGCCGCTTCGGCGAACTGGAAGACCATCCCGTTGCCGGCAGCGATCCCGAGTACCCCGGGCTGGTGCGCATCTACAAGACGCCCGATGCCCCCAACGACCGCTACGAGAACAGCTGGCACACGGACGCGACCTGGCGCGAAGTGCCGCCGATGGGCTGCGTGCTGCGGTGCATCGAGTGCCCGCCCGTCGGCGGCGACACCATGTGGGTGAACATGGCGCTGGCCTACGAAAAGCTGCCCGAGCACATCAAGACGCTGATCGCCCCGCTGCGGGCACGCCACAGCATCGAGGCGACCTTCGGCGCGGCCATGCCGCCCGAGAAGCGGCTGGCGCTCAAGACACAGTTCCCGGACGCCGAGCACCCCGTGGTCCGCACGCACCCCGAAACGGGCGAGAAGGTCCTGTTCGTCAACAGCTTCACCACGCACTTCACCAACTTCCACACGCCGGCCAACGTGCGCTACGGGCAGGACTTCGTCCAGGGCTCGTCGTCGCTGCTGCAGTACCTGCTCAGCCAGGCCACGATTCCCGAGTACCAGGTGCGCTGGCGCTGGCAGCCCGACAGCGTGGCGATCTGGGACAACCGGGCCACGCAGCACTACGCGGTGATGGACTACCCGCCCTGCCATCGCAAGATGGAACGCGCGGGAATCATCGGCACGCCGACCTTCTGACCTGCCGCCCTATCCACTCGACATTCCCCGGAGCATTCAATGAACTTCCTCGACGGTCACCTGTTCCCCGAAAACCAGCAGCCGCTGGTCATCACCGCGGCGCCCTACGCGCCCTCGTGGCTGCCTTCCGATTTTCCCGGCGAGATCGCCGTGACGATGGAAGAGCAGATCCAGAAGGCGGTGGACTGCTACGAAGCCGGCGCCACCGTGCTGCACCTGCACGTGCGCGAGCTGGACGGCAAGGGCTCCAAGCGGCTGTCCAAGTTCAACGAGCTGATCGCCGGCGTGCGCGCCCGCGTGCCGGAGATGATCATCCAGGTGGGCGGCTCCATCAGCTTCGCGCCCGAGACCGAGGGCGCGGCCGCCAAGTGGCTGAGCGACGACACGCGCCACATGCTGGCGGAACTCGACCCCAAGCCCGACCAGGTGACGGTGACGATCAACACCTCGCAGATGAACATCCTGGAGCAGTTCGACGCCCGGGACATCCAGGGGACTTCGATGGAGGACCCGGCCGTCTTCAATGCCTACAAGGAGATGACCGTGCCGGCCCAGCCCGGCTGGGCCGAGGAGCACATCCGCCGCCTGTCGGCCGCGGGCATCCAGAGCGCCTTCCAGTGCTACAACATCAACAGCTTCGAGTCGGTCGAGCGCCTGATGCGGCGCGGCATCTACAAGGGCCCGCTGGCCCTGAACTGGGTGGCGATCGGCGGAGGCATGGACGCGCCGAACATCTACAACCTCGCCAACTTCGTGCGGGCGGTGCCCGACGGCGCGATGTTGACGGTGGAGAGCTCGGTGCTCAACGTGCTGCCGGTCAACATGATCGGCATCGCCATGGGGCTGCATGTGCGCTGCGGCACCGAAGACAACCTCTGGAACCAGTCGCGCAGCGCCAAGATCGGCACGGTGGCGCAGATCGAGCAGCTGGTGCGCATTGCCGGCGAGTTCGGCCGGCCCGTCGCGACCGCGCAGCAGGCCCGCGAGATCTGCAAGATCGGCGTGTTCTACGACACCGTGGAAGAGACGCTGCTGGCCAACGGCTTCGCGCCCAATCGCAATGGCGGCCAGCAGGGCTTCCTGCGCAAGGCCGCCTGAGCGCGGCACAGGAGACACCATGAAGCGCTTTTTCAATCTCGCCCTGTGCGCCGCGCTCGCCGCAGCCGGGCTGGTGCCGGCGTCGGCCTCTGCTTTCGCCGACAGGCCGGTCAAGATGATCGTGCCGGCTCCGCCGGGGGGCACCATCGACGTGATGGCACGCATCGTGAGCGACCAGCTCTCGCGCGACATCGGCCAGCCGGTCGTGATCGAGAACAAGCCCGGCGCCGGCGGCTCCATCGCGGTGAAGTACCTGCTCTCGCAGCCGGCGGACGGCCAGACGCTGATGGTGACGGCCAGCAACGTGCTCACCGAGGTGCCGCACGTGCTCAAGGGCGGCTTCGATCCGCTCAAGGACGTCAAGCCCATCTCGCTGATGGCGCTGTCCTCCATGCTCTTCATCGCTTCGCCGCAGTTCCCGGCCAAGGACGCGAAGGAAGCCATCGCCTACGTGAAGGCGCATCCCGGCCAGGTGTCCTATGCCTCCTACAGCGCGGGAACGGCATCCCAGTACGCCGGCGCCATCCTGAACAAGGCGGCGGGGCTGGACATGCAGCATGTGCCCTACCCCGGGTCCGCGCCGGCGCTGGCCCAGTTGATGGGCGGCCAGGTTCCGCTCATGTTCGATGGCGCCGTCACCTCCAAGAACCTGATCGCCGCCGGCAAGGTGCGGCTGCTGGCGGTCGCGACCAAGGCCCGCTTGCCGGACTTTCCCAACGTGCCCACGCTGACGGAGCTGGGCTACCCGGCGCTGAACTTCAGCAACTGGACGGGCGTGATCGCCTCGTCCCAGATGCCGGCGCCGGTGGCCGAGAAGGTTCATGCGGCGCTGCAGAAGGTCGCGGCGAATGCCACGGTGCGCGAGCGCCTGATCGCTGCCGGCTTCGAGCCGATGCCGGAGCGTTCGCTGGCGCAGGCGCAAAGCCAGTTGCGGGAGGAGTTCGACCGCAACGCCGAGATCGTCAAGACCTTCAACATCAAGCTCGACTGAGCGCCGGCGCCACCGCCTGAAGGTGCTGCATGCCGGGCGCCTCGACACCGAAACGAGCAGGAGACATGACATGGCCAAAGCCATCCGATTTCACGAGACCGGCACGCCCGAGGTGCTGAAGCTGGAAGACGTCGAGGTCGGCGATCCCGGCCCGGGCCAGGCCCGCGTTCGCCACAGCTACATCGCGCTGAACTTCATCGACATCTATTTCCGCACCGGGCGCTATCCGCTCGCGCTGCCCAACGGCCTGGGCTCCGATGCGGTCGGCGTGGTCGAAGCCGTGGGCCCGGGCGTGACGGACATCCGGGTGGGCGACCGCGTGGGCTACCTCATCGGCCCGCAGGGCGCGTACTCGCAGGTGCGGGTGATGCCGGCCGAGGTGCTCATTCCGCTGCCGGACGGCGTGTCGGACCGCACGGCCGCCACCTTGATGATGAAGGGCATGACGGCGCAGTACCTGTTCCGCCAGGTGTTTCCGCTGCAGGGCGGCGAGACCATCCTCTACCACGCGGCGGCCGGCGGCGTGGGCCTGATCGCCTGCCAATGGGCGCGCGCCATGGGCGTGACGATGATCGGCACCGTCAGCACCGACGAGAAGGCCGAGCTCGCCAAGGCCAACGGCTGCGCCCACACCATCGTGACTTCGCGCGAGGACATCGTGCAGCGCGTCAAGGACATCACCGGCGGCAAGGGCGTGCCGGTGGTCTACGACTCGGTGGGCAAGGACACGCTCGCGGCCTCGCTGGACTGCCTGCAGCCTCGCGGCTCGCTGGTCAGCAACGGCACATCGTCGGGCCCGGTGGTGATCGACTCGCAAATGCTGGCCGCCAAGGGTTCGCTCTGGGTCACGCGGCCGGCGATGGCGCACTACATCCAGCCGCGCGCCCACATGCTGGACATGGCCCGCGAGCTCTTCGACCACGTGCTGGCCGGACGCATCGTCAGCGAGCCCAAGCAGATGTTCCCGCTGGCGGATGCGGCCGAGGCCCATCGCGCGCTCGAGTCGCGCAAGACCACCGGATCGACGGTCCTGGTGCCCTGATCCGCCTGCAACCTGAAAGCACTTCCCATGAACGGTTTGATGATGGATCGGCCATTGCTGATCTCCAGCCTCCTCACACATGCAGAGAGCCAGCACGGCGACCAGGAGATCGTGTCGCGCCGCGTCGAGGGCGACCTGCACCGCATGACCTACCGCGAACTCGGCCAGCGCGCGCGCCGGCTGGCCAACGCGCTGGCCGCGCACGGCATCGGACAGGGCGAACGCGTGGCCACCCTGGCCTGGAACGGGCACCGCCACATGGAGCTCTACTACGCCGTGTCGGGCTCGGGCGCCGTGCTGCATACGGTCAACCCACGCCTGCATGCCGATCAGGTGGCGTGGATCGCCGACCATGCACAAGACCAGATCCTTTTCTTCGACCTCAGCTTCCTTCCGCTGGTCGAAGCCATCGCGCCGCGCGTGGCCACCATCAAGACCTTCGTCGCGATGACCGATCGGGCACACATGCCCGCCGCCACGACGGTGCCGAACCTGCTGTGCTACGAGGACCTGCTCGAAGCCCATTCGGCCGCATTCGACTGGCCCGAGTTCGACGAGCGCGCCGCCTCTTCGCTGTGCTACACGTCCGGCACCACGGGCAACCCCAAGGGCGTGCTCTACAGCCATCGCTCGACGGTGCTGCACGCCTACGCCGCGGCGCTGCCGGATGCGCTGAGCTATTCCGGCAGCGATACCGTGCTGCCCGTGGTGCCCATGTTCCACGTGAACGCCTGGGGCATTCCGTACATCGCCTGCATGGTGGGCGCCAAGCTGGTCTTCCCCGGCCCGAACCTCGACGGCCGGTCGCTGCACGAGCTCTTCGAGGCCGAAGGCGTCACCGTGTCTGCCGGCGTGCCGACCGTGTGGCAGGGACTGCTGGCGCATGTGGAAGCCAACGGGCTGAAGTTCAGCACCATGCGCCGCACCATCATCGGCGGCTCGGCCTGCCCGCCCGCCATGGTGCAGTCCTTCCAGGAGCGCCATGGCGTGCAGGTGGTGCATGCCTGGGGCATGACGGAAACCAGCCCGCTGGGCTCGGTGTGCAAGCTCCAGGCGCGGCATCTGGGGCTCGATGCGCCGCAGCGCCTGGCCATGCAGGCCAAGCAGGGCCGCGCGGTGTTCGGCGTGGAGATGAAGATCGTCGATGCCCAGGGCGAGCGCCTGCCGCACGACGGCCGGGCCGCGGGCGAACTGATGGTGCGGGGGCCCTGGATCGCCTCGGGCTACTACCGCGGCGAAGGTGCCGGCCCGGTGGTGGACGGCTGGTTCCCGACCGGCGATGTGTCGACCATCGACGCCGAAGGCTTCATGCAGATCACCGACCGCAGCAAGGACGTGATCAAGTCCGGCGGCGAGTGGATCGGCTCCATCGACCTGGAGAACATCGCCGTCGCGCACCCGGCGGTGGCCGCCGCCGCCTGCATCGCCGCGCGCCACCCGAAGTGGGACGAGCGTCCGCTGCTGATCGTGGTGAAGAAGCCCGGGCATGCGCTGTCGCGCGACGAACTGCTCGGCTTCTACGAAGGAAAGATCGCCAGGTGGTGGACGCCGGACGACGTGGTGTTCGTCGACAGCATTCCCCTCGGCGGAACCGGCAAGGTGCAGAAGAACCTGCTGCGCGACGCCTGGCGCGACCACTTGCTCGCCCAGGCCTGAGAGACGCACAGCCGTTCGATGTGAGGAGACCCGACCCCGGGCAGCAACTGGCGCAAGGAAAGAGGGAACCGACTCAGCCTCTCGGAAAGCTGAACGTGAAGGTGCTTCCACCGATCTGCGACGAGCTCACGCGCACATCGCCCCCATGCGCACGGGCGATGGCACGCACGATGAAGAGGCCCAGCCCCACGCTGCGCGCGGCGCTTCCCATGGAGCCGCCGCGCACCATGGGCTCGAACAGCGATGCCTGCACCTCGGGTGCGATCGGCTCGCCCCAGTTGTGGACGGAAAGACTCGCCGTGTCCCCCCGGATTGCCGAGGTCACGGTCACGGTGCCGCCGGGCTCGCCGTAGGTCATTGCATTGCCCACCAGGTTGCCGAGGAGCTGAGCCACGCGGTCGGCATCGGCAATACAGTGGCCCGAGCCTTCCGCGCGGTGGACGATGGTGCGGTCGGGAAATGCAAGCGCGAGCTCCTCCACGATCTTTGCTGCCAAGGCATGCAGGTCGAGGCTCGCGGGTTCGACCGCCAGGCCACGCCCGACCCGCACGAGCGTGAAATCGAGCAGTTCCTCGATCAGGCGCTGGGCGCGCTGGGCCGAACTGTCGACATGACCCAGCACGCGAAGCCGGTCGGCGGAGGTCTCGCCGCGGGCGAGCAGCTTGGCGCCCATGAGGATGGCCGACAGCGGATTGCGCAGGTCGTGGCTGACGATGCCCACCATCTGCTCCGCGAAAAGCGCCCTGTCGTGGGCGCGCGCGTGCTCGCGGGTCGATTCGGTGATGTCGCTCAGCACGCCGATGAAGTAGGCCAGGCTGCCGTCGTCGTTGAAGAACCCCTGTCCCGTGGAGGCCACGGTCCGTTGCACGCCATCGACGCCGTCGAGCCTGTAGGTGCAGTTGTAGACGTCCTCCGTCCGCCCCAGCGCGCATTCCATGGCGTGACGCTCGCTCTCCCGGTCGTCCGGCACCACCGCGGCGGCATAGAGCGCGTCGCTCACGGGGCGTGGCGCGGCGAATCCGAGCAGCCGCGCCACGTCGTCTTCGTAGCGGCGCGCGCCGGTGGCCGCATCCACGTCCCAGAGGAAGAGATTGCCCAGCTTCAAGGCCTGCCGCAGCCGTGCCTGCGTCACCTTCAGCGCGGCCTGGGCTTCGCGTGCCTTCGCCACCAGGTCGTCGGCGCGCTTGCGCGCAGCGAGGAGCTCCCGCTCGTACTTGTTGCGCTCCTCGGCGACCACCATCGAGACCTCGTCGTAGCTGCCCGCCCTCGTGGTGCGCCGGATCGCGTTGAGCATCATCGGAATGGTGTGGCCGTCCTTGTGGCGAACGTCGAGCTTCACTTCGGACAGGGAGCCCTGCATGTCCAGGGTCGGCAGCCAATGCGTCTGATGGAAGATGCGGCCACCCATCGTGAAGAGTTCCTGGAGCCGCTTCCTGCCCACCAGCTCGTCGCGTTCCATGCCGAGCCAGGTGCAGAAGGTCATGTTGACCTTCAGGATGGTGCCGGTGACCGTGGTGACGAGCAGGCCTGTCGGGAACTCATCGAAGAGCTGCTCGGCGTTCGGGAGTTCAGGAACGTGCTCGGCCATTCATCGAAGGGACAGAGTCGCGAGGAATTCATCCACCGCATCGGCGCTCGCGCAGGGCGCGCTCAGATGCGGGCAGTGGCCCACGTTCTCCACGACGCGAAGCATGGCGTTCGGAAGATGCCGATGCATGTATTCGCCGACGGCGACAGGGGCGATGAGGTCGTCGCTCGACTGGACGATCAGGGTCGGCGCGGCGAGCTTGGGCAGATCGGCCCGGTTGTCCGACATGAAGGTGACGCGGGCAAACTGGCGGGCGATGTCCGGGTCGGTACGGCAGAAGCTGTTCGTGAGCTCGACCCCCAGCTCCGGCTGCTCGGGCGCACCCATGATGGCCGGCGCCATGCTACTGGCCCAGCCCAGGTAGTTGGATTCCAGCGTGTCCAGCAGCGAGTCGATGTCTTCCCTGGTGAAGCCGCCGACGTAGTCCGCATCATTGATGTAGCACGGGGACGGCCCCATCATCACATGGCCCGCAAAACGCTCCGGGGCGCGGATGCCGGCCAGCAGGCCGATCATGGCGCTCACGGAGTGCCCGACGAAGACGACCGGCCCATCGGCGAACTCGTCGATCAGCTCGAGCAGGTCGCCCGCGTAGCCGGACAGATGGTCGTACTTGACGGGGTCGTAGGCTGCGATTTCCGACTGCCCGGCGCCGACCAGGTCGAAGGTGACCGTGCGAAAGCGCGAGGCATACTGCGGCGCCAGGAAGCGCCACATGTTCTGGTCGCACCCGAATCCGTGCGAGAACACCATCGTGGCAGGCCCGCTGCCCAGAACCTTGACGTTGTTCCGTTTCTTCACCGACATGACCTGTCCTTTGCTGGCACTGCCGCTCGCCCGGTGAACGGTCGGCAACAGAAGATGGATTATTCCCCAAGCCCGTCCTCACTTGCGCCAGAACGAGGGCGTCAGCAGTGCGATGAAGCTCAGCATCTCGAGCCGGCCCAGCACCATCGCGAAGGTGCAGACCCACAGCTGAAAATTCGAGAGGCCGCTGAAGTTGCCGGCCGGCCCCACGCTGCCGAGCCCCGGGCCGGTGCAGTTCACGCTGGCCAGCACGGCGCTGAAGGCCGTGACGGGGTCGAGGTCGGTCAGCACGAGCAGCATGCTCAGCGAGATCGTGGTCACGCCGTAGACCAGCATGAAGGCCAGCACCGAGAAGATCACGCGGTGGTCGACCACCATGTTGCCGAGCGTCACCGGCTGGACCGCGCGCGGATGCACGAGGCTCGTCATCTCGCGGCGCGCCTGCTTCACGAGGATGAGCACCCGCACCATCTTGATGCCGCAGCCGGTGGACCCGGCGCTCGTCGCCACGCCTGAGAGCAGCAGCATGAAGAGCGGCGCGAACACGGGCCAGTGCAGGTAGTCGACCGTGGCATAGCCGGTGGTGCTGCCGATCGAGATGGTGTGGAACACGCCGTGGCGCAGCGCATCCACCGGCCCGTAGACGCCTTTCATCCACAGCACCACGGCCACCAGCAGGCCGCCGCCGATCAACGCCGTGAGCGTGGCGCGCAGCTCCGGGTCACGCCAGACGCCGCGCCAATGGCCCTTTCGCATCGCGACGAAGTACAGCGCGAAGTTGCAACTGGCCGCCAGCATGAAGAGGACCGACACCGCTTCGAGCAGCGGCGAAGCAAAGTGCGCAAAGCTCGCGTCGTGCGACGAGAGCCCGCCCAGGCTCACGGTGGTGAACATGTGCATGAGCGCGTCGATGGCCGTCATGCCGCCGGCCCAATACGCGAGAAAGCAGGCCGCGGAGAAGGTCGCGTAGATGCCCCAGAGGCCCTTGGCGGTTTCCTTCACGCGCGGCGTGAGCTTGCTGTCCTTGATCGGGCCGGCCACCTCGGCCTTGAAGAGCTGGCTGCCTCCGACGCCCAGCAGCGGCAGGATGGCCACCGCCAGCACCAGGATGCCCATGCCGCCGAGCCATTGCAGGAACGTGCGCCACACGTTGATCGACACCGGCAGCGCGTCCAGCTTGACGAGCACCGTCGCGCCCGTGGTGGTGAGGCCCGACACCGCCTCGAAGTAGGCATGCGTGAAGTTGATCGGCCGGCCGATGTCCTCCAGCGCCCACATCAGCGGCAGCGTGGCGAAGAGCGGCAGCAGCACCCAGGTGAAGGACACCAGGAAGATGCCGTGGCGCGGCTGCAGTTCGCGCTTGTAGCGGGTCAGGCCGCCCCACAGCGCGCCCCCGCAGACGAAGGAGATCGCCGCAGAGAAGGCCCACACATGGCGCAGGCCGTCGGCATGCATCCACGAGATGACCCACGGCACGAACATGCCGATCGAGAAGAAGGTCAGGAGCGCACCGAGCACGCGCAGGACCGGAAGGAAGTCGCTCATCGAACGCGGGCCACGGCGTCAGAAGAAGGTGGCGCTCACGCGGAACAGCTTTTCCACGTCGCGCACCTGGCGCTTGCGCGGCACGAAGATCACCACGTGGTCGTTGCTCTCGATCACGGTGTCTCCGCGCGCGATGATCACTTGCGCCGGCGGGGGCAGCGGCGCCTCGCCGGCCGGCACCGTGCCCTCCCCGATCTCCGGCAAGCCGCGCATGACCAGGCCGAACTGCGCCCCCTTGGGCAGCTCGATGTCCGAGATCCTGCGCCCGACCACGCGCGAGGTCTTGCGGTCGCCGCGCGCCACGATTTCCAGGGCCTCGGCCACGCCGCGGCGCAGGCTGTGCACCGCCTGCACGTCGCCCCGGCGCACATAGGCCAGCAGCTCGCCCAGCATGGTCTGCGCGGGCGACAGCGCAATGTCGATCTGCGTGCCGTGCATCAGGTCGGCATAGCTGCGGCGGTTGATCAGCGCCAGCACGCGCTGCGCGCCCAGGCGCTTGGCCAGCAGGCTGGCCATGATGTTGTCCTCGTCGTCGCTGGTGAGCGAGAGGAACAGGTCGATGTTCTCGATGCCCTCGTCCTCCAGCAGGTCTTCGTCGGTGCCGTCGCCATGCAGCACCAGCACGCCCGTCGGCAGCTCGGAGGCGAGCAGCACGCAGCGCGCATGGTTGCGCTCCAGCAGCTTGATCTGGTAGTTGCGGCCGGTCTCGACGAGCTGCCGCGCGAGCCGCAGCCCCACGCGGCCGCCGCCGGCGATCATGATGCGCTCGACGGCGCGGTGATCGGCCTGGTCGTAGCGGTGCAGCGCCGACAGGACCGCCCGGAGGTGCTCGCGCGCCGACAGCACGAACACCTCGTCGCCGGGCTCGATGAGCGTCTGGCCCTCGCACACGATGAAGCGATCGGGCTCGTTCTCGAGCCGGCGGTAGATCGCGACGATGCGCATGTCGGCACCGGGCACGCATTGGCGCAGCTCGGCGATGGTGTGGCGTACCAGCGGCGCACCCGCGACGGCGCGCACCGCCACGAGGCAGGCCAGCCCGCCCGCGAACTCGCGCACCTGCAGCGCCTCGGGGTACTCGACCAGCTTGCCGATGTAGCGTGTCAGCGATTCCTCGGGGCAGATCACGCGGTCGACGGCGAAGCCTTCCTTGCCGAGCAGCGGGCCGTCGTCCTTGAACGCATTGGAGCGAACGCGCGCGATGCGCGTCGGGATGCCGAACACCTGGTGGGCGACCTTGCAGCACACCAGGTTGGTCTCGTCCAGCGCGGCGCAGGCGATCAGCATGTCGGCATCGCGCGCACCGGCTTCGGCCAACACGCCGGGCTCGATGCCGCTGCCCACCACGCCGCGCAGTTCGATGCGTTCCTCGAGTTGGCGCAGGCGCACCGCGTCGGTGTCGATGACGGTGATGTCGTTGCGCTCCGACACCAGCGTGCCGGCCACGCTCTCGCCGATCCGGCCTGCGCCGAGAATGATGATTTTCAATGGATGTCCCCCCGGAACGGTTTATACGCCCGAAGGGGATCGCGTGACATCCCCTGAGCCGCCCGTGCACCTTCGTGCTTCCACTACACGAGCCCCCCGCGCTTTTGGAGTAGCCTCTCCGCTCGTCAGTACCCAAGGAGACTTTCATGGCCGCCCCCCTGTCCCCAGCAGAAGAAGCATTGCGCGATGCCGCCCGCGAATACCACCGCAGCCCCGCCAAGGGCAAGATTTCCATCACGCCGACCAAGCCGCTGCTGAACCAGCGCGACCTCTCGCTGGCCTACTCCCCCGGCGTGGCCTACCCCTGCCTCGACATCGAGGCCGACCCCGCCATGGCCGCCGAGTTCACCTCGCGCGGCAACCTGGTGGGCGTGGTCACCAACGGCACCGCGGTGCTGGGCCTTGGCAACATCGGCCCGCTGGCGGCCAAGCCGGTGATGGAAGGCAAGGGCTGCCTCTTCAAGAAGTTCGCCGGCATCGACGTGTTCGACATCGAGCTGGCCGAACTCGACCCCGACAAGCTGGTCGAGATCATTGCCGCGCTGGAGCCCACGCTCGGCGGCATCAACCTCGAGGACATCAAGGCGCCCGAGTGCTTCTACATCGAGCGCAAGCTGCGCGAGCGCATGAATATCCCGGTGTTCCATGACGACCAGCACGGCACCGCCATCATCTCGGCCGCGGCGCTGATCAACGGGCTGGAGCTGGTCGGCAAGAAGATCCAGGAGGTGAAGATCGCCGTCTCCGGCGCCGGCGCCGCCGCCATCGCCTGCCTGGACGTCATGGTGGGCATGGGCGCCAAGCCCGCCAACATCTTCGCGGTCGACTCCAAGGGCCTGATCTACATCGGCCGCCCGGGCGGCTTCGACGACTCGAAGTCGCGCTACGCACAGTCGGACACCGGCGCCCGCACCCTGGCCGACGTGATGAAGAACGCCGACGTCTTCCTGGGCTGCTCGGCGCCCGGCGTGGTCTCGCAGGACATGGTCAAGTCCATGGCCGACCAGCCCATCATCCTGGCGCTGGCCAACCCCGAGCCCGAGATCCGGCCCGAGCTGGCCAAGGAAGTGCGGCCCGACTGCATCATCGCCACCGGCCGCTCGGACTACCCGAACCAGGTCAACAACGTCCTGTGCTTCCCCTACATCTTCCGCGGCGCGCTGGACTGCGGCGCGACCAAGATCACCGAAGAGATGAAGCTGGCCTGCGTGCGCGAGATCGCCGAGCTGACCAAGGCCGACATCAGCGAAGAGGTGGCCACCGCCTACCAGGGCCAGGAGCTGGCCTTCGGCCCCGACTACATCATTCCCAAGCCCTTCGACTCGCGCCTGATCCTGCGCATCGCACCCGCCGTGGCCAAGGCCGCCCAGGCCTCGGGCGTGGCCACGCGGCCGATCGAAGACCTGGACATGTACCGCCAGAACCTGGCGCGCTTCGTCTACCAGACCGGCATGTTCATGCGGCCGGTCTTCAGCGCCGCCAAGCTGGCGAGCGCCAAGCGCGTGGCCTACTGCGAGGGCGAGGACGACCGCGTGCTGCGGGCCGCGCAGCTGGCGGTCGACGAAGGCCTGGCCAAGCCGATCCTGATCGGCCGCCCGGCCGTGATCGAGACGCGCATCAAGAAGGCCGGCCTGCGCATCCGGCTCGGCACCGACGTGGACGTGGTCGACCCCGAGGACGACCCGCGCTTCCGCACCTACTGGGAGGCTTACCACAAGGTGATGGGCCGCCGCGGCATCACGCCCGAGGCGTCCAAGGCCATGGTGCGGCGCTCCAACACCACCATCGGCTCGCTGATGGTCCAGCTGGGCGACGCCGACGCGATGCTGTGCGGCCTGGTCGGGCGCTTCGACAGCCACCTGAAGATCCTCAACCAGGTGCTGGGCCTGAAGCGCGGCGCTCCCGGCTTCGCCACCCTCAACGCGCTGACGCTCGAGAAGTACACCCTGTTCATCGCCGACACCAACGTCCACGAGGACCCGGACGCCCAGACCTTGGCCGAGATCGCCGTGATGGCGGCCGAGGAAGTGCGCCGCTTCGGCCTGCCGCCCAAGGTGGCGTTCCTCTCGCACTCCAACTTCGGCTCGTCCGAACGCGCCTCGGCGCGCAAGATGCGGCTGGCGCGCGACCTGTTCGCGAAGATGGCACCCGACGTCGAATGCGACGGCGAGATGCACGGCGATGCCGCGCTGTCCGAGACCGTGCGCCACAACGCCCTGCCGGAGACCACGCTCAGCGGCTCGGCCAACCTGCTGATCTGCCCCAACCTCGATGCCGCCAACATCCTCTTCAACGTGCTGAAGATGACCGGCGGCAACGGCGTGACCGTGGGACCGATCCTCATGGGCGCGGCCGGCTCGGCGCACATCCTCACGCCTTCGGCCACCGTGCGCCGGGTGCTCAACATGACGGCGCTCGCCGTGGCCAATTCGAGCTCGCCCAAGTAGGCCGCGCACCGGAACGAACGCCCTGCCGCGGTGCGCGCGCCAGGGCGTTTTTCATTGGGAGCGGGCCGGCCGCATGCACCCGCTTGGCTCGGCCGGAAGGGTTCGCACCAAGTGCGTGCCGGCACCGAATTTGCTTGAATGCCGGCACTCATCCACACGTACCATCGAATGAACAAGCGCCAACTGCTCCACTCCTTTCTCGCCGCCTCGGCGCTCAGCTTCGGCCTCGTCGGCGCCTACGCCCAGTCCCCGACGCCGATCAAGTTCCAGCTCGACTGGCGCTTCGAGGGCCCGGCCGCCCTCTTCCTGCATCCGGCCGCCAAGGGCTATTTCAAGGACGCGGGGCTCGACGTCACCATCGACGCGGGCAACGGCTCGGGCGGCACCGTCACGCGGGTGGCCTCGGGGGCCTACGACATGGGCTTCGCCGACCTGGCGGCGCTGATGGAATTCCACGCCAACAACCCCGACAGCCCCAACAAGCCGGTCGCGGTGATGATGGTCTACAACAACACGCCGGCCTCGGTGATGACGCTGAAGAAGAGCGGCATCACCAAGCCCGCGGACCTGTCGGGCAAGAAGCTGGGCGCGCCGGTCTTCGACGCCGGCCGCCGCGCCTTCCCGATCTTCGCCAAGGCCAACAACATCGGCGCCGTCAACTGGACCGCGATGGACCCGACGCTGCGCGAGACCATGCTGATCCGCGGCGACATCGACGCCATCACCGGCTTCACCTTCACCTCGCTGCTCAACCTGGAGGCGCGCGGCGCCAAGCCGGCCGACATCGTGGTGCTGCCCTATCCCGACTACGGCGTGAAGCTCTACGGCAACGTGATCATCGCCTCGCCCAAGCTGATCAAGGAGAACCCGGCCGCGGTCAAGGCCTTCCTCTCGGCCTTTGCCAAGGGCGCGAAGGAGGTGCTCGCCAATCCGGCGATGGCCATCGAGTCGGTGAAGAAGCGCGACGGCATCATCGACAGCGCGCTGGAGACGCGCCGCCTCAAGCTGGCGATCGACACCGTGATCAACAGCCCCGATGCGCGCACCGAGGGCTTCGGCGTGGTCAACGCGGGCCGGCTCTCGCTGATGGCCTCGCAGGTGTCGGACGCCTTCAACACCAAGACGCGCGTGAGTCCCGACGCGGTGTGGACCGCCGCCCTTCTACCGCCCGCCGCCGAACTCAACATCCTGAAAAAGTGATGGCGGTCGCCGAGACCCCGCCCTTCGTCGACTTCCAGGACGTCTGGCTCGCCTACAACGAGGAGCTGCTGCGGGCCAACCACTTCGCGGTCGAGGCCATCGACCTGCAAGTGAAGCGCGGCGAGTTCATCGCCATCGTCGGCCCCTCGGGCTGCGGCAAGTCCACCTTCATGAAGCTCACGACGGGCCTGAAGATGCCCTCGATGGGCAAGATCCGCATCGACGGCGCGCCGGTGACCGGCCCGCTCAAGATCTCGGGCATGGCCTTCCAGGCGCCCTCGCTGCTGCCCTGGCGCACGACGGTGGACAACGTGCTGCTGCCGCTGGAAATCGTCGAGCCTTACCGCTCCAGCTTCAAGGCCAGGCGCAAGGACTACGTGGAGCGCGCGCGGCGCCTTCTGCAGAAGGTAGGCCTGGGCGGCTACGAGGACAAGTTCCCCTGGCAGCTCTCCGGCGGCATGCAGCAGCGCGCCAGCATCTGCCGCGCGCTGATCCACGAGCCGAAGATGCTGCTGCTCGACGAGCCCTTCGGCGCGCTCGACGCCTTCACCCGCGAGGAGCTGTGGTGCATCCTGCGCGACCTCTGGGCCGAGCAGCGCTTCAACGTGATCCTGGTCACGCACGACCTGCGCGAATCGGTGTTTCTGGCCGACACGGTGTACGTGATGAGCAAGAGCCCCGGCCGTTTCGTGGTCAAGCGCGACATCGAGCTGCCGCGCCCGCGCGAGCTGGAGCTCACCTACACCAAGGAATTCACCGACATCGTGCTGGAGCTGCGCGGGCATATCGGCGCGATCCGCGGGACCGGCCTCGCGACAGCGGCAACGACAGCGGCAACGACAGTGACAGCGGGGGCGGGGGCATGAACGACAAGCGACTCGAACGCTGGTCGCCCTGGCTGCTGCTCGTCGCGGTGATCGTGCTGTGGCAGATCGTCTGCTCGGCCTTCGGCGTCTCCGATTTCATCTTCCCCAGCCCCTGGCGCATCTGGACGCAGTTCTGGGAATTCAAGGAAATCATCGCGGGCCATGCCTGGCGGACCTTCTGGGTCACCATGGCCGGCTTCGGCCTGGCGATCGTGGTGGGCGTGCTGCTGGGTTTCGTCATCGGCAGCTCGCGCCTGGCCTATGCCGCGATGTACCCGCTGATGACGGCTTTCAACGCGCTGCCCAAGGCGGCCTTCGTGCCGATCCTGGTGGTGTGGTTCGGCATCGGCATCGGGCCGGCCATTCTCACCGCCTTTTTGATCAGCTTCTTCCCGATCATGGTCAACATCGCCACCGGCCTGGCCACACTCGAGCCCGAGCTCGAAGACGTGCTGCGCGTGCTGGGCGCCAAGCGCTGGGACGTGCTGGTCAAGATCGGCCTGCCGCGCTCCATGCCCTACTTCTACGCCTCGCTCAAGGTCGCGATCACGCTCGCCTTCGTGGGCACCACCGTGAGCGAAATGACGGCCGCCAACGAAGGCATCGGCTACCTGCTGATCTCGGCCGGCTCGGCCATGCAGATGGGCCTGGCCTTCGCCGGGCTCATGGTGGTGGGCGCGATGGCGATGCTGATGTACGAGATCTTCAGCGTCATCGAAAAGCACACCACCGCCTGGGCCCACCGGGGTTCCCAGAATGGATAGGCAGCAGGCCATCCGCGCGCTGCGCCGCGCCGACCAGGTCGCGCGGCGCGCAATGGCGATGGGCCGCCATCCCTTCGGCGCACTGCTGGTCGCGCCGGACGGCGAGACTGTGCTGGCCGAGCAGGGCAACATCGACACCGTGCAGCACGCCGAGGCCACGCTGGCACGCACCGCCGCGCTCAACTACCCGGGCGAGTTCCTGGCGCAGTGCACCCTGGTCACCACCTTCGAGCCCTGCGCCATGTGCGCCGGCACCGTCTACTGGGCCAACATCGGCCGCGTGGTCTACGGCGCGGAGGAGTCGGCGCTGCTGGCGCTCACCGGCGACCATCCCGAGAACCCGACGCTCTCCCTGCCCTGCCGCGAGCTCTTCGCGCGCGGGCAGAAGACCATCGAGGTGATCGGGCCCGTGCCCGAGGTGGCGGACGAGATGATCGCCACCCATCGCGGTTTCTGGGCACAGCGCGGCCGCTGACGCGCGGCATCGACGCCCGCTCCCCTATGGGAAAGGGCGGGTCTGAGGCTCGAGAGCACGCAGAGACCCCATCACCCCGAAGATCAAAGTTCTCTTGCGTCGCCGCCCATGACGCAGTAGAACTATCCGACTGGCAAGGTATGAATGGACTCCGGGGCGAGCCCGGAGAAGCCACTGTTTCAAAAGGGGCGGAAATGTTGGCGTCCGAATGCGCGTGGGCCGTCTTGCGTGCCGAGCACTCGCGCATGCGCGAGTTGCTGGCGCGGGTCGATGCGGTGCTGAAGGCCGGCGAATGGAAGCGGGCGGGGCCCGCGGCTTCGCCGATCGCCGGACTGATCGCCCGCCTGCAGGCCTTCGACGAAGCCACCCATCGTCCCAAGGGCACCGTCCTGCTCCAGATCCTGCGCGGCAGGTCGGCCGAGTCCGACGATCTGCTGCGCCGGCTCGGAGAGCAGCGCGAACGCTGCGACGCCCTGCTCGCACAGGTGAAGTCGAAGCTCAGGCAGGCCGAATCCGGGGACACGGCCGCCGCGGCCGCCGTCGAAGACTGGCTGGAAGAGCACCGCCGCCTGATGCTCGATCACCTGGACCAGGAAGACACCTTGCTCCACTCCCAGACCGCCGAGCTGCTGACCGGCGAGGAGTGGGCCGCGGTGGCGTCGTCCATCTCCGAGAACATCGGCTCGCGCAAGGGCTGAGTTTCATCGGAGCGCGCGTGGCGCTTGTGACGCGCTGCGGCATCTCCTATGCTCACGGGCCCTTTCACACGGAGATGAAACATGATCAAGGTCAGCGTGATGTACCCCAACACCGCAGGCGCCCGGTTCGATCACGACTACTACCGCGACAAGCACATGCCCATGCTCAAGGAAAAGATGGGCGACGCGTGCAAGTCCTACACCATCGACAAGGGCCTGGCGGGCGGTGCGCCCGGCGCCCCGGCGCCCTACATCGGCATGTGCCACATCTTCTGCGACTCCGTGGAGAGCTTCCAGGCGGCCTTCGGCCCGCACATGAAGGCGATCATGGCCGATGTGCCCAACTACACGGACCTCAAGCCCGTGATGCAGATCAGCGAGGTGGTGGTGGGCTGAGCACTTCGCTGCCTTCGGCCTCCGGCGGCGGATGCGCGCTGGCGTAACGCTCCAGCAGGACATACAGCAGCAGCCCGCCGCCCAGCGGCACCAGGTAGTACAGCGCGCGGTAGGCCAGCAAGGCGCCCATCAGCGCGCCCTGGCGCACCGAGCCGGAGAGCAGCGCGAGGTACACCGCCTCGAGCACGCCGAGACCGGCGGGGATCGGCGTCACCACCCCCGCGATCGACGCCGCCAGCATCACCCCCAGCGTGACCAGATAGGGCACCTTGCCACCCAGCAGCAGGTACACGGCCGAGGCCATCAAGGCCCAGTTGGTGGCCGACACGACGAGTTGCACCAGCGCCAGCCGTGCCGAAGGCAGCTCCAGCCGCCGCCCGCGCACCTGCCAGTGCCGGCCCTCTGCCTTGGCGCAGGCCACCACGTAGCCGGCCGCCAGCAGCAGCATCAGCACGCCCAGCGCGCGGAAGCTGCCCTCGCCCACGTGGGCCTGCGCCGGCGGCTGCACCACGCCGGAAGCGAACACGCAGCCCGCCACCAGCCCGTAGCCCAGCCAGTTGGTCGCCAGGCTGAGCCCGACGATCTGCGCCACCGTGGCTTCGTCGAGCCCGGCCCGCGCATAGAGGCGCGCACGCATCCCCACGCCGCCGACCAGCGAGCCCAGATTGAGGTTGAACGCGTAGCTGGTGACGGCGATCGCCCAGCTGCGCCAGCGCGGCACGCCGTGGCGCGTGTGGTGCCGGCCGATCAGGTCATAGCAGCCGTACAGCGCATGGCTGGCGGTGCACAGCGCGAGCACGGCCAGCAGCAGCCAGGGCGAATAGCCCCTGAGCGCCTGCCAGGCGCCCGCCCAGTCGACCTTGTGCGCGTGCGACAGCAGCAGGCCGAGCACGACCAGCCCCAGTGCAGGCAAGGCCCAGCGGCGCACGCGCTGCCAGAGCGTGCGCCCGGTGGCCGCGGCGCCCGATCGAGCATCGGGCGCCTCGGGCGATTGGGACAAGGGCATCGCATCGCTGTTCGGCATGGGCGCATCATTCCCGCGGACAGGCGGTGCGGCCAGTTGCGGCCGGCGCTTGTTGGCGTAGGTTCAGGTGCCGCAGCGTGCGCCCCAGGTGCGCCGATGGGCGTGAAGGCGCAGGCGCGGCGTGACGCTCGCCGTGCGCAGGCGCGGCTCAGCGCCGCCTTTTGCGCTTGCGCGCCGGCATCGCCGCCTTGCCGCTCCAGAAGTCGATCATCTGCCGCGTCATCTCGGCCTGCGCCGCGGCCATTTGACGGTGCATCTCGGCGCTCGCGTACCCGCGCGCGGCACCGGTCATCGTGTTGGCCGCGCTCAGCCAGGCGCTGAGGAAGGGGTTCTTCTGTACCCAGGGATTGCGCATCTCAGTGCCTGCCGCGCCGGGCCGCGGCCCGCAGGATCATCGCCAGCGCCGCGCCGCCGGCCGCTGCCATCATCGCGGCCTTGACCGGCTCCTGGGCCACATAGTGCTCGCCCTGCGCCTTGGCCTGCCGGGCGCGCCCGGGCAGCGAGCTCATGGCCGACCGCACCTTGTCCCAGGTGCGATGCATGTTCGACGGCGCCTTCGCGTACATCGCATCGTCGACGTGCGAAGGCCCATGGCCGACATCGTTGCCGGCGACGGGCATGGGCAGGGTCTCCGCTTCGGGATTGGCCTGCTGGGGAGCAGGACGCGTGTGGAAGGTTTCGATTTTCATGAAGGACCTTTCGAAGAAGTTCTTGGGAGTCCGGTGCAGCGGAAGAAGCGGTGCAGGGCCGCCTCAGCGCGACGGCGAAGGCGCCGGTGCCGGAACCGGCGTGACGGTCTCGCGGATCACGCCGCCGCCCATCACGCTGCCGCTGGTGCTGGTGGCGGCGCCCCTGACGCGGGCTTCGCAATCGGCACGGTCGGCCGCGGGCTGCAGCAGCTGGCAGCGCGCCAGCGCGTTCTGCTCGGCCCGGTCGCCCGGCGTCAGGCCGCCGCGCTGCGATTCCTGCTTCGCCGCGCCCGCCTCGCGGCGGCAGGCTTCGCGGTCTTGCTGGACCCCGTCGCAGGCTGCGCGGTCGCGCTGGACTTGCGATGCGCTGCCCTGCGCCCACGTGTTAACGCCGAAAAGGCATCCGGCACAGAGCAGTGCGGCGAGCGACGAACGGAAGAAGAGAGCTTGCTTGGGCATGTGAGGCTCCTCGATGGACAGCCCTTTTTCTAACCCCCCGGGTGGCTGCGATGTGTCGGACGCGGCGACGTCCGGTGGCACCAGCCTTTCGCGACAGGCGCCCGCGCACGGACCCCTGCGCGAGGAGGCAGGTGAAGGGGCAATCTGCGGCGAGCCTGAGCTCAGCTGTGCTGCTTGTTCTGCGACCCTTCGCCGGATCGGCTGCCCGCCGGCGACGACGACGAATCGGACGTTCCCGTGCCCGCCTTCCCGCCCGATGCCTGCTGATTCGCGCGATTGCTGCGCCAGGTGTTGAACTCGTCGGCGAACTTGCCGTAACGCTCCCGCCGAAACGCCTCGAAATCATCGTCGAAGCGCTCCAGTTGCTCGTTGCGCCATTGCTGGTAGTCGGGGTCCGAGTGACGGCCCTGTCCCATGCCGCGCCCTTGCACGCCGCTGCCTATGCCGCTGCCCCAGGTGCGAGGACCTGTCGGAATGGGCTGCTCATGTTCGAACGGGTCCGGATCACCGCGATCGAAGTCGTTGCCCCAATAGCCTCGTTCGTAGTCCGAAGACCCCATCTGGGTGCTGCGACCCTGAAAGGCTTCGTGCTGCCTTGGCCCCCGGCTCGGCCAATCCGCGTTCCGGTCGTCCCGCCAGTCCCGGCCGCCGCGGCTGTCATCGTCTCTCGGCTTCATAGCCAACTCCTTTCAGATGCTGGAAGCCCAGGCTAGTCGGATCATTGGCGCCCCTTGTCGGATCGGAGCGCAAATTGCGTAGGAGGGTGGCCGGCAGCGCACGTCACGGGGGCGCGGACCGACGTCGCTGCATCAGGTACCAGGCCGCCGGAACGACAAGCATGCTCAGCAGGGGCGCGGTGAGCATGCCGCCCACCATGGGCGCAGCTATTCGCGTCATCACCTCCGAGCCGGTTCCGCTTCCCCACATGATGGGGAGCAAGCCCGCCATGACGACGGCAACGGTCATTGCCTTCGGCCGAACGCGCTGGACGGCGCCCTCGCGGATGGCGGCAAGAAGCGTCTCCTCGTTCATCGGTGCGCCCGCCGCCATGCGCCGGGCCAGCGCGTTCTTGAGGTAGATGAGCATGACGACGCCGAACTCGGCGGCCACGCCGGCCAGCGCGATGAATCCGACCGCAGTGGCGACCGAGATGGAGTGGCCCAGGGCCCAAACGAGCCAAAAGCCGCCGACGAGCGAGAACGGCACCGCTGCCATGACCAGTGCGGCGTCGCCGAACGATCTGAACAGCAGGTACAGCAGCAAGAAGATGACTGCCAGGGTGAGGGGCACCACGAGCTTGAGCCGTTCCGTGGCTCGTTCGAGGTACTCGAACTGCCCGGACCATGACACCGCGTAGCCGGCGGGCAGCTCCACGGACTCGAGGACCTCCGCCTGCAGGTCGTTGACGACCGACCTGAGGTCTCGACCCCGCACGTCGACGTAGACCCATCCGGAAAGGCGTGCATTCTCGCTTCGCAGCATCGGTGGACCGTCATCGATGGTGACCTTCGCCACATCCTGGAGCAGCAGCTGTGCCCCTTTGTCGGTCACGAAGGGCAGCTCGCGCAGGCGTTGCAGGGAGTCGCGAATCTCGCGCGGATACCTGACGTTGATGGGATAGCGTTCCCGGCCTTGTATGACTTCACCTGCGTTGTCGCCCCCGATTGCGGTCGAGACGATGGCCTGGACGTCGGCCACCGAGAGCCCGTAGCGGGCCGCCGCCAGCCGGTCCACGTCGACATCGATGTAGCGACCGCCCGTCAGCCGTTCGGCCAGAGCCGAGGAAACGCCCGGCACCTTCTTGGCCGCGCTCTCGATCCGGGTCGTCAGCCTGTCGATGGTCGCCAGGTCCGCGCCGGCCACCTTGATGCCGACCGGGCTCTTGATGCCGGTGGCCAGCATGTCGATGCGATTGCGGATGGGCGGCACCCACACGTTCGTCAGCCCAGGGACCTGCACCGCACGGTCCAGTTCCTCGACGAGCTTGTCCGGCGTCATGCCGGCACGCCACTGCTCGCGCGGCTTGAACTGGATGGTGGTCTCGAACATCTCCAACGGCGCGGGGTCCGTGGCAGTGTCGGCTCGTCCGGCCTTTCCGAAAACGGTGGCCACCTCGGGGACCGTCTTGATGAGGCGGTCCGTCTGCTGCAACAGCGCCGACGCCTTGGAAATCGAAAGCCCCGGCAGGGCAGACGGCATGTACAGCAGGTCTCCCTCGTCCAGCGGTGGCATGAACTCACCGCCCAGGCGCAATACCGGAACGGCAGTCAGCGCGAGGAGCAAGGCGGCGGCGACCAGCGTGGCTTTGGGAAACGCAAGAACCACTTCGAGCGCAGGCCTGTAAGCCGACATCAGAAAGCGGTTGACGGGGTTGGCGGCTTCATGCGGGATGCGGCCGCGGATGAGATAGCCCATCAGCACCGGAACGAGCGTCACCGACAGGCCGGCGGCAGCGGCCATTGCATAGGTCTTGGTGAAGGCCAAGGGCGAAAAGAGCCGGCCCTCCTGCGCCTCCAGGGAAAACACCGGCACGAACGACAGCGCAATGACGACCAGCGAGAAGAAGAGGGCCGGGCCCACCTCCACGGAGGCGGTGCTGACGAGATGCCATCGCTCCGTCGGCGTTGGGCTTCTGCCCTGCTTCGACTCGAACGCTTCCAGGTTCTTGTGAACGTTCTCGACCATCACGATGGCGCCGTCGACCATCGCGCCAATGCTGATGGCAATGCCGCCGAGGGACATGATGTTGGCGTTGACCCCCTGCCAGTGCATGACGATGAACGCCGCAAGAACCCCGATCGGAAGCGCGACCACGGCCACCAGCGCCGAGCGCAGATGAAAAAGGAAGACGGCGCAGACCAGCGCGACCACCAGGAACTCCTCCACGAGCTTGTACCCGAGGTTGTCGACGGCACGGTCGATGAGCAGGGAGCGGTCGTAAGTCGGTACGATCTCGACGCCCGGCGGCAAGCTCGGCTGGAGCGACTCGAGCTTCGCCTTCACGGCCTCGATGGTCGTGCGCGCGTTCTTGCCGGAGCGCATGACCACCACACCGCCGGCGACCTCTCCTTCACCATCGAGCTCGGCGATGCCGCGGCGCATTTCCGGGCCGATCTGCACCGTGGCCACATCGCGCAACAGCACCGGCGTGCTGCCCGAAACGGCGAGCGGAATGGTTCGGAAGTCGTCCAGCGATCTGAGGAAGCCGCGCGACCGAACCATGTACTCCGCTTCCGCCAGTTCCACGACCGAGCCGCCCGATGCCTGGTTGGCGTTCTCCAAGGCTGTCATGACCGTCGCCTGCGTGATGCCGAGCGCCCTCATGCGGTTCGGGTCCAGCACCACCTGGTACTGCCTCACCATGCCGCCGATGCTCGCCACTTCTGCAACGTCGGGAATCGTCTTGAGCTCGAACTTCAGGAACCAGTCGTTGAGCGCACGCAGCTGTCCGATGTCCTGTCTGCCGGTTCGGTCGATGAGGGCGTACTCGTAGACCCAGCCGACACCGGTTGCATCCGGCCCCAGCGACGCGTTGGCCCCGGCAGGCAGCTTGCTCTGAACCTGGTTGAGGTACTCGACCACGCGCGAGCGGGCCCAATAGGGGTCCGTCTTGTCATCGAAGAGCACGTAGACGAACGAATCCCCGAAGAAAGAGTAGCCGCGGACCGTCTTGGCACCAGGAACGCTGAGCATGGTCGTGGTCAGGGGATAGGTGACCAGGTCCTCCACGACTTGAGGTGCCTTGCCCGGGTACGGCGTTCTGATGATCACCTGAACGTCCGAGAGGTCCGGCAGCACATCCAGGCTGGTCTTCGATACCGACCACAGGCCTGCGGCGACCAGGAACAAGGTTGCGAAGAGCACCAGGAACCGGTTGTTCACCGACCAGCGGATCAATGCGGCGATCATTGCTTCGTTCCCGTTTGCAGCCGCTGCACCGAAAGCAACTGGTAGCCCATCGGGCCGCCTTCCTTGAACTCGAAGCGCACGGTGTCGCCCGGCTTCACCTCGGGGAAGGCGTTCGGGTCCGGCTTCGAGAAGCCCATCGTCATCGACGGCCACTTGAGCGTCGCGACCGGCCCGTGAGAGATGGTCATCGCGTCCGCCTCGACGCTTTCGACCTTGCCCTCGGCCACGTGGGTTCCCGATGCCGTGGCTGTCGGCGCCGAGCTGGCGGCTGCCGGCTGCGCTGATGAAGATGCAGACATGCTCCCCAGGACCGAGCGCAGCCGGGCCTCCGAGTCGACGAGGAACTGGCCACTCGCAACCACCTCGTCGCCTTCGCTCAATCCCTGGACGACCTCGATCTCGTCACCGAGGTCCATTCCCAGCGAGACGTCACGCGGCTCGAAGGTGCCGCTTCCCTGGCGGACGATGACGACCGCGCGCTTTCCTGTCCGGATGACCGCCTCGGCCGGCACGACCAAGCGCGTGCGCGCCGGTCCTGTCACCTGCAGCCGCAGAAGCATCCCGGGCGTGAGCTTGCCGGCCTTGTTGTCGACCTCGAACCGCGCCTTGAGCGTGCGCGTGTTCGAGCTCACCTCCGGAAGTATTTCCTTGAGCTCGCCCTCGAAGGTCTGCGTGGCATCTGCCTGGAGGACTGCCTGGACCTTCTGCCCGCGGCGCAGGCTCACCACCTGTGCTTCCGGTATCTCTGCGACTGCCCAGACCTTGTCGAGACCGGCAATGCGAAACAGTGTCATGCCGGGCGTGACGGCGACGCCTTCCCGCACCCCCAGTTCGGCGACCACGCCGTCGGCGGGCGCACTGAGCGTGAAGCGCGCCTGCGCGATGCCCGTCTCCTCGCTTCGGCGGACAAGGTCGGCCGGAATCGACATGGCGCGCATCCGCTCACGCGCTGCAGCAATGAGCTCCGGCGAGACGCCCGAGCGCTTGAGCGCCAGCAACTCGTTCTGCGGCCCCAGCCACTCGGGCGCAAAGAGGGTCGCCAAGGCCTGGCCCTTGCGCACGCGCTCCATCGGAGCACGAACGGCCAGGCGCTCGACGTATCCCGCGACGCGCGTCTGCACGGCCACGTTCAATCGCTCGTCGAACTGGACCGCTCCTATCGCGTCGAAGGAGCTCGAGGCCTCGGTACGCCGCACGGTGGCATACCGGATGCCGAGGCTCTGTTGCACCGCAGGACTCACCTTGACACCCGTGGTGCTCGGGTCACCGTCCGCGTACACGGGCACGAGCTGCATGTCCATGAAGGGCGACTTCCCCGGCTTGTCGAACCGCGGGCCCGGAACCATCGGGTCGTGCCAGTAGAGGATCTTGCGGCCGTCTGGCGAAGTCGTGCCGCCGGTGCCGCCGGTTGCACTGCTCATGCTCTTCTGGCTCGTGTGCTGTCCCAAGAGGAAGCCGCCACCAGCCAGGGCCACGCCGGCGACGACAAGAAGTGCCCTGAGGTATGTGCGTTTCATTGGCCGCCTCCTTGCGCGAGCGGTTTGAATGCAAGCCGTGCCTGGGCTATGGCGAGGTCGCGTTGAAGCGTGAGGAGCTTGCGCTGCGCTTCCGCCTCGGCGTGCCTTGCTTCGAACAGGGTCACCAGAGTGCCCTGGTTCGACCGGTATGCCGCGGTGGCTGCGGCGGTCCGCTGGCGGGCTGGCGTCACGACGCCGCCGCGGACCCGCTCGATGCGGACAAGCAGTCGTTCGATATCGCTGGCGAGCACTCGGTATTCAGCGATGGCCGCGCGGACGGCTTCAGCGAGTTCCGCTTCGGCTTTGTCGGCCAGCGCGAGCTTCGCTGCGGTTTCGCGGTCCTGGCGCTCGGAGCGCGCCACTTGAAGCGGGATGCTCACGCCGAACGACACCATGTCCGAGTAGCCGGTGCGCTGCCCGTAGGCCACTTCCCAGGTCCAGTTCGGCTTGCGTTCCGATGCCGCGACCGCGGCAGACTGCTTGGCCACGTCCACGTCGAACTGCTTCGCCATTACGCCGGGATGCCGCTCGACATACGCTTGCTCATCGGGCAATGGCATTGCGGCCACGGGTGCCAGCTCGTCGTTCGTCGTGCCGACCCACCGCTGCAATGTCACCCGCGCCGCGCTCTGCTGCTGGCGCACTTCCGCCGATTCGTCTTCCGCTCTGCCGCGGGCGCCGGTCAGCGCAAGGGCCTCCTGGCTGCTGCCGGTCGACGACGCCAGGCGCGCACGCGCCGCCTCGAGTTCGTCGTGCGCGTGCTGCTCCATGAGCGTCGCGAGCTTCAGCGCCTCGCCGGCATAGAAGGCTTCAAGATACGCCAGCGCGATGTTCAGGCGAGTCTCGGCAACGGCCGCTTCGGACTGGATCGATTCGCGGGCGACCGACGCCTGGGCTGCGGCCTGGCGGGCGGCCCGCTTCTCCGGCGATACCCACTCCTGGCTGATGCCGATGCGCTTCATCGTCATCGAATCGCGGGTCGTACTGAAGCGGTCGCCTCCCGTCACCGGCAGGTTGTCGATGCCGGCCCGTAGCGCCGGATCGGGCAGCTGGCCGGCGGCGCGGGCCGCTTCGGTTGCGCTCGTGACGCCGGCGCGCGCTGCGCGAGCCGCTTCGGAGCGTTCGACGCCCAGCTGGAGCGCCGTCTCGAGCGTCAGGGGTGCTGCCTCCACCAGGCAGGAGAGCAATGCGGCGGCCAGGACGGCTGTGCGCAGGAAGTGAAGTCGCATGAAGACTCCGAAGACCAATGAGATGTCGGCCGGCAGCGGACAAGCCGCGCCGGCGCCATTCAGTCGACGGAGATTTCAGACGCGAAGTCTGAGCGTGGAGAGGAAGACGGGTTCAGGAGGCGGTCTGGCGCCGGGTGCCGCGGTGTGGCCCAGCGCCGTCGTGGACGCTGCTTCCATGACGGCGGGCAATACCAGCACTTGAACGATGGCCGGCAGCGACGGCGTTGCCGGCTTGGGCTGTTCGACCGACTGTGGCGCGCTGTTTGCGTACTGATGGCAAAGGACAGGCTGCGCCGTGTCCATCCCTTCGCACGGCTCGCCGGACGCCATCGTTTCAGCCATTGCCGCTGGATCGGCGGTGCCCGGGCAGACGTAGCTTGCCAGCGCCAGTTGTGAAAACAGCAGCGACAGGACCACGAAAAACGCAGTCATGGAGCGACGGAGCGGGCGGTGGAACATGGGCGCACGAGTGTAGCGCCGCCGCCGTTCTCGTGCTCATGCCTTGACGCGAGGGCTTTATTTCGATTATTCTCGAATCATGGAATCGCAGCAAGTCATCCAAGCCCTGGCAGCACTCGCCCATCCGCTTCGCCTCGAGGTGTTCCGCGCACTGGTCGTGTCCGGACAGACCGGCCTGACGCCCGGCGTCATGCAGGAAGCCTTGGGCGTGCCGCCGGCCACCTTGTCCTTTCACTTGAAGGAGCTGGTGAACTCGGGTCTGGTGACGCAGGAGCGTGCCAGCCGCAACCTCATCTACCGGGCCGCATACGACAACATGAACGCGCTGCTCGGATACCTCACGGACAACTGCTGCCAGGGCGCTGCCTGCGCCGTGGAGAACCCTGCCGACGACTGCCATTGCTGACCTCACTCAAGGAGCCTTCATGAAGAGATTTCACGTTCACGTCCATGTCGACGACCTCAAGGCGAGCATCGCCTTCTACTCGAAGCTTTTCGCCGCCGAACCGGCACGGGTCGAGGCCGACTACGCCAAATGGATGCTCGAAGACCCGCGACTCAACTTCGCCATCTCCACGCGCGCAGGAGCGCCGGGCATCGACCACCTCGGCTTCCAGACGGACGATGCAGACGAACTTGCCGAACTGAAGGCGCGCGCCGAGTCGGCGGACATGGCGCTGCTCGACCAGGGCGAGACGAGCTGCTGCTATGCGCGCAGCGAGAAGCACTGGGTCACCGACCCGCAGGGCATCGCGTGGGAGCACTTCCATACGCTCGATAACATCCCGGTGTTCGGGGAGAGCGCAAAGAGTGCTGAAGCTCGGTCCGCCGTCTGCTGCGCTCCCTCCACAGCTCGAGGCAAGCCGGTCGGAGTGACCGTCAAGCCCGCATCGTCCTGCTGCTGAAAGCGCTGCGACATGACAAGGACCTCGGAAAGCGCGAATCGATGACAACCCACGTTCTGATCCTCTGCACCCACAACTCCGCGCGCAGCGTGCTGAGCGAAGGCATGCTCAACCACTGGGCCAAGGTGCTGGGCAAGGATGTGCGGGCGCACAGCGCCGGCAGTGCGCCGAGCGGCCGCATCAATCCGTTCGCGCTCGAGGCACTCGGCAACGCGGGCGTGGATACCGCGGGCTACCGCAGCAAGAGCTGGGACGAGTTCACGGGCTCCGACGCGCCCCGGATGCGCATCGTCATCACGGTGTGCGACAGCGCCGCGGCGGAGGCTTGCCCGTACTGGCCGGGGAGCCCGGTCAAGATGCATTGGGGTTACCCGGACCCCTCCAACGCGGCCGGCGGCGACGAAGGAAAGCGCGCGGCCTTCGAGCTCACGCGCCAGGCGGTGGGCTACCGGATGCTCCAGCTCCTGCAGCTGCCGCTCGATTCGATGGGCGACGCCGAGCTGCAGCAGGCCCTCCATGACATCGCAAGGCGCTAGGTGAGCAAGTTGGGCGACACGACGCGCAAGCTGTTTGCCGAAGCGCTCGGCACCGCACTGCTGCTGGCCGTGGTCATCGGCTCGGGCATCATGGCCGAGCGCCTGGCCAGGGGCAACGTGGCCATCGCTCTGCTGGCCAATACCCTGGCGACGGTCGGCGGCCTGTACATCCTCATCGAAGTGTTCGGGCCCGTGAGCGGCGGGCACTTCAACCCGGCGGTGTCGCTCGTCATGGCGGCGCGCGGCGCGATGCCTCGCGCGCTGGCCGCCCCGTATATCGTCGCGCAGCTGGCCGGCGCGATGCTCGGCGCGTGGCTGGCGCACGCGATGTTCGACGCAACCATCTTCCAGTTCTCGACGAAGGTCCGCAGCGGCACGGGCCAGTGGCTCGCAGAGGCGGTGGCCACTGCCGGCCTGCTCCTGGTCATCCTGAGAGCGCCCGCAAGCCGCGTCGCCGCCATGGTGGCGTGCTACATCGGCGCGGCCTACTGGTTCACGGCGTCGACCTCCTTTGCGAACCCTGCCGCTGCATTCGGCCGGATGTTCAGCGACAGCTTCGCGGGCATCTCCCCGGCCAGCGTGCCGGGCTTTGTGGTCGCCGAGCTCATCGGTGCCGGCATCGGTGTCGCCATTCACATGGCTCTGAGTCCGACGGGGGACGAGGTCGCTGCGCATTCGGCGCAGGATGTCGCCAAGCCAGGCAACGCTACCGACGGCACGGACGCAACGCTCCCGCCTGCATGAACTGCTCGATTTCATGATCGCCCGCACCGGCGTCGTCGCTGCCCTGGGCGTGGCGCAGACGCTGGCCTGGGCCTCGTCCTACTACCTGCCGGCGATGCTTGCAGCACCGATGGCGCGGGATCTGGGCGTCTCGGTGCCGACGGTGTTCGGCGCCTTTTCCTTTGGGCTCGTCGTGTCGGCGCTGCTCGGGCCCTATGCCGGGCGGGCCATCGACCGATGGGGCGGCCGGCCCGTGCTGATGGGCACGAACCTCGTCTTCGCCGCCGGCCTCGCGGCACTGGCGGCCGCGCAGGGGCCCGTCAGCCTCTTCGCCGCCTGGATGCTCGTCGGTGCGGGCATGGGGGCCGGACTGTACGAGGCGGCGTTCTCCGCCCTGGTCCGCCTCTACGGGCGCGATTCGCGCAGCGCCATCACAGGCATTACCTTGCTGGCGGGTTTCGCCAGCACGGTGGGCTGGCCGCTGTCGACACTGCTCGACGCGCAACTCGGATGGCGCGGCGCCTGCCTCGCCTGGGCCGCACTCCATCTCCTGCTGGGACTGCCGCTGAACGCAACGCTGCCCAGGATCACTGCGCCGGGCATGCCGCAGGAGAGTGCGGTGCCTTCGCCCGATGCCGCCGCTGCCGACGGGGGCACGACGCCGCGCATTCGCCTCGCGGCCGGCCTCCTGGCCTTCGTCTTCGCGGCAACGTGGTTCATCAGCACGGCAATGGCAGCCCACCTGCCGCGCCTGCTCCAGGCCGGTGGCGCGACGCTCGGCGTGGCAGTTGCCGTGGGAGCGCTCGTCGGTCCTGCGCAGGCTGCAGGGCGGCTGCTGGAGTTCGGCTTCCTGCGGCGAATCCACCCGCTGTTGTCCGCGCGCATGGCGGCCCTGGCCCATCCGGTCGGGGCCGCGGCGCTGCTGATGGCGGGCGCACCGGTGGCCGCGCTGTTCGGCATCCTCCACGGCGCCGGCAACGGCATCCTGACCATCGCCAAGGGCACCCTGCCCCTCGTCTTGTTCGGGCCGCACGGCTATGGCGCCCGGCAGGGGCTTCTGATGGTGCCGGCGCGCATCGCGCAAGCCTTCGCGCCCCTGGCTTTCGGCCTCTGCCTCGATCGATGGGGCGCGGGCGCGCTCTGGCTCACAGCGGTTCTGGGGCTGGCGGCGTTCGGAGCGCTCCTTGTGCTTCCCCGCGGCGCGACGGCGAGGCAGTAGCGCCTGGTGCTGCGCTATCCCACGCGCGGCCACGAATCATGGCTTCCTGCCCGCTCGGGTCGAACCCGCCGTGGGCTACGGATGCCACGCCGAAACCACCCTCGGCGTCTGCGGCGTCGTGCTCCCGGCCAGTGCATACGACAGCTGGTTCGCCGCCTTGATGATCGTCCTGGCGTGTCGAAGCAGCTTGTTCTTCGGCAGCCGTTCGGCAGGGCCGGAGATGCAGACCGAGCCCAGCAAGCGCCAGTTGAGGCCGAAGACGGGCGCAGACACCGTCGCGACCCCCTTCTCTCTCTCGCCGATGGAGAAGTGGTAGCCGCGCTTGCGGATCTCTTCGTACAAGGCGCCGGGCTCGCCCGAGAACGCGAGGATCACCCGTCCGGGCGAACCCTTGTCGAGCGGCAGGGCCGAGCCCATGCGTGCATGGTGGCGGATCGGCTGCGGTCCCTCGACCCGGACGATGCAGGTGCGGATGTTGCCTTCGCGCACGTAGAACGCAGCGCTCTCGCCGGTCGCCTGCGTCAGCTCGCGCAGCATCGGCTCGACCACGTTGTTGACGTCGAAGGCCGCCTGGTAGCGCGCTCCCAGCCAACCGGCCGCCGGCCCGAGGCGCCACTCGCCGTCGTCGCGCTGGACCACGTAGCCGCTGTGGCCCAGCGTTCGCAGGAGACGCAGCGCCGTCGTCTTGTGCATGCCGCTGCGGCGCGTCAGCTCCGCCAGCGACAGGCGCTGGTCCTGCATGCCGAATGCCTCGAGCAGTTGGAGGGCGCGGGTGACGGCGGTGACGCCGCCGGCGGGCTCGTCGCCTTCGGGCGCTGCGCCCGCATCGCGCTGTTGCCGGGTTTCGCTGGCTTTGGTTCGCGGCATGGTTCGTGGTCCACCTGGTGCAACACCATTGTACGTATCGGAACGCAAATCTACAGTTCGTCCAAGCCTGAAGCAGGCAAACGACCGTGGATCATTCAACCGGAGACAAGCCTTGACCATCACGAAACTCGACCTTTCCCGCCGCACCGCGGTGTTCGCCCTGTTGTCCTTTGCGTCCTGCGCCGCGCTGGCGCAGGCCTACCCCTCGCGGCCGATCAAGCTCATCGTGCCCTTCCCCGCTGGCGGCGGCACCGACCTCATCGCGCGCGAAGTGGGCAACAAGGTCGCGACGCAGCAGGGCTGGACGGTGGTGATCGACAACAAGCCCGGCTCGGGCGGCAACCTGGGCGTGGACGCCGCGGCCAAGGCCGCGCCGGATGGCTACACCATCGTGCTCGGACAGACCAGCAACCTCGCCATCAATCCCACGCTGTATTCGAAGCTGCCCTACAACCCGCAGAAGGACCTGGCCCCGATCGGCCTGGTGGCCAGCTCGCCGCTCGTGCTCGTGGTTGCGGCCGACTCGCCCTACAAGACGCTGGCCGATGTCGTGACCGCCGCCAAGGCGAAGCCCGAAACCATCAATTACGCGAGCTCCGGCAGCGGCACGGTCGCCCACCTGGCGGCCGAAAAGTTCCAGAAGATCGCCGGGGTCAAGTTCACGCACGTGCCGTACAAGGGCGCGGCGCAAGGCGCGACCGACCTCGTCGGCGGCCAGATCCAGATGTACATGTCGTCGATTCCCACGCTCATCGGACACATCCGCAACGGCAAGATGCGGGCCATCGCCGTGACCTCCGACAAGCGCGTGAACGACCTTCCCGACGTGCCGACCGTCGCGGAGTCCGGCTACAAGGGCTTCGAGGCCGTGACCTGGTTCGGCATCGCCGGCCCCGCCTCGATGCCGAAGGACGCGGTGGCGAAGCTCAACGCCGCCTTCAACAAGGCGCTGCAGGACGCCGAGGTGAAGAAAAAGCTCGAGGGCCAGGGCGCCGACGTGCTCGGCGGCACGCCCGAGCAGTTCGGCAAGCTGATCCAGGACGAGATCGTGCGCTGGGGCAAGGTCGTCAAGGACTCTGGCGCCAAGGTCGACTGAGCCTCGCCACCCCCGACAGAAAGACCCATCATGAGCAACCCATTGCCCGAGATCATTCGCGACTTCGAGCGCGTCCCTGCCGACATCGTCCGGCAGGCTTCCGAATTCCAGCCGGCCATTCTTGCCGACGTCGCAGGCCGCCGGGGCGCATTGCACGGCCGCATCCAGCCGCTGCGGCCGCGCATGAAGCTGGCCGGCCCCGCACTGACGGTCGAGGTGCGGCCCGGAGACAACCTCATGATCCACGCCGCAATCGCGCTGGCCAGGCCCGGCGACGTGCTCGTGATCGACGGCAAGGCCGACCAGACCTCGGCGCTCATGGGCACCATCATGATGACCGCCTGCCGCCAGCGCGGCATCGCCGGCGTGGTGGTCGATGGCGCGGTGCGCGACAGCCTCGAAATCGAGCAGATGGACTATCCGGTCTTCTCGGTCGGCACCAATCCCAACGGCCCGACGAAGAGCATCGGCGGCCGCATCGGCCATCCGGTGACGGTGGGCGGCGTGACCGTGCGGGCCGGCGACTTCGTGATCGGCGATGGCGACGGCGTGATGGTCGTGGAGCGCGAGAAGATCGCTTCGTTGATCGGCGCCGCGCGCAAGAAGGTGCAGGACGAGACCAGGCGCATCGCGGCGATCAAGGAAGGCAACACGGCCGCCTCCTGGCTCGACGGCGCGCTGCGCGCGGCGGGCGTGCTGAAGGAAGGAGAGACGCTGTGAGCGCGATCCTCGTCACCGGCGCGGATCTCGCCCCGGAGGCGCTCGAGCTCCTGCAAGCGCACGAGCTGATCTTCGCCGGCAAGACGCCGACGGAGGACGACGTGGTGGCGCTGTGCGCCAAGCACGATCCGGCGGCGATCATCGTGCGCTACGGCAAGGTCGGCGCGGCGGCGATGGATGCGGCGCCCGCCTTGCGCGTGATCTCCAAGCACGGCAGCGGCACCGACACCATCGACAAGCCGGCGGCCCGGGCGCGCGGCATCGAAGTCGTCGCCGCGGCGGGTGCCAATGCCGCGGCCGTGGCCGAACAGGCGCTGGCGCTGATGCTGGCCTGCGCCAAGTCCGTGGTCGCGCTCGATGCGCGCATGCATGGCGGGCATTGGGACAAGGCGACGCACAAGAGCCTGGAGCTCGGCGGCCGCACCGTCGGCCTGGTCGGCCTCGGTGCGATCGGCCTGCGCTTTGCGAGGATGGCCCATGCGCTGGACATGCGGGTGATCGGCTTCGACCCTTTCGCGAAGCAGCTGCCCGACCACGTGCAGGCGGTCGACCTGGATGCGATCTGGCGCGACGCCGACGTGATCTCGCTGCACTGCCCATTGACGGAAGACAACCGCAAGCTGGTGAATGCCGACACCCTGGCGAAGACCCGGCGCGGCGTGATCCTGGTCAACACGGCCCGCGGTGGCCTGATCGACGAGGACGCGCTCCTCGCCGCCGTGAAGTCCGGCCAGGTGCTGGCAGCCGGCCTGGACAGCTTCGCCGTCGAGCCGATGGTTGCCGGGCATCCTTTCCAGGGCCAGAAGGGCTTCGTGCTGAGTCCGCACATCGGCGGCGTGACCGGCGACGCGTACGTGAAGATGGGGGTCGCCGCGGCGAGGAACGCACTCGACGTCCTGGCGAAGCAACAGGCGCCCGCCTGAACGCCGCGCAACGGGAATCAGGAGCCATTCGACGAGCGCTTCACGCAGCCCCGCTCACCCGGGCTTGCGCAGCTGGACCGGCGATCGAAGCGGCTACTCCGGCAAGGGGCTCGCAAGCCGCTTGTACTCGTTGCGCTTCATCGCGAGGTAGTCCTCGCGCTCCACTTCGCGCAGCTGCCGCGCATAGCGCTCGGTGCTGTCGAACCAGGCCGCAAGGCGCTGCGGCAGTTGCTTGGGGGCGTCCATGTAGGCGTCGATGGCGAGGTAGTAGCGCATGGTGTTGCGCTCCACCACGCCGCGCACGCCGCCCACGTAGGTCGGCTCGCCCGCCGGGTTCTTGCCCGTCACGGTGAATCCCACCTTGTCCGAACCGATGGTCGAGAGATAGCCCTGCATCGCGATGCGCGCCGCCACCCCGTAGGCGTAGGCATAGCCGAGATGCATGAAGGTCTTGCCGTTGCCCAGCGGCGTCGCCTCGAGCTCGATGCGGTAGTCGCGGGTCGACAGCGGCCCCTTGTCGGCGCTCAGGCGCACGCTCAGGTAGTCGTCGCCGATCTTCGGCGGCTGCCAGACGAAGTCGACGCGCGTCGCCTCCGACAGCGGCTGGTCGAACTTGCGGCCCACCGAGACGGCGAGCGACCTGGCATCGTCTGTTCCGCGCGGTGCGCAGTACTTGGTGTTGAGGTGCAGCATCAGCACGTCGCACCAGACGCCGGGCTGGCTCAGGGAAGCGCTCACCTGGTCGAAGGGGTGGTTCAGCACCGCGAAGATGTCGCCGCTCAACTGGCCGGAGGCTTCCGTCGATTCGAGGACCAGCGGCCGCCCAAAGATGTTCTTGTCGATCTGCGTGTGGACGGCGTCGAATTTGGCACGCAAGGCCGCGGCACTCCCGAGCTGTGTCTGCGCCTGGACGGCGACCGGCACGATCAGGAACAAGACCCACAGCACCAGCCGGCGAAGTGTTGTCGCGGGTTTCATGATGTTGCGCATTGTCACGCTGCGCCGGGCGGCTGGCTAGTCCTTTAGTTGCAATAGTTGCTCGTGACGGGCGCGGCCGGATCAGGTCGCCGGCGTGGTCGCCGCGAGCCGGTCTTCCAGGCGCTGCCGGTCGGCGATGAGACGGCCGGCAACGAGCGTCACCACCTCGAATCCGAAGGCCGGGTTCTGGAAATAGAGCGTCTTGAACGTCGACTCGTCCATCTGCAGCACGGTGCAGTGGGTGGCGCAGCGGGCGGTCAGCGTGCGCCGCTTGTCGGGCGCAAAGAATGCGATCTCGCCGAACAGCCGGCCGGCCTCCATGGTCTGTCCGATCTCGACGAACTCGATCTGCCCTTCGGCGAGGAAATACAGGCGCTTGGCCTCGTCGCCCTTGCGGAACAGGATGGCGTCCTTCCGGAGCCGCCGCCGGCGCATGTAAGGGCGCAGCCAGACGCCGGAGAAGTCGCTCGTCGCGGCCGCGACGCGCACGCGCCGCGTGAGGCGGACCATCTGGGCCGCGCGGAAGATGTTGATGGGCAGCAGCGCACCGTGCAGCAGCACCAGGATCAGCGACGGATGCAGCGCACCGTAGATCAGAAAGCCCAGGTTGCCGCCGATCGCGAGGCAGCGCAGGGGAATCATGGTCTTGACGAAGGAACTCACGATCACCAGCACGCCGGCGACACCGGCCGAGCAGAGCGCAACGATCCCCATCGGCGTGGCCAGCGCCGCGGTCAGGGCGGTCATCGCGGTGTCGAACAGTGCGGGCGTTGGCATCAGCGTTCCTCCAGAAGGGGCCGCGCCATCTTGTCTCGCGCATGCGCCCGTTGTCGAGCAAGGCCGCGATTCGGGATTTCCCGCGCATCGAGGCCCGGCCTTGCCGGACTTTCCCGGCGCGCCGTCCTCCCCTCGGGCCATTTGTTAAAGTTTGCGCCCGCTCGTCACGCCGTCCGTTCCGTGACGAGGCGTTGTTGTTCAGCCCACCCGAAAGCCGCCATGACCGCCGCAAACTCCCAAATCATCTACACCCTCACCGACGAGGCGCCGCGCCTGGCCACGGCCTCGCTGCTGCCGATCATCCAGGCGTTCGCCGCGCCCGCGGGCATCGAGGTCGCCACCAGCGACATCTCGGTGGCCGGCCGAATCCTGGGGCAGTTTCCCGAAGCGCTGACCGAAGCGCAGCGCATGCCGGACAACCTGGCCGAGCTGGGCAAGCTGACGCTGCGGCCCGAAGCCAACATCATCAAGCTGCCCAACATCAGCGCCTCGGTGGCCCAGCTCAAGTCCGCCATCAAGGAACTGCAGGACAAGGGCTACAAGATTCCCGACTATCCCGAGAGCACGAAGACGGACGAGGAGAAGGACATCCGCGCGCGCTACAACAAGTGCATCGGCAGCGCGGTGAACCCGGTGCTGCGCGAAGGCAACTCCGATCGCCGCGCGCCCAAGGCCGTCAAGGAATTCGCACGCAAGAACCCGCACAGCATGGCCGAATGGAGCCAGGCCTCGCGCTCGCACGTCTCGCACATGCACCACGGCGACTTCTACCACGGCGAAAAATCGATGACGCTGAACAAGGCGCGCGACGTGAAGATGGAACTGATCACCAAGAGCGGCAAGGCCATCGTGCTCAAGCCGAAGGTGTCGCTGCTCGAGCGCGAGGTGATCGACTCCATGTTCATGAGCAAGAAGGCACTGCTGGAGTTCTACGAGCGGCAGATCCAGGACGCGCACAAGACGGGCGTGATGTTCTCGCTGCACGTGAAGGCCACCATGATGAAGGTGTCGCACCCCATCGTGTTCGGCCACTGCGTCAAGATCTTCTACCGCGAGGCCTTCGAGAAGCACGCCAAGCTGTTCGAGGAGCTGGGCGTGAACGTCAACAACGGCATGGTCGACCTGTACACCAAGATCGGCCCCCTGCCGCAAAGCACGCAGGAAGAGATCATGCGCGACCTGCACGCCTGCCACGAGAACCGTCCCGAGCTGGCGATGGTGGACTCGGCCAGGGGCATCACCAACTTCCATTCGCCCAACGACGTGATCGTCGATGCCTCGATGCCCGCGATGATCCGCAACGGCGGCAAGATGTACGGTGCCGACGGCCGGCTGAAGGACGTGAAGGCCGTGATGCCCGAGAGCACCTTTGCCCGCATCTACCAGGAGATCATCAACTTCTGCAAGTGGCACGGCGCCTTCGACCCCAGGACCATGGGCACCGTGCCCAACGTCGGCCTGATGGCCCAGCAGGCCGAGGAATACGGCTCGCACGACAAGACCTTCGAGATTCCCGAGGACGGCGTGGCCAACATCACCGATCTCGACACGGGCGAGGTGCTGCTCAGCCAGAACGTGGAAACGGGCGACATCTGGCGCATGTGCCAGGTCAAGGACGCGGCCATCCGGGACTGGGTCAAGCTCGCCGTCACGCGCGCGCGCAACTCGGGCATGCCGGTGGTGTTCTGGCTCGACGCCTACCGCCCGCACGAGGCGCAGCTCATCACCAAGGTCAGGATGTACCTGCACGAGCACGACACCACCGGGCTCGACATCCAGATCATGAGCCAGGTGCGCGCCATGCGCTATACGCTCGAGCGCGTGGTCCGCGGGCTGGACACCATCAGTGCCACCGGCAACATCCTGCGCGACTACCTCACGGACCTGTTCCCCATCATGGAGCTGGGCACCTCGGCCAAGATGCTGTCCATCGTTCCCCTGATGGCCGGCGGCGGCATGTATGAAACGGGCGCCGGTGGCTCGGCCCCCAAGCACGTGCAGCAGCTGGTGGAGGAAAACCACCTGCGCTGGGATTCGCTGGGCGAGTTCCTCGCGCTGGCCGTGAGCCTGGAGGACCTGGGCATCAAGACCCACAACGCCAAGGCCAAGCTGCTGGCCAAGGCGCTCGACGCCGCCACCGGCAAGCTGCTGGACAACAACAAGGGCCCCTCGCCCAAGACCGGCCAGCTCGACAATCGCGGCAGCCACTTCTACCTGGCGCTCTACTGGGCCCAGGCCCTGGCCGAGCAGACCGAAGACCAGGAAATGGCCGCCCACTTCAAGCCGCTCGCCGAGTCCCTGGCCGCCAACGAGCAGAAGATCGTGGACGAGCTCGCCGCCGTGCAGGGCCAGCCGGCCGACATCGGCGGCTACTACCTGCCGGACGTGCGCAAGACCGAGGCGGTGATGCGCCCGAGCGCCACGTTCAACGCGGCGCTGGCTGCCGCGGCGGGCTGAGGGCCCGGTAACGCCCGGGCTGCCGGCCTGGGGGTTCGGGCATGGACGGTGTGCGGGTCCGGCCCGGGCTTCAGGTCAACACCGCCAGCAGCCCGGCGACGCCGATCCCCACCGCCGCCAGCGCATCGCCGGCGATCAGGCCTCCGCCGAACAGCGAAGCGCTGCTCATGTCCTCCGGCAGGTCGCGCCGCGCGGGCGCGCGGGCGGCCAGCAGACTGCCCGCGACGCCGCCCGCGCCGAGCCACAGCGAGGTCGGCAGGCTGACGAAGCCGCCGAAGGACAGCGCATACGGCGAAGGCAGCACGATGGCGTCGAGCACGAAGCTGCGCGGGCGCAGCCACTTGCGCAGCAGCTCGATCACCAGGCCGGCCGCGATGCCCACGCCGATGGCGATGCGCTGGAAGGGCTGGTCCTCGGTGAGGCTGCGCAGCACGCCCACGAACTTGTAGGTCATGGCGGAGCTCCAGCCGGCCGGCTGCTGATCCGCCTTCAGCACGGTCTGGTCCTGCAGCAGCACCGGATAGGCCGCCATGAACAGCCGCGCGAACACCACCGCCAGCATGGCGCCCACGACGATGCCCAGCACCTGGTAGCGGAACTGCAGCACGCGCGGCGTGCCGAGCCGCCAGCCGGTGGAGCGGTCCTGCTGCATGTCGCAGGCCACGCTGGTCGCCACCAGCAGCACCGCGCCGGCCATCAGCCCCACGCCCGCATCGCGCAGGCCGAGGGCGGCGAGGATGACGATCGTCACGACGAAGGCCGAGGAGATCGGGTTGGAGTCGCTGATGCCCACGGAGATGCCGTTCACCAGCGCGAAGAGAAAGACCAGCGCCACCGCCACCACCAGGAAGAAGACGGGCTGTCCCAGCACCCAGTGGCCGCAGGCCACCGTGGCGGCCGCCCACACGATCACCCACAGCACGAGGCGCGTGCTGTCGACGCGCCGCCAGTCGCCGGCCTCGGGCGGCGGCGCATCGCGCGCCGCCTGCCGTCGTGCCCGCGGCAGGGCGCGCGCGAAGATCACCGCGAGATCCACCAGGGCCGCGCCCATGATCGTTCCGAGCGCGATGAGGAACATGATCTTGCGCGGCGGGTCGCCGGCCTGCAGCCAGCCGATCGAGACGGAGTACGGCTGCAGCGCGACGCCGATCAGCCCGCCCACCACCGCCGGGATGCCGATGCGCGCGCCGATCACGAGGCCCGCGCCGAAGGTGGAAGCCGACAGCTCGACGGCGCCCAGCAGCGGCAGGCGGGCCGAGGCCAGTCCCGCGATCAGCCCGGCGGCAATGCCGCTTCCCAGCTGCCGCACCGAGCGCCGCAGCAGCCGGGTGTCGGTCAGCGCCCGCAGGATGTTCGCGACCGCCAGCCCCGAAGGAAAGACCAGGCGCATGCGGTCCACCACCACCGGCGTGTAGAGCATGCCCACGCCCACGCCGAACATGCCCACGCAGGTGAGGTACATGACCATCTGCCAGGCCGGCGGCTGCGGCAGCCCCATCCACGTCATGGCCTGCAGCAGCACACCCAGGCCGCTCATGCTGGCGACCGAGGCAGCAGCCGTCTGGATGTAGTTGGCACCGTGCCGCCCGGCCGCGCCATAGCCGGCGGTGACGGCAGAGCCGAGCAGCCCCGCCAGCACCTGCCCGCCGACGAAGAAGCCCAGCGAGAAATTCATGTAGGCCGCCGTCACGCCGGCCAGCGGGCCCAGCACGAGCACGCCCGTGAGCGCCAGCAGCAGGTGGTATTTCCAGCTGCCTTCGGCGGGCAGCCAAGGCCAGCGGGCGCCGGGGGGTGGATCCATGGATCTGCCTGGGCCGGCGCGATGTCACTTGCTCTTGGACTGCCGGGCGCTCAGGCGGTCGTAGCCGCTCAACTCCAGGAAGCCCTGCCCCTCCTGGCTGCCGCTCACCTTGACGGGCCCTTCCCAATAGACGTTGCCGGTGGTCCAGCCCGAGTCGAATTCGCTGTCGGGCACGAAGGGCTTGACGTTGAGCACGCCCGACGCAAGCTTGATGCGCCACTCGACGACGTAGGGGATGTGGGTCTTCGGGCTGGTCCAGGTGGCGCCGGGCAGCAGCTCGACCTCGCCGGGCTGGAGCGGCCGGGACCCCTTGGCGTCCGACAGCGTGCCCGCGGTCATGATCTTGCGGCCGTCCTCGTCGAAGAGCTCGTAGAGCATCAGGTCGGATCCATCGGCCAGGTGCAGGGCGAACCAGTTCCAGCCGAGCGTGAGGACGTCGAACTCGCCCCACTGGTGATCGAACCAGAGCTCGCCGCTCACCGGGAGCGACTTCCCTGCGATGGCGATGCTGCCGCGCGCCGGAAGCCGAGGGCGCGAGTAGTAGTAGCTGATCCCGCTCTTGCCGAAATCGAGCAGGCCCGGCGTCTCCGAGCCCGGCGCGCGGTGCGCGACGGCGGGACCCGAGACGCCCAGGTCGAAGGCGACGGAGGCGCCGTCGAAGCCGGCGCGCAGAACGTGGGACGAAGGCGATGCGGACACCTGCCAGCCCTGCTCCCTGAAGTCGAAGCCGTTGGGGACGTTCGTCGCCGGGGTGCCGCCGGTCCGGGTCTGGCTGGCGTAGCGCTTGCCGGTTTGAAGGTCGGTCAAGGCCGCATGCATCACGGTGTGCTTGACCAGCCCGTTGGCCACGAAGACGACCATGTGGAAGGCATAGCGCTGGCCCGCCTCCGCGGCGAGGATGCCGCTGTAATACCACCACTCCATCGCAGACCCATGGGGCGCATCGTCCGCCGGCAGGTTGAGGGGCGGGAGCGCGGCGGTTCGCTCGACCGGCTTGCGGCCGGCGTCGGGCCGTGCTTCGGCCGCAGCGAGGGCGGCCGGATGGCGCTCGGTGGTCCAGAGGTAGTTCAGGCCCGCGAGGATGACGGCCGTGACGCCCACCACCGCGGCGAAGAACACCATCCATCCCCTTCTTCTCGCCCGTGCCCGCGCCCGGGAGGAACGTGAGCGTCCCGAGGTGGAACGCCTGCGGCGCTGTCGAAGAGGGTCGTTGGCATTCATGTCCGGCGGGTCCTTCGTGTCGTGGCGGAGACTCGATCGCAGTCATCTTAGCGATGCAAGCCCCGGATCGAAGGCGCACTTCGGCGCGCGCTCACGAGGGGTTTACCCTCTGCATGCATGCCCCGGGACAATCGACACCCGCAGGCAAGGACCTACGACCCATGACCCATCTGAACGCCCCCGCCTCCGCCATGATCGACCGCTGCGCCCAGGCCTCGCTCGACCTCCTGCAACGCAACCTGACGCCGCACGGCATCCTGGCCGCCAGCCGCACCGAGGCGGCCGAGGCGCGGCGCTACACGCGCATCTTCGGGCGCGATGCCGCGATCTGCGTGATGGCGATGTGCGGCAGCGGCGTGCCCGCGCTGGAGCAGGGTGCGGTGGCGAGTCTCGATGCGCTGGCGGCGCACCAGGCGGCCAATGGGCAGATCCCCAAGTACGTGGACCCGGAAGGCCGCGATGCCGACTTCTGGTACCTGGGCTGCATCGACGCCACCTTGTGGTGGCTGATCGCGGTGGACCATGTGCGCCGCCACGGCAGCGTCGGCTCCTCGCATTGGAGCCGCGAAGTGGAGCGCGCGATCGGCTGGCTGCTGGCGCAGGAGCACCAGCACTTTCGCCTGCTGCAGCAGAACGAGGCCAGCGACTGGGCCGACATCATGCCGCGCTCGGGGTACGTGCTGTACACCAACACGCTCTGGTACGAGGTCAAGCGCCGCTACGCGCTCGAGCATGCCGGGGAGACGCAGTACCACTTCAACCACCTCTTCAATCCCTTCCAGCGCGAGCTGCCGAAGTACCACCGCGCGCGGCTGCTGCGGCACTATGCGCGGCGCGGCCGGCGCGATCCGGGCCTGTACCTGAGCTTCGTCAATCTCTCGGTGGTCGGCCACGAAGGGGACGTGTTCGGCAACATCCTGGCGATCCAGAGCGGACTGGCGGATAAAGCCATGGCCTACCGCATCGTCGAGACCCTGAGCGCGGCGAATGCCAGCGTGCCCTATCCGGTGCGCGTGGTGCTGCAACCGCTGACGCCCCAGCACCCGCTGTGGCGGCTCTACATGGGGCGCCACCAGCAGAACCTCGTGCACCAGTACCACAACGGCGGCATCTGGCCCTTCGTCGGCGGCTTCTGGGTGTTGATGCTGGCGCGGCTGGGACTGCACGAGCCGGCCTGGACCGAACTCGCGCGGCTGGCGCAGGTGAACGCGCTCAACGACTGGCGCTTCACCGAGTGGTTCCACGGCCGGACGCTGGCACCGCGCGGGATGGCCGGCCAGAGCTGGAATGCGGCGACCTTCCTGCTGGCGAGGCGCGCGCTGCGGGGCGACGCGGCGGCCTGGTAGCGCCGCGCTCCCGTCACCGGTTGCAGATCCCCAGCACCAACTCCTGCTCCGTGCAGGGACGCTGCGGTTGCTGGGACTGTTGAGACTGCGGCTTGGCGAAGGCCCCGGTGCGCGACACCGCCACCTGGCCGGCGATGCAGGCACGCAGCCGCTTCTCCATCGGCGGGTAATAGCGCCACCCCTGGCCCAGCGCCGGCAGTTCCAGGCGCACCTGCTTCCACTTGGGATGGCCGTTGGCCTGGAGCTTGTCGAAGTTGGTGCAGAGCGACTCGGCGAAGCGGCGCAGGTTGCCCACCGTGGACTGCAGGCCGTAGTCGTAGGTGACCAGGTAGGCCTTGATGGTCAGCGTGGGAATGTCGGCCGTGAGCCAGTTGGCGTAGCTCGTCGCGCGGATGGTCGCGGGGAAGTAGGTCTTCGTCACGCGCGCGGTTTCGGGCGCCTTGTCATCCAGCTTCAGGAGCTTGATGAAGTTGCGCGCCTCGGGCTTCATGTCGGTGAACAGCTTGGCGGGCTGGCCGGCCACGATGATGGCGACGTCGATCGACTTGTCGACGGTGAGCCTGGCGAGCGCCTCCTCGTTGCTCAGGTACTGCGCATTGGCAGCCGGGATCGGCTCGCCGAACATCAGCTGGTAGAGCGTTCTCGCGCTGAGCGCCGTGCCGCTGCCGAGCGGGCCGACGCCGAGCTTCTTGTCCCTGATCTCGTGGATGCTGTTCAGGGGCGAGTCGGCGCGGGCGACGAAATAGATCTCTTCGTCGTAGAGCGGCAGGATGAGGCGCAGCGGCCGGATGATGTTGCCCGCGTCGGCGCTGCCGGCCTTGGCCTCGTCGAGAAAGGCCTGGTAGACGTCGGACTGCACCAGCGCGAGCTTGACGCCCTGCTCGAAGCGCATCCGATGCACGTTCTCCGCCGAACCCTTGGACTCCAGCACTTCGAGATCGATGCCGGCGGGCTCGGCCACCCACTTGGCGAGGTCGCGCCCGATCTGGATGTAGGTGCCGGTCTTCGACGCGGTGACGATCTTGTACTCGGTCCTGGCCGCCGGCGGCGCTGCGCCAGCCGCGGGCAGGAAGGTCATCAACATCAGCAACGTCAACAGGGATCGGATCGTCATGCCGGCTCCTTCGAGGAGGGTTCCTCATGGTTGCGGCGAGGGCCCCTCGCCTTGGCCCTGCGTCCCGCGCTGCCCGGGCCGTTCACCGTTCGCTCCCGGCAGCGCAAAGGGCCAGGGCCGCAAGCGCCGGGTTGCACTCGCTCTTCTCGGGCTCCTGCACGGCGACCGGCGGCGCGGGCGCGACGACGACCGGCGCCTGTGCTGCCGGCGGCGGCGTCTTGGCCACCGACGGAGCGGGAGCGCCGAGGCCCAGCGACCGGCTCGCCTTCTGGGTGGCGGCGCGCAGTTCTTCCTGCCTGGCCAGTTGCTCGCGCATCCGGCGATCGAGCGCATCGCTCAACTCGCGCACGGCGGGATGGCCGGGATAGGCGGCGGCCAGCACCGCCAGTTCGCGCTCCGTGGCGATGAAATCGCCTCGGGCCAGCGCGCTCTGCGCCTGCGCCAGCTGGGCCGTCAGCGCGCGCGACCTGGCCGCCTCGTTCTCCTGGCTGGAACGGACATGGCCGAGGACCAGGACGAGCACGGTCGCGACCATCACCGCACCGATCGCCGCGTACTTCAGGATCGGGCGGCGCCACGGCGCGAGAGGCTGCGGCTGAGCGGTCGCGGTCGCGGCCGGCAGCTCGTCGGGCCATTCGAAGGCAGCAGGAACGATGTGGGCGATGTCGAGATTGCCGGCTTCGCCGGCATCGCTGCGCGCGTCGAGGACGGGGGGAGGCTCGGTGCTCTCCTCGACGTCGCGACGCGGCATGTCCGGCGCCTCTTGCGCCGGCGGCGCCTCGGGCTCGGCGCGATCGGCTGTCGCGCGATCGGCTGTGGCGCGTCCGGGCCCGAAGGCGGCGTTGGCCGCCTCGTGTCCCCAAGGAGGGGCGTCGTTCTCGCTGCCGCAATAGGGGCAGAACTTGACGCGCCCATGCAGCAACTGCGCACAACGCCTGCACGGCTGCGAGAGCGCCAGATTCAGTTCAGCCAGATTCGCCATGTCGAAGAACAAAGATCAGTGCAAGAACGCCTCACAGACGCGGCGGCCGGTCCTCCTCAGGCGTCGACCCGCCAGCCCGGCAGCCGACGCTGGCTCGGGTGATGGAGATACAGGTGGCCCGCATAGATGAAGGGCCGGGTCGCCCATGGCCGCGGCAGGCTCGCCACCCAGAACTGCACCTCGCGCTCCCCGTGCAATTCGAATGTGGTGGTGAATGCGTCGCGCGATGCGAACAGGCCCTCGACCGATCCGGGGCTCGACACGCGTGCGCACAGCACCGTGGACGACGAGGTCGACTCCAGCAGGGGAATGATCACTTCGCCGGAAGGTTCGGAATCCAGGCCGTCGTCGGCATCGAACCAGGGCGCGATCCGCAGGCGCGCATCGAGCTGGAAGCAGGCTGCCCCGGTGCTCAGGCGCGGCGAACTGGCCGGCCTGATTTCCGGCTCGACGCGGCCCAGTTGAACGAAGACGAAGCGCTGCCCCTCGTCGTCCTGCTGCGTGCACTGCTGCCACAAGTGGCCGCTGCGGGACAGGTAGGGGCTGCCCAGCTCGAAGCTGGGCGCGATGCCCGCCGGCCAGGGCAGGAGGGATGCCTCCAGCGCGTCGCCGTTGCCCGGCTTGACGATCAGCTGGCCCGCGGACGACATCCACACGATCTGCCGCCGATCGGCCAACGGACGGACCCATTTCGCCGACGCGATATCGAGCGCCGGCCCGTCGACGCGATGCAGCGCGGTGCCGGCCGGGTCGAGCACATGGACGCCCAGCTTCCCGTCGTCGTCCAGCATGGGCACGTGCACCCTGCCCTGCCACAGGATCGGCGCGCCCAGGCAGCGTGTGCCGATGGTGCGGGATTCATAGGTCCGGGCGATCAGGTTGATGGAGACGATGGCCAGGCCGGCATCGGTCGGCATGAAGATCCGCGTGGCGCCTTGCGGGTCTTTCACCGCCATGCCCCAGGCCTCCTCGCCGAGGGAGCTTCCGACGAGCGCGTGCACCGCGCCGCAGCGCAGCTCCAGCCAGCGCTCCGAGTGCGGAAGCCACTGGTGGATGCGCCCGCGCGAATACTCCACGGCCAGCAAGCGGGCATCGCAGGTCTGGCATGCGGCGACCAGGAATTGATGGTTTCCCGCCGGAGGCGCCGCCAACTGGCGGTCCGGAAGAGACTCGATGCTCAGCGTCGATCGCAGCGCCAGGGGCGCGGCGGTCAGGCGCAGCCCTTGCGGCGGGTCCTCGCCGGCACTGTCGCCACCGAAGGGCGGCAGCCATGCGTCCCGATGGGCGAGGGACGGCGCGGGCAGCGCCTTGCCCGTCACGGGAGAAAACTTGAAGGCGCCCGGGTAGAGCGCGACGGGCTTGCCTGCGCGATCCGCTCCCTCGACGCTCACGCGCGCGCCGACGAGGGTCGCCAGGTCGAGCGGGTCGCAGGCGGCCGGCGGCGCGCCCCATCCCTTGTAGTCGGCAAGCTCGAAGGCGCCCGTGCTCGGATTGCGCGACCATGTCTGGTCACCAATCGCCCAATGCTCGATCTGGAGGGCCGAGGCCAGCCATGTGGACATTCATTCAGTGTAATGACTTGGTTTTCTTGTGGGCATCATTCGCATTGAGGGGAATCACCAACTCCGCAACAGCGCGCGCGGGTATAGCCGGCGCGGCGGCGCCGGGTCGAACCGGGGGGGGTCTTCAAGCGATCGAGCGCCCGGCGGCTCAGACCAGCCGCGTCTCGATCTCCGTTTTCACTTCGGCCATCAGCCGATGCAGCGGGCATTTCCCGGCCACGCGCAGCAGCGCCGCCTTCTGCTCCTCGCTCAACGCGCCGGTGACGTGCAGCGTGGTGTCGAGCTTGTAGAGCCCTTGCCGCTCCTGGCTGTCGTCGCGGTTCACCGCCACCTCGATCTCCTCCACCGGAATGCCCTTGTGCTGCGCATAGACCAGCACGGTCAGCGCCTTGCAGGCGGCCAGCGCGGAGTCGTAGAGATCATGCGGCGTCGGGCCTGCGTCATGCTCGCCGCCGGTGTCCACCGCGATCTCGTGGGCGCGGACCTTGAGGATGTGGCGGGTGCCGGTGATGCCGTCGCGTCGAACGGTGATGCTCATGAGGGTTCCTTGGTTGCGGATGGACGATGAACGATCGTATAGCGCGGGCGTGCCCACACCTACACTCGACCCATGCCCTGGCACGCGCGACTCGAACTCGACTACACCCTTGAAGAACACCGAAGCGTCGCGCGCTTCCGCCACGAAGGCCCGCTGCGCATCCTGCAGAGCCTCTACCCCGAAGGCGGCGCCGTCTGCCACAACGTGCTGGTGCATCCGCCGGGCGGGCTGGTGGGCGGCGATACGCTGGACATCCGCGTGCGCGCCTCGGCCGGCAGCCATGGCCTGGTCACCACCCCCGGCGCCAGCCGCTTCTACCGCTCGGAAGGCGAGCTGGCGCTGCAGCGCACCGAGCTCCTGCTCGAGCCCGGCGCCCGGCTCGAGTGGCTGCCGCTGGAGGCGATCTGCTTCAGCGGCTGCCGCGCGGAGAACCGGCTGGTCGTGCGGCCGGCCGAAGGGGCCGAGCTGATCGGCTGGGACCTCGCGGCGCTGGGCCTGCCCAATGCGGGCAAGCCCTTCGAGCGCGGCACGCTGCAGCAGCACATCGAAATGCCGGGCGCGTGGCTGGAGCGCGGGCGCATCGACGCGGCCGACCACCGGCTGCTCGACGGGCCGCTGGGCCTCGCCGGGCATCGCTGCCTGGCCTCGATCTTCTTCGTCGCCGGTTCGCCGATCGCGCGGGCGCGGCGCGAGGCGGCGCTGGAGCGGGCGCGTTCGCTGATCGAGGCCCACCCGCTGCGCGACAGCGCGGGCGCGACCAGCCCCACGGGCGAAGTGATCGTGCTGCGCGTGCTGGCGCCGGTGGTCGAGCCGGCCATGCAGCTGCTGCGGCAGGTGTGGCGCGCCTGGCGCGCCGAACTGTGGCAGATGCAGGGCGCGGCGCCGCGGATCTGGGCGATGTAGGGCGCGAGGCAGGGCGCGACGCCGGACGCGTTTCCGGCGGGGCGCGGTTCTCGTATGCTTGCCGCTCCGCACCAGGAGTACCCCATGATCGTCGAGCGCATCTGGACCGGCAACGCCTATCGCAACTACAACTACCTGATCGCGTGCCCCGAGAGCGGCGAGGCCCTCGCGATCGATCCCCTGGATCACCAGAAATGCCTGGCCGCGGCGCGCGAGAAGGGGTGGCAGATCACCCAGATCCTGAACACGCACGAGCACCACGACCACACCGGCGGCAACGCGGCGGTGGTGGCGGCGACCGGGGCCAAGGTGATCGCGCACCACCTTGCGGGCTCGCGCATCGCCGGGGTGGACCGCGGCGTGCAGGCCGGCGACGTGATCAAGGTCGGCAGGACCGTCGAGCTCGAATGCATGGACACGCCCGGCCACACGATGTGCCACATCTGCCTGCGCTCCCACACCGACAGGCCGGCGCTGTTCTCCGGCGACACGCTGTTCAATGCCGGTGCCGGCAACTGCCACAACGGCGGCAATCCGGAAGACCTCTACACCACCTTCGTCGAGCAGCTCGCGAAGCTGCCCGCCGAGACGCGCGTCTACCCGGGCCACGACTACATCGAGAACAACCTGCGCTTCACCCTCGCGCGCGAGCCCGACAACGCGGCCGCCGGTGCGCTGCTGCCCGAGGTGACGGGGCAAGACCCGGCGAAAGCCAAGGTCACGACGCTGCACGAGGAACAACAGATCAACACCTTCCTGCGCCTGTCGAGCCCGAGCGTGATCGCCGCGCTGCGCGAGGTCTTCCCCGACCTGCCGGAGAAGCCGGACCCGAAGACCGTGTTCATCAAGCTGCGGGAGCTGCGCAACCAGTGGTGACGCGCCGGGCAGGCGAGCGTCCGGCTTCCGTTTTCCACACCGGCCGCACCGACCGCGGCCGCTGCTGCATCCGTAGGCAATGCGTTGCAAACCTTTGCAGGACGAGGCTTGCGCGACTTGTGCCCCGAGTTTTCCACAGGCTTGTCCACGGCAGCGGGGGATGAAATCCGACATCCGCACGCTCCCTCCCCTACCCGGCTGCCCGGCTTTTGCCGTCGCGCCGGGCACGGGACGCAGCCCAGGATGCGGCTTCGAACTCACAGGAGACCTCCATGAAAAGCATCATCCTCTGGCTCTGCGGCGTGCCGATCGGCGTCATCATCCTGCTGAAGGTATTCGGCGTCTTCTAAGGACGCGCAGACGAACTGCGGGTGCCCCCCGCACATGGGGCATGCGACTACAGGCAGGCCCCTCCGCCGGGTTTAGGCTCGCGGACATGGCCCGCCCCGCAAAGCCGACCCGATGAGGGGTGTCCACAGCGACATCCCGGCCCGCCTCGACCGCCTGCCCTGGTCACGCTGGCACTGGCGCGTGGTGCTGGCGCTGGGCATCGCCTGGGTGCTGGACGGGCTGGAGGTCACGCTGGTCGGCTCGATCGGCGGCGTGCTGGAGCGGCCCGACACGCTGGCGCTGAGCGCGGCGCAGATCGGCTGGTCGGGCTCGCTCTACATCGCCGGCGCGGTGATCGGCGCCCTGCTCTTCGGCCGGCTCACCGACCGGCTGGGACGCAAGAAGCTGTTCCTCATCACCCTCGCGGTCTACGCGCTGGCCACGCTGGCCACCGCCTTTTCTCCCGACTTCGCCTTCTTTGCACTGTGCCGCTTCGCGACCGGGCTGGGCATCGGTGGCGAATACGCGGCCATCAATTCGGCGATCGACGAGCTGATCCCGGCACGGGTGCGCGGGCGGGTCAACCTCGCGATCAACGGCAGCTTCTGGATCGGTGCAGCGCTGGGCGCGGGGCTGAGCCTGGTGCTGCTCGACCCGCGGGTGCTCGGGCCGGTGTGGGGCTGGCGAGCGGGCTTCGGGCTGGGCGCGCTGCTGGCGGTGGCGATCCTGCTGGTGCGGCGGCACGTGCCCGAGAGTCCGCGCTGGCTGATCGCGCACGGCCGGGCCGAGGAGGCGGAGCGCATCGTCGCGAGCATCGAGGCGCAGGTCGCTGCGGAGCATGGACCGCTCCTCGAACCCCTGGGCCGCGTCCACTACGGCAGGCGCGCCACCGTGGGGTGGCGCGAGGTCGCGCAGGTGCTCATACGCCGCTACCCGCAGCGCAGCGCGGTCGCGCTGGCCCTGATGATCTCGCAGGCCTTCTTCTACAACGCGATCTTCTTCACCTATGCCCTGGTGCTGACGCGCTTCCACGGCGTGCCGGAGGGCCAGGTGGCGCTCTACATCTTTCCCTTCGCGCTGGGCAACGTGCTGGGGCCGCTGATCCTCGGTCCGCTGTTCGACCACGTCGGCCGCCGGCGCATGATCGCGCTGACCTATGTGTGCTCGGGGCTGGGGCTGGCGCTGACCGGCTGGGCCTTCATGCAGGGCTGGCTCGATGCGCGCAGCCAGGCGCTGGCCTGGTCGGCGGTGTTCTTCCTGGCCTCGGCGGCCGCGAGTTCGGCCTACCTCACGGTGAGCGAGGTGTTCCCCCTGGAGATGCGCGCGATCGCGATCGCGATCTTCTATGCAGTGGGCACGGGTGCGGGCGGTTTCGTGGCACCGGTGCTCTTCGGCGCGCTGATCGAGACCGGCAGCCGTGGCGCGGTGGCGATCGGCTATGCGATCGGCGCCGTGCTGGTGGTCATCGCCGGGCTGATGGCACTGCGCTGGGCGGCGGACGCGGAGCGCAAGCCGCTGGAAGAAGTGGCGCCGCCGCTGGGCATGCAGGACCCGGAGCCGCTCACGCGTGAGCGCGCCTAGCGGACCGAAGTGGTCGTCGCCACTGCGCTGCCGCCACGCCCGACCCGCCGAGCGCCTTCAATGGGCGGCGGTCGGGTGCCCGGCCTCGACCCAGGCCTCCAGCCCGCCGGCAAGCGGCCGGGCGCGCTTGAAGCCGCGCGCCACCAGGGCCTGCGCGGCCAGGGCGGCCGAGACTTCGTTGGGGCAGTTGCAATAAAGAATGATCTCGCGCTCGCCGCTCTCGAAGGGCAGCTCCGCGCGCCGCTGCTGCAAGGCCTTGAGCGGGATCGGCAGCGCGCCGGGAATGCGCCGCGGGTCGACCTGGATGCCCGCCTCGCCGCGCACGTCGATCACGATGGGTGCCGGCTCGCGCGTCATCAGCGTGGCCAGCTCACCGATGGTGGCGCGCGGCATGCGGGTGGTCCGCAGGAACGCGCGGCGGCGCCACCAGCGCCGTGCCAGCATCGCGGCCACCACCACCACCAGCGCCGCAGTGGCGACGCCGCCGGCATCGGCCAAGGCATCGAGCACGGCCTGGATCTGCTCGCGGAAGAGCCAGCCCAGGGCGAGGAAGACGCCGGCCCACAGCAGCGCGGCCAGGGTCTCGAAGGCCAGGAAACGCCAGGAAGACATGCCCAGCGCCCCCGCCATCGGCGGCGCCACCACCGACACCCCCGGCACGAACTTGGCCGCCACCAGCGACAAGCCGCCCCAGCGCGTGATCAGCGACTCGCTGCGCCGCACGCAGGAGTCCGGCGAGATCGAGATCTTGCACAAGAGGCGCATGAAGTGGTAGCCGTAGACGCGGCCCGTATAGAACCAGACGGCGTCGCCCAGCACGTTGGCCACCAGCGCGGCGCCGACCATGGCGAAGAGCAGCAGCGGCTCGGCGATGGCCGCGATGCCGCCGGCCACCACCAGCACCGGCGCGGCCGGCACGGGCAGGCCCACGCGGGCCGCGAAGGTCGCGACGAAGACCACCGCGACGGCGTGGTCGACCATCAGGGCGATCAGCGCCTCCACGGAAGGCTCCTCGAAGGCTGAAGGGACGAAGTCCGCAGGCGGTGCATGGTGGTGGCGCGTCGGTCCCGGGCTGTGGCAACAGCCCCGAGCGTAGCGCCTTGCCGGGCCTGTGCCCGGCGGCGCTTCAAATCGCCACGAGCTGGCGCACGCCTTGCGCTTCCATGTCCTTGCCGAGACCGCGCGCGATCACTTCGCCGCGCTCCATCACCAGGTAGTCGTCGGCCAGTTCCTGCGCGAAGTCGTAGTACTGCTCGCACAGCACGATCGCCATGTCGCCGCGGTCGGCGAGCATGCGGATCACGCGTCCGATGTCCTTGATGATGCTGGGCTGGATGCCTTCGGTGGGCTCGTCGAGGATCAGCAGCTTGGGCTGCGGCGCCAGCGCGCGGGCGATGGCGAGCTGCTGCTGCTGGCCGCCCGAGAGATCGCCGCCGCGGCGGCCCCGCATCTGCTCGAGCACCGGAAAGAGCTCGAAGAGCTCGGCCGGGATCGGGGTGCCGGCCGGACGATAGGCCAGGCCCATGCGCAGGTTCTCCTCGACCGTGAGGCGCGCGAAGATCTCGCGCCCCTGCGGCACGAAGCCGATGCCGGCCCGGGCGCGCTCGTACGGGGTCTTCTTCTGGATGGGGGCGCCGTCGAACTCGATGCTCCCGCTCTTGATGGGCACCAGGCCCATCAGCGACTTCAGCAGCGTGGTCTTGCCCACGCCGTTGCGGCCGAGCAGCACCGTGACCTTGCCGGCATGCGCTTCGAGGCTCACCTCCCGCAGGATGTGGGAGCCGCCGTAATACTGGTGGATGTTCTTGACTTTGAGCATGGGTGTGTTGTCGAAGCGGGATCAGCGCCCCAGGTAGACCTCGATCACGCGCTCATCCGCCTGCACCTCGTCCAGCGTGCCCTGCGCCAGCACGGACCCGTCGCACAGGACGGTGACGATCTCCGAGATGGTCCGCACGAAGCTCATGTCGTGCTCCACCACCATCAGCGAATGCTTGCCCTTGAGCTCGAGGAAGAGCTCGGCCGTGCGCGCCGTTTCCTCGTCGGTCATGCCGGCCACGGGCTCGTCCAGCAGCAGCAGCTTCGGGTCCTGCATCAGCAGCATGCCGATCTCCAGCCACTGCTTCTGGCCATGGCTCAGATTGCCGGCCAGGCGCGAGACGCTGTCCTCGAGGTGGATGGTGTGCAGCACCTCCGCCAGCCGGTCGGACTGTGCGGAGTCGAGCCGGAACAGCATCGAGGCCTTCACGCCCTTGTCGGTCTTGAGCGCGAGCTCGAGGTTCTCGAACACCGTCAGATGCTCGAACACCGTCGGCTTCTGGAACTTGCGGCCGATGCCGAGCTGGGCGATGTCGGCCTCCTTGTGGCGCAGCAGGTCGATGGTGCTGCCGAAGAACACGGTGCCCTCGTCGGGCCGCGTCTTGCCGGTGATGATGTCCATCATCGTGGTCTTGCCGGCGCCGTTCGGGCCGATCACGCAGCGCAGCTCGCCGGGCGCGATGTCCAGCGAGAGCTTGTTGATGGCCTTGAAGCCGTCGAAGCTCACGCTCACGTCCTCGAGGTAGAGGATGCGGCCGTGCGTGAGGTCGACCTCGCCGGGCGTCGCATGCCGGCCATAGCCCGCCTCGCGCCCGCCCGAGGCGGTGAGCTTGCCGAAGTCGCTGTGCCGGGCGTGGCGCGCGATGCGCTCCGCGCCGGCGTCCATCAGGTCCGGCGTCATGCGCGGGCTCCTTCGGCACGCACCGGCAGCACCGGGGCCGCGGACTCGGTCACGCCATGCTCGGCCGCGACAGCGCGCTGCGCGGGGGGCGGCGGCGCCTCGTCGGGCATCGCCTTGCGCGCCCTGGACGTCCATTTCTTCACCAGGCCCACGATGCCGTTCGGCAGGAACAGCGTGACCGCGATGAACAGCGCGCCGAGGAAGTACAGCCAATACTCCGGATAGGCCACCGTGAGCCAGCTCTTGGCGCCATTGACGATGAAAGCGCCGAGGATCGGCCCCACCAGCGTGGCGCGCCCGCCGACCGCGGCCCAGATCGCGATCTCGATCGAGTTGGCCGGGCTCATCTCGCCCGGGTTGATGATGCCCACCTGCGGCACGTAGAGCGCCCCGGCCACACCGCACATCACCGCCGAGATGACCCAGATCGTGAGCTTGTACGGCAGCGGGTTGTAGCCCGAGAACATCACGCGCGACTCGGCATCGCGGATGGCCTGCAGCACGCGGCCGAACTTGCTGCCGATGAGCCAGCGGGCGAACAGGAAGAAGCCCAGCAGCGTGAGCCCGGTGAGCGCGAACAGCAGCATGCGCATCTCCTGCGTTGCGATCGGCGTGCCCAGGATGCGCTTGAAGTCGGTGAAGCCGTTGTTGCCGCCGAAGCCGGTCTCGTTGCGGAAGAAGAGCAGCATCGCCGCGAAGGTCATGGCCTGCGTGATGATCGAGAAGTACACGCCCTTGATGCGCGAGCGGAAGGCGAAGAAGCCGAACACGAAGGCGATCAGGCCCGGCACCGCGACGATCAGCACCAGCGTGGCGATGAAGCTGTCGCTGAAGGTCCAGTGCCAGGGCAGCGTCTTCCAGTCGAGGAAGACCATGAAGTCCGGCAGCTCGCTCTTGTAGTTGCCGTCGCGTCCGATCTGGCGCATGAGGTACATGCCCATCATGTAGCCGCCCAGCGCGAAGAAGAGGCCGTGGCCCAGCGAGAGGATGCCGGTGTAGCCCCAGATCAGGTCCATGGCCAGCGCGCAGATGGCGTAGCACATGATCTTGCCGACCAGCGCGACGGCGTAGTCGCTCATGTGCAGCGCGCTGCCGGCAGGCACCAGCAGGTTGAGCACGGGCGCCAGTGCGCAAACGCAGATCAGCGCGACGAAGAAGGCGGTCCAGCCCTTGCCGCTCAGCAGCGGGCCCTTGGTCGGCAGAAGGACCCCGCCCGTCTGCGCCGGCACTTCGACACGCCCCGTGCGAACGGTGGTGGTGGTGGATGCGTTCATGCCTCGGCGCTCCGCCCCTTGACTGCGAAGATGCCCTGCGGCCGCTTCTGGATGAAGATGATGATGAAGACCAGCACCGCGATCTTCGCGAGCACCGCGCCGGCCCAGCCCTCGATGAACTTGTTGAGCACGCCCAGGCCGAGCGCCGCGTAGACGGTGCCGGCGAGCTGGCCGACGCCGCCCATCACGACCACCATGAAGGAGTCGACGATGTAGCTCTGGCCGAGGTCGGGGCCGACGTTGCCGATCTGCGAGAGTGCGCAGCCGGCGAGCCCGGCGATGCCCGAGCCCAGCGCGAAGGCGTAGGTGTCGATGCGCGCCGTGTTCACGCCCATGCAGGAGGCGATGGGACGGTTCTGCGTGACGCCGCGCACGAACAGGCCCAGCCGCGTGCGGCCGATCAACCAGCCCATCGCCAGCAGCACCAGGCCCGCGAAGACGATGATGCAGATGCGGTTCCACGGCAGCGTGACGTTGCTCAGCATGGTGAAGCCGCCGCTCATCCAGCCGGGGTTCTCGACGCCGACGTTCTGCGCGCCGAAGAGCGAGCGCACCAGCTGCTGCAGCATCAGGCTGATGCCCCAGGTGGCCAGCAGGGTCTCGAGCGGCCGGCCGTAGAGGAAGCGGATCACGCCGCGCTCCAGCACCGCACCCACCAGCGCCGAGGCGAGGAAGGCGACGGGGATCGCGGCGACCAGGTACCAGCCGAAGAGCGACTCGGGCATGTAGCGCTGGAAGATGCCCTGCATCACGTAGGTGGCGTAGGCGCCGATCATCATCAGCTCGCCGTGGGCCATGTTGATCACGCCCATCAGGCCGTAGGTGATGGCAAGGCCCAGCGCGGCGAGCAACAGCACCGAGCCCAGGCTAATGCCGCTGAAGATCGCGTTGATGCGGTCGCCCCAGACCAGCGAGCCGTCGATGCTCGCGATCGAAGCCTCGATCGCCTTCTTGACGTCGGCCTCGGTCTCGTCGGCCAGGCGCTGGTTGAGCAGCAGCTTGGTGTCGGGGCTGCGGCTTTCGCCCAGCGCCTTCGCGGCCGCGAGACGCTTGGCCTTGTCGGCACTGCTCAGCATGCTGGCGGCACGCACCCGTTCGAGCTGGGCCTTGATGCGCTCGCTGGTCTCGACGGCGAGCGCCTTCTCGACCAGCGGCAGGCGGGATTCGTCGGGCTCCTTGAAGAGGGCCTGCGCCGCCTCGGCGCGCACCGCCTCGTCCTTGCTGGCGAGCTTGAGCGCGGCCTGCGCGGCATCGAGGGCGCCGCGCATCAGGTTGTTGTTGACCACGTCCTCGGCGGTGTCGGGCAGCTCGAGCTCGGCGCCGGTCACGGGGTCGTAGGCCTTGTCGTCCTTGATGAGGAAGACCTTGTCCTCGGTGTACTTGACCGCGTCGTCCGCCATGGCCTGGATGAAGGCGGCGGTCTTTTCGTCGGCGGTGCCGACCGCCTTGTTGAGCGCGGCGATGCGGGCTTCGGAGTCGCCCGAGGCAATGGCGCGCGCCTCGTCGAGGGTGAGCGCGTGTGCGGCCAGCGCCATCAGCAGCGTCGAGGCGCAGAGCACGCGGTGGAATAGTCGTCGGAGCATCGTAGGTTGGGCTTTGGCTCCCTCTCCCCTCGGGGAGAGGCGAAGGTGAGGGGCAGCGCGCTCAAAAAAGGAGCGGCGGTCACTGCCGCCGCTGGCCCTCACCCCAACCCTCTCCCCAAGGGGAGAGGGAGCAAGAGAGGGGCCGCTCGTTGCTGCCTTACAGCGACTTGCCGGCCGGGTAATCCGGCTTCTTGTCGTTGCCCTCGATGTACGGGCTCCACGGCTTGGCCTTGACCGGACCCGGCGTCTTCCACACCACGCTGAACTGCCCGTCGGCCTTGATCTCGCCGATGAACACGCTCTTGTGCAGGTGGTGGTTCTTCTCGTCCATCTTGGAGACGATGCCCGAGGGCGCAGTGAAGGTCTGTCCGGCCATGGCCGCGATCACCTTGTCGGTGTCGGTGCTCTTGGCCTTCTCGACGGCCTGCTTCCACATGTGGATGCCGATGTAGGTGGCTTCCATCGGATCGTTGGTGAGCGGCTTGTCCTTGTGGCCTGCGATGTTCTTGGCCTTGGCGTAGTCGCTCCACTGCTTGATGAAGGCGGTGTTGGTCGGGTTCTTGATCGACATGAAGTAGTTCCATGCGGCCAGGTGGCCCACCAGCGGCTTGGTGTCGACGCCGCGCAGTTCTTCCTCGCCCACCGAGAAGGCGACCACCGGCACGTCCTTGGCCTTCAGGCCGGCGTTGCCGAGTTCCTTGTAGAAGGGCACGTTGGAGTCGCCGTTGATGGTCGACACCACGGCCGTCTTGCCGCCGGAGGAGAACTTCTTGATGTCGGCCACGATGGTCTGGTAGTCGCTGTGGCCGAAGGGGGTGTACTTCTCGTCGATGTCCGTGTCCTTCACGCCCTTGCTCTTGAGGTAGGCGCGCAGGATCTTGTTGGTGGTGCGGGGATAGACGTAGTCGGTGCCCAGCAGCACCCAGCGCTTGGCGCCGCCGCCTTCCTTGCTCATCAGGTAGTCGACCGCGGGAATGGCCTGCTGGTTGGGCGCGGCGCCGGTGTAGAAGACGTTCTTGCTGAGTTCCTCGCCCTCGTACTGCACGGGGTAGAAGAGCAGGCCGTTCATTTCCTCGACCACCGGCAGCACCGACTTGCGCGACACCGAGGTCCAGCAGCCGAAGATCACCGAGACCTTGTCCTGGCCGAGCAGCTGCTTGGTCTTCTCGGCGAACAGGGGCCAGTTGGAGGCCGGGTCGACCACCACGGGCTCGAGCTTCTTGCCGAGCACGCCGCCCTTGGCGTTGATCTCGTCGATCGCCATCAGCACCGTGTCCTTGAGGACGGTCTCCGAGATGGCCATGGTGCCCGACAGCGAGTGGAGCACGCCGACCTTGATGGTGTCGGCCGCGAGCGCCGGCACGGCGGAAAGGCTGGCCAGCGCGACCGCGGCCGTGAGCGCCTTGAGGGTGAAGCGACGTTGTTGCATGGGGACTCTTCTCCTGGGTGTGAATGACACGCCGGAGTCTGCGGAATCGATCGCGCAGCGGAAATACGCCGGGTGGCGTACAGGGATCAGGCGCGCAGCAGCGCGGGATGCGTCTGCTTCAGGTGCTTCTTCAGCAGCACCAACAGGTTGCCCGCTTGCTCGGCACACTCCGCGACCATGCCACGTCGGCAAAGCCAGCGCTCCCGAGCACCATCACGTCGATATCGCTTCGGGGCGTCTCGTTTCCCGATGCGATCGAACCATAGATGAAGGCGAGCGTGACCGATTCACCGAGTGCGCAGATCGCGTCGCGCAGCACGTCAGCAATTCCCGCCGTCTTGCGCAGCAGGCCGGCGATTTCATCGAACACGGGGCTGCGGTCGTTGGCCCGGTAGTGAACCTGTCGGCCGACTTCGTTGCGCATCAGGAGCCCTGCATCGCTCAGGCCCCGCAGTTCCCGATGCAGCGAGCCTGGCGATACGCCGGTCATGCGCGCCAGTTCGCGCACATGCAACGCCCGTTCCGGATGAAGGAACAGCGCTGCAAGCACGCGGGTGCGCGCTTGGCCTAGAAGATGTTCCGCGACGCCTGGCATGTTCTCATTTTTGCTTCAAATGTAGCCACATTGAGAACAATGAATTTCTTCACTTGAAATAGGCGCGCGCGTAATTGATCGGCGCATGGTCCGCCAGGTCGCGCAGCAGCACCGCGCCGCGCTTCCAGGCATGGTCGACCACGTAGCGCGCCCGCCCCTGGGCGCGGTCGCTCTCGATGAAGCTGACGTCGGGGTTGTGCATGCACTCGCCCTCGCAGCTGATGTAGCTGGTCGGCCCCGCATGCGCATAGAGCGAGAAGGCCGGCGGCAGTTGGGTGACGACGTCGCAGCCGTCGACGAGGCGCAGGATCTCGACTTCCGCCAGCGCGGCCACGAAGGCCGCGTTGCCGACGCGCGGGGAGCCGAGCGTGACCAGCAGGCTGGGCGGCAGCACGGTGGCGATCAGCGTTGCGAGGGCGGCGCCGAGGCTGTGGCCGGTGAGGATGAGCGCTTTGCGGCCGGCACCCTCGCCCTCTTCCAGCCATTCGCGCAGCAACGGCAGCAGCGCCCGCGCCGCGCGCGCGAAGCCCGCGTGCACGCGACCGCCGCTTTCGGGCCACTCGACCTGGTTCGCCTGCAGGTTGGTTGCCAGGTCACGGATCTCGTCGGGCTGCGTGCCGCGGAAGGACACCAGCGCCGTGCCGTCGGCATGCAGCGCAGCGAAGGCGAAGCTGTGCGAATCGGCGTGCGGAATGAGCGCCGGCGGCCCGAAGCCGGCGCGCGCCAGCGCATCGGCCAGGCGCTGGCGCTCGCCGTCCGCAAGATCGGCACGCAAGTAGGCCAGGCGCGATGCTTCGATGGCCCACTGGGTCGGCGTGTAGTGCTGCCCGGCTTCGAACAGCGTGTCCTGCCGCTCCGGCGAATAGAGCGCCGTGCGGCTGGGGTCGTAGGCGATCGCGGGCATGGCGCTCGAAGAGGCCTAAAGGGCGGCAAGCGCCTTGAACTGCTTCGATGCGAAGGCCCAGATCAGCCGCGAGGCATTGGGCCCGGCCGCGTCGCTGAAGGGCAGGCGCGGCGCGCCGCCGCTCCACGCATGGCCGAGGCCCGCCACCTCGCACAGCATGACGAAGGTGCGGCCCTTGCGCTTGAACTCGGTCACCCGCATCGCATGGCGCTTGCCGCGCTGCACGGTGCGCTCGATGCCGGGGCGCGCACCGGTCGCCGTGGCCCAGACCTCCGCGGCGCTGAGCGCGTTGCGCGCCGAGACCACGAGATCGACATCGCCGTGCAGGACCAGGAGCGGCGGCAGCGTGGTGAAGACGGCGGCGGCACCCATGGCCTTGCCGACCGCGGTCGCCGGCATGGGCGGCACATGGCGCCCGCGCATCGCGCCGAGGGCGGTGGCCGGAGAGCGGGCGGCGCCGGGCGCCACCCCCGAATGCATGGCCACCGCCTTGAAGCGCACGGGGTAGCGCGTGGCCATCAGCGCCGCCATGCCCGCGCCGGCCGAGAGCCCCGCCACGGCGATGCGGTCGCGGTCGACCGGGTACAGCGTGCAAGCCTGGTCGACCGCGGCCATCAGGGTCGCGGCCTCGGCATCGGCCTTGCCGAAGCGCCGGTCGTACCAGTTCCAGCAGCCCTGCGGATGGGCCATGCGGTCCTGCTCCGGGTAGAGCACGAAGAAGCGTTCGCGTGCTGCCAGCAGGTTCATGCGCGTGCTGGCTGCGAAGTCGCGCCCGGTCTGGCCGCAGCCATGCAACATGACCAGGAGCGGCAGACGCTCGCCGGGCAGCACATCCGGCGGACGGTACAGGTGATAGCGCCGCGCGCCGCCGGGGCCGAGCGCCGCCCCGGCCAGCCAGTCGCCGGGACCGCGCGGTGCCTTGAGTTGCTCGGCCGCCGCGCGCTGCACCTGGCCCGCGATGCGCCTCCCGCTGCGCAGCGTGGCCTTGGTGAGCGCCTTCATGCCGCGCTGGTAGGCGCGGGTGATCGCCGAGGCGGCAGAGGTCGAGGAAGGGCGACGAGCCATGGTGCTTGCGTGGGCCGGAGTCCGGCCCCGCACCTTAGCAGCTTCCGCGCCGCGGGCGGCGCGGCCAGGCGCCTTCAGTAGACCTCGGGCACGTACATCGAAGCCGGCACCGGCTGGCGCAGGTAGTCCGCGTGGCGCTCGCGCGCGGGCAGCTCGATGGGCGCATGCGGCACTTCCTGGTAGGGCAGCTGGCCCAGCAGGTGCGTGATGCAGTTCAGCCGCGCCTTCTTCTTGTCGACCGCCTGGACCACCCACCAGGGCGCTTCCTCGATGTGGGTGCGCTCCAGCATGGTTTCCTTGGCCTTGGTGTATTCCTCCCAGCGGCGGCGGGACTCGAGGTCCATGGGGCTGAGCTTCCATTGCTTGAGCGGGTCGTGGATGCGGCCTAGGAAGCGCATGTGCTGCTCGTCGTCGGTGATCGAGAACCAGTACTTGATGAGCTTGATGCCCGAGCGCACCAGCATGCGCTCGAAGTCGGGCACGGTGCGGAAGAACTCCTCGTATTCGTCGTCGGTGCAGAAGCCCATCACGCGCTCGACGCCGGCGCGGTTGTACCAGCTGCGGTCGAACAGCACGATCTCGCCGGCGGCCGGCAGGTGGGCCACGTAGCGCTGGAAGTACCACTGCGTGCGCTCGCGGTCGTTGGGCGCGGGCAGCGCCGCGACGCGCGCGACGCGTGGATTGAGCCGCTGGGTGATGCGCTTGATCACCCCGCCCTTGCCGGCCGCATCGCGGCCCTCGAACAGGATCACGACCTTCTGCCGGCTGTGCTGCACCCAGTCCTGCAGTTTCACGAGCTCGCCCTGAAGGCGGAAGAGTTCCTTGAAATAGGCCCGGCGAGCGGCCTTGTCGGGGGCCTGGCCCGACTCGAACTCTTCCACGCTGCGGTCTTCGATCTCGAGTTCCAGCTCTTCGTCGTAGCCGTCGATCAGATCGCGCGCGATGCGCTGCATCAGTTCTTCCTGGTCGCGGAGGGTGCTGGGCAAACTCATGGGCGGGCTCGAATCAGGGAAAGCACCCATGCTGCGCCCCCGCAATGACCGATTCGTGACAGACGAAATGCAGCGCCCGCGTCGTCACAACACTGACATACGCGGCGCCCAGCATGCTGCGACGCCGATTTCGCGCCCCACTTTCCGTTCCGAGTTCCCGCTCCTGAATCGTCCTGTCTTGTCCTCGCCCCGGGATGTTGCCGCCGCCTCGTACGGCGGCGACGAAGCCGGCCTGATCTGCGGCTACCTGTTCGACCCGGCGGCCGAGGAGTCGTCGCGCGCGATCGATTCGAACGCCGCGGTGGCCTGGCTCGCGCAGGAGACCCCGCCCGAAGGCGCCTACCTGTGGCTGCACTTCAACCTGAGCCACGCGCAGGCGGAACGCTGGCTGCACCGGCACGCGAAGCTGTCCGACACCTTCTTCGAGACGCTCAGGGACGGGATGCATTCGACCCGCATCGAACGCGCCGACGACTCCCTGATCGCGGTCATCAACGACGTGCATTTCGAATTCAGCTTCGAGCCCTCGGACCTCTCCACCCTGTGGATCAGCGTCGGGCCGCGCCTGGTGGTGACGGCGCGCGCCGAGCCGTTGCGCTCGGTCGACGCCCTGCGCACGGCAGTGAAGGCGGGCGACGCGCCGCACTCGAGCGCCGAGTTGCTGGAGCACCTGCTGCGCGTGCAGGCCGACGTGCTGGTGAACGTGGTGCGCGGCGTGACCACCCGCGTCGATGCGATCGAGGACGCGCTGCTGACCGGCCGCCTCGACCACAAGCGCGCCCGGCTCGGCGAGATGCGCCGGCTGCTGGTGCGCCTGCAGCGCCTGTTGGCACCGGAGCCGGGCGCGCTGTTCCGCCTGCTGCAGAAGCCGCCGGAATGGCTGGCCGAGGACGACGCCCAGAAGCTGCGCGGCGCGACCGAGGAGTTCTCGGTGGTGCTGCGCGACATGGGCGCGCTGCAGGAGCGCATCAAGCTGCTGCAGGAAGAGATCGCCGCCAACGTCAACGAGGACACCAGCCGCAGCCTGTTCGTGCTGACGGTGGTGACGGTGCTGGCGCTGCCGATCAACATCCTGGCCGGGCTGTTCGGCATGAACGTGGGCGGCATTCCGCTGGCCGAGGACAAGCACGGCTTCTGGGTGCTGGTCGCGATCGTGATCACCTTCACCGTGGTCGCGGCCTGGGCCGCCTTTCGCAAGAAACGCTGAAAGCACCCGCGGGCGCCCTCTTCTCGCTATTGATTCGATAGCACGCTCGACAGTCGCCATGCGCTCTGCAAGCCCATGCAAGAAAGAATAAGATCGTGGCGTGTCTTCCATCCTGAACGCCGACCTGCACTGCCACTCCGTGGTGTCGGACGGCACCCTGACCCCTGAAGAACTGGCTGCCCGCGCCGCCGCCAACGGCGTCGAGCTCTGGGCGCTGACCGACCACGACGAGATCGGCGGCCAGCATCGCGCAGCCGCCGCGGCCCGCGCCCAGGGCATCAAGTACCTCACCGGCACCGAGATCTCGGTCACCTTCGCGAACGAGACGGTGCACATCGTCGGCCTCGGCTTCGACCCCGACGACGCGGCCATCACCGAGGGCCTCTACGACACCCGCGGCGGCCGCGGCCGGCGCGCGGAGGAGATGTCCGAAGGCCTGGCCAAGGTGGGCATCAAGGGCGCCTACGAGGGCGCGCTCAAGTTCGTCGGCAATCCCGAGCTGATCTCGCGCACCCATTTCGCCCGCTTCCTGGTCGAGCAGGGCCACTGCCGCGACACCAACGAGGTGTTTCGCAAGTTCCTCACCGAGGGCAAGCCCGGCTTCGTGCCGCACCGCTGGGCGACCTTGAAGGACGCCGTGCGCTGGATCAACGGGGCCAAGGGCCTGGCCGTGATCGCGCATCCGGGGCGCTACAAGTTCACCGCCAACGAGGAATACGCGCTCTTCCTCGAGTTCAAGGAACACGGCGGCCGGGCGATCGAGGTGGTGACCGGCAGCCATTCGCCGGCAGAGTACGTCGAGTACGCCGACAAGGCGCTGGAGTTCGGCTTCGCCGCCTCGCGCGGCAGCGACTTCCACAGCCCCGACGAAAGCCATTGCGACCTGGGCAAGCTGCCCCCGCTTCCGGGCCAGCTCACACCGGTGTGGGAATTGCTCGAAGACCGCATTCAGTGACCGGGCCGACCACGACCGCAGGCCTGTCGGCCGACCGCAAGCGCACCCGCGATCTCGAATCCGAGCGCATCCTGGCGGGAATCGGCCTGGTGCTCCTGGCCGTCGCCTGCTTCACCACCCTGGACACCGCCACCAAGCTGTCCACCGCCGGCGTGCCGATCCTCATGGGCGTGTGGTTTCGCTACGCCTTCCAGGCCATCGCGACCACCGCCGTGCTGCTGCCATTGCAGGGCACGGCACTGCTGCGCACCCGGCACCCCAGGTACCAGTTGCTGCGCGGCGCGTTGCTGCTGGCCTCGAGCACGCTGGCCTTCTTCAGCCTGCGCTACATGCCGCTTGCCGAGTTCACCTCGATCGTGCTGATTGCGCCGCTGGTCATCACGCTGCTGGCGGCCACGACGCTCAAGGAGCAGGTCTCGCCGCTGCGCTGGGTGCTGGTGACGGGCGGCTTCCTCGGCACCCTGGTCATCCTGCGGCCGGGCGGCGAAGCCTTCAGCTGGGCGGTGCTGCTGCCCATCGGCCTGGTGCTGACCAACGCCTGGTTCCAGGTGCTCACCAGCAAGCTGGCACGCACCGAGAACCCACTGACGATGCACTTCTACACCGGTTGGGTGGGTACCCTGATCGCCTCGCTGGCCCTGCCCTTCGTCTGGACGGCGCTGCCCGGCTGGGAGTGGTGGGCACTGCTGTGCCTGATGGGCTTCATGGGCACGGTGGGGCACTTCATCCTGATCCTGGCCTACCAGCGCGCGCCGGCCTCCACGCTCACGCCCTACCTGTACGTCCAAATCGCCTTCGCCATGCTGGGCGGCTGGCTGATCTTCTCGCAGGTGCCCGACCGTCTGTCGCTGGTCGGCATCGCCATGATCGCGGTCTGCGGCGCGGCCGGCGCCTGGCTCACGGTGCGCGAACGGCGGGTGCCGATCGAGCCGGCCGAGTCCTGAACACGCTGCCGAGCGAATCCGTCTTCATTTGTCGGCAGAATGCACGGCTGCCGTTTCGCCTTCTCCCCCAACCATGGCCCAGTTCTTCGAGCTCCACCCCGACAACCCGCAACAGCGCCTGCTCAAGCAGGCCGCTGCCCTGCTGGCGCGCGGCGAGATCGTGGCGGTGCCTACCGATTCGAGCTACGCGCTGGCCTGCCACCTGGACGACAAGGACGCCGTGGACCAGCTGCGCCGCATCCGCCAGGTCGACGAGAAGCACCACCTCACCCTGCTGTGCCGCGACCTGAGCGAGCTCTCGAGCTACGCGAAGGTGGACAACAAGCAGTACCGCCTGCTGAAGGCCGCGACGCCCGGGCCCTACACCTTTCTGCTGGAAGCCACCAAGGAGGTGCCGCGGCGGGTGAGCCATCCGCAGCGAAAGACCATCGGCCTGCGCGTGCCGGACCACAAGGTGCTGGGCGAGCTGCTCATGCTGCACGGCGAGCCGCTGCTGGCCACCACGCTGATCCCGCCCGGCGAGACCGAGGCGCTCAACGACGCGCAGGCGATCCGCGAGCGCTTCGAGAAGCAGATCGGCGCGGTGATCGCCTGCGGCGCCTGCCCGTCGGAACCCACCACGGTGGTCGACCTCACGCCCATGGGCACCGGCGGCGAGCCGGTGCTGGTGCGCCAGGGCCGCGGCCCGGTGGCGGTGCTGGGCTTGTGAACCCCTTCGCGTCCGGTTCATCCGCAGCGGTCTGAGACAATCACCCGGTGGATATCCCCAACTTGATTCAGACAGTGCTGATCTACGCACTGCCCGTGATCTTCGCGATCACGGTACACGAAGCGGCCCATGGCTACGTGGCGCGCTACCTCGGCGATCAGACGGCCTGGATGATGGGCCGCGTGACCCTCAACCCCGTCAAGCACATCGACCCCATCGGCACCATCCTGATGCCGCTGCTGCTCTATTTCGCGACCTCGGGCGCGTTCCTGTTCGGCTATGCCAAGCCGGTGCCGGTCAACTTCGGGCGGCTGCGCAACCCCAAGCGCGACATGATCTGGGTCGCGCTGGCCGGACCGGCGGTGAACTTCATCCAGGCGATCCTGTGGGCGCTCGTCTTCGTCGCCTTGCTGGCGACCGGCGTGACCGAACCCTTCTTCGTCAAGATGGCCCAGGGCGGCGTGCTGGTCAACCTCGTGATGTGGGCCTTCAACCTGTTCCCGCTGCCGCCGCTCGACGGGGGACGGGTGCTGGCCGGGCTGCTTCCGCGCGGCGGCGCGCAGGACCTCCTGGCGCGCATCGAGCCCTACGGCTTCTTCATCGTGATGGGCCTGGTCATCGCGGGCATCGTCAGTACCTGGTGGCTGCGTCCGCTGATGAACTTCGGCTACCAGGCCATCGACCTGCTGATCTCGCCCCTCACGGCGCTGCTGCGCTGAGTTTTCCATGGCAACGTCCTCTCCCATCCGCTTTCTCACCGGCATCACCACCAGCGGCACGCCGCACCTGGGCAACTACGTCGGCTCGGTGCGCCCCTCGGTGCGCTTCAGCCGCCAGGCCGATGTGCAGAGCTTCTACTTCCTGGCCGACTACCACGCGCTGATCAAGGTCGACGAACCGGCGCGCATCCAGCGCTCCACGCTGGAGATCGCCGCGACCTGGCTGGCCTGCGGGCTCGATCCGGAGCGCGTGACCTTCTACCGGCAGTCCGACGTCCCCGAGATCCCCGAGCTCACCTGGCTGCTGACCTGCGTCACCGGCAAGGGCCTGCTGAACCGCGCCCATGCCTACAAGGCGCAGATGGACAAGAACGCCGCGCGCGGCGAGGACCCGGACGCCGACGTCAGCGCCGGCCTCTTCATGTACCCGGTGCTGATGGGGGCCGACATCCTGATGTTCAACGCCCACAAGGTGCCGGTGGGCCGCGATCAGGTCCAGCACATCGAGATGGCGCGCGACATGGGGCAGCGCTTCAACCACCTCTACGGCGAGCACTTCACCCTGCCCGAGGCGGAGATCGACGACGCAGTGGCCACGCTGCCCGGCCTCGACGGCCGCAAGATGAGCAAGAGCTACGACAACACCATCCCGCTCTTCGCTCCGCGCGCCCAGTTGCAGAAGCTGATCGCCGGCATCGTGACCGATTCGCGCGCGCCCGGCGAGCCCAAGGACACCGAAGGCTCGGCGCTGTTCCAGGTGTACCAGGCCTTCGCCGATGCCGAAGAGACCGAGACCCTGCGGCGCGCCTTCGCCGAAGGCATCGCCTGGGGCGAGGCCAAGCAGGTCCTCTTCGAGCGCATCGACCGCGAGATCGCGCCGATGCGGGCGAGCTACGAGGCCCTGGTCAGCGACCCGGCCCGCATCGAGAAGATCCTGCTGGCCGGTGCCGAGAAGGCCCGGGCCATCTCCCGGCCCTTCATGGCCGAGCTGCGCCATGCGGTCGGCCTGCGCAACCTGGCGGCCGGCGGGAGCCGGGGCGCGGCGCGCCCGAAGGCGGCCAAGGCCGCCAAGCCGGCTTTCAAGCAATACCGAGAGAAAGACGGGCTTTTTTATTTCAAGCTGCTCGACGAAAGCGGTGCACAACTGTTACAAAGCTTGGGATTCGCATCGCCGCAGGATGCGGGCCGGGCGATCGGCCTGCTTCGGGAACAGCGCGGCGCGGCATTGACATTGCTCGCCGCGCAGCTCGAACCCATCGACAATGCGAACATGCGTGCGGCAACAGACGCACTGGAGGCGCTGGCGGCCGAGAACTCGGCCGACAAGAGCGACTAAGGGAAGTGTTTCCGCGCGACCAACAAGGGCCGGCCGAGCCGGCGCGCACACAGTGAGAAAAATGCTATGAGTATCTATGTCATCGACGACCACCCCTTGATGCGCGACGCCATCGTGATGGTGCTGCGGCGCCTGCGGCCCGCCGAGACCATCGTGGAGCTGGAACGGCTCGACAAGCTGGCCAGCGCCGTCAAGCAGCATGGGGAGCCCGGCCTGTTCTGCCTCGACCTGAAGCTGCCCGACGTGACGGGTGTTTCGGGCGTGATCGCGGTGAAGAAGATCTATCCCGACGTGCCGGTGGCGGTCTATTCGGCCTCGCCGGCCGGCGACATGGAAGAAGCCTGCATCGAGGCCGGGGCCGACACCTACATCGAGAAGTCGGCCAGCTCGGCCGAGCTCACCGCCGCCCTGCGCGGCCTGCTGATGGCCGACACCGAGGCCGAGGAGCCGGTCACCACGGCCAACAGCAAGCTCTCGAAGCGCCAGACCCAGCTGATCGCCATGCTGGACCAGGGCATGAGCAATCGCGACATCGCGACCGAGCTCGACATCAGCGAGCACACGGTGAAGGTGCACCTCTGGCGCCTGTTCCGCCGTCTCGGCGTGAAGAGCCGCACCCAGGCGCTGCACCACGCGCGCACCAACGGACTGCTGTCCAGCAACAGCTAGTTCTCCCCGGAACCAAAAGCCGCCCAAGGGGCGGCTTTTTTACCCCACCGCGCCCGAGATGCGGGTCTGCGCCTGCGACTCGTCGGCGTCGTGCAGCGCCACCCGGAACACGCTGCCCCGGCCAAGCCTGGAGCGCACGCTGACGGGATGGCCCAGCGCGTGCGACAGCCGCGCGACGATCGCCAGGCCGAGGCCGAAGCCGTCCGAGGTGCCGGCATGGTCGGCCACCTTGTAGAACTCCAGGAACACGTCGCGCAGGTGCTCGCGCGCGATGCCGATGCCGGTGTCCCATACCTCCACCCGCAGGCCGTCGCGGGTGTGGCGCGAAGCCAGCAGCACCCCGCCCTCGGCCGTGTACTTGATGGCGTTGGCCAGGAGGTTGCCGATCATGCGGCGCACGCGGATCGGGTCGGTGAGCACGGTGCCCGAGCTCACGTGCATGCGGAAGCTCAGGCCCTTGGCCTCGGCGACCGGACGGTATTGCAGCTCGAGGTCGTGCAGCAACTGGGCCACATCCACCCGCTCGATGTGCAGCCGCACCTGGCCGGAGTCGATGCGCGCCAGGTCGAACAGCGAATCGAACAAGGCATTGACCGCGTGCGTGGCACGCACGATCTTCGGCGCGATCTCGGCCACCAGCTCCGGCTCGTTGCGCAGCCAGTCGGCGTACAGCGAGAGCGCCAGCACCGGCTGGCGCATGTCGTGCGCCGCGCTGGCGAGGAAGCGGTTCTTCATTGCCACCGCCGACACGGCCGCCTGGCGCTGCTGGGTCAGCGAGTTGATCAGGATGTGGTTGTGGAACAGCAGTTCGAAGCTGTTGCGCGCCGTCTCATGGATGCGCCGGCCGGCGCGCAGCAGCAGCCACCAGTGCAGGCCCGGCAGCAGCAGGAAGCCGTAGTGGAAATGCGGGCGCTCGAACTTGAGCTCGATCACGCGGAACACGATCGCCGCCAGCATGGTGACGAACAGGGTGTTGACGTAGCGCTTGAGCAGCGGCGGATGCAGCGCCAGCCCGTTGAGCGGGAAGGTGGCGACGCCGGCGACGATCAGCCAGCTCATGAACTGGTTCACCAGCGGCGTGCGCTCGAAGAAGATCAGGATCGACAGGCCCCAGGCGAAGGCGCTGGCGCTCCAGAGGTAGCGGTAGCGCTCGACGAAGTACTGCTGGGCGGCGGAGTCGCGGTCGGCATAGTGCCGGCCGTAGACCTGCTCGCCCCAGATGCGGCAACTGGTGGCGGCGATGCCGATGGCCAGCCAGACGAAGAGTTGCCAGGGCGGCACGTGGCCCCAGCTCAGGCCCACCATGGCCGGCATCAGCGCCGCGGCCAGCAGGTAGGAGCCGCGCGAGGCCCGCATCAGGCTGCGGATCAGCTCGCCGCGCACCCACGGTTCGGCCTCGTCGGCCGAGGCCGGCGCAGGCGTGAGGCTGGCGAAGGACGAGTTGCCCAGCCCCGCAAAGGACGAATTACCCATCATGGCTCACGGTCTCTCTCCCGGGTCAGTCCGGCCATAAAAAAAGCCCCTGTCGAGGGGCCCCTGTGTGCGGCTCTCGGGCGCGCTGTGAAAAGCTCCGGCAGCCGGCGGTGGCATGGAAGCCCGCGCCCGGCGGCCGGCCGTGCTGCAATCTTAACTGCGCAGGCGTCCAGAGCGCCGCGGGCCGCGTCGTGCAGGCACAACGGCGGCCGGTCTATCCGCCGCCGAAGTAGCGCATGGCCGTGCGGCCCAGCGGCGTCAGCGCGATGACGAGCGCGGTGGCCGAGGGCGCGCCCTCCGGCGGAAGGTCCGCTTTCACGTAACCCGCATCCCGAAGAATGCGCAGACGCTCGATGTCCGACTGTGCACTCAGCGTCATCGGCAACGAAGCGCCGGCAATTTTTCTCAGCAACTCGTAAGCCATCCAGTCCTCCGCCGGCTTTTTTCTTGCGGCGATTGTGGGGCATGGCATCGGGGAAGTCGGCCGCCGCCGGATCAGGCCTTTCCCTGAGCGCCACCGGGCCACCGGGGAGCCGCGGGTATCGGTCGACAGTCAGGCCCCCGGGGAGAAGAACGGGCGGCGTCTCCAGCATCGCTCCCCTCTAGGCGAGAGCGCGCAGCTCCCGCAGCGCCACCGCCAGCATCGCTGCGTCGGGCGCCGCCACCGCGCGCAGTTCGCCCATCAGCTGCGCCGCGCGCTCCAGCGTGCGGCCGTTGCTGGCCTGCCAGGCCTCGACCCGGGCGGCCGGCGATTCGCCCTCCCCGCCTGCCGTCAGGACCGCATGGGTGATCGCGCGCTGCAGGCCCGAAAGATCGTCCTGCATCGCTCCCTTTGCCAGCGCCTGCCAGTGCTGGTCGCCCGGCAGCGCCGAGATGCGGTCGCGCAGCCAGGGCATGCCGAGCCGGTTGGCGAGGTCGAAGTAGATCGCCGCCACCAGCTCCACCGGCCAGCGCGCGCTGCCGGCGATCTCGGCAATGTCGAGCGAGGCGTAGAGCGTGCCGAAGTTCACCACGCGCTCGGCCAGCTCGCGCGGTACGCCCCGGCCCGTGTAGCGGGCCGCCGCCGCATCGACGCGGGCGCGCTCGTCGGCGTCGAGCAGCTGCGGCAGGCGCGCCGACAGCGTCTCGACCTTGGACTTGAAGTGCTCGATGGTCGAAGCCATGTCCTCGGCCAGGCGGCGCGAGCGCAGGAACCACATGGTGCCGCGCTCCAGCTGGCGGCCGGTGTCGATCAGCATGCCGGACTGCACCTCGTCGTCGACCTGGTTGTCCAACGCCTCGATGGACTGCCACAACGGCACCATGCCGAAGATCTCGCGCGAAAGCAGGTAGGCGCGCACCACCTCGAAGGCGCGCGCGCCCGTGGTCTCGACCAGCCGGTGCACGAAAGTGCTGCCGACCCGGTTGACCGTGCTGTTGGTGACGTGGGTGGCGATGATCTCGCGCTTGAGCGGATGGCGCGGCATCCAGGCCGCGAACTTCCGGCGCAGCAGCTCGGGGAAGTAGCGCTCCAGCGCGGTGGCGACCCACGGATCGTCGGGAAGCGGCGATTCGAGCAGCTCGTCGTAGAGCCAGATCTTGCTGTAGGCCAGCACCACCGCGCGCTCGGGGCTGGTGAGGCCCTGGCCCTGGGCCCGGCGCTCGGCCAGTTCCTCGTCGGCGGGCAGGTACTCGATGGCGCGGTTCAGCCGCCCGGCCTTCTCCAGATACTGCATGAAGCGCATCTGCGCATCGAGCAGCTGCGGTGCGATGCGGCCGGTGACCGAAAGCACCTGGGTCTGGAAGACGTTGTCGCGCAGCACCAGCGCGGCGACGTCCTCGGTCATCTCCGGCAGGATCGCGTTGCGCTGCTTCTCGGTGAGCTCGCCCTCGGTGACCGGCAGGCCCAGCAGGATCTTGATGTTGACCTCGTGGTCGGAGGTGTCCACGCCGGCCGAGTTGTCGATGGCATCGGTGTTGATGCGACCGCCCGCGCGCGCGAACTCGATGCGCCCCAGCTGCGTGCATCCCAAATTGCCGCCTTCGGCGAAGACCTTGCATCGCAGCTCGCGGCCGTTGACGCGCAGCGCATCGTTGGCGCGATCGCCGACCTGGGCGTGGGTCTCGCCGGTCGCCTTCACGTAGGTGCCGATGCCGCCGTTATAGATCAGGTCCACCGGCGCCTTGAGGATCGCATTGACGAGCTCGGTAGGCGTGAGCGCGTCGGCCTGGACGTCCAGCACCTGCTTCACCTGCGGCGTGAGCGCGATCGACTTGGCGCTGCGCGCATGGATGCCGCCGCCCTCGGAGATCAGCGTCGCGTCGTAGTCGGCCCAGGAGGAGCGCGGCAGCTTGAACAGGCGCTCCCGCTCGGCGAAGCTCTTGGCCGCGTCGGGCGCCGGGTCCAGGAAGATGTGGCGGTGGTCGAAGGCCGCCACCAGCAGGATGTGCCGCGACAGCAGCATGCCGTTGCCGAACACGTCGCCCGACATGTCGCCCACACCGGCCACCGTGAACTCGGTGCTCTGCGTGTCGATGCCCATCTCGCGGAAATGCCGCTTGACCGACTCCCAGGCGCCGCGCGCGGTGATGCCCATGGCCTTGTGGTCGTAGCCCACCGAGCCGCCCGAGGCGAAGGCATCGCCCAGCCAGAAGCCGTACTCCTTGCTGATGCCGTTGGCATAGTCGCTGAAGGTGGCGGTGCCCTTGTCGGCCGCGACCACCAGGTAGGGATCGTCGGGATCGTGCCGCCGCACCTGCGGGGGCGGCACGACCGTGGTGCCCGCCAGGTTGTCGGTGATGTCGAGCAGGCCGCGCAGGTAGTCCTGGTAGCAGGCCACGCCTTCGCGCATGTAGGCCTCGCGGTCGCTGGGCGAAGGGGCACGCTTGAGCACGAAGCCGCCCTTGGAACCCACCGGCACGATCACGATGTTCTTGACCATCTGCGCCTTGACCAGGCCCAGCACCTCGGTGCGGAAGTCTTCCGGCCGGTCCGACCAGCGCAAGCCGCCGCGTGCCACCCGGCCGCCGCGCAGGTGCACGCCCTCGAAGCGCGTCGAGTACACGAAGATCTCGAAGAGCGGCTTGGGCGCCGGCAGGTCGGGCACCTTGGCCGCATCGAACTTGAAGGACAGGAAGCCGCGCCGCCGGCCGCTCGCATCGCGGCGCCAGTAGTTGGTGCGCAGGGTGGCCAGGATCAGCGCGAGGTACTGGCGCAGGACGCGGTCTTCGGACAGGTTGGACACGTCGTCCAGCGCCGCCTCGATCTCGCGCACCTTGTCTTCCTCGCGCGCCTGTGCGTCGGACGCCGGCTGCGGGTCGAAGCGCAGCTTGAAGAGCTCGACCAGCGAACGCGCAATGCCGGCATGGCTGGCCAGCGTGCCCTCGATGAAGGACTGCGAGAGCGCAAAGCCGATCTGCCGCATGTACTTGGCGTAGGCGCGCAGCAGCACGATCTCGTGCACCGGCAGTTGCGCGGCCAGCACCAGGCGGTTGAAGTCGTCGTTCTCGACCTCGCCGGCCAGCACCGCGCCGAAAGCTTCCTCGAACACCGGACGCAGCGCATCGACCTCGACCTCGCTGTCGCCCGAAGCGGCCTGCAGGCCGAAGTCGTGGACCCACACCGGCGACTCGCCCTGCGGCGCGACGCGGTGCGGATGCTCGTCGAGCACCTTCAGGCCCAGGTGCTCGAGCATCGGCAGGCTGGACGAGAGCGTGAGCGGCTCGCCGCGGCGCAGCACCTTGAAGCGCAGCGTGCCGTGCGGCGCTTCCAATGGCCGGTACAGGTTCATGCCCAGGCGCTGCGCGTCGCTCAGGCGCGCCATCAACTCGATGTCGTGCACCGCGGCGCGGGCTGCGAACTCGTCGCGGTAGCCGGGCGGGAAGGCGGCGCCGAAGCGCCGCAGCAGCGCATTGCCCTGCGCCTCGCCGGCGGCCTCGAGCAGCGCGGTCTTCAGGTCGTCGTCCCAGCGCCGGGCGGCGGCCACCAGTTTCTGCTCCACCTCGCGCACATCGAAGAAGGGGATGCTGCCCGGCTTGGTGCGCACGGTGATCTGAATGCGCGCCAGCACCGATTCCGACAGGTGCACGTTGAACTCGGAGCTGGTGCCGTTGAACTCGCGCATCAGGATGTCCTGCCACTTCTGGCGCAGCTCGGTCGTGTAGTTCTCGCGCGGCGCGTAGATCAGGCAGGACAGGAAGCGCTCGAAGGGATCGCGCCGCACGAAAAGCCGGAAGCGCTGGCGCTCGCCCAGGTGCAGGATGCCCATCGCGGTCTGCAGCAGGTCGTCGTCGCCGGTCTGGAACAGCTCGTCGCGCGGGTAGGTCTCGAGGATGTTGATCAGCGCCTTGCCCGAGTGGCTGCCGGGCGCGAGTCCGGCACGCTCGACCACGCTCGCGATCTTGCGGCGAAGCAACGGAATCTCGGCCGGGTTGGCGCTGTAGGCGGTGGAAGTGAAGAGGCCGAGGAAGCGGTCCTCGCCGCAGACCTCGCCCTTGTCGTCGAAGCGCTTGACGGCCACGTAGTCGAGATGGCCCGGCCGGTGCACGGTGGAGCGGGAGGCGGACTTGGTCACCACCAGCAGCTCGGGCCGGCGGGCATAGGCGCGCACCTCGGGCGGCAAGGCGGCGAAGGCAGCCGCGCCGTCGGACTTGTCGGGTGTTTCCCGCAGGATGCCGAGTCCGGAGCCCGGCACCACCTTCAGGCCGTCCTCGCCGTCGAGCCGCACCAGCTCGTGACTGCGGCAGCCGAGGAAGGTGAAATGGTGGTCGGCCAGCCAGCGCAGGAAGGCCTGGCCTTCGGCCAGCTCCTGCGGCGGAATCGGCGGCGGACGATCGTCCAGGCCCTGCACGATCGCGAGCACGCGCTCCCGCATGGGCTCGAAGTCGGCCACGGCCTGGCGCACGTCGTCGAGCACGCGTTCGAGATCGGCGGCCAGCGCCTCCATCCGCGCGGGCTCCGGCACACGGTCGACCTCGACATGGATGAAGGACTCGCGACGCGCCTCGGGCGATGCGCCCGCCTCGCTCGCGAGGCCCCGCAACACGCCGTGGGCACCGCGTTCGACGGCCACCAGGGGGTGGATGATCAGGTGCAGCGTCAGGCCGTGCCGGTTGACCTCCATGGTCACCGAGTCGACGAGGAAGGGCATGTCGTCATTGACCATCTCGATGATGGTGTGGGTCGACTGCCAGCCGTGCTCCGCGATGCTCGGGTTGAAAACCCGCAGCTTCGGATGCCCGGGCTCGCGTTTGCGCGCGAAGCTCCAGTGCGAGAGCGCGGCGCCGTAGAGGTCGGCCGCCGGCCGCTCGTCCAGGTCCTCCGGATCGACCTGGCCGAAGTAGCGGCGCACGAATTCGCACACCTCCTCCACCGATTCGGACGGGAGCTTGGCTCGCACCAGCTGCTCCACTTCGTCAAGGCGCTCCTGTCTGCGCCCCGCTTCCGTCGTCTGCGCGGTCATCAGCATGCTTGTCTCCGGTTTGGCGTCCGTAATCTACATCGCAATCGGGTCCGAAGGATGACTTGCATTGCAGGGCCGGCCGTCGGAGACTGGGAGGATCCAACGAGGACACGCCATGACGACTGAACTTCAAGCCACGGTGGACGGGCTGGTGCAGAAGGGCAAGGGCATTCTGGCCGCCGACGAAAGCGGCCCGACGATCGCCAAGCGCTTCAAGGCGATCGGCGTCGAGTCGACCGAGGAAAACCGGCGCGCCTGGCGCAGCCTGTTGCTGGGGGCGCCGGGGCTCGGCCGGTACATCAGCGGCGTCATCCTGTACGAGGAGACCCTGGGCCAGCGCGCCGACGACGGCGAGCCGCTGCCGCAGCTGGCCGCGCGGCAGGGCATCGTGCCGGGCATCAAGGTCGACGCCGGCAAGGGCCCGCTGGCGCTGGCGCCCGGCGACGAGATCACGCATGGGCTGGACGGGCTCGCGCAGCGCCTCGAGGGCTACAGGCAGCAAGGCGCGCGCTTTGCCAAGTGGCGCGCCGTCTACAACGTCTCCGACCAGCTTCCGAGCCGGGCCGCGATCGAGGCCAACGCCGAGGCGCTCGCGCGCTATGCGGCGATCTGCCAGGCACAGGACGTGGTGCCGATCGTCGAGCCCGAGGTGCTGATCGACGGCGATCACACGCTGGCGCGCTGCGCCCAGGTCACGCAGGCCGTTCTGCATGAGGTGTTCGTCGCCTTGTACCGTCACGGCGTGGCGCTCGAGCACATGCTGCTGAAGCCGAGCATGGTGGTGCCCGGCAAGGCGCATTCGGCGCAGGCCCGACCGGCCGAAGTGGCCGCGCAGACGCTGCGCGTGCTGCGTCGCACGGTGCCGGCCGCGGTCCCCGGGATCAACTTCCTCTCCGGCGGCCAGTCGCCGGCCGAGGCGACGGCCAATCTCGATGCGATGAACCGGCTGGGGCCTCAGCCATGGCGGCTGAGCTTTTCCTACGGACGTGCACTGCAGGACACCGCGATGCAGGCTTGGCGGGGCGACGCGGCGCATGCGCAGCTTGCACAGCAGGCGCTGCTGAAGCGCGCCAGGTTGAACGGGGCTGCATCCATCGGCGAGTACGGCGCCGAGATGGAAGCTGCCGACTAGGCTCCCGCCGCGGCCAGCCTCTCAGCCCGTCGGCTTGCGCCACACGCTCGCGAGCCAAGGCTGCTGCTCACGCGGCAGCCCTTCCGGGCGGTAGTAGTGCGAGAGCGCCACGAAGCCCGCGCCCGACACGTAGCGCTGCCAGGCCTCCAGATCGTGAAAGGCGCTGTAACGCGCGCCGCTCCAGCCTTCCTGGCCTTCGCCGCGCGGGTTCGAGCTGAAGAGCACGCCGCCCGGCTTCAAAGTCGCGTGCAGTTCCCGCAGGACGCGCGGCAACTCTTGCGCAGGCACGTGGAACAGCGCCGCATTCGCGAACACGCCGTCGAAGCGATCCGGCGGCAGGTCCAGCGCGAGGAAATTCTGCTCCAGCACCTCGCAGCCGCTGTGGGCGCGTGCCATCTCGGCCAGCCGCGCAGCGCCCTCCAGCCCGATCGCGAGATGCCCGAGCCGCTTGAAGGTCAGCAGGTCGCGCCCGGGCCCACAGCCGAAATCCAGAATGGCGAACGGGGGCGGCGCCTCGATGGCCTGAAGCAGCGCCGCGACGTTCTGGCTCACATCGTGATCGCGCGTCGCGGCCCAGAAGTCCTCGGCGCTCCGGTCGTAGTGGGAGAGCGTCGATGCGGCAATGCGCTCGAGGTCTTTGGCCGACAGTGCCATGGGCGTTGCAAGGGCGGACCGGGCGCTCAGGCGTGCTCGCCGGTGATGTAGTGCTGCAGCTGTTCGATGATGAACTTCTGCTCCGAGATGATGCCCTTGACCAGGTCGCCGATCGAGATCAGGCCGACCAGCCGGCCGTGGTCGTCGAGCACCGGCAGGTGGCGCACGCGGTTCTCGGTCATCACCGCCATGCACTCTTCGCTGCTTTGCGCGGGATGCACGTAGATGACCGAGGGAGTCATGATCTCGCGCAGGCGGGTTTCCTTGGATGAGCGCGACATCAGCACGACCTTGCGCGCGTAGTCGCGCTCGCTCAGCATGCCGACGATGCGCTCGCCCTCCATCACCAGCAGGGCGCCGATGTTCTTCTGCGCCATCAGCGCGACGGCTTCGTACACCGAGGCGTCGGGCCCGATGCTGTGCACGCTCTGGTCGCCTTTTTCCTTGAGGATTTCTGCCACGGTCTTCATCGCTTGTGTCTCCGAACAGGACGTTGTGCCTGCATGAAAACACAGGCCGGGCGCGCTCGGCAAGTCCTCTTTAGATTCCCCGGTTGCGCAGGACAGGAGATTGCGTGCCTGGCGTCGCGCCACAAGCCACTTGTTACTTCATTGATGGTGGCGGTGGCAGTTCAAGTGGCTTGACGCCTCTGTTCGCAACACCGCTTTCATTGTTTTTTACCGACATTCGAAGTGGCATGCGTGAGCCGACATACACATCGGCCATCACTCTGAAGATCAAAGGCTGTTCACTGGAACTCACCTTATCTTTCTGATCATGGGAGACGATAAAAAATGTTTCATCGTGACTATTTGTTGTGCCGCGCTGAGGAATATCGAACATGAACATCGACTTGCAATTGGGCAATGCGCATTGAACCCCGAAGACATCTGCTACTCCCGATGTATCCCTCCACACATGGAAAATCCCGAATAGCGCGATGAATTTGCCATTCGCCCGCCGCGGCATGTCGTCGTTGATGATGCCAACGGCAAACGCATTCAACGCGGCAGCACGAGCTCGGTAGTTCATACCGTTTGAGCCTAGGCTATCTGGCGAGACCATGTCGGTGTCAACGAACATTACCCGCATCCCCACCTCCTTTGCCTTCTCCAGGACAGTCGCAAGTTCCATTGCCGCCATCTTGAGTTCCGGCGACATGGGCGTCCCTGAAAGACCCGAGAAATAGGCATTGGCCAGGCGTTGAGCTTCCGCCGGCAAATTCTCCAGATAGACTGTCGCATAACCACGCTCGCGCAGCCACGCCATATTCTGAATGATAAAATTTAAAGCGGCAAAGTGGTCGTGAAGTTCTCCGATCAGCAGGTTGTGCTCAGACAACTGATTCAACACTGCAGCATACTGCTCTCGAGAGGCCACTTGGTGATAAATGGGCGTGCCTGTCTCAAGGGCAGGAAGTGGAGAAGATAGATCGATAGTGGTCAACCAGATTTTTTCGAATTCGTCCCGCACTTGATCCACAACAGACAAGAAGTTTGGCTCTTTCGTCCAGCCTTGTTTGTTGTCGGCATCCTGACCAAAGCCGAGGTAGTACCTGACGCAATCTGCTAATCGTATTGAATAGTTGACTTCTACCGTTGCCCGTCCGGTGCTGGTCCAGTCAGCCCGGATCCCCTTGAAGTCGTCCAGGGAGGCGGGACGCCCCAAGAGTTGGGATGCGTTATGAAGGAATATCTGTAGGGCCAAATCGCGATTGGCCGCCTCCTCTTGCAACGTCTTGCCGGGAAATACAAAGATGTATATAGGCAACTTGGTTCTGAAGCCTGGCTTATCATAGAGTTCAGGCCACAGCGTCCGGTACTGACGATTTTTCTGCCAAGAAAATGACGGGCGGTCGACCGCATTCATGTTCGTGGTGACTTCAAGCCGCGTTGCGTCGTCAAGCGTCCGAACGGCTAGTTCCCAGATCTGCCATGCATGGACAGACGTCTCCTCTGAGCGAGCCATTTGCGCACCCAAGAAGCAAAAGGCGAACGCCGCGTCGGATCCATTTCCCAGCAGCGCGCAATACCGAGAAAGCAAATTGGGCCGCAGCAGAAGCATGTTGACCCAGCGGGCGTGCGTGGAGGCTTGCAGTATGTATTCGAGAGCCGCAGGCGCATGCTCGTGATCTGCCCGGTCTTCCTTCAGCTCCTCCAATATCTGCAGCAAGGCCTTGGCCGCAGTTTCCCACCCGTGCGACATGGATTTGATCGCTTCATGGACAAACTGGACCTTACGTGCCACTAGGGGTGGGGAGCTCACCCAGGCGCCGAGATCGATCCATTGGGCAGCACTCGCCCTTGTCAACAGGTGGGCAGCCTTCTCGACGTCGAAATTTTCGAATTTCGCCACAAAGTCGGCGTTGAACGACGCTTGGCGATTCGCGGTCGAAAACAACGTATAGCGAAGAGGAACTGGTTGCATGAAAACACTTTTCCTTCTGAAAATGAAGCCGGGGGTGGCCGTCTGAGAGCTCTGATTGCGATCGCGGCCGCTGGCCACGGATAACGGGCGAATATAAAGACGCCAGGGGATTGAAATCTGAACATTTCTAAGCTATCGCTCGGCGGCCTACCGCTTCTGCGCCACCGGAAAGGTGGGCAACAATGATTTTTAGTTGCAGGACGCGATGACAGGCCAAGTTCTTCACCCCCGGAATCAAGCGCATCGCCGGCGCAGCGCGGGTGCGATCGTCAACACCATCGAGGGGGGAAGGTCGCCGCCCCGACTCACCTGTCCGGAGGCGCGGCAATAAGGCGCTGATGCTTGGCCGCCGCAGGCCTAGCAGCCTGCCAGCCGCGCGGGTGGGAGTGAACGCGGTCAATTCCACGATGACGCTGACCGAGCGCATGGCCGAAAGATTGGTGCCCGACCCCCGCTTACGTCCGCTCGCAGCGAAGAGGAGGTGCTGCGCGCAGCAGAGCGTATGCCGCCTGGGCGCATCGCAGAAGACGACGGACAGTAGTCTTCTTCAGCTCTCCGCGCTCACGCTACATCTCGGGCGCATCGTCGCTGGAAGGGGCAGCGAAGGCGAAGAGGCCTGAGGGTGGGCCTGCTTCGCGCCGACGGCATGGCGGGGTCGGAAAGGTAGCGACAGTCGCCGGCATCGAGGAACCGCCCAGCAAGGGCGGATGCCGAAGCAACCTCTACCAGCGCCAGGCGACTGTCTGCATTCATATTGGGCGGCCAGTCTTAGGCCAGACTTAAGAATCGTTGGACGAAGCCAGGGCTCAGCTCAGCGCGTGAGCAAGGTTCAGCAGGGACCAGCCGAACCCGCCCATGAGCGCTGCGATCAGCAAGGCCTTCACCCACACCCGCTCCGGCTTCCGCCGATGGAAGGGACCGGAGATCGGGTTGAATGATGAGGCGCGGGGCTCCCGGTCGGGCCTGTCGGTCCACCAGCCCAGATTGGTGTCGTGTCGGTCGTTCATGTGTTCCCTCTTCGATGGACCTATCTTGAGCCATTTTGTAATACTTTGGTAGAGCATCAGTTCCATCAAGAAGCCTGAAATGTGAAACTTTCCCATTCTTCGTTCACTTGTCTTATAGTTGGCACGCCTTCGATGACGGGACGAGGAATACCAACCATGAACGTGATCTCCGACGAGCATGTCCCCACAAGCAGCTTCGAACCGGTGAGTTCGCCGGTCGCGAGCGCTCCCTGGTCCGAAATCCTGATCGAGGCCGGTTTTGTCGGCGCCGTTTTCCTGGTGCTGGCGCTCGTCGTCGTTGCGTCCGTCGGGCGATAAGCAGCGGTTTACGAAGCTCTCAGACGGAGGCTTGGCTTGTCTTCACAGTCCGACCCGGACAAATTGCCCGGCGCGCGACGGCGCAGGCTGACTCGCGCTGAGTGGATCGATCGGCTGCGGCGCGCAGCCACGGCGGAGCGGCGGCAAGCCGACCCCGACCCGTGCCTGCAAGAAGACCCGCCGCCAAGCGAACCCGCACGCATCGAAAGCAATCGGGAAGCGCCTGCAGCCGAATAGCGCTGCGCCATCTGCGGCCGCAGCCAACAAAAAAGCCCAGGAGGCTTGGGTCCTCTTGGGCTTTTTGCGTTGATTCGGAGCCTTTGCGGGGCATCCTTGGCGGAGAGGGTGGGATTCGAACCCACGGTACGGGGATACCGTACGCCTGATTTCGAGTCAGGTACATTCGACCACTCTGCCACCTCTCCGGAGTCTGGTGTTTGTCGAGCCCGCGATTCTAGCAGAGGCTTTTGGCGACTTTTTCAGGGCTGCAGGGTTTCAAGGCCGCCCATGTAGGGCCGCAGCGCCGCCGGCACCGCGATCGAGCCGTCGGGCTGCTGGTGGTTCTCCAGCACCGCGACCAAGGTGCGGCCGACCGCGAGGCCCGAGCCGTTGAGGGTGTGCACCAGCTCGTTCTTGCCCTGCGCATTCTTGAAGCGGGCCTGCAGCCGCCGCGCCTGGAAGGCCTCGCAGTTCGACACCGAGCTGATCTCGCGGTAGGTGTTCTGCGCCGGCAGCCAGACCTCGAGGTCGTAGGTCTTGGCAGCGCCGAAGCCCATGTCGCCGGTGCACAGCAATACCACGCGGTACGGCAGCTCCAGCGCCTGGAGCACGGCCTCGGCGTGGGTGGTCATGGCCTCCAGCGCTTCGTAGCTCTTTTCCGGATGCGTGATCTGCACCATCTCGACCTTGTCGAACTGGTGCTGCCGGATCATGCCGCGCGTGTCGCGCCCGGCGCTGCCTGCCTCCGAGCGGAAACAGGGCGTGTGGGCGGTGAAGCGCAGGGGAAGCTGCGTCTCGGCAAGGATCTCGTCACGCACGAGGTTCGTGAGCGGCACCTCGCTGGTCGGGATGAGGTAGAGCGCCGAATGATCGGGCGCAGGCTCCCCGTCCTGCCCGCCCTTCTTTGCCGCGAACAGGTCGCCCTCGAACTTCGGAAGCTGGCCGGTGCCGCGCAGCGTGTCGGCATTGACCACGTAGGGCACATAGCACTCGGTGTAGCCGTGCTGCTGGGTCTGGATGTCTAGCATGAACTGCGACAGCGCCCGATGCAGCCGCGCGATGGGGCCCTTCATCACGGTGAAACGCGAGCCCGCGAGCTTGACGCCGGTCTCGAAGTCGAGCCCGAGCGGCGTGCCCAGGTCGACGTGGTCGCGCGCCTCGAAGCCGAGTGCAGGCGCATCGGCACCGTTGCCGCCCTTGGGGCTCCAGCGCCGGACCTCGAGATTCGCGTTTTCGTCGTCTCCCACGGGGACACTCGCATGCGGGAGGTTCGGCACCGCGAGCAGCAGCGCCTGCAGCTCGGGCTGGATCGCCTCGAGCCGAGTGGCGGAAGATTCCTGCTCGGCCTTGAGCGCATTGACCTCGGCCATCAGCGCCTCGACCGACTCGCCCCTGGCCTTCAGCGGCCCGATCTGCTTGTTGAGTGCGTTGCGGCGCGCCTGCATTTCCTCGGTGCGGGTCTGCAGGGTCTTGCGCTCGGCTTCGAGGGCGCTGAAGGTCGCCACGTCGAGAAAGGTCTGGTTCTTCTTGCGGGTTTCGAGGCCGGCAACGACCGAGGCAAGGTCCTTGCGTAACAGAGTGATATCGAGCATCGGGCGATTTTAGGCGGGGGCGTAGGATGGCTCTCCCCTCTGCAACCACCCAAGGAGATTCGATGGAAGCGTACCTGTCCTTCAACGGAAATGCGGCCGAAGCGCTGGCCTTCTACGCCAAGAGCCTGGGCGGCAAGATCCTCTTCAGCATGACCTTCGGCGAAAGCCCGATGGGCAAGGACACGCCGGACTCGCACAAGAAAAAGATCATGCATGCCACGCTCGAAGCGCGCGGCAAGCAGATCATGGCCTCCGACCTGCCGCCCGGCATGGCCTTCGACGGCTACAAGGGTTTCTCGCTCTCGGTCCAGGCCAAGGACGTCAAGGAAGGCGAGCAGCTCTTCAAGACGCTGTCCGAAGGCGGCAAGGTCACGATGCCCTACGCCGCCACTTTCTGGTCCCCCGGCTTCGGCATGCTGGAAGACAAGTTCGGCGTGCCGTGGATGGTCAACGTCGACCAGCCGCAGAGCTGATCAGGCGAGACTCGTCGGGTCCACGTTGGCGCCACAGACGATCAGGCAGATCTTCTCGCCTTCGCGCGGCGCATAGGCACCCGTGTGCAGTGCGGCCAGCGGCAGGGCCGCGGCCGGCTCGACGGCCAGCTTGAGTTCCTTCCACAGCCACGACTGCGCAGCGCGAATCGCACCGTCGGGCAGCAGCAGGGCGTCGCGCACCTGGCGTTGCGTGATGTCCCAGGCGAAGGCGCCGATGCGCCGCGCTCCGAGCGAATCGGCCGCCACGCCGCTGACCTCCACATCGACCGGCTCGCCGGCTTCGCGCGCGCGAAAGAGCGTGGGGGCGCGCTCGGGCTCGAGCGCCACCACGCGGCTGCGCTGCTCGAACCAGGCCGCCAGGCCGCCGATCAGGCCGCCGCCGCCCACGCTGACCAGCACTGCATCCGGCAGGCCGCCCTGGTCCTCGATCTCGCGGCCCAGCGTGCCGGCACCGGCCACCACCTCGGCCTGGTCGTAGGCATGGGTGAGCAAGGCGCCGCTCTCGCGCTGACGCTCGAGGCAGGCCGCCAGCGCATCGGCATAGACCTCGCCGCCCACCACCACCGTGGCGCCGAGTGCGCGCAGCTTCGCGCGCTTGGCTTCCGGCGAGACGGTGGGCAGGAACACCTCGCAATGCACGCCCAGCGCCTGCGCCGCCGCGGCGGTCGCGATGCCGGCATTGCCGCCCGAGGCCACGATGGCGCCGCTGTCGGGAATCTCATGGGCCAGCAGCCGATTCATCATGCCCCGCGCCTTGAAGCTGCCACCGGCCTGCAGATGCTCGAGCTTGAGCCAGAGCTCGACGCCCGGCACCTCGATGCCCAGCGCGCGGCCTGGCAGCTTCCACAACGGTGTCCTGCGCAGGAATTGCGGGGCCCGCTCGTCGATCCGCCGTGCGGCCGCCTCGATGTCGCGTCGCCAGTCGATGGCGGCGGCGCTCGTCACGAAATATGGCCCGGCGCGGGCATGTGGTCGAGCTTCAGGCCCTTGGGCAGCGGAAACTTGAGCGTTTCTTCGATGCCGTCCATCTTGCGCACCGACACCGCGCCCAGTGCCTTGATCCGGTCGATCACCTCGCGCACCAGCACCTCGGGGGCGGAGGCGCCGGCCGTCAGCCCGACGCGGGTCTTGCCCTCGAACCATTCGGGCTTCAGTTCGGCGGCCGAGTCGACCATGTAGCTCTCGGTGCCCAGGCGCTGCGCCAGTTCGCGCAGCCGGTTGCTGTTGGAGCTGGTCGGGCTGCCGACCACGATCACCAGGTCCACCTGCGGGCTCAGCAGCTTGACGGCGTCCTGCCGGTTCTGGGTGGCATAGCAGATGTCCTGCTGCTTGGGCTCGCGCACCTTCGGGAAGCGCGCGCGCACCGCAGCCGAGATCTCGGCCGCGTCATCGACCGACAGCGTGGTCTGCGTCACCACGGCCAGCTTCTCGGTCTGCCCGGGCTGGACGCGCGCCACGTCCGCCACGTCCTCGACCAGGTGGATGCCGCCGGAAAGCTGCCCCATGGTGCCCTCGACTTCGGGGTGCCCCTTGTGGCCGATCATGATGAACTCGTAGCCCTCTTTCGCGAGCTTGGCGACTTCGACGTGCACCTTGGTCACCAACGGGCAGGTGGCGTCGAAGATCTCGAAGCCGCGCGCCCGCGCCTCGGCCTGCACGGCCTTGCTCACGCCGTGCGCGCTGAACACCAGCGTCGCCCCCGCGGGCACCTCGGCCAGTTCCTCGATGAAGATCGCGCCCTTGGCCTTGAGCTCGTTGACCACGTAGGTGTTGTGCACGATCTCGTGGCGCACGTAGATCGGCGCGCCGAACTTGGCGATCGCGCGCTCGACGATCTCGATCGCGCGGTCGACGCCGGCGCAGAAGCCCCGTGGCTCGGCGAGGATGACTTCTTCGACCGTGCCCATGTTCACAGCACCCCGATCAGCTGCACTTCGAAGCTCACCGGCTGCCCGGCGAGCGGATGGTTGAAGTCGAAACGCACCGCGGTCTCGTTGGCTTCGACCACCGCGCCGGCGTAGCTGCCGCTCCCGTCGGGCGTCGGGAACTGCACCACGTCGCCCACCGCGTACTGCTCGTCGGGGTCGCCCATCTGCACAAGCAGCTTGCGCGCCACCCACTGCTGCATGTCGGCGTTGCGCTCGCCGAAGGCCTCGCCGGCCGGCAGTTCGAAGGTGGCATGGGTGCCCTCGGCCAGGCCCATCAGCCGCTGCTCGACCGCGGGCGAGAGCTCGCCGGTGCCCAGCGAGAGCGTGGCCGGCTTGTCGCCGAAGGTGTTGATGATGTCGCCCGCAGGCCCGGCCAGCCGGTAGTGCAGCGTGAGGAAGGAGCCGGGCACGACGATGGCGGCGGAGGTGGTGGAGGACAAGGTGGCGCTCGCTATAGACTGGGGCCCTGTATTTTAGGGAGGGGCCAACGGGCCCATGCCGACCATGTCTTTCTCCGATCTTCCCCTGGAAGCACGACCGCGCGAAAAGCTGATGGCGCTGGGCCCCGGCTCGCTGGCCGATGCCGAGCTGCTGGCGCTGCTGCTGCGCACCGGCCTTCCCGGCAAGAACGTGCTGCAGCTCGCGCAGGACCTGCTCGACGGCTTTGGCGGCATCAATGGCCTGCTCCACGCCGGACTCGACGACCTCAGGCGCATCAAGGGCCTGGGCGGCAGTGCCAAGCGGAGCAACCTTGCGGCCGTGCTCGAGCTGGCGCGACGCGCGATGGCCCAGGGGCTGAAGGAACGCGAGCTGTTCGAGTCGCCCGATGCCGTGAAGAACTATTTGCAACTGCAGCTGGCGGCCAGGCCGCACGAGGTTTTCGCCGCGCTCTTTCTCGACGCGCAGCACCGCCTGATCGCGCTGGAAGAACTCTTTCGCGGGACCCTGACCCAGACCAGCGTGTACCCGCGAGAGGTGGTGACACGCGCCCTGCACCACCGCGCGGCGGCCCTGATCCTGGCGCACAACCACCCGAGCGGCTGCGTCGAACCCTCCCGAGCCGATGAAGCGCTGACGCACACGCTGCGGGCCGCGCTGGCCTTGATCGACGTGCGGGTGCTGGACCACGTGATCGTCGCCCCGGGCCGGGCCCTGTCGATGGCCGAGCGCGGCCTGATCTGAGCCCGGACGCGGAGGACGTATCCTCCAGCGACCAGCCGATGCCCAGCAAACCCAAAGCCCTCAAGACCCTCGCCGAGCTCAAAGGCGTGCAGAAGACCCTGGCCGAGCAGCGTGAGCGCGAAGCCGCCGAGGCCGCCGTGCGCGCAGCCGCCGAGAAGAAGCGCGCCGCCGAGCAGGACCTGTTCTCGCGCGCCATCGGCGCCACGCAGCCGCTGCGGCGCCGGCCTGCGGTGCCGCTGGCGCCCGAGCCGCCGGCGCCTCTTCCCGTGCAGAAGCAGCTCGACGAACAGCGCGTGCTGCGCGAGTCGCTGTCGGACGAGTTCGACGTCAGCACCCTGCTCGACGCCGACGACGCGATGAGCTTTCGCCGCCCCGGCATCCACACCGACGTGACGCGCAAGCTGCGCGCGGGCGAGTGGAGCATCCAGCGCGAGATCGACCTGCACGGCATGCGCAGCGACGAGGCGCGGGAAGCGCTGGGCGAGTTCATCCGCGAGGCGGGCAAGCTGGGCGTGCGCTGCGTGCGCGTGGTGCACGGCAAGGGCCTGGGATCGCCCGGGCGCCAGCCGGTGCTCAAGGCCAAGGTGCAGCGCTGGCTGATCCAGAAGAGCGAGACCCTGGCCTTCGTGCAAGCCAAGCCGGCCGAGGGCGGGGCCGGGGCGCTGGTGGTGCTGCTGACGCCGTCGCGGCGCTAGCCGGTCGGCTGCCGTCCGGCCGCTCCGAGGCTCAGCGAAGCGATGTGAAAAGCCGCAGGCTTATGTCCGCATCCAGTCGGCGGTCTGGAAGAAGGAATCGCGCAGGCGCGCACGAAGTCCTTCGGGTACACCGGTCTCCCCCATCGCCTGGTCCATGCATGCCAGCCACTGGTCGCGCTCCTGGATGCCGATGGTGTGGCCGCCGATGCTCTGCGGCAGGTGCCGCGCCCGCAGCATCGGGTGGCCGAAGCGGTCGGTGTAGTGCTGCGGTCCGCCCAGCCAGCCGCACAGGAACCAGAACAGCCGCTGCCTCGCGTTCTCCAGCGAGGGGCCGTGCACCGCCCGCAACTGCGCGTAGGCCGGCTCCAGTTCCATGAGGTCGTAGAAGCGCTCGACCAGCGCATGAACCTTCTGCTCGCCGCCGATCCATTCGAAGGGCGTGTCGAAAGGCGGTTTTTCCTGGATTTGCATGACGGCAGTATGCATATGGAAAAGAGCTATTTCACGCAGCAGGCTTTTGTTTGCTATGGTGCGGACCCCTTTCCCCAGGAGAAAAAGATGCGCTTCCGTTTCGCTGCCGCCGCCCTCGCCGCGGCCGCCCTGCTCGCGGGCACCGCCGTCCATGCCGACCAGCTGGATGACATCAAGAAGAAGGGCCAGCTGGTCGTCGGCGTGCTCGGCACCGACGAGCCCGCCACCTTCATCGACCCGAAGACGCGCGAGATCATCGGCTACGAAGTCGACCTGGTGAACGCCATCGCGAAGAAGATCGGCGTGAAGCCGGTGCTCAAGCAGATCGCGGTGGCCGCACGCATCCCCGAGCTGCAGCAGGGCCACGTGGACCTGGTCGCGGCGGGCCTCACGCACAACAAGGAGCGCGAGTCGCAGATCGACTTCTCGCTGACCACCTTCGTGACCGGCCAGAAGGCCATCGTCAAGAAGGACAGCGGCATCACCGACGTGCCGCAGCTCGCGGGCAAGAAGGTGCTGACCATCCGCGGCGGCACGCAGGAGCCCAACATCAAGAAGGCCGTGCCCACTGCCGAGGTGGTGACCTTCGACACCAGCCAGCAGGCCTTTCAGGCGCTGCAGCAGGGCAAGGGCGTGGGCTACGTCGACGACGAGGCCGCGCTGCTCAACAGCTACGCCAAGCTGGGGCCGCAGAAGGCGCAGTACGTGGTGCTCAAGCAGAACCTGAGCACCGAGGCGTTGGCCATCGGCATCAGGAAGGGCGAGAGCGGCCTCAAGAAGGTGGTGGACGACACGCTTCGCGAGCTCGAGAAGTCGGGCGAGGCCGAGAAGATCTTCTTCAAGTGGTACGGCCCGAAGACAAAATCGGGCTTCGAGACGCGCACGTTCAAGATCGAGACCGACAAGATCGACAGTTGAAGACGGTGTGAGCGCCGCCGCGCGGCGCTTCACGGATGCGTACCATGTGCCCCGCGGCGGTCCGCGTGGGCGCCTGCGCATCCGATCGATTCATGCCGCTTTTCGACTATTCCCTGCTTCTCACGGGGCGCTACCACGACATGCTGGTCGCGGGCCTCGCTCTCTCGCTGCAGCTGCTGGCCGCCTCGCTGATGCTGGCCCTGCCGGTCGCGCTCGCAGTGGCGCTGCTGCGCCTGGCGCCGGTGGCCGCGCTGCGGGGGCTGGGCTTCGCCTACGTGGAGTCGATCCGCAACATCCCGCTGCTCGCGCACATGCTGTTCTGGTATTTCGGCGCGCCCGAGCTGCTGCCCGAGGAGCTCAAGCAGCGCCTCTATGCCGGCCGCATCGAGGCGATGAGCGCGGTGGTGGCACTGGGCCTCTACACCGCGGCCTACATGGCCGAGGACATCCGCAGCGGCATCCGCGCCATTCCGGCGGTGCAGATGGAAGCGGGCCGCGCCCTGGGCTTCGGCTTCCTCGCGACCATGCGCCGCATCATCCTGCCGCAGGCGTTGCGCGTCACCATCCCGCCGCTGATCTCGCAGACCCTCAACCTCTGGAAGGGCACCAGCGTGGCCACCGTGATCGGCGTGGCCGAGCTGATGTACCAGGCCGGGCAGGTGGAGAGCGCGACCTTCCGCAGCGCCGAGTCCTTCGCCTTCGCCACCGCGGCCTACCTCACGGTGTCGATGCTCATCACCGGTGCGGCCAGCTGGTACCAGCACCGCTTCCCGCCGAGGGCGCTATGAGACCGCGCGCGGCCGTTTCGAAGGGGGCTCGTACCGCAGAAGGCGGAGGTACTCCGATCAGCACCGGAGCCGCACCGTGATCGAGCTCGTGCGCGACTACTGGGTCTACTTTCTCATCGGGCAGTATCCCAACGGCCCGCTGGGCGGACTGGCGCTCACGGTGCTGCTGGCCTCGCTGGGCCTGGTGCTCGCCCTGCCCTTCGGCCTGCTGCTGGGCCTGGCGCGCGTGAGCCCCTGGCGCTGGCTGCGATGGCCGGTGACGCTGGTGGCCTTCGTGGTGCGCGGCACGCCGCTGCTGATGGTGGTGTTCTGGGCCTACTTCTTCCTCCCCAGCGTGACCGGCGTCAAGACCGACCAGTTCACCACCATGCTGATCGCGCTGGTGGTCTTCGACGGCATCTACATCGGCGAGATCGTGCGCGCCGGCATCCTGGGGCTGCCGCGCGGCCAGGTCGAGAGCGCGCGCTCGCTGGGCCTGGGCTGGGGCCGCACCATGCGCTTCGTGGTGCTGCCCCAGGCGTTGCGCAGCATGCTGCCCTCGCTGGTGAACCAGTTCGTCTCCACCATCAAGGAGACCTCGCTGGGCTACATCATCGGCCTGGCGGAGGTGTCCTTCATCGCCTCGCAGATCAACACCCAGGTCTTCACCAAGCCGGTGCAGGTCTACCTGGTCCTGGGCCTCACCTATTTCGTCATGTGCTTCGGGCTGTCTCGCTTCGCCTATTGGCTGGAGCGGCGCACGGGCCGGCGCACGACCGTCCGCGAAGCACCGAAGGCACCCGCATGATCGAATTCGACAAGGTCAACAAGTGGTACGGCGGCTATCACGCGCTGGTCGACGTGAGCGAGACCATCGCCCGGGGCGAGGTGGTGGTGGTCTGCGGCCCCTCGGGGTCGGGCAAGTCCACGCTGATCCGCACCATCAACCGGCTGGAGCCGATCAAGTCCGGCCGCATCATGGTGGACGGCAAGGACATCCACGCGCCCGGCATCGATCTCAACGACTTTCGCTCGCACATCGGCTTCGTGTTCCAGCAGTTCAACCTGTTCCCGCATCTCACGGTCATCGGCAATTGCACGCTGGCGCCGATCCAGCTGCGCGGCCTCTCGCGCGCCCAAGCCACCGAGCGCGCCATGGCCCTGCTCGAGCGCGTCGGCCTGGCCAACAAGGCCCACGCCTTTCCCTCCGAGCTCTCGGGCGGCCAGCAGCAGCGCGTGGCCATCGCACGGGCGCTGGCCATGCAGCCGCCCTTGATGCTCTTCGACGAACCCACCAGCGCGCTCGACCCCGAGATGGTGGGCGAGGTGCTGCTGGTGATGCGCGACCTCACGCGCGAAGGCATGACCATGGTGGTCGTGACGCACGAGATGGGCTTCGCACGCGACGTGGCCGACCGCGTGCTCTTCATGGATGCCGGCCGCGTGCTGGAGCGGGCCACCCCCGACGACTTCTTCAATCGCCCGCAACACCCGCGCGCGCAGCAGTTTCTTGCCGACATCCGCACGCCCTTCGCGCACGCGGTTTGATACGCTGGCCTCGATGCGCACATCGACCCCTTCATCGACCCCTTCGCTGCCCGTCATCGACATCGCACCGCTGGTCGCGCGTGCGCCCGGACGCGCCGAGGTCGCCGCACGCATCGGCGAGGCCTGCCGCGCGCACGGCTTCTTCTACGTCACCGGCCACGGCGTCGACCGCGCGCTGACGCAGCGCCTCGAAGCGCTCAGCCGCGCCTTCTTCGCGCTGCCCGAAGCCACCAAGATGCAGTGGCGCATGGAACTGGGCGGCCGCGCCTGGCGCGGCTATTTCCCGACCGGTGGCGAGCTGACCTCGGGCCGGCCCGACTGGAAGGAGGGGCTCTACCTCGGCACCGAGCTGCCCGAGGACGATCCGCTGGTGCTCGCGCGCACGCCGGTGCACGGGCGCAACCTGTTCCCGGATGTCCCCGGCCTCAGGCAGACGATCCTCGACTACATGGCCGCGGCGACGCGCCTGGGCCATCAGCTGATGGAAGGCATCGCCCTGAGCCTCGGCCTGGGCGCCGGCTACTTCGCCGAGCGCTACACGGCCGACCCGCTGATCCTCTTTCGCCTCTTCAACTATCCGACCCAGCCGGTCCCGGCCGGCCTGGACGTCGCCTGGGGCGTGGGCGAGCACACCGACTACGGCCTGCTCACCATCCTGCGGCAGGACGACATCGGCGGCCTGCAGGTGCGCACGGGCGAAGGCTGGATCGACGCGGCGCCGATCCCCGATGCCTTCGTGATCAACATCGGCGACATGCTCGACCGCATGACCGGCGGGCTCTATCGCTCGACGCCGCATCGCGTGGTCCGCAACACCTCGGGCCGGGACCGGCTGTCCTTCCCGCTCTTTTTCGATCCCAACTTCCATGCGCGGGTCCAGCCCATCGCGGGCCTGCCGCGGCCCGCCGTGGCCGACGACAGCGCCACGCGCTGGGACCACGCCAACGTGCATGCCTTCGACGGCATCTACGGCGACTACCTGCTCGCCAAGGTGGCCAAGGTGTTCCCGCAGCTGCGCGAGGCCGTGCTGCCGGGCTGATCCCCGCGCGCGGCCCATTGCCTGCCTCAATGATCCTTATTGAGGCTTTGTATGGCACATCCCGCTGCTTGGTGTAGATTGCAGGGGCGCCGCTGTCACGGCAGCGACGGTTCCACTTTGCATGCCTAGCCAATCCCAGGAGATAGCCATGGACTTGAAAGGATCGAGAACCGAGCAGAACCTGAAGGACGCCTTCGCAGGCGAATCCCAGGCCAACAGACGCTACCTCTACTTCGCGAACAAGGCCGACGTCGAAGGCCAGAACGACGTCGCGGCGCTGTTCCGTTCCACCGCCGAAGGCGAGACCGGCCATGCGCACGGCCATCTGGAGTTCCTCGAGCACGGCTCGGGCGACCCGGCCACCGGCCTGCCGATCGGCGACAGCCGCCTCAACCTGAAGGCTGCCGTTGCCGGCGAGACCCACGAGTACACCGACATGTACCCGGGCATGGCCAAGCAAGCGCGCGAAGAGGGCTTCGACGAGATCGCCAACTGGTTCGAGACGCTGGCCAAGGCCGAGCGCTCGCACGCCAACCGCTACACCAAGGCGCTCGAGGCGCTGGTCGACTGAGCCGCGCGCGAGCGCTTGACGGACGAAGGGCTCTTCACCGGGCACAGCGTCCGCCGGCGCCATGCGCCCGGCCACGGGCCATCCCATGACGAGTCGAGAAGGCAATCTCGAGGCGCCCACGCGCCACCCGGTGGACTGGAAGAACCCCGAGTTCTACGACCAGGCCGCGTGCGAGCGCGAGATGACGCGCATCTTCGACATCTGCCACGGCTGCCGCCGCTGCGTCAGCCTGTGCCAGGCCTTCCCGAACCTCTTCGATCTGGTCGACGCCACCGAGGACGGCGAGGTGCACGGGGTCGATCCCAAGCACTATGGCAGCGTGGTCGACCAGTGCTACCTGTGCGACCTCTGCTACATGACCAAGTGCCCCTACGTGCCGCCGCATCCGTGGAACGTGGACTTTCCGCACACCATGCTGCGCGCCAAGGCCATCAAGTTCAGGAACGGCGGCGTCGCGGGTGGCGAGAAGCTGCTGGCCTCCACCGACGTGCACGGCAAGTTCGCGGGCATTCCGGTGGTGGTGCAGGCGGTCAATGCGCTGAACAGGACGAAGCCCATGCGCAGGCTCCTGGACAGCGCGCTGCACGTACACCCGAATGCCTGGCTGCCCGACCTGGCGACCAAGCGCTTCCGCTGGAGCGCCCCCAAGGACGACGCGGCGCCGCCGGTGGTCGACGGCGAGCGCACACCCGGCAAGGTCGCGATCTTTGCGACCTGCTATGTCAACTACAACGAGCCCGGCATCGGCTTCGACCTGATCAAGCTGCTCAGGCACAACGGCATTCCCTACACGATCGTCTCGAAGGAGAGCTGCTGCGGCATGCCCAAGTTCGAGCTCGGCGACCTCGATGGCGTGGCCCGGCACAAGGAGGCCAACATCCCCGTGCTGGCCCGATACGCGAAGGAAGGCTTCGCGATCCTCACGGCCGTCCCCTCCTGCACGCTGATGTACAAGCAGGAACTGCCGCTGCTCTTCCCGGACGACGCCGACGTGAAGCTGGTGCAGCAGGCCATGTACGACCCTTTCGAGTACCTGATGGCACGCCACAAGGACGGCCTGCTCAAGACCGACTTCAAGACGCCGCTGGGCAAGCTCAGCTACCACATTCCCTGCCACGGGCGGGTGCAGAAGATCGGCCGCAAGACCGAGGAGATGTTCAAGCTGATCGGGCAGACGGTGCCGGTGCAGCTCAACACGGTGGAGCGATGCTCAGGCCATGCGGGCACCTACGGCGTGAAGACGCCCTACCACCCGGTGGCGATGAAGATCGGCAAGCCGGTGTTCAAGTCCATGGGCAAGAACGAGCCCGACTACATCAGCTCCGACTGCGCGTTGGCCGGCCACCACATCGCGCAGGGCATGGCGCAAGATGGGCTGGCGGCTGCCAAGCTGCAGCATCCGCTGAGCCTGGTGCGCATGGCCTACGGCCTGGAGTAGCCACGATGACCATCACCCCCGACACCCTGATGACGCTGGAGGCCTACGCCAAGATCCGCAAGTCGAGCGCCCCGGAGTCCATCGCCCACCGCAAGCTGCGCACGGTGCGCCTGGGCGACCATGTGAGCGTGCAGTTCGAGGACGAGACCACCATCCGGCGCCAGATCCAGGAGATGCTGCACATCGAGAAGATCTTCGAGGAGGACGGCATCCGCAGCGAGATCGACGCCTACCTGCCGCTGGTGCCCGACGGCAGCAACTGGAAGGCGACCATGCTGATCGAGTACACCGACGTTCACGAGCGCAAGCGCGAGCTGGCGCGCCTCATCGGCGTGGAAGACCGCATGTTCGTCGAGGTCGAGGGCCATCCGCGCGTTTACGCCATCGCCGACGAGGACCTGGACCGCGAGACCGACGAGAAGACCTCGGCGGTGCATTTCCTGCGCTTCGAGTTCGACGATGCGGCGCGCGCGGCGGTGCGCGCGGGTGCGCAGGTCAAGCTGGGGTGCGATCACACGAACTACCCGGCGATGATCGTCATCGCGCCGGAGACGCTGGCCAACCTTGCGGGTGATCTTGGCGCCTGACTTGAAGGACTTTGCGTTCAATACAGGCAGTGATGCAGGCGGGCGCGCCGCGGAAGGCGGTCTGCGGTCCGGGCTCATACTGGGGCGGTCGTCGCTACGCGCCGACTTCGTTGCGGTGCTCGTCTGGGGGCGGCGCCGCGGAACTCGCGACGTTCACTGCGTTCACTCTGCTCAAACAGCCGCGGCGAGCTAGACAACGAAGCGCGCCTGTCCTTCGGCAGGCGCGCCCGCCCCCAGACTGCGCTCCTCACCGCCCCAGAAATCGCCCGGCCCGCAAACCACCTTCCGCGGAGGACACGGCGGGGTTGATCCGAATACCAACCCGGACTCCGGTTCCGGCCCCCGCGCACCTGCGTTTGGCGCGCCGCAGCGGACCCGTGGGCTCCTTTGCAGCGCGCAGGCACATGAGCGCCCTTCCAAGCCCCTATCGCAAAATCAGATCTTCTCCAGCGCCTGCCGCAGGTCGGCCCGCAGGTCCTCCAGATCCTCGACCCCGACCGACAGCCGCACCAACCCATCCCCAATGCCCAGCCGCGCACGCGTCTCGGCCGGGATGGTGGCGTGCGTCATGATGGCCGGGTGCTCGATCAGGCTCTCGACGCCGCCCAGGCTTTCTGCCAGCGAGAAGATGCGTACCGCTTCCAAAAAGCGCCGCGTGCCGGCGAGATCGGTCTTCAGGTCGACGGAGATCATGCCGCCGAAGCCCTGCCGCATCTGCTGCCGCGCCAGCGCGTGCTGCGGGTGCGAGGCCAGGCCCGGGTAGTGCACGCGCGCCACCTGCGGCTGCGCCTCGAGCCACTGGGCAAGCGCCAGCGCACTGCTGCAATGGCGCTCCATGCGCAATGCGAGCGTCTTCACGCCGCGCAGCGCGAGGAAGCTGTCGAAGGGCCCGGCGATCGCACCCACCGAGTTCTGCAGGAAGCCCAGGCGCTCGCGCAAGGCCGCGTGGCGCTCCTCGCGGCCGACCACGGCGATCCCGCCGATCACGTCCGAATGGCCGTTGAGATACTTGGTGGTGGAGTGCACCACGATGTCGAAGCCCAGCTCCAGCGGCCGCTGCACCCAGGGGCTGGCGAAGGTGTTGTCGGCGACGCAGAGGATGTCGCGCTCGCGGCAGATTGCCGCGATGGCACGCAGGTCGGCCAGGCGCAGCAAGGGGTTGGTCGGCGTCTCGACCCACACCATGCGCGTCTCGGGTGTCAGCGCTTCCAGCAGCCGCACCGGATCGGTCAGGTCGACGAAGCTGAAGCGGTGCCCCGCGCTGCGCGCACGCACCCGCTCGAACAGTCGGAAGGTGCCGCCATAGACATCGTCGCCCGAAACGACATGGGCATTGGCGTCCAACAGCTCCAGCGTGGTCGAGATCGCAGCCAGGCCCGAGGCGAAGGCAAAAGCCGCCGAGCCGCCTTCGAGGTCTGCCACGCAGCGCTCCAGCGCCCAGCGCGTGGGGTTGTGCGAGCGGCCGTAGTCCAGGCCCTTGTGCACGCCGGGGCTTTGCTGCACGTAGGTGGAGGTGGCGTAGATGGGCGGCATGATCGCGCCGGTCGAGGGATCGGGCGCCTGGCCCGCATGGATGACGCGGGTGGCGAAGCCGAGCGGGGCGTGCGGGTCCTTGTCTTGGCTCACTTCAGCTTTCTCCGGAGATGGTTCAAGAGATCGGTGCGCGTGATGAGGCCGTGGAAGCCGGCCTCGTCCGAAATCATCGCTGTCAGCCCGCGGTCGAGCACCGCTTCGAGCTCGGCCAGGCTGGCGCTGGAAGGCAGGGTCTCGGGCAGGTCGGTCATCGCGCTCTTCACGCTGGCGCGGAAGCGGCTCGCGTCCGCGTGAACGCTCAGCAGCAGGTCGGACTCGTCGATCACGCCGACCAGCTGCGTGCCTTCGAGCACCGGCAGCTGCGACACGTCCGCCAGGCGCATGCGCTGGAAGGCGGTGAGCAGCGTGTCCTCGGGCCCCACGCTGATCACGCTGCCGTCCTCGAAGCGGCGCGAGACCACGTCGCGCAGATCGCCGAAGCGCTCGCGCGCGAGCAGGCCCTGGTCGAGCATCCACTGGTCGTTGTAGACCTTCGAGAGATAGCGCGTGCCGGTGTCGCACACGAAGCTCACCACCCGCAGCGGCCGGGTCTGCTCGCGGCAGAAGCGCAGCGCCGCCGCCAGCAGCGTGCCGGTCGACGAGCCGCCCAGGATGCCCTCGGCCCGCAGCAGCTCGCGGGCAGTGCCGAAGCTTTCCTCGTCGGTGATCGAATAGGCCTTCTTCACGCCGGAGAGATCGGCGATGCCCGGGATGAAGTCCTCGCCGATGCCCTCGACCGCCCACGACCCGGCCTCGCCCACGGTGCCGCTGCGCGTGTACTCCGCGACCACCGAGCCCGCCGGATCGGCCAGCACGAAGAAGAGCGCGGGCTGAACCTCGCGGAAATAGCGCGTGAGCCCGGTCACGGTGCCGCCGGAGCCGACGCCGACGACGATCGCATCCACATCGTGCCCGCATTGCTGCCAGATCTCGGGCCCGGTGCTGGCGGCATGCGCGAGCGGGTTGTCGGGGTTGTTGAACTGGTCGGCGAAGAAGGCTCCCGGGATCTCCCCGGCAAGCCGCGCCGCATAGTCCTGGTAGTACTCGGGATGGCCCTTGCCCACGTCCGAGCGGGTGGTGTGGACCTCGGCGCCGAGCGCCTTCAGGTGCAGCACCTTCTCGGTGGCCATCTTGTCGGGCACCACCAGCACCACGCGGTAGCCCTTGGCGCGCGCCACCAGCGCCAGGCCCAGGCCCGTATTGCCGGCGGTGGCCTCGACCACCGTGCCGCCCGGCTTCAGGCGCCCGTCGCGCTCGGCCGCATCGATCATCGCCAGGCCCACGCGGTCCTTGATCGATCCGCCGGGGTTCTGCGACTCGAGCTTGAGGAACAGGGTGCAGGGGCCGGTGTCCAGCCGCGTGACCGGCACCAGCGGCGTGTTGCCGATCAAGTCCAGCACGGCGGGGCGCGTCTCGTTCGTCATTCGTTCACTCCTCATCGCACCCCCAACTCGCGGAACCAGGCCGCTGCCGCCCCACGCGAGGCCAGGTCCAGGCGGTCCAGGATGCGCGCCACGTGCCGCTTGACGGTATGGGGACTGAGGTCGAGCGCCCGGGCGATCAGCTTGTTGCTGTCGCCCGAGGCGATGCGCTCCAGAACCTCCATTTCGCGGGGGGTCAGCACCTTCGAATCGGGCAGTGCAGACTTGGGCGCGTCCGGCTTCGCATTTCCCTGCGCCTGCACCGACAACGCGGCCCAGTGCCGCATCTCCGTTTGGGCTTCCTCCGGCACCTCGGAGCCCCACGGCGCCTGCACCAGCTCGGCCAGAACGCGCGGCCCGCACATCAGCACCCCGCACATGAGGCCGGTGCGCCGGGTCCGTGCCACCAGCGGTTCCATCGCGGCCCAGGCCGCCTGCGGCCGCCCGGCGCGCATCTCCGCCATGGCGAGTGTGCTGCGCACCATCGCATCGAAGCCGAAGCGGTCGATGTCCTGGGACGTCTCGACGCATTCGCGAAGCAAGTGCAGCGCATCCTCGACACGCTGTTCGTGCAAGGCGAGCTGGGCCTCGAGCAGAGGCGGAAAAGGCTCCCAGTACGAACCGCGCATGTCCATGCCGCGCAGGCTTTCGAGGACCTCCCGGACGGTGGCCCAGTCTTCCACGACGCTGGCCGCGGCGCCACGCGTGACCAGCTCCAGGCGCGGCAAGTGCTTGAAGTAGCTCTTGTCGCTCATCACGAGATGAATGGCCTCCCGATCGCCACGTACCATCGCCTGGGCCACGGCAAGAATCCAGGAGCCGACACGGGCATGGCGCGGACGCCCGGCCCATTTTTCGTCCGCCTCCAGCTGCACGGCCAGCGCACGGGATTCGGCGACACGGCCTTCCCACAGCAGCAGCCAGGCTTCGTTGCTCCGCGCCAGCAGCTGCAGCGGCACATGGCTATCGCCCGCGGCGCGCAGGGCGCCGGCCACGACCCGCCTGACCAGTTCGGGAAAGGCCGGCGTGACGTAGTTGCCGAACATGTAGGGGAGAAACCGGAACCAGAGCGCCGGCGTTCCGCCGTCCTCCAGCAGGCTCACCAGGCGCCGCAGGTGGTCTTCGGCCGCGGCAGCGGGACCACTGACCACGGCACCCCAGTACCGGCTCGCCAACCTGGCCGCGTCGGTCTCCAGGTCCGGCGGGGCGTCCTCGAGCGTGGCGAGAACCTCCGCCGCGTGGGCCTGGAAGCGCTGCAAGGCGCCGCCATAGGCCGAGAGCGCGAGCGCGCGCCGCGCCATGCGCAGGTCGCCCTCTCGCTCGAACTTGAGGGCCGCCTCGCGCATGTGCACCATCAGCTCGGGACTGAGCTCGCCGAAAGCGAGCAGGCCGCGCACATAGGCCAGGCGCGGCGACTCGGCCTGCGGCCCCTGCGGGAACCGCTTCAAGAGGCTGTCCACCTTCATCCCGTCGCCCTGCGCGAGCATCGACGGCGTGACGGCGACCAGCATGTCCTCGGCCTCGCGCCATGCCGATGCGCGCAGAAGATAGCCCAGCTTGCGCGCCGTGTCGGACTCGTCCTCGGCCGCCAGGCGCAGCAGCTGCGGCAGCTCCTCCGGCCGCTGGCGCTTCAGCTGTTCCTCGAGAAACGTGCGAAAGAGATCGTGCAGGCGCAGCATGAGCTCGTCGGCGTCGAGCACCGACACGAACAGGCCGCGCCGCTCGATCTCCTCCAGCATCTCGGCCGCGCGCGGGTTGCCGCTCACCTTGGCGCAGCGGGCGGCGCTGAGCTCGGGCAGCACCGAGCAGCGCATCAGGAACAGCTGCCACGGTTGCGAGAGCCTGTCGAAGACCTCGCTGGCGAGGTAGTCGGACAGATGCCGCTGGCTCAGTCGCAGCTCTGCCGCCGACTCGGCCGATCGCCCGGCCGCATCCAGGATCAGGCAGAGGCCGGCGATCCATCCATCGGTGCGCCCGAGCGCGCGCTCGACCATGCCGTCGCTGTCGGCCTGCCCCGACTCGCGCAGGAGAAGCCGGGTTTCCTGCGGCGTGAACCTCAGGTCGGCCTGGCCGAATTCGGCCAGCTCGCGACGCGCCCGCATTCGGGCCAGCGGCAGCGGCGGCGGCGTCCGGGACGAGATGGCCAAGGTCCAGTTGAGCGGCGCCAGCTCCAGCAGCTTGCGCAGGAACTCGAAGATCCTGGGGTCCGGGATCGTGTGCATGTCGTCGAACACGATCACGCCGTGGTCGACACTCATGGCGCCCAGCGCATTCGCGATCTCCCCGACCGCCAGGCCCAGCCCGCCCGGCATGCAGGCCTGCTCCGCCAGGCTTTCGGGCGCGACGCGCCAGGGCGGGTCATAGGCCTCGAGGGTGTCGATCAGGCAGGTCACGAAACGCGGCAAGTCGTCCTGCTCGTCGGCCGCGACCCAGGCCGAGATGCAGCCGTGCGGCAGCAGGGAGAGCTGGCGCGACAGGGCTGCCGTCTTGCCGAAGCCGGCCGGCGCCACCAGCAAGGTGAGGTGTCGGTTCAGCAGCGCCTCGCCGAGGCGGCTTTCGAGCTCGGCACGCTCGACCAGGCCCGCGCGAAAGGCAGGGGTCCGGATTTTCGTGAGCGCGTAAACCATGGAATCAGATCGCGCGACCGCATGGCCCGACGCGTGACCGCGACCAGTCTCCGCTCAGGCACCGCGCGGACGCTGCTGCAAGCAGTGTGGCGATCTTCCTCGCGGGGCGCAAGCGCGTTCGCCGGTGCTATTCGGCCGCGCGCCTGAGCGTGTCCACCACCGGCCGCCGCAGCACTTCGCGCAGCCCCCACCAGCCGGCGGCCAGCGCCAGCACGGCACCGGCCAGCGAGCCGGTCACCGGCACCAGTGGCGAAGCGGTCCAGCTGAACTCGAACACGAAGCGCGCCAGGCCCCAGCCGATCAGCGAGGCCACGATGCTGGCCAGGAAGCCGGCCAGCAGGCCCACGCCCACCAGCTCCGCGCGCTGCACCTGGCGCAGCAGGCTGCCGCGCGCGCCCACGGCACGCATCACCGCGAACTCGCGCGCGCGCTCCTCGCGCGTGGCGGTGACCGCGGCGAACAGCACCACCAGGCCGGCCGCGAGCGTGAAGCCGAACAGGAACTCCACCGCGCGGATCACCTGGTCGAGCACCCGCTGCACCTGGCCGATGGTGGCGCTCATGTCCACGTTGGTGACGTTGGGGAAGGTGCGCACCAGCGCGTTGTCGAAGCCCGGACGGTCCGGCGCGCGGAAGGCGCTCATGTAGGTGACGGGCACGTCGCCCAGCGAGCTCACGGTGTACATGACGAAGAAGTTGGCATGCATCGAGCCCCAGTCGACCTTGCGCACGGAGGTGATGCGCGCGTCGCTCTGCTGCCCGCCGATGTCGAAGCGCAGCTGGTCGCCGAGCTTGAGGCCCAGCGTCTCCATCAGGCCCTGCTCCACGCTGACCTCGCCCTGCTTCTCGGGCGCCCAGCTGCCGGCCACCACCTCGTTGTGCGAGGGCCGCTCGGCCGCGTTGCTGAGGTTGAACTCGCGGTCGACCAGGCGCTTGGCGCGGTCGTCCGCATAGTCGTCGGGCGAGACCGGCTTGTCGTTGATCGCGACCAGCCGGCCGCGGATCATCGGGTACCAGTCGTACTTCTTCACCCCGCCGGCCTGCAGCGCCTGGCGAAAGGCTTCGCCCTGGTCGGGCATCACGTTGATCACGAAGCGGTTGGGCGCATCGGGCGGCGAGGCGCGGCGCCAACTGGCGACCAGGTCGGTGCGCAGCAGCACCAGGAGGATCAGCGCGAGCAGGCCGACGGCCAGGGCGCTGACCTGGACCACCGTGTAGGCCGGCCGCGCCGAGATCTGGCGCGTGGCCAGCACCAGCCAGCGCGGCGCGGTGGTCTCGTTGACGCTGCGGCGCAGCAGCAGCACGGCCACCCAGCTCAGCAGTGCGAACACCGCCACGGCGCCGGCGAAACCGCCGACCGCGATCAGCCCCAGCTTGAGGTCGCTGCTGGCCGCCAGCAGCAGGGCCGCGAAGCCGGCCACGCCGATCCCGAGCACGGCGATCGAGGCCGGCTTGAGGTTGCCCACGTCGCGACGGATCACGCGCAGCGGCGGCACCTGCGCGAGCTGCAGCACCGGCGGCAGTCCGAAGGCGAAGAGCAGCGTGAGCCCCATGCCCAGGCCGAAGGCCACCGGCCACAGGCTGGGTGCGGGCAGCGCGGCCTCGACCAGTCCGGCCAGCAGCAGCACGAACACGTAGTGAACGGCGAAGCCGATGGCCACGCCGAGCGCGCTGGCCGCCAGGCCGATGGCGGCGAACTCGAAGGCATAGGCCTGGGCGATGGTGCGCTGGCTCTGGCCCAGCACGCGCAGCATGGCGCAGTCGTCGAGGTGGTTGGCCGCGAAGCCGCGCGCCGCCAGCGCCACGGCCACCGCCGACAACAGCGCCGCCAGCAGCGCGACCAGGTTGAGGAATTTTTCGGCGCGCTCCAGCGTCTGGCGCATCTCGGGACGGCCGCTCTCGAAAGAGTCGAGCCGGATGCCGCGCAGCTCGCCCTTCTTGAGGGTCGCGTCGGCCCAGTCGCTGAAGCGCTTCACCGCAAGGGTGTCTCCGGCCACTGCGAAGCGGTAGCTGACGCGGCTGGCCGGCTGGACCAGCCCGGTGCGCGGCACGTCGGCCTTGTTGAGCATCACGCGCGGCGCGAAGCTCATGAAGCCGGCGCCGCGGTCGGGCTCCAGCGTGATCACGCGCGCGATGCGCAAGCCGGCATCGCCCAGCAGCAGCGTGTCGCCCATCTTGAGCGCCAGGGCTTCCAGCAGCGGGGCATCGACCCAGGCCTCGCCGGGCGCGGGCACCTCGCGCGTGGGCGCGCCGGGCGTGTCGGGTGCGTCGCTGACCTGCAGGCTGCCGCGCAGCGGATAACCGGGCTCCACCGCCTTGAGCGCGACGAGTTTGGTCGCGCCGCCCTGCGCTTCGCTCGCGCGCGCCATGGTGGGGAAGCCATAGGTGCCGGCCGTCTGCAGGCCGAGCGATCGGGCGCGCTCGATGAAGGGGGCGGGCGTCGGGTTGTCGCTGGCCAGGACCGCATCGCCGCCGATCAGCTGGCGTGCATCTCGTTGGAGGCCGCCCTTGAGCCGGTCGGCGAAGAAGCCGACGGCGGTGAGCGCGGCGACGGCGAGGACCACGGCGACGATGAGAAGACGCAGCTCACCGGCGCGCAGGTCGCGCCAGAGCGTGCGCCAGCCGAGACGGGCGGAGGCATTCATGGAGCGCACGATAGCCGATGCAGGCGCGGGATCGTGCGGCGAGGGGCAATCAGATCAACGAGGCGCGTCGTCCGTCTCCTGCGGCACCTGGACCCAGTCCTGCTTGCAATCGGGAACCGCCGGGAAGTAGCCCGCCGGATCGGGGCAGTACAGCCGCATGACGGGTCCGGGAGCGACGGGAACGGGCTGCACGCCGTAGACGGTGTAAGGCACGGCGTAGCTGGCCGGGTAGTAGCTCGGGTAGTAGGCCGGGTAACGCGGGTAATAGCTCGGATAGTAGTAGGCCGGGAATGCGAAGCCGGCGCCGACGAAGACGGCGGAACGGTGATGGTGATGCCTGGGGAAGAATCCCCGGTGCGCAGGAAAGCCGGCAACGCCGCGGAATGGCGCCGGGCGGAAGCCATGTCCGTGGAAAGCACCCCCATGGAAGGCGCGGCCTTGGTGCCCGCCGCCTCGATGCGCGAAGCTGGGCATGGCGGCCGCGGCCGCGGCGGCGAACAGGGCAGCCAGGATGAGTCTGTTCATGGCGACCTCCTCGAAGGGGATCGTTGGACCCCGGGGCCAGGCGCCGAGTTCGCGGCTTTACCGAAGCGCCAGCTCCGGCTGCAGCTCCAGCCGCTCGGCCCCCGCATAGCAGACGAAGCGCTTGTGGGTCGCGCGCCCGATCGCGCACAGGCCGACCCGGGTCGCAACCTCGTGCCCCATCTGCGTGATGCCGCTGCGCGAGACCACGATGGCCACGCCCATCTGGGCCGACTTGATCACCATCTCGCTGGTCAGGCGCCCGGTGGTGTAGAACACGCGCCCGCCTTCGAGCCGTCCGGCCGGCTGCATCGCGATCCATCCGGCGATGGTGTCGATCGCGTTGTGGCGGCCCACGTCCTCGACGAAGCACTGCATGCGGGCGTCGTCGTCGCCCTCGCCGAGCGTGAACAGGGCGCAGCCGTGCACCGAGCCGGCCGACTTGTAGGTGCTCTCCTGGAGCCGGATCGCGTTGACCAGCGCATAGAGCTGCGCCTGCCGCATGCGCGTCGCGGGCAGCGCAAGCTGCTCGATGCCGGCCATCAGCTCGCCGAACACGCTGCCCTGCCCGCAGCCGGTGGTGACCACCTTCTTGGCAGTGCGCTCCTCGATGCGGTCGATGCCGGCATGCGTCTTCACGGCGGCGGCGTTGACTTCCCAGTCGACGGTGATGGATTCGCAGTCGGCCGCCGACTCGATGAGCCGCTGGTTCAGCAGGTAGCCCAGCACCAGCAGCTCGGGCTGGGCGCCGAGCGTCATCAACGTGACCAGCTCGCGGCGGTCCACATAGACGGTGAGGTCGCGCTCGGCCGGGATCGAGACGCGGCCGCGCTCGCCGTGCTCGTCGACGATCTCGACCTCGCGCGTCAGGGGCGCGCGCGCCGAACTCAGGCGCGGGAGCGCGGGGCTCACTGCTTGGGCGTGGGATTCGCCGCCGCGGCCGGCTGGTTGGTGTTGGGGGGCGAGGACGCGTTGCCGGCCGGCGAATGCGCGCCCGCGGCCTCGATCGGCTTTTGCTCGGGCGGCGTGTAGGCGAAAGGACCCGGATCGGCACAGGCAGGCGCGGCCGGCGCCGCCAGCTGCTTGCCGGCCGCCGCCGCACTTTCCCGGTACTTCGCGGCCACGCGGTCCTGCGCCTGGCAAAGCTGGTAGGCCTCGACCTTGCCGCTCCACGCCGTGCGGGCGGCGGCTTCCGCGGCCTTGGCCTTGGCTTCGGGCGTGGCCGGCGGCGCGGGCAGCTTGGCGAATGCGCTGCTGCCGGCCAGCGCGAGGCCGCAGGCGATCACGATCTTCTTCATGAGGGATTTCCTTCGATGCGGGCGGTGTTCACCGGCGGGGTGACGTGGGCCGGGGCGCTGCGTTGCGCCGGGATCTTGCCGGCAGCGATGTCTTCGTACCAATACTCGTGGTGCTCGCGGGCCCAGGTCTCGTCGACATAGCCGTGGCGCATCGCATGGTAGGCGCCCTTCATGCCCAGCGTGCCGATGTAGATGTGGCCCATGATCAGCGCCATCATCAGCATCGTCGCCACCCCATGGACCATGTGCGCGATCTGCATCTCGCCGCGCGTGTAGACGAAGCCCGGCAGCAGCTTGTCGAGGAACAAGCCCGAGGCGGCCACGATGCTGCCCAGCACCAGGATGCCGCCCCAGAACACCACCTTCTCGCCGGCATTGAAGCGGTGCGAAGGCACCTCCTTGCCGCCGAACAGGCCGCCGCCCTTCGCCAGCCATTTCAGGTCCGCCACGCGCGGCAGGTTGTCCCGCACGAAGGTGATGAACATCAGCACCAGCGTGACCACGAACAGCGGCCCGACGAAGTTGTGGATGGTCTTGAGCGCGTAGGTCAGCAAGCCGAAGAGCGAGGCGCCGATGATCGGCAGCAGGAAGAATTGTCCGAAGGCCATGACCAGGCCGGAGACCGCCAGCGTGACGAAGGCGATCGCGTTGGACCAGTGGGTGGCGCGCTCGAAGGGCGTGAAGCGCTCGATCTTGCGGCCCGTCTCCGTGCCGTGCAGGCCGATCGGCCCGCGCGTGAAAAAGAAGATCGCGATGGCCAGCAGCATCACGAAGAGAAGGGCCGCGCCGTAGGGAATGATCCACTCGTTGCGCACCTGGCGCCAGGCCTCGCCGGCGTTGGTCAAGCGCGATCCGGGGTACTTCACCATGGGCTGGATCAGGTTGCCGGCCTCGGGCGCCTGCGAAACAGGCAGGCTGCTGTGGCCGGTCACGCCCTGCCCGACCTGCCGCCACATCGGCGCGTTGTTGCCGGGCTGCACCTTCATGCGCTCGGCGTTGCTCTGCTGAAAGTAGTTCGGATCGGCGCTGGCCTCGGGCTTGACGTCGAAGATGTTCTGGCTGCGGATGCCACCGGGCTGCTGCGCCGCGGGTGCCTGGACCGACGGCGCCTGCGGCGCCGGCGTGCCGCTGACCGCACCGCCGGCGGCGGGATTCTGTGCCTGCGCCGCGGCCAGGCCGGACGCCAGCGCGGCCGTGAGCGCCAGGGCGTTCAGCAGCTTCTTCATGCAGCTCATGCAGCCTCCTTGCGTTCTTTCAGTTGTCGCGGGTGTAGTCGTTCTGGCCGTTCTGCGTTCGAACTTTCAGCTGTCGCTGCCAGGCGTTCGGGTCGCCCACTTTCCAGCCGGAGGCGGTGAACGCGGTGCCGGCAGCCGCCTGCGTGCCGGCGTTCGAGCCGGTGCTGGTGCCTGTCCAGGGCGCGGCGTCGTACTTCACGCCCTGGGCGTTGGTCTGCGGCTTCTCGCCACAGGCCGCGAGCAGCGCCACGGCCGCCGCCATGGCCGCGAACCGGGTCGCGCGCCTCATTTCGTGCTCCCGTTGGTCGGCGTGCCGGCCTGCTTCGAGCCATAGGCCGTGCCCCAGCCCCACACCTCCGCGCCCTTGCCGCGGTGCAGCACGCGGGTGCGGAAGATGTCCGCCACCACGTCGCCGTCGCCGGCGAGCAGCGCCTTGGTCGAGCACATCTCGGCGCAGGCCGGAAGCTTGCCCTCGGCCAGGCGGTTGCGGCCGTACTTCTCGAACTCGGCCTGCGAGCCGTTGGCCTCGGGGCCGCCGGCGCAGAAGGTGCACTTGTCCATCTTGCCGCGCGCGCCGAAGGTGCCCTGGGCCGGGAACTGCGGGGCGCCGAAGGGGCAGGCGTAGGAGCAGTAGCCGCAGCCGATGCACACGTCCTTGTCGTGCAGCACCACGCCCTCTTCCGTGCGGTAGAAGCATTGCACCGGGCACACGGCCATGCAGGGCGCGTCGGAGCAATGCATGCAGGCCACCGAGATCGACTTCTCGCCCGGCACGCCGTCGTTGAGCGTGACCACCCGGCGGCGGTTCACGCCCCAGGGCACCTCGTTCTCGTTCTTGCAGGCGGTGACGCAGCCGTTGCATTCGATGCAGCGCTCGGCATCGCAGACGAATTTCATTCTTGCCATGGCAATGCCTCCTGCCGAGCCGCCTCAAAGGAGGCGTGCGCCCCCTCGGGGGGCAGCGAATACACGAAATGATGAGCGTGGGGGCACATAGTCTTGCCTTAGGCCTTTTCGATGTTGCAGACCGTGGTCTTGGTTTCTTGCATCATGGTCACGCTGTCGTAGCCATAGGTCGTCGAGGTGTTGATCGCCTCCCCGCGCACCACCGGCGCCGCGCCCGCCGGGTAGTAGGGCAGCATGTCGGCCCCCTGCCAGCGGCCGGAGAAATGGAAGGGCATGAAGACCGTGTCGGGCCCCACCCGCTCGGTGACCAGCGCCTGCACGTTGAGCTTGGCGCCGGTGGGCGTGTGCACCCAGGCGCGCTCGCCGTTGCGGATGTTCTTCTCGGCCGCGACCTTCGGATTGATCTCGACGAACATCTCCTGCTGCAGCTCGGCGAGCCAGGGGTTGGAGCGGGTCTCCTCGCCGCCGCCCTCGTACTCGACCAGCCGTCCGGAAGTCATGATGTAGGGGAACTTCTCGGCGACCTTGTCCGCGATGTTCTTCTGCTGCACGCTCTTGTAGAGGGTGGGCAGGCGCCAGAAGGCCATCTTGTCGTCGTGCGTCGGGTACTTGGCCATGAGGTCGGGCCGGGTGCCGTAGAGCGGCTCGCGGTGCTGCGGGATCGCATCGGGGAAGTTCCACACCAGCGCGCGCGCCTTGGCATTGCCGAACACGTGGCAGCCGTGGTTCTTCATGGTCACGCGGATGATGCCGCCCGAGTTGTCGGTCTTCCAGTTCTTGCCCTCGGCCTTGGCCTTCTCGGCATCCGTGAGCTCGTCCCACCAGCCGAGCTTCTTGAGCAGCACGTGGTCGAATTCCGGATAGCCGGTGGTGATCTCGGCGCCGAGCGAGTGGGAGCCGTCCTCGGCCAGCAGGTTCTTGCCGTTGCGCTCCACGCCGAAGTTGGCGCGGAAGTTGCCGCCGCCGTCCATCACGTGCCTGGAGGTGTCGTAGAGATTGGCGCTGCCCGGGTGCTTGAGCGCAGGCGTGCCGTAGCAAGGCCAGGGCAGGCCGAAGTAGTCGCCCGACAGGTCGTAGCCGTTGACCTTGTCCTTGCCCGACTTGGCGCGCAGGGTCCGCACGTCGAAGGCGCCCATGTTGCGCATGTGGGCCTGCAGCCGCTCGGGGCTTTGTCCCGTGTAGCCGATGGTCCAGCAGCTGCTGTTGATCTCGCGCAGGATGTCGTCGGGGATGGGCTCGTCCATGCCCTTGACCTTCTGCATCTTGTAGTTCTTGCTGAGCTCCTTGCCGAAGCCCAGCCGGTCGGCGAACTGCTGCATGATCATGTGGTCGCTGCGGCTCTCCCACAGCGGCTCGATGACCTTCTCGCGCCACTGCAGCGAGCGGTTCGAGGCGGTGACGGAGCCGCTGGTCTCGAACTGGGTGCAGGCCGGCAGCAGGTAGACCGCGCGATTGGGATTCAGGTCCTCGGGCCGGCCCGGCATGGCGGCCATGGCCGCGGTCGCCGAGGGGTACGGGTCGACCACCACCAGCAGGTCCAGCTTGTCCATGGCCCGCTTCATCTCGAGGCCGCGGGTCTGCGAGTTGGGGGCATGGCCCCAGTAGAAGACGCCGCGCAGGTTGGCGTCCTGGTCGATCAGCTCGTTCTTCTCGAGCACCCCGTCGATCCAGCGCGAGACCGTGATGCCCGGCTTGCTCATCATCGCGGGCGAGGCAAACTGCTTCTTGATCCACTCGAAGTCCACGCCCCAGACGGAGGCGAAGTGCTTCCAGGCGCCCTCGGCGATGCCGTAATAGCCGGGCAGCGAATCGGGGTTGGGCCCGACGTCGGTGGCGCCCTGCACGTTGTCGTGGCCGCGGAAGATGTTGGTGCCGCCGCCCGACTTGCCGACGTTGCCCAGCGCCAGCTGCAGGATGCAGGAGGCGCGCACGATGGCATTGCCGATGGAGTGCTGGGTCTGGCCCATGCACCAGACGACGGTGCCGGGCCGGTTCTCGTTGAGCCAGGTCGCGACCTTCAGCACCTGGGCCTCCTTGACGCCGCAGGCCTCCTCGACCTTGTCGGGCGTCCACTTGGCCATCACGTCGGCGCGCACCTCGTCCATGCCGAAGACGCGGTCATGGATGTACTTCTTGTCTTCCCAGCCGTTCTTGAAGATGTGGTACAGGATGCCGAAGAGGAAGGGGATGTCGGAGCCCGAGCGGATGCGCACGTACTCGTCGGCCTTGGCTGCGGTGCGGGTGAAGCGCGGGTCGACCACGATCACCTTGCAGCCGTTTTCCTTTGCGTGCAGCAGGTGCAGCATGCTCACCGGATGCGCCTCGGCCGCGTTGGAGCCGATGTACATCGCCACCTTCGAGTTGCGCATGTCGTTGTACGAATTGGTCATGGCGCCGTAGCCCCATGTATTCGCAACGCCCGCGACGGTGGTCGAGTGGCAGATGCGCGCCTGGTGGTCGCAGTTGTTGCTGCCGAAGAAGCTGACGAACTTGCGCAGCAGGTACGACTGCTCGTTGTTGTGCTTGCTGGAGCCGATCCAGTAGACCGAATCGGGCCCGCTGGCCTGGCGCAGCTCCTTGAGCCTGGCGGTGATCTCGTCGAGCGCCTGATCCCAGCCGATGCGCTGGTACTTGCCGTCGACGAGCTTCATGGGATAGCGCAGCCGGTACTCGCCGTGGCCGTGCTCGCGCAGCGCGGCGCCCTTGGCGCAGTGGGCGCCCAGGTTGAGCGGCGAGTCGAACACCGGCTCCTGCCGGACCCAGACGCCGTTCTCGACCACGGCGTCGGAGGCGCAGCCGACCGAGCAGTGGGTGCAGACCGTGCGCCGAACCTCGATCTTGCCGGCGCCGACGGCCGCCGGCTTGCCCTCGGCGGCCTGCGTCTTGCGCATCAGCGTGAGCTGGCCGGCGGCCAGGCCGACGCCCACCCCCAGGCCCGAGCGCCGCAGGAAGGCACGCCGGTCCATGGTCGGCAAGGCGTTCGCGAGGCCGCGCCGCAGGCTGTGGACGAAGGGCGAGGCAGCGGATGAAGAATGAAGCGGTTCGCCGTCGCGCGGGACGGCGGTCGACTTGCGTGTCAGCAGCATGGTGGTGTCTCTAGGCCGAAGTGGTCTGGTAGTAGCGCTTGACGTGTTCGCTCAGCGTGTAGCCGCCACCCTTCTCGGGCGCGGGCTTGGGAGCGGGAGTGGCGGCGGAGGCTGGCGCCTCGACGACCTTGGGCAGCACCGTGACGGCTGCTGCGGCTGCGCCGACGGTGGCGGCGCCCAGAAAGAAACCTCGGCGGGATGCCGGCTTGGCGCCGGCGATTTGGCTGTCCTGCATGTCGACTCCAGGAATGGCTCGGTAAAACGAGATATGAAACCAGTTACATATCTTTGGATACTAGTCCAGACCCTAATAGGGCGGCAAATACGACACTTCAAAGCCCCTCGGGGCTAAGTCAGCATGTCGAAGCCCTGGGCCTCGACCTCGGCGAAGGCCCGGGTCAGCGCCGCCAGCGCGGCATAGAAATTCGCCTTCGGATGCTGCGCCACCGCATCGCACATGGCCGGCAGCCAGGGCTGCACGTGGGCGGCGAAGAAGGCTTGCTGCTGCGTGAGGTTGGCCACCGCCACGTCCTCGCCTGCAATCAGGTAGCGCATGACCTCGAACAGGCAGGCCACGTGGTCTTCGGTCTCCGGGACCGCCTGCTCGCGCGCCAGGCCCAGCCGGTCGAGGTCGGCACGCAGGCGCGCCAACGGCTTGTCGTTGAGGAAGCCGCTCAGGTAGTGCGAGCCGAACAGGTAGACCTCCGGCTTGCCGATGCCGCCGAAGAGCGCGTCGTACTCGTCGCGCGCCGAGGCCGCGTCGAGGCCGCGCGCTGCGCCGACCACCTCGCGCCAGGGCTCCTCCAGGAAGGCGCCGGCGGCCGGCGCCTCGGTGGGTGCGACCTGAAAGGCGGCGAGCAGCTCGTCGTCGGGCGCCGCATACCAGAGCCGCGCGAGCAGCCCATAAAGCTCGGCGCGCGCGAGCTCTTCGTCGAGGGCGGAAGTGGCCGGGAAACTGGCGCTCATCAAAAAACCTCCGCGCAAGGCGCTGCGGTATTCGCCTCGGGAACGGCCCTGCGGATCATTGAGAACCTCCGCGCAAAAGCGCTGCGGTATTCGCCTTGGGAACGGCCCTGCGGCTCATAGCTGCGTGATCTTCATTTCGTCCGCGGCGCTGTACAGGTCGATGACCCGGCAGTCGCTGCACATCTTGAGGCGCTCCAGCGCTTCGCCCTGGAACATCGCATGGCCGGCCAGCTTGCCGAGCATGGCCTCGATCGCCTTCTCGGTGCCGAAGGGCTTGTCGCAACGGATGCAGCGCCAGGGCTTCGCCTCGTTGAGGACCACCGGCTGGCTGCGCTCGGGCGCGACGAGCAGCCGGGGCACGAGCGAGATGGCGTCCTCGGGGCAGGTGCCGGCGCACAGGCCGCACTGCACGCAGTTCTTCTCGACGAAGCGCAGCTGCGGCGCGTTGGGGTTGTCCTGCAATGCGCTGGCCGGGCAGGCGCTCACGCAGGCCAGGCACATGGTGCACTTGTTCTTGTCGACCTCGATGGCGCCGTAGGGCGAGGCCGCCGGCAGCGCGATGGCCAGCGGCGCCTCAGGGGCGGCCTTCCTCGCCGGCGCGGCATCGACCAGGTGATCGAGCGCCAGTTCGAGCGTGCTGCGCTTCTCGGCGCCGACCGCGTAGCGCGCCGGCACCGCCGGCCGCTGAGGCTGCGCGCGGGGCAGCTCGGCCAGCGCGCTGTCGAGCGCCGCGGGCCGGCTCGCCTCGATCAGCCGGAAATGCGTGCCGGCGTAGCCCAGGCCCGCGAGCACGGCCTGCGCGATCGCCATCTGCTCGCGCAGCGCCTCGACGTAGGCCGGCGCCTCCTCGCCGGTCGCCAGCACCGCCACCTGCGAGGCGCCGAAGGCGATGGCGCTCAGCCACAGGTCGATGCCGGTGCTGGCGGCATGCCACAGGCCGACCGGGATGACCTGGGCCGGCACGCCCCGCGCACGGCCGAGCCGCGCCTCGCGGCCCAGCTGCTCGATGAGGGCCTGCCCGCCTTCCCGGCCATGCAGCAGCAGCACGGCATCGCGCCCGCCTGCCACGGCATAGGTGGCAAGCAGCGTGCGCAGCTTCGTGCCCTGGTCGGGCGCATGCGGGTAGGCGTAGGCCAGCGCGCCGGTCGGACACACGGTGGTGCAGGCGCCGCAGCCCACGCAGAGGTTCGGGTTGACGACGATGCGCTGGCGCGCCTTGTCGCTGCTCACGGCATGGGCCGAGCAGACCTCGATGCAGGCCTTGCAGCCCACCTGCTCGTTGCGGCTGTGGGCGCAGAGCTTCTGCCGGTAGTCGAAGAACTTCGGCTTCTCGAACTCGCCGACCAGTTCGCGCAGCTGCAGCAGGGTCGAGGGCGCCTGCGCATTCGCCAGGCCGCCGCGCAGGTGGAAGTAGCCCTGCGGCGGCGCGTGCCAGTCGATCAGCGGCGCCTCGCCCAGGTCGAGCACCAGGTCGAAGGCGCCCTCGAGGGCTTCGGCGGGGCGGCTGAAGTCGATGGCGCCGGCCACGGTGCAGGCCCGCTCGCAGTCGCGGTGCGACTGGCACTTTGCGTTGTCGATCTGGTAGTCCAGGCCGATGGCCTGCTCGGGACAGGCCGCCACGCAGGCGTTGCAGCGGGTGCAGAGATCGAGATCGATGGCGTTGTCGCGCGTCCAGCGCAGCTGGAAGGCGCCGAGCCAGCCGGCGAGCGCATCGATGCGGCCGGCGACCACCGGCCAGCGGCGCTCCTGCGCGCCGCCCGCGCTGCCGGGGCCGCGCGAGAAGATCGTGACTTCCAGCGTGTCGGCCAGCAGCGCCGCCACGCGCTCGGCCTCGTCGAGCGCGCCGACCACCAGCAGCCGGCCCTGGCTCTTGTAGCTCACGATGCCGACCGGCTCGGGCTCGGGCAGGCGGGCCTGCGCGAGCAGCGCGGCGATCTTCGGGCTGGCGCTCGCCGCATCGCGGCTCCAGCCGCCGGTCTCGCGGATGTTGACGAAGCGGATCGGCGACTCGGCCCCGGGCGTCTGCCGTGCGAGCTCGCCGAACAGGCGCTTCTCCTGCGTGCAGGCCACGATCACCTCGTCGCCGGACTGGATCGCACGCTGGAAGGCCGGCGCCTCGCGGCGGCACAGGGTGGAGTGGAGGGGCAGTGTCTCAGCCAGGGCCGCGCCGAGGGTCTTCGGCTCGAGTGGCATCGTCTTGTTGCAGTCGCAGATCAGCGTGGTGGTCATCGGTTTCTTGGCTGGCCGGCTGCGCATCGGTGGCAACCGGTTGGCTGGGAACGGGGTCCGTGGAGACCGACTCTGCCACGTCCGCGCTTGCGTTGTTCTCAGGGTCTTTGTCAGGCTGCTCGTCGAACAGCTTCATGAATTTCGCGCTGGCCATCTGGCGCAGCACGCTCTCGGGCACCGGGGTCGAAACGGAATAGTCGTCGATGTAAGTGTCCAGACCATCCATGACGTTGAAGTGCGGGTCGGCGAACAGCTTCCTGAGGGCGGCGTTCTTGACCTCGGGCGCGACGTTGCCGGCAAGAAAAGGCTTGAAGTCGGATTCGGGCGTGAGCGCCTGTGCATCGGTCAAGGTCGGTGCCGGCGGCAGTTCCCCCTCCCCCTCCGAGGGAGGGTTGGGGTGGAGGTGCGCAGCCTCCGCAGCGGGCGCAGCCTCGGCAACAACGGGCACAGGCTCCGCACGCGCTTTCACCGGCACGACCGGCTCCTCCGGTACCGCCTCCCCTTCCTTCACCTGCTGCTTGCGCCGCGACCACCGCTCGAAGAAGCCCTCAGACATCGCCCGCCCCCCGCCCGCGCTTCTTCTCCGTGGACACGCTCGCCGCATTGCCGAAACGATCCACCAGCGGCTTGAAGCTCTGCGGCCGCTGCCGCCGCCTGGGCTCGGCCTCGTGGTGCTCGTCGACCCAGGTGCGCAGCCATTCCACCACTTCGGGCGGCGCCGGCACTTGCTCGACCGTCTCCTGCGCATCGAGCCAGCGGCCCGCCTCGCTGTAGCTCAGCGTCACCACCACCGGCCGGGCGATCGGCTCCGCGGCCACCGTGGCCTCTTCTTCGAGGCGCCAGAGCACGAACCAGCCGGGCGCCGGCGTCGTCGCGTTGAGCCGGTAACCGTCGGTGTCATCGCGAAACAATTCGACCTTGAAGCCCGGGTGCAGCCAGCGCTGCACCTCGTCGTCCTGCTGCAGCAGCCGGGGGACGCTGCCGAAGCCCGGCTCGTCGGGCATGACCCCCTCGAGCATCCAGCGCCAGGGCTGCCAATGGCTGGAGGGCCCGTGCAGTCGCTCGCGCCGCATCACGACGGCGACGTCGAGCGAGGGGCGCGTGCCGTCATCGGCAGGGCTGGTGGGCGGATTCATGCGCCTGACGATAGCTCAACCGCCGCGTGGACACGCCGCTGCGGCTATTGGCCGTCGGGAGGCCGCCCATTCAGGGCAGCAGGGACAAGGACTCGCGCTTGCGCGGGCGCACCCAGGTCCGGCGCGGCTCCGCATCGAGCTTGTGCAGGTCGCCCGGCATGGTCACCAGCCGCAGCGCCTCGGCCGGCGGCAGCATGGTGGTGCTGTAGAGAAAGCGCAGCTGGCAATCGCCGATCGTGATCGCATCGCCGTTGCCGAGCGGCCGGGTGCCGATCACCCGCTCGTCGTTGAGGTAGGTCCCGTTGCGGCTGCCGAGGTCGGCGAGCAGGTAGCGGTCGCCCGTCCATTCGATGAGCGCGTGCCGGCGGCTCACCGTGTCGCTGTCGATGCACACGTGGTTGCCGGCGGCGCGCCCGATGGTCGCGGACGGGCCGGCGATGTTGACCTGACGCACGCTGCTGTGGCGGGCCAGGACGATGAGTCTGGGCATCCTTTGCTCCTGTTATTCGTTCAACTGCCAAGGAGCTTAATGGCCGGGCGCGATCTCGATGCCTGCAAACAGAAGCATCAAAACCCCCTACTTCGGTCTTGGTTCGTACCCGCGTGAAGAAGTTGGCGCGCGCCGCTCGCGGCTCAGGCGGCGAGCACCGCGATTTCTGCGGCGCTCAATGCGCCGCTGTGGATGCGCAGGTCCTGCATGCGCCCGTTGAAGCAGGGGTCGGCGCCGTACTGCGAGCGGCCAAGCCAGTTCTGCGTGGTGTCGCCGAGCTGCCAGGGCGCGAGCGCGATCGCGTTGTTGCTGCCGGCGGCCACGCCGTCGACGTACAGCGTGCCGGTGGTGCCGGACAGCGTCACGGCGAGATGCACCCAGCGCCCGGTGGGCAAGGCGGGCGCCAGGATGTTCTGCTCGCCGTACCAGGTGGTGCCGGTGACGGTGAAGCGCATCGCGCCGCCACTGTCGCGCGGCAGCAGGGCGAGGTAGGCGATGTCGCTGGAGCCGAAGTCGAACACGCGCGTGTTGGTGGCGGCGGTGTTCCAGTAGACCCACAGCGCGATGGTGAAGTCGCCGAGGTCGGAGAGCACGCCGGTGGGCAGCGCAAGGTGGCCGCTGCTGCCGTCGAGCGCCAGTGCGTTGCCGCTGCTGCGGCCTGCGCCCCAGCTTGCGCCTGGCTTCAAACTGCCGTGCCGGGCATTGCCGCTGACATCGATGGCCGTGGTTCCGCTGGCCGCGTTCAGCGGCAACTGCACACGCAGCTCGGTCGGCAGGGCTGCACGCGCCACGTTGGATACGCTGCTTTCGCCGCCGGCGCTCACCGCCGTGACGACGTAGTACCAGACGCCGTGGCCCGGCGTGTCGGTGCAGGTGCAAGGGTCGGCGACGCTGGCGACGGTGGCGAAAGGCCCGTTCGCCGAGCTGCCGCGCTTGACCTTGTAGCTCGTCGCACCCGCGCTGCCCCACCACGACATCAGCACCTGGCCGGCGGTGACATGGGCGCTGAGGCCGCTCGGCGGCGTGCCCGCCGCTGCGGGGTCACGGCTGTAGGTCAGCGTGCCGAAGCTCGGCTGGTCGCCGCCCCACTCGCTGCGCTCCGGACGGATCTGGGCGGCGATGGCGGCCACCCAGGGCGCTGCCAGGCCCTTGCGATTGACGTAGTGGTTGTAGATGGACTCCCAGGCCGGGCGCAGGTTGGGCTGCCCAGCCGTCGACACCACGGTGAAGCTGCCCTGGCGGTTGACGTAGGTCGAGAAGGGCGGCGAGTAGTACTGGCCGTTGCCGTCCTGCAGGTTCGACTTGGCCACGTACTCGGCGCCGGCCAGGAAGCGGTTGTTCCAGTATCCGTACAGATCTTCGCCCTGGTTCCACGCCATCTCGCACAGCAGTCCGGTCAGGGCCATGCCGAGCGTGGCGTGGCCCTGGTCCCGGCCGCTTTCCTGCCACTGGCCCAGATAGCCCGGATGGAGCATGTAGACGTTGTGCGCCGCGGCGCCATTGCCGCGGCCGGTCTTGTAGTAGGCGATGGCCTCGTCGTGGAGATCCTTGCGATCGCAGAAGACGCCGATGGCCAGGATGCCGCAGATGTTGCAGAGATCCCAGTTGGCCCAGTAGTTGGTGATGTTCGCGCCGTTGTGGTCGAGCAGGAAGCTGTGGCACAGCGGATAGAACACCTCCAGCAGCAGCTTCTGGAAGCGCGCCACGCCTTCGGCCGTCCAGCCCGCGTAGCCGCGCATCATCTCGGCCGCATTGGCCCATTGGTAGCCGTAGATGCCTGCGGCAAGGAAGCGGTCGGCATTGCCGGTGAGCGTGGTCATCGTCGACGACCAGGCATCCAGGTACTGCACAGCCAGGTCCGCATAAGCGGTGTTGCCGGAGACCTTCCAGCGCAGCGCGAACTGGTAGGCGCGCTCCATGTCCTCGACCATCGTGCGGTGGTTCTCGCCGTCGCCGCCCCGCACCACGGTGGCCAGCGGCACGGGCGCGCGGCCCAGCTGGGCACGGCTGCTGGCGGTGAGCGCGTTCCAGCCGCTGAGCCAGGGCTGGGCGCCGGCCGCCACCTTGGTTCGCATGCGTTCGAAATCGGCGTCGGTGTGCAGCAGGCCGGGGTGGACGAACTTGCGCGCCTCTGCGAGGGGCTCGGAACTGTTGGTGGCCGTGGCTTCGGTGGCTCCGGTGGTCCCATTCGCTTCGGTTGCGGTGGTTCCGGCCGTCGAGGTCGATGGGGTCGCCGTCGTGTTCTGCGCGGCCGTGGCGCCGGCGCTCACGCCGAATCCCCCGCTCCCACCCCCATCGCCGCAGGCCGCGGTCCCCAGCGCGGCGAAGCTGGCTGCGCCCACGCAAAAGATGCGGCGGTTCAATGAAACGGTGTCGTCGTCGTTTTCGGGCTGGTGCACGTTGGGCTTGGCATGGTTATGCTGGATAAGTTACTCCCAGCAACATACATGCCACCGCGGCCGCCATGGTCGACGCCCACCGAAGCGCGCATGGCACGCATGCCGCGGCGCGACAGGCAGCGTCAGAAAGACGCTCGATACGCCAAAAATGTCACAGCAGCATGCCGCTTTTCACAGCACCGCCGGCGTTTCCGTTCTTTCGACCGCCCCGGTCCCGTAGCCCGCGGCGGCCACCGGCTCGCCGCCCGGCAGCACCTGCACCGCGCAGTACTTGAACTCGGGGATCTTGCCCATCGGATCGAGCGCGGCATTGGTCATCAGGTTGGCGGCGGCCTCGTAGTAGGCGAAAGGCACGAAGACCGTGCCGTTCGGCGTGCCGTCGTCGCGCCGCACGTGGATCGCGACTTCGCCGCGGCGCGAGCGGATGGTGATCACGTCGCCGGCCTGCAGACCCAGCGCATCGAGGTCGCCCTGGTTCATCGAGGCGGTGGCCATGGGCTCCAGCGCATCGAGCACCGTGGCGCGTCGCGTCATGCTGCCGGTGTGCCAGTGCTCGAGCTGGCGGCCGGTGATCAGCACGAAGGGGTACTGCGCATCGGGCCGCTCGTCGGCCGGGATGATGTCCGCCGGCACCAGCTTCACGCGGCCGTCCGCGGTGGGAAAGTGGTCGATGAAGACGGTCGGCTGGCCCGGGTCCTCGTCAGTCAGGCAGGGGTAGGTCACGCTGGACTCGCGCTGCAGCCGCTCCCAGCTGATGCCGCTGATCGCGGCATGCATGGCCTGGCGCATCTCTTCATAGACGGCCGCCACGCCGCATTCCTCGCCTTCGTAGTTCCACCTCAAGCCCATGCGCTGCGCGATCTGCTGGATGATCCAGAGGTCTGGCTTCGCCGCACCCGGCGGGTCGAGGGCGCGCCTGCCCAGTTGCACCATGCGGTCGGTGTTGCTCACCGTTCCGGTCTTCTCGGGCCAGGCGCTGGCAGGCAGCACCACGTCGGCCAGCCACGCGGTCTCGGTCATGAAGATGTCCTGCACGACCAGGTGCTCCAGGCTCGCGAGCGCATGGCGCGCATGGTTGAGGTCCGGGTCGCTCATGGCCGGGTTCTCGCCCATGATGTACATGCCGCGGATCTTGTGCGGATCGTCCTGCGGCGCCAGCGCCTTGTGCATGATCTCGACCACCGTGTAGCCGGGCTTGTCGTCGAGCGGCACGCCCCAGAAGTTCTCGAACCACGCGTGCGCGCCCGGTTCGTCCACCCGCTGGTAGTTGGGGAACATCATCGGAATCAGCCCCGCATCGCTCGCGCCCTGCACGTTGTTCTGGCCGCGTAGCGGATGCAGGCCCGAACCGGGCTTGCCGATCTGGCCGGTGACCGTGACCAGCGCGATCAGGCAGCGCGCGTTGTCGGTGCCGTGCACATGCTGGCTGATGCCCATGCCCCACAGCACCATCGCGCCTTTCGCGGTGGCGAAGGCCCGCGCCACCTCGCGCAGCGTCTCGGCGGGGATGCCGCAGATCGGCGCCATGGCCTCGGGGCTGTAGCCCTTGACGTTCTCGCGCAGGGCCTCGAAGTTGCTGGCGCGATCGCGCACGAAGGCTTCGTCGACCAGGCCCTCGTCGATCACCGCGTGGATCAGCGCGTTGAGCATGGCCACGTCGGTGTCGGCCTTGAACTGCAGGGTGCGCCAGGCGTGCCGGCCGATGTCGGTGACGCGCGGGTCGGCCAGCACGATCTTCGCGCCGCGCTTGGCGGCGTTCTTCATCCAGGTGGCGGCCACCGGATGGTTGGCGGTGGGGTTGGAGCCGATGACGAAGATCAGCTCCGCATGCTCCACGTCGTTGACCTGGTTGCTCACCGCGCCCGAGCCCACCCCTTCGAGCAGCGCCGCCACGCTGGAGGCATGGCACAGCCGCGTGCAGTGGTCGACGTTGTTGCTGCCGAAGCCGATGCGCACCAGCTTCTGGAACAGGTAGGCCTCCTCGTTGCTGCCCTTGGCGGAACCGAAGCCGGCCAGGGCCTTGTTGCCGTGCGTGTCGCGCAGGTCCTTGAGCTTGCCGGCCGCGAGGGCGAGCGCTTCTTCCCAGGTGGCCTCGCGGAACGCGTCTTGCCAGTCGCCGGGCCGCGGCGCATCGCTGAAGTCCTTGGGCACGCCGGGCTTGCGGATCAGCGGCACGGTCAGGCGCTGCGGATGGTGCGCATAGTCGAAGCCGAAGCGGCCCTTGACGCACAGCCGGCCATGATTGGCCGGGCCGTCGCGGCCGTCGACGCTGACGATCCGGGCCTGTTCATCCTTGATGTTGTAGGTGATCAGGCAGCCCACGCCGCAGAAGGGGCAGACCGAATCGACCTTGCGGTCGACCCGCTGCGAGCCGATGTGGCTCTTGGGCATGAGCGCGCCGGTGGGGCAGGCCTGCACGCATTCGCCGCAGGCCACGCAGGTGCTGTCGCCCATGGCGTCGTCGAGGTCGAAGACGATCTTCGAGCCGGCGCCGCGCAGGGCGTAGCCGATGACGTCGTTGACCTGCTCCTCGCGGCAGGCGCGCACGCAGCGGTTGCACTGGATGCAGGCGTCGAGGTTGACGGCCATGGCGGGGTGGGAAAGGTCGGGCTGCGGTTGCTCGCGGCGCAGGGCCTGGAGGGCGGGGCGGACCTCCACCTGAAGACGCTCGGCCCATTCACTGAGTTCGCCGTGCTGGCCGACCGGCGGGAGCGTGCCCCCACCCCGACCCTCCCCCTCCGCAACATCCGCATCGTTCCACTTGTAGCCTTCGTCCGGCATGTCCGACAGCAGCATTTCCACCACCATCCGCTGGCTCTTCAATGCCCGCTCGCTGGTGGCCTGCACCTCCATCCCGGCGGTCACGTTGCGGCAGCAGCTCGGCGCCAGCACGCGCTCCCCCTTCACCTCGACCACGCAGGAGCGGCAATTGCCATCCGCCCGCAGCCCTTCCTTGTAGCAAAGCCGCGGGATCTCCACCCCGTGCCGCTGCGCAGCCTGAAGGATGCTCTCCCCCTCGAAGGCCTGCACCGCACGCCCGTCGAGTTTGATCTCTACGGTCTGCGGCATCAGTTCGGCAAGTTTGGCCGGCGCGTTCATGCGATCTCCCCGGGAAAGTACTTCTGCACGCAGCGAATCGGATTCGGCGCCGCCTGCCCCAATCCGCAGATCGAGGCATCGCCCATGACCTGCGCCAGGTCTTCCAGCGTGGCCTGGTCCCACACCGGCGCCTCCATCAGCGCCGCCGCCTTGGCGGTGCCGACGCGGCAGGGCGTGCACTGGCCGCAGCTCTCGTGCTCGAAGAAGCGCATCACGTTGCGCGCCGCGTCGCGCGCCCGGTCATGCTGGCTCAGCACGATGACGGCGGCCGAGCCGATGAAGCAGCCGTGCGGCTGCAGGGTGTCGAAGTCCAGCGGGATGTCGCCCATGCGGGCCGGCAGGATGCCGCCCGAGGCACCGCCGGGCAGGTAGGCGTAGAGCTCGTGGCCGTCCAGCATGCCGCCGCAATACTCGTCGATCAGTTCCCGAACCGTGATACCCGCGGGCGCGAGCTTGACGCCGGGCTGCTTCACCCGCCCGCTCACGCTGAAGCTGCGCAGCCCCTTGCGCCCGTGGCGGCCGAAGCCGCTGAACCACTGGGGGCCCTTCTCGACGATGTCGCGCACCCAGTAGAGGGTCTCGAAGTTGTGCTCCAGCGTGGGCCGGCCGAACAGGCCCACCTGCGCGATGTAGGGCGGGCGCATGCGGGGTTCGCCGCGCTTGCCCTCGATGCTCTCGATCATTGCGGACTCCTCGCCGCAGATATAGGCGCCGGCGCCGCGCCGCAGCTCGATGCGCGGCAGCTCGCAGGGCGGATCGGCCTGAAGTTTCGCGAGCTCGGCCTCCAGCAGTGCGCGGCAATCGTGGTATTCGTCGCGCAGGTAGATGTAGCAGGCCTGCGTGCCCACCACCTGCGCTGCGACCAGCACGCCCTCGAGGAAGCGGTGCGGATCGCGCTCCAGGTAGACGCGGTCCTTGAAGGTGCCGGGCTCGCCCTCGTCGATGTTCACCGCCATCAGACGCGGCGCCGGCTGCTCGCGCACGATGCGCCACTTGCGCCCGGCCGGAAAGCCGGCCCCGCCGAGTCCGCGCAGGCCGGAGTCTTCCATCGCCTGGAGCACGGCCTCGGCTTCCCGCTCGCCGTTGACCAGCGCAGCCGCGAGCGCATAGCCCCCGTTGGCGCGGTACGTGGCGTAGTCGGTGAAGGCCGGCAGCGCCTGCACCGCATCGAGCGGCGGCGTCACGCTTTTCTCGGTGAAGGCCGCGGGCAGGAAATGCCCGGTCTCGCGCGGCGCCGGCATCGATTCGAGCGCCTGCAGGATCTTGTCCGCGTCGGCCATCGGCACGGCGCGCTGGTGCACCGCCGCGGCGGGCGCCTGCTCGCAGCGGCCGATGCAGGGCGCAGCGATCACGCGGACATCGTCGCGGCCGGCGGCGCCCAGCAGCGCGGGCAGCCGTGCCAGCAGATCCTGCGCGCCGGCCAGCTCGCAGGCCAGGCCGTCGCACACGCGCACCGTGATGCGGGGCGCCTGCTCGTCGCCGCGCAGGATCTCGAAGTGGTGATAGAAGGTCGCGACCTCGTAGACCTCCGCCATCGGGATGTTCGTCAGCGAGGCCAGCGCCACCAGGTGCCGGTCGTGCAGGCCGAGGCAAGCGTCGTTGAGCCGGTGCAGGTGCTCGATCAGCAGGTCGCGCGGGTGGCCGCCTTCGGGCCTGGGGCCGATGAGTGCGCGCACCTCGTCGAGCGCCGCGGCCTCGGGCTGGCGCCCCTTGAGCTTGCTCTTGCGGCGGATGCGCTCGCGCAGCTGGTCAGGGGTGGCGAGGGGGATCGCCGTGATCGCATTGGAAGAATTCATTGCCTGGTCCGCCGACACGGATTGGGTGTGCCTGCCCGACTGTGGCGCGCCTTGCCGTTTTCGGCAAATTGCATCGGCGCATGGGGCGATTCAAGAAATAAATGATGCGGTGCCGCGGAGCGACCCGCTGTGCGCCGCCACTTCCTGCTGCCATTCGGAGCTCTGGATCAGCGCCAGCGCCGCCTCCAGGGCGCGCGAAGGCCGCACCGCCGTCTGGGTCATGAAGCCGATGGGCGTGCGCACCTCCGGCGCCACCAGCGGCAGCGCTTCCAGCCCGCCGTGGCTGCGGATGGCATCGACCATCGCGCCGGGCAGCACCGCGCAGACCTCTCCGGCGCCGACGCTGAGGGCCAAGGTCAGCACCGAATTGGTCTCGATGGCGGGCGTTACCGTCACGCCCGCCGTCGCGAAGGCCTGGTCGAGGATGAAGCGGTTGTGCATTTCCGGCGTCAGCAGGCACAAGGGCAGCTTCGCCGCCTCGGCCCAGCCGATGGGCTCGCCGATTTGCAGCGCCTGCGTGCGGGCCGAGCGGCGCACCAGGAAGTAATGCTCGATGCTCTGCGGCCAGGCCGTGAGCTTGACTTCGCGCACGTGCATGCGCTCGGTGTAGCCCAGGGCGATGTCCAGCGACAGGCTTTCCAGCCCGGTCTCGAGCTCGACGGAGCTCATCGACAGCACGGTGGGCGCGATGCCCGGATGGCGCGCCTGCAGCCGCCCGGCAAAGCGCGTGAGGATCGGGATCGCCGTGGGCACGGCAGCCATGCGCAGGCCGCCGCGCGGGTGCGCCTCCTCGCTCTTGAGCAGCTGCTGCAGCACCTCGTTCTCGTGCAGCATGCGGTGCGCGGCGGCCAGCACCGCCTCGCCTTCGTGCGTGAGGCCGGCGTAGGTGCGCCCGCGCTTGACGATCACCACGCCGAACTCACCCTCCAGCGCCCGCAAGGCGTTCGACAGGGCCGGCTGCGTGATGTAGCAGGCCTGCGCGGCGCGGCCGAAATGGCGGTGCTCGCTCAGCGCGACCAGATAGCGCATCGAGGCGAGCAGGTTCATGCAGGCAGCATCAAGTGTTCTTGCTGACGGTGATGGTCGGGAACTTGGCGGAGAAATCCTTGGCCTTCTCGGCGATGCCCACCGCGACCCGGCGCGCGACCGCCTTGTAGATGCCCGCGACCTCGCCGTCGGGATCGGCCACCACCGTCGGCTTGCCGCTGTCGGCCTGCAGCCGGATGTTGATGTCCAGCGGCAGCGCGCCCAGGTAGGCCATGTCGTATTGCTCGGCCATCTTCTTGCCGCCCTCGGCGCCGAAGATGTGCTCCACGTGGCCGCAGTTGGAGCACACGTGCACCGCCATGTTCTCGACGATGCCGAGGATGGGCACGCCCACCTTCTCGAACATCTTGATGCCCTTCCTGGCGTCGAGCAGCGCGATGTCCTGCGGGGTGGTCACGATCACCGCGCCGGTCATCGGCACGCGCTGCGACAGCGTGAGCTGGATGTCGCCGGTGCCGGGGGGCATGTCGACGATCAGGTAGTCGAGGTCCTTCCAGTTGGTCTGGCGCAGCAGCTGCTCCAGCGCCTGCGTGGCCATCGGGCCGCGCCAGATCATGGCCTCGTCCTGGTCGACCAGGAAGCCGATGGACATCACCTGCACGCCGTGGTTCTCCAGCGGCTCCATGGTCTTGCCGTCCTCGCTCTCGGGGCGGCGCGAGATGCCCAGCATCATCGGCTGGCTGGGGCCGTAGATGTCGGCATCGAGCAGGCCGACGCTGGCCCCCTCGGCCGCCAGCGCGAGCGCGAGGTTGGCCGCGGTGGTGCTCTTGCCGACGCCGCCCTTGCCCGAGGCCACGGCGATGATGTTCTTGACATTGGGCATCAGCTGCACGCCCCGCTGCACCGCATGGCTGATCACCTTGGTCGCGATGTTGGCCGAGACGTTCTCCACGCCCGGCACGGCCTTCGCCGCCGCCACCAGCGCCTTGCGCAGCGCCGGCAGCTGGCTCTTGGCGGGATAGCCGAGCTCGATGTCGAAGGAGACATCGCCCTCGTGGATCTGGAGGTTCTTCAGCGCCTTGGTGCTGACGAAGTCCTTGCCCGTGTTGGGGTCGAGGACGGTCTTGAGCGCTTCGGTGAGCGCCTGGGGTGTAACGGTCATGGGGGCTCCTGATGGCCGGTAGTCTAGTGCGGCGCCGGGGCGACGCTCGGCAGCGACGGCTTCACCCTACAGGGAAGCGGACGCTCGGACGCCCAGGCGCTGGTCGAAGAACCAGGGCCTGAGCTTGGTCGCCTCGAGCTTGCCGGCGTCCGGATGCCTGGGATTCACGAGGACGTTGAACTCCTCCGGAACGATCACCGACGGGACCAGCAGCAGCGCCGACTCGAGGCCGGCCAGCCACCGGTCCCCGGCCTGCACGGACACACGGCCCTCGGGGATGGCGCTCCAGCCGACGGGCAGCGCGTCGGGCGCCAGGGACTGGCGTTTTGCCCAGACCTCGTCGGGCACGTCGATCCTGACCAGGAAGCGATTCAAGGGGAAGCCGGACAGGTTCAGGTGGACGATCGTTTCCAGGCAGGCCAGCGCAATCGAGCCGGCGCCATAGACGACCGGGGTCCCTGGCCTGTTCCAGCGCCCGCCTGTCTTCTCCGCGCCCTTGCCGCCCATGTCGTCGGCGGTGTACTCCCGGGTGTCGGCTGCGATCCGCCAGACCGGCGTCACGAATACGCGCCCGACACGGCGCGGTCGAGCAGGTTCGAGACGATCGCCTGGCCCTCGGCAGTGTCCATGAGCTCGCCCGGCTTGCGGCCCCCGAGCGCGCCCAGCGGCTGGGCCAGCCACTGGCCGACCCATTCGGCCGCATTGAAACCGGCCGGGTCCCCCGACTCCTCCACGATCGCCTGGGCCTGCCCCACCAGCCGGGCGATGCCCAGGACGCGCGAGGACTCGTCGCTGGACAGGGCCTTGCCCTCGCGGAGCTTGCGATCGATGGTGGCCCGGGGCAGGCCCAGTGTCTGGTAGAGGCTGTCCTTGCTGATGCCCATGGCCTTGGCCACGGTCACGGCCATCTGCGCCGGCACGCCGGCCTTGACGAGTTGGACGCGCTCCAGGGGGTCATAGCGGAATACCGTGTCGAAGTACCTGGGGCCGCCCGTGCCCCTGCCGACAAAGGCGGTCATCTGTCGCTCGCGCGCCTGCACGACCGTGGCCTTGGCCGTGGCGCCGTAGCGGAACCGTGATTGCCGGACCTGTTTGGTCCCGGCAGCGGCCATGCCTTTCGTCGTCATGATTGCGCTCCTTTGAGCAGAGATTATTGCTCAAACGGGCGCCATGGGAACCAGAGACAACGCTCCTTCGAGGCGAGTTCGCCGGGATGGCGACGGGCGCTGGTGGCGTTCAACTCGCCGAGGTCGGGCGCCTCTTGCGTGGAGCAACGCGCGGCGCGTTGCCGAGCGCTCCGGGGGCAGCTAGCCGTAGCGCGCGACCAGCCGCACGACCGTGTTCCACGCCCGCGTGCTCGCCGGCGTTCCCAACAGTTTTTCCAGGAAGGCATTGGGGCTGCCCGGCGTACTGCCGACGACGCGGGAGACGCTGAAAACCTCACCCTCGGTCGCGCTCAGCAACACGACGTCCTCGCGCCTGGAGACCAGCGGCAACGCAGGCAGTGCCGGATGCTTCGCATCCAGGAAGGTGATGCAGACCTCGTAGACGCTCTCGCGATCGACATGCGCAAAGTGGTCGAGATCGACCAGCCCCGCCAGGTGCTCGACGCTGCGCAGGAAGCCCGGCTCGCGCAGGCCGCATTCGCCGGCCATCGTCTGCGAGGCCTGGGCCAGCACCTTGCGCGCCGTGGTCTTGTTGCGCGCCTCGAAAACCAGCGTGCCGTTGGTGAGGAAGGAGGCAGCCGCCTCGGCGCCGGCCGCCAGGAAGGCGGCTTCGAACTGCGCCCGTGTGGGACAGCGCGGTCGGCCCAGGTTGAGGTTGCGGAAGAAGACCGCGTGCTTCATGCGCGGGGCTTCAGGCCTGGTCCGCGATGCCAAGTTCCGAGCAGATGCGCGCGGTCAGCGCCTTGAGGGCCGCGATCTCGGTCTCGAGCCGGGCGACGTTGAGCTTCAGGGCTGCCACTTCGCCGAGCGAAGCATCGCCGCGACTCGCCGGCGCTCCCCCCGTCTCCAGCATCTGCTCCGACGGCGGGCCGGAGAGCAGGTGCATCCAGCGGTTCTCGCGCGCCCCCGGCAAGCGGCCCAGCTTCACGACCAGCGCGCCGGCCGGCCGCTCGGCCAGCTCGTCGAGGAAGGCCTCGACCGAGGAGATGTCGGCGAAGTTGTGCATGCGCTCGCTGGCGATGCGCAGCTCGCCGGCGGTCTGCGGGCCGCGCAGCATCAGCACGGTCAGCAGGATGGTGGACTGGGAGGGCACGCGCAGCACGCGCTCGATGTTGTGCTCGTAGCGCGAGACGCGCCCGCCGCTCGACTCCATGACCAGGCTGTAGCCCTTGAGGCTGTCCAGCGCCGCCTGGGCATCGCTTTCGGTCAGCTCCATCAGCGGGTTTCGGCTGGTCTTCTGGTTGCAGCCGGCCACCAGGGTGTTGAGCGTCAGCGGGTAGCTGTCGGGCACGGTGCGCTGTTTTTCGGCGAGCACGCCGAGCACGCGGGTTTCGATGGCAGACAGGATCGGCAGGGCGGAGGTCATGGCAGCGGCTCGAAAAGGGGGCCAAAGTGTAAGCGCCGGGCGCCGCCTAAAATGCCCCTCCCGCCGGCCGCACGGCCGCGGCTTTCGTCAGATCCCCCCAGAAAGCGCCCCTTCGATGTCCCAGCGCAAGCTCTTCGTCACCACCGCCCTGCCGTATGCCAACGGCAAGTTCCACGTCGGCCACATCATGGAGTACATCCAGGCCGACATCTGGGTGCGGTTCCAGCGCATGCAGGGCCACATGGTGCATTTCGTGGGCGCCGACGACGCGCACGGCGCGCCGATCATGATCGCGGCCGAGAAGGCCGGCAAGACGCCACAGCAATTCGTCGGCGAGATCGCGGCCGGCCGCAAGGAATACCTGGACGGCTTCCACATCCGCTTCGACAACTGGCACTCGACCGACAGCGCCGAGAACACAGAGCTGGCCCAGGGCATCTACAAGCGCCTCAAGGCGGGCGGCATGATCGCCACGCGTACCATCGAGCAGTTCTACGACCCGGTCAAGGGCATGTTCCTGCCCGACCGCTACATCAAGGGCGAATGCCCGGTGTGCCACGCCAAGGACCAGTACGGCGATTCCTGCGAGGTGTGCAGCAGCGTGTACGCGCCCACCGAGCTGATCAGCCCCTATTCCACGCTGACGGGCGCGGCGCCCGAGCTGCGCAGCTCCGAGCACTTCTTCTTCAAGCTCTCCGACCCGAAGGTGGTCGACTTCCTCAAGGGCTGGACGCAGGACGGCAAGCTGCAGCCCGAGATGGCGAAGAAGGCCAGCGAATGGTTCGAGGCCGGGATGGCCGACTGGGACATTTCGCGCGAAGCGCCCTACTTCGGCATCGAGATTCCCGACGCGCCGGGCAAGTACTTCTACGTCTGGCTGGACGCGCCCATCGGCTACCTGGCCAGCCTGAAGAACCATTTCGACAAAGGCCAGGCCGCGCAGCACTGGCACGCGCCGTCGCAGACCCGGCAAAGCTTCGACGAGTTCGTGGCCGACCCCGCGGTGGAGCAGGTGCATTTCATCGGCAAGGACATCGTCTACTTCCACACCCTGTTCTGGCCCGCGATGCTGCAGTTCAGCGAGCGCAAGACGCCCAGCCAGGTGAACGTTCACGGCTTCATCACCGTCTCGGGCGAGAAGATGAGCAAGAGCCGCGGCACCGGCATCGATCCGCTCAAGTACCTCTCGATCGGCATGAACCCGGAGTGGCTGCGCTACTACATCGCCGCCAAGCTCAATGCCAAGGTGGAAGACGTCGACTTCAACCCCGACGACTTCATCGCCCGCGTGAACGCCGACCTGATCGGCAAGTACATCAACATCGCGAGCCGGGCCGCCGGCTTCATCGCCAAGCGCTTCGGCGGCAAGCTGGGCATCGTGAGCACCGATGGCGCGACGCTGCTGGCGACGCTGCAGGAAGCCGCGCGCCCGCTGGCCACGCTGTACGACGGGCGCGACTTCGCGCGTGCCCTGCGCGAGATCATGGCGCTGGCCGACAAGGTCAACGAGTACGTGGACCAGAACAAGCCCTGGGAGCTGGCCAAGCAGGCCGGCATGGAGGCACGCCTGCACGACGTGTGCACCACCTGCATCGAGGCCTTCCGCCTGATGACCATCTACCTGAAGCCGGTGCTGCCCGCGCTGGCGGCGCAGGTCGAGGGCTTCCTGCGCAGCGAGCCGCTGGTGTTCGCCGATGCGGCGCATTTGCTCGGCGAGGGCCATGCCATCGCCGAGTACAAGCACCTGATGCAGCGCGTCGATGCCAAGCAGATCGACCAGCTGTTCGAGCCGCCGGAGCCCGCGCCCGAAGCCGCCGCTGCCACCGCCCTTCCGGGCGGCGAAGGCATCGCTCCCACCATCACCATCGACGACTTCGCCAAAATCGACCTGCGCATCGCGCAGATCGTGGCCTGCCAGAAGGTCGAAGGCTCCACCAAGCTGCTGCACCTGACGCTCGATGCCGGCGAAGGCCGCACGCGCAACGTCTTTTCCGGCATCGCCTCGGCCTATGAACCCGAGCAGCTGGTGGGCAAGCTCACCGTGCTGGTCGCCAACCTGGCGCCGCGAAAGATGAAGTTCGGCATTTCAGAAGGCATGGTGCTGGCCGCCAGCCATGCCGACGAGAAGGCCGAGCCCGGCATCTACGTGCTCGAGCCCTGGCCTGGCGCCAAGCCCGGGATGCGGGTACGCTGACGCGCCGCCACCATTCGGACCCTTCGATGAAACGCACCGCCCTGACCGCTGCCCTCGTCCTCGCCCTGATCCTGCCGCTCGGCGGCTGCGCCGTGGTCACGGTCGCCGGCACCGCGGTGAGCGTCACCGCCGGCGCGGTGGGCCTGGCGGCCGACGCGGCGATCGGCACCGCGCGCATCACCGGCAAGGCGGTGGGCGCCGCGGCCGATGCGGTGCTGCCCGGCAACGACGAATGACGGGCAGCCGGGGGCAGGCCACGCTTCAAGGCGCATTCACAATAGCGCCATGAGTTCGCCCCTGCCGATTGCACGCTTCCGCCCCCGATTGATCGACGCGCTGGCAGACTACGACAGGCAGCGCTTTCTCAAGGACCTCGGCGCCGGCGTCACGGTGGGCATCGTGGCGCTGCCGCTGGCGATGGCCTTCGCCATTGCCTCCGGACTCAAGCCCGAGGCCGGCATCTGGACCGCGATCATCGCCGGCTTCCTCATTTCCGCCCTCGGCGGCTCCGCGGTGCAGATCGGCGGGCCGGCCGGCGCCTTCATCGTGATCGTCTACGGCATCGTCGAGCGCTACGGGGTGGCCAACCTGCTGATCGCCACCGCCTGCGCCGGCATCCTGCTCTTCCTGATGGGGCTGTTCCGGCTCGGCACCCTGGTGCGCTATGTGCCGGTGTCGATCGTGATCGGCTTCACCAACGGCATCGCGACGCTGATCCTGATCTCGCAGATCAAGGACTGGCTGGGGCTCGCCATTCCGAAGATGCCGGCCGACATGTTCTCGCAGCTGCACACGCTGGCCACGAACCTCGGCAGCTTCAATCCCTATGCCTTCGGCCTCGGCCTGGCCTGCCTCGCGGGCCTGTTCATCTGGCCGACGCTGCTGCACGACAAGACGCGCTTCGGCTACGCGGTGCACCTGGTGCTGGGCCGCATGGCCGAGCTGCGTGCGGTGCGCGCCGGCTCCCGCGTGCCGGGGCCGATCGTCGCGCTGGTCACGCTCACGCTGGTGTCCTGGGGCTTCGGCCTGCCGGTGGAGACCATCGGCACGCGCTTCGGCGGCATCCCCGAAGGCGTGGCGAGCTTTGCCCTGCCCGAGTTCTCGTGGGAAACGGTCAAGCAGCTGGTGACACCCACTCTCACCATCGCGCTGCTCGGCGCGATCGAGTCGCTGCTGTGCGCACGCGTGGCCGACCAGGCCAGCGGCCAGCCGCGCCACGACCCGAACCAGGAGTTGATGGCGCAGGGCGTCGCCAACCTGGTCACGCCCTTCTTCGGCGGCATGCCGGCCACCGGCACCATCGCGCGCACCGTGACCAATGTGCGCGCCGGCGCGAACTCGCCGGTCGCGGGCATGGTGCACGCCGCCACGCTGCTGGTGGTGGTGCTGCTGGCCGCACCGCTCGCGCAGCACGTGCCGCTGGCGGTGCTGGCCGGCATCCTGGTCTTCGTGGGCTGGAACATGGGCGAATGGCACGAGTTCTCGCCCTACATGCTGCGCCGCTTCAGCCGGCACTACCGGCTGCTGATGCTGGGCACCTTCTTCCTCACCGTGGTGTTCGACCTCACCGTGGCAGTGCAGGCGGGCATCGTGCTGGCCTGTGCGCTGTTCGTGCGCCGCATGAGCCAGCTCTTCAGCATCGAAATGGTGTCGCTGCAACCGCCGGTGCTGACCTTCAAGCTCTATGGCGCCCTCTTCTTCGGGGCGGCCGCCAAGCTCGATCCGACGGTGCAGGCGATCGAGCGGGCGCCGCGCGGCATGACGGTGGTGTTCGATGCGATGCACCTGATCTCGCTCGATGCCACCGGGCTGGACGCGCTGCGGCAGGTGCACAGGGCGGTGCTGGCGCGCGGCGGCGTGTTGCGCTTCGAGTCGGTGCAGGCGCAGCCGCTCGAGGTGATGGAGCGCTCGGGCTTCGTGGAAGAGCTGCGCACCGGCAGGCCCGCGGCGGCGGCCGATTAGTTGGCGTTCGCCTCGGCGCTGCGATCGGGCGAGGAGCCCGCGCTCACCACCCGCTGATCGTCGTTCAACGTGGCGATGAACACCATTGGCGAATTCGGCGGCTGCATCCAGCGCCATTCCCAGGCGGTCTCGTTCTTGAGCGGATAGGGCGTGCGCCGCGCCGGCTTGCCCAGCAGCTTGCGCAGGTCTTCCATCGGCATGCCGGGCTGCACCCGCGCGAAGTTCTCGGGCGTGAGCACCTGGCGCAGCGCAGCCATCTTGCCGTCCGGGCCGATGGTGATCATGTAGTTCTTCTGGCCCTGCGGCTGGCGGTTGTATTCGAAGACGCGGCCCGCGGGCGAGTCCCAGATGTTCTCGGGCTCGCCGAAGCGCGCGCGCACGTCGGCTTCGGTCGAAACGCCTTCTTCCAGCTCGCTGATGCGCTTCGGGTCGCAGCCCGCCAGCCAGAGTCCGGCGGCCAGCAAGGCGGCCACCGCGCTCCTGCGCCCGATTCGTCGTTGCACCATGCGACCCCCTTCAGTTCAAGCAGGGGTCGAGTCTATGCGTTCGGTTCATCCGCGCTCCGGCGTTGAGCCCGGTGCGATCATTGTGGTGCGCGATGGCCGGACCCTCGCCGCTCTTCGGGGATTCGGCCCCGGTAAAATTCGCCACCCAAGGTCCAACGGTCCCACGCCATGTCCATCTTCGCCCGCCCCCACTACACCTCGGAAATCACCGGCTTCATCGAGGAGATGAAGCAGAAGAAGCCAACGCTCGAAGCCGAGCAGCGCGCCGGCCGCGCCCTGCTGTGGGACAAGCATCTCGACCGCAGCGCGCTCGAGGAATACCGGCAAGCCCGGGTGCCGCAGCAGCCCTACGTCTACCAGACGCGCGTCAAGTAAGTGCCCATCCGGCCTGTTGCAACCCACCGGGATGCGAGCGCGGGCGAGGAAGCCAGCGCCGCCGGGCCCGAGATCGTCGTGGACGAAGACGCGCCGCCGATCGGCCCCATGCCCGAGGTGATCGACCAGGTCGCGCTGGCCCGGCTCTACGGCGAGCCCCTGTTCGCGCTGCCGAACGACCTCTACATCCCGCCCGAGGCGCTGCAGGTGTTTCTCGAGGCCTTCGAAGGGCCGCTGGACCTGCTGCTCTACCTGATCCGCAAGCAGAACTTCAACATCCTCGACATCCCGATGGCGGGGCTGACGCGCCAGTACCTGGCCTATGTCGACCAGGTGCGCCAGACCAACCTCGAGCTGGCGGCCGAGTACCTGCTGATGGCGGCGATGCTGATCGAGATCAAGTCGCGCATGCTCCTGCCGCCCAAGAAGACGGCCGAAGGCGAAGAGGTGGAGGACCCGCGCGCCGAGCTGGTGCGGCGCCTCCTCGAATACGAACAGGCCAAGCTGCAGGCCGCTTCGCTCAGCGCCATGCCGCAGGCCGGGCGCGATTTCTGGAAGGCGCAGGTCTACATCGAGCAATCGCTCAAGCCGCGCTTTCCCGACGTGAACGTGGTCGACCTGCGCGACGCCTGGGCCGACATCCTGCGCCGCGCCAAGCTCGTTCAGCACCACAAGATCTCGCGCGAGGAGCTCAGCGTGCGCGAGCACATGAGCATCGTGCTGCGCCACCTGCAGGGCCGGCAGTTCGTGGAGTTCGAGAAGCTGTTCGACGTCAGCCGCGGCACGCCGGTGTTGATCGTCACCTTCATCGCGATGCTCGAGCTGGCAAAAGAAACGCTGATCGACATCACACAGGCCGAGGCCTTCGCCCCCATCTACGTCCGGCTGGCCTACGCGCCGGCCTGAGCTCCCCACCCTCCCTCTCCCATGGCATCCCACGACTTCGACGTTCTCATCGTCGGCAGCGGGCTCGCCGGCCTCAGCGCCGCGCTGCACCTCGCGCCCACGCACCGCGTGGCGGTGATCACCAAGCGGGCCCTGGCCGACGGCGCCAGCCAGTGGGCGCAAGGCGGGATCGCCGCGGTGCTGGGCGAGGACGACAGCCTGCAGTCCCACGTGGACGACACGCTGGTCGCCGGAGCCGGCCTTTGCGACCTGGCAGCGACCCGCTTCGTGGTCGAGCATGCGCCCGAGGCCATCGCCTGGCTGCGCGAGCTCGGCGTGCCCTTTTCGCTCGAGAACGGCGAGCTGCACCTGACGCGCGAGGGCGGCCACAGCCAGCGCCGGATCGCCCACGTCACCGATGCCACCGGCGCCGCGGTGCAACGCACCCTGATCGACACGGTGCGCCGCACGCCCGCCATCACGCTGTTCGAGCAGCACACGCTGGTGGACCTGATCACCGGCAGCAAGCTGGGCCTGAAGGAGCCGGCCTGCCTGGGCCTCTATGCGCTCGACGAGGCCACCGACGAGGTGCTCACGTTCCGCGCGCCCCACACCATCCTGGCGACCGGCGGCGCCGGCAAGGTCTATCTCTACACCACCAATCCGGACACGGCCACCGGCGACGGCATCGCCGCCGCCTGGCGCGCAGGCTGCCGGGTCGCGAACATGGAGTTCATTCAGTTCCATCCGACTTGCCTGTACCACCCGCATGCCAAGTCCTTCCTGATCAGCGAGGCGGTGCGAGGCGAAGGCGGCCTGCTCAAGCTGCCCGATTCGGCGGGGGGCACCCGTTTCATGCCCGCGCACGACGAGCGGGCCGAGCTCGCCCCGCGCGACGTGGTGGCGCGCGCCATCGACTTCGAGATGAAGAAGCACGGGCTGGACTGCGTGCACCTGGACATCTCGCACCAGAGCCCGGCCTTCCTGCACGAGCATTTCCCCAACATCCTGGCGCGCTGCGCGGAGTTGGGCATCGACATCACGCGCGATCCGATCCCGGTGGTGCCGGCGGCGCATTACACCTGCGGGGGCGTGCTCACCGACCTCGCGGGCCGCACCGACGTACCGGGCCTGCACGCCATCGGCGAGACCGCCTGCACCGGGCTGCACGGCGCCAACCGATTGGCCAGCAACTCGCTGCTGGAATGCATGGTGTTCGCGCGCGCCGCGGCGCAGGCGATCGCCCGAGCGCCGGTCCGTGCCGATGCCGCGCTGCCGGCGTGGGACGACAGCCGCGTCACCGACGCCGACGAGACGGTGGTCATCTCGCACAACTGGGACGAGCTGCGCCGCTTCATGTGGGACTACGTGGGCATCGTGCGCACCAACAAGCGGCTGGAGCGCGCGGCCCACCGCATCGCGCTGCTGGAGCGCGAGATCCAGGAGTTCTACGCCCATTTCCACGTCACGCGCGACCTGCTCGAGCTGCGCAACCTGGTGCAGGTGGCCGAGCTCATCGTGCGTTCGGCGCAGGCGCGGCGCGAAAGCCGCGGGCTGCACTTCAGCCGCGACTACCCTTCGCTCGCCGCGCCGGCGGCGCCGACCGTCCTCGTACCACCGGCCGCCTGAGTTTGGGCGGCCTCACAGGCGAGCGCAAAGTTCCTGAGCGGAATTTTTCTTTGAATGGTTCTCCACTAGCATTCGACGCCTTTTCCCGCCACCGCCCACCGCCCGCCGGCCTTCCGGCCATCAGCGGGACTTCCCCCACCAACTCTTCGCATATCCCCCTCATGTTCCGTACCTTGCTCAAGTCCAAGATCCATCGTGCAACCGTTACCGATTGCGAACTGCATTACGAGGGCTCCTGCGCCATCGACGAAGACCTGCTGGACGCCGCCAACCTGGCCGAGAACGAGCAGATTCACGTCTGGAACATCAACAACGGCGAGCGCTTCGTGACCTACGCGATCCGAGGCGAGCGCGGCAGCGGCATCATCTCGCTCAATGGCTCGGCCGCGCGCCGGGCGTCCGTGGGCGACCTGGTCATCATTGCCGCCTTCGGGCTGGTTCCGGAAGACCAGGTGCGCGGCCATCAGCCGAAGCTGGTGTTCATGGACGATGCCAACCGCATCAAGGAAGAGCGAGCCCACATTCCGGTGCAGGCCGCCTCGGGCGAAGCCGTTCCGGCCTGAGCGCAATTGCCGCGGCGCGTTGCCGCGTCCGTCCCCCCCGACCCGGCCTGCGGCCGATACGGAGAAGCCCGACCATGCCATCCTCGCCTGCCGCCAACGCGGCAACGCCCTACGGCACCCTGCCGCCCGCCTCGGCGCCCGCCCAGCGCAAGCCGCTGAGCCTGCCGCGCCTGGCCGACATGCACGCGCGCGGCGAAAAGATCACCATGCTGACCGCCTACGACGCCACCTTCGCGGCCATGGCCGACGCGGCCGGCGTCGAATGCATCCTGGTCGGCGATTCGCTCGGCATGGTCTGCCAGGGCCTGCACAGCACGGTGGGCGTGACGCTGGAAACCATGCGCTACCACACCGAGAGCGTGTTTCGCGGACTGCACCGCGTGCAGGGCACGGCCTGGCTGATCGCCGACCTGCCCTTCGGCAGCTACCACGAGTCGCGCGAGCAAGCGCTGCGCAGCGCCACGGTGCTGATGCAGGCCGGCGCCCACATGGTCAAGCTCGAAGGCGGCGGCTGGACCACCGACACCGTGCGCTTCCTGGTCGAGCGCGGCATTCCGGTCTGCGCTCACCTGGGCCTCACGCCGCAAACGGTGCACGCGCTGGGCGGCTACCGCGTGCAGGGCAAGGGCGACGAGGCCGCGGCCCGGCTCAAGCGCGAGGCCCACGCCTTGCAGGATGCGGGCGCAGCCATGCTGGTGCTGGAGATGGTGCCGGCCGCGCTGGCGGCGGAGCTCACCGGCGAGCTGAAGCATTGCGCCACCATCGGCATCGGTGCCGGCCGCGGCACCGCCGGCCAGGTGCTCGTGCTGCACGACATGCTGGGCATGAACCTCGGAAAGATGGCGAAGTTCGTGCGCAACTTCATGCAAGGCGCCGACGGCATCGGGCCGGCCATGGAGGCCTATGTGCGCGCTGTCAAGGACGGCAGCTTTCCCGACGACCGGCTCCACGCCTGGTAGGACACCCCATGCACATCGCACGCACCCTTCCCGAACTGCGCGAATTCCTCGGCCGCTACAACCGGCCCGCCTTCGTCCCCACGATGGGCAACCTGCACGATGGCCACCTGGCGCTGGTACAGCAGGCCAAGCCGCTGGGCGACGTCACGGTGGCCAGCATCTTCGTCAACCGCCTGCAGTTCCTGCCGCACGAGGACTTCGACACCTACCCGCGCACCTGGGACAGCGACTGCGAGAAGCTGCGCTCGGTGGGCTGCGACCTGCTGTTCGCGCCGGACGAGAAGACGCTCTACCCCGAGCCCCAGACCTGCAAGGTGCATCCCGATCCGGCGCTCGCCGACATCCTCGAAGGGCATTTCCGGCCCGGCTTTTTCATCGGCGTGTGCACCGTGGTGATGAAGCTCTTCGGCTGCGTGCAGCCGCGCTTCGCGATGTTCGGCAAGAAGGACTACCAGCAGCTCATGACGATCCGCCACATGGTGCGGCAGTTCGCGCTGCCGATCGAGATCGTCGGAAGCGAGACGCGGCGCGCCGAGGACGGCCTGGCGCTGTCCTCGCGCAACGGCTACCTGAGCGAGGCCGAGCGGACCGAGGCGGTGCAGCTGTCGAAAGCGTTGCGCGCCATGGCCGATGCGCTGCGCTCCGGCGAGCGCGATCTCGCGGCGATCGAGGCGCGTGCGATGCGTTCGCTGCAAGCGCGTGGCTGGCAACCCGACTACATGGTGCTGCGCCGCCGCGCCGACCTGCAGGCGCCGGCCGCCGGCGAGCCATTGGTGGCACTCGCGGCGGCCCGGCTCGGCAAGACGCGGCTGATCGACAACCTGGAAATCGACGCCTGACTTCCGGATGAGCTACAGCGTCAAGGAAATCTTCTACACCCTGCAGGGCGAGGGCGGGCAGGCCGGCATGCCCGCCGTGTTCTGCCGCTTTGCCGGCTGCAATCTGTGGAGCGGCCGCGAGCAGGACCGCGACAGCGCCGTCTGCCGCTTCTGCGACACCGACTTCGTCGGCATCGACGGCACGCTGGGCGGCAAGTTCGCGAGCGCCGCATCGCTGGCCGACGTCATCGCCGCGCAATGGCCGGCCGGGGACGCCGAGCATCGGCTGGTGGTGCTCACCGGCGGCGAGCCGCTGCTGCAGGTGGACGCCGACCTGATCGCCGCGCTGCACGGGCGCCGCTTCCGCATCGCGGTGGAGAGCAACGGCACCATCGCCGCGCCAAAGGGCATCGACTGGCTGTGCATCAGCCCGAAGGCCGGCGCGCCCTGGGTCCAGCGCAGCGGGCAGGAGCTCAAGGTCGTCTGGCCGCAGCCCGGCCTCGAACTCGACGCACTGGAGGCCCACGGGGAGTTTGCACACCGCTTCCTGCAGCCGATGGACGGCCCGGCCCAGTCCGAGAACACGGCGCTGTGCATCGACACCTGCATGCGCCGGCCCGGCTGGCGGCTGAGCCTGCAAACCCACAAGCTGACCGGCATCCGCTGAAGCACATCCCCGGGCGGCGCGCAGCGCCCCCACCTGCATCCGATGTCCCCACCGCAACTCACCCTCAGCCAACGCTTCTTCTTCGACGCCGCCCATACGCTGCGGCGCGAGATCGAGTCCGAAGGCAGCCGCCGAATCCACGGCCATACCTACCACGCGGAGGTCTCGGTCCGCGGCCCGCTCGATCCCGCGACCGGCATGGTCATCGATCTCGGCCTGCTGCGCGAGCGCCTGCAGGCCGTGCGCGCGCGGCTCGACCATCATCTGCTCGACGACGTGCCGGGCCTGGGCATTCCGACGCTGGAGAACCTCTGCCTGTTCATCTGCCGCGCGCTGGCCGACCTGCAGCCGCCGCCTTCGCGGGTGCGTGTCTGGCGCGATGCGCTGGGCGACGAGTGCCTGCTCGAGCTCGGCGCGTGAGGGCTGATACCGACTCGCGTTCGATCGACAAGAACCGTTCGGGCTGAAAGCGTGAACGGATTGATTCTGTAGAGCGCGCTTTGGTATGAGGGCTGAGCGGCAGCAGTCGCCGGCTCAGGCGATCGGCGGCGCGTCCAGCTCCGCGTCGATCCAGCCCCGCAGGCTGTTCACGAATGCCAGCGCTTCCAGCCGCGGCAGATCCTCCAGGCGCACCACGGACTCTGCGAGCCGCCCTTCGCGCAGCCAGCGCTCGCGCCCGATGCCGCCCAGCAGCCCACAGGCCAGCGGCGGCGTCACCCATCGGCCATCGATGCGAAAGGCCACGTTGCCGCGCGTGCATTCCGTCAGCTCGCCGCGTGCATTCCACAGCAGGGTGTCGAACACGCCTTCGCGCGTCGGTGCAAAGGCCTCGTAGTGCGCGCGGCGCGTGGTCTTGAAGCGCACGAACTCGCTGTCCGAGGCGTCGAGGGGACGGTCGGCCAGTTGCAGGCGCACGCGCGGCGGCGCGGCGTCCTGCGCGTGGGCCTGTGCCTGCACGCGGCCGCGCTGGTCGAGCAGAAGGCGAACGCGCCAGCGCCCCTGCGGGTGCGCCTGGCGCAGCTGTTCCAGGCGCTGCGCCGCAGCCTGCTCCGGCCAGGGATAGCCGAAATGCGCCGCCGCGGCCGCCATGCGCGCCAGGTGGGCCGGCGCATCGCGCAGCCGGCCGTCTTCCAGCGCGAGCGTCTCCAGCAGCTCGAAGGGCGCACTGGCGCGATCCAGGAAGGCGCGCTTGTGCTGCCATTCCTGCCATTCGCCATCGGAGCGCGACTCGGCGACGATGCCGCTTCCGATGCCGCAACGGGCCACGCCGCCGCGCAGCGTGACGGTGCGGATCGGCACGTTGAAGGTGGCATCGCCGCCGGGGCGGACCAGGCCCACGGCGCCGCAATAGACGCCGCGGGGCTCGCGCTCCAGCTGCCGGATCATGCGCATGGCGCCGACCTTGGGAGCGCCCGTCACCGAACCGCAAGGAAACAGCGCCTCGAACACGTCGCCCAGCGTGCAGCCGGACCGCGTCCGCGCCTCGACGTCGGAGGTCATCTGCCAGACGGTCGGCAACGCTTCGACATGGAAAAGGCGCGGCACGCGCACCGAGAAGGGCTCGGCGAGGCGCGACATGTCGTTGCGCAGCAGGTCGACGATCATGACGTTCTCGGCGCGCTCCTTGGCCGAATGGCGCAGCCGGGCGGCGGCCTGGGCGTCCTGCTGCGCGGTCGCGCCGCGCGCAGCGGTGCCCTTCATGGGGCGCGCGAGCAGCCGGCGCGCGCGCCAGTCGAAGAACAGCTCGGGCGAGGCCGACAGCACCTGCTCCTCGCCATCGTCGATGTAGGCCGCGTAGCCGCCGGGCTGCGCGCGCTGGAGTGCCGCAAACAGGGCGCGCGCGGCAGCGTGCGGATCGGCGCCCGCAGTACCGTCGAGACGGCCGCGCAGCGTCGAGGTGTAGTTGACCTGGTAGAGCTGACCGGCGGCGATGGCCTCGTGCAGTTGCGACAGCGCGAGGTCGAACTCGCGCCGGGACAGCGCCTCCTCCCACGCCAGCGCGGGCTGCGCCGCGTCGCCCTCGCCGGGGGGCCAGGGCAGCGGCCCGTCGTGGACACCGAACCAGGCCAGCGGTCCATCGGGATCGCGCACCGCCAGTGCCGGATCGAATGCGCCGGCCGCCTCGTAGCGCAAATAGCCCACGCACCAGCGTCCTTGCCGCGCCTGCGCCTGCACGGCATCCAGCAACGGCCGGACCTCGGTCGCCGCGCGCGCCTGCAGGACCTCGCGCGGCGCCCCGAAGGCATGCCGCAGCCGGGGCGCGTCGCCTGTTTCGCCGGGAGAAGAAAAGTCGATGAGCGCGGAGACCGGCACCATCAGGCCGCGCCGATGCCGGCCACCAGGCTGCCCGCCGGCTGGCCTTTCCTGAGCCCGGCGGTGAAGGCCAGCATGCGGTCGATCGGCACGCGCGCGCGCAGGCCCAACGCCGGATCGACATGCACCTCGCCCTCGCCCGTCTCCAGCACGCGGGCCAGGCCGGCCAGGCCGTTCATTGCCATCCAGGGGCAGTGCGCGCAGCTCTTGCAGGTGGCGCCGTTGCCGGCGGTGGGCGCCTCGATGAAGGTCTTGCCGGGGTTGAGCGTGCGCAGCTTGTGCAGCAGGCCGGTGTCGGTGGCGACGATGAACTCGCGCGCATCCATGCGCTGCGCGGCGGCGAGGATGCCCGAGGTGGAGCCCACGGCGTCGGCCAGCGCGATCACCGATGCCGGCGATTCGGGGTGCACCAGGACCTTGGCGCCGGGATGGGCCTCGATCAGCAGTTCCAGCTCGAGCGACTTGAATTCGTCATGCACGATGCACGCGCCGTCCCAGCTCAGCATGTCGGCACCGGTCTCGCGCCGGATGTAGTCGCCCAGGTGCCGGTCGGGCGCCCACAGGATCTTGCGGCCTTGCGCATGCAGTGCGCGCACCACGTCGAGCGCGCAGCTGGAGGTGACCAGCCAGTCGGCGCGCGCCTTGACGGCGGCGCTGGTGTTGGCGTAGACGACGACGGTGCGGTCCGGGTGCTGGTCGCAGAAGGCGCTGAAGGCGTCGACCGGGCAGCCGAGGTCGAGCGAGCAGGTGGCGTCCGGGTCGGGCATGAGCACGCGCTTCTCGGGCGACAGGATCTTGGCCGTCTCGCCCATGAAGCGCACGCCGGAGACCACCAGCGTCTGCGCCGCATGGTCGCGGCCGAAGCGTGCCATCTCGAGCGAGTCGCTGACGAGGCCGCCCGTCTCCTCGGCCAGGTCCTGCAGGTCCGGATGCACGTAGTAATGCGACACCATCACCGCATTGCGTTCCAGCAGCAGGCGGCGGATGCGCGTCTTGAGCGCCTCGCGCTCGGCCGGCGTGGGCTCGGACGGCACGCGGGCCCAGGCATGGCGCGTGTTGCAAACGGCGCCGGAAACCGGCTGCAACACCACGGGCTGCTCGTAATCGACGCTGATGACCGCTGATGTCATGGCTCAGGCTTCCTGGAAACGCATCGAGAAATCGATCGCCTCGATGTCCTTGGTGAGTGCGCCGACCGAGATGCGGTCCACGCCCGTCTCCGCGAGGGCGCGCACGCCGTCCAGCGTGACGCCGCCCGAGATCTCGAGCACGGCGCGGGCATCTCCGGCCGCATCGTTGCGCCGTACGGCCTCGCGCAGCATGGGCAGGTCCATGTTGTCGAGCAGGATCATGCGGGCACCGTGGGCCAGGGCCTCGTCGAGCTGGGCCAGGGTCTCGACCTCGATCTCGACGAACTTCGCCCGGCGGCCTGCCTGTGCCGCGGCTCGCAGCGCGGCGCCGACGCCGCCGGCCGCGGCGATGTGGTTTTCCTTGATCAGGATGGCGTCGTAGAGGCCGATGCGGTGGTTGGTGCCGCCGCCCGTGCGCACCGCGTATTTCTGCGCCAGGCGCAGGCCGGGCAGGGTCTTGCGGGTGTCGACGATCGCGGCGCGCGTGCCGCGCACGGCCTCCACGTAGCCGGCGGTGCGGGTCGCCACCGCGCTCAGCAGTTGCAGGAAGTTCAGCGCGGTGCGCTCGGCGGTCAGCAAGGCGCGGGCGTCGCCCTCGATCTCCAGCACCACTTGGTCGGCCGCGCAACGCCCGCCTTCGTCGCCATGCCACGCGATGCGCGCCTGCGGGTCGAGCTGCCGCACGACGGCCTCTGCCCAGGGCGCGCCGCACAGCACGGCGGGCTCACGCAGCAGCACGCGGGCGGTGGCGCGCGTGCCGGCCGGCACCAGGGCGGCGGTGAGGTCGCCGTCGCCCGCGTCCTCGCGCAGGGCGCGCGCAGCATCGGCGGCGGCCAGTTCGGCGATCCGGGCCGAGGAAAAGTCGAAGAAGTTGTCGTCCATTGCGTGTCGTTCTGTCTGTCGCGAGCGGCTGCGACGGGCTTCAGGGGGTCTCCAACCCCGGCTCGCGTTTCATCAATTCGGCCACGGCCTCGGCGGGCCGCACGCGGCCGTCAAGCAGGGCCACGACGCTCTCCGCGATGGGCATCTCGACGCCCAGATGGCGGGCGCGCTGCACGACCGTGCGCGCGCAATAGACGCCCTCGGCCACGTGGCCGAGCGAATCGACCGCCTGGGCGAGGGTCTGCCCCTGGGCCAGCAGCAAGCCGACCCTGCGGTTGCGCGAGAGATCGCCGGTGGCGGTGAGCACCAGGTCGCCCAGGCCCGAGAGCCCCATGAAGGTGTCGGCCCGGGCGCCCAGGGCCAGGCCCAGGCGCGTCATCTCGGCCAGGCCGCGCGTGATCAGCGCGGCGCGTGCATTGAGGCCCAGGGCCAGGCCGTCGGCCAGGCCGGTGGCAATCGCAAGCACGTTCTTGACGGCGCCGCCGACCTCGACGCCCACGATGTCCTCGTTGGCGTAGACGCGCAGGCTGGGGCCATGGAAGGCATCGACCAGCGCGTCGCGCAGATCTGCGTGGAAGCTGGCGGCGACCAGCGCGGTCGGCCGGCCCTGCGCGACCTCCTGCGCGAAGCTGGGGCCGCTGAGCACGCCGGCCACGAGGGTCGGCGCCACCTGGGCCTGGACTTCGTGGGCCAGCAGCCCGTCGGCGCCGGCCAGGGCGGGCTCCACGCCCTTGCAGAGCCAGGCCACGGGGCAGGCTGCATCGCGCAACAACAGGAGCTGCTCGCGCAGCGCGGCCATGGGAGTGGCGATGATCGCGAGTTCCGCATCGGCGATCGCGGCGAGCGCAGGGCCGCCGCGCAGGACGAGAGAAGACGGGAGCGGGATGCCGGGCAGGTAGCGCGTGTTCTCGCGCGCTGCGGTCATGGCCTGCACCTGGGCCGCGTCGCGCGCCCAGAGGCTGACCGCATGGCGGCCCGCAGCATTGACTGCCAGCGCCGTTCCCCAGGCGCCGGCACCGAGCACGCAGATCTTCATCGGCGGCGGCTCAATGCGCTCTGGCGTCTTACTGGGTGACGATCGGCGAAGCCTGGCCGGCCGCCTGGGCCTGCTGTTGCTCGAACATGGCCTGGAAGTTGATCTCGGCCAGGTGCACCGGCGGGAAGCCGCCGCGCTGGATCACGTCGGCCACATTGCCGCGCAGGTAGGGGTAGACGATCTGCGGGCAGGCGATGCCGAGGATCGGGCCCATCTGCTCTTCGGGCAGGTTGCGGATCTCGAAGATGCCGGCCTGCTTGGCCTCGACCAGGAACACGGTGCGGTCCTGGATCTTGGTCTGCACGGTGGCCGAAACGGTGATCTCGAAAATGCCGTCGGTCACCGGCTGGGCGTCGACGCCGAGCTGGATGTCGACGGTGGGCTGCTCCTGCTCGAGCAGGATGGCCGGCGAGTTCGGCTGCTCGAGCGACAGGTCTTTCAGGTAGACGCGCTGGATCTGGAAGACGGGGTCTAGGGCTTGCTGGTCGGCCATGGCTGAACTTTCGAAAGTCAAAACAACGCCCGCCGGGGAGAAAGGTGTCCCGAGGGCGGGCTGGAGCGTTGGGATGGAATGGAGAGGGGCGATTATCGCCCCGCGGCGCAGCCTCTCAGGCGCCCTGCAGCAACGGCACCAGGCCGCCGCGGCTGTCGAGCGCGATGAGGTCGTCGCAGCCGCCCACGTGGGTGTCCCCTATGAAGATCTGCGGCACGGTGCGCCGCTGGGTAATGTTCATCATCGTGATGCGGGCCTGCGGATCGCCGTCGATACGGATTTCCTCGATATGGTCGACGCCCTTGGCTTTGAGGATTTGCTTCGCGCGAATGCAGTAGGGGCAGACGGCGGTGGTGTACATCTTGACGGCTTGCATCGTGCTCATGTTCGGGAAGGTCTGGGAGTTCAGGCCTTTCTGGGAGTTCAGGCCTTTTCAACCGGCAGGTTAGCCTCTTTCCAGGATTTCAGCCCGCCGGCCACGGCTTGGGCTTGCTCGTAGCCGAGCTTCTTGGCGACGGCGACCGCGCGCTGGGCCCGAGACCCGGTGGCGCACACCAGCAACAGCGGCACCGCCTTGTTCTTGACCGCGGCGGTGAGCTTTTCCTCGAGCTGGTTGAGCGGCACGTTCTTGGCGCCGGTCATGTGGCCGGCGGCAAATTCCTCCGGCTCGCGCACATCGACCACCACGGCGCGCTCGCGATTGATCAGCTGCACCGCGCCCTGCGCCGTCAGCGATCCGGAGTTGGCCCCGCGCAGCAGTGGCCAGGCCAGCATGCCGCCGGAGCTGAGCGCAATCAGGATCAGCATCCAGTTGTCGACGATGAATTTCACGGAGTTCCTCGGTTGGGCAAACGCGAGATTTTAGAATGTCGGGTTTTGGCAAGCGTTCCCAAAGGCCTCCCCCATGCACAAACTGGTACTGATTCGCCATGGCGAATCGACCTGGAATCTCGAAAACCGCTTTACCGGCTGGACCGACGTCGACCTGACCCCCCTGGGCATCGAGCAGGCCAAGCAGGCCGGCCGGCTGCTCAAGGCCGAGGGCTACGACTTCGATGTCGCCTACACCAGCGTGCTCAAGCGCGCCACCCGGACGCTGTGGCACACGCTCGACGAGCTCGACCGCACCTGGCTGCCCGTGGTGCACTCGTGGCGCCTCAACGAGCGCCACTACGGCGCGCTGCAGGGCCTCAACAAGGCCGAGACGGCCAAGAAGTACGGCGACGAGCAGGTGCTGACCTGGCGCCGCAGCTACAGCGTGCCGCCGCCGCCGCTCGAGCCCAACGACCCGCGCAGCGAGCGCGGCGATCCGCGCTACGCGAAGCTGGCGCCGGAGCAGGTGCCGCTGACCGAGTGTCTCAAGGACACCGTGGCGCGCGTGCTGCCCTTCTGGAACGAGTCGATGGCGCCGGCGATCCGCGCCGGCCGGCGGCTGTTGGTGTCGGCGCACGGCAATTCGATCCGAGCGCTCGTCAAGTACCTGGACGGCATCTCCGACGACGACATCGTCGGCCTCAACATCCCGAACGGCATCCCGCTCGTCTATGAGCTCGACGACGAGCTCAAGCCGCTGCGGCACTACTACCTGGGCGATGCCGCGGCTGCCGAGAAGGCCGCCGCCGCAGTGGCCGCGCAAGGCAAGGCCTGAAGACCGGAAAATCTGCCGCGCCACCCTCGGGTACGCAGAACTTCGGCAGACAACCACCTTCGAAGCTGTGTATATTCGTTTGACAGGCGACAAGGACATCTACATGGGCCAGAAACTCAAGATCACCGGCTGGGTCGCAGCCGGCGCCGTTGCCGGCGCGCTGACCACCGTCTCGTTGCAAACTGTTGCACGAGGTTCACTGGCTCCCCTCCCACTCGAAGAACTGCAGCAGCTTGCCGCCGTGTTCGGCATGGTGAAGAGCGACTACGTCGAGCCGGTCGACGAGAAGAAGCTCATCTCGGATGCGATCTCGGGCATGGTCGCCGGGCTCGACCCGCATTCGCAGTACTTCGACAAGAAGTCCTTCAAGGAATTTCGAGAGGGCACCACCGGACGTTTCGTCGGCGTGGGCATCGAGATCTCGCAGGAGGACGGCCTGATCAAGGTCGTGTCGCCTATCGAAGGCTCGCCCGCCTTCCGCGCCGGCCTCAAGCCGAACGACATGATCACCCGGATCGACGACACCGCCGTGCGCGGGCTGACGCTCAACGAGGCGGTCAAGCGCATGCGGGGTGAGGCCAACACCAAGGTGCTGCTGACCATTTTCCGCAAGGACGAGAACCGCACCTTCCCCGTGACCATCACGCGCGAGGAGATCCGCACGCAATCGGTGCGCGGAAAGGTGATGGAGCCGGGCTACGGCTGGATTCGCCTGTCGCAGTTCCAGGAGCGCACGGTCGACGACTTCGTCAAGAAGGTCGAAGAGATCTACAAGCAGGAACCCAATCTCAAGGGACTGGTGCTGGACCTGCGCAACGACCCGGGCGGCCTGCTCGACGCGGCGGTGGCCATCTCGGCCGCTTTCCTGCCCGAGAACGTCACGGTGGTGTCCACCGACGGCCAGCTGGCGGAGAGCAAGTCGGTCTACAAGGCCGCGCCCGAGTATTACCAGCGACGCGCGGGCAGCGACCCGCTGCGCAACCTGCCCGCCGGCCTCAAGACAGTGCCGCTGGTGGTTCTGGTGAACGAAGGCTCGGCCTCCGCCAGCGAGATCGTGGCCGGGGCGCTGCAAGACCACAAGCGCGCCATCGTGATGGGCAGCCAGACCTTCGGCAAGGGCTCGGTGCAGACGGTGCGCCCGCTCGGCCCGGACACGGGGCTCAAGATCACGACGGCACGCTACTACACGCCCAGCGGCACCTCGATCCAGGCCAAGGGGATCGTCCCCAACGTGCTGATCGACGAGAGCGCCGAGGGCAGCCCCTTCGCGGCACTGCGCATGCGCGAGGCCGACCTCGAGAAGCACCTGGCGAGCGGCCAGGGGCCCGAAGCCAAGGACCCGGAGCGCGAGAAGGCCCGCGACGAGGCCCGCAAGCGCCTCGAGGAAGAAGCCAAGAAGCCGCCGCAGGACCGCAAGGTGCCCGAGTTCGGCAACGAGAAGGACTTCCCGCTGGTGCAGGCATTGAACCGGCTCAAGGGCCAGCCCGTGCTGGTGAGCAAGACCCAGGTGATCGTCGAGAACAAGGAAGAGAAGAAGGAAAACTGATCCCGGCCAGGCTCCCTGAACGTGGGAGCGCCGGTATCGGCCCGCGCGGCGCATGGAAGACCAGGACCTGCTGCGCTACTCGCGCCACATCCTCCTCGAGGAATTCGGCATCGACGGCCAGGCGCGCGTCAGCGCCGGCCATGCGCTGGTGATCGGCGCCGGCGGGCTGGGCTCGCCGGTTGCGCTGTATCTGGCGGCGGCCGGCGTCGGCCGCATCACGCTGGTCGACGACGACGAGGTCGACCTGACCAACCTCCAGCGCCAGATCGCCCACAGCACGGCCCGCGTCGGCCAGGCCAAGGTCGAATCGGCGGCCGCGGCGATGCGGGACATCAACCCCGAAATCCGCATCGAGACCCACGTTGAGCGCGCCGACGAGGCGCTGCTGGACCGCCTGGTGGCCACGGCGGACGTGGTGATCGACTGCAGCGACAACTTCGCCACACGGCACGCGGTGAACCGGGCCTGCGTGGCGCACGCCAAGCCCCTGGTGGCCGGTGCGGCCATCCGCTTCGACGGCCAGTTGAGCGTGTACGACACGCGCGATGCCGCCTCCCCGTGCTATGCCTGCCTGTTCCCGCCCGACGCCGACTTCGAAGAGACCCGCTGTGCCGTGCTCGGCGTGTTCGCGCCGGTGGTCGGCACCATCGGCACGCTGGAAGCCAGCGAGGCCCTGAAGCTGCTTGCCGGCATCGGCCCCTCGCTGGCAGGCAGCCTTCTGATGTTCGACGGCCGGCGCACGGCCTTCGATACCCTGCGGGTGGCGCGCGATCCGGGCTGCAGCGTCTGCGGTCACCGCCCGGCGGCGGGCTGAGCGCCCTCGCCCACGCCCCCACCCTACGGCTGCTGTAGCTATTGCTTCTTGGCCTTGGCCGCGCCAGCCGCCGCCTCGCGCGAGGCCGGCCGCTTGGCCAGGGCCAGGACCTCCTGGCAGTCGGCGTCGGTACCGGGACCCGTTTCCACCGTGGCGGCAAGCGCCAGCAAGGGATTCAGGGCTCCCAGCACCAACGCTGCGGCGCCGCGCGTCGCCAGCGAGCCGGGCTCCAGGCCTGCCCTTGGGGCGGCAAAGGTGCCGCTGACGAGCAGCGGCGTGCGAAGCGACAGGATGCTCTTGTCCTTGGGCTGAGGCCGAACGACGAAATCCAGCGTTTCGTTCGACAGACTGGCCTGGCCGCTCACATTGAAGATGGTGTCCTCGGTGTCCAGAACGACGCTGCGGCTGTGCATGGTGCCCTTGTCGACATCGAAAGCCATCGCGGCGCAGCGCATCACCACGTTCTTGTCCCCGCGCAAGAGAAACTTGATGACCTCGCCGCCATCGAGCCCCATGACCTCCAGCAGCAGGTTGCTGAATTCCCCCCGGCCCGTGAGCGCGGCGACGTCGCCGGACGCATGGCCCAGCCAGCTCGCCACCGAGTTGCCGCGTCCGGAGAGATTGATCCGCCCATCGAGCTTGCCGAAGCTGGTGCGCATGGTTTCGATCTTCGGGATCAGACGACTGAGCTGCATTCCGCGCACGTCCAGTGCCGCACGGATCTCGGCCGGATTCTGGGCGCCGTCGATGCGGATCGCGCCTGCGACCGTTCCGCTGGCCAAGCCCACATTGAGGGGATCGAGCGTCAGGACGCCGTCCTTCAGCCTGATCTGCACGCTGCCCTTGTCCAGCGGCAGCTCGCGCACGTTCCGGATGCGCTCGGCAGCGTACTTCACGTCGGCGTTCATGGCACGCAGGCGCTCGAAGTCCAGCGTGGCGTCGGGCAACACCTTCCGACCGCGGTCGCGGCGCGTGCGCTTGACCTCATCGATGCTCGGCGGGGGCGCCACGCCTTCGATGGCCTTGGCCGAGCGCTCGGTCGGCGGCAGGCCGATCAGCGGACCGAGGTCGTCCATGTCCATCACGCGCGAACGCAGGGTGCCCGAGAGGTAGGGAATCTTCTGCGACTGGTCGAATTTCATGTCGCCGCCGATGTCGGAGAGGCCCAGCTTTCCCTTGAGCCCCGCCGCTTCCCACAGCTTGGCGCGCTTGCGCAGCTCGCCGCTCAATGAATAGGGCGAAGTCTGGGGCAAGGCGATCCCGAGCAAGCCGTACAGGTCGCCCAGGTTCCGGCCCTTGAGATCGAATCGTGCATCGATGCCGTCCAGGCTGGCCAGCTCCGCCACCGTGCCCTTGGCCTTCAGCCGCGTGTGGCCGGCGGCCGCATCGATCTCCAGCGGGAACGGCGGCTGGCCGGCAGCGTTGAGCTGGAGCACGTTGCCGGTCCGGCCCTGGGCCGTCAACGGCTGCCGCTGATAGCGTCCCTTGATGCGGAAGTCCAGCGGCATCTCGCCGCGGCTGCTGTCGTAGCTGAAGTCGGCGTGCAGATCCACGCCGAGGTGCTCTGCCAGGAAGTCGAGCGTGCCCCGGTCGACTTCCATCAGGCCGATGACCGGCACCGAGCCCTCGTCCGAGGTGTTCTTGCCCAACGCCCAGGTGCGCCGGCCGTCCTCCTCCATCTGCAGGCCCAGCGTGGGGGATGTCAGGGCCAGGCGGGGGATCACGACGCGCCCGGACAGCAAGGGCCACAGCCGGATATCGAAGGCCGCATGCTCGGCGCGCACCAGGTAGGGCTCGCGGGCCCATGACGGATTGGCGAACTCGACGCCGTCGAGCTTCACGGCGGCGCTGCGCCAGCCCAGGTCGACGTCCAGCCGGCGGGTGATCTCGAACTTGCGCCCGGTACGCTCGCTGACGTAGCGATTGACCGGCTCGCGCAGGGCGTCCCAGGGGAACAGGGCCAGCAGCAGCAAGAGCGCCGCGAACAGCCCCAGCAGGACGACGCCGACCCGCATCCCGAGGGACATTCGCGGCTTGCGGGCAGGCGATGGGGTCACGGTACGCTGGTCTTGTCAGGCGTCGCGGTGATGGAGGCTGGGGACGCGAGGAAACCCAAAGCCGTCGTGCCGACATCCGCGGCGGCGTGAGCGGCGGACTCGGCCAGCTTCAGCTCGGCGCTGGCGGGCTCGCCGGTCGCCACCACTGCGGCGGCGGCTAAGGTCAACAGAGCGATGGCCCCGTAATTCCACATCATCTTCATCTCTGCACCTCGGCGACGGGGTTGAAGCCGTGGCAGGGAAGCGCCGCGGCTCGATGGTCCGAGCCTAGAGGGTGCGGCGTCGCGCCAGGGTCGGCGCCCGACAGCACCCACTGTGGGGCGCAGCCTACGGGCAACCGAAGCGCGCGAACGGATGGGGCTCGGCAGGGGCTTCGACAGCTTCTCAGCCCACAAAATTCGTAAGAACGAGCCTACAAACGCAACACGTCGCAGCGGGCATCATGCCGGCTGATCCACCGCAGCAGCATTTACAACAATAGCTATCATCGCGTTCATCCGTTAAGGTCGCGAAGTTTCATTGCAGGCAGACGCGCGGTTCTCCATGGACCCCAGATTGAAAACCTACATCGTCGAAGACAACGTCACGATCCGCGAGAACCTCGTCGGCACTCTGGAAGAACTCACGTGCATTTCGGCGGTCGGCTTTGCCGAGACCGAGGCGGAGGCGGTTCGCTGGCTGGCGGAGAACAGCGAACAGTGGGAACTGGCGATCGTCGACCTGTTCCTGAAGCAGGGCAGTGGCTTGGGCGTGCTGCAGGCCGTGAGTACACGCCGGCCCGAGCAGAAGATCGTGGTGCTCAGCAACTACGCCACGCCCGACATCCGCAAGCGCTGCGCCCAGTTCGGCGTGGATGCGGTCTTCGACAAGTCGAACGAGATCGACGCACTGATCGACTTTTGCATCGAGCAGTCCTCGACGCTTCGGCAGACATCGGGCTCGAGCTGAAGCCCTCTACCCCGGTCGCGCCGATGGCCCCGTTCGTGCGGCGCCCCCTCTGCGGGGGCGCCTCGCGCCGCTCAGTCGATCAGCTTGTTCTTCAGCGCGTAGTAGGTGAGGTCGCTGTTGGAGGAGAGGTTCATCTTCTCCATGAGGCGCGTGCGGTAGGTGCTGACCGTCTTGACCGACAGCGACAGGGTCTTGGCGATGTCCCCCGCCGTCTCGCCCTTGGCGAGCTTGAGGAAGACCTGGAACTCGCGTTCCGACAGCTGCTCGTGCGGCGCCGCGTCGTCCTTTCGGTCGAGCTGCCGCGCCAGCAACTCGGCGACCGCGGGCGTGATGTAGCGACGGCCCAGGGAAATCGTGCGGATGGCGTTCACGATTTCGATCGGGTCGCATTCCTTGTTGAGGTAGCCGCTCGCGCCCTGCCGGATCAGGTTCATTGCGTAGTGCTCCTCGGGGTAGCCGCTGAGTATGAGAATGCCCACGTCCGGGGCCTTGGCGCGGATCATCGCCAGCGCGTCGATGCCACTTTGCCCGGGCATCGAGAGGTCCATCACCAGCACGTCCAGCTCGGTGGTGCGCACCAGCTCGATGGCCTCGCGCCCGCTGGCCGCCTCCCCCACCACGCGCAAGTCGACATGTTCCGAGAAGAACTGCCGCAGGCCGGAGCGCACGATGGCATGGTCATCCACAATTCCGATCTTGATCATCTGGTACCTTCTTTGTCGTGTCGCGGCCTTTTGCGTCGCAGCAAACTGCCCCCTGGTTCACGTCGATTATTCCTGAATTTGTTCTGTTCGCGTCGCGCGGAGACCCCATGCGCTGGTTAGCTTTCCCGAAGATGGCCGCCGGCCTCACGCTCGCGATGCTCGCGGCGCTCACGCTCGTGGGTATCAACGAGGCGGGCTACCGACAGTCTACGCAGGCGCTGACCGAGATCGGCGAAGCGCAGCGCATACGGGTCGCACTCAATTTGCTGCTCCAAAGCATCGTCGATGCCGAAACGGGCCAGCGCGGCTACCTGTTGACGGGAGAAGCGCGCTATCGCGAGCCCTACGACAGCGCGGTGAAGAAAGTCGATGGCCAATTGGCCGCCCTCCAGTCGCTCTACGCCCGGCGCCCTGCCGAGGCCGCGCGCCTGGCCGAGCTCGCCAAGCACGTCTCGCGCAAGCTCGCCGAAATCGACATGAGCGTGCGGCTGCGGCAGGAAGGCAATGACGACGCCTGGAAATTCGTGATCACCACCGACGTCGGCCGCGAGGAGATGGAAGCCATCCGGCAACAGGCCGGCGAGCTCGTCGAGCTCAGCAACGAGGCCTTGTTGCGGGGGCAGGCACAGGTTGCCAAGTCGCTGAGCTTCGCCCGCATCGGCATCGGGCTGGTGGCGCTGGCGGGGCTGGCCGCCTTCTACCTCTACCTGCGCCAGACGCATGCGCTGCGCTCGGCCGGCGAGCGCCAGCAGGAAGCCCTGCAGCGCGAGCGCAACGCGCTCGAGGACGAGGTGCGGGAGCGGACCGCCACGCTGGCCGAGCTCGCCACCCACCTGCAGGAAGTGCGGGAGACCGAGCGCGGCTTCCTCGCACGCGAGCTGCACGACGAGCTGGGCTCCCTGTTGACGGCGGCCAAGCTCGATGTCGCGCGGCTGAAGTCGCGCCTGGCCGATTTGCCGGATGCGATACAGCGGCTGCAGCACCTGAACGAGCTGCTCAACAGCGGCATCGCGCTCAAGCGCCGCATCATCGAGGACCTGAGGCCCTCCTCGCTCTCCAACCTGGGCCTCATCGCTTCTCTGGAGATCCTGGGCCGCGAGTTCGCCGAGCGCTCCGGCGTCGAGATCGAGATGGTGCTGGAGCCGGTGGCGCTCGACGAGGCCAACGAGCTCACCGTCTATCGCATGGTGCAGGAGAGCCTGACCAACATCGGCAAGTACGCGCAGGCGTCCGAAGCCAGCATCGTGATGAAGAACTACGGCAACCACGTGGTGGTCGAGGTGAGCGACAACGGCAAGGGATTCGATGCCCAGGCCCCGCGCGTCGCCTCCCATGGCCTGGCGGGCATGCGTCATCGGGTGGAGACCGCCAAGGGCAGGCTGACCGTCTCGTCCGCGCCCGGCCAAGGGACACGCCTGAGCGCCAGCCTGCCTTCTTCCGGTGCCACGCCGGCCGCCCCTGCGCCGGCCCGGCAGCGGGCCTGAGCGACAGGCGTCGCCGCGGGGCGCGGCCGCGATTCGGCCCTCTCCTACGCCCCCAGACCTTGGCTGCTGACAGGTTCGGGCGGGGCGCTCATCTAATGTCTTCTCCATGCTCTTCGCGCCGAGCGCAGGGCCGTGATCCACAACAACGAGACACGCGAAAAGGAGTCCAGCATGTTGTATTACGCAGTCGTGTTCCTGGTCATCGCACTGATCGCCGCGGTCTTCGGCTTCGGCGGCATCGCGGCCAGCGCCGTTGGCATCGCGAAGATTCTCTTCGTCATCTTCATCGTGCTGGCACTCGCCAGTTTCATCGCGGGCTTGATGCGACGATGACAGCATCGTTACGATGAGCGGGCTCTCGCACTATTTCTCTTCCGGAAGGACTTTTTTCATGAGCACGATCAAGACCCCGTCGCAGCTGGCAGAAGAGGCACGTCAAACTGCCAGCGATGCCATCGACAGCACCCGCGCCTATGCGCAGAACGCGGTGAATGCCGCCGGCGAGAAGGTTCGCGACCTGCGCCGCGAGGCTGAACCCACGGTAGAACAGCTGGCCGCCCGCGTTCAGCAGGCGGTGCAGCGCGGCCTCGACGCCGCCTCGACGACCAGCGCCCGCGCCCAACGCCGCCTCGAACAGGCAGCCGATGTGACCGGCCGCTACATCGCAGACCAGCCGGTGCGGTCGGTGCTCATCGCCGCCGCGGCCGGCGCGGCCATCACCGCGCTGATCGTGCTCGCGAGCCGCCGCAGCCGGGACGACTACTGATCTGAGCCGCCCCCTCCCTGCCGCCGCCTGCCGCACCCATGCTCCATCCCATTTTTTCGACGGTGCTCAGGCATCCGGAACTGATCGCCGAACATGCCTCGAACTATGCGGCGCTGCTCAGGCTGGAGACGGCGGAGGCCAGCAGGGGGCTGATTGCACGCCTCATTGCGGGCGTGCTCGCGGCGGTCAGTGCGATGCTGGCCCTTGGCCTCACGGGCACGGCGGTCATGCTCGGCGTTCTCCAGAGCAATTTTCATTGGGTCCTGGTCGCCGTTCCCGGCGTTGCGGCGGTCATCGCGCTGATTGCCGGCTACGTCGCTGCGCGACCCATGGCCTTCCACGGATTCGACGAATTGCGCTCGCAGGTCGATGCCGACGTCCATGCCCTCCGGGCCGCAGGAGAGAGCCGTGGGAGTTGAGCAGGAAGCCTTGACCCCGCAACAGCGATTGGCCGTCTCGCGCCGCGCCCTGGTCGAGCAGTTGCAGGGCCGCGAGCGCCACGCAGATCGCTATGCGACTGCGGATGAGGTGGCCCCAGGAAGTCCGCGGCACGAAACGGTGATCGACCGCATCGCCTGGGCCTCCGTGGCGCGCAACGTGGTACAGCGCTGGTGGCGCCGACATCCGGCCAACGCCGCGGGCCAGCTCGCCCGTCCGCTGCTCGAACGCTATGCGCGCGAGCAGCCGGGCCGGCTCGTGGCGGCTGCGGCCGGGGCCGGAGCGCTGATCGTGCTGATCAGGCCCTGGCGCCTGCTGTCCATCACGGCAGTGCTCGCCGCGGTGCTGAAGACATCCGACGTGGCCGATCTCGTGACCACGCTGATGCACAAGAACCCGGACAGCCCCCCACGAAAGGATCTCCCATGACGAATGCAATCGCAGAGAAACCCCAGCGCCTGATGCTGGACCAGGCCAAGATCGACGCGGCTTCCAGGAGCCTGGACGACGGTGCCGTGACGCCCGGCTACGGGCCCTGGCGCGACGACGTGGTGAAGCTGCTCAATGACGCGCTGGCGACCGAGCTGGTCTGCGTGCTTCGCTACAAGCGCCACTACTTCACCGCGAGCGGCGAGGCCTCTCCGGCGATCGCCGACGAATTCCTGGTGCATGCCAACGAGGAGTCCGCCCACGCGGACAAGATCGCCGAGCGCATCGTGCAGCTGGGCGGCGACCCGGATTTCAACCCGCAGACGCTGCGCGAGCGCAGCCATGCCGACTACGACGAGTCCAAGGACCTGCAGGCCATGGTGCGCGCCAACCTGGTGGCCGAACGCATCGCCATCGAAACCTACCGGCAGATGATCTCGCTCATCGGCGACAAGGACCCGACGACCCGGCGCATGCTGGAGGAGATCCTGGCCGACGAGGAAGAGCACGCCGACGAGTTGAAGGACTGGCTCGGCCACTGAGCACGGCGGGGCGAGCTCCGCGAATGAAAAGCCCGGCGCCGCCGGGCTTTTTCGTTGGACCCGGCCCGTCCTGACCTGTGCAGGACTTCAGGCGGTGACGATCCAGCCTTCCAGCGGGTCCATCGCCGCGGGCAACCCGTAGCCCGGACCGGCGCTCGCCCGGCGGGCCGCGCCCCAGGCAGCCTGGACCAGGCAGAGTGCCGCATCGAGGCAGTCGCCCCGGGCATCGGCGAGCAGCATCTCGCGCTCGGCATCGCCCAGCGCCAGCCCGAGGCCCAGGCGCGTGGCCCCGCCTTCGAGCGCGGCGAGCAATTCGGCGCGCGCGTCGCGCCGCACTGCGGTCTGAAGCGCAGCCTCATCGCTCTTGTAGCTGCGCCGACCGATCAGCTCGCGCGCCAGCAGGCCCGGATAGCCCTCCAGTGCGATGCGCGTACCGGCCTTTTCAGGCACATGCAGGCCGGGCAGCGCCGCGCCGGCCGCCAGCAGGCGCGGCACGCCCGCATGCAGCATGAAGGCCACCGGCGGATTGACCCACTTCATCGACGGGCTGGACCCGGCCGGCGCATCGGTGGCGCGGTGGGCGAATTTCCCGCCCACCGGCCGCGCCGCGCAGAAAGCGGCGAAGGTCTGACGGATCAGGGTGCGATCGAGGCCGGCATAGTGCGCAATCAAGGGCTGCCACTGCATCGGCCAGCCGAGATGCGCGACCAGCTCGCGGGGCAGGCCGAAGGGAAAGTCGAAAGCGCCGATCCATGCGGGCTGGCCGGCCAGCCACCGGCACCACGCCTCCAGCGAGGCGAATCGCTCGAGCCGCGACAGCGCCACGCCGCCAGCCGTTGCATGGCCGAGCGCCAGCACGATGGGCTTGCGCGCGCTCGGCGCACAGGAAAAATCGCAACCCAGCAGCAGGGTCGGCACCGCGGAAATGCGCCCTCAGTGGCGGCCGACGATGGCGGCGGTCGCCATCAGCTCTTCCAGCAACGCGAGGGAGACCTTGCCAGAGACCGAGTAGGGATCGAGCTCCGGCTTTTCCGAGTACTTGAGCAGGGTCGAGACGTTGAGCTTGGACAGGTTGACCTGCCCCATGGTCCAGCCGCCGAAGCGCCGCTCCGAGATTTCCTCGTAGTGCAGCAGCACCACGTCCTTGTGGCGCGGGTCCCTCTGGATATGGCCATAGAGCTCGCTGATCGCATTGCGGCCGCCCTCGATGGCTTGCAGGAATACGCCGGCGCCGTAGCAAAGGATGCCGGTGACGCCGCAGGCCGCGTTGTGCGAGCGCGATTGGGCGAGGATGGCGTCCACCGCGTCGGGGCTGGTGTCGACGGCGCGGCTGACATAGAGCAGTCGTACGAGCATGGTTGTCAGCTCCGGTAGCGCGGGAGCAGCGCGAGGAATTCGCGCCGCAGGTTGGAATCCTTGAGGAAGACGCCGCGCATCACGGAGTTGATCATCTTGCTGTCCATCTCCTTGACGCCGCGCCACTGCATGCAGAAGTGCTCGGCCTCGACCACCAGCGCCAGTCCGTCGGGCTGGGTGCGCTCCTGGATCAGGTCGGCAAGCTGCACCACCGCCTCCTCCTGGATCTGGGGCCGGCTCATCACCCATTCGGCCAGCCGTGCGTACTTCGACAGGCCGATCACGTTGGTCTTCTCGTTGGGCATCACGCCGATCCAGAGCTTGCCGATGATGGGGCAGAAATGGTGCGAGCAGGCGCTGCGCACGGTGATCGGGCCGACGATCATGAGCTCGTTCAGATGCTCGGCGTTGGGAAACTCGGTGAGCGAGGGCTGGGCCACGTAGCGGCCCTTGAAGACCTCGTTCAGGTACATCTTGGCGACACGGCGCGCGGTGTTCTCGGTGTTGTGATCGTTCTCGAGGTCGATGACCAGGGCGTCGAGCACGTGCTTCATCTTGTGCTCGACCTCGTCGAGCAGGCGCTCGAGCTCGCCGGGCTCGATGAACTCGGCGATGTTGTCGTTGGCATAGAAGCGCCTGCGCGCGGCCACCAGGCGCTCGCGGATCTTCACGGAGACGGGTGTGCCCTCGTCCCCGGTGTCCGGCTCGGGACGCTCGGCAGTGTCGATTTTCCTTAGCATCGGCGCATCCTAACAGCGAATGAGTAGTGTCGAATATCCCTGCAGCGCGCTTGCTGTCTGAATATAAAGCTATTGTTTTGATAGCACGAAGTCCGCCACCAGCGGCAGGTGGTCGGACATCCGGGCCCAGATCGGACCGCGCGGCACGGTGGTGGCGACCGCCTGGACCTGCCGGCCGTAGATGAAGTCGAGCTGCGCCACCGGAAGGCGCGAAGGATAGGTCAACGTGCGCGGCCCGCGCAGGTCGCTGGTGTCGCGCAGGCCCATGGCGTTCATGGCGTAGCGCATGCGGGCGCCCCAGTCGTTGAAGTCGCCGGCCACCACCAGCGCTTCGCCCGGCGGGATCTCGCGCTCGATGAACTCGCGCAGCAAGGCGACCTGGCGCACGCGGCTGCCCCGGATCAGGCCCAGGTGCACCACGATGGCATGCACCGGCTGGCCTTCGACCTCGATCGCCACGTGCAGCAGGCCGCGTTGCTCGAAGCGGTGATCGGAGATGTCCTGGTGGGTCTTGCGCAACACCGGCCAGCGGGTCAGCAGCGCGTTGCCGTGCTCGCCGTGGCGCGTGATGGCGTTGGTCTCGTAGATCGCGGTGTAGCCCTCGGGGGCGAGGAAGTCCGCCTGGGGCAGCTCCGGCCAATGGCTGAAGCGGGCAGCGGCCTGGCGGTTCATCTTGCGCACTTCCTGAAGGCAAATGATGTCGGCGTCGAGCTGCTCGATGGCGTGGCCCAGGTTGTGGATCTCGAGACGCCGAATGGGCCCGATGCCTTGCACACCCTTGTGGATGTTGTAGGTGGCGACCCGGAGGTTGCTGCTCGTGCTCGGCGTGCTCGGCGCGTTCATTTCACAAATTTTGGCAGGAGCAGGACCGCTTCGGCATTCGAAGGGGAAAAGCAGGCGTCGGCGGCTTCGTGGTAGGGCAGCCAGCGCCAATCCGTGTGTTCGCGCGGGTCCAGCCGAGGCGTCAGGCGCTCGGGCACGCACAGGCCGAACAGGTGCTCGGTGTTGTGGGTGACGCCCGGCGCATAGCGGGAACGCCAGCGCGGGTAGATCTCGTAGACGTTCTGCAGCTGCCAGTCACGCAGGTGGCACGCCAGCGCGCTACCCTCGCGGCAGTCGATGCCGGTCTCCTCGGCCACCTCGCGCGCCGCCGTGAGCGCCAGCGGCTCGTCGACATCGTCCTTGCTGCCGGTGACCGACTGCCAGAAGTCCTCGGCGTCGGCACGCCGGATCAGCAGCACCTCGAGCGCCGGCGTGTGGATCACGACCAGCACCGATTCGGGGATTTTGAAGCGAGCGGAGCTCTCGGCGCCCATGGTTGCCATCGAGCCCCGACGAATCAGGCGCCCTGTACAGGCTGTTGATTGCGCAACCGGATATGCAGCTCGCGCAGTTGCTTCTCGTCGACCGGGCTCGGCGCCTGCGTCAGCAGGTCCTGGGCGCGCTGGGTCTTGGGGAAGGCGATCACGTCGCGAATCGACTCGGCGCCGGTCATCAGCATCACCAGGCGATCGAGGCCGATCGCGATGCCGCCGTGCGGCGGCGCGCCGTACTGCAGCGCGTCCAGCAGGAAGCCGAACTTGGTCTGCGCATCCTCGGGGCTGATCTTGAGGGCGCGGAATACCTTGCTCTGCACCTCCTCGCGGTGGATACGCACCGAGCCGCCGCCCATTTCGATGCCGTTGAGCACCATGTCGTAGGCCTTAGCAATGCACTTCTCGGGCGCGGTGTCCATGAGGTCCTCGTGGCCGTCCTTGGGCGAGGTGAAGGGGTGGTGCACCGCCGACCAGCGCTGGCCTTCCTCGTCGAACTCGAACATCGGGAAGTCGACCACCCACAGCGGCGCCCACCGGTCCTCGAACAGGCCGTTCTTGCGGCCGAAGGCGCTGTGGCCGATCTTCACGCGCAGCGCGCCGATGGCGTCGTTGACGATCTTTTCCTTGTCGGCGCCGAAGAACAGGATGTCGCCGTTGCGCGCGCCGGTGCGCGCGATGATCTCGGCCAGCGAGGCATCGTTGAGGTTCTTCACGATCGGGCTCTGCAGGCCCTCGCGCCCTTGCGCAGCGTCGTTGACCTTGATGTAGGCCAGGCCCTTGGCGCCATAGATCTTGACGAACTCGGTGTAGGCATCGATGTCGCTGCGCGAAAGGCCGCCCTCGGCGCCGCCGCCGGGCACGCGCAGCGCCACCACGCGGCCGCCCGTCATCCCGGCCGCCTGCGCAAAAACCTTGAACTCGACATTGCGCATCACGTCGGTGAGTTCGGTGAACTCCATCTTCACGCGCAGGTCGGGCTTGTCCGAGCCGTACTTGAACATGGCGTCCGCATAGCTCATGACCGGGAAGGGCGGCAGCTCCACCTGCGCCGCGCCGCGGAACACCTTGCGGATCATGCCTTCGAACATCTCGCGGATCTCGTCCTCGGCCATGAAGGAGGTCTCGATGTCGATCTGCGTGAACTCGGGCTGGCGATCGGCGCGCAGGTCCTCGTCGCGGAAGCACTTGACGATCTGGTAATAGCGGTCGTAGCCGGCCACCATCAAGAGCTGCTTGAAGAGCTGCGGCGATTGCGGCAGCGCGAAGAAGCTGCCGTCGTGCACGCGGCTGGGCACCAGGTAGTCGCGCGCGCCCTCGGGCGTGGACTTGCCGAGCATCGGGGTCTCGATGTCGATGAAGCCGTTGGCGTCGAGGAACTTGCGCACCTCCATCGTGACCTTGTAGCGCAGCATCATGTTGCGCTGCATCGCCGGGCGGCGCAGGTCCAGCACACGGTGCGTGAGTCGAGTGGTCTCCGACAGGTTGTCGTCGTCGAGCTGGAAGGGGGGCGTGACCGATGGGTTGATCACCTTCAGCTCGTGGCTGAGCACCTCGATCTTGCCGCTCTTGAGGTTCTCGTTGACGGTGCCCTCGGGGCGCGCGCGCACGAGGCCCGTGACCTGCACGCAGTACTCGTTGCGCAGGCCCTCGGCGGTGGCGAAGGTGGCAGCCCGGTCGGGGTCGCACACCACCTGCACGTAGCCCTCGCGGTCACGCAGGTCGATGAAGATCACGCCCCCGTGGTCGCGGCGGCGGTTGACCCAGCCGGACAGGGTGACGGTTTGGCCCAGGAGGGCTTCGGTCACGAGACCGCAATAGTGAGTACGCATGGCCATAGTGGATTCCGGCGCCGTCGGGGCGCGTGTTTTATCTGTTCGCGATGGTCGCGGGGCCGCCGGGAACGACCACGCCCATCGACACGATGTACTTGAGCGCGTCGTCCACGCTCATCCTGAGTTCGATGCAGTCACTGCGCCTGAGCATCACGAAGTAGCCGCCCGTGGGATTGGGCGTGGTGGGCACGTAGACGCTGAGGTAGTCGCCGCCGCCCAGTTCCGAGAGCACCTCGCCGCCGGGCGCACCGGTCACGAAGGCGATGGTCCAGACGCCGTCGCGCGGCCATTGGACCAGCACCGCGGTGCGGAAGGCATTGCCGTTCTCGGAGAACAGCGTGTCCGATACCTGCTTCACGCTGGAATAGATCGAGCGCACCACCGGGATGCGTCGCACCACCGCGTCGCCCCAGCCCAGCAGGCGCTTGCCGACGAAGTTGCTGGCGGTCGCGCCGACGACCAGCAGGATCGCCAGCGTGAGCAGCACGCCCAGGCCGCGCACCTTGTGCACGTTGAGCCACTGCTGCCAGTCTTCAGGCAAAAGCCACAGCGTCTGGTCCAGCGTGCCGATGATCCAGTTCAGCACGCCGAGCGTGATGACCAGCGGCACGATGACCAGCAGGCCGGACAGCAACCATTTGCGCAGGGCGAGCATGGATGGAGGCGTCGCTCAGTCGCCCTTGGCGGCCGGCGCAGGCGCAGGCGCGGGCGCCGGGGACGCAGCGGGCGACGCAGCCGCCGCAGGCGCATCGGCGGTGCCGGTCGAAGCGGAAGCGCCTTCAGCCGGCGCGCTTGCTCCCTTGTCGGCATCGCCCTTGTCGGTACTTCCCTTCTCTGCGCCCTTCTTGCCCCCGCCGTCGCGGAAATCGGTGACGTACCAGCCCGAGCCCTTCAGTTGAAAGCCGGCCGCGGTGACCTGCTTGCTGAATGCGCTGGCGCCGCACTGCGGGCAGTCGGTCAGCGGCGCATCGGACAGTTTCTGCAGCACGTCCTTGGCAAAGCCGCAGGCGCTGCACTTGTAGGCGTAGATTGGCATGAGAAGGGGAGAGGAAAAAGCGGCCGGCGGCCGCTCGCAAAGCCTCTAATTATAGGTTGGCATAAAAGGTGCCATGAGGGTTGCCTCCCACCCTCACGCGGCGTACTTCACGCCTTTTCAAACAGTATCGACCGCCAGCGGCCGGTGCGGCGTGCGCCGGTTGGGCACCCACTGCGGCGCCAGCGAGCCCGCGAACATGCCCGCGAAGGAGGCCAGCACGCCGGCGAGCTGGGCCGGGAATTCCTCGCCCCAGGGCATGCTCAGGAACAACAGCCAGACCCCGATGCCCAGCACCACGGATGCCACCGCGCCCTGGGTGGTCGCCCGTTGCCAGTACAGGCCGCAGACCAGCGGCACGAAGGCGCCCACCAGCGGCACCTGGTAGGCGCCCGAGACCAGCTCGTAGATCGGGGTGCCCTGCATGCGGATCGCGTAGGCGAGCACGGCGGCGCTGAACAGCAGCACAGTGATGCGCATGGTCAGCAGGTTCTCGCGGTCGCTGCCGGCCGGGCGGAACTGGCGCCAGATGTTCTCGGTGAAGGTGACGCTGGGCGCCAGCAGCGTGGCCGAGGCGGTCGATTTGATGGCCGACAGCAGCGCGCCGAAGAAGAACACCTGCATGACGAAAGGCATCTTCTCCAGCACCAGCGTGGGCATGACCTTCTGCGGGTCGTCCTTGAGCAGGGTGGCGGTCTGCTCCGGCATGATCAGGAGCGCACTTGCCACCAGGAACATGGGCACGAAGGCGAAAAGGATGTAGCAGATGCCGCCGATCACCGGACCGCGGGTCGACGCCTTCACGCTGTTGGCCGACATCACGCGCTGGAACACGTCCTGCTGCGGGATCGATCCCAGCATCATGGTGATGGCCGCAGCGAAGAAGAAGACGATGTCTTTCCAGGCCGGCTCCGGCCAGAAGCGGAAGAGGTCCTTGCTGGCCGCAAAGGCCACCACCTTGTCCGCGCCCCCGGCCATGTTGCCGGCGAACACCGCGATCACTGTCAGGCCGAGCACCAGGATGATCATCTGGATGAAGTCGGTCACGGCCACGGACCACATGCCGCCGAACAGCGTGTAGGCCAGGATCGAGACCACGCCGATCACCATGCCGATCGGGATGCTGACGACGCCGGCCGACAGCAGGTTGAACACCAGCCCGAGAGCCGTCACCTGCGCCGAGACCCAGCCCAGGTAGCTGAGCATGATGATCAGCGAGCAGGCGATCTCGACGGTGCGGCCGAAGCGCTCGCGGTAGTAGTCGCTGATGGTCAGCAGCGTCATGCGGTAGAGCTTGCCGGCGAAGAACAGGCCGACCAGGATCAGGCACATGCCGGCACCGAAGGGGTCCTCGACCACGCCGTTCAGCCCGCCCTCGATGAACTTGGCCGGAATCCCCAGCACCGTCTCGGAGCCGAACCAGGTGGCGAACGTGGTGGTCACGATCATGTAGAGCGGCAGGTGCCGCCCCGCGATCGCGAAGTCGGTGGTGTTCTTCACACGCCTGGCCGCATACAGGCCGATGGCGATCGTGATGAGCAGATAGACGATGACCAGGGTCAGCAGCACGGCGGAATCCTCCTATTCAGAACAGACGCACCCGCACCAGCAGCTGCATCGCGATCAAGCCCAATACAAAACCTATGCCACCGTAGATGACGGCCTGCAGGAGCCGGTTGGTCCGCTTTTGAGCGGCCAGCAGTTCCAGCAGTTCACGGCGGTGGTCGGCCGGCCGATTTTCGAGGTAATCGTGCAGGAGGCGCGGCAGCTGCGGCAACAGCTTGGCGTAGCGCGGCGCCTCGGCGCGCAGCTGCTCCAGCAGCTTGCGCGGGCCGATCTGGTCGCTCATCCACTTTTCCAGAAAAGGCTTGGCGGTGTGCCACAGATCCAGCTCCGGGTCGAGCTGGCGGCCCAGGCCTTCGATGTTGAGCAGCGTCTTCTGCAGCAGCACCAGCTGCGGCTGGATCTCGACGTGAAAGCGGCGCGAGGTCTGGAACAGGCGCATCAGCACCATGCCGAGCGAGATCTCCTTGAGCGGCCGGTCGAAATAGGGTTCGCAGACGGTGCGGATCGCCGCTTCCAGCTCGTCGATGCGCGTGCCTTCCGGCACCCAGCCGCTTTCCAGGTGCAGCTCGGCGACCCGCTTGTAGTCGCGCCGGAAGAAGGCGGCGAAGTTCTGGGCCAGGTACTCCTTGTCGGACTCGGTCAGCGTGCCGATGATGCCGAAGTCCAGCGAGATGTAGCGCCCGAAGGTGGCCGGGTCCAGGCTGATCTGGATGTTGCCCGGGTGCATGTCGGCATGGAAGAAGCCGTCCCGGAACACCTGGGTGAAGAAAATGGTGACGCCGTCGCGTGCCAGCTTCGGGATGTCGACGCCTGCGGTGCGCAGCCGGTCCAGCTGCGCGATGGGCACGCCTTTCATCCGTTCCATCACGATCACCTCGGGATGGCAGAAGTCCCAGAACATCTCGGGGATCATCACCAGGTCGAGCTTGCTCATGTTGCGCCGCAGCTGCGCGGCATTGGCGGCTTCGCGCACCAGGTCGAGCTCGTCGTGCAGGTACTTGTCGAACTCGGCCACCACCTCGCGCGGCTTGAGGCGCTTGGCATCGCTGGACAGGTTCTCGACCCAGGCGGCCATCATGGCCATCAGCTCCAGGTCCTTCTCGATCACGCCGCGCATGCCGGGCCGCAGCACCTTGACCGCGACCTCGCGCACCAGCCCACCGGGCTCGCGCAGGGTGGCGAAGTGCACCTGCGCGATCGAGGCGCTGGCCACCGGCGTTTCGTCGAACTCGACGAAGACTTCGCCGACCGGCCGGCGGAAGGCGCGCTCGATGGTCGCGATCGCGATCCTGGAGTCGAAGGGCGGGACCCGGTCCTGCAGCCAGGCCAGCTCGTCGGCGATGTCGGGCGGCAGCAGGTCGCGTCGGGTGGACAGCACCTGGCCGAACTTGACGAAGATCGGCCCCAGGCTTTCCAGGGCCTCGCGCAGCCGCTGGCCCCGGGGCGCATCGAGCTTTCGCCCGAAAGACACGATGCGCGTCACCACGCGCAGCCAGGGCTTCTGGAAGCTGCTGAGCACGAGCTCGTCGAGCCCGTAGCGCAGCGCGACGAGGACGATGAAGATGCCGCGGTAGAAGCGCCTCATTCGGCGCCTGCGGAGCCCGCGGGCTTGCCGCCGCGCTCACCGACGAACTGCCGCAACCCCTCCACCACGCGCCTGGCGCCGTTCGCGATGGTATGGGCCGGCACATCGCCGATAAGGCGCGCCAGGTCGTCCTCCACGTCCCAGCGCACGTGGTCGACCAGCCAATTGACCTCGGCGGCCAGCTGCACGTCGCCCTCGATGCGGACGGCCGGCTTGTCGCCGCGGACGGCGGCCCGGGCCAAGCCGAGAGGCGAGGTCTCGGCAAGCACCAGCATGAGCTCGGGCACCTTGTCCTCGGGCGCCAGGTCGAGCAGGCCGGCCGGCGTGGCAACGACCTTCATCGTCACGAAGCGCCATTCGAACTCCACCACCCTGCCCTGCTGGCGCGCCAGGCGCTGCTGGGCTTCGGGCTCCTGCTGGAGCACGTGGTTGAGGAAGAGCACGGCGCGGTGCTGGACCTCGTGGATCACCCAGTCCGGCGGCTGCAGGCGGCTGCCGACGCGGTTGATGAAGTCGTCAAGAAACGAAAAAGGGGACGATGGTGTAACCATGTCCCCATTATCCCGGTCTTGCGACCGGCTTCGAAGCGTAATGCGCCTACTGCAGAGCCTGCACGCCGGCCACCAGCCAGCCGCTCGAGCCGCTGGTCGGCTTGGTCATGTTCCAGACTTCGCGGAAGGGGCTCGGGCCGGAGGACAGATCCTCGCGGATCATGCCGGAGAACTCGACACTCGCCAGGTAGGCGTCGGGCAGCTCCTCGATGCCCAGCAGCTTGGCGTCCAGCATCACGACCTCGGTCTTGTTGGCCTGGCCGCCGGTATGGTTCTCGCGCTCCGCCAGCTGCTGGCGGATCTCGCCGACCATGCCATCGGTCATCATCGAACGAAGGGTGCCGATGTCGGCACGGTCCCAGGCGTCCTGCAGGGTCACGAAGTTGCGCTTGGCCGCGGCCAGGAAGCCGTCGACGTCGAAGCCGGCCGGGATGCCCCACGACTGTGCGCCGCTCAGGGCCGAGCCGATCAGGCTGCCGCCGCCGGCCGCTGCCGCGCCGGCCATCGACGAGCCGCCGGTGTGGTGCTCGAGCTGCGCCGGGCTGGCGTCGAAGGCCGCGGTGTTGCGCTCCCAGGGACGTGCCGACGCGTCGTTGCCGACATTCTTCGGGCTGTACTCCACGGGCGAAACGGGATTGCCAGGAGTCCCCGCCCCCTGAAAGGCGAAGCCGCCGCTGCGCTGAGCGCCGGCCGCACGGGAACGGGCCGCGAAAATCCGCCACACGACCACGGCCGCCAGCACCAGGAGGGCGATCAGCAGGATATTGCCGAAGGCCTCGCCCAGGCCGAGCGAGTGGGCGAGCCAGGCAAGCCCGAGGCCGGCAGCCAAGCCACCGAGCATCGCGCCCCACGGCTTCTTGGGTGCTGCCGCCGGAGCGGCTGTGGCGGGCTTGGCCGCCGCGTTGCTCACGTTGCTCTGCGCGGGCGCGCCGGGCGTGGCCGGCGCGGTGGGCGTCGCCTCGCGCTGCGTCACGTTGCTCGACTGCTTGCCGATGGACTTCCCGCCGCCCAGGCGGCGTGCGTCGGCATCCATGCTTCCGACAGCCAAGGCACATACCAACAAAACGGACAACAAACTTTTCATGACGTCTCCTCTAACGGCAAAGAAATCTCTTCTGATCATCAACACATCAACACTTGATTCCAACATGCAGGGCGGCGACACCCCCCGTCATGTTGTGATAGTCCACATGCCCAAAACCGCCCTCTTTCATGAGGGTCTTGAGCTCCTCCTGCGAGGGATGCATGCGGATCGATTCGGCCAGGTAGCGATAGCTCGCATCGTCGCCCGCGACGGCCTTGCCCAGGCGCGGCAGCACGCTGAAGGAGTACCAGTCGTAGATCTTCGACAGCGGCTTGGCAACCTTCGAGAACTCCAGCACCAGCAGCTTGCCGCGCGGCTTGAGCACGCGGTTCATCTCCTTGAGCGCCAGGTCCTTGTGCGTCATGTTGCGCAAGCCGAAGGCGACGCTCACGAGGTCGAAATGGTTGTCGGGGAACGGGAGCTTTTCGGCATCGCAGACCACCGTGGGCAGCGCGACGCCGGCATCGAGCAGCCGGTCGCGGCCGGTGCGCAGCATGGCCTCGTTGATGTCGGTGTGGATCACCTCGCCGGTGGCGCCGACCTTCTTCGCGAAGGCCAGCGCGAGGTCGCCGGTGCCGCCCGCGATGTCCAGCACCTTCGAGCCCTCGCCCACGTTGGCGACCATCACGGTGTAGGCCTTCCAGGCGCGGTGCAGGCCACCCGACATCAGGTCGTTCATCAGGTCGTAGCGGCTGGCGACCGAATCGAACACGCCGCGCACGCGCCGTGCCTTGTCGCCTTCCTCGACCGTTTCGAAGCCGAAATGGGTGCTGCTCATGCGTCCGATGTTAGGTCGGAAGCGTTCACGTCAAGCCGACGCCCCTGCAAGGACGCCGGGCATTCGTTGCTTTGCGGCGAGCGATCTCGGCTTCTTCAGTGGCTGCCGCAAGCGTGGCCGCCCTTCTCGGCCATCGGCGCATCGCGGTCGACGCCGGCTGCGGCGAGGCGGCGCTCGTACTCGGCCCACAGTTCGTCCTGCTTCGCGCCCAGCTGGTACAGCAGGTCCCAGGAGTAGATGCCGGTGTCGTGGCCGTCGGAGAAGCTGGGTTGCACCGCGTAGTTGCCGACCGGCTGAAGGTCCAGCAGGTCGACGTTGCGCTTGCCGGTCTGAAGCACTTCCTGGCCCGGCCCATGGCCCTGCACCTCGGCCGAGGGCGAGTAGATGCGCATCAGCTCGAAGGGGATGCGGAAGCTGGCGCCATCGGAAAAGCCCACTTCCAGCACACGCGACTGGTTGTGCACGGTGATCGACTGGGGCGTCGGCGCGCCCGTTTGCAAACCTGCCATCAGGAACTCCTCGTCTCGAAGCTTTCGGCCAATTTCTGCTCCAGCGCCGGCAACAGCTTCTCGATTGCCGCCTCGCGCTCAGGCTCGCGTTCCCGCTGCACCTCGGCCCACACCGACCCCGGGAAGCGCGGATCCCAGTCGAAGCGCGCGATCACATGCCAGTGCAGGTGCGGCACCATGTTCCCCAGCGCCGCGATGTTGATCTTGGCGGGCGCCAGTGCGTCGCGCAAGCATCGCTCCACGGCGACCACGGCGTCCATGCACAGCGCGCGGTCTTCCGGCGCCAGATCGGACCATTCGGCGACATGGTCTTTCCAGACGACGCGGTAGAAGGCGGGAAAGCCCTCCTCGACCGCGTGGACGACGCGAAACGCCGGCGCCTCGAACACCACCCGGCCGCCGGGCCCCTCGCACAGCGGGCAACCCGCCACGCGCAGCGCCGTCATACCAGCACCCGCTCGATCCCGCCCTGGTTGGCGGCTGCCACGTACTCGGGCATCCAGTCCTTGCCGAGAATCCTGTTGGCCATCTCGACCACGATGTAGTCGGCCTCCAGCAGGCCGTTGTCCAGGTCCTTGCCGTAGCGGCTGAGGCCCTGCAGACAACTGGGGCAGCTGGTGAGGATCTTGACGTTGTCCTTGGGCGCAACCAGGCCGCCGCTGCGCAGCGCGGCCTCGCCCTTGCGCAGCTCCTCCTCCTTGCGGAAGCGGACCTGCGTCGAGATGTCCGGCCGCGTCACGCCCAGCGTGCCGGACTCGCCGCAGCAGCGGTCGTTCTTGAGCACCTGCTCGCCGACCAGCGCTTTCACCGTCTTCATCGGGTCCTGCAGCTTCATCGGGCTGTGGCAGGGGTCGTGGTAGAGGTAGGCGCCGGCGTTGGCGTCGCCCAGCGTGATGCCCTTCTCCAGCAAGTACTCGTGGATGTCGATGATCCGGCAGCCCGGGAAGATCTTGTCGAACTGGTAGCCCTGCAGCTGGTCGTAGCAGGTGCCGCAGCTCACCACCACGGTCTTGATGTCCAGGTAGTTCAGCGTGTTGGCCACTCGGTGGAAGAGCACGCGGTTGTCGGTGATCATCTTCTCGGCCCGGTCGTACTGGCCGCTGCCGCGCTGCGGATAGCCGCAGCACAGATAGCCCGGCGGCAGCACGGTCTGCACGCCGGCGTGCCAGAGCATCGCCTGCGTGGCCAGCCCCACCTGCGAGAACAGGCGCTCCGAGCCGCAGCCCGGGAAATAGAACACCGCCTCGGTGTCCGGCGTGGTGGCCTTCGGGTCGCGGATGATCGGCACGTAATCCGCATCCTCGATGTCGAGCAGCGCACGCGCGGTCTTGTTGGGCAGGCCACCCGGCATCTTCTTGTTGACGAAATGGATCACCTGCTCCTTGATCGGCGCCGGCCCCAGCGTCGCCGGCGGCGCGGCGGTTTGCTTCTTGGCCAGGCCGCGCAGGAGATCGTTGGCCAGGCGCTGGGCCTTGAAGCCGATGTCCACCATGCCGACGCGCATCGCCTTGATGGTCTGCGGGCTGGTGGCGTTGAGGAACAGCATCGCCGCCGCATTGCCGGGGCGGAAGGACTTCTGACCCATCTTGCGCAGCAGGTTGCGCATGTTCATGGAGACGTCGCCGAAGTCGATGTTGACCGGACAAGGGGTGACGCACTTGTGGCACACCGTGCAGTGGTCGGCCACGTCCTCGAACTCCTCCCAGTGCTTGATGCTGACGCCGCGCCGGGTCTGTTCCTCGTAGAGGAAGGCCTCGACCAGGAGCGAGGTCGCGAGGATCTTGTTGCGGGGCGAGTAGAGCAGGTTGGCGCGCGGCACGTGGGTGGCGCACACGGGCTTGCACTTGCCGCAGCGCAGGCAGTCCTTCACGCTGTCGGCGATGGCGCCGATGTCGCTCTGCTGCATGATCAGCGACTCGTGGCCCATCAGGCCGAAGCTGGGCGTGTAGGCGTTGGTCAGGTCGGCATAGAGCCCCGGACCGGCGTGCATCGAGGGGCGCAGCAGCTTGCCCTTGTTGAAGCGGCCTTCGGGGTCGACGCGCTGCTTGTAGTCGGCGAAGGGCCGCAGCTCGTCGTCGGACAGGAATTCAAGCTTGGTGATGCCGATGCCGTGCTCGCCGGAGATCACGCCGTCCAGGCTTCGCGCCAGCACCATGATGCGGGCCACCGCGGCGTGCGCGGTCTGCAGCATCTCGTAGTTGTCGCTGTTGACCGGGATGTTGGTGTGCACGTTGCCGTCGCCGGCGTGCATGTGCAGCGCCACCCAGACCCGGCCCTTGAGCACGCGCTGGTGGATCGCGTTGCACTCGGCCAGGATGGGCGCGAATTCGGCGCCCGAGAAGATGGCGGCCAGCGGCGCGCGGATCTGCGTCTTCCAGCTGGCGCGCAGCGAATGGTCCTGCAACTGCGGGAACAGCACGTCGATCTGGTCCAGCCAGCCCTGCCACAGGGCGCGCACCTCGCGCACCAGCGCCACGGCCTGCGCCACGCGGTCTTCCAGCAGCTCGGCCGAGGAGATCTCGCTGGCATCGTCGCTCTTGCCCAGCGGCAGGTGGCCGCGCAGGAAGAAGGCCTCCAGCTCGTCGGCGAGCTGGAGCTTGTTCTGCAGCGACAGCTCGATATTGATGCGCTCGATGCCGTCGGTGTATTCGGCCATCCGCGGCAGCGGGATCACCACGTCCTCGTTGATCTTGAAGGCGTTGGTGTGGCGGCTGATGGCGGCCGTGCGCTTGCGGTCCAGCCAGAACTTCTTGCGCGCCTCGGGACTGATGGCGATGAAGCCCTCGCCGCTGCGCGAGTTGGCGATGCGCACCACCTCGGAGGTCACGCGCGCCACGGCGTCGGCGTCGTCGCCGGCGATGTCGCCGAACAGCACCATCTTCGGCAGGCCGCCATGCTTCTTGGACTTGGTCGCGTAGCCGACGGCCTTGAGATAGCGGTCGTCCAGGTGTTCGAGGCCGGCCAACAACACGCCCGAGCGCTTCTGCTCGGCGAACATGAAGTCCTTGATCTCGACGATGCTGGGCACCGCGTCCTTGGCGTTGCCGAAGAACTCCAGGCACACCGTGCGGGTGTGCGCCGGCATGCGGTGCACCACCCAGCGGCAGCTGGTGATCAGGCCGTCGCAGCCCTCCTTCTGGATACCCGGCAGGCCGGAGAGGAACTTGTCCGTCACGTCCTTGCCCAGGCCCTCCTTGCGGAAGGTCTTGCCGGGGATCTCGAGCCGCTCGCTGCGCAGCTTCGTCCGGCCGTCGGCCGCGAAGTACTGCAGGTCGAAGACGGCGCTCTCGGCGTCGTGGATCTTGCCCAGGTTGTGGCCGATGCGCGTGACCTCCAGCCACTCGGCCTCGGGGGTCACCATGCGCCAGGAGGCCAGGTTGTCGAGGGCCGTGCCCCACAGCACGGCCTTCTTGCCGCCCGCATTCATCGCGACGTTGCCGCCCACGCAGGAGGCCTCGGCCGAGGTGGGGTCGACGGCAAACACGAAGCCTGCGCGCTCGGCCGCGTCGGCCACGCGCTGGGTGACCACGCCGGCCTCGGTCCAGACGGTGGGCACGGGCTGCTCGAGGCCGGGCAGCGCGACCATCTCGACTTCGGTCATCGCCTCCAGCTTCTCGGTATTGATGACGGCGCTGTTCCAGGCGAGCGGGATCGCCCCGCCGGTGTAGCCGGTCCCGCCTCCGCGCGGGATGATGGTCAGCCCGAGCTCGATGCAGCCCTTGACCAGCGCGGCCATCTCGGCCTCGCTGTCGGGCGTCAGCACGACGAAGGGGTACTCGACCCGCCAGTCGGTCGCATCGGTCACGTGCGACACGCGCGACAGGCCGTCGAACTTGATGTTGTCGCGCGCCGTGAGCCGGCCCAGCGTGCGCATGGCCTTGCGCCGCAGCGCCGCGACGTCGCGGAACAGGGTGTCGAAGGACTGCACAGCTTGCGCCACGAGCGCCGTGAGCTCGCCGACCAGCGCGTCGCGCTGCGCGGCGGCGTCGGGGGTGCGCCGCTTCTGCACCTCGGACAGGCGGTGGTTGAGCGCATCCACCAGTTGGCCGCGGCGGCGCGGGTTGTCCAGCAGGTCGTCGACCAGGTAAGGGTTGCGCTGCACGACCCAGATGTCGCCCAGCACCTCGTAGAGCATGCGCGCGGAGCGGCCGGTGCGGCGCTCGGAACGAAGGGTCTGGAGCAGCTCCCAGCCGCGCTCGCCCAGGAGGCGGATCACGATCTCGCGATCGGAGAAGCTGGTGTAGTTGTAGGGGATCTCACGCAATCGCGCGGGCTCTGCGGCCTGCGACAACAACGCCGTCAACGCGGTCGGTGCATTCATCGGGGTGGGCCTCGGTCGGGCGCTGCGCGCCCCTGAACCAGGGCCGACGATTTTAAGTCAGTGGGCGCAGGCCGCGCCCGGCTTTCAGAACAGCACCCGGCTGCGGATCGTCCCCGGCACCTTGGCCAGCTTCTCGAGCGCAAGGTCGGAGTAAGCGGCGTCGACGTCCGTCACCACGTAGCCCACCTTCTCGTTGGTCTGCAGGTACTGCGATGCGATGTTGATCTTGTTGTCGGCAAAGACGCGGTTGACGTTCGAGAGCACGCCCGGCACGTTGCGGTGGATGTGCAGCAGCCGGTGCTTGCCCGGGTGCGCCGGCAGCGCCACCTCGGGAAAGTTGACCGAAGAGGTGGAGGTGCCGTTGTCGCTGTACTTGACCAGCTTCTCCGCCACTTCGAGCCCGATGTTGGCCTGCGCCTCCATCGTGGAGCCGCCGATGTGCGGGGTGAGGATCACGTTGTCCAGCCCACGCAGCGGCGACTGGAACTCGTCCTTGTTGCTGCGCGGCTCGACGGGGAACACATCGATGGCCGCGCCCAGCAGCCTTTTCTGCCGAAGCGCCTGGGCCAGCGCGTCGATGTCGACCACGGTACCGCGCGAGGCATTGATCAGGATCGACCCGGGCCGCATGGCCGCGAGCTCCTTGGCGCCGATCATCCATTGCGTGGCGGGCGTCTCGGGCACGTGCAGGCTCACGATGTCGCTCTGCAGCAGCAGCTCGTTGAGCGTGCGCACCTGGCGCGCGTTGCCGAGCGGCAGCTTGGTGACCACGTCGAAGAAGGCCACCTGCATGCCCAGCGCCTCGGCCAGCACCGACAGCTGCGCGCCGATCGAGCCGTAGCCCACGATCCCCAGCGTCTTGCCGCGGATTTCGAAGGCGTTCTCGGCCGACTTGAGCCAGCCGCCGCGGTGCGCCACGGCGCTCTTTTCGGGGATGCCGCGCAGCAGCAGGATGGCCTCGGCCAGCACCAGCTCGGCCACGGAGCGCGTGTTGGAATAAGGGGCGTTGAAGACCGCCACGCCGTGCTCGCGCGCGGCATCGAGATCGATCTGGTTGGTGCCGATGCAGAAGGCGCCGACCGCCACCAGCTTCTGGGCCGCGGCGAACACCTCGGCCGTCAGTTGGGTGCGGGAGCGGATGCCGAGGAAATGCACGTCGGCGACGCGGCTGCGAAGCTCCTCATCGGGCAAGGCCCCCGCCAGCGTCTCGATGCTGGTGTAGCCGGCCGCGCGCAGCACCTCGACGGCCGAAGGATGGATGCCTTCGAGGAGAAGGAACTTGATCTTGCTCTTGTCGAGGGAGGTCTTGCTCATAGGCGTGACGATTACCCTGGTTGGCTTCCCACTCGAAGCAGGGCCTGAAAAACGGAAGGCGATGCTAGCATGGTGCAACGCAGCAATCAGATTTCATCGACTGTGCGGCCCGGGCGCGAAAAGGGTTTCCCCGGCTGGAGAGGCACCCTGCGGGTGCGACAAAATGTGACGCGGCCGTGTCATACGTACGGCCTAGCATGCGCGCTTTTGTTCTCTCCCTAGGAGTCTTCATGCAATTCAAGACGTTTGCCGTGGCATCGGCACTTGCGGCAACGCTTTCGGCACCTGCGATGGCCCAGACCGAAATCCAGTGGTGGCATTCCATGAGCGGTCCGCTCGGCGAATGGGTCAACGACCTGGCCAAGCAGTACAACGAGAGCCAGAAAGACTACAAGGTCGTGCCCACCTACAAGGGCCAGTACGACGAGTCGATGACGGCCGCCATCGCCGCCTTCCGTGCCGGCAACGCACCCGACATTCTTCAGGTGTTCGAGGTGGGCACCGCGACCATGATGGCTTCGAAGGGCGCCATCAAGCCGGTGGGCGAAGTGATGGAGTCGGGCGGGGCCAAGTTCGACCCCAGCGTCTATGTGCCGGCGGTGGCCGGCTACTACACGGCGCCCAACGGCCAGATGCTGAGCTTCCCGTTCAACAGCTCGACCACGATCTTCTATTACAACAAGGATGCCTTCAAGGCAGCCGGCCTGGACCCGGAAAAGGCGCCCACCACCTGGCCCGAAGTCATCGCGGCGGCCGACAAGCTCAAGGCCAGCGGCCACAAGTGCCCCTTCACGACGAGCTGGATGAGCTGGACCCAGCTGGAAAGCTTCTCGGCCTGGCACAACACCCTGTACGCGACGCAGAACAACGGCTTCGGCGGCACCGGTGCACGCCTGGCCTTCAACTCGCCGCTGCAAGTGCGTCACTTCGAGAACCTGGCCAAGATGGCGAAGGACGGCACCTTCGTCTACAAGGGCCGCAACAACACGGCCGACGCTGCCTTCCCCTCCGGCGAATGCGCCATGATGACCGGCTCGTCCGGCCTGTATGCCCGAGTGGCCAAGGACGCCAAGTTCAAGTACGGCATCTCGACCCTGCCCTACTACCCTGACGTGAAGGGCGCACCCCAGAACACCGTGATCGGCGGCGCCAGCCTGTGGGTGATGTCCGGCAAGCCGGCCGACCACTACAAGGGGGTGGCCAGCTTCTTCAACTACCTGTCCGACACCAAGGTGCAGTCCGAGAGCCACAAGCGCACCGGCTACCTGCCCATCACCACGGCCGCCTACAAGTTGACCGACGCCTCGGGCTTCTACAAGGAGAAGCCCGGCACCGACGTCGCCGTGACGCAGATGATCCGCAAGACCACCGACAAGTCGCGCGGCGTCCGCCTGGGCAGTTTCGTGCAGATCCGCACCATCGTCGACGAGGAAACCGAACAGATCTGGAGCGGCAAGAAGACCGCCAAGGAGGCACTCGATGCCGCCGTCAAGCGCGGCAACGAGCAGCTCGAGCGCTTCCAGAAGGCGAACAAGAGCTGAGGCCCCGGCTCGCTTCGCGGCAGTCCTGGCACCCCGCCCTGCCCTCCCCGCCAAGCGGAGAGCTTGCCTGCCGGTGAGGCGGGCGCCACAGTAGACTCGCACGCCCGCCCAATTCCACGCAGGGCGGGCGTTCTGTTTTTCGGGTTTGGAGGGATATGGAGAAACGCGTTCTTTTCCGGTCGGCCTGGCTGCCCTGGCTGCTGGTCGCGCCGCAGATGGCGGTGATCCTGGTGTTCTTCTTCTGGCCGGCAAGCCAGGCCATCTGGCAATCGCTGCAGTCGGAGGACGCCTTCGGCACCTCGACCGTCTTCGTCGGGCTGGAGAACTTCGAGACCCTGTTCGACGATCCGGCATACGTCGAGTCCTTCAAGGTCACGGCACTCTTTTCAGTGCTGGTGGCCGGCAGCGGCATCGCGCTGTCGTTGATGCTGGCCGTCTTCGCCGACCGCATCCTGCGAGGCGGCCTGGTCTACAAGACGTTCCTGATCATTCCCTACGCCGTGGCGCCGGCCATCGCGGGCGTGCTGTGGGTGTTCATGTTCTCGCCCAGCATCGGGGTGGTGTCGTACTTTCTTCGCTACATCGGCCTGGACTGGAACCACCTGCTCAACTCCAACCACGCGCTGACGCTGATCGTGGTGGCCGCCGTGTGGAAGCAGATTTCCTACAACTTCCTGTTCTTCCTGGCGGGCCTGCAGTCCATTCCCAGGGCACTGATCGAGGCCGCCTCGATCGACGGCGCCGGGCCGCTGCGGCGCTTCGCCACCATCCAGTTTCCGCTGCTGTCGCCCACCACCTTCTTCTTGCTGGTGATCAACATCGTCTATGCCTTCTTCGACACCTTCGCGATCGTGCATGCGACGACCGAAGGCGGGCCGGGGCGAGACACCGCGATCCTGGTCTACAAGGTGTGGCACGACGGCTTCAAGGCGCTGGACCTGGGCGGCTCGGCCGCGCAGTCGGTGGTGCTGATGGTGATCGTCGTCGTGCTGACGGTGATCCAGTTCCGCTACGTCGAAAAGAAGGTCCAGTATTGATGGCCGCCCATTCCCTCGCCCCTGACTTCGCCCTTCCTCGCGCCCTGTCCCGGAGGCAGCACCATGGTTGAACGCCGCCCCGGCCTCACCGTCCTGTCGCATGTGGTGCTGATCCTGGGCATCGCCATCGTGGCCTTCCCCATCTACCTCGCCTTCGTTGCCTCCACGCACACGCGCGACGAGATCCTGCGGGTGCCCATGCCGCTCCTGCCGGGCGGCCACATGTTCGAGAACTACAGCGCAGCCTTGCTGGGCGCCGACACCCAGGGCGCGCGCGTGGTGGTGGGCCGCATGATGTGGATCAGCCTGGTCACGGCGCTGGTCATCAGCATCGGCAAGATCGCGATCTCGCTGCTGTCGGCCTTCGCCATCGTGTACTTCCGCTTCCCGTTCAAGAAAATCGTCTTCTGGATGATCTTCGTGACCCTGATGCTGCCGGTGGAGGTGCGCATCCTGCCGACCTACCAGGTCCTGGCAGACCTCAACATGCTCAACACCTACGCGGGGCTGACGGTGCCGCTGATCGCGTCGGCCACGGCCACCTTTCTGTTCCGCCAGTTCTTCCTGAGCGTGCCCGACGAGCTGGTGGAAGCGGCGCGCATGGACGGTGCCGGGCCGATGCGCTTCTTCAAGGACATCCTGGTGCCGCTGTCGCAGACATCGATCGCGGCGCTGTTCGTGATTCAGTTCATCTACGGCTGGAATCAATACCTGTGGCCGCTCCTGGCCACCACCAGCGAGGACATGTATCCGGTGGTGATCGGCATCAAGCGAATGATCGCCTCGGGCGACGCCGCGGTCGACTGGAACCTGGTGATGGCCACGGCCATCCTGGCGCTGGTGCCGCCGGCGATCGTGGTGGTGCTGATGCAGCGCTGGTTCGTCAAGGGCCTCGTGGACACCGAGAAATAACCGACAAGAAGCAAACGACGCAATGGCTGCCATCTCTCTTCGCAACGTCATCAAGCGCTACGGCCACGGGGCCAAGGCCAACCAGGTCATCCACGGCGTCTCGGCCGACGTCAAGGACGGCGAATTCGTCGTCATCGTCGGGCCCTCGGGCTGCGGCAAATCCACGCTCCTGCGCATGGTCGCCGGCCTGGAGGAAATCAGCGCCGGCGAGATCGCCATCGGCAATCGCGTGGTGAACAACATCGAGCCGGCCCAGCGCGACATCGCGATGGTGTTCCAGAACTACGCGCTCTACCCGCACATGTCGAACTTCGACAACATGGCCTACGGGCTCAAGATCGCCAAGGTGCCCAAGGAGGAGATCAAGGCGCGCGTCGACAAGGCCGCCAAGATCCTCGAGCTGGGCCACCTGCTCGATCGCAAGCCGCGCGAGCTCTCCGGCGGGCAGCGCCAGCGCGTGGCCATGGGCCGTGCCATCGTGCGCCAGCCGCAGGTCTTCCTGTTCGACGAGCCGCTGTCCAACCTCGACGCCAAGCTGCGCGCCCAGACCCGCCTGGAGATCCAGAAGCTGCACCGCGAGCTCGGCATCACCTCGCTCTTCGTCACCCACGACCAGGTCGAGGCGATGACGCTGGCGCAGCGCATCATCGTGATGAACGCCGGCGTGATGGACCAATTCGGCACGCCCGAGGAGGTGTATGCGCGCCCCGCCACCACCTTCGTCGCCAGCTTCATCGGCTCGCCGCCGATGAACCTGCTCAAGCACGCGCCGGGCGTGCGCCCCGGCATGATCCTCGGCATCCGTCCGGAGCACCTGATGCTCGACGCGAGCGGCTGGTCGGTGCAGGTCGAGTATGTCGAGCTGCTGGGCGCCGAGCGGCTGATCTACGGGCGCGTCGGCGACGAGCAGCTGGTGGTGCGTGCCGACGAAAGCCAGCCGGCGCCGGTGGCCGGCGACACGGTGAAGATCGCGGCGCGGCAGGACAAGCTGCACTGGTTCGACGCCGGTTCCGGCAAGCGCGCCGCATGAAGCCCTGGCCATATCCCTACTGGATCGCACACCGCGGCGCCGGCAGGCTGGCCCCCGAGAACACCCTCGCCGCATTCCGCCTGGGCGCCGCGCACGGCTATCGCATGTTCGAGTGCGATGCCAAGCTCAGCGCCGACGGCGTGCCCTTCCTGCTGCACGACAGCACGCTCGAGCGCACCAGCAACGGCCACGGCGTCGCGGGCGAGCTGTCGTGGAGCGCGCTGGCCCAGCTCGATGCGGGCGCCTGGCACTCGCGCCGCTACGCCGGCGAGCCGCTGCCGACGCTCGAGGCGCTGATCCGCTTCTGCCTGGCCAACCGCCATCTGCTCGACATCGAGATCAAGCCCACGCCGGGCGAGGAGCGGCGCACGGGCGAGGCGGTCGCGCTGCTGGCGGGCCGGCTCTGGACGGCCACCGACCTGGCGCCGCCCGTCCTCACCTCCTTCTCCCCCGAATCCCTCGAGGGTGCGCGCTCGGCGCAGCCCGGCCTTCCTCTGGGACTCCTGCTCGATACCTGGTGGGACGGCTGGCTCGCCACCGCGCGCCGGCTGGACTGCGCGGCGATCGTCTGCAACTACGCGCTGTGGGACGCCACCACCGTGGCCCAGGTGCATGCCGCCGGCATGCGCGCGCTGAGTTACACCGTCAACGACGAATCGGTCGCCCGCTGGCTGGCCGGGCTCGGCACCGACGGCGTCGTCACCGACCGCGTCGACCGCTTCAGCCCGGCCTGATCCCGCGCCGCCCGGCCCGCGGCAGCCGCCTTCTATGATCGACCCATGAGCTGGATGCCCCGTCTCGCGGCCCTGCTGCTGGCCGCCGTCCTCGGCAGTGCCGTCTTCGCGCAGGGCGCCGCCCCGCCGCCGGAAGCGACGGTGGCCGAGTTGCGGACCCGGCTCGACGCCATCCCCTCCTCGGTGGAGAGCAACGCCGAGGTGCGCGAACTGCTCGCCCGCATCAACGCGATCGGCACCCAGGCGGACAAGTTCGTCGCGTCGCGCACCACGCGGCTCAGCGACCTCAACGCGCGCCTGGGAGAGCTGGGCAATCCGCCGGCGGCCGGCGCGCCGCCCGAAGACCCCGACATCACCGCCCAGCGCGCCGCCCTGCTGAAGGAACGCAACGCGCTCGATGCCGACATCCGGCTGGCGCGCCTCATCACCGTCGACGCGGAGCAACGCGGCAGCGAGCTGCTCGCCAAGCGCCGCAAGCTGTTCGAGGCCCAGCTCACCGAGCGCGCGCCCTCGCCGCTGGGCCGCCAGTTCTGGTTCGACATCAGCGACGCCTGGCCGGCCGACGTGGAGCGCCTGGAGAGCCTGCGCGACGAGCTGCGGACCGGCGTCGACACCGGGCTGCAGCCGGCGCACCGCATCTCGGTGCTGGCCAGCCTGGCCGCGGCATTGCTGCTCGCGCTCCTGGGCAACTGGGCGGCCGAGCACGGGCTGGTGCGGCTGGCCGCGCGCGTGCTGCCGCCCGGCCGGCTGCGCCGCTCGCTGCTGGTGATCGCGGTCGTGGGCGTCAACGTGGTGTTGGTCGCGCTGGCGGCGCAGGGCGTGTTCGCCACGCTCGACCGCCACGGAATCCTCGGGCCGCAGATCCGCAAGCTGGGCCAGGCGGTGGTGCAGTCCATCATCTTCATCGCCTTCGTGGTCGGGCTCGGGCGGGCTCTGCTGTCCAACCGGCGGCCGTCGTGGCGGCTCCCGCCGATTCCCAACACCATGGCCCGGCGACTTGCCCCCTTTCCCTGGCTCACGGCCCTGATCGCCGTGCTGGTCTGGGTGCCGAGCCAGATCAATGCGATCGTGGACGCCAGCTTCGCGGCCGTGGTCGCCACCCACGTGGTCACCGCGCTGGCGCTGACGGCGCTGATCGGCACCATGCTGCTGCGCCTGCACGAGCCCGCCGGCGCCGCGCCTGCCGATGCCGCCGCCAAGGAGGGGGCGGAGCCGGCGCCCGCCGAGCCGGAGCGCCCGCTGTGGATCAGCTTCCTGCTGAGCGCCCTGGCGCTGGCGGTCATCGTGATCTGGGTGCTGGTGGGCATCGGCTATGTGGCGCTCGCCAGCTTCCTGGCCAACCAGCTGACCTGGGCCGGCATCGTCGCCTCGGCCTTCTATCTGCTGTTCAAGTTCGCCGACGACCTGTTCATGGCCACGGTGGCCTCGAAGAGCGGACTGGGCCAGAAGCTGCAGAAGAGCTTCGGCTTCGCGCCGCGCACCCTGGACCAGGCGGCGGTGGCGCTCTCGGGCCTGGCGCGGGTCGCGCTCTTCTTCTACATGCTGATCGCGCTGGCCACGCCGCTGGGCACCAGCCCGGGCGAGGTGTTCCAGCGCAGCGGCCAGTTCGGCACCGGCGTCAAGGTCGGCGAGTTCCAGCTGGTGCCGGGCGCGATCTTCACCGCCCTCGCGGTGCTGGCCGTCGGCTTCGTCGCGCTGCGCGTGTTCAAGAAATGGCTGGGGGCGCGCTATCTGCCGGAGACTTCGCTCGAGCCCGGCATGCAGAGCTCGATCACCACGCTGCTCGGCTACGTGGGCGGCATCGTGGTGATCGCGGTGGCGATGTCGGCGCTGGGCATCGGCGTCGAGCGCATCGCCTGGGTGGCGAGCGCGCTGTCGGTGGGCATCGGCTTCGGCCTGCAGGCGATCGTGCAGAACTTCATCTCGGGGCTGATCCTGCTGGCCGAGCAGCCGGTCAAGGTCGGCGACTGGGTGGTGCTGGGCACGACCGAGGGCGACGTGCGGCGCATCAACGTGCGCGCCACCGAGATCCAGCTGGCCGACCGCTCCACGCTGATCGTGCCGAACTCGGAGTTCATCACCAAGACCGTGCGCAACATGACCCTCACCAACGCCGAGGGCCGCGTGCTGATCCGCCTGCCGATGCCGCTGTCGACCGATGCCAGGCTGGCGCGCGAGCTCATGCTCTCGGCCTGCGCCGACCATGGGGGCGTGCTGGTCGCACCCGCGCCCTCGGTCTCGCTCGAAGGCATCGAGAACGGCATGCTGATTTTCCAGGCCATTGCCTTCGTGCAGAGCCCGCGCCTGGCCGGTGGCGTGCGCAGCGATGTGCTGTTCACGATGCTGGAACGCTTCAAGCAGGCCGGGCTGCCGCTGGCGGCGCCGACCCTGGTGATGTCGCAAACCGAGCTGCCGGCCCCGCCGGCACCGGCACCGCCGACGCCGCCGCTCACGCAATAGGAACGGAGCCGAACCGAACCGCTGGGGCAGGCCAAGCGCAGCTGAACGGATCGAATCTGTTGGCCGCAGCTCGATCAGCCGCGCCAGCCGCGCAGCAGCCACCACTGGACGCTGCCGCAGACCACCACCAGCGCGGCATAGGTCGCCATGCGCCCGTCGCGCCCGAACCAGGCCAGGCCGGCCACCAGCACGAGCAGCCCCGCGGCGAAAGTGACCGCCACCTGGACCCAAAGGCCGACTGCCGCGCTGCGCCTGTGCAGGGCGAGCCGGAACAGCAGGGCGAGCAGGAGGGCCACGAAGAAGGCCGGCGCCGCGAAGTTGAGCAAATGGATCAGCAGGTCGAGCGCGGACATGAAAGGCAAGGGAGTGGCAGTCCGGGGTCATCCCTGGAGCGGAGGACTGCTGCCGGCCGCGGATTTTATAATCCCCGGTTATGTCAGTCTGGGCCCTTGGCTTGAACCACACGACCGCGCCGCTCGATCTGCGCGGTCGCTTCGCGTTTGCCATCGACCAGATCGCGCCCACGCTGCACAGCCTGCGCAGCTCCTTCGGCGCCCATCGGCATCCGGATGTCGAGGCGGCCATCATCTCCACCTGCAATCGCACCGAGATCTACTGCGCCGCCGACCACCTGGCGCTCGATCACACGGTCGACTGGCTGGCCCAGAGCGGCGGCGTCGCGCCGGCCTTGCTCCGCTCCCATGCCTACACCCTGCACGACGACAACGCGGCGCGCCATGCCTTCCGGGTTGCCAGCGGGCTCGACTCGATGGTGCTGGGCGAGGCCCAGATCCTGGGCCAGATGAAGGACGCGGTCCGTGTCGCCGAGACCGCCGGCTCGCTCGGCAGCACGCTGAACCAGCTGTTCCAGCGCTCCTTCGCGGTCGCCAAGGAAGTGCGCACCGCCACCGAGATCGGCGCCCACTCCATCAGCATGGCCGCCGCCGCCGTGCGCCTGGCGGCCCAGCTGTTCGAGGACCTGAAGCAGACGCGCGTGCTCTTCGTCGGCGCCGGCGAGATGATCGACCTGGCCGTGACGCACTTCGCGGCCAAGGAGCCCAAGTCCATCGTCATCGCCAACCGCACCCTGGAGCGCGGCGAGAAGCTGTCCTCGCGCTTCGGCGGCGAGGCGATGCGGCTGGCCGACCTGCCGGGGCGGCTGGCGGAATTCGACATCGTCGTGAGCTGCACCGCCAGCACGCTGCCGCTGATCGGCCTTGGCGCGGTGGAGCGCGCGCTCAAGCTGCGCAAGCACCGCCCGATGTTCATGGTCGACCTGGCCGTGCCGCGTGACATCGAGCCCGAGGTCAAGGCGCTCGAGGACATCTATCTCTACACTGTCGACGACCTGGCCCAGGTGGTCCAGCAGGGCCACGCCAGCCGCCAGGCTGCGGTGGCCGAGGCCGAGGTGATCATCGATGCCGGCGTGCGCAGCTTCATGCACTGGCTCGACCAGCGCGGCAGCGTGCCGCTCATCCAGCAGCTCAACGCCCAGGCCGACGAGTGGCGCGCCACGGAGCTGGCCCGCGCCCGCAAGCTGCTGTCCAAGGGCGAGCCGGTCGAGGCGGTGCTGGAGGCCCTGTCGCGCGGGCTCACGCAGAAGATGCTGCATGGCGCCATGGCCGAGCTGCATGCCGGCGACGCCACGGCGCGCGAGCACACGGCGCAGGCCATCTCGCGGCTGTTCCTGCGCAAAGAGCGTTAGCGGCGACCCCGGGGCGCGCTGCGCCCTTCCCGGCTCCTGCCGCATCGCGGCATGGCTCCTTCCCCGATCTTTCCCTTGTCCCCGTGAAACCCTTCCTGCGTCAACAACTCGAGCGCTTTGCGCAACGCCTCGGCGAGCTGGACTTCCTGCTCTCGCGCGAGGACATCATGTCCGACATGACGCAGTACCGCAGCATCTCGCGCGAGCATGCCGAGGTGACGCAGGTGGCGGGCCGCTACCAGCGCTACCTGCAGCGCGAGTCGGACCTGGCGGCCGCGCGCGAGATGCTGGACGACCCCGATATGGCCGAGATGGCCCGGGAAGAGATCGCCGGCGCCGAGTCCGAGCTGCGCTCGCTCGAGGACGAGCTGCAGCGCCTGCTGTTGCCCAAGGACCCGGAGGATGCACGCAACGCCTTCCTCGAGATCCGCGCCGGCACCGGCGGCGACGAATCGGCGCTCTTCGCCGGCGACCTGCTGCGCATGTACATGCGCCACGCGGAGCGCGCCGGCTGGCGCTGCGAGATCGTGAGCGCCAGCGAAAGCGAGTTGGGCGGCTTCAAGGAAGTGGTGGTGCGCGTGGTGGGCGACGAGGTCTTCGGTTGGCTGCGCTTCGAGTCCGGCGGCCATCGGGTGCAGCGGGTGCCCGCGACCGAGACCCAGGGGCGCATCCACACCAGCGCATGCACGGTGGCCGTGCTGGCCGAGCCGGACGAGGCGCAGGCGGTGCAGATCAACCCGGCCGACCTGCGCATCGACACCTACCGCGCCAGCGGCGCCGGCGGCCAGCACATCAACAAGACCGACTCGGCGGTGCGCATCACGCACATCCCCACCGGCATCGTGGCCGAGTGCCAGGACGACCGCAGCCAGCACCGCAACAAGGCCAAGGCGCTGCAGGTGCTGTCGGCCCGCATCCAGGAGAAGGAGCGCAGCGAGCGCGCCGCCAAGGATGCGGCGCTGCGCAAGGGCCTGATCGGCAGTGGCGACCGCAGCGACCGCATCCGCACCTACAACTTTCCGCAGGGGCGGCTCACCGACCACCGCATCAACCTCACGCTCTACAAGCTGCAGACGATCATGGAAGGCGACCTGGGCGAGGTGCTGAACGCCCTGCGTGCCGCGCGCGAGGCCGAGCAGCTGGCCGAGCTGGAAGCCAGCTTGCCGGCATGAAGCACGAGGACGGCCGCTCGCCATCGACCGCGGCGCAGATGCTGGCCGCGGCCGCGGCGATGGGTATCGAGCGGCTCGACGCGCAACTGCTGCTGCTGCACGTGCTGGACCGGCCCTTGGGTGACCGCGCCTGGCTGCTGGCGCACGACACCGACAAGCTGGACGACCACATCTGGCCCGCCTTCGCGCGGCTGTGCGCCCGCCGGGTGGCGGGCGAGCCCGTGGCTTACCTGGTGGGCGAGAAGGAATTCCACGGCCTCGGCCTGCAGGTCGACGCACGCGTGCTGGTGCCCCGGCCCGACACCGAGACCCTGGTCGAGTGGGCACTGCAGTGCCTGCAGGGCTGCACGGCACCCACGGTGCTCGATCTGGGTACCGGCAGCGGCGCCATCGCGCTGGCGATCGGGCATGCCCGGCCCGATGCGCGGGTTGCAGCGGTCGACCGCAGCGCCGCGGCCCTGGCGGTGGCCCGCGCCAACGCGCAGCGCTTGGGGCTGGCCGTCCGGTTCGCCGAAGCCGACTGGCTGGAAGGTGCCGACGCGGACCTGGACCTGGTGGTTTCCAACCCGCCCTATGTCGCCGCCGGCGACCCGCACCTCGCCGCCCTGCGCCACGAGCCTTTGGGCGCACTGGTGTCGGGCGCGGACGGGCTGGACGACATCCGCCGCATCGTCGAAGACGCGCCCGCACATCTGCGCCAAGGTGGCTGGCTGCTGCTCGAGCACGGCTACGACCAGGCGGCTGCGGTGCGCGCCCTGCTCGCGCGGCGCGGCTTCGCCGAGGTGCAAAGCCGCGACGACCTGGCAGGCATCGCGCGCTGCTCGGGCGGGATCTGGCAGGCGGTGAAATAATCCGCCCAACTCATTTTTTGGAGAGGCCCATGTCCGAAGTCCAGCAGCGCATCGACGATCTCGTCAAGACCAACGATCTCGTGCTCTTCATGAAGGGCAACGCCAGTTTCCCGATGTGCGGGTTCTCGGGCCGCGCAATCCAGATCCTCAAGGCGGTGGGCGTCGACACCCGCACGCTGAAGACCGTCAATGTGCTCGAGGACGAGGGCATCCGCCAGGGCATCAAGGAATACAGCAACTGGCCGACCATCCCGCAGCTCTACGTCAAGGGCGAGTTCGTCGGCGGCTCGGACATCCTGATGGAGATGTACGAATCGGGCGAGCTGCAGCAGATGCTCAACGGCAGCCCTGCTTGAATGTTGCTCGCCCCCAGGTTGCCCGCACTTCGTGTCGGGCGCCCACCCCCTACCGGGGGCAACACCAGCGGCCCGGCAGAGCCGGTTCCGCGGTGTTGTTGCTCGCCCCCAGGTTGCCCGCACTTCGTGTCGGGCACCGACCCCCTACCGGGGGCAACACCAGCGGGCCTGGCTTCGCGGGCCATGAGGGCGCACCATGAGCCACGAACATTCGGATCATGACCACGCATTCGATGCCTCCGCCTGGAAGCACGACGGCGTGCGGGTGATCCCCGGCAACCAGCTCGACACGAATACCGCGCAGACGCCGGGCATGAACCGCGCCGCAGCCATCAACTTCGCGCGCGTCGGCGCGCAGAAGCTCTGGGCCGGCACCGTGACCATCCACCCCGATGCGAAGACCGGAGCCCATCACCACGGCCACCTGGAATCCGTGATCTACGTGGTGCGCGGGCGTGCCCGCATGCGCTGGGGCGAGCACCTCGAGTTCACGGCCGAGGCCGGCCCGGGCGACTTCATCTACGTGCCGCCCTACGTGCCGCACCAGGAAATCAACGCCAGCCCGACCGAAGCCCTGGAATGCGTGCTGTGCCGCAGCGACGGCGAGGCGGTGGCCGTGAATCTCGACATCGAGCCGGTCGAGAAGCCGGAATCCGTGCTGTGGGTCGACCCGACCCATCCGAAAGGCGGCGTCTGAGGCCTCCCGGGCCTTCTCTCAAAAGCCTTCGAAGCGAGAAAACATAGACAAGCGCCGACACCGGGCACGGCTTATGCTGTGCAAAAGTGTGTGCTATCGGAGGTGTCCATGGATTCCCGCTCAACCCGCGACCTGGTTCCAGCATCCACGTCGTCCTTCCGGCTGCCGGTGGCGCACTTGCGCAGCGTGTTCCGCACGCACGATGTCGAGCGCAAGCTCGCCAAGCTCCCCGAACGCGACCACGAACACCTGCGCACCACCTACGAGCGCATGCTCGAGCGCGGCCCCGAACGCTTCCAGGTCAAGCCCAGCGGCGTGCCCGAAATGGCCGCCCTCTATGCCGAGCTGCCCAACTTCACCGACGTGCTCGACGACGTGCGGCGCCATGTCGCGCTGGCGCAGGACAGCCGCGACGGCCTGGAGGTCACGCCCATGCTGCTGCTCGGGCCGCCCGGCATCGGCAAGACCCATTTCGCCAAGCGGCTGGCCGAGCTGCTGGGCACCGGCATGTCGCTGGTGCCGATGAGCTCGATGACCGCCGGGTGGCTGCTCTCGGGCGCCTCCTCGCAGTGGAAGGGCGCCAAGCCCGGCAAGGTGTTCGAGGCCCTGGTCGATGGGCAGTACGCCAACCCGGTGATGGTGGTCGACGAGATCGACAAGGCCGGTGCCGACGTGCAGTACGACCCGCTGGGCGCGCTCTACAGCTTGCTGGAGCACGACACCGCCCATGCCTTCGTCGACGAGTTCGCCGAGGTGCCGATCGACGCCAGCCAGGTGATCTGGGTGACGACGGCCAACGACGTGCGCGGCATTCCCGAGCCGATCCTCAACCGGATGAACGTGTTCGAGATCGACGCGCCCTCGCCCGAGGCGGCGCGGCAGATCGCGCGCCAGCTCTATGCCTCGATCCGCGAGGGCCACGACTGGGGCCGCCGGCTGGCCGAGGAACCTTCGGCCGACGTACTCGACCAGCTGGCCGCGCTGGCGCCGCGCGAGATGCGGCGCGCGCTGATGACCGGCTTCGGCAATGCCCGCCTGGCCGGGCGCGATGAGGTGCACGTCGAGGACTTGCCGCGCACCGGCCCGGGCCGCAGCCGCATCGGCTTCGTGCAGTAGCGCGGCGGCGCCGGGTGCTGCTCACTGGAGTACCTTCGCCTTCGCCTTCGCCTTCGGCTGCGGTGCTATTCGCCTTCGGAGCGGCCGTGCGGCTCATGGCACCATGTCGGTCTTCCCCGGCCGACCCATGACGCTGACCCAAAGCCTCCTCATCATCGCCCTCCTGATCGCGACCAGCGCCTTCTTCTCGCTGGCCGAGATCTCCCTGGCGGCCTCGCGCCGCCTGCGGCTGCGACAGATGGCCGACGAGGGCGATGCGCGCGCGGAGCGCGTGCTGCGCATCCAGGAACAGCCGGGCCACTACTTCACCGTGGTCCAGATCGGGCTCAATGCCGTGGCCATCCTCGGAGGCGTGGTCGGCGAAGGTTCGCTCAGTCCCTACTTCGCGCGGCTCTTCGAGCTCTGGTTCACGGTCCAGACAGCGCAGACTGCCGCGTTCCTGGCTTCCTTCGTCACCATCATCGCGGTGTTCCTGGTGTTCGCCGACCTGTTCCCCAAGCGCCTGGGCATGAACGACCCGGAGCGCCTGGCGATGCGCATGGTCGGTCCGATGCAGATGCTGATCACCGTGATGAAGCCGCTGGTCTGGCTGTTCACCCACTGCACCGACCTGCTCTTCAAGCTGCTGGGCTTGCCCATGCAGCGCGACGACAAGATCACCTCGGCCGACATCCTGGCCATGACCGAGGCCGGCGCCCGCGCCGGCATCCTGGCCGTGCGCGAGCAGCAGGTGATCGCCAACGTGTTCGAGCTCGACACGCGCCTGGTGAGCAGCGTGATGACCTCGCGCGACCGCATCGCCTGGTTCCAGAAGGACGACCCCGAGGCAGTGCTGCGCGCCCGCATCGTGGCCGAGCCCTTCTCGGCCTACCCGGTGTGCGAAGGCGACATCGACCACGTGCTGGGCTACGTGGACGCCAAGGACATGTTCCAGCGCGTGCTCAGCGGCCAGCCCCTGGCGTTCGGCCAGGGGCTGCCATTGCACAAGGCGCTGATCATTCCCGACCGCCTCTCGCTCACCGAGGTGCTGGAGCAGTTCCAGCAGGCGCACGAGGACTTCGCGATCATCGTCAACGAGTACGCGCTGGTGGTGGGCGTGATCACGCTCAACGATGTGATGAGCACGGTCATGGGCGACCTGGTCGGCGTGCAGGACGAGGAGCAGCAGATCGTCCGGCGCGACGAGAACTCATGGCTGATCGACGGCGTGACGCCGATCCAGGACGTGCAGCGTGCCCTCGACATCGACGAGCTGCCGCATGCCGACGAGTACGAGACCTTGGCCGGCTTCCTGATGGTGATGCTGCGCCGCGTGCCCAAGCGCACCGACACCGTGAGCTGGGGCGGCTTCACCTTCGAGGTGATGGACGTGGACAGCCACCGCATCGACCAGGTGATGGTCACGCGCGGCGGCGCGGTGGTCGCCACGCCCGCGGCCCTGGTGGGCTAGCCGCGGTCGTCGCGGCGGTCGTTGAAGACCCAGAGCCGCTGGTTGGAGAACACGGCGTTCGGGTATGGCGCCCGGCCGCGGCTGCCGTTGTAGCGGCCCAGCGTCATGAACAGATCGCCGGCCTCGCGATCGAGGTAATGGCGCAGGATCACGCAGCCGAAGCGCAGGTTGGTCTGCATCCGGAAAAGAGTCGAAGAGTCCCCGTTGCCGATCACGCGCGTCCAGAAGGGCATCACCTGCATGAGGCCGCGGGCGCCGGCACTCGACACGGCGAACTTGCGGAAATTGCTTTCGACCTGGATGAGGCCGAGCACCAGGCTGACTTCCAGACCTGCACGCTTGCTCTCGTACCACACGGTCTGAAGGAACTCGATGCGCTCCTGATGCCCAGGAATCTTCTTCTTCAGACGCTCGCTCATTTCACCCAGCCAGCGCAGGAAGGCGAGACGCGAGGCCGTGTCGCTGAATTCCGGCTTCGGCGGGGCGCTGCTGCGGATGGCCATGCTCAGGGCGTTGCGCACCGAGTCGATCAGGGGCTCCTCGATCTGCGCGCCGGCATGGGCGCGGCCCGGCAGCAGCGAGAGCGGCAGCGCTCCGGCGGCAGCGCCCGCCAACAGGCACGAGCGCCGGGACAGGCTCATGCAGCCAGCTTGCCCTTGATGAACCCAGCGACCTCGGCCACGGCCACCTTGGTGGCTGCCGTGTCGCGCCGGTGCTGGTACTCGAACTGGCCGTCCTTCAGCCCGCGATCGGAGATGACCACGCGGTGCGGCACGCCGATCAGCTCCCAGTCGGCGAACATGGCGCCGGGACGCTCCCCGCGGTCGTCGAGCAGCACGTCGACACCGGCGCCCAGCAGCTCGCCGTAAAGCGCCTCGGCTGCCTGCCGGACCTCCGCGCTGCGGTCCATGCCGATCGGGCACAGCACCACGGTGAAGGGCGCGATGGCGTCGGGCCAGATGATCCCGCGCTCGTCGTTGTTCTGCTCGATCGCGGCGGCCGGCAGGCGCGAGATGCCGATGCCGTAGCAGCCCATCTCGAGGAACTGCGGCTTGCCCGACTCGTCGAGGAAAGTCGCGTTCATGGGCTTGCTGTACTTGGTGCCGAGCACGAACACGTGGCCGATCTCGATGCCGCGCTCGATCGCCAGCACGCCCTTGCCGTCGGGCGAGAGGTCGCCGGCAACGACGTTGCGCAGGTCGGCCACCAACTCGGGCTCGGGCAGGTCGCGGCCCCAGTTGACGCCGGTCATGTGAAAGTCGAGCTCGTTGGCGCCGGTGATCCAGTCGGCCATCACCGCCACCTCGCGGTCGGCCACCAGCTTCACGGGCTTCTTCAGGGCGAGCGGGCCGAGATAGCCGGGTTTGCAGCCGAAGTGCTCGTCGATCTCGGCATTGGTCGCGAAGCGGAAGCCCTGGTCCAGGCCCGGCACCTTGCTCACCTTGACTTCGTTCATGTCGTGATCGCCGCGCACCAGCAGCAGCCAGAGCTGGGAGCTCTCGACCTGGCCGTTGGCGCCGAGATTGTCGGTGGCCAGCACCAGGGACTTGACTGTGGTCGAAAGCGGCACACCCAGCAGCTCGGCGACCTGCTCGCAGGTGGCCTTGCCCGGCGTGGGGGTCTTGGCCAGCGCCTGGGTCGCCGCCGGCCGCGGGCCGGCAGGGGCCAGCGCCTCGGCTTTCTCCATGTTGGCCGCGTAGTCGCTGCCGGGGCAGTAGACGATCGCGTCCTCGCCGGTAGCGGCGATCACCTGGAATTCCTGGCTGACGTCGCCGCCGATGGCACCGCTGTCCGCGGCCACCGCACGGTAGCGCAGGCCGAAACGGTCGAAGATCTTGCGGTAGGCGTCCGCCATGACCTGATAGCTGGTCTTGGCGCTTTCGAGGTCGCGATCGAAGCTGTAGGCGTCCTTCATGATGAACTCGCGCCCACGCATCAGGCCGAAGCGCGGACGGCGCTCATCGCGGAACTTGGTCTGGATCTGGTAGAGGTTCTTGGGCAGCTGCTTGTAGCTGCGGATCTCCTGGCGGGCGATGTCGGTGACGACCTCCTCGCTGGTCGGCTGCACGACGAAGCCGCGCTCGTGCCTGTCCTTGATGCGGAGCAGCTCGGGGCCGTAAGCCTGGAAGCGGCCGCTTTCCTCCCACAGCTCGGCCGGCTGGACCACCGGCATGGCGAGCTCGACGGCGCCGGCGCGGTTCATCTCCTCGCGCACGATGGCCTCGACCTTGCGGATCACGCGCAGCCCCATGGGCATGTACGTGTAGATGCCGGTGCCCAGTTTCTTGATCATGCCGGCGCGCATCATGAGCTGGTGGCTTGCAACTTCGGCGTCCGCCGGCGCTTCCTTGAGGGTGGAGATAAAGAATCGGGAAGCTTTCATCGGTCGCGCAGAAATGGAATCCAGGTAGGAGAGGAACGCCCGGCGGCGCCCCGGAACCGGTCGCTTTGCCGAGGGCGACCCGGCATGCATAATCGACTCAGTTCAAAAAATTGGGGTTTGATTATGCTCGACCGCGACGGCTTCAGGCCCAACGTCGGCATCATCCTGCTCAACCAGAAGAACCAGGTTTTCTGGGGCAAGCGCATCCGGACCCATTCCTGGCAGTTCCCGCAAGGCGGCATCGATCGCGGCGAGAGTCCCGAACAGGCCATGTTCCGGGAGCTGCACGAAGAAGTCGGACTCCATCCGGAGCATGTGCGCATCGTGGCCCGTACCCGCGACTGGTTGCGCTACGAGGTGCCGGACCGGTTCATCCGCCGTGACGCACGGGGCCACTACAAGGGCCAGAAGCAGATCTGGTACTTGCTGCAGTTGATCGGCCACGATTGGGACCTCAACCTTCGCGCCACCGATCACCCTGAATTCGACGCCTGGCGCTGGCACGACTACTGGGTCCCGCTGGACGTGGTGGTCGAGTTCAAGCGCGGTGTCTACGAAATGGCGCTGACCGAACTGGCCCGCTATCTGCCCCGGCAGGATTTCCGCAACCGTTTCCTGCGCAGCAACGTGCGCGCTCGCGAGTTCGAGCGCCATCCGCATGGCGCAGGCCATGAAACCAACTTCGAATTGCCTCCCGGGGCGAGCTTCGATCCGAATCCCAATGCCCCTCATCCTGCGCCAGATCCGTCTTCGACCAACGACCCTCTTCATGCGCCGCGCTAGGCCGGCGCTCGCGCTCGTCCTGGCGGGCGTCCTCGCCGGTTGCGGCTCGACCCCCAGGGACACCGACAATCCGGACTGGGCCCAGGCCGGCATGCCGCCGCCGCCCAAGGTGACCGCGCAGGCCGACGAATGGAAAGAGGCCGAGGTGCCGCCGCCTCCTGCCTTCAGCGAGAGCCGGCTGATCCAGATCGAGATGCCGCCCTACTCGACGCTCAAGTTCGGCGTCGACCCGGCCACCCTCAGCGTGACGGGCGATGGTGTCGTGCGCTATGTGGTGGTGGCCAGCAGCAAGACCGGCGGCGGTGGCACCAATGCCTTTTACGAAGGGATCCGCTGCTCCTCGGAGGAGGTCAAGCAGTATGCCCGGTACAGCCAGGGCGCCTGGCAGATCGTGAAGACGGCGGAATGGAAGCGCATCGACGACCGCACGCGCTATGCCAGGGAGCTGTCGCGGCAAGGCGTCTGCCGCGACCACGCACCTCGCGCCTCGGTGCGCGAAATGCTCCAGCAGATGAAGAATCCGCTGCGCGAGCTCCCCTGAGCGTTCAGACGGGCATCAGGACCATGTTGTCCCGATGCACCATCTCCGGCTCCGCCGCGTAGCCGAGCAGGCGCTCGAATTCGGCCGAGGGCTTGCGGCACAGCAGCCGCGCCTCGGCGCTGGAGTAGTTGGCCAGGCCGCGGGCCAGCTCGATGCCTGCGGCGTCCCGTACGGCAATCACGTCCCCGCGCGAGAAGTCGCCCTCGACCCCGGTCATGCCGATGGGCAGCAGGCTCTTGCCCTCGCCCCGCACCTTGGCGGCGGCGCCGGCGTCCACCGTGACCGAGCCGCGCAGCTGCAGGTGATCGGCCATCCAGCGCTTGCGCGCCTGGTGCTTGGCAGTCTGCGCCACCAGCAGGGTGCCGATCGACTCACCGCGCGTCAGGCGCAACAAGGCGTCGGGCTCGCGGCCCCAGGCGATCACGGTCGAAGCGCCCGAGCCCGCGGCACGCTTGGCGGCCAGGATCTTGGTGATCATGCCGCCGCGGCCGATGCTGCTGCCTGCGCCGCCGGCCATGGCCTCCAGCGCCGCATCGCCCGCCGCAGCCTCATGCACGAAGCGCGCGTCCGGGTCCTTGCGCGGGTCGGCGGTGTAGAGTCCCTTCTGGTCGGTCAGAATTACCAGCGCATCGGCTTCCACCAGGTTGGCGACCAGCGCGCCCAGCGTGTCGTTGTCGCCGAACTTGATCTCGTCGTTGACGACGGTGTCGTTCTCGTTGATGACCGGCACCACGCCGAGCGCGAGCAGGGTCATCAGCGTGGAGCGGGCGTTCAGGTAACGCTCGCGGTCGGCCAGGTCGGCGTGGGTGAGCAACACCTGGGCGCTGCCCAGGCCGTTCTCGCGCAGCTTGGTCTCGTAGATCTGGGCCAGGCCCATCTGCCCCACGGCGGCAGCGGCCTGCAGTTCGTGAACTTCGTGCGGGCGCGTGCGCCAGCCCAGGCGCTTCATGCCCTCCGCGATGGCGCCGCTGGATACCATCACCACCTCACGGCCATCGCGCACCAGGGCCGCGAGCTGGCGGCACCACTCGCCGATGGCCTGATCGTCCAGGCCACGGCCTTCGTTGGTGACCAGGCTGGAACCCACCTTGACCACGAGGCGGCGGGCGTCGCGCAGGACGGTAGAGGCAGTCATCGGCGTGGCAGACATATCAGGCGAAACGCGGATCGATCTCGGCGGGGGGTTGCTCGGCCGCCTGCTGCGCCTTGACATGCTGGTAGACCGACTGCACCAGCGTCTCGCAGCCTTCACGGGTCAGCGCGGAGATCTCGAACACGGGACCCTTGAAGCGCAGGCGCTTGACGAAATCCTTCACCTTCGCGGCCCGCTCCTCGATCGGAATCATGTCCAGCTTGTTGAGCACCAGCCAGCGCGGCTTCTCGTAGAGCGCGGGGTCGTACTTCTTGAGCTCGCCGACGATGGCCTTGGCCTGTGCGACCGGATCGGTGTCGTCGAACGGCGCGAGGTCCACCACGTGGAGCAGCAGGCGGGTGCGCTGCAGATGGCGCAGGAACTGGTGGCCCAGGCCCGCACCCTCGGAGGCGCCTTCGATCAGGCCCGGCAGGTCGGCGATCACGAAACTCTGCTCCGGACCCACCCGCACCACGCCCAGGTTCGGGTGCAGCGTGGTGAAGGGGTAGTCGGCAATGCGGGGGCGCGCATTCGACACCGCGCTGATGAGGGTGGACTTGCCCGCATTGGGCATGCCCAGCAGGCCGACGTCCGCCAGCACCTTGAGCTCGAGCTTGAGGCTCTTGCGCTCTCCGGGCCACCCCGGCGTCTTCTGGCGCGGCGCGCGGTTGATGGCGCTCTTGAAGCGCAGGTTGCCAAAGCCGCCGTCGCCGCCCTTGGCGATGATGGTGACCTCGCCCGGCGTCAGCAGCTCGAACAGAACCTCGCCGGTCTCGACATCGCTGATGATCGTGCCCACCGGCATCTTGAGCGTGATGTCGTCGCCGGCGGCGCCGAACATGTCCGAACCCATGCCGTGCTGGCCGCGCTTGGCCTCGTGGCGGCGCGAGAAGCGGAAGTCCACCAGCGTGTTGAGGTTGGGGTCGGCCACCGCGAAGACATGGCCGCCGCGGCCGCCGTCGCCGCCGTCGGGGCCGCCGAATTCCTTGTACTTCTCATGGCGGAACGACACGCAGCCGTTGCCGCCATCGCCGGCGGCGATGTCGATGAAGGCTTCGTCGACGAACTTCATGAGATGTCCAGTTTACAAATGAAGAAGCCCCGGCAAAGCGGGGCTTCGAGCGGATCGAAGTGACGGGCTCAGGCCGGCGTCACGTTGACCGTTTGCTTGTTGAGCGCGCCCTTGGTGCCGAAGGACACATGGCCGTCCACCAGGGCGAACAGCGTGTGGTCCTTGCCCACGCCGACGTTGGTGCCGGGGTGGAACTGGGTGCCGCGCTGGCGCACGATGATCGAGCCTGCGCTGATCAGTTCGCCGCCGAAAGCCTTCACGCCGAGCATCTTGGGCTTGGAATCGCGCCCGTTTCGCGTAGAGCCGCCGCCTTTTTTCTGTGCCATGGTGTCAGCTCCTTAGCCGGCAATCGCGCCGATTTGCAGCTCGGTGAACTGCTGGCGATGGCCTTGACGTTTCTGATAGTGCTTGCGACGGCGCATCTTGAAGATGCGGACCTTGTCGTGCTTGCCATGCGACAGCACGGTGGCTGTGACCGTTGCGCCGGACACCAGGGGCGTACCGACCTTGAGAGCGCTGCCGTCGCCGACTGCAAGCACTTGGTCGATCACGATTTCCTGGCCTACGTCCGCAGCAATCTGTTCTACTTTAATTTTCTCGCCGGAAGCAACGCGATACTGCTTGCCGCCGGTTTTTATGACCGCGTACATGTAAACCTCTTGAGGAAGATGGCTCCGCGGCGAATTCCGCAGAGCCCAAGATTCTAGCACGGCAAGCGCTTTGCGCCATAGACGCCGGCCCAGGGGCATGGCCCATGCACCCGGCTCCCTATAATCTGCGCGTTCCGGCCCCGGCCGGCCACTCCCCCAGCAGCGCACGAGCGCACTCGCCTTGTCAGTTCCCCCCGCCGATAACTCCCCCGCCGCCGCCGTGCTCAGCCTGATCGCCGAGGACATGGCCGGGGTCGATCTCGTGATCGCCCGCCGCCTCGACACCGGCGTTCCGCTGGTGCGTCAGGTCTCCCAGTACATCATCTCCGCCGGCGGCAAGCGCCTGCGCCCGGCTTTGCTGCTGCTGATGGCGGGCGCCCTGGGCTACCGCGGGGAACAGCGCTTCAACCTCGCTGCGGTGGTGGAGTTCATCCATACCGCGACCCTGCTGCACGACGACGTGGTCGACGAATCCACGCTGCGGCGCGGCCGCCCCACCGCCAACGAGTCCTTCGGCAACCCCGCCAGCGTTCTGGTCGGCGACTTTCTCTATTCCAGGGCCTTCCAGATGATGCTGGACGCCCAGAATATCCGCGTCATGGAGATCCTGGCCGACGCCACCAACGTGATCGCCGAGGGCGAGGTGCTGCAACTGATGAACATGCACGACGCCTCGCTCGACGAGGAGGCTTACCTGCGCGTGATCCGCTCGAAGACAGCCAAGCTGTTCGAGGCCAGCACCCGCCTGGCCGCGGTGCTCGCAGGTGCCGCGCCGGAAACGGAAGAAGCTTGCGCCGCATACGGTCAGGCCCTCGGCACCGCCTTCCAGGTGATCGATGACGTGCTCGACTATGCCGGCGATGCCAACGAGACCGGCAAGAACGTCGGCGACGACCTGCGCGAAGGCAAGACCACCCTGCCGCTGATCCTCGCCATGCAACGGGGCTCGGCGGCGCAGCGCGACCTCGTTCGCGCTGCGATCGAGGCCGGCGACACGACGCAACTGCCGCAGATCGTCGCCATCGTCCGTGAAACCGGCGCGCTCGACGCTACGCGTGATGCCGCCGCGGCCGAGGCGCAGCGTGCGATCGATGCACTCGCCGGCTTTCCCGCGAATCCGCACTCCGCGGGTTTGCTACAATTGGCGGCTCAGTTGCTGGAGCGACGCGCCTGATACCTCACGATGTGAGGCCACCAAGGTCGAATCCTTTTCTCGCAACCACCATCGGGGTGTAGCTTAGCCTGGTAGAGCGCTACGTTCGGGACGTAGAGGCCGGAGGTTCGAATCCTCTCACCCCGACCAGATTGATTGCTGAATCCGCCCCATCGCGCGGACTTCGGCAGAGGCAGCGGAGGCGCAGTTACGATGCGTCGAATCCACGACTTCCGCCGCCCAGCATGACGAACGTCTACTCCCCAAACAAGATCGCGGCTTCGCCTGCCGTCAGCGAGCAGACGCGCGCCCTCGACACACTGCTGCTGCCGGTCTGAAGACCGCGCGAGTGTCATGCGCCTCGCCCGCATCACACTGGTCGCCAGCCTCCTCGCCGTGCTTGCCGGCTGCGCGCCCATGCAGCGCAGCGGCTGCGAAGACACAGAACAGGCCTTCGTCCACGACACGCTGTACTTCGGCACCGGCAAGCCGCGCGGCGGCGTGGTGACGCCCGCGGAATGGAGCGAATTCCTGAAGAGCACCGTCACGCCGCGATTCCCGCAAGGCCTGACCGTGTCGCCCGCCTCCGGCCAGTGGCGCGGCGCCGACGGCACGATCGTGCAGGAGGCCTCGCAGGTGCTTCAACTCATCCATCCCGACGACGCAGCCAGCGAGAAGGCGGTGCAGGCGCTCGTGGCCGCGTACAAGGCACAGTTCCAGCAGGAAGCCGTCCTGCGCGTCAAGGCGCGAACCTGCGTATCCTTCTAGCCTTCGCCGCAGACCCCGCCGATCCATCCATTCCATAGAGCGACCATGTGTCGAAACATCAAGACCCTCTTCAATTTCGAACCGCCCGCGACGGATGAGGAAATACGGTCCGCCTCGCTGCAATTCGTGCGCAAGCTCAGCGGCTTCAACAGCCCCTCGAAGCTCAACCAGGAGGCTTTCCATCGCGCCGTTGAAGATGTCGCGAGTGCGGCGCGCGTGCTGATCGATTCGCTGGTGACCACCGCCGATCCGCGCGACCGCGAGATCGAAGCCGAACGAGCGCGGGCCAGGTCGGCCAATCGATTCGGAACGCAGTCCTACAGGCCCCTGAAGGCAGACGCATGAGTGATCGAAGCGCGTCTCGTGCGTCGAAGCGAGAACATCGAACGAACACGAAGAAGGGCGTCCCATGAGCATCCCCTCCGTCGAAGCAGTCCAGCAAATCCTGGATCCGGTCTTTCCCGGCCTCATGGGCGTTCGCCTCCTCACGCTCGAGCCCGAGCGCGTGGTCGCGGAACTGCACGTGCGCCCGGACCTCTGTACCACCGGCGGCGTCCTGCACGGCGGTGCCTACATGGCCTTCGCCGACACGCTTGGCGCGATCGGCACGGTCATCAACATGCCGCAGGGGAAGCGGACGACGACCACCGACTCCAGCACCAAGTTCATCGGCAGTGCGCGCGTCGACACCAAGGTCACCGGCGAGAGCATCGCCCTGCACCGGGGCCGCACCACGATGGTGTGGCAGACCACGGTCCGTTCTGCCGAGGGCAAGCTGTGCGCCGTCGTCACGCAGACGCAGCTCATCCTGGACTAGCAGAGCAACCGTTGTCGAATCCCTTTGTTCTGGAAGGCGGCTTTCAGTGCGGCACGGTCCGATGATCCGGCGCGCGTCGCCCCGCGCTTGCATTACTGGGAGTCGAAGCGCCTGCCCTGGGTGCATTTCGCCGACGACCTGCCGCGCCATCCGGAATTTCCGCTTCAGGAGTAGCGCGCAGGGCACCCACGCTCAATAGCGGTTGGGATTGTTCGGGCGGCTGTCGTAGCGGTTCGGCACGCCGTCGTTGTCGCGATCGCGGTCGTACCGGTTGGGCACGCCGTCGCGATCGCGGTCGCGGTCCGCATAGCCGGCGTGCGGCGGGGGCCGGCCGCTGTCATAGGGCACCGCCACGCAGCCAGCCAGGACGGCGGATGCGGCGATCAGCAGGGCAGCAAGTGTTTTCATGCGTTCTCCTTGGATGACACGATGTGCCTCCACGATGCGCGCCGCGGAGCTGCCGCCAACCGCCACCCGCGCCCGTTCGAAAGTAGGTGCGAACCGCATTCGCATGCCGGGCAGGCCTCTCTGTCCATGGATGCCACCCCCTCGCGACAAGGCACCGTGGTGCCGCCTGTGGCAAGCTAGCGGCCCCATGCCGCGCACTCGAAACGCTTTCCTGGCGCTGAGCCTGCTTGCCGCCCTGGCCGGACCGGCGCGCGCGCTACCGGCCTTCGAGGAGGTGAAGCGCGACTTCCGTCCCTCCGACGTTCAGGTGCTCGACCGCGACGGCGAGTTGCTGCAGCGCGTGCGCACCGATGCCCGCGTACGTCGCGGCCGGTGGGTCGCGCTGGCAGAGGTGTCGCCGGCCTTGCGCACCGCCATGCTCCTGAGCGAAGACAAGCGCTTCTACGAGCACAGCGGCGTCGACTGGCGCGCGGTCTCGGCCGCTGCCTGGGGCAATCTGTGGAACACGCGCACGCGCGGCGCCTCCACGATCACCATGCAGCTTGCCGGCCTGCTCGATGACGAGCTGCGGCGCGGAAGCGGCGGGCGCGACCTCGCGCAGAAGCTGGGGCAGACCGTGGCGGCGCAGCAGCTCGAGCGCCGGTGGCGCAAGGACCAGATCCTCGAGGCCTACCTCAACACCGTGCCGTTCCGCGGTGAGCTCGTCGGCATCGATGCGTTGTCGCGCACGCTCTTCGGCAAAGCGCCGCACGGGCTGGATGCGCGCGAAGCAGCGGTGGCGGCCGCGCTGGTGCGCGCGCCCAACGCGAAGCCGGCGCTGGTCTCGCAACGCGCTTGCGAGGTGATGCGCGCCATGGCAGTCGGCGCCAGAGTGGATTGCGAGGCGTTGGACATGTTCGCGAGTGCGGCCCTGCAACGCAGGGCCTTCGAGGCGAGCGAAGGCATCGCGCCGCATCTGGCGCGGCGGGCTTTGAAGGAGTCCGAGGCGCTATCGAGCGCCAATGCCCTCGCCCCGACACCCTCCCGCAGTAAGCGGGAGCAAAGCGGAGACATCCGCACCACGCTGCGGGCGCCGTTGCAACGCCTTGCGCTCACGACCTTGCAGCGCCACCTGAAGGAGCTGCGCGGCCGCAACGTCGAGGACGGCGCGCTGGTGGTGCTCGACAACGCCAGCGGCGAGGTGCTGGCCTGGATCGGCTCCTCCGGCACGCTGAGCCGCGCAGCCGAGGTCGATGGCGTGCTCGCGCAGCGTCAGCCGGGCTCCACGCTCAAGCCCTTGCTCTATGCGCAGGCGATCGCCGAGCGACGGCTCACCGCGGCCTCGCTGCTCGACGATTCCTCGGCCCAGATCAGCACCGCCGGCGGCCTCTACGTCCCGCAGAACTACGACCGGCAGTTCAAGGGACATGTCTCGGTGCGCACTGCGCTCGCGGCCTCGCTCAACGTGCCTGCGGTTCGCACGCTGGTGATGGTGTCGCCGGAGGCCTTCGCGCGGCAGTTGCGCGCGGCGGGGCTGGGGCTGGCGCAGAGCGGGGACTATTACGGGTACAGCCTGGCGCTGGGGAGCGCGGAGGTGTCTCTGCTGGGCCTGGCCAATGGGTATCGAGCCTTGGCGAATGGGGGGAGGTTTGGGGAAACGCGCATCTTGCGAGCGCCCACGCCCTCGCCCCAGCCTTCTCCCGCCAGCGGGAGAGGGAGCGAAGCGCGCGCGATCGATCCGCGCGCGAGCTTCATCGTGGGCGACATCCTGAGCGACGCCAACGCCCGCGCCCCCACCTTCGGCCTGGACAGCGTGCTCGGCACCCGCTTCTGGAGCGCGGTAAAGACCGGCACCAGCAAGGACATGCGCGACAACTGGGCCGTGGGCTGGTCCGAGCGCTACACGGTGGGCGTGTGGGTGGGCAACGCGAGCGGCGCGCCGATGTGGGACGTGAGCGGCACCAGCGGCGCCGCGCCCGTGTGGGCCGATCTCATGGCCTTCCTGCACCGCAGCGAAGCCAGCCGCGCGCCCGCGCCGCCGGCGGGCGTGGTGCGCGCGCACGTGCGCTTCGGCGAGGGGCTCGAGGCGGCGCGCGACGAATGGTTCATCGCCGGCACCGAGCAGGCCCGCTTCGAGCTGCCGGCCGACGCTGCCGATCCGGCGCCGCGCATCACTGCGCCCACGGACGGCACCATCATCGCGCTCGATCCCGACATTCCCCCGCGCCACCAGCGCGTGCGCTTCGAGGCGCAAGGCAGCGGCGTCGCCTGGCGCATCGACGGCAAGCCCTTCGCGCGCGGCGCCGCCGCGCAGTGGCTGCCCTGGCCCGGCCGGCACGTGGTGGAACTGCTCGACGCGCGCGGCCGCGTGGTGGACCAGGTCAAGGTCGAAGTCCGCGGCGCGGGCGTGAAGAGCACAGCGGCCAGATAGCCTGCGCAGCACTGGAAATCTCGGGAAGAGCGGCGACTGGTGCGACTTCGCCGCCACCTCCACGAACTTCGGGCGCCGCTGCGCCCGGCCGAGTCGAGACCGGCACGCCGGGCTTCGGCGATCCCATCCGCGCGCGAGCGAGAGTGAATCAGACGGAGCGCGGCAATGGCGCAGACATGATCTCTTCGCAGATCACCGCGCCGGGCGCAGGACGCGCCACGGGGCCTTGCGGGTTCTCGTCGATGCACATGGCGGCCTGCAGCGCGGCGACAGCCGCCTCGGCATCGGCCTGGCTGGCAGCGTGCACGCGCGCGAGCGGCTGGCCTTGCCGGATGCTGCTGCCCAGCGGCAGCACCTGCGCGAGGCCGACGCGCGGATCGATGCGATCGCCGGCGCGGCGGCGCCCGCCGCCCAGGGCGACGATGGCCAGGCCCATGGCGCGCACATCCGTCGCCGCCAGAACGCCGTCCCGCGGTGCCGGCACATCGCATTGCACGGGCGCCGCCGGCAGCTGCCGGGTGGCCAGCCGCAGGTCGCCCGCCCCGCCCAGCCCCGCCACCATGCGTGCAAAGCGCTCGGCAGCCGCGCCGCTGTCGAGCGCACGCAGGGCCTGCGCCCGGGCCTCGGGCATGCCGCCCGAAAGGCCGCCCAGGCACAGCAGGCGCGCCGCCAGTGCCAGAGTCACTTCGAGCAGCCGCGGCTCGCGCTCGACGCCCGCCAGGAAGTCGATCGCCTCCCGCACTTCGAGCGCGTTGCCTGCGCTGTGGCCCAGCACCTGATTCATGTCGGTGATCAGCGCCTGCGCCGGCAGGCCGGCGCCCGCTGCCACTGCCACCAGGCTGCCCGCCAGCGCGCGTGCGTCGCCCAGGCCCTGCATGAAGGCGCCGTTGCCCACCTTGACGTCGAGCACCAGCCCCTGCAGGCCGGCCGCGAGCTTCTTGGAGAGGATGCTGGCGGTGATCAAGGGCAGCGATTCGACCGTGGCCGTCACGTCGCGAATGGCATAGAGCCGCTTGTCGGCAGGCGCCAGCGCGGGGCCGGCCCCGACGATGGCGCAGCCGGCATCGCGCAGCACCGCGAGCAGCGTTTCGCGCGAAGGCTCGACGCCGTAGCCGGCCAGCGATTCGAGCTTGTCCAGCGTGCCGCCGGTATGGCCCAGGCCGCGGCCGGAGATCATCGGCACCACGCCGCCGCAGGCCGCGACGATCGGCGCCAGCATCAGGCTCACCTTGTCGCCCACGCCACCGGTGGAATGCTTGTCGAGCACCGGGCCCGGCATGTCCGGCCAGCGCAGCACTTCGCCGGAATGCGTCATGGCGCGGGTCAGGGCCACGCATTCGCCGGCGTCCATGCCGTTGAGCAGGATCGCCATCGCCAGCGCCGCCACCTGGCCCTCGCTCCAGCTGCCGTCGGTCAGGCCGCGCACGAAGGCCTCGATCTGCGCCGGCGCGAGCGCATGGCGATCGCGCTTGGCGCGGATGACCTCGGCCGGCAGCAGCATCTCAATAGTCCTCTGGCGCGGCAGGCTTGCCGAGACGGCCCTGCCGCAACAGCACCGCTTCGATGTCGGCCAACAGGCCGCTGGCGCCGAAGCGCAGGCGCGCCGGCGTGAGCGCCGATTCGCCCAGCAGCTCGCGCACCAGCGCGATGTAGACCGCCGCATCGGCCACCGTGCGCACGCCGCCCGAGGCCTTGAAGCCCACCGCATCCCGCCGTGCATGGCCGGCGATGGTTTCGAGCATCAGGCGCGCAGCCGCGGGCGTGGCCCCCGTGCCCGTCTTGCCGGTGCTGGTCTTGACGAAGTCCACGCCGGCGTCCAGCCCGAGGTTGCAGGCTTGGCGGATCAGCTCGGTCGATGGCAGCTCGCCGGATTCGATGATGAGCTTGAGCGTCTTGTTCGCGCATGCCGCGCGCACCGCCGCGACCAGTGCCGCAGGGCCCGCCGTGTCGCCGGCTGCGAGCGCGCGCCAGGGCAGCACCAGGTCCACCTCGTCGCCCCCGGCATCGAGGATGGCCTGCGTCTCGCGCAAGGCGCGCCCTGTGTCGAGCGCGCCCTCCGGAAAGTTGGCCACGGCCGCGATCCGGATCGATGCCGGCAGCGCGGCCCTGGCCTGCGCCACGAAACGCGGCCACACGCACAGCGCGGCCGGCAGGCCTGCCGGGCCCTGCGCCCTGGCGCACAAGGCATCGATGGCGGCCGCATCGTCGTTGTCGTCGAGGCTGGTCAGGTCCAGGCAGGCCAGGGCAAGGCGGGCAGCGCGAATCATGTCTTGCGGGCTCATGGTCTTGGAAGATGCGCGGGGCCGAAGCTCGCGGGCAGCAGTTCGCCCAGGGTATGGCGCTCGCGCACCTCGCGCAGGTCGGCACACCAGACCGGCGTGTCGTCATCCGCGAACTCGCGCAGCTTCTGTCGGCAGCCGCCGCACGGGGTGACGGGCGCATCGGCCACGCCGACCACCACCGCCGCCAGCACTCGCGTGCCGCCGGCCAGCACCAAGTGCGCGAGCGCCGATGCCTCTGCGCACTGGCCCTGCGGGTAGGCCGCGTTCTCGATGTTGCAGCCCGCGTGGACGCGGCCGTGTTCGTCCAGCAGCGCAGCACCCACGGCGAACTTCGAATAGGGCGCATAGGCGCGCTCGCGCGCGGCGCGGGCCGCATCGACCAGCTGCGCCATCGAGGTTTGCGAAACGGTCACGTCATCGCTCCTTCACATACGGGATGCCCAGCGCCTTCGGCGCACGCGCCTTGCCCACGAAACCGGCCAGCAGCACCACCGTCAGCACGTAGGGCAAGGCCTGGATCGCCTGCACCGGCACGGCGCCGACCAGCGGCAGCGAGACGCCTTGCAGCCGGATCGACACCGCATCCAGAAAGCCGAACAGCAGGCAGGCCAGGAAGGCGCCGACCGGATGCCACTTGCCGAAGATCATCGCGGCCAGCGCCATGTAGCCGCGGCCGGCCGTCATGTGCGGCATGAATGCGGGATTCTGCGCCAGCACCAGGTAGCTGCCGGCCAGCGAGCAGAGCACGCCGTTGAGCATCAGCGCGCGGTAGCGCAGCGCGGCGATGGAGACGCCCGCCGCATCGACCATGGCCGGGTTCTCGCCGGTGGCGCGCAGGCGCAGGCCGAAGCGCGTGCGGAACAGCAGCCACCACACGGCCGGCACGAGGCCGATGGCCAGGTACACCAGCACGTTGTGGCCGAACAGGCCCAGTCCCAGGACCGTGCCCACCCACGGCAGCGCGCGCAGCGCCTCGCCGGCGCCCGCTCCCCAGGCTGCGAGGCGTACCGCGTCGGGCAGCGGCGGCGTCTGGCCGCCCTGCTGGAACCACGCGATGCCCAGCACCACCGTCAGACCCGCGGCCGTCATGGTGATCGCCATGCCCATCACCACCTGGTCGCCGCGATGGGTCACGCAGCCGAAGCCCTGCAGCAGCGACAGCGCCACGCCGACGAGGAGCGACACCGTCAGGGCCAGCGCCAGCGAGCCGCTCAGCGCGGCGATGCTGCCGGCAGCGAAGGCGCAGGAAAGCATCTTGCCTTCGAGGCCGAGATCGATCACGCCCGAGCGTTCGGCCAGGGTGCCCGCCAGCGCGCACAGGATCAGCGGCGTCGCCACGCGCAGGGTCGAGGCGAGCAGCGTGCCGAGCGCGACTTCATCCATCGCTGCTCCCTTGCGCCGCGGCGGTGCGCGGCCCGCGGCGCATCGCGTGCCACAGCCGCGCCAGCGGCGGCGCGGCCACCTGCGACAGCGCGCCGGAGAACAGCACGATGAGCCCCTGCAGCGTGAACACCATGTCGCGGCTGAAGCCGGGGATCTCGAAGGCCAGCTCCGAGCCGCCCTGGTAGAGCGCGCCGAACAGCAGCGCCGCCAGCACGATGCCCACCGGGTGGTTGCGCCCGATCAGCGAGACCGCGATGCCGGCGAAGCCTGCGCCCACCACGTACTCCAGCAGCAGCCGGCCGTGCACGCCCGCGATCTCGTTGATGCCCACCAGCCCGGCCAGCGCGCCCGACAGCGCCATCGACACCATGATCTGCATCCGCGGCCGCATGCCGCCGTAGTGCGCCGCCTCCGGCGCATGGCCGACCGCACGGATGGCGTAGCCCGCCTGCAAGCGCCACAGCAGCAGGTACACCGCCACGGCGCCGGCCAGCGCCAGCAGCACGCTCAGGTTGAGCGGCGAGGCCGGCCACTCGATGCCGACGGCAGCGAGCGCCTCGTGCATGCCGGGCACGCGCGCCGAAGGCGCGAAGGCGCGGCTTTCCACCGTCATGTTGCCGGGCTCCTTGAGCACGTCGACGAGCAGGTAGGCCAGGAGCGCCGAGGCGATGAAGTTGAACATGATGGTGGTGATCACCACGTGGCTGCCGCGCCAGGCCTGCAGCGCCGCCGGCACCGCGGCCCAGGCCATGCCGAACAGCATGGCAGCGCCGATCATCAGCGGCACCATGGCCCAGCCGGGCAGGTGCTCGCCGAAGGCCAGGGCCGCCAGCGCGGTGCCCAGGCCGCCCATCATGGCCTGGCCTTCGCCGCCGATGTTGAACAGGCCCGCATGGAAGGCGACCGCGACCGCCAGGCCCGTGAAGACGAAGGTGGTCGCGTAATACAGCGTGTAGCTCAGTCCCATGCGGCTGCCGAAGGCGCCCTCCACCAGCAGCGCGAGCGCCTGCCAGGGGTCGTGCCCGACCACGGCGACCACGATGCCGCAGGCCAGCAGCGCCAGCGCGAGGTTGACCAGCGGCAGCACCAGCAGGTCGATCCAGCGCGGCAGCTCGGCGGCGGGCGAGCTCACCAGGCGACCTTCGCGCCGCGCGCTGCGGCGCCGTTCGACTCGGAAGCGGCCCGGCGTCTCATGCTGCGGCGGCCTCGTCCCCGGCGCCGCACATCAGGCGGCCCAGCGTGGTCTCGTCGCACAGCGCCACCGGGCGCTCGCCGACGATGCGGCCGCCCGCCATCACGAGCACGCGGTCGGCGAGCGCCAGGATCTCGTCGAGCTCGGAAGACACGAGCAGCACGGCGCCGCCGCCGGCGGCCATCGCGTGCAGGCGGCCGTGGATGAACTCGATGGCGCCGATGTCGACGCCGCGCGTCGGCTGGCCCACCAGCAGCACGCGCGGCTTGGGCGCCGCCTCGCGCGCCAGCACCAGCTTCTGCTGGTTGCCGCCGGAAAACTTCCCGCTGCCGAGGCGCACGTTGCGCGGGCGCACGTCGTACTCGTCCATCATCTGCGCGGTGTCGGCCTGCATGACCGCGTGCCGCATCCAGCCGCGGCGGTTGTAGCGCGGCCGGCGCTGGTAGCCGAGCACGGCCGATTCCCAGGCTGCGAAGGGCAGCACCAGGCCGCGCCGGTGACGGTCTTCCGGCACATGGGCGACGCCCGCCTCGCGCGCGGCTTCGGGGTCGAGCCAGCGCTGCGGCATGAAGGATTGCGAGCCCAACGACAGCGTGCCGGCCTGCGGCACCAGCATGCCCGACAGCACCTCCAGCAGCTCGCTCTGGCCGTTGCCCGAAACGCCCGCGATGCCGACGATCTCGCCCGCGTGCAGCTGCAGCGAGACATCGGCCAGGCGCGGCGTGCCTTGCGCATCGCGCCAGCTCAGGCCGCGCGCATCGAGCAGCGGCGCTCCGCGCGCCGCCGGCGGGGCACCGCCGACCCGCCCCGTCTGCACGCGGCGCCCGACCATGGCCTGCGCGAGCGCATCGACGCCGGTGTCGGCGATCGCGCAGTCCAGCACCACGGCGCCCGCGCGCATCACCGTCACGGCGTCGCACAGCGCCATGATCTCCTTGAGCTTGTGCGTGATCAGCAGCACCGTGGTGCCGCGCGCCCGCAGGGCGCGCAGCGTGTCGAAGAGCTGCTCGGTCTCCTGCGGCGTGAGCACCGCGGTCGGCTCGTCGAGGATCAGGATGCGCGCGCCGCGAAAGAGCGTCTTGAGGATCTCCAGCCGCTGGCGCTCGCCCACCGGCAACTGCTCGACCGGCAGGTCCAGCCGCACCTGCAGGCCGCTGCCCTGCATCAGCGCCTCCAGCCGCGTGCGCACCTGCGCGCGGGCCTTCGGCAATTGCCAATGCGGCTCGACGCCGAGCAGGATGTTGTCGAGCGCGGAAAAAGGTTCGACCAGCATGAAGTGCTGGTGCACCATGCCGATGCCCAGGGCAATGGCGTCGCTCGAGCCGCGGATCTGCACGGGCTTCCCTTCGATCTCGATCTCGCCGCCGTCGGCCTGGTAGAAGCCGTAGAGGATCGACATCAGCGTGCTCTTGCCGGCGCCGTTCTCGCCCACCACGCCATGCACGGTGCCGGCCGGCACGACGAGCGTGACTTCGCGGTTGGCATGGACCGCGCCGAAGCGCTTGTCGATGCGCGTCATGCGCACCGCGGGACTCACAAGCCCTCCCCCAGGCTTCCCCACTTCGTGTGGTCCGCCAACCCCTTGCGCAAGCAAACTCACAACTTGCAGTTGTTGTCGGCCATGTAGTCGACCACCTTGATCTTGCCGGCAATGATGTCGGCCTTGGCGGCGTCGACCTTGGACTTCATGTCGGCGCTCACGAGCCTGGCGTTGTGCTCGTCGAGCGCGTAGTCGACTCCGCCCTCTTTCAAACCCAGGGAGGTGACGCCCGGCGTCGGCTTCTTCGCGGCGTTGTACACCGCCACGTCGACGCGCTTGACCATCGAGGTCAGCATGGTGCCGGGCTGCATGTGGTTCTGGTTGCTGTCGACGCCGATGGCCAGCTTGCCCGCGTCCTTGGCCGCCTGGTAGACCCCCGAGCCGGTGCCGCCGGCGGCGGCGAAGACCACGTCGACGCCCTTGGCGAACTGCGCCTTGGCCAGCTCGCTGCCCCGCGTCGGATCGCTCCAGGCGGCCGGCGTGGTGCCGGTCATGACCGAGCTCACCTCGACCTTCGGGTTGGCGTACTTCGCGCCCTGCTCGTAGCCGCACTGGAACTTGCGGATCAGCGGGATGTCCATGCCGCCCACGAAGCCGACCTTGCCGCTCTTGCTGGCCAGCGCGGCCATCATGCCGACGAGGAAGCTGCCCTCGTGCTCCTTGAACACGATCGATTCGACATTGGGCAGCTTGACCACTGCATCGATGATCGCGAAATTGAGCTTGGGGAATTCCTTGGCCACTTTCTCCAGGCTGCTGCCCTGCGAGAAGCCGATGCCGATCACCGGATTGGCGCCGCGTCCTGCCATGCGCCGCATGGCTTGCTCGCGCTGCGCCTCGTTGGCGATCTCGAAGTCGAGATAGGGTTTGCCGCTTTCCTTCTTCCACATCTCGGCGCCGCGGTAGGCCGCCTCGTTGAAGGACTTGTCGAACTTGCCGCCCATGTCGTAGACGATGGCGGGCTCGGCGCCTGCGAGGGTGGCGGCGCAGGCCGCGAGAGCGAGGACGAGGGCCTTGTCGAGTTTCATGGTGCGCATCCCCAGCAGTCCGGCCGTCGAGAATTCTTCTGCGTTGCACCTCCGCCGTCCGAGGCCCGCCGCAGGCCCGCAAGGAGCCCCGGGCAGGATAGCAAGAGTTGCGCCGAGTCAAACCGGGGGCGCACCCTAGGCGCCGCCCCTCTGCCGCGCCCGGTTCGTGCCGCTTTGGTGCACCGCGATAATCTGAAGCCCTGCGCAACCCCAGAAGGAGACCCCGAGTGCCCGACCTTTCCCGGATCACCTGCATCGAAGACCTGCGAGTGATCGCCCAGTCGCGCGTGCCGCGCATGTTCTACGACTATGCCGACTCCGGCGCCTGGACCGAGGGCACCTACCGCGCGAACGAGGCCGACTTCCAGAAGATCAAGCTGCGCCAGCGGGTGGCCGTCAACATGGAAGGCCGCTCGACGAGGAGCACCATGATCGGCCAGGAAGTCGCGATGCCGGTGGCGATCGCGCCCACCGGCATGACGGGCATGCAGCATGCGGACGGCGAGATCCTGGGCGCGCGCGCGGCCAAGGCCTTCGGCATTCCCTTCACGTTGTCGACCATGAGCATCTGCTCGCTGGAAGACATCGCGGAGAGCACCGACCGCCATCCCTTCTGGTTTCAGCTCTACGTGATGCGCGACCGCGACTTCGTCGAGCGGCTGATCGATCGCGCCAAGGCCGCCAACGTCTCCGCGCTGCAGCTCACGCTGGACCTGCAGATCCTGGGCCAGCGGCACAAGGACATCAAGAACGGCCTGACGGCGCCGCCCAAGCCGACGCTGAAGAACCTGATCAACCTCGCGACCAAGCCGCGCTGGTGCCTGGGCATGCTGGGCACGAAGCGGCGCAGCTTCGGCAACATCGTGGGCCATGCCAAGGGCGTGGGCGACCTGTCTTCGCTGTCCTCCTGGACGGCCGAGCAGTTCGATCCGGCGCTGAGCTGGGCCGATGTGGAATGGATCAAGAAGCGCTGGGGCGGGCCGCTGATCCTCAAGGGCATCATGGACGTGGAAGATGCGCGCCTGGCGGCTTCCAGCGGCGCCGATGCGCTGATCGTGTCCAACCACGGCGGCCGCCAGCTCGACGGCGCGCCCTCCTCCATCGAGGCGCTCCCGGCGATCGCCGAGGCGGTGGGCACGGAGATCGAAGTGTGGATGGACGGCGGCATCCGCAGCGGCCAGGACGTCCTGAAGGCGCGCGCGCTCGGGGCGCGCGGCACGCTGATCGGGCGCAGCTTCCTCTACGCGCTGGGCGCCTTCGGCGAGTCCGGGGTGACGCGGGCGCTGCAGATCATCCAGAAGGAACTCGACATCACGATGGCCTTTTGCGGGCGCACGAGCATCGACGAGGTCGATTCGAGCATCCTGCTGCCGGGCACCTTCTAGACGCAGACCGAGGCGCGCTGCTGGGGGCGGCTCGGCCGAGTGCGTCGCGCTGGGGCTCAAGGCTCAGCGCGCCGGGTTCAACCCACTTTCGAAAAGAACACGACGCCGGGCAGGCCCTTGAAATGGGCGTCGCAGGTCAGCAACTCCGCCAGTTGATTCTGCGCCGTGGCGTAGACGATTGCATCGGCGGTGGCCAGCTTGTGCTCGCGGTGCAGGTCTGCGGCGAGCAGTGCAATGGTGGTGTCCAGGGGCACGACTGCGCATTTCTGCGTATAGGCGATCACCTGATCTGCCTGCTCCTCGCCGACCTCGCGCACCAGCCATTTCGAAAGTTCGAGCTGCACGATGGTAGGCACGATGCATTGCGGCTTGTCCGGGAACTGCTTCGCCAGCGTCTTGCCGAGTGCGCTGCCCGTAAGCCATTCAATCCAGACCGAAGTATCAACCACGCGCAACGGTGCAGCCATCAGTAGCGGTCCTTGCGGTCGCGGTAGCCGTCCTTTCGTGCGCCTTTGGCGACTCCGACCAGCTGTTCCAGTTCGGGTACGGGCATCATTAGAACGCCCTTGCCCTTGGGAATGAACACGAACTCCTGCCCGGCCTGCCAGTGCTTCTCTTCACGCACTGCCTTGGGAATCGAGATCTGGAACTTGCTGGAAAGAGTGGCAGTGGCGGGCATGCTCGTAGCTCGTCGTCATCGATGGTGATCCAGTAAGAATACGCGACATCACACCAAACTGTCTATTGCGCGCGACATCGAGACGAGAACGACCAATGACGGGGAGGGCGGTCGCGTTAGCTGCGCATCCGCCGAGGGTTGGCTACGTGACGGAGGTTGACGACGAACAAGTAGGACTTCGCGCTGCACCGGTTGCGCCTCGCGCCGACATGGGTTCCCCTGCCGTGTTCTAGCTTGGCAGGCAGTCCCGTCCCCTTTTCAAAGGACTCATATGCCGCAGCAAGAAGCCTCGTCACAAGACGAAAGCATCGACGTCAGTTCCGCCAGTGCGGTGGAAGAGCTTGCCAAGCGATTCGACGCGACACCCCAGCAGATCCGGGAAGCCGTCAAGGCGGTCGGAAGCCGGGTCGCGGACGTGGAGCTTCACTTGAAGGGCACCCGCAGTTCGAGCAACGAACAACGCGTGGACAGCAAGCTTTGAAGGCCTGACACGAATCCGGGCCCCATCGGCGTACCAGCCTCCTCCACGGTTGCACAGGGCTAAGGTGGGCCGTCGCCCAGTGCAGACAACAGGTCGAGCGGGTGCACCATGGCCGAGCGCACCTGCCTCGCAGTCTCGAATTGATACAGCGCCGACCGCAGTCGGGGCTCCTTCGCGAGAGCGTCCCACACATCGAGGAGCGCTGAAGGCGGCGGCGCTTTGCCCTCGGCGAGCTCGCAGGCGAACGCGAGGCTCGCGCGTTCACCGAGCAGAACGGCTTTTGTCGCTGCACTCAGGAACTGCGGGGGCGACTCGGCCGGCGCGGAACAGCAATAGATCACATGCGCAGGCAGCGAATGGCCCTGGGGCTGGAGTCTTCGCAGCGATCCGCCCAGAATGCGCGCCTCGCCGGCTGCAGACGCAAAGGAATAGGTCTTGCCGGGATCGGCATGGGCCAGGCGCCGCAAGCCACGCAGGAGGCGCGAGAAATCGGAGCTCGCAGCGGCCGGAGAAGCCTTGACCTCTGCGAGGAGAACGATGTCGTCGCCTCCGCCCTCGCCGCTTCGCACGATCGCCGCATCCCATTCATCCTTCGCCTTGTTCCGTTCTCCCGGAAATGCCACCGGCGCACGAAGGCTTTGCAGGACACGGTAGCCGGCGCCCTGTCCGCCGCACCGGTTCAACAACTCGACGATGGCACCGAAGGCTTGCACGGTCGCGCGCTCGGCCGCCTCGCCCAGGCGCGCCGATGCGCGTCCCGATGCAGCCGCGGTGTCGCTGCCGGCCAGCGGCCCTCTGCGCTCGGTGAGGCTCAAGTAGCGTTGCACGTCTGCATTTCGCAGCAACGCACTGCCACGCGCAAGGCGCTGCAACGCGGGATTCGATCGGAGGCGATCCAGCAGGACACCGGCCTGCTGCGCCGCCGCGTCGCCCTGCACGAGCGGCTGCTCGAGCGCCGCTGCAAGCTCCGCCCAGGCGCCTTCGCCTGCGAGACGGTGCAAGCCAGACAGTGCGTCCCGCGCCGCGCCGGCTGGCTGGTCGCGCAGCTTGCCAGGGTGGGAGATTGCATTCGCGGCAGCACGAACGGCACGACGGTCGCCTGCGAACTGCGCAGCCAGCCGCACATACTCGCCGACGGCCGGCCTCTGCGCTCGAAGCAGGAGCGCCTGGAACGCCAGATCGCCACCCTCGGATGCGAGCGCCCTGCCGATCAACGCCGCAAGGGAGCGCGTGAACAGATCCTGCGCCCGCGCAGATGGCGCCGATCCGCCTTCCTTCGCGAGGCGCGCGGCTTCGATCGCGAAGGCGAGAGCGGCATCCACGCCGAGCGATGCCGCCGCGTCGGCGTCGGCCGGCAAAGGCGGCATGCGGTACCGGCGCGGGGCAGCGCGCACGGCGGCGAGAAGAAATGTGTCGAGGTGCTGCAAATCGCACTCGGGCCATTCACGCCCGCCCTAGTCGCCCAGCAGTTCCCCGATCGGCTGCAGATCCTCCACCCGGTCGCACACCGCCTTCACGACCATCATGATCGGAATGCCCAGCAGCAGCCCCCAGATGCCCCAAAGCCAGCCCCAGAAGATCACGCCCACGAACACGGCCACCGGGTTCATGCGGCTGGTGCGGCTGGTGAGCCAGGGCACCAGCAGGTTGCCCACGAGGGTGTGGATCAGCAGCGAGGCACCGCCGATCACCAGGGCCATCTGGATGCTGTTGAACTGCAGGAAGGCCACCAGGCCGGCGGCAGCCATCATGATCACCGAGCCGATGTAGGGGATCAGATTGGTCACCCCGGCGAGGATGCCCCACACGGCCGCGTTCTCCAGCCCGACGGCCCAGAAGGCCAGGCCGGTGGCGATGCCGACCACTGCGCTGGTGAGGATCTGCACCAGCAGGTAGCGCTCGATCTGCTTGGTGATGTCGTCCAGCACATGCACCGTGATCCTCTTCTTTTGCAGGCCGGGCCCCGTGATCTTCACCAGCTTGCGCCTGAAGGTGTCGCCCGAACCGAGCGCGAAGTAGGTCAGGAAAGCCACCAGCGTGAGCTGGCCGGCGGCGCCGATCAGGCCCACCGTGCCGCTCCAGAGGTAGTCGCGCACGTTGAAGGGCGGCCGCTCGATGATCACGCGCGCGACGCCGCGGCGCGAGGCCACCTTGGCGGAGTTCTCGTCGGCCGCCTGCTCGAGCTGCTGGGCCGCCTTCTGCACCGTGTCGAGCGCGCCCGGGTTGCTGGTGCGGCCGTCGGCGCGGAGCGCCAGCCTCAGCTTCTGGGCCGCGACCGGCAGCGAATCGAGCAGCTCCGTGGCGCTGCCCGACAGCGAGTAGCCGGTCCAGCCGACGCCGCCGCCGAGGCCGAGCAGGATCACGGCCGCACCGATCCAGCGGGAGATCTTCCAGCGCTCCAGCAGGCCCACCAGCGGCTCGAGCGCGTAGGTCAGCAGCAGGCTCAGCATCAGCGGAACGAACACGGCCTTGGCCCAATGGAGCGTGAACACGACCGCGAGCACGCTGAGCACGACCAGCGCGGCGCTGCGCACGTCGACGGGCATCTGCAGCAGCACGCGCTCCGGCTCGGGGACGGGGGCGGACGCGGGCGGCTCCGGCTCGACCGTCGGCGCCTGCTCCGGCTTCGGCTCGGGTTCGGGCTCGGGCTCGGGCGGAGGCTGGGGCTGCTCGGCCTTTTTCTGCGCAGTTTCGTCGTTCATCTCGGGTCCTTGAGCACCTCGCGCACCGCGGCCAGCTGTCGCCGCGACACCACCACCGGCTCGGGAATGCCGTCGAGCCGCAGCGCCCAGCCCTCGGCATCCTCGCCGTCGTCGTATTTCTCGAGCGCGCGGATCGCCTGGCGCGCCACCAGTGCATTGCGGTGCACGCGCACGAAGCGCGCCGGATAGCGCTCCTCGAACTCGGCCAGCGACCCATCGTAGATATGGCTGCGCGCCGCGGTGCGCACCGTGAGGTACTTGAACTCCGACTTGAGATAGACGACCTCGGACAGCAGCACCCGCTCGGTGCGGCCGCGGTCCTGGATCAGCAGCACCTCGTGCGGCACCTCGGTCAGCGGGCCGCGCCGCTCCCGCAACGAGCGCTCCGCCTTCTGCAGCGCCTGCTGCAGCCGCTCGGCCCGCACGGGCTTGGTCAGGTAGTCGACCGCCTCGAGCTCGAAGGCCGTCACGGCATGGGCCGCGTGGGCGGTGACGAACACCACCGCCGGCGCGCCGGCGCGCTGGCGCAGGCTGCGCGCCAGCTCGATGCCGTCGATGCCGGGCATGTGGATGTCGAGCAGCACCAGGTCGAGGTCGGCGGTGAGCAGCTGCGCCAGGGCGTCGGCGCCGTTGGAGGCCTCGGCCACCACCTCGGCTCCCGGCGCACGGCATTCGGCCAGCAGCGTGCGCAGCCGCGACCGGGCCAGCGTTTCGTCGTCGACGATCAGGGTGCGCAGAAGATTCATGGACTCCTCAAGTTCCGACAGGAATGGCGATGCGCACGCGGTAGGCCTTCTGGTCCATGCCGGCGCTGAACTGCGCCTGCACGTCGTGCAGCAGCCGCAGCCGGTCGCGCACGTTGGCCAGGGCGATGCCGTGGCCGCGCGGCAGGGGCTCGTCGGCCCAGCGCAAAGGCGGCAGGCTGTTGACCACCTCGATCACCGCCATGCTGCCGCGGCGCTCGGTGCGGATGCGGATCTTCGCGCCCTCGGGGCTGGGCTCGACGCCGTGCTTGACGGCGTTCTCGACCAGCGGCTGCAGCAGCAAGGGCGGCAGGCGCGCACCGTTGGCCGCGGGGTCGATGTCCCAGCGGATGCGCAGCCGGTCGCCGAAGCGCACCTGCTCGATCGCCAGGTAGCGCTCGGCCAGCGCGATCTCGTCGGCCAGGGTGACCGGTTCGCCCGCATCGGCCAGGGCGTGGCGGAACAGCTCGCTCAGGTCTTCCAGCATGGTCTCGGCCTTGGCCGGCTCCTCGCGCACCAGCGCGATGGCGCTGTTCAGCGTGTTGAAGAGAAAGTGCGGGCGGATGCGCGACTGCAGCTCTTCCAGCCGCGCCGTGGTGGCCGCCGGCGTCTGCCCGCGCGCGCGCAGCACCAGCGCGGCCATCACCAGCGACGCGAACATCGCGCCGGACAGGGCGCTCGCGATCCAGGGTGCGCTGGCAAGCACGCCCGTCAGCCGCAGCAGCCCGCAGCCGTAGAGCGCGGACAGCGCCCCCAGGACGATGCCGGCGCCGTACTGCCCGGCGCGCGGCAGGCGGCCCAGCAGCTTCTTGAGCCAGCAGGCCGCGAGCAGCCACAGCAGCGTGGCCGGCAGGGCGCCGCCGGTCACGGTGGCCAGCAGCATCAGCCACTCGGCCGGTGTGGGCGCCTGGAACAGCGTGACGACCGCCACCACCGACTCGACGAACATCACGGTGCGCAGCACCACGCCGATTTGGCAGGCATCGAAGATCGCGGCACCGGCACGCGCCGGCGCGCGGGCCCGTGCCGGGGACGGCGCCTGGGGGGTGGTCGATAAAATCGATGGGCTGCGCATCAAGCAAATCGGGTGCAAACCCATTATTGCCTCCCAACCGGTTCACCCCATGACCCACAACCAACTCGACAAGAAATCCGAAGCCTGGTCCGCCCTGTTCTCCGAACCGATGAGCGACCTGGTGAAGCGCTACACCGCGAGCGTCTTCTTCGACAAGCGGCTGTGGCAGGCCGACATCCAGGGCTCGCTCGCGCATGCGGGCATGCTGGCGGCGCAGGGCGTCATCAGCGCGGAGGACCATGCGGCCATCGAGCGCGGCATGGCGCAGATCCGCGGCGAGATCGAGTCCGGCGCCTTCGACTGGAAGCTCGACCTCGAGGACGTGCACCTGAACATCGAGGCCCGCCTCACCCAGCTGGTCGGCGACGCCGGCAAGCGCCTGCACACCGGCCGCAGCCGCAACGACCAGGTGGCCACCGATGTGCGGCTCTGGCTGCGCGGCGAGATCGACCTGATCGGCGGGCTGCTGGTCGACCTGCAGAGGTCGCTGGTGGCCATCGCGGAGAAGAACGCCGAGGTGATCCTGCCGGGCTTCACGCACCTGCAGGTGGCGCAGCCGGTGAGCTTCGGCCACCACATGCTGGCCTACGTCGAGATGTTTTCGCGCGATGCCGAGCGCATGGCCGACGTGCGCGGCCGCGTCAACCGCCTGCCGCTGGGCGCCGCGGCGCTGGCCGGCACCAGCTACCCGCTGGACCGCGAGCTGGTGGCCCGCACGCTGGGCATGGACGGAGTGTGCGAGAACAGCCTGGATGCGGTGAGCGACCGCGACTTCGCGATCGAATTCAGCGCCGCCGCCTCGCTCGCCATGGTGCACATCAGCCGGCTCAGCGAGGAACTGGTGCTCTGGACCAGCCAGGCCTTCGGCTTCATCGACATCGCCGACCGCTTCTGCACGGGCAGCTCGATCATGCCGCAGAAGAAGAACCCGGACGTGCCCGAGCTCGCGCGAGGCAAGACCGGCCGCGTCGTGGGCCACCTGATGGGCCTGATCACGCTCATGAAGGCCCAGCCGCTGGCCTACAACAAGGACAACCAGGAGGACAAGGAGCCGCTGTTCGACACCGTCGACACGCTCAAGGACACGCTGCGCATCTTTGCCGAGATGGTGGGTGGCATCACGGTCAAGCCCGAGGCCATGGAGAACGCCGCGCTGCGCGGCTACGCGACCGCCACCGACCTGGCCGACTATCTCGTGAAGAAGGGCCTGCCCTTCCGCGACGCGCACGAGACCGTGGCGCATGCGGTCAAGGCCGCGATCTCGCACAAGGTCGATCTGTCGGAGCTGCCGCTGTCGGTGCTGCAGACCTTCCATCCGAAGATCGAGAAAGACGTCTACGACGTGCTGAGCCTGCGGGGTTCGCTGCATGCGCGCAACATTCTGGGCGGCACGGCGCCGGCCCAGGTGCGCAAGCAGATCGCCCGCCATCGCGCCAGACTCGGTTGAGAAATGTTTGGGGTTTACCCCGAATAGCTGCCGAAACGGTTGCCGGCTCTTGCGCGGCCGCTATCGATTGGATAGCTTTGCAGAGCGATTACGACCTATGGCAGGGCTCTACGCCGTAAGCTTTGTGGCCAGTTGTAAAACTGTAGTGCTAAAGTTTGGCATTGCATTGCAGCAAACTGCCCGGCAACCTGTGTTGCCGAAGCACGCCAGCCCGACCGAATCCATGGAACAAGCCCCCTGCGTCGTCGTCATCCTGACCTTCAATTCCGCCTCGATCATCCGGGAGACCGTGTCGCAGGCGAAGAAGGTCAGCCCCAAGATCTTTGCGGTCGACTCGCATTCGTCGGACGGCACCGTCGCCATCCTCGAGGAACTGGGCTGCACCGTGGTGCAGCGGCCCTTCTCCAACTACAGCGACCAGCGCAACTGGGCGATCTCGCAGGTCGAGGGCCTCTACGGCTGGCAGTTGCACCTGGATGCCGACGAAGTGCTGGACGAACAGGCAGTCGGCGAAATCCGCGACCTGCTCGCCGGCACGCCCCGCTTCGACGCCTACATGCTGCGCCGGCGGGACTACTTCATGGGCAAGATGCTGCGTTTCTCGGGCGTCAACCCTTGGCACCTGCGGCTCTTCCGCTCGGGCGCGGGGCGCTGCGAGGCGCGGCTCTACGACCAGCACTTCATCAGCAGCGCCACGCCGGGGCGCCTGCAGGGCTTCATGCACGACAAGAATTCGGCGCGGCTCACCGACTGGATCAACAGCCACAACCGCTGGAGCGACGCCGAGGCCAAGGAGAAGCTGGGCCCCCGCATGGCCGCCGACAACGTGCTCCAGCCGCGGCTGATGGGAGACGCGCGCGAGCGCACCCGCTTCATCAAGGAGCTCTACTACAAGCTGCCGACCGGCCTGCGCTCGCTCAGCTACTTCGTCTACCGCTACGTCTTCCGGCTCGGCTTCCTGGACGGCACCACCGGCTTCTACTTCGCGTTCTTCCAGGCACTGTGGTTTCGCATGCTGGTCGACGCGAAGATGTACGAGCAACGCACGGCGCAGCGCCCGCCGGCCGAACTGAAGGCCACCACCCACCCGATTCCCCCTATGGAGTGAACTCGCAACATGCGGCAATACAACGCTTCCAAGAAGGTCCTGGTCACCGGCGGCGCCGGCTTCCTCGGCAGCCATCTGTGCGACCGGCTCATCGAGCAGGGCCACGATGTCCTGTGCGTGGACAACTTCTTCACCGGCACCAAGCGCAACATCGAGCACCTGCTCGGCCACCCGCGCTTCGAGCTGATGCGGCACGACGTGACCTTCCCGCTCTACGTGGAGGTGGACGAGATCTTCAATCTCGCCTGCCCGGCCTCGCCCATCCACTACCAGCACGACCCGGTGCAGACCACCAAGACCAGCGTGCACGGCGCCATCAACATGCTGGGCCTGGCCAAGCGGGTGCGCGCCAAGATCCTGCAGGCCTCCACCAGCGAGGTCTACGGCGACCCCGAGATCCATCCGCAGGTCGAGGCCTACTGGGGCCGCGTCAACCCGATCGGCATCCGCAGCTGCTATGACGAGGGCAAGCGCTGCGCCGAGACGCTGTTCTTCGACTACCACCGCCAGCACAAGCTGCGCATCAAGGTCGTGCGCATCTTCAACACCTACGGTCCGCGCATGCACATGAACGACGGGCGCGTGGTGTCCAACTTCATCGTGCAGGCGCTCAAGGGCGAGGACATCACCATCTACGGCGACGGCCAGCAGACGCGCAGCTTCTGCTACGTGGACGACCTGGTGGAGGCCATGCTGCGCATGATGGGCACCGGCGACGAGGTGCCCGGCCCGATCAACATCGGCAACCCGGGCGAGTTCTCGATGCTGGAGCTCGCCAACAAGGTGATCGAGCTGACCGGCTCCAGGAGCCAGCTGATGCGCATGCCGCTGCCGGCGGACGATCCCAAGCAGCGCCGCCCCGACATCACCCTGGCCCAGCAGGAACTCGACGGCTGGGCGCCGAAGACCCAGCTCGAGGAAGGGCTGAAAAAGACCATCGCCTACTTCGACAAGGCGCTCTCCGAATCCACCGCAGACTGAAGAACGCATGAACGTCACCATCATCGGAACCGGCTATGTCGGACTCGTCACCGGCGCCTGTCTCGCCGACATCGGCAACAACATGCTGTGCGTGGACGTCGATGCGCGCAAGATCGACACCCTCAACGCGGGCGGCATCCCGATCTACGAGCCGGGCCTTGGCGACCTGGTCGAGTCGAACATGGCGGCGAAGCGCCTCGCCTTCTCGACCGACATCGAGGCCTCGGTGGCGCACGGCGACGTGCAGTTCATCGCCGTGGGCACCCCACCGGACGAGGACGGCAGCGCCGACCTGCAATACGTGCTGGCGGCGGCGCGCAACATCGGCAAGTACATGAACGGCTTCAAGGTCGTGGTCGACAAGTCGACGGTGCCGGTGGGCACGGCCGACAAGGTCGCGGCCGTCATCCGTGAAGAGCTCGACAAGCGCGGCCGGTCCGACCTGCGCTTCTCGGTGGTGAGCAACCCCGAGTTCCTCAAGGAAGGCGCGGCCATCGAAGACTTCATGCGCCCCGACCGCATCGTCATCGGCTACAGCGACGACGAGGACGGGCGCGAGGCGCTGGCCGCGATGCGCAAGCTCTACGCGCCCTTCAACCGCAACCACGAGCGCACCCGCGTGATGGACGTGCGCTCGGCCGAGTTCACCAAGTACGCGGCCAACGCGATGCTCGCCACCCGCATCAGCTTCATGAACGAGCTGGCCAACCTCGCCGATCGCGTGGGCGCCGACATCGAGGCGGTGCGCCAGGGCATCGGCTCCGACCCGCGCATCGGCTACAGCTTTCTCTACGCGGGCACGGGCTACGGCGGCAGCTGTTTCCCGAAGGACATCCAGGCCCTCACGCGCATCGCGCGCGACAACGGGCAGGCGCTTCGGGTGCTGGAGTCGGTCGAGGCAGTCAACGACGAGCAGAAGCGCGTGCTGACGCAGAAGGTGCTCGACCGCTTCGGCCCCGACCTCAGCGACCGCAGCTTTGCGCTGTGGGGCCTGGCCTTCAAGCCGAACACCGACGACATGCGCGAAGCCCCGAGCCGCGTGGTGCTCGATGCGCTGCTGCGCGCCGGCGCGCGCGTGGTGGCGCACGACCCCATCGCGGTCGACGAGACCCGGCGCGTGCTGCAACTGGACTTCGCCGATGCGCCGGCGCTGCTGGAGCGCATCAGCTTCTCCTCGGCCAAGGACCCGATGGAGGTGCTGGCCGATGCGGATGCGCTGATCATCGTCACGGAGTGGAAGGCGTACCGCAGCCCCAACCTCGCGCGGCTCAAGGCGCTGATGAAGTCGCCGGTGATCTTCGACGGCCGCAACCTCTACGAGCCGGGCGTGATGAAGGAAGCCGGCGTCATCTACCAGGGCATCGGGCGCAACAGCCTCTGAGCGCGCTGCCTCGGCGTCCGGCAGCGTGTTCTACGCGATCCCCCTCGAAAACCGGCCGAGCTGGCGCAGCCCGCCCTGGGTGACGGTGCTGCTCATCCTGGTGAACATGCTGGTCTTCTGGGGACCGCAGCGCGCGGAAGAAGCGGCGCAGGCGCGGGCCGCGCAGTACTACCTGCAGAGCGGCCTGCCGAAACTGGAGCTGCCGCCCTTCGTGGCCTGGCTGCAGGAGACCGGCTCGCCGCGCGCAAACGCGGCCCGGCGGCTGCTCGAGCGCCAGCGCTACGGCGAGCTGCTCGAAGGCCTCCAGCAGGAGCAGGCCTTCCTGCGCAAGCTGCACGCGGACCAGATCATCGAGCCCGTCCACGCCCGCTACGCGGACTGGAAACGCGAGCGGCAGCGCTACGAGGCCCAACTGCCGGCGCCCTTCACCACCCGCTGGGCGCAGGACCACAACCCGGACGCCGAATCCAGGCCCTGGACCTGGCTCACGTCGGCCTTCCTGCACGGCAGCACCAGCCATCTGCTGGGCAACATGCTCTTCCTCTTCCTGTTCGGCTTCTCGGTCGAGCTGGCGCTGGGCCGCGGCCTGTACCTGGGCTTCTACCTGCTGGGCGCGGCCGGTGCCTCGGCCCTGGCGGCCTGGGCCTATTCGGGCCAGGGCGGCTACGGGCTGGGCGCCTCGGGCGCGGTGTCGGCGCTCATGGGCATGTACGCGGTGATGTATCGGCTGCGGCGCATCCGCTTCTTCTACCAGCTCTTCTTCTATTTCAACTACGTCACTGCGCCGGCGCTGATCCTGCTGCCGGCCTGGATCGCCAACGAGCTGCTGCAGCATTTCGTCGGCGGCAAGGGCATCGCCTACATGGCACACCTGGGCGGGCTGCTGACCGGCGCGCTGCTGATGGCGATCGCGATGCGGTGGCGCCGGGTGCGCCTGCCCGACGCGCCCGTCGAGCTGGCGCCGGACCCCTTCGAGCAGCATGCGGCCGCAGCGCGCCGCCTGGCCGGCGAGATGAAGTTCGAAGAGGCCTGCGCCCAGTGGCGCGCCGCCGCGAAGCTGCGCCCCGGGGACGCGGTCACGCTGCGCGCCTGGTTCAACACCGCCAAGCTCTGGCCCGCCGGGGAGGACTTCCATCGTGCGGCGCACCGCATCTTCCAGCTCCGGCCGCAGGACCCCGCCACGCTGGAACTGCAGCATGCGAGCTACAAAACCTACCTCGACCACGCCAAGCCGGGTGCGCGCCTGCGGCCCGAGGACATGGCGCGGCTGGCGCGCCGCTTCACGCGCGCGCAGCAGTTCGCCGATGCGGAGCGCCTGTGCCAGGCGCTGATGAAGACGGCGCCGGAACATCCGGAGCTGGCCGAGACCGTGTCGCTGTGTGCCAACGGCCTGCTGCAGGCCGGGCGGCGCGATCAGGCGCTGGGCTGGCTGCCGCACCTGCTGAGGCTGGCGCCGGAGGCGATGGTGACGCGGATGCTTCAGAAGGCCTGAGCGGCCTTGTCTTGCGGCACCTCCCGCAGCAGCCAGCGCACCTCCTGCGTCTGCTCGCTGTCCGGATAGCGCTTCTCCAGCGTCCTCAGGATCGGCCGCGCCATGTCGCCGCGGTTCAGCCCCTGCACCAAGACCCGCGCCGCCAGCTCGTAGGCCTGCGGAATGGCCGCATGGCCGCGGAAGCGCTTGTCGAAGCCGGACAGCAGTGCGAGCGCGGCCTTCGCCTCGCCGTTGCGCCATTCGGCGCGTGCCAATGCGATGGTCGTCGCCGGATCGTCGAGCACGAAGGCGGCGTCCTTCGCGCTGCAGGCCTTGTAGACCTTCAGCGCTTCCGACGGGAGATCGCGCGCGGCGAGCATGCCGATCAGCCGCCGCCCGTGGTCCAGCAGGGCGGCCGTCTTGTCGGGCGCCAGGAGCAGCACGCGGTGGTAGCGCCGCTGCGCGGCCAGGTCGTCGGGTTTGGTGCGCTGCTCCTCGTAGGCCAGCGCCAGTGCGCCGGCCACGTCGCCGTCGGTCACCATCTGCGCCACCAGCGCGTCGGTCTGCTGCTGCGCGATCTGGGCCGGGGTGCGGGTGTCGATCGCACGCTCGTCGGCACCGGCACCCGGCAGCAGGTCGATGCCGAGCGCCGCATGGTTCTGGTACATCACGTAGCCCAGCAGGCTGGCCATGACCCAGCCGAAATAGATCATCACGAAATTGAAGAGCGGCAGCGCGATCCAGCCCTTGAAGACAGGCAGCAGCATGACCACCGCCAGCTGCGCGCCGGAATTCAGCAGAAACAGGAAAAAGCACAGCAGCGCGTAGGGCCAGCCGATGGCCCGCAGGGTCTCCCACACCAGGCCGGGGTTCAGCGCCTGCCAGAAGCTGCCCGACTGCACCAGCACCATGGTCGTGGCCGGCAGCGTGAACGAGAGCACGAGGATCGCGATGTAGCCGAGCGCCGGATTCAAGGCACCGATGAAACCGCCGACCATGCCCTGCAGCACGAGCAGCGCGAACAGCTTCCAGGGCAGGTTCTTCCACTCCTCGTCCAGCGTGCGCGGAAAATCGGCGGCCCGCACGATGCCGCGCGCGCCGAGCGCCATCACCTTGAAGCCGTAGCGGCTGGCCGCGAGCACGATGCCCAGTTCGACCAGCAGCAGCATCAGCGCTTGCGGCACAAAGAAGAACAGGTGAATGAGCAGGCTGGAGCCCGCGAGCAGCAGCGCATAGCCGAGCGGCTGCAACTGGAAAGGGAAGGCGAAGAAGGTGTTCAGGCGGTGCCAGAACGGGCGTGGCGAGGGACTTCCGGGCTCTTGCATGGACGCTCCAAGGAGGAGCGCCCAGTATATGTTTCAAGTTGTTGCACAACGGCCACGCAGGCCGCCGCCGTCGTGCAGGACCGCTCACATCGCGCGATAAAAAATGTAGTCCGCCTGGTACTTCACCACCTGTTTCCGGCCCGTCGAGTCTGCGCCGCAGGCGGCGGCCGGCGCCGTTCCGCCCTGGGTGGCCACGCGCTGGATGTAGCTCACGCCCTGCATCGCGCCGCTGCCCATGGCCGGGTTGGCCTTGACCAACTGGTAGGGGATGTTGCCGCTGCCATTGGGCGCGATCGCGAGCTGTGTCCCCGTGAGCCTGGAGCCGTCCATGCTTTCCCAGGTGGCCGGCGGGCCGTAGTACTTGCCGACCTGCTTGCCGCGGCGGTCCATGAGGCGGGCGTCGGGGCCGACGAAGACCCATTCGTGCTGTCCCGGCGCGTTGGCCTTGGCGCGGCATTCGTAGGTGATGTCGCCGGCGCCGACCGTCTCCATCGCCACCCGGTGGCCGGCGGGCACCTTGACGGCGTCGGGGAGGCTGGCCTGGGAGTACGCGATCGGCTCGTTCATGCCCATGCCGGAGCAGGCGGCGAGGCTGGCGGCGGCCGCGAGGAGGCCGAGGTTGCGCAAGGTCATGGTCTGTTCCTTTCGTTGTCGATTCGGATGCTGAGGGTTCATGGCGGACGCTGTTGTTGGCGGACTGGCGGCCTCCATCCCCCGGTACGCGGCAGGGGCGCGATCGGATTCATCGATCGGCATCGTCTGAATCCGCCGGCCACCTCGCGCCGTACCGCCTGGGTGACGACCCATGCTCCACAATCCGCGCATGCCCGAAGCCAGCCCCGACGCCGAACTGATGGCACTGATCGACCGCGTCGGCCTCCGGGACGAGACCGCCCTGCGCCTGCTTTACGAGCGCACCTCGCCCAAGCTGTTCGGCCTGGCGATGCGGGTGGTGCGCCGGCGCGAATGGGCCGAGGACGTGCTGCAGGAATCCTTCCTCACCATCTGGCGCGTGGCCGGCGACTACCGCAGCACGCTGAGCCCGCCGATGGCCTGGATGGGGCTGATCGTGCGCAGCCGCTCGCTCGACCTTCTTCGGCGCCGCACCGCCGACCGTGCCCAGCTCACCCAGGAATTCGACGATGTGATGGCCGAGACCTTCGAGTCCGATGCCGCGAACCCGATGGACAGTGCCGATGCCAGCGAGCAGGCCTGGGCCCTGCACCAGTGCCTGAGCCGGCTCGAGGGCAAGCAGCGCGAAGTGCTGAGCCTGGCCTACCTGCGCGAGCTCAGCCACGGCGAGCTGGCGGAGCAGCTCAAGCTGCCGCTGGGCACGGTCAAGACCTGGATCCGGCGTGGGCTGGAGAAGCTGCGCATCTGCATGCAGCAATGGGCATGAGACGCCGGAACCGCTCCCAGCTCGAGCAGCACCGCAGTGCGCAGCACGAAGGTGCGCCATCAACGGCCACATCGCCATGAACCTCTCCGCCCATCCCGAGCTGCTGGATCTGCTGGCCGCGAGCCACGCACTGGGGACCCTGCGCGGCGGCGCGCGAAGGCGCTTCGAGGCCCTGGCGCGCGAGCAGGCGCCGGTGCGGGCCGCTGCGCTGGTCTGGCAGAGCCGGCTCGCCGGCATGGCCGAGCTCCAATCGCCGGTGGTGCCGGATGCGGCCGTGTGGACCCGCATCCGCAACCTGATCGCTGCCGAGCAGGAGCGGGGAGCCATCGCACGCCGGCGCACGCCGCCGCCGCCCGAGGCGCCCGCGCGCGGCGGCTGGCTGCGCAGCCTCGCACTGTGGCGCAGCGCCGCAGCGGCCGGCGCGCTCGCCACCGTGGTGGCCGCTTTCGTCGGCGTCAACCTGAGCGAGCAACTGCGCAATGCGCCGGCCGTTCAGTACGTGGCCGTGCTGTCGGACGAGCAGGCCACCGCCTCGATGCTCGTGACCTTCGATCCCAAGAAGCGCCAGCTGGTGCTGCAGCGCGTCGGCGGCTATCGCGAGAGCGAGGACAAGTCGCTGCAGCTGTGGGCGTTGCCGCCCGGCGGCGCACCGCGTTCGCTGGGCGTGCTGGGCCGCGACCCGGCGCTCAGGCTGACCGCGCAGGAAGCCGACGTGCGCTCGGTCCCGGCGCTGGCCATCAGCCTCGAGCCCAAGGGCGGCGTGCCCAGCGAGCGCGGGCCGACCGGGCCGGTGCTGTTCAAGGGCGCGCTGATCGAAAAGACCCTTTGAGGACCGTTAACATCCTGCGACGCATGGGCGGGGACCCGACCGCATGATGAGGTCGAAGGTCCTCTCTCGAACTTGATGCTTGTGATGAACGTTGCTCCCGCCGCCAGGGCGGCTCGCCGAGCCCTGTTGCCCATCGCGCTGTCGCTCGCAGCGTGCGCCTCGCAGGCCCAGTCCACCAGCGCTGCCGAAACCCCCTCCCCTGCCTACCTGGCAGCGCAGACACGCTGGCGCAGCGAGCTTTCGGCCTTCGATGCCGCCGACCGCCAGCAGTGGCCCAGCGAGGGCGGCGTGGTCTTCGTCGGCAGCTCCACCATCCGTTTGTGGACTCGCCTGGCACAGGACTTTCCGCAACTGCCGGTGGTCATCAACCGGGGCTTCGGCGGCTCGACCATGGCCGACTGCAGCTTCTTCGCGCGCGAGCTGGTGCTGCGCTACAAGCCGCGCCATGTGCTGGTCTACGCCGGCGACAACGACCTGGCCGAGGGCCGCACGCCGATCCAGATCCTGGAAAGCTTCGCCCAGTTCGCCAACACCGTGCGCGCGGAGCTGCCCGAGGCGCGCATCAGCTACGTCTCGATCAAGCCCAGCCCCTCGCGCGAGAAGCTGCTGCCGCGGATGCGCGAGACCAACGACATCATTGCCGCCTATCTCCGGCGGCTGCCGAACAGCGACTACATCGACGTCTTCACGCCCATGATGGGCGCGGACGGGCGCCCGCGGCCCGAGCTGTTCCGCGGCGACCAGCTGCATCTCAACGACGAAGGCTACCGGCTGTGGCGCTCGGTCATCGGCGCGCAATTGGCGCGGCCCGTGGATCAGGCCGAGCTGTCGATCGTGCCGGCGTCGCGGTAGCCGAGCCGCGCGCGCCGCCGCGCGCCCCACCAGAGCGCCGCCCGGGCCACGCCATAGAGCCCGGCGAACACCAGGGCCAGCAGCAGCAGATCGCCCCACCAGGGCCGCGCGGTCTGGCTGTCGCCGTAGACAGCCAGCACCAGCAGCACCGCGACCAGGTGCGCGCAGAACACCGGCAGCGAAGCCGAGCCCATGGCCTCCAGCGCGTGCAGGCGCGGCAAGCGCCGCATGAGCGCCGGCCCGAAGCGCACCGTGACGATGCCCAGCACCGCGAGGTTGAAGATGCGCAGCGGCCCGAGCTGCCACTTGTCGAACAGGAGGTTCATCTCCTCGTCGCCGCCGAAGGGCGCCTGGCCGTGGATGCCATGGTGCCGCCACCAGAGCCCGTAGAGCGCTGCGCCCACCGCAAGCGCAACCAGCGACGCAGGGAAGCGGAAGGGCTCGGCATCGGGCGCGTGCCGGCTGGCGCCCATCCACAGCCCCGCGAACCACAGGAACTGCCAGGCGAAGGCATTGAAGGCGCCCATCTCGCGGAAGGGCACGGGCAGGTGCAGGTAATGCACCGCCAGCCCGTACAGCCCTTCGCTGAAGCCGAACTGCGCCAACCCCCACAGCGCCGCGCTGGACGCCATCACGCCGGTCCAGCCGTGGCGCAGCGCGAAGGAGAGCACCCACGGGCTCATGAGCATGAAGAAGATGTACATCGGCAGGATGTCGAGCAGCGCCGGCTCGTACACCAGCAGCAGCGAATAGCCGAAGCCCTCGAGCGGATGCGCAAGGTAGAAGGACAGCAGGTTCTTTACCGCCGGCTGGTCGATGCGCAGGCCCACCCGCGTGATGATGGTGAAGAGAAACAACAGCGTCGCCGCCTGCGCCAGGTAGACCTTGAGCGCGCGCTGCCAGAAGGCCCGGCGCATCGCGTCGACGCCGCGGCGGTCGCTGATGCGGGTGTAGACCAGGCCCGCGACGAAGGCTGAGAGCAGCACGAAGCCCTCGGCCGCCGAGACGAAGCCGAAGGGCTGCCCCAGCGGATCGGTGAACCGCGTGGGCAGGTGGGTGAAGGTCATCAGCACGAGCATGAGCCCGCGCAGTGCGTCGATTTCCCGGTAGCGCTTCATGGGGGCAGGCACCCGGCGTATGCGGCGGGGCCGCTGTCGGTGCTACGCCAGCTTGCGGATGGCGTCGATCACGACCTCGCTGTACTTCTTCCAGGTGTAGCTGGCCGCATGCCGCACGGCCGCCTCGCTCATGGCCGGAAGTTCCTGCCGGTTCTGGTTGAACCAGGCGAGCTTCTCGGCGATCTTCTCGGGCGAGCGGATCGGCACCAGGAAGCCGGTCTTGCCCTCGATCACGAGGTCGTCGCCGCCGGTGTTGGGCGTGATCACGATCGGCAGGCCCTGGCTCATCGCCTCCTGCATCACCAGCGCGCGGCCTTCGTAGAGCGAGGGCAGGCAGAACACGTCGCAGCTGCGCATCAGGGCCAGCACCTCGGCATGCGGACGCCCCTTCTCGAGGGTGAAGTCGGCGTACTGGCCGCGGTAGAAGGCGGGCTCGTTGAGCAGCGAGCCCATCACGACCAGCTCGATGTTCTCGCCCTTGAGCAGGTGCATGGCCTGGAACAGGTCGCCTAGGCCCTTGCGCTGCCCCATCGAGCCCACGAAGAGCACGCGCAGCGGCTTCGAGGGGTCGACCGCCTTGCGCGCGGGCGCGATCGGCGGCAGCGGCGAGCCGAAGGGCGACAGCACCCGGGCCTTCTGCCCGGCCCAGTCCGGCAGCGAATCGGCCACGAAGCGGCTGGGCACCACCACGAGGTCGGCCAGCTCGAGCTCGCGCGCCTTGCGCTCCAGCTTGGCCGGCGAATCGGCCATGCCGCCACCCAGGGCATGGGCCCAGGCCGGGAGGCGCTGCACCTCTTCTTCCATCAGCTTGCGGCCGACCTCCCAGTAGGAGATGGGCAGGTCGTACACGCATTTCAGGCCCAGGTCCTTGGCGGCCCGGAAGGTGTCGAGCGCGGAGTCTTCGTAGGTGTACACCGCCCCGAGGCCGAGGCGCTGGTGCAGCCGCGGCAGGGCGCGGGCGCTGAAGCGGTCGAAGTCCTGCAGCACCCCGTCGATGGAGGCGAAGCCCTGCTCGTGGCGCAGCCAGTAGTTCCAGCCGGCCCGGGAGCAGACGGCGCGCGCCAGCTCGCGCCAGGGGTGCTGAAGAATCTTCTCGCGCGGGACGTTGAAGCGCCGCCGCAGCAGGTCGCGGCTCAGGCCCTGGGGCACCAGCTTCAGGGCCACGTTGTCCGGCTCGACCGCCAGGGTGGTCGTGAAACGCGCGAGCATTCCGGCGGCCTCCAGCCCGTCGAGCATGGCGCGCACGTTCTGGTTGCCTGCGGGGTGGCTGAACAGCAGTTTCATATCGATCGATCATAGTGGACGCCTGCGGCGCTCCAGAGTTGCGCTACCCTGCGCACCCGAAGGAGAAGCCCTTGAAAACGAGAACAATGACGCGGACCTTTGCAGCCGCCGCCCTGCCCCTTTTTTGCAGCCTCGGCGCCCATGCGCTGCAGATCGCCAGCCTCACGCCGCAGGGTGAGGTGGCCCGGGTCCGGCAAGTGGTCGCGAAGTTCGACCAGGCGGCCGTCAACTTCGGCGATCCCAAGGCACCCGCCCCGCTCGCCGTCAGCTGCAGCGACGCGCAGGCCGGCAAGGGCACCGGCCGGTGGACCGGCGAGAAGCAGTGGGTCTGGGACTTCGAGAACGACCTGCCGCCGGGCGTGCGCTGCACGGTCACGCGGGTCGCGGGCTTCAAGTCGGCCTCCGGGGCGGAGCTGACGGGGCCGGAGCGCTACCAGTTCTCGAGCGGCGGCCCCTTCGTGCGCCACTGGCAGCCCGGCTACGGCAAGATCGACGAAGAGCAGCAGTTCATGCTGGAGCTCAACGGACCGGCCACGCTGGAGAGCGTGCGCGACAACATCTGGTGCCAGGCCGACGGCCTGGGCGAGCGCATTCCGGTGCGGCTGGTCGAGGGTGCGCAGCGCCAGGCCCTGCTCAAGGCCTTCGGCCGCGACAAGGAAGCCGAGAAGACGCCGCTGCGCTTCGTCACGCTGCAGTGCAATCGCCGGCTGAGCCCGGGCGGGCGCCTGCAGCTGGTCTACGGCAAGGGCGTGGCCACGCCCTCCGGCATCGCCAACGCGGTCGAGCGGCGCCTGAACTTCGAGGTGCGCGAGCCCTTCGCGGTCTCCTTCAGCTGCGAGCGCGAGAACGCGCAGTCGGCCTGCCTGCCGCTCAAGCCGATGGTGTTGCAGTTCAACGCGCCGGTGGCGCGCAAGCTGGCGGCGCAGATCACCCTGCAAGGCGGGGGCAAGAACCTCAAGCCCAAGTTCGACGACGAGAGCACGTCCCAGGACGAGGATGCCGTGGTCGATTCGGTGAGCTTCCCGCCGCCTTTCGCCGAGCAGACGCCTTTCACCATCACGCTCCCGGCCAGGTTCGAGGACGCCTCCGGCCGCGCCGTGGCGTCGCCGGACAGCTTTCCCCTGAAGGTCGCGACCGGCGCCATGCCGCCGCTGGCCAAGTTCGCGGCCTCGCCCTTCGGCGTGGTCGAGCGGCTGGCCGAGCCCGGCGGCACGGCGCTGATGCCGGTCACGGTGCGGCGCGTCGAGCCCGCGCTGCAGGTGCAGGCGCTGACGCCCGGCAAGGTCAGCGACATGAGCCCGAAGACCGACGCGGACATCATTGCCTGGTTCCGCAAGGTGCGGCGCTACGACAGCAACTACACGATCACGCGCGACCAGGCGGCGCGCGACGTCAAGGGCGCGCTCCCCAAGGTGATCGACAAGGACGAGCGCGACAACGTCCAGACCCGCATGGTCTCGCTGCTCGGCGGCCAGGCCGGCGTGAAGACCCTCGACATGCCCAAGGCCGAAGGCGGCGACCCCCGGCCCTTCGAGGTGATCGGCATCCCGCTCACGCCGGGGTTCCACGTGCTGGAGATCGCCTCGCAGAAGCTGGGCGACACGCTGCTGGACGAGCGCTACGGCGCCGGCCGCACGATGTATGTGCGCACCACGGCGCTGGCCACCAACCTGGCGGTGCATTTCAAGCTGGGCCGCGAGAACGCGCTCGCGTGGGTCACGACGCTGGACAAGGGCAAGGTGGTGGCCAATGCCGCAGTGCGCGTCTCGGACTGCAACGGCAAGGAGGTCGCGGCCGGCACCACCGATGCGCGCGGCCTGGTGCAGCTGGCGGGCATCCCGCCCAACCCGCCGAGCTGTTCCAGCGAGGAGGACTACGGCAGCGACGCCTGGTTCGTCAGCGCCCGCGCCAAGGACGAGGCCGGCGTCGAAGACCTCGCCTTCACCTGGAGCGACTGGCAGCGCGGCATCGAGCCCTGGCGCTTCAACGTGCCCACCAGCCTGGAGCCGGAGCCCGACCGCGTGGCGCACACCATCTTCGACCGCACGCTGCTGCGCGCCGGCGAGACGGTGTCGATGAAGCACCTGATCCGCACCCAGACCCGCGCGGGCTTCGGGTTGCCGAAGACGCTGCCCGACACGCTGGTCGTGACGCACGTGGGCAGCGGCCAGCAGTACACCCAGCCGCTCCAGTGGCGCAAGACCGCCACCGGCGGCCGGAGCGGCGAGAACACCTTCGCGATCCCGCCGGCGGCCAAGCTCGGCCTCTACCAGGTCGAGCTGCGCAACGGCAAGGACGGCAGCGCCGGCGACGACGAAGACGGCGGCCGGCGCAGCGTCGGCACCGGCCAGTTCCGCGTCGAGGAGTTCCGCCTGCCGGTGCTGGAGGGCCGCATCGCGCCGACCGAGAAGAAGCCGCTGGTGGCTGCGACCTCGCTGCCCACCGACGTGCAGATCAACTACGTGGCCGGCGGCGGCGCCGCCCACCTGCCGGTGCGCGTGTCGGCCGCGGTGCGGGCCAAGAGCCTGGCCTTTGCCGACTTCGACGGCTTCAGCTTCGCGCCGCCGCGCAAGGACGGGACGGACGCGACCGATGCCGAGGACGTGGATTCCGCCTCGCAGGCGTTGCGCGTGGTGGCCGACAAGCTGCCGCTCACGCTCGACAAGGAGGGCGCGGGCAAGCTCACCATCGAGAAGATTCCGCTCGCCAAGGCGACGCCGCGCGAGCTGCTGCTCGAAGCCACCTACGCCGATCCGAACGGCGAGGTGCAGACGCTGCGCAGCGTGCAGGCGCTGTGGCCCGCGGCCGTGATCGCCGGCGTGAAGACCGAAGGCTGGGTCTCGACCGGCCAGAAGCTGAAGTTCCAGGCCCTGGCCCTGGACCTCGCCGGCAAGCCGCAAGAAGGCGTGACGCTCAACGTGCGCGCCATCGCGCGCATCACCACCACCAGCCGCAAGCGCATGGTGGGCGGCTTCTACACCTACGACAACAAGACCGAGGTGAAGGAGATCGGCACGGTCTGCAGCGGCAAGAGCGATGCGCGCGGCCTGCTGCTGTGCGAGGCCGAGCTCAAGGAGTCCGGCCAGGTCGAGCTGATCGCCAGCGCCACCGACAAGGACGGGCGCGACAGCCGCGCCGCGAGCTCGGTCTACGTCACGAAGCAGGGCGAGCTGTGGTTCGGCGGCGAGGACCACGACCGCATCGACGTCCTGCCCGAGAAGAAGAACTACCAGCCCGGCGAGACCGCCCGCTTCCAGGTGCGCAGCCCGTTCCGCTTCGCGACGGCGCTGGTGTCGGTCGAGCGCGAGGGCGTGATCGAGACACAGGTCGTGCGGCTCGACGGCAAGGACCCGACGGTCACGCTGCAGGTCAAGCCCGAATGGGGGCCCAACGCCTACGTGAGCGTGCTCGCGCTGCGCGGTCGCCTGCGCGAGGTGCCGTGGTACAGCTTCTTCACCTGGGGCTTCAAGGCGCCGCGCGAGTGGTGGACCGCCTTCTGGTACGAGGGCAAGGAATACGTGGCGCCGACCGCGCTGGTCGACCTCAGCAAGCCGGCCTTCCGGCTCGGGTTGGCCGAGATCCGCGTCGGCGCGCAGGCGCACCGGCTCGACGTGAAGGTGGCGAGCGACAAGCCCAGCTACCCGGTGCGCGGCAAGGCGCTGGTCACGATCTCGGCCAGGCTGCCGGATGGCAAGCCCGCCGCGGGCGCCGAGGTGGCGCTGGCGGCGGTCGACCAGGCCCTGCTGGAGCTGATGCCCAACGACAGCTGGAAGCTGCTCGAGGCCATGCTGCAGCGGCGCAGCTGGGGCGTCTCCACGTCCACCGCGCAGATGGAGATCGTGGGCCGCCGGCATTACGGCCGCAAGGCGGTGCCGGCCGGCGGCGGAGGCGGCAAGGGCCCGACGCGCGAGCTGCTCGACACCCTGCTGCTGTGGAATCCGGCCGTGGTGCTGGACGCCAACGGCCAGGCCACGGTGACGGTGCCGCTCAACGATGCGCTGACCACCTTCAGGATCGTCGCCGTGGCGGATGCCGGCACGGGCCTGTTCGGCACCGGCCAGGCCTCGATCCAGGCCACGCAGGACCTGCAGATCGTCAGTGGCCTGCCGCCGCTGGTGCGCGAGGACGACCAGTTTCGAGCGCAGATCACGCTGCGCAACACCACGGCGAAGGCGATGAAGGTGGAGGCGGCGCTGTCGGAGCCGAGCGCCGCGCCGGGCCGCCCCAAGCAAGCGAGCGCCCTCCCGGGGGGCAGCGATGTACACGCAGTGACGAGCGTGGGGGCCGTACTTGCTCCGCAGACGGTCGAGATCCCTGCTGGCGAGGCCCGCGAGCTGGCCTGGATGGTGACCGCGCCGGCCCAGTTCGCGCAGACGCGCACCGAGGCCCTGCTGTGGGAGATCGAGGCCAAGGACCAGATCGGCGGCGCGCGCGACGCGCTCAAGGTGCGCCAGCGCATCGTGCCGGCCGTGCCGCTCACGGTGCAGCAGGCCAAGCTCGTGCAGCTGGACGGCCCCTTCACCCTCGACGTCGCGCCGCCGGCGGACGCCCTGCCCGGCCGCGGCGGGCTCAAGCTCTCGCTGCAGCCGCGGCTGGCCGAGGGCCTGACCGGCGTTCGCGACTGGTTCGCCAACTACCCCTACGCATGCCTGGAACAGAAGACCAGCAAGGCCATCGGACTGCGAGACGGCAAGGCCTGGCAGACGGTGGTCGCGCAGTTGCCGAGCTACCTGGACGGGGACGGCCTGGCCAACTACTTCCCGCCGCGCGACGGCGAGGCCAACCGCGGCAGCGACATCCTCACGGCCTACCTGCTCGCCGCCACCCACGAGGCGGCCGCGCTCGATACGGCCTTCGCCCTGCCCGACGCGGCACGGGCGCCGATGGAACAGGGGCTGATCGCGTTCGTCGAAGGCCGCATCCAGCGCGAGTTCTGGAGCCCTCGCAAAGACCTGGACGTGCGCAAGCTTGCAGCCCTGGAAGCGCTCTCGCGCTACGGCAAGGTGCAGGGCCGCATGACCGGCAGCATCGCGATCGCGCCCAACCAGTGGCCGACCGGCGCGGTGCTCGACTGGATCAACATCCTCAAGCGCGTGCCCGACGTGCCGCAGCGCCAGCAGCGGCTCGAGGAGGCGAACAACGTGCTGAAGGCGCGCCTGAGCTACCAGGGCACCAGGCTGGTCTTCAGCACCGAGCGCGAGGACTACTGGTGGTGGCTGATGGCCAATGGCGACGTCAACACCGCGCGCCTGTTGCTCACCGCGCTGGACGACCCGGCGTGGAAGGACGACATCGGCCGGCTCGCCGTCGGCTTCATCGGCCGCCAGCAGAATGGCGCCTGGCACACGACCACGGCCAACCTCTGGGGCGGCCTGGCGCTCGAGAAGTTCTCGAAGCAGGTCGAGAGCGTGCCGGTCACGGGCGTCACCGCGGCCAACCTGGGCGGCGTCAAGGCCCAGGTGGACTGGAGCAAGGTCGAGCGCATCAAGGCCGGCGACCCCGCCGGCGCGCCCCACCAGCGCAGTGCGTTCGGCGCGCCCGCCGCCCCCGGCAACCTGCGCAACAACAGCATGTTCCTGCCCTGGCCGGCGGCAGCGGCGCCGCGCGACACGCTGCTGGTCACGCAGAGCGGCAGCGGCAAGCCGTGGCTCACGCTGCAGTCCATCGCGGCGGTCCAGCTGAAAGCGCCGTTCGCGGCCGGTTATGCGATCAAGAAGACCATCGCGCCGGTCGAGCAGGCGGTCCAGGGCGTCTACACGCGCGGCGACGTGCTGCGCGTCAGCCTGGAGGTCAATGCCAGCGCCGACATGACCTGGGTCGCGATCACCGACCCGATCCCGGGCGGCGCCACCATCCTGGGCGGCGGGCTGGGCCGCGACTCGCAGATCGCGACCCAGGGCGAGAAGCGTTCGGGCGCCGGCTGGCCGGCCTTCGAGGAGCGCAGCTTCGAGGCCTTCCGCAGCTACTACGAGTACCTGCCCAAGGGCGTGGTCAAGATGGAATACACGGTGCGGCTGAACAACGTGGGCGAGTTCGCATTGCCGCCCAGCCGGGTCGAAGCCTTGTATGCGCCCGAGATGTTCGGGGAGCTCCCGAACGAGCGGGTGAAAGTGCAGGCGGCAAGATAGCGGGGCGCAAACACTCGCCTCGAACGACGAGGCGGCAGCCCGGTTTAGGCCTAAACTGGCGCCTCGTTTCGAGTGCTGAAAGTGGGGAATTTTCAGCAGAAGCCATTGACCCGAAGGCATTCATTTCGACGCGTCTTCCGGCTGCAAGTGCAAAATGCTCCGCACCCCGGGCCGGTGGCGCGGTTTACAGCCCCTGGGTGATCGGCGATGATCGGGACGCATTTTTTCACGTCTTGTTACATTCCACTGAATGGCTGCCGCTGAACCTCTCATCAAAGAAAGCTCGTCCATCGCCCTGCCCGGGCTGGCGCGGGCCTTGATCTCCGCCGGCAAGCTGCCGGCGAAGACAGCGGAGGAGATCTACCAGAAGTCGCTCAGTGGGCGCAGCAGCTTTATTGCCGAGCTGACCGGCACCGGCGCCGTCTCGGCGGCCGATCTCGCCCATACCCTGTCGAGCGCCTTCGGCGCCCCCCTGCTCGACCTCGATGCGATCGACCCGCAGCGCCTGCCCAAGGACCTGCTGGACTCGAAGCTGTGCCAGGCCTATCGGGTCGTGGTGCTGAGCAAGCGGAACAATCGTCTCATTGTTGCAACAGCCGACCCCTCCGATCAGCAGGCGGCCGAAAAAATAAAGTTCGCCTCGCAAATGGGCGTGGACTGGGTGGTCGCCGAGTACGACAAGCTCTCCCGCATGATCGAGGCGGCGGCGGCCAGTGCCGCCGAAACCATCGACAGCATCGTCGGCGCCGAGTTCGAGTTCGACGATTCCTCCATCGCCGAAAGCGCCGACGCGAACGAAGCGGCCGTCGCCGAGGTCGAGGACGCACCGGTCGTCCGCTTCCTGCACAAGATGCTGCTCGACGCCTTCAGCATGCGCGCATCGGACATCCACTTCGAGCCTTACGAGCACCAGTACCGGGTGCGCTTCCGGGTCGACGGCGAGCTGCGCGAGATCGCGACGCCGCCCACGGTCATCAAGGACAAGCTGGCCTCGCGCATCAAGGTGATCTCGCGCCTGGACATCTCCGAGAAACGCGTCCCGCAGGACGGCCGCATGAAGCTCAAGATCGGCCCCGACCGGGTGATCGACTTTCGCGTCAGCACCCTGCCCACGCTGTTCGGCGAAAAGATCGTGGTGCGTATCCTCGACCCGAGCAGCGCGCGCCTGGGCATCGACGCCCTGGGCTACGACCCTGACGAGAAAGAGCGGCTGCTGCAGGCCATCGGCCGTCCCTACGGCATGGTGCTGGTCACCGGGCCGACGGGCTCGGGCAAGACGGTGTCGCTCTACACCTGCCTGAACCTGCTGAACAAGCCGGGCGTCAACATCGCCACGGCCGAGGACCCGTCCGAAATCAACCTGCCCGGCGTCAACCAGGTCAACGTCAACGACAAGGCGGGCCTGACCTTCGCGACCGCGCTGCGCGCCTTCCTGCGCCAGGACCCGGACATCATCATGGTCGGCGAAATCCGCGACCTGGAAACCGCCGACATCTCGATCAAGGCCGCGCAGACCGGTCACTTGGTCCTGTCCACCCTGCACACCAACGACGCCCCGACCACGCTGACGCGGATGCGCAACATGGGCATCGCGCCCTTCAACATCGCCTCCAGCGTGATCCTGATCACCGCGCAGCGGCTGGCGCGCCGCCTGTGCACCGTGTGCAAGGCGCCGGCCGAGGTGCCCAAGGAAGCGCTGCTCGAAGCCGGCTTCCGGGACCGCGAGATCGACGGCACCTGGAAGCCCTACAAGCCCGTCGGCTGCTCGGCCTGCAACGGCGGCTACAAGGGCCGCGTCGGCATCTATCAGGTGATGCCGATCTCCGAGGAAATCCAGAAGATCATCCTGCGCGACGGAAGCGCGCTGGAGATCGCCCGTCAGTCCGAGGCCGAGGGCGTGCGCTCCCTGCGCCAGTCCGGACTCCGGAAGGTCATGCAGGGCCTGACTTCGCTCGAGGAAGTGCTCGCGGTCACCAACGAATAGAGAAGCAGATATCGAATGGCAACGACAGCAGCATCCTCAGCCCGCGCGGCGCTCAAGGAATTCGTCTTCGAATGGGAAGGCAAGGACCGCAATGGCAAGGTGGTGCGCGGAGAGATCCGCGCCGCCGGCGAGAACCAGGTCCAGGCCGCGCTGCGGCGCCAGGGCGTGCTGGCCTCCAAGATCAAGAAGCGGCGCATGCGCGCCGGCAAGGCCATCAAGCCCAAGGACATCGCCATCTTCACGCGCCAGCTGGCGACCATGATGAAGGCCGGCGTCCCGCTGCTGCAGGCCTTCGACATCGTGGGCCGCGGCAATGCCAATCCGAGCGTGGCCAAGCTGCTCAACGACGTCCGCAGCGACGTGGAAACCGGCACCTCGCTGTCTTCCGCCTTCCGCAAGTTCCCCAGGTACTTCGACAACCTCTACTGCAACCTCGTCGAAGCCGGTGAGGCCGCGGGCATTCTGGAAGAGCTGCTCGACCGCCTGGCCACCTACATGGAGAAGACGGAGGCCATCAAGTCGAAGATCAAGTCGGCGCTGATGTACCCCACTTCGGTGATCGTGGTCGCCTTCGTGGTGGTGGCGATCATCATGATCTTCGTGATCCCGGCCTTCAAGCAGGTGTTCACCTCCTTCGGCGCCGACCTGCCCGCGCCGACGCTCTTCGTCATGGCGATGAGCGAGTTCTTCGTCGCCTACTGGTGGCTGATCTTCGGCGTGATCGGCGGCGGCCTCTACTTCTTCTTCCAGGCCTGGAAGCGCAACGAAAAGGTCCAGCGCTTCATGGACCGCCTGCTGCTGCGCCTGCCGATCTTCGGCACGCTGATCGACAAGTCGTGCGTCGCGCGCTGGACCCGCACCCTGGCCACCATGTTCGCCGCCGGCGTGCCGCTGGTCGAGGCGCTCGACTCGGTGGGCGGCGCCTCGGGCAACACGGTGTACAGCGATGCCACCGTCAAGATCCAGCAGGAGGTCTCGACCGGCACCAGCCTGACCATGGCCATGACCAACGCCAATCTCTTCCCCTCGATGGTGCTGCAGATGACCGCCATCGGCGAGGAATCGGGCTCCATCGACCACATGCTGGGCAAGGCGGCCGACTTCTACGAGTCGGAGGTCGACGACATGGTGGCGGGCCTGTCGAGCCTGATGGAGCCGATCATCATCGTGTTCCTCGGCGTGATCATCGGCGGCATCGTGGTCTCGATGTACCTGCCCATCTTCAAGCTCGGCCAGGTCGTCTGATGCTGCCGTCGCAGGCGGTCGACGCCGCACTGGCCGGCGTGCTGGGGTTGCTCGTCGGCAGTTTCCTCAACGTGGTGATCTACCGCACGCCCATGATGATGTACCGGCAATGGCTGGGCGAGGCCGTGGGCAACCTGATGAAGGTCGACGGCGTGCCTTCGCTGTGGAGCCTGGTGTTCGGCCCGAAGACGAACACGCCCCCCCCGCTCGAGGCAGCAGCCGGCGAAGCGGCCAAGGCCGTCGACGCCCTGCCCCCGTTCAGCCTGGCGCGTCCGGCCTCGCGCTGCGGTCACTGCGGCCACGCGATCCGCTGGTACGAGAACGTGCCGGTGCTCAGCTATCTCTTCCTGCGCGGCCGCTGCAGCGCCTGCAAGACAAGGATCAGTCCGCGCTACCCGCTGGTGGAAGTGGTCACGGGGGCGCTGTTCGCGCTTTGCGCCTGGCGCTACGGGCTGTCGCCGACCGCAGCGCTGTGGGCCGCTTTCGCGGCGCTCCTGGTCTGCCAGTTCCTGATCGACCTGGACACGCAGTACCTGCCGGACTCGCTCAACTATGCCCTGCTCTGGCTGGGCCTCATCGGCGCGGCCGCGGGGCTGACACGCGTGCCGCTGGCCTCCGCGGTGTGGGGTGCCGTGTTCGGCTACCTGAGCCTGTGGCTGGTCTACCACGCCTACCGCCTCGCCACCGGCAAGGAGGGCATGGGCTATGGCGACTTCAAGCTGCTGGCGGCCTTGGGCGCCTGGCTGGGTGCCGACTACCTCATTGCCATCGTGCTGGTGTCCTCTCTCGTGGGCGCCATCCTCGGCAGCCTGCTGCTGCTGGTCGGCAAGCTGGCCCACAAGGACGTCCCGATCTCCTTCGGCCCCTTCCTGGCAGGCGCCGGGCTCGTGTGCCTCGTCGCCGGGCCCGATACTGTGCGGCAATGGATCCCCTTCGCATTTCCCCTGGGCGCACTGACGTCCTGAGCCTGCGCATCGGCCTGACCGGCGGCATCGGCAGCGGCAAGAGCACGGTCGCGTCCATGCTGGTCGCGGGCGGCGCGACGCTGATCGACACCGACGCCATCGCGCGCGCCATCACCCTGCCGCAAGGTGCCGCGATGCCGGCGATCGCAGCCGCCTTCGGTCCCTCGGTCGTCGCCGCGGACGGCAGCATGGATCGCGCGAAGATGCGTGAGCTGGCGTTCGCCGACCCCACGGCCAAGCAACGGCTCGAGGCCATTCTTCACCCCGCGATCGGCGCCGAGTGCGAGGCCCAGGCGGCCGCTGCCGGTCCGGGCCTGGTCGTCTTCGACGTGCCCCTGCTGGTCGAATCGAGGCGCTGGCGCGCGCTGGTCGACCGCGTGCTGGTGGTCGACGCCACCGAAGAGACCCAGTTGCAGCGCGTGATCGCCCGCTCGGGCTGGACGCCGGAGGCGGTGCGCGCCGTCATCGCCCAGCAGGTGCCGCGCAGCGCCCGGCGTGCCGCCGCCGACGCGGTGATCTTCAACGAAACGCTCTCGCTCGAGGAACTCGCGCTGGAAGTCCGCGCTCTGCCCTGGCACCCCGCTGCCCAGCGATAATGCGGGGTTTGCTGCCCCCGGCGGCGGATCCCCCCCGAACAGAAGAACGCGGCGCGCGAGGCCAGCGCGCACGCCCCCTCCGAGATGCTTTTCAATTCGCACGCGTTTCTCTTTGTCTTTTTTCCGATCGTCCTGTTCGGCTTCTTCCTGATCGGTCAACGCAACGTGCGCGCCGCGGCCGGCTTCCTGGCCCTCGCCTCGCTCTTCTTCTACGGCTGGTGGAGCGTCAAGGCGATGCCGCTGCTCATCGCCTCGATCTGCATCAACTACTGGTTCGGGCTGCGCCTCACGCCCGGGCCGGGGCGCGACGACGCCCAGCGCAAGCGCCTGCTGATCGTCGCCCTGGTGGTCAACCTCGGCGTGCTGGCAGTCTTCAAGTACGCGAACTTCTTCGTGTCGAACGTCAACGAGGCGCTGACGACGGCCGGCTTCTCGCCCATCCCGATGCTGCACATCGCGCTGCCCATCGGGATTTCCTTCTACACCTTCACGCAGATCGCCTTCCTGGTCGACTGCTGGCAGGGCAAGGTGCATGAGCGCAGCTTCGTGCACTACGCGCTCTTCGTCACCTACTTCCCGCACCTGATCGCGGGCCCGGTGCTGCACCACGCGCAGATGATGCCGCAGTTCGCCAACCCGCAGACCTACAAGGCCGACCCGCGCAAGGTGGCGCTGGGCCTGGCGATCTTCAGCTTCGGCCTGGCCAAGAAGCTGCTGATCGCCGACCCGATGGGCCAGTACTCCGACCTGATGTTCAACGGCGCGCACAACGGCCTCGCGCCCACGCTCTACACGGCGTGGTTCGGGGTGCTCGCCTACACGCTGCAGATCTACTTCGACTTCTCGGGCTACTCGGACATGGCGGTCGGCCTGTCGATGTGCCTGGGCGTGCAGTTGCCGCTCAACTTCCGCTCGCCCTACAAGTCGACCAACATCATCGAGTTCTGGCGCCGCTGGCACATCTCGCTGTCGACCTTCCTGCGCGACTACCTCTACGTGCCGCTGGGCGGCAATCGCAAGGGCGAGGCCCGGCGCTACCTGAACCTGTTCCTCACCATGCTGCTGGGCGGGCTCTGGCACGGCGCCGCCTGGACCTTCGTGATCTGGGGCGCGCTGCACGGTGCCTACCTGATGATCAACCACCTCTGGAACGCCAAGGTTCGGCGCAACATTCCGGCAGGGCCCATCGCCCGCGTGTTCGGCTGGCTGCTCACCTTCCTCTGCGTGATGATTGCCTGGGTGGTCTTCCGCGCCGACGGCATGCACACGGCGGTGGCGGTCTACAAGGGCATGCTGGGCCTGCACGGGGCGCCGCCCACCGCCTTCAGCGAGATGGGCCTGGTGCCCTACCGCAAGTCCGAGTTCTTCAGGACGATGCTGATCGGCGTGCTCATCTGCCTGGCCTTCCCGCCCACCATCTCGCTCGAGCGCTGGGTGCCCCATCCGCAGGCCGTGGCGGGCAACAGGGTGCTGGCCCTGGGCTCCACCGTGCTGATTGCCGCGGGCAGCTTCCTGATGTTCGCCTGGGCGGTGTCGAAGCTGGGCGGCTACAGCCCCTTCCTGTACTTCCAATTCTGAAAACCGCCATGACGCTCGCAAAAGTCTGGCTCCGCATCTTCGTCACCGGCTACGTGGCCGTGTTCGTGATGTGGCTCGTCTCGCTCACCAGTCTCCCGCCCTATGGCGACCTGACCCGCATCGGCCACCTGGCGGAAGAGGATTTCGGCTGGACCAAGCCGGCGCCCACGGTCGACCCCGCCTACCTGAAGGCCGCCCCGGTCGACCAGGCCGACATCCTGGTTATCGGCGACAGTTTTTCGATGACGCTCTACTGGCAGGCCTCGCTGGCGAAGGCCGGCTACCGCGTCGCCACCACCTACTGGGGCCAATACGGCACGGTGATGTGCAAGGATTTCGACCAGTGGATCCAGCGCGCGGGCTTCAAGGGGAAGCTGATCATCTTCGAAAGCGTGGAGCGCCTGCTCGACGAGCGGACGGTGAGCGGCCAGACGTGCGACAAGGTCATCAAGCCCTTCTCGGCCCAGATCGAGCCCTTCGTCAAGCCCGCCGAGCTTCCGGGCCCCGATGCCCTGCCCAACTGGACCGCACGCTTCGACACCGGCCCGGTCGCCTATTTCAATTCGTGGCGCGCGAAGAAGTCGCAGGTCGAACTGCTGTTCAACAAGAACACCTGGGTCCGGTCGCTGCCGGACGGCTGCAAGTACTTCTCCCACCGCGAGTGCGACAAGCTGCCGGTCTTCGTCGACGACGAGGGCAACGGCCCGCTGACCACGGGCACCCTGGACCGGATCAAGCGCTTTGCGGCGCAGCACCAGGCCATCCCGCAGCTGTGGATGGTGATCCCCAACAAGACCACCGTCTTCCTCAAGCCCGACTTCTCGAAGGACTTCGTGCATGGCTTCCGCGAGGCGAAGCTCGGGCCCGACCTCTACGCCTTCGCGCGCGAGAAGGGCCACCAGATGCAGGACTTCTATTTCTCGAACGACACGCACCTGTCGATGCACGGACAGCTGGCGCTGGGCGAGCACATGCTGGGCGTGGTGCGCGAAGTGCTGCCCGTCCCACAGACGAAGGCACCGTGAGAGGCTTATCATCCCGCGACGGGAAACCCACAGACACGTGATCCTCTACGAATACCCCTTCAACGAGCGCATCCGGACCTACCTGCGGCTGGAGCACCTGTTCCGCCGCCTGGGTGAGCTGGTCCCTGCCGACTCGGCGCTGTCCCACCACTACGCGCTGGTGACGATCTTCGAGATCATGGACGTGGCCGCACGCGCCGACCTGAAGGCCGACGTGATGCGCGACCTGGACAAGCACAAGAACGTCTTCAACAGCTATCGCGGCAACCCGGCGATTTCCGAGGCCGTGCTGGACCAGGTGGTCGGCAAGCTCGAAGCCAATTTTGCGACGCTCAATACGATTCCGGGCAAGGCCGGCCAGGCGCTGACCGAGAACGAGTGGCTCATGAGCATCCGCAGCCGCGCCAGCATTCCCGGCGGCACCTGCGAGTTCGACCTGCCCGCCTACTACGCCTGGCAGCACCGCCAGGCCCACGAGCGCCGGGCCGACCTGGAACGCTGGTCCTCCACGCTCGCGCCGCTGGCCGAATCGATCTACCTGCTGCTCAAGCTGCTGCGCGACACCGACGTGCCCTACAAGGTGATCGCGACGAACGGCCAGTTCCAGCAGAACCTGCCGCAGGGCCGCAGCTTCCAGCTCCTGCGTCTGCGCATCGATCCGCGTCTCGGGCTCATTCCCGAGATCAGCGGCAACCGGCTCATGGTGTCGGTGCGGCTCATGCGGCACGAGGCCGACGACCGCCTGCACCAAAGCACGGAAGACACGCCTTTCGAGCTCACCCTCTGCGCCTGAAGCCGGCCATGGCGACCAGCAAGAAGACCTCTTCGGGCGAGCGCATCGTCCGCTGCCCGGCCTGCGGCAAGGACAGCGTCTACGGGCCGAGCAACCCTTACCGCCCGTTTTGCAGCGCGCGCTGCAAGGGCATCGACCTCGGCGCCTGGGCCACCGAGGAATTCCGCATGCCGGCGGATGCCCCGCCCGACGACGAGGCCTTCGGCGACCCCAAGCTTCAGTAGGCGGCCCGGGGCAGCCCGCGCTCCTGCGCCAGCCAGTCGAGCACCGGCAGCGCACCGGGCAGCACGGGCGTCACCGACAGCGGCAGCTGCTGCCAGCGCATCGCCTGCCCCTCGCGCATCTCGAACTCGCCCTGCCACGCGCGCACCTTGCACCAGTGCAGGCGCACGAGCGCATGCGGGTAGTCGTGCTCGGTGGTCTTCCACACCTCGGCGGCACCGATGGTGATGCCGAGCTCCTCGTGCAGCTCGCGCCGCAGCGCCTCTTCGATGGATTCGCCGCTCTCGATCTTGCCGCCCGGGAACTCCCAGTAGCCGGCATAGGGCTTGCCTTCGGGGCGGGTCGACAGCAGCAGCGCCTCGTCCTGCTCGCGGATCAGGATGCCGACTGCCACCTCGGTGTGCTTGCGCGCCTCGGCCATGGCGTTGCTCAATGCCGGCCGGCGTAGTCGCGCGCGAACTGGTAGGCCACGCGGCCGCTGCGCGAGCCGCGCTCCAGCGCCCAAACCAGCGCCTCGGCGCGCGCCCCCTCGATGGTCTTCGCATCGGCGCCGAAGGACGACAGCCACTGCGCGACGATCGCCAGGTACTCGTTCTGGCTGAAGGGATAGAAGCTCACCCACAGGCCGAAGCGCTCGGACAGCGAGATCTTCTCCTCGATCACCTCGCCGGGATGCACCTCGCCGTCCTCCGTGTGGGTGTAGCTGAGGTTGTCTTTCATGTACTCCGGCAGCAGGTGGCGCCGGTTGCTGGTCGCGTAGATCAGCACGTTGGGCGTGGCAGCCGCCACCGAACCGTCGAGGATGGACTTGAGCGCCTTGTAGCCCGGCTCGCCTTCGTCGAAGCTCAGGTCGTCGCTGAAGACGATGAACTTCTCGGGCCGCTGCGACACCACCTCGACGATGTCGGGCAGGTCGGTCAGCTCGGCCTTGTCGACCTCGATCAGGCGCAGCCCTTGCGGGGCATAGGCGTGCAGGCAGGCGCGGATCAGGGAGGACTTGCCGGTGCCGCGGGCGCCGGTCAGCAGCACGTTGTTGGCAGGCTTGCCTTCGACGAACTGGCGGGTGTTGCGCTCGATCTTTTCCTTCTGAACGTCGATTTCCTTCAGCGCGTCGAGCGGCATGGGCGCCAGGTGGCGAACCGGCTCCAGCGTGCCGTGGCCCGAGCTGCGGCGACGGTAGCGCCAGGCAATCGAGGCGTTCCAGTCGGCGGGGGCGGACAGCGGCTGGGGAAGAATGGATTCGATGCGGCCGATCAACTGCTCGGCACGCTCGATCAGCTTTTCGAACTTCTCGTTCATGACCTGTAGTCGGCGTTGATCGAGACGTAGTCGTGGCTCAGGTCGCAGGTCCAGACCGTGTCGGCGGCCTCGCCGCGGCCGAGCGCGATGCGCACGGTGATCTCGCTCTGCTTCATCACGCGCTGGCCGTCTTCCTCGCGGTAGGACGGATTGCGCCCGCCCTTGACGGCCACATGCACGTCGTCGAGGTAGAGATCGATGCCCGTCTGGTCCAGGTCGGAGATCCCGGCATAGCCGACTGCAGCCAGGATGCGACCGAGATTCGGGTCGCTCGCGTAGAAGGCCGTCTTGACCAGCGGCGAATGCGCGACCGCATAGGCCACCTGCCGGCATTCGGCAGCGTCGCGGCCACCCTCCACGCGCACCGTGATGAACTTGGTCGCGCCCTCGCCGTCGCGCACGATGGCCTGGGCCAGCTGGCGCGCGACCGCCTGCATCGCATCGACGAGCGCACGGCCATCGGCCGAATCCAGCGAATCGATGGTGGCATGCGCGGCCTGCTGCGTCGCGATCACCACGAAGGAGTCGTTGGTCGAGGTGTCGCCGTCGATGGTCACGCGGTTGAAGGAAGCCTCGGCCAGCGCCTTGGCCAAGGGCTGGATCAGGGCCGGCGCGATCTTCGCGTCGGTCGCCATGAAGCCCAGCATGGTCGCCATGTTGGGCCGGATCATGCCGGCGCCCTTGCTGATGCCGGTGACGGTAACGGTCGCTCCGCCGATCTGCAGCTGCCGGCTGAAGGCCTTGGGCACGGTGTCGGTGGTCATGATGCCTTCGGCCGCGCGCGCCCAGTTCGCGGGCCGTGCATCGGCCAGCGCGGCGGGCAGGCCGGCCTCGATGCGGTCGATGGGCAGCGGCTCCATGATCACGCCGGTCGAGAAGGGCAGGATCTGTTCCGGCGCCACGTTGAGCCTGCGGGCCAGCGCGATGCAGGTGGCGCGCGTGCGTGCCAGCCCGTCCTCGCCGGTGCCGGCGTTCGCATTGCCGGTGTTGATCAGCATCGCGCGGATGCCGAAGTCCTTCTGCAGATGCTCGCGGCAGACCTGCACCGGCGCCGCGCAGAAGCGGTTCTGCGTGAAGACGCCGCCGACCGCGGCGCCCTCGTCGATCAGCACCACCGTCAGGTCCTTGCGGTTGGCCTTGCGCACGCCCGCCTCGGCCACGCCGATGCGGACGCCGGGCACCGCGTGCAGCGCGGCGGGATCGGGAGCGGAGAGATTCACGGGCATGGCGTTGGCGCTTTCATTCTCTGCAAGGTCGTAAGCCCGGGTGCGTCAGCTCAGCTTGCCGTGGCAATGCTTGAATTTCTTGCCGCTGCCGCAGGGGCAGGGGTCGTTGCGGCCCACGCGCGCGAAGGCGGCGGCGCCGGTCGCATGGCCGGTGGCGATCGCTGCCAGGCGGCGCTGGCTTTCCTCGTCGACGCGGATTTCGACCTCGCCGGTCTCGGTCGGCGCGCTGTAGGTGATGTTGGCGAGGTTCTCGCCGCGGCTTTCCATCGCCTCGGCGGCCTGCTCGAGCTGCTCGGTGGACTGGACGCGCACCGTCATCAGCTGGCGCGTGACTTCGTTCTTCACCGAGTCGAGCAGCTGGCCGAAGAGCTCGAAGGCCTCGCGCTTGTATTCCTGCTTGGGCTGCTTCTGCGCATAGCCGCGCAGGTGGATGCCCTGGCGCAGGTAGTCCAGCGAAGCCAGGTGCTCGCGCCAGTGCGTGTCGATGCTCTGCAGCAGCACCATGCGCTCGAACTGCGTGAAGTTCTCCTGGCCGATCAGCGTCACCTTGGCGTTGAAGGCCTCGTTGGCCGCGGCGATCACCTTCTCGACGACGTCCTCGTCGGTCATGGCGGTGGCGGCCTCCACTTCCTTCTGCAGCGGGAGGTCGATGGTCCATTCGCCGGACAGCGTCTTCTCGAGCCCGGCCAGGTCCCACTGCTCCTCGACCGATTCGGCCGGCACGTACTGGCGGACCAGGTCGGTGAAGCAGCCCTCGCGCAGGGCCTCGATCTGCGCCGTCAGGTCGCCGGCATCGAGGATGTCGTTGCGCTGCTGGTAGATCACCTTGCGCTGGTCGTTCGACACGTCGTCGTACTCGAGCAGCTGCTTGCGGATGTCGAAGTTGCGCGCCTCGACCTTGCGCTGCGCGCTCTCGATGCTGCGGGTGACGATGCCGGCCTCGATGGCCTCGCCGTCCGGCATCTTGAGGCGGTCCATGATCGCCTTGACGCGGTCGCCCGCGAAGATGCGCATCAGCGGATCGTCCAGGCTCAGGTAGAAGCGCGAAGAGCCGGGGTCGCCCTGGCGGCCCGAGCGGCCGCGCAACTGGTTGTCGATGCGCCGCGACTCGTGGCGCTCGGTGGCGATGATGCGCAGGCCGCCGACCGACTTGATGAACTCGTGGTCCTTCTCCCACTCGGCGCGCAGGCGCGCGATCTCGGCGGCCTTGGCCGAGGGGTCGAGTTCCTCGTTCGCCTCGACCGCTTCGATCGCCTTCTCGACGTTGCCGCCGAGCACGATGTCGGTGCCGCGCCCCGCCATGTTGGTCGCGATGGTGATCATCTTGGTCCGCCCCGCCTGCGCCACGATCTCGGCTTCGCGCGCGTGCTGCTTGGCGTTGAGCACCTGGTGCGGCAGGCCGGCCTTGGCGAGCAGGCCGTCGATGATCTCGGAGTTCTCGATCGAGGAGGTTCCCACCAGCACCGGCTGGCCGCGCTCGTAGCACTCGCGGATGTCCTGGATGGCGGCCTCGTATTTCTCGCGCGTGGTCTTGTAGACGCGGTCGAGCTGGTCATCGCGCCGGCTCGGACGGTTGGGCGGGATGATCACGGTCTCCAGGCCGTAGATCTCCTGGAACTCGTAGGCCTCGGTGTCGGCCGTGCCGGTCATGCCGGCGAGCTTCGCGTAGAGGCGGAAGTAGTTCTGGAAGGTGATCGAGGCGAGGGTCTGGTTCTCGGCCTGGATCTCCACGCCTTCCTTGGCTTCCACGGCCTGGTGCAGGCCGTCGCTCCAGCGCCGGCCCGTCATCAGCCGGCCGGTGAATTCGTCGACGATCACCACCTCGCCCTGCTGCACCACGTAGTGCTGGTCGCGGTGGTAGAGATGCCGCGCGCGCAACGCGGCATTGAGGTGATGCATCAGCGTGATGTTGGCGGGATCGTAGAGCGAGGCGCCCTCGGGCAGCAGCTTGAACTCGGAGAGCACCTGCTCTGCCTTCTCGTGGCCGTCTTCGGTGAGGAACACCTGGTGCGTCTTCTCGTCGACGGTGAAGTCGCCTGGCTTGGTGACGCCCTCGCCGGTGCGCGGGTCGGCCTCGCCTTCCTGGCGGGTGAGCAGCGGCACGACCTTGTTGATCGCCAGGTACAGGTCGGTGTGGTCCTCGGCCTGGCCGCTGATGATCAGCGGCGTGCGCGCTTCGTCGATCAGGATCGAGTCCACCTCGTCGACGATGGCGTAGTTCAGCCCGCGCTGCACCCGGTCCTGCGTCTCGTAGACCATGTTGTCGCGCAGGTAGTCGAAGCCGTACTCGTTGTTGGTGCCGTAGGTGATGTCGCTGCCGTAGGCCTGCTGCTTCTCTTCGCGCGGCATCTGCGGCAGGTTGATGCCGACCGTGAGCCCGAGGAAGTTGTAGAGCCGGCCCATCCAGCGCGCGTCGCGGTTGGCGAGGTAATCGTTCACCGTCACCACGTGAACGCCCTTGCCGGTCAGCGCATTCAGGTACACGGGGAGCGTGGCGGTGAGCGTCTTGCCCTCGCCCGTGCGCATTTCGGAGATCTTGCCGTGGTGCAGCGCCATGCCGCCGAGCAGCTGCACATCGAAGTGGCGCATCTTCATGACGCGCTTGGAGCCCTCGCGCACGGTGGCGAAAGCTTCGGGCAGCAGGTCGTCCAGCGATTCGCCGCGCGTCACGCGGTCCTTGAATTCCTGCGTCTTGGCCTGCAACGCCTCGTCGCTGAGCTTTTCGAAGCTGGGCTCGAGCGCGTTGATGCGATCGACCGTCTTGCGATACTGCTTGAGGAGCCGGTCGTTGCGACTGCCGAAGATCTGGGTCAGGAAGTTGGTGGCCATGCGAGCGGGTCGACAGCGACCCCATGGCATGCGGGTCCGCGACCGAAATTCCTAAGATAGTGAAAGCAGGTGGGCGCGCCTGGCGCAAAATCAACACGCCAAAGGGCACGCGCCCCGCCGGCACGAATGCCGGCAAACCGGGCATTTTAGCCGCGTTGCCGTTTCCACTACCTTGTCATGAACCGTCGTTTGCACCCCGTCACCTTGCAGCAGGCTGCCGAGGATTCGCCCACGCTGGCGAGCCTGATCGCGCGCGCGCGCGACGCCTCCGAACGGCTCCAGGCGATCCAGGAACTCATCCCGCCCGAGATGCGCGCTGCGGTCCAGGCCGGGCCCGTGGAGGGCGACAGCTGGTGCCTGCTGGTGCGGGGCAGCGCAGCGGCGGCCAAGCTGCGACAGCTGGTGCCTGCGCTGCAGGCGCGATTGAAGTCCCGAGGGTGGCCCGACGTGACCCTTCGCCTGAAAGTCCACACTCGTCATTGAGAAGCAGAACCTTGTCATCCAGAGTCTCTCGCATCGCACTATCGGCATCGGCAGCTGCCATCGGCAGCATTGCGGCCTATTGGGCGCTCCTGGCGGCGCGCCAGGGCCACATCCTGTTCAATGCCCGCAAGCACCCCGTCGTCCATCTGTCCGACGACTTCTCCACGTACTCGCACACGGTGCCGGGCGGGATGGTCCGCGGGTACATCTACCACCCCCATGGCGAGGCAGCGCTGCAGGACCTGTTCATCTATTTCGCCGGCCGCGGCGAGGACGTCCGCGCCACGGCGCAGGCCCTGCACTGGCTTCCGGAAGGCTTCGGATTCGCCGCGATCAACTACCGCGGGGTGGCCGACTCCGAGGGGCACCCCTCCGAGCTCGCCTCGGTGCAGGACGCGAGCCAGTTCGCCGATCACCTGCGCCGGGCCCTCCCGCACGCCCGCCTGCACGTGGTCGGCCGCAGCCTCGGGACGGGCGTGGCCATCCAGCTGGTGGCCCGGCAGGAGTTCGCGAGCCTGCAGCTGGTCACGCCTTACGACTCGATGCTGGCGGTGGCGAAGCGGCGCTTTCCGCTGGTTCCGCTTTCCCTGCTGCTGCGGCATCAGTTCAACTCCCTGACGCACTGCAAGGAGGTCGCGGCGAAAACCCAGGTCCTGCTGGCCGAGCAGGACGACATCGTGCTGCCCGAGCGCTCGCAGAAGCTCATCGCGGCCTGGCCGACGCCCATCAGCGTGCAGACGATCACCGGCTCCGATCACCACAACATCATGGGCCTCGAGGCGACCTGGCTCCATCTCGTCGACTTCGCCCTGACGGCCATCCTCCCGGAGCCGAAGGCGGCGTGAGCTCCAACCATGCTGCGTCATCCGTCCCTCACGCATCGCGAACGCGCACTGCTGGTCGCGTTCGCGTTGCTGTCGGCGGCCGCCTTCGTGGGACCTGCCCTGCCCACCCCTGAATCGGCTGCCGCGCCTTTTGCCGACGACCGTGCCTGGTACGGCCTGCCGAATGCGATGGACGTGCTGAGCAACCTGGCCTTTGCGGCGATCGGCATCTGGGGCCTGCTCCAGCTGCGCCGGCTGGACCGGACACGGGAGGCCGCCCAGGATGCCCTGCCGGCGTCCGGGACGACAAGGCAGGCAAGCGACAACGCGCTCGATTGCGCATGGCTCTTCTTCGCGGGCCTGATCCTCACCGCCGTGGGGTCGGCCTTCTACCACCTGCATCCCGACAGCCTGCGGCTCGCGGCCGATCGTGCCGGCATGGCCGTCGCGTTTGCAGGCATCGTGGGCGTCGCGGTCTGCGACCGGGTGAGCGCGCGCGCCGGCTGGCCGGCGGCCTGGTTCACTTTGGCGGGCGGCTTGCTGGCGGTGGGCGTCTTTCACGAGACCGGCAACGTGCTGCCGTGGGGACTGGTCCAGTTCGGCGGCATGGCGCTGCTCCTGGTGCTGGCGCTTGCCAAGCCGATGGGCGGCGGCATCGGGTTCAAGCCCGGTTGGGTGCTCTTCTTCTACGGCCTGGCCAAGCTGTTCGAGCTTTCGGACCAAGCCATCTTCGAGGCGACGAACGAGCTGATGTCGGGTCACACCCTCAAGCATCTGACTGCGGCGCTCGCGGCCCTTCCCGTGCTGCACGCGGTTCGGGCCATGGGAAGGCAGCCGTTGCGACAGGACCCGGGCACGCCCGCGATGACCGCCTGAGCAAGCCGCGGCAAATCCCGGTTGCAATCACGCCGGTGACGGCGAGCATCGCCGCGGTGTGGACGCCGACGGCCGCGAGTGCCAGGACCAGCGAACCCGATGCGCCGACCTCCCCGGCCGACACGTCGCCCAGGCAGAGCGGGATCAACGCCGGCACCAGCATCAAGCCGGCGCCGTGCGCGCTGGACATCATGAAGGACCAGAGCGCCAGTCCGACATGCCCGGCCGGCGTGCGCGCCTGCCGGGGCGTGCGGCCCGACAGGTGAAGCAGCGCGGCGACGATCAGCAGCCCGCCGGCCACCCATTGCAGCACCACGCGATCCATCGACAGGCCGAAGGCCACCGCGGCGGCCACCAGCGCGACCGACGCGGCATGCCCGAACGCGATCGGCACCAGCGCCCGCAGCGCCTGCGCCCGATCGCGCGAACGCAGGCCCCAGGCGGCAGCCCACATCCAGCCGGTGGCAGGATTCAGCCCGTGAAGGGCGCCGGCTCCTGCGACCGCCAGCCATGGCCAAAGGCTTGCCACGACATGTGCTCCGGCGCGGGGTGGGCGTGCCTCAATCGTGCGCGCAGCACGAATGGGCGGACGGCTTCGCCGCCGGTTCGCCTGCATCGTCCTTGCAGAGATGGCTCACCGTGTTCACGACGTGCTCCTGTCGTGGTTCGAAGCACCTCTGGGGCGCCGCACGGCGCGCACCTTTCCGCTCGCGCCGCCGCCGGCATAGAAGAGATCGGCCCCGTCGGATTCGAGCCCGCTGACCCCGGCGCCGCGCGGCATCTCCAGCCGCTCGAGGACGGCGCCGCTGACCGGATCGATGCGGCGGATGTCGCTCTCGTCGCCCTCCCATGTTCCATGCCACAGCTCGCCATCGACCCAGGTGACGCCGGTGACGAAGCGGGTGGACTCGATCGTGCGAATCACGGCACCGGTCGCCGGGTCGACCTGGTGGATCTTGCGGTCGCGGTACTGCCCCACCCACAGGCTGCCCTCGGCCCAGGTGAGGCCCGAATCGCTCCCGCTACCCGGCGCCGGGATCGACGCCACCACTTCGCCGGTGGCCGGATCGATCTTGTCGATGCGCGACTCGGCAATCTGATAGAGGTGCCTGCCGTCGAAGGCGGTGCCGGCGTCGCCGGCGCAGGCCAGCGTGCGCGTGGTCTCGCCGCTCTCGGGGTCGAAGGCGATCAGCCTCGCGCCGGTGGCGGCCCAGACGCGCTGGCCGTCATGGGTCACGCCGGCCACCTGATCGACGCCGGGAAAGGGGCCGTACTCGCGGACGATCTCGGCCGCCTGCACTGCGGCCTCGGGTCTGCCCTTGCTTGTCTTGCTGCTCATCGCTGCTCCTTGTGGTGCGCCACGGATCGACGCCTGGAGACAACTCTATTCAATCGGCAGCGCTGCAGGGAGTAACAAGATCGTCGTGAATCCGGCGAGCGGCGGCGCCAGCCAGCGCTGGGCCCGGGCCCGGCCGACGGAGCGCGCGCGCCCTGCCGACTCGAGCTCGGCCAGCGCGCGCTGGACGGTGCGCTGGCTGGCGCCCAGGGCCAGGGCCAGGGCCGACGTCGACCAGGCCGCGCCATCGGAAAGCAACGCCGCCAGGGACGCCTGCTCGCCATCGATCGGCGGCGCCAGCACGATGACGTCGCGCTCGTCGCGCGGCCTGAGAACGAAGCCGCGCGCGGTGGCTTCGATGCGGACCAGCCCCGTGACGAGTGCGCGCAGCCGGCCGATCTCCACCCGCAGGCGAGCACGATGCGTCTCGTCGGGGTACTGGGTGCGGAATGCGCAGGCGATCAAGGCCTCCCGATCCACATCCCCCGGCCACGCCTCGGCGAGCGCGCGCGCCAACGCGAACAGCACCGGCCGCCGCGCCAGCAGTCGCCATTCGGCACCGGCACCCAGGCCGCGCCGGCAGGCGTCGACCACCAGGGCGCCGGAATCCAGGAGCGCGGCCACCTCGTCGAGGCGCAGTGCCTGCTCGCCGCCGGCAAAGAGGCGCCGGGCGGCGGGACGACCGAGCACCGCGCGCGCCTCCGCCACCTCGGCCAGGAGCGCCGGCACGCGTGCGCGATCGGCCGCTTCCTGCGCGCGGGCAAGCGCCGCCTGGGCCGGACCGGTGCGCAGCGAGCGCAGCGCCAGCTCGGCCGCGCTCAACTCGGCCACCGCCGCCAGCGAGGGCGGCAGGCCGCGTGCATCGAGGCGCGCCAGCGCGGCCCCCGCCTCATCGAGACGGCCGAGCAGCAGCAGCCGGCGCGCTGCGATCAGCCGCGCCTGCAGTGCGTTGGCGCGATCGCCGCGCGCATCGAGCGTGGCCGCCGCGGCCGCCAGCGAGCGCGGCGAGCCGCCGAGGTCGCGCATGGCCAGCGCCACCTCGGCCTCGGCAACGAGGCAGCGGGCGCGCGCCAGTTCCTCGTGGGTGCCGAAGCCGCGGGCGGCGCGCCGCAGGAGCTCGCGCGCTCTCGGATGCTCGCCGAGCTGGGCCATGGCGATGCCGCGCAGGGCCAGCGCCGGGGGGTCCTCGCGCAGGGCGACACGCTTGAGGGCGCCGAGCGCATCGCCGGCAGCGAGGGCACGCGCGGAGGCGGCGATCAGGGAATCCATGGCGACAGGCTACCAGCGCGCCGATGTCGCGCGCCGCCTTGCCGGGATGGGGGGAGATTGGCTTGCTCTGCTGCCGGTTCAGAGCGCCACGGCGTCCGCGCCCTTGAGCTGCAGGATGCGACGCGCATCCTGCGGCGAGGCGATCTCGCACCCCAGCTCTTCGAGGATGCGCCGGATCTTGGCCACCTGCTCGGCGTTGCTCTTTGCCATGTGGCCGGCCCCAAGGTACAGACTGTCCTCCAGCCCGACCCTGACATGCGCACCCATGATCGATGCGAAGGTCAGCAGCGACATCTGGTGGCGGCCGGCGCCGAGCACCGACCACTCGTAGTCCTTGCCGAACAGCCGGTTTGCCGTCTGGCGCAGGAAGGCGACATTGTCCGGATCGGGTCCGATGCCGCCCAGGATGCCGAAGATCGTCTGGATGAAGAACGGCGGCTTCACCAGACCGGCGTCGACGAAGTGCGCCAGGTTGTAGAGGTGGCTGGCGTCGTAGCACTCGAACTCGAAGCGCGTGCCGCAGCCGTCGCCCAGCTCCTTGAGGATGCGGCGGATGTCGCGGAAGGTGTTGCGGAAGATGACGTCCTCCGTGCCCTCGATGTAGGGCTTCTCCCACTCGTATCGCCACTCCTTGATTTTGGCCGCGGCAGGATGAATCGAGAAATTCATCGATCCCATGTTCAAGGAGGCCATCTCCGGCTTGAACCGCAAAGGCGGGGCCAAACGCTCCTCCAGCGTCATCTTCGTGGAGCCGCCGCTGGTGATGTTGATGACCGCATCGGTCCGCGCGCGGATGACCGGCAGGAAGCGCGCAAAGACTCCGGGGTCGGCGCTCGGCCGCCCGTCCTCGGGGTCGCGTGCATGCAGGTGCAGGATCGCTGCGCCTGCCTCGGCGGCATCGACCGCCTGTTGCGCGATCTCCTCGGGCGTCAACGGCAGGTGAGGCGACATCGACGGCGTGTGAATTGCGCCGGTGATCGCGCTCGTGATGATCACCTTGCGTGTGGTGCGGGCCATGGCTTCAGTCCACCGTGATGTTCTTGGTTTTGAGCAGATCGCCCCACAGCTTCGCCTCCGAACGGCACCTGGCCCGAAACCACGTCTGTGAGCGGGCCGGTCTTTTAGGGCACGTGCAGCATTTGAACCTGCGCGCGCTCGCAGAACAGCTCCATGGCCAGATGCGGGAAGCCGCCTATGCCGTACGACGCATAGGCCAGCTTGCCGGGCCGCTCCTTCGCATAGGCCACCAGTTCCTTCACGGACTTCACCGGGAGGTCGTTGTTGACGACGATGAACGCACCTTGCGAAAGGATCGGAGAAACGGGACGCAGGTCCTTCTCCGGGTTGAAGCTCAGCTTGCTGTAGATCCACGGGTTGATCACGAAGGCGTTCGACACGGTGTAGAGCAGCGTGCAGCCGTCGGCAGGCGCCTTGGCGACCGCGTCGGACGCGAGGTTTGCGCCGGCTCCGGGCCTGTTCTCGACGATTACCGGCACGCCCAGCACCTTGGACAGACGCTCGGCGTAGATACGGCCATAGGTGTCCGGCGGCGACCCAGGGGGTCCCATGTTGACCAGCTTGATGGGTTTGGCGGGCCATGCCTGCTGCGCATTGGCAGCCTGCCAGGGCAGGAGGGTCGCGGCAGCGCATGCAGCGGCTGCACGCGCGACCATGTCGCGGCGTGTGAGGTTCATGAAGACTCCTGTCAGCGGGTGGCGGGGATCACGGGAACGAGCAGGAACGAGCCGTTCTTGCCACCCGTGTGGATCGTGACCTGCCCGCCGAAGCGTTGCGGCGAGCGATCCTTCACGTTGTCGTGCAACAGCACGGAGGAGCCGCGCATCTGCTTGCCGTAGATCTGCGGATACGGGCCCGGCAGATCGTGCTGGAAGTCCGACGCGCCCACGGTGAGCACGAGGCGATAGCCTTTGGGGAAGACGAAGCACATCGGCCAGATCTCGACCTGCACCTCGTATGTCTTGCCGGGCTCGGGCATCTGGATCTCGTCATGAGCGTGCACGGGCTGGTAGGACTTGGAGGCCTTCTCGTCCAGCTTGCGATGGGAGACCCGCAGCCAGCCCTGCGCAAGCGGCGCGTTGGCTTCCACCGCACCGACGATGAGGTGTTCCTTGCCGTCAGCCGCGAAGGCGCGGACGGTGAGGAACAGGTCGGCGTCCCGTGCCGCCGTCGAGACGTACAGCGTCGCCGCCAGCGGCCCGGTCACTTCAGTATCGCGCTCGAACGGCGCCGTGCTGAAACTGACCTTACCGGAGAGGCCGTCGTACGTCTCTTCCCCAGCCCCTTGTGCCGGTTGCACTTGCAGAGACTTCTGGCTGGCATCGAGATACAGCCGGGTCCACTCGGTCCGGGCCAGCGGCCACTCCCGCTCGAAGCGCTCGACAAAGCGGTCGACATGGCGCACCTGCATGCGGATGGGCGGCTCCTTGTCCCAGCCGTTGTCCTCGCCCTTCAAGAAGTGATCGAAGAAGCGCTTTTGGATCGCGACGCCGTAGTCCGTGTAGAACTCGGTCCAGTGCTCCAGGCCGTGGAACTCCAGCCACTTCTGCTTCGAGCCTGCGCCCAACCAGCCCTGAACGTTGCCGCGCAGGTGCAGACCATGGCCACCCCAGTTGGCGCAGGAGAGGACCGGAACCTCGACCGCCGCAATGTCGGCGCGCCGGCCTTCGAAGAAGGCATCGGTGATGAGTTCCGCTTCGAGCATTTGGGCATTGATGTCCACGCGGTTGGCGCGCAGTTCCTCCTCGCCCAGCTCGTCGGGGCCGGAGATCGGCACGCCGTTGTTGGGGTTGACGCGTCCGCGCGAACCCAGACCGTTCTGCACGTTCTCCACCTGTTTGGGGTACCACGCCTCCATGAACGTGTTCAGGATGCCACCGTGCCGGCACGCGTCCCGGTAGTAGTCAGAGAAGCCTTCGAAGGGACAGATCGCGGCCAGGTGGGGCGGGCGCCTGCCGGCCACGAGCCATTGGGTGGCGCCGTAGTAGGACACGCCAGCCAGACCGATCTTGCCGTTGCTCCAGCGCTGATTGGCTGCCCATTCGATGCAGTCGTAGAAGTCTTGGGTTTCACGCGGGGAGAAGCAATCGATCACGCCCGGCGAGCGGCCGGCGCCGCGCGAATCGACACGCATGCACACGTAGCCGAAGGGAACCCAGCGCTCGGGATCCACGGTCTCCCAGTTGGCGTACTTGCCGCTGCTGCCGCGCAGGATCTCCGGGTGCTTGGCAGTCAGCGATCGCCATTGCGTTGGATAGCCCTCGTCGAAGTGCAGGCCCTTGCCATAGGGGCCGTACGACATCAGGACCGGGTAGCGGTCATCGCCATCGGGCCGATAGACATCCGCGCGGACGACCAGACCGTCGTCCATGGGGATTTCGACATCCCAATCAATCTGCATGTTGCCTCCTGGAGTTGGACAAAACGCGTGTCTCAAACACGTGTTTAGTATGGCGTCAGCCCAATGCCGCAGCACTGGGGGTTTCCCTAATCGCCGTTTCAATCGTTTGTTTGAAACTGGATCCATGAATGACGCACCAGCAACGACAACAGATCCCAGTCCCATCCCCGACGCACGCGAGCGCATCCTCGCTGCGGCGGAGCGCCTGTTTGCGCAGAAGGGGGCAGGTAAGACATCGATCCGGGAGATCACGGCGGAGGCCGGCGTCAACGTGGCGTCCGTCAACTACTACTTTCGCTCCAAGGACGCCCTGGCCGAAGCGCTCTTCGCGCGCCTCGCCGAGCGCGCAACGACGATGCGGCTCGCCGAGCTTTCCGCCTGCGTGCGGTCAGCGCAGGCGCGCAGCGAACCGGTGCGGCTCGAAGCGCTCGTGGCCTGCTTCATCAGGCCGTACTTCGAGCCGGCCCGAACCGGCCAGCTGTTTGCACGCTTTATCCTGCAGCACAGGCTGGAGCCCAACGCAATGACGCAACGGGTCTACGAGCAGTACCTCGACCCCTTCGCGCTCACCTTCATCGATGCGCTGCGCCAGACCGATGCCCGTGTCCCCAAGGCGCAGTGGATCTGGCGTTACACGCTGATGGTCGGTACCGTCCTGCTCGCCGTCACGGACGCCACGGCCGGGAATCGGCTGGCGAAGCTCTCGCAGGGCTTGGCCGATGCCGCCCGGGGTGATGAACTGGAGCGCAACCTGACAGGGTTTCTGTGCGCCGCATTGGCAGGAAGTGCGTCGGATTACCCATGACTACGGCTTGCGAGCTATGCGCCGCGCCCGTGAGGCACGGCATCATCGAGATCAATGTCGGCCAGCGGAAGTCCCACGACTTCAGCGAGGCGTGCCCCAGTGTCGATCAGCAGCGCCGCGATCCATCGAAGGTCATCGTCAACCTCGCGGCATGCCGCATAGAGCGTCATCAGTTCTTTCAATGTGAACGGGACCCGAGCCTTGGAGTCGCTTCCCTTTTCGGGTATCTCGATGCTCTCGAACGGGTTAATGAGTCCTGGGGCCGAAGCAAAGTCTCATGGGGTTGAGCTACCACAGTTGCTACCCCGCTGGAGCTACCCCGGATCATCTGAAACTCGACAACGGCGCGGGTTTCCGGCCGATTCAATGGTGCCGCTTGTCGGAATCGAACTGACGACCTACCGCTTACAAGGCGGTTGCTCTACCAACTGAGCTAAAGCGGCATGGGAATGGGCGTTGATTCTAACGGCGCCCCTGCACGCGCCGCTCCCCTGCTCTTGCGGCTACTTGATGCGCTTGAGCGAAGGGCGCGAGCCACCGCTGCCCGGGGGACGGGGCGGCTCCTCCGGGCCGGGCGGTGTGGACGCGGTCGTTGCCGTGCCGTCTTCCGCCGCGCCTTCGCCGCTGATCAGGTGCACCACCTTGCCGGGATCGGCCTCCGCGCCGCGGGAGGCATCGCGCAGCGGCAGGCGCGCCGCAGGCGCATCGCCGGACGTGCTGCCCGCACCGGCCGGCGCCGTGGAAGGCGCTGGCGCGGGAAAGGCCATGCCCTGGCCGTTCTCGCGCGCATAGATCGCGATCACGCGGCCCACCGGCACGCTGATCTCGCGAGCGGTGCCGGCGAAACGGGCCTTGAACTCGATGAAGTCGTTGCCCAGCTTGAGCGAGCTGGTCGCATCGAAGCTGATGTTCAGCACGATCTCGCCGTTTTTCACGTACTCGCGCGGCACCTGCACGGTGTCGTCGACCTGCACCGCCACGTAGGGGGTGAAGCCGTTGTCCGTGCACCACTCGTACAGCGCCCGGATCAGGTACGGGCGGGTCGAAGAGGACTCCAGCGCATTGATCATGAAAAAAGCGGCAACAGCGTTCGGCGTTTACTTGCGCATGACCTTTTCGGAAGGCGTCAGCGCCTCGATGTAGGCAGGGCGCGAGAAGATGCGCTCGGCGTACTTCAGAAGCGGGGCAGCGTTCTTGCTCAGGTCGATGCCATAGTAATCCAGGCGCCAAAGCAGCGGCGCAATGGCGACATCCAGCATCGAGAAATTGTCGCCGAGCATGTATTTGTTCTTGAGGAACACGGGCGCGAGCTGGGTCAGGCGGTCGCGGATGTGCGAGCGGGCCTTTTCCAGCGCCTTTTCGTTGCCCTTGGCGCTGCGGTTCTCGAGCGTGGACACGTGCACGAAGAGTTCCTTCTCGAAATTGAGCAGGAACAGGCGCACGCGGGCGCGGTCGACCGGGTCGCCGGGCATCAGTTGCGGATGCGGGAAGCGCTCGTCGATGTACTCGTTGATGATGTTCGACTCGTACAGGATCAGGTCGCGCTCGACCAGGATGGGCACCTGGCCGTACGGGTTCATCACGCTGATGTCCTCGGGCTTGTTGTAGAGATCGACATCGCGAATCTCGAAGTCCATGCCTTTTTCGAACAGCACGAAGCGGCAACGATGGGAGAAGGGGCAGGTCGTTCCTGAATACAAGACCATCATGGCTTAAGGCTCCTAAAAACTAAAAGGAGTGGGAAGCTCTCGGCAACCCACTCCGCAAGGACGCGCGCCGGCAAACACCGGCCGCGTTCCGTCTGTTACTTCACGTCTTTCCAGTACGAGGCGTTGAGACGCCACACGAAGACCAGCGCCAACACCAGGAACAGCAGGACCCAGACACCCACGCGGATGCGGGTGTTCTGCGCCGGCTCGGCCATCCACTGCATGTAGGCCACGAGGTCGCCCATCGCCTGGTCGTACTGAAGCGGCGTCATGGTGCCGGGCGTGACCTGCTCCCAGCCCTTGAAGACCTCGGTCGCGTGGCCGTGGGCTTCGACCTTGTCGAACACCGGGCGGCGGTCGCCCTGAAGTTCCCACAGCACATGCGGCATGCCGACGCTCGGGAACACCAGGTTGTTCCAGCCCGTCGCCTTGGTGTCGTCGCGGTAGAAGGTGCGCAGGTAGGTGTACAGATAGTCCGCACCGGTGCCGCCATGGCCGGCGCGCGAGCGCGCGACCAGCGTGAGGTCGGGCGGAACGCCGCCGAACCAGGCCTTGGCCTGGACCGGGTCGAGGTTGGCCTTCATCGTCTCGCCGACCTTGTCCGTCGTGAACAGCAGGTTGTCCTTGATCTGCTGCTCGGTGATGCCGATGTCCTGCAGCCGGTTGTAGCGCATGAACGCCGCCGAATGGCAGTTGAGGCAGTAGTTGACGAACAGCTTGGCGCCGTTTTGCAGGGCGGCCAGGTCGTTGGTCTTGTTCGGTGCCTTGTCCCAGGCAATGCCGCCCTCGGCGGCATGCGCGCCGGCCACGATGCCGAGCGCTGCGATCAACGTGAGGATCAGTTTCTTCATTGTTGTGTGCTCCGGCTCTCTCAGTGCGCGTGGAAGGTCACGCGCTCGGGCACCGGCTTGAATTCGCCGAGGCGGCTCCACCACGGCATCAGCAGGAAGAAACCGAAATAGAAGAGCGTACCAACCTGCGACACGCGCTCGCCGGTCGGCGAGGGCGGCTGAACGCCGAGGTAGGCGAGGACCACGAAGTTGATGACGAACAGACCGTACAGGTACCAGTGCCAGGTCGGACGGTAGCGGATCGACCGCACCGGGCTGTGGTCCAGCCAGGGCAGGAAGAACAGGATGATGACCGCGCCGCCCATCACCACCACGCCCCAGAACTTGGCGTCGATCGTCAGCATCATGGCGGCGACGCCGACGGCGACGATCACGATGACGGCCTTGAAGATCGCGGCGAGGTGCGCCTTCCAGACGCCGAAGGCGGCACCCGCGATCACGCAGGCGATCAGCGCATACATCATCTCGCCGGTGATGGCGCGCAGCATGGAGTAGTAAGGCGTGAAGTACCAGACGGGCGCGATGTGGTTCGGCGTCTTCAGCGAATCGGCCGGGATGAAATTGTTGTACTCGAGGAAGTAGCCGCCCGCCTCTGGCGCGAAGAAGATCACGGCCGAGAAGATGGTGAGGAACACCACCACGCCGAAGATGTCGTGCACCGTGTAGTACGGGTGCGAGGGAATGCCGTCCAGCGGGTGGCCGTCAGGGCCGCGCTTGGCCTTGATCTCGATGCCGTCAGGATTGTTCGAGCCCACCTCGTGCAGGGCGATCAGGTGAGCGACCACCAGGCCGAGCAGCACCAGCGGCACCGCGATCACGTGGAAGCTGAAGAAGCGGTTGAGCGTGGCGTCGCTCACCACGTAGTCGCCGCGAATCAGCAGCGCCAGGTCGGGGCCGACGAAGGGGATGGCGGAGAACAGATTGACGATCACCTGAGCGCCCCAGTAGCTCATCTGGCCCCAGGGCAGCAGATAGCCCATGAAGGCCTCGGCCATCAGGCACAGGAAGATGGCGCAGCCGAAGATCCAGATCAGCTCCCGCGGCTTGCGGTAGCTGCCGTAGATCAGGCCGCGGAACATGTGCAGGTACACCACGATGAAGAAGGCCGAGGCCCCCGTCGAGTGCATGTAGCGGATCAGCCAGCCCCAGGGCACGTCGCGCATGATGTACTCGACCGAGGCGAAGGCCAGGGCCGCATCGGGCTTGTAGTGCATCACGAGGAAGATGCCGGTCACGATCTGGATCACGAGGACCAGCATCGCGAGCGAGCCGAAGATGTACCAGAAGTTGAAGTTCTTCGGCGCGTAGTACTGGCCCCACTGGTCGTTCCAGAGCTTGGTCAGCGGGAAGCGGTTGTCGACCCAGTTCAGCAGCTTGTCGCCGGCGGGGGCGTTGGGCGAGATTTCCTTGAATTCAGCCATGTTCCTTTTGCTCCTCAGGCCTTCTTGTCTTCGCCGATCAGAAGGCGCGTGTCGGAGAGGTACATGTGCGGCGGCACCGGCAGGTTGTCGGGCGCGGGCTTGTTCTTGAAGACGCGGCCGGCCAGGTCGAAGGTCGAGCCATGGCAGGGGCAGAGGAAGCCGCCTTCCCAGTTGTCGGGCAGCGAGGGTTGCGGGCCGGGCTGGAGCTTGTCGATGGGCGAGCAGCCGAGGTGGGTGCAGATGCCCACGACAACGAGGACCTCGGGCTTGATCGAGCGGCCCCCGTTGCGCGCGTATTCGGGCGTGAACTCGTCGGGGTTGCGCTTGGATTGCGGATCGGCGAGCTGGTCGTCCAGCTTGGCCAGTTCGGCGACCTGGGCCGGCGAGCGCTTGAGGATCCACACCGGCTTGCCGCGCCATTCGACCGTCATCTTCTCGCCGGGCTGAAGACCACCGATGTCCACCTCGACGGGTGCGCCGGCGGCCTTGGCTTTTTCAGATGGCTGGAAAGTGCTGACGAACGGGATGGCGGTGGCCACTCCGCCCACTGCGCCGGCACAGCCTGATGCGATCAACCACGTCCGCTTGCTGCTGTCGATCCGCTGGCGGCCGACGGAGATGTCACTCATGGGGGTCCTCAATCTTCTTCGCTGGGGGCTTGGGTCAGCCGGCGATTGTAGCGGAGCGTCACAAGCCGATTCAACGCGAGCGCGGGGCGTGGCCGCGAGCGAGGTGCCCCTCTATACTGCCCCGGACCAACAACAAGCACGCGAGGCAGGCCTCATGAGTTTTCTGAAGGAATTTCGCGAGTTCGCCGTCAAGGGCAACGTGGTGGACCTGGCGGTCGGCGTGATCATCGGCGCCGCCTTCGGCAAGATCGTCGACTCGATCGTGGCCGACATCATCATGCCGATCGTGAGCCTGGTGTTCGGCAGGCTGGACTTCTCGAACCTCTACGTGGTGCTGGGCACGATACCGCCGAACGTGGCGAACAACCTGGCCGACCTCAAGAAGGCCGGCGTGCCGGTGCTGGCCTACGGCAACTTCATCACCATCGTGGTCAATTTCGTGATCCTGGCCTTCATCATCTTCATGATGGTCAAGCAGATCAACAGGCTGCGCAGGAGGCACGAGGAAGCACCCGCGCCGGCCGCGACGCCCGAGGACATCGTGCTGCTGCGCGAGATCCGCGACAGCCTCAGGCGCCCCTGAACGTCGGTCCACCAGCCAGCGAGCGCGCCACCCGGATCGCCTCGATCAGGCTGGACGCGTCGGCCCGCCCGCTGCCGGCGATGTCGAAGGCGGTGCCGTGATCGGGGCTGGTGCGCACCAGCGGCAAGCCCAGCGTCACGTTCACGCCCTTCTCCACGCCCAGGTACTTGATGGGGATCAGGCCCTGGTCGTGGTACATCGCGACCACCACGTCGAATTCGCCGGCGCGCTGCGTGGTGGCGCGGGCGCGCATGAAGACGGTGTCGGGCGCATGCGGTCCATCGGCGTCGATGCCCTGCGCGCGCGCGGCCGCGATGGCCGGCGCGATGATCTGGCGCTCTTCCGTGCCGAACAGGCCGCCCTCCCCCGCATGCGGATTCAGGCCGGCGACGCCGATCCTCGGCGCGCGCCCCAGGACCGCCGACAGCGAATCGTGCGTAATGCGCAGCGTCTGGAGCACGCCTTCGAAGCTCACGGCCTCGATCGCCGCGCGCAAGGACATGTGGATGCTCACGAGCACGGTGCGCAGCTCGTCGTTGGCCAGCATCATGCGCACCGGCACGTCCGCCGGGGCCCGGTGCAGGTGGGCTGCCGCCTCGGCCTGCAGCAGCTCGGTGTGGCCGGGAAAGGCATAGCCGGCCGCCGCCAGCGCCTCCTTGTGCAGCGGCGCGGTCACGATGGCCGCCACTTCGCCGCGCAGGGCGGCGCGCGCCGCCCAGACCACGCAGTCGCCGGCGATGCGGCCGGCGACTGCACTGATCGCACCGGGCGCGATCGCCTCTCCGGGTGGGGCCACGACTTGCAGTAAGGGAATGCAGTGCGGCGGCACGGCCAGCGCCTCGGCCGGTGCCTCGATCAGCGCGACCGGCAGCGCAGGCCGTCCCGGCGCCTCGAGCGCCTGCGCCGCCCGGCGCACGAGCCCCAGGTCGCCGGCCACGAAGCAGCCCCGCGTGAGCTCGGGCGCGTCGCGAAAGGCACGGGCGATGATCTCCGGGCCGATGCCTGCGGGATCGCCCAGGGTGATGGCGAGGGCCTGGCTCTTCACGCCGGGTTGTCGATGTCGATGAACTGATGCGCGAGGCCCAGCTGCGCGGCTACATGGGCCGCCACCGCAGGCGCGCCGTAGCGCTCCGTCGCATGGTGGCCGCAGGCCAGGAAGGCCACGCCCATCTCGCGCGCATAGTGGGCCTGCGGCTCGGAGATCTCGCCGGTGATGAAGGCATCCGCGCCGGCGGCGATCGCGGCCTCGAAGTAACCCTGCGCCCCGCCGGTGCACCAGGCGACGTTGCGGATGGGCCGCGGCTTCTGCACGTCGACCAGCGTGATCTTCTTGCCCAGCGCCTGCTCCGCGTGCGCGGCCAGCGCACGGGCATTGTCGAAGCTCTCGCCATTGCCGGGCGCGCCGAGAAAGCCGATCTCCTGCTCGCCGAAGCGGCCGCTCGAACCCGCGTGCGCGACCAGGCCCAGCTTCAGTCCGAGCTGGGCGTTGTTGCCGAGCTCGGGATGTGCATCCAGCGGCAGGTGGTAGGCGAACAGGCTCACGTCGTCGCCGAGCAGCAAGCCCAGCCGTTGCTTCATCCAGCCGGTCACGCGGCCGTCCTGGCCGCGCCAGAACAGGCCGTGGTGAACGAAGATCGCGTCGGCTTCGGCATGGATGGCGGCTTCGATCAGCGCGCGGCTCGCGGTCACGCCGGAGACGATCTTGCGCACCGAGGTGCGGCCCTCGACCTGCAGGCCGTTGGGTCCGTAGTCCTTGAAGCGCTCGGGCGCGAGCAGCAGGTCGAAGGCGTGCAACAGCTCGTGTCGGGTGGTGCTCATCGCGCCATTGTGGACCCGCTCGCGGCCAAGGGCGCGCAATCAGCAGGGTTTTCCCTAGATGGACAGGAGCGGAATAGCCCCTGCGCGCGCGGGCGCACAGGAACCGCCCGGACGTTGAGGGACAATGCGGCTCCTCGACGCCGCTTTTGTACGGCAACGCTGCAACCCTCCTTCTCCTCCCAGTTTTTTCATGAAACGCACCTGGCTGCTGTTCGCCCAAGCCGTGACCGTGATGCTCGCGGCCTATTTCGTCGTCGCCACGCTCAAACCCGAATGGATCGGCCGCCGTGCGACGTCGCTGGGCGGCGTGGTGTCGGTGATCGAGGCGCCGGTGTCCCATCCGTCGGCGATCACGCCCGGCAGCCTGAGCGCGGCGGCCAAGAAGGCCTCCCCGGCCGTGGTCAGCATCAACACCAGCAAGGCGGCGCGGCGCAGCCCGCGCAGCGACGACCCGTGGTTCCGCTTCTTTTTCGGCGACCAGGGCGACCAGCCGCAGATCGGGCTGGGCAGCGGCGTGATCGTGAGTGCCGACGGCTACATCCTCACCAACAACCACGTGGTGGAGGGCGCCGACGAGATCGACGTCACGCTCAACGACAGCCGCCAGGCGCGCGGCAAGGTGATCGGCACCGACCCGGACACCGACCTCGCGGTGCTCAAGATCGAGCTCGACAAGCTGCCGGTGATCGTGCTGGGCAACTCGGACAACCTGCAGGTGGGCGACCAGGTGCTGGCCATCGGCAATCCTTTCGGCGTCGGCCAGACCGTGACCAGCGGCATCGTCTCGGCGCTCGGGCGCAACCAGCTGGGCATCAACACCTTCGAGAACTTCATCCAGACCGACGCCGCCATCAACCCCGGCAACTCGGGCGGTGCGCTGATCGACGTGAACGGCAACCTCGAGGGCATCAACACCGCCATCTACTCGCGCTCGGGCGGCAGCATGGGCATCGGCTTCGCCATCCCGGTCTCCACCGCCAAGCAGGTGCTGGAAGACATCGTGAAGGAAGGCAAGGTCACGCGCGGCTGGATCGGCGTCGAGCCCAACGACCTTTCGCCGGAATTGGCGGAGACCTTCGGCGTCAAGGCCCGCAAGGGCGCGATCATCACCGGCGTGCTGCAGAACGGCCCGGCCGCGAGGGCGGGCATTCGCCCCGGGGACGTGATCACCGGCGTCGGCGAGAAGCAGATCGGCAACGTGCAGGAACTGCTGACCGCGGTCGCAGGGCTCAAGCCCGGCAATGCCACCCGCTTCGCGCTCCAGCGCGGCAGCGACAAGATGGAGCTGGACGTCACGCCGGGCCTGCGGCCCCGCAGTCCGATGCGCCGCGGGCCGCAGACGGAGTAGTCGGCGCCCGTCAGGGCTGCGGCGAGTCGGCGCTTTCGCTTTCCTCGGGCGACTTGCTGTGCTTGACGAAGTAGCGCGCGGCGATGATGCCAACTTCGTAAAGCAGGCACATCGGGATCGCCAGCGCGAGCTGCGAGACCACGTCGGGCGGCGTGAGCACCGCCGCCACCACGAAGGCCAGCACGATAAAGTAGCCACGGAAGCTCCTCAGCTTCTCGATGGTGACCATTTCGAAGCGAACGAGCAGCATCACGACGATCGGCACCTGGAACGCGACGCCGAACGCGAGATAGAGCGACAAGATGGCTTCGACGTACGACGCGATGTCAGGCGTGGCCGCCACCGCCTCGGGCGTGAATTTCTGGATGAAGCCGAACATCTTGTCGAGCACGAAGAACTGCACGAACGCGATGCCGGCATAGGCCAGGAAGCTGCCGAAAATGATGAGCGGGAGCGCGAACTTCTTTTCGTGGCTGTAGAGGCCGGGCGCGACGAACATCCAGGCCTGGTACATGAGCCAGGGGAGGGTCAGCAGCACCGCCGCCATCATCAGCGCCTTCAGCGGCACGAAGAAGGGCGAGAACACCCCTACTGCGATCAGCTTGGCATCGGGCGGCATGTGGGAGCGGATCGGCACCGCGATCATGTCGATCAGGCCGCTCGGGCCGGGCCAGATCGCCAGCAAAACGCCTGCGATCGCGAGGCCGTAGACGCAGTAGAGCAGGCGGTCGCGCAGCTCCATCAGGTGCGCGACAAAGGGCTGCTCGGTGCCGGCCAGTTCGTCTTCTTTGTTCTTGTCGGGGGAATCGGCCATGTGGGGGCGCTGCGGGCGAAGTTGGGGGCGCGCTGCGCGCGGCCGGAACGAGCGGACGGCTCTCAGTTGATCTTGTGCGGGCGGTAGCGGGCGACGCGCGCCGCGCCCGAAAGCGCCCGCGTGCGGACGCCGTTGCGTGCCTTGTACCACTGCGGCATGGCGCCCTGCTTCAGGCGCCACTTCTTGCGGGGGTGCTTGTACTCGGGGTAGCTCGGTGTCGGCTCGGTCAGCTCGGAGCTGGTCTGGCCGACCTCGGAAAACTGCTTCTCGAAGTCGCTGGCGCCGGTCTGGATGCTGTGCTCGACGTCGCGGGCGGCATCCTGGACCGTGTCCTTCATCTTGCGCAATTCGTCGAGGTCCATCGAGCGGTTGACCTCGGCCTTGACGTCGTTCACGTAGCGCTGGGCCTTGCCCAGCAGCGTGCCGACGGTGCGCGCGACCCGCGGCAGCTTTTCGGGGCCGATCACGATCAGCGCAACGGCGCCGATCAACGCCAGTTTCGAGATGCCGAGGTCGATCACGGAGGCAGCGTGCTCAGGACTTCTGGCGCGCTTCGACGTCGATGGTCGACTTGTCGGCGTTGCTGCCGTTCGCGCTCACCTGGGGATTCGGGGTGGCGGGCGTCTCGGGCGCCGAGCCGTCCTTCATGCCGTCCTTGAAGCCCTTGACGGCGCCGCCCAGGTCGGAGCCCATGTTGCGCAGCTTCTTGGTGCCGAAAATCATCACCACGACGAGCAGCACGATCAGCCAGTGCCAGATGGAAAGTGAACCCATGGATTACTCCTGAAGAATGTTCGATTTTAGTCGGCGCGAGAGGCGGCCCCCGGCGCAGAACGGAATATCAACCCTTGAGCCAGGGGCGGGGTCCGCCCATGACATGGACATGGAGATGGTGAACCTCCTGCCCGCCCTCGGCGCCGGTGTTCACCACGATGCGGTAGCCGCCCTGGGGGTAGGGGCGGCAGCCCTGCTCCAGGGCCAGCTTGGGGGCCAGCGTCATGATTCGCCCGAGCAGCGCCGAATCTTCTGACGTGACCTGGGCCATCGAGGGAATGTGGCGCTTGGGCACCAGCATGAAATGCACGGGCGCCCACGGCGCGATGTCGTGGAAGCCGAACAGTTCGTCGTCCTCGTAGACCTTGCGCGAGGGGATCTGGCCCGCAACGATTTTGCAGAAGATGCAGTTCGGATCAGAGGACATTCGAAGGCTCCATGGAACGGCCCGCATTCATGCGCACCATCCCCTTGACGATGCGATAGAGGAACCACAGTGAAATCAGGGCCCAGGCGATCCAGCCGGGCAGCAGCAACAGCAGCCAGAGCCAGGAGGTCAGGAGATAGGCCAGTCCTGCCCATAGCACGGAGCGGATACGCCAGCTGAAGTGCGAGGCCTGCCAGGTGCCGGCGGCATCGTCGCGCTTGACCAGGTCCATCACCAGCGCGATCAGCAGCAGTGCGATGGAGGCTTGCGTTCCGGGCAGCACGGCGGCCACGGCGACGACCAGATGCAGGATGTAACTGATCCAGCCCCAGGTCTTGAGCGACGAATCGGGCTCGACGGTCACGATGTCATTGGGCATGGCGTCCTCTCAGTCTCGGTCCTTGGACTCAATCGTTGGAAGCTTCGCGGTCCTGCGCCTTGCGCAGGGCCTTTTCCTCGATGCCGCTGGTGCCTGCGCGCCGCTCCAGCTCGGCGACCACGTCGCGCGGCGAGAAGCCGTAATGGGCCAGGGCCACCATGCTGTGGAACCAGAGATCGGCCACTTCGTTCACTATTTTTGCGCGCTCGCCGCCGTGGTCGGCGTCCTTGGCGGCCATCACCACCTCGGTCGCCTCCTCTCCGATCTTCTTGAGAAAGGCATCGGGCCCGCGGTGCAGCAGGCGCGCGACGTAGCTCTTGTCGGGGTCGCTGCCGTGGACGGGCAAACGGCTCTCGATCACGGCGGCCAGCCGGGCCAATGCGTCTTCCATCGGGCGTTGAGGGACTTCGGTGCTCGAGAGGCGACCTTCGCCTTCGGCTGCGGTGCGAGCACCTTCGGGCGGCCGTGCGGTACTCATCGGGGCGAGGCGGAGTAGATCATTTCGGGGTCTTTCAGGACCGGCTCGGTCACGGTCCAGCGGCCGTTCTCGTACTTGCTGAAGAAGCAGCTGTGGCGGCCGGTATGGCAGGCGATGCCGGGCTCGTGGCCGGTCTGCGTGACCTCGATCAGCAGGACGTCATTGTCGCAGTCCATGCGGATCTGGTGCACGGTCTGCACATGGCCCGACTCTTCACCCTTGAACCAGAGCTTGCCGCGCGAGCGGCTGAAATACACGGCGCGGCCCAGCTCGGCGGTCTTTTCCAGGGCCTCGCGGTTCATCCAGGCGAACATCAGCACGTCCTTGCTGCCCTGTTCCTGCGCGATGACCGGCACCAGGCCGTTCGCGTCCCACTTCACTTCGTCCAGCCAGTTCATCTTGGTCATTGTCGGGGATGTTCGTTTCACATCCGCACGGGAATCCCGCGCGCCGCCATGCAGGCCTTGGCCTGGCCGACGGTGTATTCGCCGTAGTGGAAGATGCTGGCCGCCAGTACGGCGTCCGCCCCGCCGATCTGGATGCCGTCGGCCAGGTCGTCCAGGTTGCCGACGCCGCCCGAGGCGATCACCGGCACGCTCACCGCATCGCTCACCGCCCGGGTCAGCGCGAGATCGAAGCCGCTCTTGGTGCCGTCGCGGTCCATGCTGGTCAGGAGGATCTCGCCGGCGCCGCGGCGCGCCATCTCGACCGCCCATTGGACCGCGTCCAGGCCGGTGTTCTTGCGGCCGCCGTGGCTGTAGACGTCCCAGCCTTCGCCACGCCGGCCCGCGTCCTCGGCCGAACGGCGCTTGGCGTCGATCGCGACCACGATGCACTGGGCGCCGTACTTGCGCGAGGCGTCTTCGATGACCTGCGGATTCGCGATGGCGGCGGAGTTGAAGCTGGTCTTGTCCGCACCGGCGTTGAGCAGGCGGCGCACGTCCTCGACGGTGCGCACGCCGCCGCCGACCGTCAGCGGGATGAAGACCTGCGAGGCGACGGCCTCGATGATGGGCAGGATCAGGTCGCGGCCGTCGCTGGTGGCCGTGATGTCCAGGAAGGTCAGCTCGTCGGCGCCCTGGGCGTTGTAGCGCGCCGCGATCTCGACCGGGTCGCCGGCATCGCGCAGTTCGACGAAGTTGACGCCCTTGACGACACGGCCGCCGGTGACGTCGAGGCAGGGAATGATGCGCTTGGCAAGCATGGGGATTCAGCTCGGGGAGAAGTTCAGAGGACGGTGAGCTGCTGCCAGCCCTGCCAGCTGCGGCCGGGCGCCAGCATGACCTGCTCGTCGATGCGCGCCGCCTCGACGCAGAGCATGTGTCGCCAGCCGTCGTCCGGCAGGTCCGCCAGCCGCGCGCTCAAGTCGGGGCCGGGGTTCCAGACCACCGTTTCGGTGCAGCTCGCGCTCTGCGCGATCTCGAGCGTGCCGGAAGGCTGCACCAGGTGCAGCGGCCGGGCCGGCGCAGCGTAGACGCTGTCGAACTCGGTGCCGAAGCGCAGCGCGGGCGCGAGGTCCACATGGCGGTCGTCGCGCACTGCGTCCCAGCGGTTGGCGCCCTGCAGGCCTTCCAGCGTGGCCTGGGCAATGTCGTCCACGCGCAGGTAGCTGTGCAGTGCGGCGGCGAAGGACCAGGGCGCGCCGCCGGTGTTGTCGATGGTGAGCGCGATGCGCAGCGAATGCGGCGCCAGGGTCACCGCCAGCTTGGCGTGGAAGGCATGCGGCCAGATCGCGCGGGTGGCCTCGTCGTCGTGCAGCGCGAGGACCACGGTGTCGGCCTTGCCGGCTGCGCCGGCCGGGTCGGCCGGGTCGACGCGCCAGGCGAAGTTGCGCACGAAACCGTGTTTGGGCAGCGGTCCGCGCTGGTTGAACTGGGGCCAGCAGAGGGGCACGCCGCCGCGGATCGCGCTCTGGCCGTCGAAGCGCGCTTCCGGGCTGAGGTACAGGCGCTCGGTGCCATCCGCGGTGGTCCAGGACAGCACCTGGGCGCCGTGCAGCGCTACCGTACAGGCATCGCCATCAGGCAAGGCGAGGCGCAGCGCGGGCTGGCCATGAAAATCGAGCTCTTGGAGAGACATGGCCCCATTCTAGGTTTTGGCGTGCGACCGCCGAGGGGACCACCGCATGCTGAAGCGTGGCCAGCATGGGGCGCGTCAAGCGCGCCTTCAACCTACCATCGCACACGCAGCCCCGCCGAGGCATTGAGCTGCGACTTCACGCGGTTGTCGCCTCCTGTGGCCCACAACTTGCCGAGCTCGCCATAGAGGCTGGTCGATTCGCTCAGGCCCAGCGTGAAGCCTGCGGCGAGTTCGGCGGAACTGCTGCCGTTGCTGCTGACAATGGTCGTGGTGGCTGCCGGGGCGATGAAGCGCGTGGCGTCATCGCCACCTCCGGTGCGGTACAGGTTCACGCGCGCATAGGGTTGCAGCCGGCCTGCACTCGTGCTTATGTCGCCCTTCACGCGCACGCCCAGGCGGGCGAGCCAGCTGGTGTCGCTCTCCTGGTGCACGCGTGTGGCGGCAAGGTGGACGTCGTCGTGTTCGACGTCCTGGTGCACGAGTTGGGCCTGTGGTTCGATCAGCCAGCCATCGCCGAGCGCGAAGGACTGGCCGATCTCCAGGGAGGCGCTCAGGCTGCTGGCCTTGCCCTTGGTGCGCAGGGTGGTTTGCGGCCTGACCTCGTAGCGGTGGCGCCCGGCCTGCAGCACGGCGTCGAGATAGACACCGTTGTCGTTGCCATAGGTGGCATAGCCGCCCAGGTATTGATTGCGCAGGTCGTTGCTGCCGACCGCCAGGTTGGCGATGCCGCGGGCGAAGCCCCTGATTTGCATATCGCCGTCGAGCTGGCCGGCGTAGAGGCCGGCGCGCCAGTGGGGGGCGGTCCACAGGTCGGTGCCGGCCTGCAGGCCGCTCAGGCGGCCGTCGCTTTGCGGGCTGACGGTGCCGCCTTGCCGGATGTCGAGGCGGGAGCTGAGGACACGGCCCCAGGCGCGGCGCTCGCCGGTGGCGGGCGTCGATGCGCTGCCGGTCTTCACATCGTCGTCGCCGATGCGCTGGTGCAGGTTGCCGAGCATGGCCAGGTTGCCCTGGCGCAGCTGCTCGGGCAGGGCTGCGAAGAGAGGCACTTCGGCTCGGTAGGTGGGCACCTCGATGGGTGGAGCAGGCGGGCCGGGCGGAATGAGGGTGCTGGTGGAGCGCAGGTACCAGTTCTCTCCCGCGCCTGCGGCGTCGCCGGGCTGCAGGCGGTATTCGTAGGCGCCCGCATCCACATGGCCGCCCTGCAGGGCGAAGGCATCCTTGGTGCTCTGCGCGGTGGTGGTGGCGCCGTCGAGGGCGCTCACGAGCTCGATGCCATTGCCGCTGGTGAGCGCACCGAGGCCGCCGAGGTTGACGACTTGCACGGTGGTGTTTCCGCTGGCGACGGCACTCGGGCCGCTCAAGACGAGCCGGTCGCTCGCGCTGGCGCTGTCTCCCAGGAAGGTGCCCAGGCGCAGGAGGCCGTTGTTGCCTACGTAAGGGCCGGTGACGGTGAGGGTGGTGCCAGGAGCAGCGCCGATGAGCGAGACAATGCCGGCGTTCGTGAGGCCCGCCACGCTCTGGCTGAAGCCGGCGAGGTCGAGCGTGGCGCCGGAGGCGACGCTGTGGGCCGAGGCCGGGCTGAAGGTGTTGGGCACACCCGCACGCAAGGTGCCTTCGGTGACGGCAGTGGCGCCCGTGTACGTGTTGGCACCCGAGAGGATGAGGGTGCCGCTGCCGATCTTGCTGAGGTCACCAGGCCCGGTGATGGCGCCCGTGAGCGTCGCAGTGAAGGGACCGGTGTCGACGATCGGATCGACCGCATCGGTGAAGGCGATGGGATTGGCCAAGGTGAGCCCATCGGCGGCAAAGAGCAGGATGGTGCCTTCGTGCATGGCGAGCTCGCCGGTGCCCAGCGCGCGGTTGTTGCGCACGGCCACACCGCCCTCCTTCAGATCGGTGCCGCCGCTGTAGCTGTTCTCGCCGCTGAGCGTCAAGGTGCCTGCACCTGTCTTGGTCACGACACCGCTGCCGGAGACGGTGTTGTCCAGGGTGGCGTCGTCAGGCTGCTCGATGAGGAGTGCGGCGTCGTTGGCAATGGCGCCGCTGCCGAAGCTGGCGGCGCTGCCCGCCAGGGTGCCCGCGCTGATCGTGGTGCCGCCTGCGTAAGTGTTGGTGCCTGCGAGCCTCAGCGTGCCGGCACCGGTCTTGGCGAGCGCACCAGCCCCACTGATCGCGCCCTGATGGGTCAGCGCCGTGCCCGCGAGCGTCTCGATCGCGCCGCCCCGCGCGTCGAGCGTGGTCGCACGGTTCATGGTGAGGTCGGCGGTGGTCTGCAGGGTGCCGCCGTCGAAGCGAAGGCTGCCTGCAGCATCGCCAAGGTGGGCGTTGCTGGACACGGAGAGCACGCCCGCGTCCAGGCGCGTGCCGCCCCTGTAGCTGTTGTCGGCGGTCAGGAAGGTGGTGCCGGTGCCGGATTGAATCAACCCGCCCGTGCCGCTGATCGTGTCGCCGAGCGTCAGCGTGTCGGAGCGGTTGACGGCCAGCGTGCCGCTGATGTCGATCGGCCCCGCGATCGAGCCGACGGTGCCGCCGTTGCCGAGCTGCAGCGTGCTGTCCGCGGCAATGGTCGTGCTTGCCGGAGAGAGGTCCTTGTCGATGACCCAGGTTCCACCCCCTTGCCCGAGCAGCCTGCCGGTGAAGCGGATGTCCTGGGTGACGGCGTCGGAAAGAAGCTGCCGGCCTGTTCCATCCAACGTCAGGCTGGCTGCCGTACGGCTGCCCATGTCCAGCCTGCCTTGCAACGACGAGCCCGTGAACAGCGTCGCGTCGACAGTGGGGGCCGTATCGGTCGAGTCGAGCACCGCGTCTCCGACCAGGGTGCCCTTGTTGACAAGCATCGCACTGCCGAATTCGAAAGCGACGGAAGATCTTCCGCCTCCCGCGACGATCGTCGAACCAACGTCGTTCACGAGGGTGCCACCGGCTCCCAGGACGACGCCCTGCGATCCTGACCTGATGGTGCCGCCAGCTTCGTTGACCACCGTTCCAGGGGCAGTCATCAGGATGCCGTAGCTATCGACCCCGGAGCCGGCCGACTCGATCAGGCCGCCACTGTTGGTGACGGTTCCGCCGCCGATGATCAGCACGGCGATCTCATCGCCGTTGATGGTGCCGGTCGACGAATTCGTGATCGTGGCCCCCGCGAGGTTGAAGACCCCGTATCGGCCGACCCCCGCGCGCGTGATGGCGCCGGCATTGTGCAGGGTGGCCCCGTTGACGAGGATCACCTCATTGCTTATCTGGACGCCCGCATTTACCTGAAGCGTGGCGTTCCCGTTGATGGCGTTGTCGATGTAGATTTGTCCGGCGCCGGCCGCGCCAGTCGTCACGAGTTCGAGCGTGCCGCCGTCGACGAAGGTGCCGCCGCTGTGGTTGTTGGCCGCGCCGAGCGTCAGCGTGCCGGCGCCGTGCTTGAGGAGGCTGCCTGCGCCGGAAATGACACCGTTGACAGTCAAGTCGGCATCGGCCTGAAAACTCGCCCCGTCGCCGATCGTGATGGGACGCGCCGTGGTCACCGCCGCCGTGGTCTGCAAGGTGCCCCGATCCAGGAGGTTCAGGACGCTCGACGCCGCACCCAGGTTCTGGTCTGCAGAGATCGACAGCGTCGCATCGCCCGAGACGGTGGTGCCGCCGCTGTAGGTATTGACGCCCGAAAGGGTCTGGGTGCCGCTCGACAGCGTCACCCCGCCGGTGCCGCCGATGACGCCGGCAAACGTTCCGTTCGCATTGGAGAGCGTCAGGTTCCGGTCTCCGAGCGTCACGCTGCCGCTGCCCGCCAGGCTCGCGAGCGTGGCACCGCTGAGGGTGCCGCTGATGTCGAGGTTGCCATTGGCAATGACAGCGCTCGATGCAGCGATGCTGGCCTCGCCGCTGAGCGCCAGCGAGCCGTCGCTGATGGTCGTCGTGCCGGTGTACGTGCTGTCCGCGGTGAGCGTCAGCGTGCCGTCGCCGATCTTGGTCAGCGATCCCGCGCCGCTGATCGTGCCGGCGTACACGGCAGACACGGCACTGTTGGCATTGCCGCTGCCCTGATCGAAGGTGACGCCCGGGTTGGCGGCAGGCGACGCGGGTGCGAAGTTGATGTGGCCTGCGAAGGTGTTCGCATCGCCTTGCAGCGTGCCGTCTTCGATCGTCCAGTGCTGGCCGGCGCTGCCGTTGCCCGTGAGCCGCCAGTTGCCGGCGCCGGTCTTGGCGAGGTGCGCAAAGCCCACGTACTGCGTGCCGGTGTAAGAGGCCGGCAAGGTGCTCACGATGTTGGAGACATTGAAGGCGGCCGTCGGGCTCGCATCGCCGCCGAGCACCAGCGCGTCACCGCCATAAGCCGCCGGCTTGCTGACCACATTGCCGATGAATTCGTAGCCGGCGTGGAGGATGAGCGTGTTGTTGCCACCGGACAGCTCGACGGCGTTCGCACGCGTCTTCCCGCCATTGCCGCTCAGGCCGCCGCCGATGGTGCCGGCGTTGGTGATGCTCACATTGCCGGTTGCCACCACACCGGCACCGCCAACGCCCGGGAGAACAAGAGGGCTGGAGGGGCGATTCGGGGCGTAGTGGTTCGACGAGCCCCCCTCGCCGCCCTGGATCGTGCCCGTGTTCAGTACGGTGCCACCCGACGTGAGCAGGACACCGGCGCCGCCGTTGCCGCCATTGGGCAATTCTGCGAAGTTGCCCGCGCCGCCCGCCCCTCCGGCAATGACGCCGGTGTTGTCGATCGCGCCGCCACCGGTGAGCGCGATGCCCATGCCGCCGTCGCCGCCGGTGTTCTGACCCCACGTGCCCCCGCTGGATGCCCCTCCTTTTCCCCCCGACACGGAACCACTGTTGGAAAAGCTGATGGCGTCCGTGAACAAGGCCCCGCCGCCACCGGCGCCGCCGCCGCCGCTGCCCGCGCGTTGCCCGACGCTGCCATTGATCATCATGCCCCCGAGGCCGCCGTCCCCGCCGGCACCCCCTTGGATCTCCGACGAATTGCCTGCGAGCTCTGCGCCCGAGAGGACCAGGCCAAACCCGCCGCCGCCACCACCACCGCCGCCGCCGCCGCCCTCCACTTCTCCGTCTGCACCCTGCGCGCCGTCCTGGCCTGCCGCACCGAGCAGCGGGACGGTGTTGATCCTTTGGGTCGTGCTGGCCACGCTTCCGCCGCTACCGCCCGCCCCGCCCACGCCCGTCCAATGTTCGCCATGCCCGCCCGTGCCGCCTTGGCCTCCGACACCCGTCGACAAGCTGACGCCGCCGCCGCCGCCACCACCGCCACCGTAGCCGCTGAGATCGATCGAGCCATCCGATGCATCTGGAACAGCCCATGTACCGCCGGCGGCGGCGCCGTCGCGGCCCCCTCCCTCGCCGCCTTCGAGGCCGAGGGACTGCGCACGCGCCGTTGTCGTGGTGCCCAGGGCCAGCACGACGATGCCGCCCATCGCGCCGCCGAAGGTTCCGACCGCGGACAGCGTCAATGCCTGGCCTCCCAGAGCCGCCGTCAGCATGCAGGCCCTCGCGATGCGCGAAGCGCTGCTGCGCTTGCCTCGCGCGCGGGCATTCTCCGGAGCAGCGACCCAGGCGCCCAGCGCGGGGTTCCAAAGACTGCGATGCGTTCTGTTCATGAAGGGATCTCGGGTCGTTTTCCGATCACCCGTGCAACATGCACGTGGTGGGCAACGCCGCCCGCATAGCGACCATCGCTTCCGAATACACGCCGGGAACTCAGGACGCGGTTCGTTGGATCGAGTGGCTGGCAGCCAGGGGATGCTAGAAATCTCCGACGGAACAGTCAGGGAAAAGCGACAAAAAGCGAGAATTCATCGCCTCCGGCAGTCCCCTCCGAGCACGGCCATCCGCATGACAGGCCATCTGGTTTATTGACCAGCCGGGGCAAAGCTTCTTCACTAAGGGCTGTGCAGAAACCGCCCCACCCGCCTCCCGGCCAACCCGTGCCGGGCCGGCAGCAGATCCGCTTCGCACGCGGCCACGACGGCGTGCGGCTCGCCTATGCCTTCTGCGGCCAGGGCCCGCTGCTGATCAAGGCCGCCACCTGGCTCTCGCACCTCGAGTTCGACTGGGAAAGCCCGGTGTGGCGCCACCTGCTCGACGGGCTGTCGGCCAACGCCACCTTCGTGCGCTACGACGAGCGCGGCTGCGGCCTGTCGGACTGGGAGGTCGAAGACCTCGGCTTCGACAGCTGGCTGCGCGACCTCGAGACGCTGGTCGACGCACTGGGCGCCGAGCGCTTCGGCCTGCTCGGCATCTCGCAAGGCGCCTCCATCGCCATCGCCTATGCGGCCCGGCATCCCGATCGGGTGAGCCACCTGGTGCTGCACGGCGGCTATGCGCGCGGGCGCCTGGTGCGCAATCCCACGCCCGAGCAGCGCGAAGAGGCCGAGATGATGCGCAAGCTGGCCGAGCTGGGCTGGGGCAAGCAGGACACCGCCTTCCGCCAGTTCTTCACCAGCCAGTTCATCCCCGGCGGGACGCCGCAGCAGCATCGCTGGTTCAACGAGCTGGAGCGCATCTCCACCTCGCCGGCCAATGCGGCGCGCTTCATGCGCGAGTTCGACAACATCGACGTCGTCGCCCGCCTGCCCGAGGTGCGCTGCCCCACGCTGGTGCTGCACAGCACGCGCGACGTTCGCGTGCCCTTCGCCGAGGGACGGCTGATCGCGAGCGCGATTCCCGACGCGCGCTTCGTGCCGATCGACAGCGGCAACCACCTGGTCCTGGAGCATGAGCCGGGCTGGGCTCATTGGCTGGCCGAGGTGCGCAGCTTCCTGGCCGAGGCGGCGCCCGCGCCCGCCGCTGTGTTCGAGACGCTGACGGCGCGCGAGCGCCAGCTGCTCGAGCTGCTCGCCCAGGGCCGCGACAACGCCCAGATCGCGGCCACGCTGGGCTTGTCGGAGAAGACCGTGCGCAATCGACTGACGAGCGTGCTCGCCAAGCTGGAAGTCGACAGCCGCGGCCGCGCGATCGTGCTGGCACGCGACTCCGGCTTCGGCAAGCTGCCCGCCTGAGCGCCGAGGGGCCGGCCGCGTGCGCGTGGCGCAAATGTTCAAGACCGCGCGGAAGGCGCTGCCTATCCTCGGCCTGACTTGTTCCTTCATCGACCGGATTTCGCCATGACCACCAGGCTCCTGCACCTCGCCGCCGTCACCCTCCTGGCCACGCTCGCGTTGCAAACGCCGCCGGCAGAGGCCATCGACTCGGCCTCCCTGCCCTCCTCGATCCGCCTCGCCAACGCGCGGGCGCTGATCGAGGCCAGGGACTGGAAGGGCGCCATCGCCGAGCTGCAGGGCGTGGATGCCCCCAACGACCCCGACTGGAACAACCTGATGGGCTTCAGCCACCGCAAGGCGAAGAAGCCCGACTACGTGGCGGCGGAGCGCTTCTACGATGCCGCCCTGCGCATCGAGCCCAGCCACCGGGGCGCCCTTTCGTATTCGGGCGAGCTCTACCTCATGCAGGACAACCTGGCGAAGGCCGAGCAGCGCCTCACCACGCTGAAGCTGGTGTGCAACAACGCCTGCCTCGAACAGGACCGGCTGGCCCAGGCGATCGCGCGCTACAAGGCCGCCGGCAACAAGTACGTGCCGGAGCCCGAGGAGCCTGCGCAAACCAGCGCGCGCGCTGCACAATGAGCGGATGAAACTCGCCCGACGTCTCCTCGCCTGCGCGGCGCTGGCCGCGGCTTTCCTCCACCCGGCCATCGCGGCGGACAACGAGTCCACGCCGCCAGCGCTCAAGCTGGCAGCGGCCCGCTCCCAGATCGAGGCCAAGGACTGGTCGCGCGCGATCGCCGAGCTCAAGCGGGTCGACGACCCGGGCAGCGCCGACTGGAACAACCTGATGGGCTACAGCCTGCGCAAGAGCAAGACGCCCGACTACGCATCGGCCGAGCGCTTCTACGACACGGCGCTGCGCATCGACCCCAACCACCGTGGCGCGCTGGAGTACTCCGGCGAGCTCTATCTCGTGCTGGACGATCTGCCCAAGGCCGAGGAGCGGCGCGAACGGCTGGCGCGCCTGTGCGCCCCTCCCTGCGAAGAGCTCGAGGACCTGTCCAAGGCCATCGACAAGTACAAGGCGGCCAAGGCGGCGGGCATCAAGTACGTCCCCGAAGAGTAGCGCCGGCATTCAGCCGTGCAGCAGCCAGCGCGACAGCACCTCGTGCCGGCCTTGCCCGATCAGGCTGCGCACCAGCACGAACTCGTTGGCGGTCCAGCCGATCGGCTCGATCGCGCGCGGGGCCACATGGGTGTCGTCGTAGAGCAGCGTCAGGTGCGGCGTGTAGTGGGCCGCGTCGCCGTGGTCTTCGCCGGCCCGTGCCATCGCCCGGCCGAGCGCCTGCTGGAAGGCCTTCGCCGCGATCAGGCCCTCGTCGCCCAGCAGCACCAGCGGCATGTTGCGCGGCCTGCGGGCGAAGCTTCCCACGCGATCGAAGACGAGCTTGAAGGACGGGATGGCCGTCAGCGCCTCGGCCGCTGCGCAGGCAGCGTCGGCCTCCGCCTGGGGGAAGCCCGTGAAGTTGCCCACGAGGTGCAGGGTGACGTGGAAGCGCGATGGGCCGAGCGCCTTGCCCTTGATCCCGTGATCGCGGCGCAGGTCCGCGATCAGCCGCTCGATGCGGGCGATGGCCGGCGCATCCGGCAGCAGCGCGAAGAACAGCCTGTCGGTGTAGCGCGGCGCGGGCGCAGTGCCTTCGAGCGAAGGCGGCCGCGCACCGCGCCCCGGCGTCACGACTCGTCGCCGCGCGCCTCGAGCGCCCGGTTGATGCTGAGCGCCGCCAGCGTGCACGCGGCGCCCGACAGCAGGTAGACGCTGACGTAGGCGAGCCCGAAGTTGGCCGACAGGCCCAGCGCCACCAGCGGCGCGAAGGCGGCACCGATCAGCCAGGCCAGATCCGCCGTGAGCGCGGCCCCGGTGTAGCGGTACTTGCGGATGAAGTTCGATGTCACGGTGCCGGAGGCCTGGCCGTAGGAGAGCCCCAGCAGCACGAAGCCGACCAGCATGAAGACGTTCTGCCCGAGCGTGCCGCCACCCAGCAGCGTCGGGGCGAAGCCGCTGAAGACGGCGATCATCACGGCCAGGGTGCCCAGGGTGCGGCGGCGGCCCACGCGGTCGGCGATCCAGCCCGAAGCGACGATGCCGCCGGCCGCCAGGAAGGCGCCGACGACCTGGATCATGAGGAACTGGGTGATGGACTGGTCCGAGTAGAGCCGGATCCACGACAGCGGGAAGACCGTGACCAGGTGGAACAGCGCATAGCTCGCGAGCGCCGCGAAGGCGCCGATCAGCAGATTGCCGCCCTGGGTGCGAACCAGCTCGATCACGCTGGTCGGCTCGAGCTCGCCTTCTTCCATGAGCTCCTCGTACTCGTGCGTGACCACCAGGCGCAGGCGCGCGAACAGCGCCACGACGTTGATCGCGAAGGCCACGAAGAAGGCGTAGCGCCAACCCCAGGCCAGGAAGTCGTCCAGCGACAGGCTGGCATACAGGAAGGCGAAGAGCCCGCTGGCCACGACGAAGCCCACCGGCGCCCCCAGCTGCCCGAGCATCGAGTACCAGCCGCGGCGGTTCGGCGGCGCGTTCATCGCGAGCAGCGAGGGCAGCCCGTCCCACGAGCCGCCGAGCGCCAGCCCCTGCCCGACGCGCAAGATCGACAGCAGCACGATGGAGAGCGCGCCCGCGCTCTCGTAGCCGGGCAGGAAGGCGATGCCGACCGTGGAGGTGCCCAGCAGGAACAGGGCGATGGTCAGCTTGGTCGCGCGCCCCCAGCGGCGCTGCACATGCATCGAGATCACGGTGCCGATCGGGCGTGCGATGAATGCGAACGAGAAGATGACGAAGGCGTACAGTGTGCCCTCCAGCCCCTGCTCGAAGGGAAAGAACAGGGCCGGGAAGACCAGCACCGAAGCGATGCCGTAGACGAAGAAGTCGAAATACTCGGAGGCACGGCCGATGACCACGCCGACGGCGATTTCGCCGGGGGCGACCTTGGAATGGTCGGCGGTGATGAGCCGGGCATCCCTCTCGAGGGATTCGGACGAGGGATCGGGATGGGTGTGACTGATGCTGGACATCGCGGTGCTACGGGTTCAGGGAGCCTTGCAGGAATCCATCAGGGTCGCATCAGATGCAGTTTTGCGCCATAGGACAAAACGTCCAATCGCCAACCGCCCCCGATGGGGCTACATTCTGCGCGCATTGGCCATTCGCGTCTTCTCGCGGTGCGCGCTCATCTTCCCATCCTGGCATGCCACTCCTACCCATCCTTCGCCGGTCGGCCCTGCTCGTTCTCGCCCTGCTGCTGGCGGGCTGCAACATGGTGGTGCTGAACCCCTCCGGCGACGTGGCCGCCCAGCAGGGCCGGCTGGTCGTGATCTCCACGCTGCTGATGCTGCTGATCATCGTGCCGGTCATCGCGCTCACATTTCTTTTTGCATGGCGGTATCGCCAGTCCAACACCGAGGCCACCTACAAGCCCGACTGGGACCACTCCACCCAGTTGGAGCTGGTGATCTGGGCCGCCCCGCTGCTGATCATCATCGCCCTGGGCGCCGTGACCTGGATCAGCACCCACACGCTGGACCCCTACCGGCCGCTCGATCGCATCGGCGTGGGCCGCCAGGTGCCCGAAGGCACGAAGCCCCTGGTGGTCGAGGTCGTCGCGCTCGACTGGAAGTGGCTCTTCTTCTACCCCGAGCAGGGCATCGCCACCGTGAACGAGCTGGCGGCGCCGGTCGACCGGCCGATCCAGTTCAAGATCACGGCCTCCTCGGTCATGAACTCCTTCTACGTGCCCGCCCTGGCCGGCCAGATCTACGCCATGCCCGGCATGGAGACCAAGCTGCATGCGGTCATCAACAAGCCCGGCGAGTACGAGGGCTTCTCGGCCAACTACAGCGGCGCCGGCTTCTCGGGCATGCGCTTCAAGTTCCACGGCCTGCAGGGCGGCGAGTTCGACCAGTGGGTGCAGAAGGCCAAGGCCGAGGGCAAGGCGCTCGGCCGCAACGACTACCTGCAGCTCGAGCGTCCGAGCGAACGCGAGCCCGTGCGCCGCTACGCCAGCGTCGCGCCCGGCCTGTATGACGCCATCCTCAACCGCTGCGTCGAGCCCGGCAAGATGTGCATGCGGCAGATGATGGCGGTCGACGCCACCGGTGGCGCCGGCAAGGCCGGCCTCTCGCCCCTGGCCCTGACCGAGGTGCCGCGCGGCGAGCAGGGGCTGCCGATGCGCACCGTCGCTGCCGAGATCTGCACGGCCGACAACCCGACCGGCGCGCCGCTGCCCGCCCGCACGACGATCCAGTAAGCCACCCGATCCCGGAGATCACCCCACATTCCAGGCGCGGCCCCGGGCGGCGCCTCACCCTTGGTATCCGAGACGCAAGATGCCCGACCACCCCGCCATGACCCATCCGATCTTCGGACGCCTCACCTGGGAGGCCTTCCCCTACCACGAGCCCATCCTGGTGGCGACCTTCGCCGCCGTGGTGCTGGGCGGCCTCGCGCTGATGGGCGCGATGACCTACTTCCGCGCCTGGGGCGTGCTTTGGCGCGACTGGATCACCAGCATCGACCACAAGAAGATCGGCATCATGTACATCGTGCTGGGGCTGGTGATGCTGCTGCGCGGCTTCGCCGACGCCATCATGATGCGGCTGCAGCAGGCCATCGCCTTCGGCGACAACGCCGGCTACCTGCCGCCGCACCACTACGACCAGATCTTCACGGCGCACGGCGTGATCATGATCTTCTTCGTCGCCATGCCGCTGGTCACCGGGCTCATGAACTACGTGGTGCCGCTGCAGATCGGCGCGCGCGACGTGGCTTTTCCCTTCCTGAACAACTTCAGCTTCTGGATGACCACCATGGGCGCGGTGCTGGTGATGGCGTCGCTGTTCATCGGCGAATTCGCCAAGACCGGCTGGCTCGCCTACCCGCCGCTGTCGGGCATCCTCTACAGCCCGGACGTGGGGGTGGACTACTACATATGGTCCCTGCAGATCGCGGGGGTCGGCACCTTGCTCTCGGGGGTGAACCTGATCGCGACCATCGTGAAGATGCGCGCCCCCGGCATGACCATGATGAAGATGCCCGTCTTCACCTGGACCGCGCTGTGCACCAACGTGCTGATCGTCGCCGCCTTCCCGGTGCTCACGGCCGTGCTGGCGCTGCTGTCGATGGACCGCTACGTGGGAACGAACTTCTTCACCAACGAGCTCGGCGGCAACCCGATGATGTACGTCAACCTCATCTGGATCTGGGGTCATCCGGAGGTGTACATCCTGATCCTGCCGGTGTTCGGCGCCTTCTCCGAGATCGTCTCCACCTTCAGCCGCAAGCGCCTGTTCGGCTACGCCTCCATGGTGTATGCGACGGTGGTGATCACCATCCTGTCGTACCTGGTGTGGCTGCACCATTTCTTCACCATGGGCTCGGGCGCGAGCGTCAATTCCTTCTTCGGCATCACCACGATGATCATCTCCATCCCGACCGGGGCGAAGATCTTCAACTGGCTGTTCACCATGTACCACGGGCGCATCAAGTTCGAGGTGCCGATGCTGTGGACGATCGGCTTCATGGTGACCTTCGTCATCGGCGGCATGACGGGCGTGCTGCTGGCGGTGCCGCCGGCCGACTTCGTGCTGCACAACAGCCTGTTCCTGATCGCGCACTTCCACAACGTGATCATCGGCGGCGTGGTGTTCGGCGCCTTCGCCGCCATCACCTACTGGTTCCCGAAGGCCTTCGGCTTCAAGCTCGATCCGTTCTGGGGCAAGTGCTCCTTCTGGTTCTGGCTGGTGGGCTTCTACTTCGCCTTCATGCCGCTGTACGCGCTGGGCTTGATGGGCGTGACGCGCCGCCTGAACCACATCGAAGACCCTTCGCTGCAGATCTGGTTCCAGATCGCCGCCTTCGGCGCCTTCCTGATCGCACTGGGCATCGCGAGCTTCCTCATCCAGCTCGTGGTGAGCTTCATGCGGCGCGAGTCGCTGCGCGACACCACCGGCGACCCGTGGCACGGCCGCACGCTGGAGTGGTCCACCTCCTCGCCGCCGCCGGCGTACAACTTCGCCTTCACGCCGCGCATCCATGACAACGATGCCTGGTGGGACATGAAGCAGCGCGGCTACGAGCGGCCGCAGGAAGGCTTCGCGCCGATCCACATGCCGAAGAACACCGCCGCCGGCTTCGTGCTGGCCGCCATCAGCGCGGTGATGGGCTTCGCGCTGATCTGGCACATGTGGCTGGTGGCCGGCGTGTCCTTCGCCGTGCTGATCATCGCGACCATCATCCACACCTTCAACTACAAGCGCGACTATCACATTCCGGTGGACGAGGTCGTCCGCACGGAAGCGGCGCGCACCCAACTGATGGCCGGCCATGTCTGAGATCACCGCCACCGCCCCCCGCGCCGCCGGCGCTGCGGCCACGCACGCGCACTTCCACGTCTTCGACGACCACCACCATCCCGAGAACGGCACGCTGCTGGGCTTCTGGCTCTACCTGATGAGCGACTGCCTGGTGTTCGCCTGCCTGTTCGCGATGTACGGCGTGCTGGGCCGCAGCTATGCCGCCGGGCCTTCGGGCGCCGACCTGTTCGACCTGCCGCTGGTGGCGCTCAACACCTCGCTGCTGCTGCTGTCCTCCATCACCTACGGCTTCGCGATGCTGGAGATGCTGAAGAAGCGCGTCGGCGGCACGCTGGTCTGGCTGGCCGTCACCGGCCTGCTGGGCGCGGGCTTCATCGGCATCGAGCTCTACGAGTTCGCGCACATGATCCACGAAGGCGCGGGCCCGCAGCGCAGCGCCTTCCTGTCCTCCTTCTTCACGCTGGTGGGCACGCACGGGCTGCACGTCAGCTTCGGCATCATCTGGCTCGTCACGCTGATGGTCCAGGTCGGCAAGCACGGGCTGATCCCCGAGAACCGCCGGCGCCTCCTGTGCCTGTCGATGTTCTGGCACTTCCTGGACGTCGTGTGGATCGGCGTCTTCACCTTCGTCTACCTGATGGGGACCCTGAAATGAGCGAAGCGCACGACGTTCACGACCACGACCCGCACGTCGAAGACGACCTGCACATCAGCCTCAAGGGCTACATGACGGGCTTCGTCCTGTCGGTGATCCTGACCGCCATTCCCTTCTGGCTGGTGATGGGCAACGTGTTCGACAAGCCCGGCACCACGGCCATCGTCATCCTGGCCTTCGCGGCCGTGCAGATCGTGGTGCACATGGTGTACTTCCTGCACCTGAACGCCCAGTCGCAGGGCGGCTGGAACATGCTGGCGCTGATCTTCACCGTCGTGCTGGTGGTGATCACCCTCAGCGGCTCGCTGTGGGTGATGTTCCACCTCAACCACAACATGATGCCGGCATCCATGCACGAGATGCGCAACATGCCTTGAGCCTGACGCTGCCCGACACGCCCCCGGGACCGCGTTCCACGCCGGCGCTGGCGCTGCTCGCCCTCGCCGGCGTTCTTCTTTTCGCGCTGTTCGCGGGCCTGGGCGCGTGGCAGCTCGAGCGGCGGGCGTGGAAGCTGGCGCTGATCGAGCGCGTCGAGGCACGCGTGCATGCCGCGCCCGTCGACGTGCCCGAGCCCGCGCGCTGGCCGCGCATCGATGCGGCCGACGACGAGTACCGGCATGTGCGGCTCGCGGGCGTGTTCCTGCACGAGCGAGAGACGCTGGTGCAGGCCTCGACCCGGCTGGGGCCCGGACACTGGGTGCTGACGCCGCTGCGCACCTTGCAGGGCCAGGTGGTGCTGGTCAACCGCGGCTTCGTCCCGCCGGAGCGGCGCGAGCGTGCGACGCGCAGCGGCAACGAGCCGGCCGGCGAGGTCCGCCTCACCGGCCTGCTGCGCATCAGCGAGCCCGGCGGCGGCTTCCTGCGCCGCAACGATCCGGCGGCCGGCCGCTGGTTCTCGCGCGACGTGCAGGCCATCGCCGCCGCACGCGGGCTGGCGGACGTCGCCCCCTTCTTCGTGGACGAGGACGCCCCCGCGCCGCAGCCCGCCGGCGCCGAGCCGCGCTGGCCGGTGGGCGGCCTGACGGTGATCGCCTTCCCCAACAGCCACCTGGTTTACGCCCTCACCTGGTTCGGCCTGGCGCTGGGAGTGCTGCTGGCGGCCTGGCTGGTGGCACGCGCCGACCGCGCCGCAAGAAAAGCCCGCGATGCAGCCGCAGACTGAAGCCGACGCCACCGGCCTGAAGAACATGCAGCAGCTGATTCAGCTGCGCTGGATCGCGGTCGTCGGCCAGGTCGCGACCATCCTGGTCGTCCACTTCGGCTTCGGCATCCGGCTGCCGCTCGGGCCGATGCTGGGGGCGCTGGGCTTCCTCGCCATCTTCAACCTGGTCAGCCTGTGGCGCTGGGACCGCCACGAGGACGTGACGGACCTGGAGCTCTTCGTCGCGCTCCTGGCCGACGTCGGCACCCTGACCGTGCAGCTCTACCTGAGCGGCGGCGTCACCAACCCCTTCATCTTCCTGTTCCTGCTGCAGGTGTGCCTGGGCGCGGTGCTGCTGGGGCCGGTCTATACGCGCACCCTGATCGGCGTCACGGTGGCCTGCTTCGTCGGGTTGATCCTGTTCCACCGCCCGCTGGAGATCCCGACGGAGAACGGCCGCGGCCTTGCCAGCCCCTACATCCAGGGCCTGCTGCTGTGCTTCGCGCTCGATGCCGCGCTGCTGGCCATCTTCATCGCCCGCATCAACCGCAACCTGCGTGCGCGCGACGCCCGCCTGGCCGACCTGCGCCAGCGCGCCGCCGAGGAGGAACACATCGTCCGCATGGGCCTGCTGGCCTCCGGCGCGGCGCACGAGCTGGGCACCCCGCTGGCCACGCTGGCGGTGATCCTGGGCGACTGGCAGCACATGCAGCCCTTCGCCGCCGAGCCCGAGCTGCGGCAGGAGATCGAGGAAATGCAGGCGCAGGTGGCGCGCTGCAAGACCATCGTCACCGGCATCCTGCTGTCGGCCGGCGAGGCGCGCGGCGAGGCACCCGCGCAGACCACCGTCATCGCCTTCCTCGACGAGCTGGTGGCCGAGTGGCGCGCCACCCGCCCGATCGAGGCGCTGGCCTATTCGGCGGCCTTCGGCGACGATGTGGCCATCGTGTCGGATCCGGCCTTGAAGCAGACCATCTACAACGTGCTCGACAACGCGCTGGAGGCCTCGCCCCGCTGGGTTGGCCTGGAGGCAACGCGCGACGGCGACTGGCTCAGCCTGACCGTGAGCGACGCCGGCCCGGGATTCGCTCCGGAGATGCTGGCGGAGCTCGGCAAGCCCTACCGGTCGAGCAAGGGGCGGCCCGGCGGCGGGCTGGGCCTGTTCCTGGTCGTCAACGTCGCGCGCACGCTGGGCGGCAGCGTGTCGGCGCGCAACCGCCCGGAAGGCGGCGCGGCCGTGACGCTGCGCCTGCCGCTGGCGGCGATCACGCTCGAGGATGCGAGCCATGGACGCTGAGCAACGGCTGCTGCTGATCGTCGAGGACGATGCGGCCTTCGCCCGCACGCTGAGCCGTTCTTTCGAGCGGCGCGGCTACGAGGTGCTGGTGGCCGCCGGCGCCGAGCAGGTGACGGCGCTGCTGAAGGAGCATTCGCCGGGCTATGCGGTGGTGGACCTCAAGCTGGCCGGCGGCGCCTCCGGCCTGGCTTGCGTGCAGATGCTGCACCAGCACGACGCCACGATGCTGATCGTGGTGCTCACCGGCTACGCCAGCATCGCCACCGCGGTCGAGGCCATCAAGCTGGGCGCCTGCCACTACCTGGCCAAGCCCTCCAACACCGACGACATCGAAGCCGCCTTCGGCCGCGCCCAGGGCGATGCCGAGGTGGCGCTGACCGAGCGCTCCACCTCGATCAAGACGCTGGAGTGGGAGCGCATCCACGAAGTGCTGGCGGAGACCGGCTTCAACATCTCGGAGACGGCGCGGCGCCTGGGCATGCACCGGCGCACGCTGGCGCGCAAGCTGGGGAAGCAGCGGGTCAAGTAGCGCCTTCAGTCTGCCTCGCTGTCCTCCTCCAGCGTCGAGAACAGCACCTGAAAAATCTCCCGCGTCGACAGCGAACCGTTCGCGTCCTTCTCGACCAGCAGCAGCTGCTGTGCCTCCGGCAGGCCGGCGGGGATCACCATCCGCCCGCCGGGCTTGAGCTGGTAGATGAGCGCCGGCGGGATCAGCTCCGGCGCCGCGGTGACGATCACCCGGTCGAAGGGCGCGTGCTCGGGCCAGCCGTGGCAGCCGTTGCCGACCTTGACCTCGACGTTGGCGTGACCTTGGCGGGCCAGCCGCTGGCGCGCCTGCCGGGCCAGTTCCTCGATGAGCTCGATGCTGTAGACCTGCTGCGCGAGCTCCGACAGGATCGCCGACTGGTAGCCCAGCCCGGTGCCGATCTCCAGCACGGTGTCGGTCGGCCCCACGCGCAGCAGGTCGGTCATCACGGCAACGATGAAGGGCTGCGAGATGGTCTTGCCATACCCGATCGGAAGGGGGGTATCGACATAGGCATAGGGCCGCAGCTCGATGGGCACGAAGACATGGCGCGGCACCTTGCCCAGGGCATCCATGACCCGCGGGTCGAGCGCGGCCTTGCCCAGGTACGTGGTCGCAAAAATGGTCTTGGCGGCGATCTCGGCGAGCATGCGCTGGTGCAGGGTCGTGAAATCCGGTTCGCTCATGGTGCCTCCTCGAGGCGGCGGTGCCGACGCCCCGATCGTACGCTTGCGCGCGGACGCAGGACACCGGGAGACACCTCTCCCCTTTCCGGAGGATGCAGGGCTTGCACCCCGACGATATCGTCCCGTCCGCTGTCACCGGAGGACCGGGCGCAAGCCTTGCGCCACACGGCGGCCGCGCACGACAATCCGACCCACTTCATGGCCTCGCAGGGCGTGCCGCGGCGCGTCGCGCGGCCGCCCACCGGGAGGAGGAGGCAACATGCGAGCAGAACTGGTGATCAAGGGCAAGAGCCTGACCGGCTCGAGCGACCTGACGCTGCTGGCGCCGATCAAGCCGGGGCTGGTGCCCTCGCTGGAAGCCATCACGTACAAGACGCGGGCCAAGCGCCTGCTCAAGACGCTGCAGGGCGGGCGCGCCTCGCTGCACGAGTACGCGCTGCTGCGCCCGATCTCGGATGCGGTGGAGCGCGTGGCCAAGATCCATTCCTTCCGCATCGCCGTGCTCGAGCCGGAGGACAAGATCCTGCTGGCCGTGACCTTCGACGGCACCTGGGAGGCCTACATCCGCGTGCTCTGGCAGAAGGTGGGCACCCTGCTGGACGTGATCTTCTGCAACACCGAGGGCTACGTGGTGTCGCATGACGCGGACTTCGACGCCTGGGCCGGCTGGGTGCGCCAGGTGCAGATCGAGACCGCCTTCTACTACAACACGCACGGGCTGACCGTCGAAGACGCGCGCTACCTGCGGGACGAGGAAAGCCTCCATCGCCAGCCGCCCGCGCCCTCCTCGCCGGATGCACAGGCCGAAGCGCTGGCGGCAACGCGCCTGCGCGTGCGAACCCCCGAAGAGATCGCCTGGGAGGCGGCCAGCGCCAACACGGGACTGGCGCTCGACGCCAGCCGGCAGGCGCTGCAGTCCCTGGCCGTGCTGTTCCGGCTCACGGACATGTACCTGCCGGGCACGTCCGACGGCCGGGTCCTGCAGCGGGCTGCGCGCGACATCCTGCGCGAGTTCGTGGCGCTCATGGATGACGAGGATCTGCCCGAGGAGTTGAAAGAAGCCATGAAGCTGCGCTTCGAGCGCCACCTGCGCTGGCTGATGCCGAAGGACGACCCGGAGGTCACCCGGCCGCGCGAGGTGCCCGCGCTGCCGCCCCGGGCGCAGGTGGACGATCCCGCCGACGTGCAGGGCGGCATCCTGCGGCCCTACGAAAGCATCACGCATGGCTGCCTGCTGCTGGTCGCCTTCGACGTGCGCGGCGCCGGCGCGGGCCTGCTCGACGAACTGGTCAAGTCGCTGACGAGGGCCACCGGCCAGCCTCCGGCGGGCCAGCCGATCGTCAATGTCGCGCTCACCTACGAAGGCCTGCGCTTTCTCGGCATGCCGGAGGAGCAGCTGGCCTGGTTCCCGCAGGAGTTCCGCGAGGGCATGGAGGCGCGCGCCAGCATGCTCGGGGACTTCCGCGCCAACCATCCGCGCCGCTGGCGGCTGCCGCAGCGCGTCGCGCAGGCCGGCGCACCCGCGCACGACACCGCGGTCGAGATGGCGGCCGTCCACCTCGTGATCCAGCTGCGCGTCGGGGCGCCGGGCAACGACGCGATGGACCCCACGGACGAGGGCCATCCCCTGCACGGGACGATCCGAAAGCTCTTCGGCGATTTCTTCCACGGCGGCACGCGCCAGGGCGTGCGGCTGCTGGCCATCGAGCCCTTGCGCCGCTACCTCAACGACAAGGAGCGGATCCAGGAGCATTTCGGCTTCGCCGACGGCGACGGCCAGCCGGTGCTCGATGCCGTGCCCGAGGGTGCCGTCTACCGCAACCAGGTCCACGTGGGCGAGCTGCTGCTCGGATACCCGAACGAGGCGGATGCCAAACCGCAGGGAAACAGCGAGGCGGAGCGCGAGCGCCTCCAGTTCTTCCACAACGGCAGCTTCCTGGTCGTGCGCAAGCTCCGGCAGGACGTGGCCGCGCTCTACCAGACCGTGCGCCGCGCCAGCCGCGAAACCGGGCTCGACGAGGACCTGATCTTCGCGAAGCTGATGGGGCGCCACCGGGACGGCCGGCCGCTGGTCGACGCCGAGGCGCTCAACGACTTCGACTATCGCGCCGATGCGCAGGGCAGGGTCTGCCCCTTCCATGCCCACATCCGCCGCGCCAACCCGCGGCAGGACGACATGGCCAATGCGCCGCAGGACCCGCCGGGGCGCCGGCGCCCGCGGCTGATGCGCCGCAGCATGTCCTTCGGGCCGCGATATCCGTTCCCGGATGTGGTTCCCGAACGCGGCTACGAGGACGATGGCCAGGAGCGCGGCCTGATGTTCATGGCCTACAACGCCAGCATCAGCGAGCAGTTCGAAGTGATCCAGCGCTGGCTGGTGGGCGGCAACAGCGCCGGGAATTTCTCGGGCCAGAGCGATGTGCTGCTCGGCGTGCCGGAGGTGGGCGAAAAGCGCAGCTTCCGCTTCGAGCATCCGGTGAACGGCGTGCCGCGCAGCCATCGCATCGCACTGGACGAGGCGCCCGGGCTCGACGAGGAGTCGCGGCCCTTCGTGCGCGTGGATTGGGGCGCCTACCTGTTCACGCCCTCGGTGCACGCGCTGCAGGAGCTCATCAGCCTGGCCGCGCTCGGCCCGCGTCCCCTGCCCGTCTGGTCGGCCGAGGAAGGCGAGCAACGCATCCAGGCGCTGCTGCAGCTCGAAGGGGCGGCCTGCCCGGCGGCCGCGATCCGCGCCTGGAAGAGCGTGCTCGAAGACCCGGAGGCGCAGGAAAAGTTCATCAGCGCCGGCGTCTGGGCCGCCATCCGCGAACGCCACGGCGGCGTCCTGCGCACGTCCTATGGCGTGCTGGTGGCCGATCGCGAGCGCGTGCTGGAGGTGCTGGGCGACGACGCGCACTACACGGTGGCCGGGTACCGGGAACGGATGGAGGGTTCGATCCGGCAGATCTACCTGGGCCTGGACCGCAGCGACGGCAGCGGCGAGTACGAGCGGCAATCGACCCAGGTCAACCGGGCCATCGGCGCCATCGACGAGAAGAGCGCCTTCCGCCTGGCCTTCGACTTCACCGGACAGGTGCTGCAGGAATTCATGAAGGTCGAGAAGGAGATCGCCCCCAAGCTGGGCCGCAGCCGCTGGGAGCTCAACCTCGACGTCAAGGAGGTCGCCGACAAGGTGCTGGCCCTGCTGTGCCGGGAATGGTTCGGGCTGCCCGTGCGCCGGCGCGGCGAGCCGCCGCCGCCCCTGGAGCCCGGCAGCTGGCGCTGGGACTGGAAGGAAGGCGATCCCGCCATCTATCCGAGCCAGTTCACCGCGCCCTCGCGCTACATCTTCCAGCCCCGTCCCAACGAGGACGTGAAGCACTACGGCGAGCGTTACGGCAAGGCGCTGACCCGATCGCTGCATGCCTTCATCCGGCCGTTCCAGGAAAGCAAGTCCGCGCCGAAGACGCCGCAGGGCGAGGACGCGGTGCTCGCATCGGCCATCCTCGGCGCCTTCCCGGACGCCAAGGCCGAGGACGACTTCGTGGCCCGCACCTTCGCCGGAGCGCTGATGGGCTTTCTGCCGACGGTGGACGGCAATCTGCGGCTCTCTCTCAACGAATGGCTGCGCGACGGCACCTTCTGGGCCCTGCGCACGGCCTGGGCGCAGCGCGGCGAGGGCGACGCCTACGAGAGGGCGAAGGCGCTGCTCGAGGAGCCGCTGAAGGAAGTCATGCAGCTGCGGCCCTCGCCGGAACTGGTGTGGCGCCGGGTCAAGGGCGGCGGCGTGCGGATCGGCAAGGAAAAGCTCGCCGACGGCGACACCGTGGTCCTGTCGCTGGTCTCGGCGACGCAGCAGAGCCTGCGCGAAGACAAGCCCGGAGCCAAGCGCGACGTGACGCCGATCTTCGGCGGCCGGCGCACCCCGGACGGCGCGCACCCCGCGCATGCCTGCCCGGGCTACGAGGCGGGCATGGGCGTGCTGCTGGGCATGCTGGCCGGCCTGGCGGACGTGAATGAACGCATGCGGCCCAGCCCGGCGCCGCTGGCCTTCACCTTCGAGGGCCGCCTCTGAACCACGGCGCGGCAAGGGCTGCGAAGGAGCGGGACATGAGCACCTACGACAAGGACCAGCCGGCCATCGAACGCGGGCGCCGGCTCGGCGATTTCCTGGTGGAGGGGCAGCGCCGGAGGCTGGCGCGCGGCGTCGGCGTCGCGCCCCTGGCCGCGGCGCAGAAGATGCTGGTCGCGCTGGGCGATTCCTGGTTCGCCTATTGGCCGCGGGGGGACGTGCTCGACGTGCTGGAGCGCAAGTTCCGCTACAACGTGGATTCGCGCGCCCGCGCCGGCAGCACGCTCGCGGAAATGATCTTCGAGGTGCCGCCTGGCGACCAGATCCCCGACCCGGACGACGCGGCCCAGGGCGAGCAGCTCAAGTGGCTGACCGCGCGCATCCAGGGCCTGACGCCGGAGGAGAAGAGCAGCCTGAAGGCCATCCTGCTCTCGGGCGGGGGCAACGACGTGGTGGGCGACAAGCAGACGCTCAAGTCGCTGATCCATCCGGCGGCCGACGGCCATGCGCAGCCGGTCAAGGAAGAGATGCTCGTGAAGCTCGTCGACGGGCGCCTGCGCGAGCTGTTGACGGTCATGCTTTCGGCCATCACGACCGTGAGCGTCGCCTCGGTCGGGCGCAAGGTGCCGATCCTGCTCCACGGCTACGACTACCCCGTGCCCGATGGCCGCGGCGTCTTCCTGAACGTGTGGCTGAAGCCCGGCCTGGTCGAGCTGGGCTACAACGCGCTGGAAGACCGCAAGAAGATCCTGAAGACGCTGATCGACCGGCTCAACGTGATGCAGATCGCGCTGCTGCAGAACCCGGAGTTCCAGCACGTGCTGCACGTGAACCTGCGCGGCACCCTGTCCACCCTGGATGCGGACTACCAGGAGTTCTGGCAGAACGAGCTGCATCCCACGATCCCCACCGGCTTCGAGCGGGTGGCGGACAAGGTGGCTGCGAAGATCCCGGCTTGAACCTAGAGCATGTCGCGCGTGCGCTCGGCACGCTCCAGGTGCCAGCGCATGCCCATGAGCTCGAAGGCGGTGCAGGCCGAATCGAGCAGCCGCTGCGCCTCGGCGACGCGACCGCGTCCCACCTCGATCTGCGCGCGGCACAGCTGGGTCGCCGCCAACTCGTGCGCCGAACCGCGCACCTGCGCCGAGCGCTCGGCACCGGCGAGGTAGTGCTCGGCGCGCGCAAAGTCGTTGAGCTTGGCGGCGGCACGGGCCAGGGCGCGGCAGCCCAGGGCCTCGCCGATGCGGTCGTGCTGGCGCACCCGCATGAACAGCCGCGCCGCGTGACGCCGCGCCTCCTCGTTGCGGCCGGTGGCGACCGCGCCGTCGACCAGCCAGCCATGGTTCAGCGAAGTGGCGAGCGCACCCTTGCGTGCGTCGATCCAGGCGGTCGCGTCGCGCACCGCCTGCAGGGCTTGCGGATCGCGCGTCAAGGTCCACTGTGCGTAGCCGGCCAGCGCACGGCCCATGGCGAGCTGCTGGCGGCTTCGCACGAGCTCGGCGATTTCCGAGGCGCGCTCGGCCACCCGCAGTGCCTCCTCCCAGCGCCCCTGCCACTGGTAGACCACGCTGATCCAGTGATGCACCGAGGCCGCGACCTGGTGCAGCGAATCGCCCACCAGGTGCAAGGCTTCGGCGAAGCAGTCGTCGGCCTGGGCGAAGTGCCCCTGGTCGCCGAGCAGGTAGCCCTTGCAGGCCAGCGCATAGGCCGAGCCGACGGCCAGGCTGCTGCCCGGGCGGCTCTGGCGCCGCTTGCCGTCCACCGCCGCATCCAGCAGCACCAGCGCCCGGCCGTATTCGCAGCCGGCCAGCAGCGCCTGGCCCAGCGTGGCGCGCACCTGCATGGCGAGCCGTGCGTCGCCGATCTGCGTGGCGAGGTCCAGCGCGGCTTCGCCGTGCGCGATCGCCGCCTTCGACATGCCCTTGGCATAGCAGATGTAGCCGAGCCAGTAGGAGGCCCGGGCGATCGCGTCCATGCTGCCGCTCTGGCGCGCCAGCGTCAGCCCGCGCTCGAAGATCGCCACGCCGTCGGCCAGGCCCAGCGGATCGAACACGCAGGCCATGCCGAGCTTCTGCGCGATCGCGCACCAGCGCAGCGCCAGCTCGCGCGAGGGCGGGCCCAGCTCGTCCAGCGCCTTCAGCGCGGCCGAGTACTGGGCCCGCGCGCGGTCCAGCGCCGAGGCGGCCATGGCCTTGTCGCCGGCGAGCTCGGCATAGCGCGCCGCCGGCTCGGACAGCGCGGCGGCGGCACAGTGGTAGGCCAGGGCCTCGTAAAGCTCCCCCTGGGCCGCGCCTTCGCCGCGCCCTTCGAGCACCTGCGCGATGCGGCGATGCATCTCGCGGCGCCGGTGCAGGCCGACCGCCTCGTAGATCACCTCGCGGGTGATGCCGTGCTTGAAGCGCAGCGTTCCGGGCTGCTCGCCCGCGAAGAGGAAGTCCTGCTCGGCCAGCGCCGCGACCAGCGGATCGTCGGCTCCGTGCCCGGTGAGCTGTTCGAGCAGCCAGGCCGGAAAGACGCCGCCGATGACGGCCGCCGCCCGCAGCAGTTCGGCTTGCGCCGGCGGCAGGCGGTCGACCCGCGATTCGATCAGGGCCGTGAGCCAGGCCGCGCTGCCCAGCCGGAGCTCGCGCAGCCACTGCGCGCCCTGGGCCGAAGCCGAGTGGCAGAGCTCCTCGATGAAGAGCGGGATGCCGCCGGCGTAGCGCTGGATCTCGGCGACCACGAAGGGATCGGCACCGGGCAGCAGGTGGCGGGTGGCCCGGGCGGCCTCGCCGTCGTCCAGCGGCTGCAGCTCGAGCGTGGTGACGGGTGTGAGGAACAGGCTCTCGCTGATCGCCGTGCGCGTGGCCGCGATGACGAAGATCGGGCCGCGCAGCGACAGCACCGCATCGAGGGCCTGCTGGCTCGCCTCGTCCGCCCACTGCCAGTCGTCCACCACCAGCAGCAGCGGCTGGCGGGCCGCGAGACGCTCGAACAGGCTTCGCAGCGCCGGCACCGTGGCGCCGGGGCTCAGCGGGCCCGCCTCTTCGCGCGGCGTCACCAGTTGCCGCGCCTGGGCCAGCACGGCGGCGCCGCCCTCCTCCTGCTCCAGCGCCGCCAACAGGGGATGCGCCTGCGCGGGCTCGGCCGGCAGGCCCGGCGAGAGGCCGAACAACGCGCGCAGCATGTGCAGAAAGGGTTGCAGGGGTTCCGCGAGGTAGGTGCCGCAGTAGCCCTGGAGCGCGAGGCATTCGCCGGCGGCGGCATGGCGGCGCAGTTCGTCGACCAGGCGCGTCTTGCCGACTCCGGGGCCGCCCGACAGGAGGACGCACTGCGCATCGCCGGCGATCGCCATGCGCAGGCGATCGCGCAGCAGGCGCAGCGCCGGCTCGCGGCCGACGAAGGGGCAGAGGCTGCGCCGCTCCATCGCCTCCAGGCGCTGCGGCGCGGGCGCGCGGGCGAGCACCCGGCGCACGGCCAGCGCCGGCGTGCTGCCCTTGAGCTGCACCAGTGCCGGCTCGCTGCAGGTGAAGAAGTGGGCGTGCGGCCCGAGCGTCTCCTCGCTGACGCAGATGTCGTCGCGCTCGGCGAGGTCCGACAGGCGCGCGGCGATGTTCGGCACGTTGCCCAGCAGCTCGAAGCGGCCGCGCTCCACGTCGCCGTCGGACAGGAGGACCAGCCCGGCATGGATGCCGGAATGCAGGGTCAGCGCGCCGGCCGGGAAGCGCGCGCCGGCGATGGCCATCCGGCTCACGGCCGCGTGCAGCTCGAGCGCGGCCTCGGTCGCGCGGCGGCCGTCGTCCTCGCGGGTTTCGGGATAGCCGAAGAAGGCCAGCACGCCATCGCCCTGGATGCGGGCGATGTTGCCGCCGTGGCGCGGAATGATCTCGCGGCACAGGCGGCGCAGCTGGGCGAGCATGCCGGCGTAGAGCTCGGACTCCATCAGCTCGCCGAGACGGGTGGATTCGGAGAGGTCCGAGAAGAGGATGGTCAGGTACCGGCGCCGCCCGGGAGCGTCGTCGGTCGGATCTTCGTCCGCAGCGGGTACTTCTTCGAAAGGTCGGAGCATGTGTCAGGGGCCGAGGGGGAGCATGCGGTCGGCGCCCGCCTGCGCTGGGATCGCCAAAACCTAGTACCTTCGTAGTCTAGGCTGTCACTGGGCGATTGGAAGCGCGGGGTATCCCACAAAAGCGTCATGCCGTCCAGCACGCGGGGGACCGACGGCCTGTCCGACCCCCTCGGACACCCGACCCGGCCACCGGCGCCCTCACTCCCACTCGATCGTCGCCGGCGGCTTGCTGCTCACGTCGTAGGTCACCCGGTTGATCCCGCGCACCTCGTTGATGATCCGCCCCGACACCTTCTTGAGCAGCGCATAGGGCAGCTCGGCCCAGTCGGCGGTCATGAAGTCGCTGGTCTGCACGGCGCGCAGGGCGACCACGTAGTCGTAGGTGCGGCCGTCGCCCATCACGCCCACGCTCTTGACCGGCAGGAACACGGTGAAGGCCTGGCTGGTCAGGTCGTACCAGCTCTTGCCGCTCGACGCGTCCTTGAAGTTGCGCAGCTCCTCGATGAAGATCGCGTCGGCGCGGCGCAGCAGCTCCGCATACTCCTTCTTCACCTCGCCGAGGATGCGCACGCCCAGGCCGGGACCGGGGAAGGGGTGGCGGTAGACCATCTCGGGCGGCAGGCCCAGGGCCACGCCGAGCTCGCGCACCTCGTCCTTGAACAGGTCGCGCAGCGGTTCCAGCAGCTTCAGGCCCAGCTGCTCGGGCAGGCCGCCCACGTTGTGGTGGCTCTTGATGGTGACGGCCTTCTTGCTCTTGGCGCCGCCGGACTCGATCACGTCGGGGTAGATGGTGCCCTGGGCCAGCCACTTGGCACCCTTGGCACCCGCGCTGGTCAGCTTGGCGGCCTCCTGCTTGAAGACGGTGACGAATTCGCCGCCGATGATCTTGCGCTTGGCCTCGGGATCGCTCACGCCGGCGAGCTTGCCCAGGAAGAGCTCGCTCGCGTCGACGCGGATCACCTTGGCGTGGAGCTGGCCGACGAACATGTCCATCACCATGTCGCCTTCGTTCAGCCGCAGCAGGCCGTGGTCGACGAAGACGCAGGTCAGCTGGTCGCCGATGGCGCGGTGGATGAGCGCCGCGGCCACCGAGGAATCGACGCCGCCCGAGAGGCCGAGGATCACCTCCTCGTCGCCGACCTGCTGGCGGATCGCCTCCACCGCCTCGGCGACGTGGTCGCGCATCACCCAGTCGGGCTTCGCGCCGCAGATGCCGAGCACGAAGCGCTCGAGGATCGCCTTGCCCTGCTGCGTGTGCGTGACTTCGGGGTGGAACTGCACGGCATAGAAATGCCGCTCCTCGTCGGCCATGCCCGCGATCGGGCAGCTGTCGGTCGAGGCCATCAGCTTGAAGCCGGGCGGCAGCTCGGTGACCTTGTCGCCGTGGCTCATCCAGACGTTGAGCATGCCGTGCCCCTCGTCGGTGGTGAAGTCGGCGATGTCGCGCAAGAGCTCGGTGTGGCCGCGCGCGCGCACGGCCGCAAAGCCGAACTCGCGCTTGTGGCCGCCCTCGACCTTGCCGCCCAGCTGGTGCGCCATGGTCTGCATGCCGTAGCAGATGCCCAGCACCGGCACGCCGAGCTCGAACACCGCCTGCGGCGCCTTGTCGGTGGTCTCTTCGTAGACGCTCGCGTGGCTGCCGGACAGGATCACGCCCTTGAGCGTGCCGTCCTTCGCATATTCGCGCACCCACTCGTCGCTGACGTCGCACGGGTGGACTTCGGAGAACACATGGGCCTCGCGCACGCGCCGCGCGATCAACTGCGTCACCTGGGAGCCGAAGTCGAGGATGAGGATTTTCTGGTGTTGCATGGCTAGAGGGTCGAAAGGTCCAGGATCTCGACGCCGCACGAAGGCGCGGCGACGAGCATCTTCTTGTCGAAGGTGGCGAGAGGAAGGTTGAGCGATCGCGCCAGCCACACGTAGCCCGCGTCGTAGGCCGAGAGGCCGGCATCCATGGCGATCCCGAGCCCCGCCTTGTGTTGCGGCGGCGCGAGCTCATGGAGCTCGACGCGGTGACGCACGGCCTCCAGCACGGCCCAGAGCCCCTCGACCGCCTCGGTGGGAATGCGACCGCGACGCACGCCGTTGGCAATGATGTTGGCGCACTCCCATTGCCAGAGGTTGGGCGCTTGGGGTTCGACCTGGTCACGCCGGATCATCGCGTAGAGACGCCGGGTCTGTTCTGTCGCCTCGTCCGGAAGCAGCCAGGCTGCCGTCACGGAGGCATCGAGCACGAAGGCCGTCATTCCTGACGGCCTTCGTCGCGCAGCTCGCGCACCGTCGGACCAGGACGGATCATGGCGTGCAGCGCATCGATCTGGCTCAGCTCGCGCTCGATCTGCTCATCCGTGATCACCGGCTTGCGGCGCACGGGGAGCATGCGCACCACTTCCTTGCCATGGCGGGTGATGCGAACTTCCTCGCCCTTCTCGACCATCTCGATCAGGGCAGAGAAGTTGTTCTTGGCTTCATAAATGCCGGTGTACTGCATAAAAAATGGCCAGAGGCAAAAAGTCTGGCCATTTTAACGACACTCAGGCCAGATATCCAAATCTGGCCAGAACAGAGCTATTCGGCGCGGTAGTTCGGCGCTTCCTTGGTGATCTGCACGTCGTGCACGTGGCTCTCGCGAATGCCGGCGGTGGTGATCTCGACGAACTCGGCCTTGTTCTTCATGTCCTCGATCGTGGCGCAGCCACAGTAGCCCATGCTGGCGCGCAAGCCGCCGGACATTTGGTAGATGATCGAGACCATCGAGCCCTTGTAGGGCACGCGGCCTTCGATGCCCTCGGGCACCAGCTTGTCGGCGTTCGGATTGCCGGTGGTCGATTCCTGGAAGTAGCGGTCGGCGCTGCCCTGCTGCATCGCGCCGATGGAGCCCATGCCGCGGTAGCTCTTGTAGCTGCGGCCCTGGAACAGCACGATCTCGCCCGGCGCTTCCTCGGTGCCGGCGAACATGCCGCCCATCATGACGGTGCTGGCACCGGCCGCGATGGCCTTGGCGATGTCGCCGGAATAGCGAACGCCGCCGTCGGCGATCAGCGGGATGCCGCTGCCCTGCAGCGCGGTGGCCACGCTGTCGACCGCCATGATCTGCGGCACGCCCACGCCGGCCACGATGCGCGTGGTGCAGATGGAGCCCGGGCCGATGCCGACCTTGACCGCATCGGCGCCCGCATCGGCCAGCGCGCGGGCAGCGTCGCCGGTGGCGATGTTGCCGCCGATCACGTCGACCTGCGGATAGTTCTTCTTGACCCAGCGCACGCGCTCGATGACGCCGGCACTGTGGCCGTGCGCGGTGTCGACCACGATGGCATCGACGCCGGCCTTGACCAGCGCCTCGACGCGCTCCTCGGTGCCCTCGCCCACGCCGACCGCCGCGCCCACGCGCAGCCGGCCGCTGGCATCGCGCGCGGCGTTGGGGAAGCTGGTCTGCTTGGTGATGTCCTTGACGGTGATCAGGCCCTTGAGCTCCCAGGCGCTGTTGATCACCAGCAGGCGCTCGAGCTTGTGCTTGTTGAGCAGCGCCTTCGCTTCGCTCAGCGTGGTGCCGTCGGGCACGGTGATGAGCTTCTCGCGCGGCGTCATGATCTCGCTCACCGGCACGTCGTAGCGATTTTCGAAGCGCAGGTCGCGGCCGGTCACGATGCCCACCACCTTGCCGCCGTCCACCACGGGGAAGCCAGAGATGCCGAGCTCATCGGACAGCTGCATGACTTGCAGCACGGTGTGGGTGGGGGTGATCACCACCGGGTCTCGCAGCACGCCGGATTCGTAGCGCTTGACCTTGGCCACGTGCGCGGCCTGCTCGGCGGGGGTGAGATTCTTGTGCACGATCCCGATGCCGCCTTCCTGCGCAATGGCGATGGCGAGGCGGGCTTCGGTCACGGTGTCCATGGCCGCGGAGACGAGCGGCAGGTTCAGCGTGATGTTGCGGGAGAGTTTGGTGGCGAGGGAGGTGTCCTTGGGCAGGACCTGGGAGAAGGCTGGCACCAGCAACACGTCGTCGAAGGTGAGCGCTTTGCCGAGAAGGCGCATGGGTGAGGCTCCAAAAGACGGATTGTAACGATGGCGCCATGCCCGCCCGGCGCGCGGGTTCATCCGGATGTTGGCCAAATGCCTCGCAACCGCGGCAAATGCTCGCCGGGAAACGTTGCAAAACGTAAGTCGAAGCTAAACTGCCACCCATGAAGCTCGCGCACCTGTTCATACTCGGATCGGCCTGCCTCCTCATGGCGACGGCCGCCCAGGCCCAATGGCAATGGATCGATCAAAACAACAAAAAGGTCTTCAGCGACACCGCGCCGCCGCCGGACATCCCGGAAAAGAACATCCTTCGCCGCCCGGGGCCCGCCGCATCGTCGCGCGCCACATTCAGTCCCGCGCCCGCTGCCGCACCGGATGCCGGCGCCCAGGCCGCGGCCCCAGCCGCTGCGCCCCGCCCGGCCGGCAGCCCCAAGCCCGCCGGCGTGGACAAGGAACTCGAGGAAAAGGCCCGCAAGGCCGAGGAAGCCGAGAAGGCCAAGCAGGCCGCCGAAGCGCAGAAGGTGGCGCAGGCCAAGTCCGAGAACTGCCAGCGCGCACGCCAGGGCAAGGCCACCATGGACAGCGGCATGCGCGTCGCCCGCCTCAATGCGCAGGGCGAACGCGAGATCATGGACGACAAGATGCGCGCCGCAGAGAACCAGCGCCTTCAGTCTGTGATCGACAGCGACTGCAAGTAGCCCGCGCGACCGCCTCAGTACCCCGCCTTGCCGCCCTTGCGCCGGCGCGCGAAGAGTCCCGTCCCCCTCGCCCCCTGCTGCTTGAAGCGCTCGCGCCGCGCGAGCTTGGGGTCGACCGTGAGCGGGCGGCACAGCTCGATGCGGTCGAGCGACTGCACCGGCTGCTCCCATTCCGCGGCCCGGCCCCAGATGCCCGGCACGAGCGCCTGCCAGTCGAGTTGCGGATAGCGTGCGGCCAGGCTGCTCGCCAGCACCGCATCGCGCACCGTGGCGCCGTCGGCCACGCCGAGCACCTCTTCGAACACCTCGCGCGGGGCCGGCGAATACGCGACCGTGACCTGGAGCATCAGCAGTAGATGTGCTCGGCGCGCTTGACGAAGGCTTCGACCAGGTTGGAGGCGATCTTGTCGAACACCGGCCCAACCAGGGCCTGCAGCGCGAAGTTGTTGAAGCCGTAGCTGAGGTTCAGCTCGACACGGCAGGCCCGCTCGCCCTCTTCCCCCACCGGCGTGAACTTCCAGACGCCGTCGAGATTGGAGAAGGGCCCATCGACCAGCCGCAGATGCACCTCGCGTCCCGGCACATGGGTGTTGCGGGTGGTGAAGCTGTGGTGGAAGCCGCTGAAGGCGAGGCCGACCTCGGCTGTCATGCCTCCTGCGTCCTGCTCGATCACGCGGGCCTTGTCGCACCAGGGGAGGAACTCGGGATACTTCGTCACGTCGGTGACCAGCTTGTACATCTCCTCGGCGCTGTACCAGATCAGGATGGACTTGTGGACTGCTTTCATGAAAAACGAATGGGGGCTGCGTTCCATTGTATGAAGGCCGCCGCGCGCCGCCGCACAGCAGCCCCGTTCGGCACCGCTGCCTCATTTCATAGAATCGGGCGGGTGTGTGCGTTTGACGGTTGTATGGATGCCATGCGCCCCCAAATCACGAAGCCATGGCCACCAAAAAACAAGACACTTCCTCCCGGATCGCGGACAACAAGAAGGCCGCGTACAACTACTTCTTCGAGGAGCGCTTCGAGGCCGGCATGGTGCTGGAAGGCTGGGAGGTCAAGTCCCTGCGCGAGGGCAAGGTGCAGTTGACCGACGGCTATGTCGTGATCCGCGACGGCGAGCTCTTCGTCATCGGCTGCCAGATCAACCCGCTGAAGTCCGCCTCGACGCACATCAACCCCGACTCGGTGCGCACCAAGAAGCTGCTGCTGCACAAGGAGCAGATCAAGCGCCTGGTCGGCAAGGTCGAGCAGAAGGGCTACACGCTGGTGCCGCTCAACCTGCACTGGAAGGCCGGCAAGGTGAAGTGCGAGATCGCGCTGGCCAAGGGCAAGGCCGAGCACGACAAGCGCGACACCATCAAGGACCGCGAAGGCAAGCGCGAGGTCGAGCGCGCGATGAAGAGCCGCCACCGTTGACAGCGTCCCCCAAAGGAACCACCGCCATGGCAGCCCAACCCCTCGATGCCGAGCGAACCAACCCCCTGCAGGGCGGGCCCAGCTTCTCGCTGCGCAACAGGCTGCTGCGCGCCGCCTGGAACGTGAGCTGGGCGCTGCTGGCCTCCTGGACGCCGCCGCAGATGCGCTTCTGGCGCCGCTTCCTGCTCAAGCTCTTCGGTGCGCAGCTGGGCGAATCGAGCGACGTGCGCGGCAGTGCGCGCGTCTGGTATCCACCCCACCTGCACCTGGCCGACCGCGCCCTGCTGGCGGAGCGGGTGAATTGCTACAACATGGCACCGATCACGCTGGGGCGTGCCGCGCTGGTCTCGCAGGGCGCCCACTTGTGCGCCGGCACCCATGACATCGCCTCGGCCACCTTCCAGCTCACGGCCAGCCCCATCCGCATCGGCGCAGGCGCGTGGATCGCGGCGGAGGCCTTCGTCGGCCCCGGCGTCGAGGTGGGCGAAGGCGCGGTGCTGGGCGCGCGCGGCGTGGCCTTCCGCTCGCTCGAGGCCTGGACGGTCTACGGCGGCAATCCAGCCAAGGCGATCAAGCCGCGGGTGCTGCGCGCCGAACGCTGACGATGTTTTTTTCGCGGCGCCGGGAATAAGCTGCGGGTTTCCGGCGTTCATGCAGCAATGGACTCACGCGCGCTCATCGACCAGATCCCCAGCCTCAGGCGCTATGCACGCGCGCTGACCGGCGATGCCTGGGCGGCCGACGACCTCGTGCAGGACACGCTGGAGCGCGCCTGCCACAAGTGGCAGCTCTGGATCGTCGGCAGCGATCTGCGTGCATGGCTTTTCACGATCATGCACAACGTGTATGCGAGCCAGGCACGGCGCGCGCCGCCACCGCGCGCCATGGTGGACATCGACGAGGTCGCCGCGCAGATGCCCGGCGCGGAAGGCGCGCGCGACCGCGCCATCGACCTGCAGCGCTGCCTGCTGCTGCTGCCCGAGGAGCAGCGCGCCGCGCTGCTGCTGGTGGCTCTGGAGGACATGTCCTATGCGCAGCTGTCCCGCGTGTTGAACGTGCCGCTGGGCACTGTCATGTCGCGCCTCGCACGGGCGCGCGTGCGCCTGCAGGACCTGATGGAAGGCGCACCGCCGCCGGCGGCCGGCCGTCCCGGGCTGCGCCGGCTCAAGTGAAGGCAGTGCCGTGAAGCCGCCGTCCTCCTCGGCGCCCGACACCGACCAGCCCGCCTGGCGAGCCCAGCGTGACGCACTGCGCCGGCTGCACGGCGAGGTGCTCGACGAGCCGATTCCGCCTTCCCTGCTGGCGGCCGCGGAGATGGTCGCGGCGCGCCAGGACCAGCATGCGCGCTGGATGCGCTGGAGCGGCATTGCCGCCGGCCTGCTGATCGCTTTCGGCGCCGGCTGGCTTGGGAGCCTGGAGTGGACCCACCAGCGCCGGGCCTTGCTGGCCAGCGGGTCCGCGACCCAGGCGTTCGTGCATGCCGCCGCGGTGGCCCATGTCGTCTATGCGCCCGAGAAGCGCCATCCCGTCGAGGTCGCGGCGACCGAGCAGCAGCACCTGGTGCAGTGGCTCTCGAACCGGCTCGACAAGCCGCTCAAGGTGCCCGATCTGTCGGCCCAGGGCTACGCGCTGGTCGGCGGTCGTCTGCTGCCCGGCGGCGAGGGGGCCCGGGCACAGTTCATGTTCGAGCGCAGCGACGGCCAGCGCCTGACCCTCTACATCGGCAGCCTGGACGCCGCAGCCGCCCAACAGCCGCGGTCTGGAGAAAGCGCATTCCGCTATTCGCAAGAAGGCCCGGTGCCGAGCTTCTATTGGGTCGACCAGGGTTTCGGCTATGCGCTGACGGGCAAGCTGCCCCGGGAGGTGCTGCTCAGCCTGGCCGGCGCCGTGTACCGTCAGCTCTGATGAATGGCCAGGACGCAAGACCGCCCCGCCATTTCCAACCTGTTTGTTCAACCAAGGAGAAACTTCTCATGAGACTGCTCAGCGCTTCGATCCTCGCGGCCGCCCTGCTCGCCGGCTGCGGCGGCATGTCAAGAACCGCATCGGTGCCGGACGCGCCGACCCGCACCGCCGACGGCGTGCTGATCGGCCCCTCCGGCATGACGCTCTACACCTTCGACCGCGATGTCGCCGGCAGCGGCAAATCGACCTGCAACGGACCCTGCGCGACCAACTGGCCGCCCCTGATGGCAGCAGACTCGGCCAGGCCGATGGGCCCCTACACCATCGTCGTGCGCGACGACGGCAAGCGCCAGTGGGCCTACAAGGGATGGCCGCTCTACTACTGGGCCAAGGACACGAAGGCCGGCGACAAGACGGGCGACGGCGTCAACAACGTCTGGAAGGTCGCGCGGCCCTGACCGGCCCGCAGGGGTGCTGCGCTCAGCAGTTCCCCTTCTTGGCCTGCCCCGGCGGGCAGTGATAGCCGCCGTGGTGGCCGCCGTCATGGCCGCGATGGCCATGACGATCGTCGTGCCGGTCGTGCCGGTCGTGGCGGTCGTCCCTGTAGGCACGCCTTTCGGCACGCCGCCAGTTGGGCTCGGCCCAGCGCCAGCCTCCATCCGCCCGCACCCACTTGCCCGGCGCATAGACATAGTCCGGCCGCGCGCGCTCCCAGTAGCCAGCCCGCCAGCCATAGGCGCTCTGCTGCCATTGCCAGTTGCCGGGCACCCAGACGAAGCCCGAACGTGGCGCCGGCACGACCTCGTAGCGCGGCGCCGGCGGCGCCACTGCGATGAGGCCCGGCACGTTGATGTTGACCGATACCTGGGCCGAGGCCCCCAAGGATGCCGCAGCCGCCGCGGCAGCCAGCAGGAAGGCGGAAAGTCGCATCGCTATCTCCCTCATTGGATGAAAAGTCTTGAACGCGCCCGAGTTCGGGCGCGAAACAGGTGAAAGCCCGGATGCTACCGGGTTCCCGGCAGGGCCACGGCCGCCGCGCGCCGGTCGCGCAGCCCGAGCCATTCGTTGAACACCAGCGCACCGATCACTAGCGCGCCGCCGGCCAGCACGCTCGACGACGGCGCCTCGCCGGCACCGAGCCAGGCCAGGGTGATGCCGAAGATGATCTCCAGCAGCGCCAGCAAGGCCACCTCCGGCGCCTTCAGCACCCGTGCGCAGAGCACCGAGAGCACGCAGGGAATCGCCAGCTGGAACACGCCCAGGAAGGCCAGCAACGCCACGTCGTGCGTGTTGGCCTGGAAAGGCCAGGCCAGCGGCAGCGTGAGCAGCGAGGACATCGCGGCGCCCACCAGCACCGAAGGCACCAGGTCCACCTCGGTCCCCTTCGCATGGGCATGTTGCACCACGGTCCAGTTGCAGGCGCCGGCCAGCGGCACGCAGAGCGCCACCAGGGTGCCGGCCAGCAGCCCGTCGCCCAGCTGGGTGCCGTACATCCAGGCGATGCCGAGGCCGGCCACCACGATCGCCGCCCAGGTGCGCGGCGGCAGCCGCTGGCCGATGAAGATCCGCGCGGCAAGCGCAGTCAGAAGAGGCCCGAGCGCCATGGTCACGAGCACGTTGGCCACGCTGGTCAGCGTGAGCGCCACCATGAAGGCGGTGAACATCACGCACCAGCAGACGCCTGAGATCCAGAGCGCCCGGCCGCCCCTGCGGATCTTCGCGAACACGGCCCGCCCCTGCCAGACCGGCAGGATCACGAGCAGGGCCGCGAGCGTGAAGAAGCTGCGCCAGAAGGTGATCTCGAAGCTGCGCGCATGCTCGAGATGGCGCGTGACCACGCCCGCCGTGGCCCACATCAGGGTCACGGCGACCATCAGCCAGACAGCGCGGCCGTGCGTGAGCACCGTGTTAGACAGTGGCCTCGCGGCTGGCCCGCTTGCGCTCATGCTCCTTCAGGTGGCGCTTGCGCAAGCGCACGCTCTTGGGCGTGATCTCGACCAGCTCGTCGTCCTCGATGAACTCCACGCCGTATTCGAGCGTGAGGTCGATCGGCGGAGTGATCTTGATCGCGTCTTCCTTGCCGGACACCCGGAAGTTGGTGAGCTGCTTGGTGCGCGTGGCGTTGACCACCAGGTCGTTGTCGCGGCTGTGGATGCCGACGATCATGCCCTCGTACACCGGGTCGTTCGCCCGCACGAACATGCGGCCGCGATCGTCCAGCTTGCCCAGCGCATAGGTGAAGATCTCGCCGTCGTCCATGGAGATCAGCACGCCATTCTTGCGGCTGCCGATCTCGCCCTTGTGCGGCTCGTAGCTGTCGAAGATGTTCGAGATCAGGCCCGAGCCGCGCGTCAGGTTCAGGAACTCGTTGGTGAAGCCGATCAGGCCGCGCGCCGGAATGCGGTATTCGAGGCGCACGCGGCCGCGGCCATCCGGCTCCATGTTGACCAGTTCGCCCTTGCGTTCGCCCAAGGCCTGCATCACGCCGCCCTGGTGCTGGTCCTCGATGTCGGCGGTCACCATCTCGATCGGCTCGTGCCGCACGCCGTCGATGTCGCGGAACACCACGCGCGGCTTGGAGACGGCCAGCTCGTAACCCTCGCGGCGCATGTTCTCCAGCAGGATCGTGAGGTGCAGTTCGCCCCGGCCCATGACCTCGAACACGCCCTCTTCGTCGGTCTCCTTGACGCGCAGGGCCACGTTGTGCTGCAGCTCCTTCTGCAGGCGGTCCCAGATCTGGCGGCTGGTGACGAACTTGCCTTCGCGGCCGGCCAGCGGGCTGGTGTTGACGCAGAAGTTCATCGTCAGCGTCGGCTCGTCGACCTTGAGCATGGGCAACGGCGCCGGCGTCACCGGATCGGTGACGGTCACGCCGATGCCGATGTCGGCAATGCCGTTGATCAGCACGATCTCGCCCGGGCCGGCTTCGGTGGCCTGCACGCGCTCCAGCCCCTGGAATGTCAGCACCTGGTTGACCCGGCCCTTGAAGGACTTGCCGTCAGGGCCTTCCATCACGACCACATCCATCATGGGGCGGATGGTGCCGGCGTTGATGCGGCCGACGCCGATGCGGCCCACGAAGGTCGAGAAGTCGATCGCCGAGATCTGCAGCTGCAGGGGCGCATCCGGATCGCCGGCGTGGGCCGGCACGTGCTCGAGGATGGTGTCGAACAGGGCCGACATGTCAGGACCCCACTGCTCGCCCGGCGCGCCCTCTTCCAGCGACGACCAGCCGTTGATGCCCGAGGCGTAGACCACGGGGAAGTCCAACTGCTCGTCCGTTGCGCCCAGCTTGTCGAACAGGTCGAAGGCGGCATTGACCACGTGGTCCGGGCGCGCGCCCGGCTTGTCGACCTTGTTCACCACCAGGATCGGCTTCAGGCCCAGGGCGAGCGCCTTCTTGGTGACGAAGCGGGTCTGGGGCATCGGCCCTTCCTGGGCGTCGATCAGCAGGACCACGCCGTCCACCATGCTGAGCGCACGCTCCACCTCGCCGCCGAAGTCGGCGTGGCCGGGGGTGTCGACGATGTTGATGTGCATGCCCTTCCACGTCACGGCACAGTTCTTGGCCAGGATGGTGATGCCGCGCTCTTTCTCGATGGCGTTGTTGTCCATCACGGTGTCGACCACTTTCTCGTGCGCCGCGAAGGTGCCGGACTGGCGCAGCAGCTGGTCGACCATCGTGGTCTTGCCATGGTCCACGTGGGCAATGATGGCGATGTTGCGGATCTGATTGGTGCTCATGGTGTGGCTTCGGTCAAAAGTGTCTGCTGGATTTCGATGGGGTTCAGCAAGCGCCCCGGGATCAGTTCGCCGGCCTTCACGTGGGCCGTGCCGAGAAAGGCGGGCGGGGCCTGGCCGAAGACGGCGACCTCCGCTGCATCGGGCCAGGCGCCGCGGCGGCGCAGGCCCGACAGGAAACGTGCCGCATCTTCGGCGCAGAGCGTGACGCAGGTGTGGCCGGCGACCAGGGCCTCGGTCGGCAACAGCCGGGCGATGCGCTGCGCCTCGCTCATCGCCTCCAGCGCCTCCAGCGTGACGCACTGCGAGGCGTCGAAGCTGCCGGTGGCCGTGCGGCGCAAGGCGCTGAGATGGGCGCCGCAGCCGAGCGCCGTGCCGATGTCCTCGCCCAGCGTGCGGATGTAGGTGCCCTTGCTCACGCTGGCCCGGATGCGAATCTCTTGCGCCGACAGCTGAACGAGCTCCAGCGCGTGGATCACGACATCGCGCGCCGCGCGCTCGACCTCGATGCCTTCGCGGGCATACTCGTAGAGCGCCTTGCCGTCTTTCTTGAGGGCGCTGTGCATCGGCGGCACCTGGCGGATCGGGCCGGTGAACTTTGCCTGCACGCGCGCCAGGTCCGCGGGCGTAACGGCAACCGGGCGCTCCTCGATCACCTCGCCCTCGGCGTCGCCGGTGGAGGTCCGGATGCCCAGCCGGGCAGTGGCTTCGTAGGTCTTGTCCGCGTCGAGGTGCAGCTGGCTGAACTTGGTCGCCGCCCCGAAGCACAGCGGCAGCACGCCGCTGGCCAAGGGATCGAGCGTGCCCGTGTGCCCGGCCTTTTCGGCGCGCAGCAACCACTTGGCCTTCTGCAAGGCCTGGTTGCTGGACAGGCCCAGCGGCTTGTCGAGCAGAAGCACCCCATGCACAGGGCGCCGCTGCACCCTTGTGCGTGGCGCGTTCATCCTCAGTCTTCTTTGGAACGGGAGGCGACGGCCTGCGCGATCAGCGCATTCATGTCGGCGGCGCGCTCGGTGGTGCGATCGAACTGGAAATGCAGCGTGGGCACGGTATGGATGTGCAGCCGCTTGAAGAGGCCGTTGCGCAAGAAGCCGGCCGCCTGGTTCAGCGCCTCGGTGGTTTCCACCGGATCGCCCACCAGCAGGCTGAAGAAGACCTTCGCGTGCGCGTAGTCGGGCGTGACCTCGACCGCCTGGATCGTGACCATGCCCACCCGCGGGTCCTTCAACTCGCGCGCGATCAGCTCCGTCAGATCGCGCTGGATCTGATCGGCGACCTTGAAGGCGCGATTGGGGGTTGCGGCTTTTCTCTTGGGCATGGCCAGGATTCGTGACGCTTGGTGACGCCTTACAGCGTGCGCGCGATCTCCTTGATCTCGAAGAACTCCAGCTGATCACCTTCCTTGATGTCGTTGTAGTTCTTGAGCTTGATACCGCACTCGAAGCCTTCGCGCACTTCGCGCACGTCGTCCTTCATGCGCTTGAGCGACTCCAGCTCGCCGGTGTAGACGACAACGTTGTCGCGCAGCAGGCGGAAATGCGCGCTGCGGGTCACGTAGCCCGAGGTGACGTAGCAGCCCGCGACCGTGCCGATCTTGGACGCCACGAACACGGTGCGGATCTCGGCCGAGCCGATGACCTCTTCGCGTCGCTCCGGCGCCAGCATGCCGGCCATCGCCGTCTTCAGCTCGTCCACCGCGTCGTAGATGATGCTGTAGTAGCTGATGCCGACGTTGTTGCCCTCGGCCAGGCGGCGCGCGCCGGCGTCGGCCCGCACGTTGAAGCCGATGACCGTCGCCTTGGAGGCGATCGCGAGGTTGATGTCCGACTCGCTGATGCCGCCCACCGCTGCGTACACCACCTGCACCTTGACCTCATCGGTCGAGAGCTTGAGCAGCGACTGCGCGAGCGCTTCCTGCGAGCCCTGGACGTCGGCCTTGATGATGATGGGCAGCGTCTTGACCTCGGCGCCCAGTTCCGAGAACACGTTCTCGAACTTGGCGGCCTGCTGCTTGGCCAGCTTGGTGTTGCGGAACTTGCCCGCGCGGTAGGTCGCGATCTCGCGCGCACGGCGCTCGTCGCCCATCACCATGAACTCGTCGCCGGCCTGCGGCACCTCGGTCAAGCCCTGGATTTCCACGGGGATCGAGGGGCCCGCCTCCTTGGTCGGCTTGCCGTCTTCGTCCAGCATGGCGCGCACGCGGCCGTAGGTCGAACCCGCCAGCACCACGTCGCCGATCTTGAGCGTGCCGGACTGCACCAGCACGGTCGCGACCGGGCCGCGGCCCTTGTCCAGTTGTGCTTCGATCACCAGGCCCTTGGCGGCGGCATCGACCGGCGCCTTGAGCTCCAGCACCTCGGCCTGCAGCAGCACCTGCTCGAGCAGGTCGTCCACGCCCTGGCCGGTCTTCGCAGACACCGACACGAAAGGCGTTTCGCCACCGTACTCCTCGGGCACCACTTCCTCGGCCACCAGTTCCTGCTTGACGCGGTCGAGGTTGGCATCGGGCTTGTCGATCTTGTTGATCGCCACCACGATCGGCACCTTGGCCGCCTTGGCGTGGCTGATGGCTTCCTTGGTCTGGGGCATGACGCCGTCGTCCGCAGCCACCACCAGGATCACGATGTCGGTTGCCTGGGCACCGCGAGCCCGCATCGCCGTGAAGGCCTCGTGGCCCGGGGTGTCCAGGAAGGACACCATGCCGCGATCGGTGTGCACGTGGTACGCACCGATGTGCTGCGTGATGCCGCCGGCCTCGCCCGCCGCGACCTTGGTGCGGCGGATGTAGTCCAGCAGCGAGGTCTTGCCGTGGTCGACGTGGCCCATCACGGTCACGACCGGCGCACGCGGCAGCGCCTCGGCCTGCTGCGCCGACACGTCCTCGTCTGTGAAGGCTTCCGGATCGTCCAGCGCGGCGACGACCGCGCTGTGGCCCATTTCCTCCACGATGATCATCGCGGTGTCCTGGTCCAGCGACTGGTTGATGGTCGCCATCTGTCCCAGCTTCATCAACTGCTTGATGACTTCCGAGGCCTTGACGGCCATCTTGTGCGCCAGCTCGGAAACCGTGATGGTCTCGGGCACGTGCACTTCGAGCACGCGCGCCTCGACCGGCGCGGCCTGCACGCGTTCTTCCTGGCCGCCACGGTCATTGCCGCGACGCCCGCGCGGGCCGCCGCGCCAGTTGCCGCGGCCGACGCCGCCGCTGGCATCGCCGCGGGTCTTGATTTCCTTCTTCTTGGCGGTGTCGCCGGCCCAGCTCGAGGAGAGCTTGGCCGACTTGACTTCCTTGCCCGCACCGGGCGCCGCCGGGGCGCCGGGTGCGCCGGGCGCCGCCGTGCGGGCGGCCGGTGCGGCCGGCTTGTGCAGCGTTCCCTTGACGCCTGCGGCCTTGGCTTCCGGCGCCGGCTTCTCGGGTGCCTTGTGCGGGACCAGCACACGGGCCGGTGCATTCATCATGGCGCGAATGGCTTCGGCCTCGGCGAGCGCCTTGCGGCGGCGTTCGTCGAGGTCCTTGGCGCGCGCCGCTTCCTCGTCTGCACGGGCCTTCGATTCGGCGGCCGCCTTGGCCTTGGCGTCTTCCTTGACCTGGGCGGCAGCGGCCTCGGCGGCGGCCTTGCGGTCGGTCACGGCCGGGGCTTCCTCGGGCGCTTCGGGCGCGCCTTCGGTCACGGCGGCGGCAGCCTTCTCGGCCGCTGCCTTGGCACGCGCGGCGCGGGCAGCCTGCTCGGCCTGCTCGGCGCGCTCGACCTTCTCGCGCTCGCGCGCTTCGGCTTCCTCGCGCAGACGTCGCTTCTCGACCAGCTCTTCCTCCTGGCGGCGGATCAGCTCGGCCTGGCGGCGCGCCTCTTCCTCGCGGCGCGCGAGCTCGGCTTCGTCGATGCGCGGCGCGGCGGGCTCGGCAGCGACGGACTCCGGGGCGGCAGCGACCGCCTTCACCGGCTCAGGCGTGGCCGGGTGACCCTCGTCACGCTGGATGAAGGTGCGCTTCTTGCGCACCTCGACCTGGATCGTGCGCGCACGGCCAGTGGCGTCGGCCTGCTTGATCTCGGTGGTCGACTTCTTGGTCAGCGTGATCTTCTTGCGCTCGGGGTCGACCGTGCCATGGCTGGCTTTCAGGAAGCCGAGCAGGCGCTGCTTGTCGGCCTCGGTGAGCGCGTCGGTGACGGCAGCCTTGGTCACGCCCGCGCTCTTGAGCTGGTCAAGCAGGATTTCGGGCGTCTTCTTGAGCTCGTTCGCGAACTCGGCGACAGTGGTACTGGACATATTGCTTTCGTGCCTCCATGACCGTCACTCTTGGCCGGCGAACCAGTGTTCGCGGGCCTTCAAGATGAGGTTCTTGGCTTCATCGGCGCTCTGGCCGGTGATTTCGGTGAGTTCGTCGACCGCGAGGTCGGCCAGGTCGTCGCGCGTGTGCACGCCGGCATCGGCCAACTTCGGGATCAGGGCGGGGTCGAGGCCCTCGAGGTCGCGCAGGTCCTGCGAGACGCTCTCGACGTTCTCTTCCCGGGCGATTTCCATGGTGAGCAGCGCATCCTTGGCACGCGAGCGCAGCTCGTTGATGGTGTCTTCGTCGAAGCTCTCGATCTCGAGCAGCTCGGAGATCGGCACATAGGCCACCTCTTCCAGGCTGGTGAAGCCCTCGGAGATCAGGATGTCGGCGATTTCCTCGTCGACATCGAGCTTCTCCATGAAGAGCTTGCGGCTGGCGTCGGTCTCGCTCGCCTGCTTCTGGGCCGACTCGTTGGCGTCCATGATGTTGATCTTCCAGCCGGTCAGCTCGGAAGCGAGCCGCACGTTCTGGCCGCCGCGGCCGATCGCGATCGCGAGGTTTTCCTCGTCGACCACCACGTCCATGGCGTGCTTTTCCTCGTCGACCACGATCGAGGACACGTTGGCCGGGGCCAGCGCACCGATCACGAACTGGGCCGGGTCCTCGCTCCACAGCACGATGTCCACGCGCTCGCCGGCGAGCTCGTTGGTGACGGCGTTGACGCGCGTGCCGCGCACGCCGACGCAAGTGCCGATGGGGTCGACCCGCTTGTCGTGCGAGAGCACGGCGATCTTGGCGCGCGAGCCGGGGTCGCGGGCGCAGCTCTTGATCTCGAGCAGGCCCTGCTCGATCTCGGGCACTTCCTGGCGGAACAGCTCGATCATGAACGCGGGCGCCGCGCGCGACAGGATGATGGGCGCGCCGCGCAGCGTGAGGTCGACCTCCATGATCATGGCCCGCACGCGGTCGCCGTTGCGCAGGTTTTCCTTGGAGATCATCTCGCTGCGGCGCAGGCGACCCTCGACGCGGCCGGCCTCGACGATGATGTCGCCCTTGTCGAGGCGCTTGACGGTGCCGGTGAAGATCTTCTCGCCGCGCGACATGAAGTCGTTGAGCAGCATCTCGCGCTCGGCGTCGCGGATCTTCTGGAGGATGACCTGCTTGGCCGCCATCGCGCCGATACGGCCGATCGGCACCGATTCCACCGACTCCTCGATGTACTCGTCGACCTCGATGTCGGGCATCTCTTCCTTGGCCTCGAACAGCAGGATTTCCTGGTCGGGCAGCTGCAGGCCGGCTTCGTCGGGCACCACGTGCCAGCGGCGGAAGGTCTCGTAGTCGCCGCTGTCGCGGTCCACCGCGACGCGGATGTCCACATCGCCCTGGTAGAGCTTCTTGGTGGCTTGCGCCAGGGCGGACTCGACCGCGCCGAAGACCACGTCACGCTCGACGTTCTTCTCTCGCGAGATCGCATCCACCAACATCAACATTTCGCGATTCATGCCACCACTCTCCTTGTTCATTCCGACGCCGTCATGTCGGGTTTGGGCCTGCGCCCCTTGAAATCCACGATCGGGGCGAGCCGCGCCTCGCGCAGCTCGTCCAGCGTGAAGCCGAGCGCCTGCATCGGCGCGGGCGCGCGCTTCCTGCTGACTTTCTGACCGGGCTTCGGCGCCGTCTTTCCTTCGGGCTCCTGGTTCCAGACGATCTGCCAGCCCTGGGCGCCGTCTGCCCCTGCGACCCGCTCCAGAGTGCCGCGAAACTTCTTGCGGTTGGCCGCCACCTGGCCAGCCGCGGCGGCGCCCATGGGCGCCTTCAGCGTGATGTCGATCACCTCGCCGATGAATCGTTCGAAATCCTGCTCATTGCGCAGCGGCCGGTCAATCCCCGGCGAAGAAACCTCGAGCCGCTTGTAGTCGATGCTGTCCACCTCGAGCGCAAACTGCAGCTGGCGGGTGACCTTCTCGCAGTCCTCGACGGTGACGAAAGCCTCGGGCACTTCGGGCGCCACCGCATCCGATGTGGGGCCGCTCCAGGGCAAATCAATCGTGACACGCAGCAATCCTCCCGCCGAGCGTTCGATCTCGACCAGGTCGTAGCCGAGGCCGGCCACGGTTCGTTCCACTGTCTGCTGCAATGCCACGTGCTTGAGTGCGCCTTCTGCTTCTGTCTGTGTGTGCCCGGTGCGCCGCCCGCTCGGCGCTCCGGAAAAATGCTTCGACCAATAAAAAACGGGCGGTAAGTACCCGCCCGTTTGGTCGTGAGCCTCGAATTATATGCCAAACACGTCAGGAAACGCGGGGTTCTACGCGGCAAATGCGCCTGCCGGCCGCCTGGAGCGCCACCAGACCCAGGCGAACAGCAGTGCGCCGAGCGCCAGCGCACCGGCCGCCGCCAGCAGCGGCACGGCGAAGGAGCCGGTGCGCTGCGCCAGAGGCGCGGCGAAGAGCGGCCCCAGGATCTGGCCGACGCCGTAGGAGGCGGTGGCATAGCCGATCAGCCCGGCCGCCGCGTTGCCGCGCAGGCGGCGCGCATCCCGCATCGCGAACAAGGTAATCGCCGTGAAAGGCAGCCCCAGCAGCAGGCTGCCCAACAGAAAACCGGCGATGCTGGGCCAGGCCACCGACAGCAGCACGCCGAGCGCCTGCAGCCCGTAGGCGAGCGCGAGCAACAGCCGGTTGTCCCACTGCACCGGCGCCCGCGCGCCGATGAGCGCGCCCGGGACCACCGCCAGGCCGAACATCGGCCAGAACAAGTCCGGCCAGGACGAGCCCGTCAGCGCCTGGCGCGCGATCACGGGCAGGAAGGTGGCGGTGATGATGTAGCCGAAGCCGGCCAGGCCATAGAGCGCGATCAGCCAGCGCGCATCGCTGCGGGCCGTGGCGTACTCGCCCTGTCCGGCGGCCGCTGCGCCCGCAGCCGGTGCGGCCACATGGGAATGGGCGCCATCGCCGAAGATGCGCCACACGCCGGCGATCAGCACCCCCGAGAGCAGGCCGAAGCCGATCCAGCCGGCTTCCGAGCCCCAGCGCCCGATCGTGCTGCCCAAGAGCCCCGTGACCACGATTCCGATCCCGGGCCCCGTGTAGATCACGCCCTGCAGCGTCGGCGCATGCGTCTCGGCGAGGCGCCTGAGGCCCCATCCCGAGGCAAAGACGAAGGTCCAGGCGCTGACCACTCCGGCCGCCGTGCGCAGCACGCCCCAGACGGTGAAGTCGTCCCAGAGCCCCATCCCCAGCAGCAGCGCCGCCGTGGCGACCAGTCCGCCGCGCACCATGGCAGTGGCCTCGAGCCGGATCGCCGCACACGACAACGCACCCGCGAAATAGCCCAGGTAGTTGAGCGAGGCCAGCAGGCCGCCTTCCTGCAGGTCCAGCTTGCCCTCGTGCAGCATGACCGGCAGCATGGGCGTGAAGGCGAAGCGCCCCAGGCCCATCGCCACCGCCAGTGTCACCATGCAGGCCAGCGCCGCACGCCAGGCGCCGCGCCGCTCGCTTCCGATTGTCGACATCGATTCGTCCCGTGTTCTTCCAATCAGCCAACGGCCGCGGCCACCAGCTTCTGCGTATAGGGATGTTCGGGTGCATCGAGGACCCGCAGGGCGGCGCCGGATTCGAGGATGGCCCCATCCTTCATCACGATGACCTGGTGCGCCATGGCGCGGATCACCTCGACGTCGTGCGTGATCAGCAGGTAGCTCAGGCCGCGCTCGCGCTGCAGGCGCTGCAGCAGCCCCAGCACCTGCTTCTGGATGGTGACGTCCAGCGCGCTGGTGGGCTCGTCCAGCACCAGCAGCCGCGGGTCGACGATCAGCGCCCGCGCGATGGCCAGCCGCTGGCGCTGGCCGCCCGAGAACTCGTGCGGGTAGCGGTCGAGCAGCGACGGGAACTGGGTCTCGCTCAGGCCCACGTCGGCCAGCGCCGCCAGCGCCCGCGTGCGGCGGGCAGCGACGTCCAGTTCCGGCGCATGGACGGTCAGGCCCTCGCCGACGATCTGCTCCACCGTCATGCGCGGCGAGAGCGAGGAAAACGGGTCCTGGAACACCACCTGCATCTGCCGGCGCAGCGCGCGATTGCTTGCCCCGCCCGCGTTCCAGCGCTGGCCCGCGACTCCCAGGCTGCCGCTGTGCTTGAGCAGGCCCAGCGCAGCCAGCGCCAGCGTCGACTTGCCCGAGCCCGACTCGCCCACCACGCCCAGGGTCTCGCCCTGCGCGATGCGGAAATCGGCGCCCTGCACCGCCACGAACTCGCCCTTGCGGAACCAGCCGGCCAAGCCGGGCCGCGAGACCGGATAGCTCACGCGCAGTCCCTCGGCCTCGAGCACCGGCGGCTCATCGGTGTACCTTGTCCCTCGGCTCCGGTTTTCGCCTGGGGAGCGGCCCGGCGGCTCGTCCCGCGCCGGCACGGGCGGCACGTCGCGCACCGGCCGGCTGTCGATCAGCTTGCGGGTGTAGGGATGCTGCGGAGCGCCGAACACGGTGGCCACCGCGCCCTGCTCGACGATGTGGCCGTCCTCCATCACCGCCACGCGATCGGCGAATCGGCGCACCAGGTTCAGGTCGTGGGTGATCATCAGCACCGCCATGCGGTGCTTGTCCTGCAATTCGGCCAGCAGCTCCAGGATCTGCGCGCGCACGGTCACGTCGAGCGCGGTGGTCGGCTCGTCGGCCAGCAGCAACCGCGGCTTGCATGCCAGGGCCATCGCGATCATGGCGCGCTGGCGCTGGCCGCCGGAGAGCTGGTGCGGAAAGGCCCGCGCCCGCCGCTGCGGCTCGGGAATGCCGGTGTCGGCCAGCAGCTGCACTGCAGCCTCTTGCGCCGCCCGCTTCGGCATCGCCTCGTGCAGCTCCAGCACCTCCGCAATCTGGTCGCCGACGCTGTAGAGCGCGTTGAGCGCGGTCATCGGCTCCTGGAAGATCATGGCGATTTCCTTGCCGCGGATGGCACGCAGCTCGCGCTCGGGCAGGGACAGCAGGTCGCGTGGACCGGCCCGGTCGTCGGAAGCCGCGAAGGCTGCATGGCCCGACACTTCGGCGTACTGGGTCAGCCGCAGCAGGCTCAACGCGGTCACGGTCTTGCCGGAACCCGATTCGCCCACCAGCGCCACCTTCTCGCCCGCGGCAAGCTGCAAATCGACGCCATGCACCACCTCCTTGCCGCCGAAGGCGACCCGCAGCCCCTTGACGTCGAGCAACAGCCCCTTGTTGTTCATTGCTCCGCCTTTCGCGGATCGAGCGCGTCGCGCAGCGCGTCGCCCATGAACGTCAGCAGCATCAGCGTGACGACGAGAACGCCGAAAGTGGAAATCGAGATCCACCAGGCATCGATGTTGGCCTTGCCCTGGCTCAGCAACTCGCCCAGCGAAGGCGTCCCGGGCGGCACGCCCAGGCCCAGGAAGTCCAGCGAGGTCAGCGCCAGGATCGCCGCGCTCATGCGGAAAGGCAGGAAGGTTACGACCGGCGTCATGCTGTTGGGCAGGATGTGGCGCCACATGATCTGCAGGTTGCCCACGCCGAGCGCGCGCGCGGCGCGCACATAGTCCATCTGCCGGTTGCGCAGGAACTCGGCGCGGACGTAGTCCGACAGGCCCATCCAGCCGAACAGGCTCAAGAGGATCAGCAACAGCGCGACACTCGGCGCGAACACGGCGCTAAAAATGATCAGCAGGTACAGCTCCGGCATCGAACCCCAGATCTCGATGAAGCGCTGGAACGCGAGGTCGATCTTGCCGCCGAAAAAGCCCTGGATCGCGCCCGTGATGATGCCCAGCACCACGCCGATGACGGTCAGCGCCAGTGCGAACAACACGCTCACGCGGAAGCCATAGATCAATTGCGCCAGCAGGTCGCGGCCGCGGTCGTCGGTGCCGAAGAAGTTCTCGCCGGAGGGTGCAGCGGGGTTAGGCGACCTGGCGAAGTAGTTGAGCGTCTTGGGGCCGTAGGGATTGGGCGCGTAGAGCGCCCAGTTGCCGCCTTGCGTGATGCGCTCGCGGATGAAGGGATCGAGGTAGTCGGCCGGCGTCTCGAAATCGCCGCCGAAGGTTTTTTCGGAGTAGTCGCGCAGCACGGGGAAGTAGGTCTGCCCCTCATAGCGCACAACCAGCGGCTTGTCGGTCGAAATCAGTTCGGCAAACAGGCTCAACACCACCAGGACGCTGAAGAGCATCAGGCTCCAGAAGCCGAGCTTGTTGCGCTTGAAGCGGAGCCAAGCGCGGCGGGCGGGGCTGAGACTGCCGGTCGTTCCGGCCCGGCCGGCCGGTGCCCGCGCTTGCCTTTCGGACCGCTCCGAAAGATCGGCGCTGATGGGCGACTCAATCGAACTTGACACGCGGATCCACCCACACGTAGCAAAGGTCGCTGATCAGCTTGGTCACCAGGCCGATCAGAGTGAAGAGATAGAGCGTGCCCAGGACCACGGGATAGTCGCGCCGAATCACGCTTTCGTAGCTCAGGAGGCCGAGTCCGTCGAGGGAGAAAAGGGTTTCGATGAGCAGCGAGCCTGTGAAGAAGGCGCCGATGAAGGCGGCCGGAAAGCCCGTGATGATGGGGATCAAGGCGTTGCGAAAGATATGCTTCCAGAGCACCCGGCGGTCGCTCAGGCCCTTGGCGCGCGCCGTCAGCACGTACTGCTTGCGGATCTCCTCGAGAAAGGAGTTCTTGGTCAGCATGGCTGTCACTGCGAAGCTGCCGAGCACCATGGCCGTGACCGGGAGTGCGATGTGCCAGAGGTAGTCGACGATGCGGGCGCCCCAGCTCATGCTTTCCCAATTCGACGAGGTCAACCCCCGCAGCGGGAACCACTGCAACTGGCCGCCGAAGATCACGAGCAGCGCTACGCCGAGAACGAAGCCCGGAATGGCGTAGCCGATCAGAACGATGAGCGTCGTGATGAAGTCGAAGCGCGTGCCCGCGCGCACGGCCTTGGCGACGCCCAGCGGCACGGCGATCAGGTAGCTGATGAAGAAGGTCCACAGGCCCAGGCTGATCGAGACCGGCAACTTCTCCTTGACCAGTTCCCAAACGGCCTTGCGCTGGTAGAAGCTGTTGCCGAGGTCGAACCGTGCATAGCCCTTGAGCATCTGCCAGAAGCGTTCAAGCGGCGGCTTGTCGAAACCGTAGAGCTGCTTGATTTCCTCGATGCGCCGGGGGTCCAGCCCTTGGCGGCCGCGGTAGCCCGCGCCCCCGGTCGCAGCCCGTTCGCCGCCGGAGTCGCGGCCCTGCAATTGCGACACCATCTGCTCCACCGGGCCGCCCGGCACGAACTGGATCACGCCGAAGGTCAAGATCAGCACGCCCAGCAGCGTCGGCACCATCAGCAGCAGGCGTTTGAGAATGTAGCTGGCCATGGAGGGTGCCTCACTTGTTGGAGGGCGAAGCCCACCACGTCGACACGGCCCAGGTGCCGGCGTCGTAATACGGCGGCAGCGGCTTGGGCAGCACGAAGCGCCCCGGACGATAGCCGACCAGGAAGCTGTTGCTCGTCCATTGAGGGATCGAGTAATAGCCGTGGGAGAGCACCCGGTCGAGCGAGCGCATGGCGGCAGACAGTTCAGGCCTCGTGGTGGCTTCCACCACCTTCTGCAGCAACGCATCGACCGCCGGATCGCGGATGCCCCAGATGTTGGCAGAGCCCGATGTATCGGCCGCCTTGGAGCCGAAATAGTCGAACAACTCGCCGCCGGGTGCCGTGGTGCCGGGCTTGCGCAGGCTGCTGAACTCGAAGTCGAATTCGTCCATGCGCTGCTGGTAGAGCGAGCCGTCCACGTTGCGGATGGTGAGCTCGATGCCCAGCTTGCGCATCGCGGCCTGCATGGGCAGCACCAGCCGGTTGCCGGAGGGCTGCGCGTTCAGGTACTCGATGGTCATGGCCTCGCCCTTGGCGTTGCGCAGCGAGCCGTCGCGATAGGTCCAGCCGGCCTCGGCCAACAAGGCGCGCGCCTTGCGCAGGTTTTCGCGCAAGCTGGAGGGAGGATCCGTGCTGGGTGGCACCGGCGCCGGACCGAAGACCTCTGGCCGAAGCTGCTTGCGCAGCGGCTCGAGCAACGCAAGTTCATCCGGGCCGGGCAAGCCTGCTGCATGGAAATCGCTGTTGGGGAAGTAGCCGACGGCCCGCTTGTACAGGCCATAGAACATCTGCCGGTTGAGCCACTCGAAATCCATGGTCAGGCCCAATGCCTGCCGCACCCGGATGTCCTGGAACTTCGGCTTTCGCAGATTGAAGATGTAGCCCTGGAAGTCGCCGGGGTTGCGGTTCTCGAAGGCCTGCTTCCTGAGCTCGCCGGTCTCGAAGGGCTTGCCGTAGTACTGGCGCGCCCAGTTGCGTGAGATGAACTCGCGCATGAAGTCGAACTCGCCTGCCTTCAGTCCTTCGAAGCGCGCCGTCTCGTCGAGGTAGAGCTTGTAGGTGACGCGGTCGAAGTTGAGCTGGCCCCTTCGAACCGCCAAGTTCGCGCCCCAGTACCTGGGATCGCGCACGTAGGTGATGTCGCGTCCCAGGCGCGCGCTGGCCGGCTGGTAGGGTCCCGACGCGATCGGCAGCTCGGCGTTGATCTGGTCGAAAGGCTTGCCGCCACCCCAGGCGCGGCTGAAGACCGCCATGCCGCCGACCACCAGCGGGAGCTCCCTGTTGCTGCTCGCAAAATCGAATCGCACGGTGCGCTCACCCAGCGCCTTCACGCCCTTCACTTCGGCATAGATGGTCTTGAACTGTGGCGCCGCGAGTTTGCCGGTCAAGGTCTCGAACGAATAGACCACATCGGCCGCGAGCACGGGCGTGCCGTCGTTGAAGCGCGCCTCGGGCCGGATCCTAAAGGTCGCGGAGCGCCTGTCCGGCGCCACTTCCACGTCCTCGGCCAGCAGACCGTAGGCCGTAGTGGGCTCCTCGTCGTTGCCAATGAGCAGGCTCTCGAACACCAGTTGCCCCAGGCCGGCCGGCGGGGTGCCTTTGAGGGTGAAGGGGTTGAACTTGTCGAAGTTGGTGACGGCAATCGGAGGCACCATGCGGATCTCGCCGCCCTTGGGCGCCTCGGGGTTCACGTAGTCGAAATGCGTGAAGCCCGGCGGGTACTTGATATCCCCGAATTGCGCGTACGCATGGGCGGCCCACGAGGGAGCAGCCGAGAGCGCCAACACCAAGAGCAGCCAACCTCGCATGCGAGAATTCTGCCCAAGATTTTCACGAGGTCGCTTCATGGGCTTTCTTTCCGGCAAAAAATTCCTGATCACCGGCGTGTTGAGCAATCGCTCCATCGCCTACGGCATCGCCAAGGCCTGCCACGAGCAAGGCGCGGAACTCGCTTTCAGCTACGTGGGCGAGCGCTTCAAGGACCGCATCACCGAATTTGCCGCAGACTTCGGCTCCAAGCTGATCTTCGACTGCGATGTCGGCGACGACGCCCAGATCGCCAGGCTGTTCGACGACCTGTCGCAAACATGGCCCAAGTTCGACGGCTTCGTGCACAGCATCGGCTTCGCGCCGCGCGAGGCGATCGCCGGGGACTTCCTCGAAGGCCTGTCGCGCGAGGGCTTCAAGGTGGCGCACGACATCAGCGCCTACAGCTTCCCGGCCATGGCCAAGGCGGCCCTGCCCTACCTCAACGACAAGTCGGCCCTGCTGACGCTGACCTACCTGGGCTCGCTGCGCGTGCTGCCCAACTACAACACCATGGGCCTGGCCAAGGCCTCGCTCGAGGCCTCGGTGCGCTACCTGGCCGAGTCGCTCGGCCCCAAGGGCATGCGCGTCAACGGGATCAGCGCCGGGCCGATCAAGACGCTGGCGGCCAGCGGCATCAAGGGCTTCGGCAAGATCCTCTCCGTGGTGGCCGAGGTCTCGCCGATACGCCGCAACGTGACCATCGAGGAAGTGGGCAATGTCGCCGCCTTCCTGCTGAGCGACCTGGCCAGCGGCGTCACGGCCGAGATCACCTACGTGGACGGCGGTTTCAGCCAGGTGGTGGGCGGCATCGCCGAGTAGCCGCACCATCCGCGGCCTTCTGCCGGCGGCGGACCGGCCTGGTGCCGACAAGAAGATCAGTTCAGGGAACAACACATGGATCGTCGAAAGCTTCTGCTTCTTGGCCCGGCGCTCGCGCTGGCGCCCTTCACCCTTGCGCAAGCCGCGGCCGCACCGGCCCTCATGCTGGCCGATGTCTATCGCCGCGGCATGCCGCTGGCGGACTACTGGGTCAGCGAGAAGTACGACGGCATGCGCGGCTACTGGGACGGAAGGCAGCTCTGGACGCGCGGCGGCGAGCGCGTGGCCGCCCCCGCCTGGTTCACCGCCCACCTGCCGGCGGTGCCGATGGACGGCGAGCTGTGGGCCGGCCGAGGGCGCTTCGCGGAAACCGTGTCCACGGTGCGCGACCAGACGCCGAACGAGGCGGCCTGGCGCAACATCCGCTTCATGGTCTTCGACCTCCCGGCGCAGCCCGGCGACTTCACGGCGCGGCTGGCGGCGCTGCGCAAGCTGCTGCCCTTGACGGCGGCGCCCTGGGTGCTGCCGGTGCCCCAGGAGCGCGCCACCACGCACGAGGACCTGCAGGCGCTGCTCGACAAGACGGTGCGCATGGGCGGCGAAGGCCTGATGCTGCACCGGGGTTCGTCCGTCTACCGCGGCGAACGATCCGCCGACCTGCTCAAGGTCAAGCCCTACGAGGATGCCGAGGCCCGGGTGCTGGCGCACGTGCCGGGGCGCGGGCGCCATACCGGCCGCATGGGCGCGCTGCTGGTCGAGACGCCCGAGGGCCGGCGCTTCAAGCTGGGCGGCGGCTTCAGCGACGCGCAGCGCGAGCAACCGCCGGCCGTGGGAAGCTGGGTCAGCTACCGCTACAACGGCACGAACCCCGGCGGCCTGCCGAGGTTCGCGCGCTTTCTGAGGGTGCGGGAGGACCTCGCGTCCTCCTCCTGAGTCGCCGCCGCGCCCTACTTGGGCAGCAGCACCTTGTCGACCACGTGGATCACGCCATTGGACTGGTAGACGTCGGCCGTGCCCACGGTGGCCCAGCCACCCTTCTCGTCGCCGACCCAGATCTTTCCGCCGTTTTCCTTCACCGTCAGCGTGCCGCCGGCGGCCGTCTTGAGCGTCGCCATGCCCTTGCCGTCCATGATCTGGCTGCCCAGGGCCGCGGCGTCGAGCTTGCCGGGCACCACGTGATAGGTCAGCACGGCCGTCAGACTGCCCTTGTTCTCGGGCTTGAGCAGCGTGTCCACCGTGCCGGCCGGCAAGGCGGCGAAGGCCGCGTTGGTGGGGGCGAACACGGTGAAGGGGCCGGGGCCCTTGAGGGTCTCGACCAGCCCGGCCGCCTTGACCGCGGCCACCAGCGTGGTGTGGTCCTTCGAATTGACGGCGTTGTCGATGATGTCCTTGGTCGCGAACATCGGCGCGCCGCCGACCATGACCTGCGCGGAGGCCGCGGCGGCGCCTGCGGCCATTGCGACGGCCAGGGCGATGGATGCGAGGCGGTGGAATCTGCTGCTCATGATGAAAGGCTCCTTGGGGGTTGAGACCGGCGCCGGAATGGCGGCGGCTGCAACCAATACGAGTGCCGTGCCCGTTCGGATTCATTGCATGCCGGGCAATGCTGCATTTCAAGCCCGTTACGATCAGCGCATGTTCCCTCCCCTTCCGACGCACGCCGCGCGCACCAGCCACCGCTGCCTCGAAGCGCGCGCGCGGTGGCCTTGAGCGGCCCCATCGTCCTGGCGGTCCTCTTCGGCGCCCTGCTGCACGCCGCCTGGAACGCGCTCATCAAATCCGGCCGCGACAAGGCGCTGGACACCGCGCTGGTCCACAGCGTGGGCATCTTCATCGCCGTTCCGCTGGTGATGGTCACGGGCCTGCCGCCGATGGCTGCCTGGCCGTACTTGGCCGCTTCGCTGCTGATCCACATCGGCTACTACATCGCGCTCAGCGGCGCCTACAAGCATGGGGATCTGAGCCTCACCTACCCGGTAATGCGCGGCTGCTCGCCGCTGCTGGTGGCGCTGGGCAGCCTGAGCTTCATCGGCGAGGCGATCTCGGCAACCGCCTGGGCCGGTGTCGCCCTGCTGTGCGTGGGAGTGGTCACGCTGGGCCTGTCGCCCTCGGCCCTGCGCGAGAACGACGAGGGCCGGCGCGGCAAGGCCCTGGCCTTCGCACTGGCCAATGCGGCCATCATCGCGCTCTACACCGTCATCGACGGCCTCGGCGTGCGCATCTCGGGCGATGCGCTGGCCTACGTCGCGACGCTGTTCCTGTTCGACGGCATTCCGTTCCTGCTGCTGGTGCTGTGGCGCCGGCCCGGCCAGCGCCGCGCCGCCCTGTCGTACATGGCGGGACGATGGAAGCTGGCGCTGGTCGGCAGCGCCGCCTCGCTGGGCAGCTACGGCATCGCCCTGTGGGCCATGACGCGCGCACCGATCGCGATCGTCGCGGCCCTGCGCGAGACCTCGGTGCTGTTCGCCGCGCTGATCGGCGCGCTGTTCCTGCGCGAGGCCTTCGGCTGGCAGCGCGCCGCGGGCACGCTGGTCATCGTGGCCGGCGTGGTGATGCTGCGCCTGGGCTGAAGAAGCTCAGGCGGCGCGAACGCAATCCGCGTAGTAGCGCTTCCTGCCGTTCTCGTCGATGCGCGCCACCAGCCCATGGATGTCGGTCTCGAAGCCCGGGCACTCCTTGTTGAACTCGCGCGCGAACTTGAGGTAGTCGACGATCTTCTTGTTGAAGACCTCGCCCGGGATCAGCAGCGGAATGCCCGGCGGGTAAGGCGTGATCAGGCTGGTGGTGATGCGGCCCTCGAGCTCGTCGATCTCCACCCGCTCGGTCTTGCGGTGCGCGATGTGGGCGAAGGCGTCGCTCGGCTTCATGGCCGGCGTCAGGTCGCTCAGGTACATCTCGGTGGTGAGCCGCGCCACGTCGGAGCGCGCATAGAGCTCATGGACGTGCTGGCACAGGTCGCGCAGCCCCAGGCGCTCGTAGCCCGGGTGGCTCTGGCAGAACTCGGGAAGAATGCGCCACATGGGCTGGTTGCGCGCGTAGTCGTCCTTGAACTGCTGCAGCGCCGTGAGCAGCGTGTTCCAGCGGCCCTTGGTGATGCCGATGGTGAACATGATGAAGAAGCTGTAGAGCCCGGTCTTCTCCACGATCACGCCGTGCTCGGCCAGGAACTTGGTCACGATGCTGGCCGGGATGCCGGTGGCAGCGAACTTGCCGTTCAGGTCCAGCCCCGGCGTCACGATGGTCGACTTGATCGGGTCGAGCATGTTGAAGCCGTCGGCCAGCTTGCCGAAGCCGTGCCAGTGGCGCGAGCCGTTCTTGCCGTTCGCGCTGCGCGCCTCGCCGTGCATGATCCAGTCGCTGGCACGGCCGATGCCCTCCTCCACCAGCTTCTCGGGCCCCCAGACCTTGAACCACCACTCGTCCTTGCCGAACTCCTCCTCCACCTTGCGCATTGCGCGGCGGAAGTCCAGTGCCTCCAGGATGCTCTCTTCCACCAGTGCGGTGCCCCCCGGCGGCTCCATCATCGCGGCGGCCACGTCGCAGCTGGCGATGATGGCGTACTGCGGGCTGGTCGAGGAGTGCATCAGGTAGGCCTCGTTGAAGAGGTCGCGGTCGAGCGCGCGGTTCTGCGAGTCCTGCACCAGCACGTGGCTGGCCTGGCTGATGCCGGCCAGCAGCTTGTGGGTGGACTGGGTGGCGAACACCAGCGACTCCTTCGGCCGCACGCGCCGCTTGCCCATGGCGTGGTAGGCGCCGTAGAACGGATGGAAGGCGGCGTGCGGCAGCCAGGCCTCGTCGAAGTGCAGTGTGTCGACGTAGCCGTCGAGCATGCCCTTGATGGTCTCGGTGTTGTAGATCACGCCATCGTAGGTGGACTGCGTCAAGGTCATGACCCGCGGTTTGACCTTGTCGGCATCGACATGCGAGAGCAGCGGATTGGCGCGGATCTTGTCCTTGATGGCGGACTGCTCGAACTCGCTCCGCGGAATCGGCCCGATGATGCCGAAGTGATTGCGCGTCGGCTTCATGAAGACGGGGATCGCGCCGGTCATGATGATGGCGTGCAGCACCGACTTGTGGCAGTTGCGGTCCACCACCACCACGTCGTCCGGCGCCACTGTGTGGTGCCACACCATCTTGTTGCTGGTGCTGGTGCCGTTGGTCACGAAGAAGCAGTGGTCGGCGTTGAAGATGCGCGCCGCGTTGCGCTCGCTGGCTGCCACCGGGCCGGTGTGGTCGAGCAGCTGGCCCAGTTCCTCCACGGCGTTGCAGACGTCGGCGCGCAGCATGTTCTCGCCGAAGAACTGGTGGAACATCTGGCCGACCGGGCTCTTGAGAAAGGCCACCCCGCCCGAGTGGCCCGGGCAGTGCCAGGAATAGGAGCCATCTTCCGCGTAGTCGATCAGCGCCTTGAAGAAGGGCGGCTGCACCCCTTCCAGGTAGGACTTGGCTTCCCGGATGATGTGGCGCGCCACGAACTCCGGCGTGTCCTCGAACATGTGGATGAAGCCGTGCAGCTCGCGCAGGATGTCGTTGGGCAGGTGGCGCGAGGTCTTGGTCTCGCCGTAGATGTAGATCGGAACGTCCGCGTTCTTGCGCCGCACCTCGCCGATGAAGTTGCGCAGGTTCAGCACTGCCGGGTCGAGGTCGGGGCCGGGGGTGAACTCCTCGTCGTCGATCGACAGGATGAAGGCGCTGGCACGGCTCTGCTGCTGAGCGAACTGGCTCAGGTCGCCGTAGCTGGTGACGCCCAAGACCTCGAAGCCTTCGCTCTCGAAGGCCTGCGCCAGGGCGCGGATGCTGAGGCCCGAGCTGTTCTCGGAGCGGAAGTCCTCGTCGATGATGACGATCGGAAAGCGGAATTTCATGGGGGGCTCCGGGGGCGGGACAAGCAAACAGGCGCGAAGTGTACGGAATTCAGATGAAGGAACCGCAGCCCTTTTGACACAGAATGTCGTGCCTTCACTTAGAGAGGAGTCGTGACATGGCGAGTTCCACCGTCTGGTGGCTGATTGCGGGGGGAGCCATCGTGCTGGAGCTGCTGTCCGGCACCGTCTACCTGCTGCTTTTGAGCGCGGGTTTCGCCGCCGCGGCCGTCTCCGCGCATGCCGGCGCGGGGCTGGGCACCCAGCTGGTCGTGGCGGCGGTGGTCGGCGTCGGCGCAGTGGTCGCCTGGCACCTGATCCGCCGCAAGCGCCCCGCCGAGCCGCCGGCTGCCGCCAACCGCGACATCAACCTGGATATCGGCGAGAGCATCTACATCGATGCCTGGAACCCCGACGGCACCGCCACCGTGCGTTACCGCGGGGCGCAATGGACCGTCGTCCCCCGCGCCGGCACCACGCCCGCCGTCGGCGAACACCGCGTGGCCGAGGTGGTCGGCAGCCGCCTGGTGGTCGACAAGATCTGATACCCAAGCAACAAGCACAAAGAGGAAGCAACTTCATGGAATTCACCGTCCCCCTGGTCCTGCTGGTCATCGCGATCATCGTCATCAGCCAGTCGATCAAGTTCGTGCCGCAGCAGAACGCCTGGGTGCGCGAGCGCCTGGGCAAGTACCACAACACGATGACGCCCGGGCCCAATTTCCTGATCCCCTTCATCGACAAGGTGGCCTACAAGCATAGCCTGAAGGAAATCCCGCTGGACGTGCCCAGCCAGATCTGCATCACCCGCGACAACACGCAGCTTCAGGTGGACGGCATCCTCTACTTCCAGGTGACCGATCCGATGCGCGCAAGCTACGGTTCGTCGAACTACATCGTTGCCGTCACGCAACTGGCCCAGACCTCCCTGCGCAGCGTGATCGGCAAGCTCGAGCTCGACAAGACCTTCGAGGAGCGCGACATCATCAACGCGCAGGTGGTGGCCGCCATCGACGAGGCGGCGCTGAACTGGGGCGTGAAGGTGCTGCGCTACGAGATCAAGGACCTGACCCCGCCCAAGGAAATCCTGCAGGCCATGCAGCGCCAGATCACGGCCGAGCGCGAGAAGCGGGCGCTGATCGCGGCCTCCGAAGGTCGCCGCCAGGAGCAGATCAACATTGCCACCGGCGAACGCGAGGCCTTCATCGCGCGCTCGGAGGGCGAGAAGCAGGCCCAGATCAACAATGCCCAGGGCGAGGCCGCGGCCATCACCGCGGTGGCGGAAGCGACCGCCGGCGCCATCGAGCGCGTGGCCGCGGCAATCCGGCAGCCCGGCGGCGAGCAGGCCGTGCAGCTCAAGGTGGCGGAGCGCGCGGTCGACGCCTACGGCAAGGTCGCGGCGGACGCCACCACCACCCTGATCGTGCCGAGCAACATGAACGAAACCGCGGCGCTCATCGCCTCGGCGATGCGCATGGTGCAGGCCGGAAAGACATCGGGCACCGCCTGAGAACGCCCCATGCCCGCTGCTACAATCGCGGGCTTCGGAGCGGTGGATGAGTGGTTTAAGTCGCACGCCTGGAAAGCGTGTGAGGGTTAATAGCCCTCCGCGGGTTCGAATCCCGCCTGCTCCGCCACTCAAGTTCAAAAGCCCGCGCAAGCGGGCTTTTTTGCTGGTCGGGGGTCCGATCCCCTTCAATCGCCGCGGCCGCCGCTTACGCGTGCGTTTTTTCCTACGTCACGGCGGGCGGCTTCGGCGCGACCGCGCATGCTGCATCGCAGTAGGCTTTGCTCTTCACAGGCACGAAGCCGTATGGCGCTTTTCACCTTCCTTGTCGAAGACAACAAGACGATCCGCGACAACCTGATCCCCGCCCTCGAGGACCTGGTCGGCGCCCAGGTCGTCGGTTGTGCCGAGAGCGAGAACGAGGCCGCGACCTGGCTGGCCTCTCACGCCGACGACTGGCAGCTCATGGTGGTGGACATTTTCCTCAAGCAGGGCTCGGGGCTCGGCGTGCTGAGAACCTGCAGGCAGCGCAGCGCGAGCCAGCGCGCGGTGGTTCTCAGCAATTACGTCAATGCCGACATCCGGGCGCGCTGCACGGCGCTGGGCGCCGATGCCGTGTTCGACAAGTCGAGGGAGCTCGAGGCCTTTTTCGACTACTGCAACGACGCCAGCAGCAGCGCCGCGATGAAGGAATAAAAAAAGGGCCCCTCAGGGCCCTTTCTTCGGTTGAAGCGGCTTGCTTCAGCTCGCGCCGCGCACCACGGCAATCTGCGTACGGGCACCACCCTTGTAGGTGTAGATGGTCAGCGCGCCGTTCTTGATGTCGCCCTTCTCGTCGAAGGCGATCGGGCCGGTCACGCCCTTGTACTGGATCTTGCCCAGCTCGGGCAGGTACTTCGCGGGATCGGACGAGCCGGCCTTCACCATGGCCTCGGCCAGCACGTTGACCGCGTCGTACACGTAGGGCGCATAGATCTGCACGTCCACGCCGTTCTTGGTCTTGAACTTGGTCTTGAAGTCTTCCAGCGGCTGCTTGAAGTCGCCTTCGACGCCGCCGGCCTCCGCGCACACGACCATCTCTTCGCCGATCGCATCGCCGGCCAGCTTGGCCAGCTCGCCGGTGCACAGGCCGTCGCCGCCCATGAACTTGACGTTCATGCCGAGCTGCTTGACCTGCTTGAGCATCGGGCCGCCCACGGCGTCCATGCCGCCGAAGAACAGCACGTCGGGCTTGGCGCCCTTGAGCTTGGTCAGGATGGCGTTGAAGTCGGTGGACTTGTCGGTGGTGAACTCGTGGCCGACGATCGTGCCCCCGGCGGCCTTGACGGCCTTCTCGAACTCTTCGGCGACGCCCTGGCCATAGGCGGTGCGGTCGTCGATCACGGCGATGTTCTTGCCCTTGAGCGTGTCGACCGCGTACTTGCCCAGCGTACCGCCGAGCTGCGTGTCGTCAGCCACCACGCGGAAGGTGGTCTTGAAGCCCTGGCGGGTGTACTTGGGGTTGGTCGCCGAAGGCGAGACCTGCGGAATGCCGGCGTCGCTGTAGAGCTTGGAGGCGGGGATGGTGGTGCCCGAGTTCAGGTGACCGACGATGCCGTTGACCTTGCTGTCGACCAGCTTCTGGGCGACCGCGGTGCCTTGCTTGGGATCGGCGGCGTCGTCCTCCGCGAGCAGCTCGAACTTGGCAACCTTGTCGCCGATCTTGAGGCCCTTGGCATTCAGGTCCTCGACGGCCATGCGCGCGCCGAGTTCGTTGTCCTTGCCGAGGTGGGCGATGGCCCCGCTGGTGGGACCCACGTGGCCGATCTTGACCACCAATGCATCGGCCGGAGGAGCCGCGGGTGCAGGTGCTGCTGCGGTGGGTGCCGGCGCGGGCGCCGGAGCCGCTGCTTCTTCCTTCTTGCCACAAGCCACGAGCGTGAGCGCCGCCAGCGTGACTGCAGTCCATTTCAATTGCATGAGGAACCTCCAGGTATTGGTGGATAAGTACAGAAATACGGCCTTTTGATCCGTGTGCGAACCCTCAGCAAGTTCCGCGCCGCAGACCCGCAGCGCCTTCGCGCTTTCGACCTGGCGCGCAGTGTAGCCCAAGGATCAAGGGCCAAAAGCTGGCATTGACCCTGTGTTGTCGGACAGTTCCTGGGCCAGCGCTTCGCTCACCAGCTCGCGCAGCACCGTCTCGATTTCACCGCGCAAGCGCGGGATCAGGTTGTCGAGCTGCTGCTGAACGGCGGCGGAGACGGTGTCGCTCAAACGCTCCTCCAGCGAGAGGTCGATGCGCTGCAGCACGCGGTGAACCAGTTGCTCCTCGAGCTGGAAGGCGTCGGCCTCGGAGAGCATCGCCTGCGGGGTGAGCGCGACGGCCTGCGTCGGGTCCGCCACGGCGGCTTGGGGAGCCGCAGCGGCAGGTTCGCGTGCCTGCCCGGGGGTGGACTCGCTCGACGGCACCGGCTCGCCCGGCAGCTCGAGCACGGTCGTGAGGGTGGGCACGAAACGAGGCGGCGTACGCGCGGACATCAGGCAGCACTCCCGGCAAAGTCGTGGCGCTGGATCGCGTAGCCGCGGTCGGCGTAGTGCCGCCAGCGCGAGCGGCCCGCCTGCCGGTCGGCATCGTCGGCGCTCACGATGTCGATCAGCCGATCGAAGCGCTCGAAGCCGCCGGGCACCGCGTGGCCGAGGTTCACCAGCACCTGGCGGTGTGGCAGCGGCGCGTCGCCGCTCTCGGCCAGCACCACCGGCGAGCGCGCGACCGTGTGCGGCTCGCCGTCGCTGCGGCAGTGCGCGATGAACTCCGCGGGCGCGAAGGTCCAGAGCGCGAGGTCGATGGCTTCCAGCATCTGTGGATCGGCCACCACGACCACGCGGGCGCCACGCGCACCGACGGCCTTGCGCAGCAGTCGGCAGGCGTAGTTCAGCTTGTCCGGCGTGTTGAAGTGGAAGTCGATCTCGGTCATGGAAAAAACCTCAGCGCGCCTTGGCCGCCTTCCGCGGCTTGCGCGGCTTGTGCGGGGCCGGGCCGGCAGCATCCTGGCGGGCCCGGGTCAACAGATAAGACAGCAGCAGCCCGACGGGCCGTCCGGTCGCGCCCTTGGCCGTCCCGCCCTTCCACGCGGTGCCGGCGATGTCCAGGTGCGCCCAAGGGAAATCGCCCGTGAAGCGCTGCAAGAACTTGGCCGCCGTGACCGCGCCGCCGGCCCGGCCCGCGACGTTGGCCACGTCGGCGAAGTTGGTTTTGAGACCCTCGGCGTAATCGTCGTCGAGCGGCATGCGCCAGCAGCGGTCCTGCGATTCCTCGCCGGCCGCCAGCAGCGCGTCGGCCAGTGCGTCGTCGCTGGCAAACAGGCCGCTGCGCACGCCGCCCAGCGCCACCACGCAGGCGCCGGTCAGCGTGGCGATGTCGACCACCACCGCCGGATCGAAACGCTTGGCATAGCTCAGCGCATCGCAGAGGATCAGGCGGCCCTCGGCGTCGGTGTTGAGGATCTCGATGGTCTGCCCGCTCATGCTGGTGATGACGTCGCCGGGCTTGATCGCACGGCCGTCGTTCATGTTCTCGCAGGTGGGGATCAGGCCCACGACGTTGAGCGCGGGACGGATGTCGCCGAGCGCGCGAAACACGCCCAGCACGCTCGCGGCGCCGCACATGTCGAACTTCATTTCGTCCATCTCGGCCGCCGGCTTGAGCGAGACGCCGCCGGTGTCGAAGGTGATGCCCTTGCCCACCAGCACCACCGGCGCCTGCTCCTTGGGGGCGCCGTGGTAGCGCAGCACGATGAAGCGCAGCGGCTCGGCCGAGCCCTGCGCGACGGCGCCGAAGGCGCCCATGCCGAGCTTCTGGACCTCCTTGGGACCGAGCACCTCGCACTTCACCTGCGGCAGCGCGGCGAGCTTCTGCGCGGCCTCGGCGAGCATCGTGGGAGTGCAGTGGTTGCCGGGCCGGTTGGCCCATTCCTTGGCGAGCTCGATGCCCGCGACCGTGGCGGCGGCCTCGTCGAAGGCCTCGCGCAGGTCGGCCGAATCGGCCACGCCGAACACCAGCTGGTGGATCGAACGCGGTTCGGGCTTGGACTTGGTGGCGGTGTAGACATAGCTCGCATCGGCCGCCGCGATCACCGCGCTGCGCAGGCCCTCGGCGTCGGCGGGCTGGGCAAAGACGATCGCCACCCGCTTCGGGTCCGTCGTCTTGGCCGCCGCGACCGCGGCCAGCACGGCAGCACGCAGCGACGAAGGCTTGCCGTCGCCCACCGAAGCCAGCAGCACACGCGGCGCCGCCACGCGCGGCGGCCGGTACAGGGCCAGCAGCTTGCCGGCCTTGTCGGCCAGGTCGCCGGCCTTGCGGGCTTCGGCGACAAGCGTCGCGATCGGGTCCTTGGAGGGAGAGTTGCCGGCTGCGGCGAGCACGATCAGCGCGTCGCATTTTTCGGTGGCAGCCTGGGCGGTGGAGAGGGTCTTGAGTTGAAAGTCCATAATCCTTTTTTTCCCTCGACGATGTTATTCCATTCCTCCATACGCAAGGAGCTGTCGCGCAGCTTCGGGGCCACGCTGGTGGTGCTGATCACCATCGTGATGACCATGATGCTGATCCGCACCCTCGGGCTGGCCTCCCGTGGCGCCGTGAATCCCTCCGAGGTCTTCCTGGTGATGACCTACACGGTGCTCGGCTACATGCCGACGATCCTGAGCCTCAGCCTGTTCGTGTCGATCGTGGGCACCCTGTCGCGCATGTACCGCGACAGCGAGATGGTGATCTGGTTTTCAAGCGGCCGCGGCCTCGCCAACTTCGCGCCGCCGCTGTTCCGCTTCGCCTGGCCGATCCTGCTGCTGATCGCGGTCTTCGCCCTGGTCGGCTGGCCCTGGGCCAACTCGCAGACCCAGGGCATGCGCGACCAGTACCAGCGGCGCAGCGACATCGAGCGCGTGTCGCCCGGCGAGTTCCGCGAGTCGGCCGGGCGCCTGCGGGTGTTCTTCATCGACAAGGACGCGCCCGACAGTGCCACGGCCAGCAACGTGTTCATCTCCTCCATCGAGCGCAACCTGCAGATCATCACCTCGGCGCAGAGCGGCCGCATCGAGGATATCGGCGAAGCGCGCTACCTGATGCTCAGCAACGGCCAGCGGCTCGAACGCCCGCTGACACCCGGGGAGCTCAAGATCAGCGAGTTCCGCAGCTATGGCGCCAAGGTCGGCAGTGACATCGACACCTCCAACGGGGCCGCGCCGGTGCGCGCCAAGACCACCCTGACGCTGCTGCGCGAGCCCAGCGCGACCAATCGCGGCGAGCTGGCCTGGCGCATCGGCATGGTGCTCGCCGCCATCAACTTCGTGGTGCTGGCGCTGACCGTGTCGAGCGCGAACCCGCGCGTGGGCCGCAGCGGCAACCTGCTGTTCGCGCTGTGCGCCTTCGTCCTCTACTACAACCTGCTCAACCTCGGCCAGAACTGGGTCGGCATGGGCCGCTACGGCATGGCCGGGTTCATGGTGGCGCTGCATGGCGGCGCCATGGTGCTCGGCCTGGTCTGGCTGGCCAAGCGCCACTTCAACTGGAGCTGGCGCCTGCTGCCCGCCCGCCGCCGGTCGCCGGAAAGCTCCCCGACGTGAAAACCATTCGACGACTGATCTATGTCGAGGTGCTGAAGGCCGTGGCCTTCGTGACCCTGGGCTTCCTGAGCCTGTTCTTCTTCTTCGACTTCGTCGACGAGCTGCAGTCCATCGGCCAGCCCGGCACGCTGGGCTATGGCGCCGCGCAGGCCTTGATGTACGTCGCCCTGCTGATTCCGAGCCACCTTTACGAGCTGCTGCCGATCGCGGTGCTGATCGGCACCATCTTCGTGATGGCGCGGCTGGCGCAGAGCTCCGAGTACACGATCCTGCGCACCAGCGGACTCGGGCCCTGGCGCGCGCTGCGCACCCTGCTCGTGCTGGGCGTGGGCTTCGTCATCCTGACCTTCGCGGTGGGCGACTATGTCTCGCCGGCTTCCGGCCGCGTCGCCCAGCTGCTGAAGTCGCGCTACCAGGGCACCTACTCGATGGTGGGCTACACCGGCGCCTGGCTGCGCGAAAAGCAGGGAGACAAGTCCTACGCGGTGAACGTGGCGTCGATCTCGCGCAATGCCATGCTGAAGGACCTGCGCATCTTCGAGTTCGGCGCCAAGGGCCTGCTGGTCTCGCATACGTCCGCCGCACAGGCGCACATCGCGAACGGCGTGTGGACGCTGATCGGCGTCGAGCAGCAGCACTACGACACGGGCAATGCCGACAAGGTCCGCGTCACCACCACGCACATTCCGGTGGTGAACTGGCCGAGCTCGCTCACCAACGAGATGGTGTCGGTCGCGCTGCTGCGGCCGGACCGCATGCGCACCATCGACCTGTTCGAATACATCCAGCACCTCGATGCCAACGGCCAGACCGCCCAGCGCTACGAGATCGAGTTCTGGCGCAAGGTGTTCTACCCGTTGTCCTGCCTGGTGATGGTGGTGCTCGCCCTGCCCTTCGCGTACCTGCATTTCCGCCAGGCGGGGATCACGGCCTACGTGTTCGGCGGCGTGATGATCGGCATCAGCTTCTTCCTGCTGAACAACGTCTTCGGCTACCTGGGCAACCTGAGCAACTGGCTGCCCTGGATCACGGCCGCGGCCCCCGGCCTCATCTATTCGGTGATGTCGCTGGCGGCCTTCACGTGGCTGGTGCTGCGGCGCTAGCGGTCCGCATGCAGGAACGCGCTCCCGGCATCGTCCTGCTCGCGCATGGGTCGCGCGATGCGCGCTGGCGCGAGCCCGTGGAAGCCGTGGCGCGGCGGGTGGCCGAACGCGCCCCGGCCGCGCTGGTGCGCTGCGCCTACCTGGAGCTGTCGCAGCCCGACCTGCGCAGCGCCATGGCGGAGCTGGTGGCAGGCGGAGTGGGCAGTGTCCGCGTGGTCCCGCTCTTTCTCGGCATGGGCAAGCATCTGCGCGAGGACCTGCCCGGGTTGCTCGATGAACTTCGCGCCCTGCATCCGCAGGTGCCGGTGGAACTGGCACGAGCCGTCGGCGAGGAACCCGAGGTGCTCGATCTGCTGGCCCGGATCGCACTGAAGACCTGAACCTTCGGTGTTTTCGATAGACATCGAAGGCATAATGAAATCCGAAATAAGACGGAATTTGTTATGAATCTTCACCAGTTCAAGTTCGTGCAGGAGGCGGTGCGTCGCAACCTCAACCTGACCGAGGCAGCCAAGGCTTTGCACACCTCGCAGCCCGGCGTGTCGAAGGCGATCATCGAGCTCGAGGAAGAACTGGGGGTGGAAATCTTCGCACGGCACGGCAAGCGCCTCAAGCGCGTCACCGAGCCGGGCCAGCATGTGCTGGCGAGCATCGAGCTCATCATGCGCGAGGTGGGCAACCTCAAGCGCATCGGCGAGCAGTTCAGCGCCCAGGACAGCGGCACGCTCTCGATCGCCACCACCCACACGCAGGCCCGCTACGTGCTGCCCGTGCCCGTCGCCAAGCTGCGCGAAGCCTACCCCAAGGTCAACGTCAGCCTGCACCAGGGCTCGCCCGACCAGGTGGCCCGGATGGTGATGGACGAGATCGCCGAGATCGGCATCGCCACCGAGTCGCTGTCGGACTACACCGAGCTCGTGACCCTGCCCTGCTACGAGTGGCAGCACGTGCTGGTGCTGCCCAACACGCACCCGCTGGCCCAGAAGGAACGCATCCATCTCGAGGACATCGCGGCCGAGCCGATCATCACCTACCACCCCTCCTTCACCGGCCGCACGCGCATCGACCACGCCTTCGCGCAGAAGAAGCTCACGCCCCGCATCGCGCTGGAGGCGATCGACTCCGACGTGATCAAGACCTACGTGCGCCTGGGCCTGGGCGTCGGCATCGTGGCCGAGATGGCGGTACGCGACGACTCCAACGCCGACCTGGTGGTGCGGCCGATGGGCCACGTGTTCGGCACCAACATCGCCCGCGTCGCCTTCAAGCGCAGCGCCTACCTGCGCAACTTCGTCTTCAAATTCGCCGAGCTGCTGTCCGACCGGCTCGACCGCAACCTGATCGCCAAGGCCTTGGCCGGGCACCACGAGGACTACGAACTATGAGCCCCTCCACGGCTGCTCCGAAGGGAGCTCTTACCGCAGCCGAAGGCGAAGGTACTTCGATCAGCGCCCCCGTCGCGCGCACGCCCGACGTGCAGACCAAGCTGCCGAGCGTCGGCACCACCATCTTCACCGTGATGTCGGCGCTGGCCGTCGAGAAGAACGCGGTGAACCTCGGCCAGGGCTTCCCGGATTTCGGCTGTGACCCGAAGCTGCTCGACGCCGTGACGGCCGCCATGGCAGCGGGCCACAACCAGTACCCGCCGATGCCCGGCATCCTGCCGCTGCGCGAGGCGATCGCCGCGAAGGTCGAGACGCTGTACGGCCACCGCTACGACCCGGCGAGCGAGATCACCATCACCGCCGGCGCCACCCAGGCCATCATCACCGCGATTCTTGCCGTGGTGCACGCCGGCGACGAGGTGATCGTGCTCGAGCCTTGCTACGACAGCTACGCACCCAACATCGAGCTGGCCGGCGGCACCGTGGTGCGGGTGCCGCTCACGCCCGGAAGCTTCAGGCCCGACTTCGACAAGATCGCGGCCGCGATCACGCCGCGCACGCGCGCCATCGTCGTCAACACGCCGCACAACCCCAGCGCCACCGTCTGGACGGAGGCCGAGATGCGGCGCCTCGAGGCGCTGCTGGCACCCACCGACGTGCTGGTGATCAGCGACGAGGTCTACGAGCACATGGTCTACGACGGAGCGCGCCATGAGAGCGCGGCGCGCTTCCCGGGACTGGCCGCGCGCAGCTTCATCGTCAGCAGCTTCGGCAAGACCTATCACGTGACGGGCTGGAAAGTCGGCTACGTCGCGGCGCCGGCGCCGCTCACGGCCGAGTTCCGCAAGGTGCACCAGTTCAACGTGTTCACCGTCAATACGCCGATGCAGCACGCGCTCGCCAGCTACATGGCCGATCCGGCGCCCTACCTCGAACTGCCCGCCTTCTACCAGCACAAGCGCGATCTGTTCGCCGAGGGCCTGGCGAAGACGCGGCTGAAGCTGCTGCCGAGTGCCGGCACCTACTTCCAGTGCGTGGACATCCGCGAGGTCAGCGACCTCGGCGAGGCGGATTTCTGCCAGTGGCTCACCCGCGAGATCGGCGTCGCCGCCATTCCGCTGTCGGCCTTCTACGCCGGGGGCTTCGACCAGCGGGTCGTGCGCTTCTGCTTCGCCAAGAAAGACGAGACGCTGCGCACGGCGCTGCAGCGGCTGGCCCGGCTCTGAGCCCGATTCATCTGCACCTTCTGACACAAACGGTAGGAGAGTCCTGACTGCCGGAGGGCGCGCCTTCCGGCGGTGGGCAAGCCGGCCAGCCTCGACCATGAAGGCCTAGGTTTACAACACCAAGGAGTCTTCCATGTCGCTCTCGCTGATCCTGCTGATCGTCCTGATCCTGCTGCTGATAGGCGCACTGCCGAGCTGGGGCTACAGCCGCAGTTGGGGCTACGGGCCGAGCGGCGGCCTGGGCCTGGTGGTGCTGGTCGTCATCGTGCTGCTCCTCATGGGGCGCATATAGGCCCGGCGGCGCCACGGCGCCACGAAGGCAAAGCCCACCGCCGGTGGGCTTTTTTTCGTCCGCGCTTCAGCCTTGCAGCTGCGCCCAGAGCTTGTCCAGCCGCTTGACGCTGACCGGCTGAGGCGTGCGCAACTCCTGCGCGAAGAAGCTCACGCGCAGTTCCTCGAGCAGCCAACGGAACTCGTCCATGCGCTCGTCCACCGCGCCCTTGCGCTCGGCCACCAGGCGCCAGTAGCGCTGTTCCTGCGGCCGCAGCTCCGCCAATCGTTGGGCGTCGCGGACCGGATCGGCGCGCAGCTTGTCCAGCCGCAGGCTGATGGCCTTGAGGTAGCGCGCAAAGTGCGCCAGCCGCGGCCAGGGAGTCTGCGCGACAAAGCGCTTGCCCACCAGGCGCTGCAGCTGCTGCGCGGCATCGGCGGTCGCCTCGGGCTGGACTTTGGTGTCCTTGATCTTGCGCGCGGCGAGGGCGTACTCCCCGAGGATGGCGCCCGCGAGACGGGCGATCTCGTTGGCGATCAGCGTGAGCCGCCCGCGCCCCTCCTCCACGCGGCGCTCGAAGGCCGCCTGGTCGGCCGGCAGCGGCTCCTGCAGGAAGGCACGCTCGAGCGCCACCTCGACGATCTGTTCGCGCAGTTCCTCGGCCGTGCCCAGCGGCATGTAGGCCACCGCCATCTTCTGCAGGTCGGGAATGTTCTTCTCGAGGTACTTGAGTGCGTCCTTGAGCTGCAGCGCGAACAGCCGGCGCAGGCCGGCGCGATGCTTGGCGGCGGCCACCGCCGGTTCGTCGAAGACTTCGATCGTGACTGCATCGCCCGCATCGATCAGGGCCGGGAAGCCGATCAGCGACTGCGCACCGCGGCGCACCTCCATCAGCTCCGGCAGCTCGCCGAAGCTCCAACGGGTGTAGCGCTGCCCGGCGGGCAATGCCGGTGTAGCACCGGCTTTCTCCGCCGCGCGAGCCGCCGGCTGCGCGGCCGGGCCGGCGTCCGCAGCCGGCGCATCGGGCGCGGCCCGGACCTGCAGCCCGGCCAGCGCCTGGAAGGCGCCACGCGCCTTCGCGCCCAGCTCCGCCTTGAGCGCGCCGAGGTTGCGGCCCATGCCGAGCTGGCGCCCGTGCTCGTCGATCACGCGCAGGTTCATGAACAGGTGCGGCGGCAGCATGTCGAGCTTGAAGTCGGTGCGCTTCACGTCCAGGCTGGTCTCGTCGCGCACGCGCTTCAGCAGCGCATCGGTCAGCGAGCCATGGCCGAAGACCTCCGGCGCGCTCAGCACCTGCGCCAGCCGCGTTGCGGATTCCGGCAGCGGAACCAGCCGCGCGCGCGGCTTCTGCGGCAGGCTCTTGAGCAGCGCCTGCACCTTGTCCTTGAGCATGCCGCCGACCAGCCACTCGCAGCGCTCCTCGCTCACCTGGTTCAGCACGAAGAGCGGCACGCTCACGGTCAGCCCGTCGCGGGGGTCGCCGGGCTCGTGCAGGTAGCTGGCCGCGCAGTCGACGCCGCCCAGGCGCAGCGTGGGGGGGAAGGACTGCGTCGTGATGCCGGCCGCCTGGTGGCGCATCAGCTCCTCGCGCGTCAGGTAGAGCAGCTTCGGCGCCTCTTTCGAGGCCTGGCGATACCAGTTCTCGAAGCCGAATCCGCTGGCTGCGTCGGGCGGCAGCTGGGCGTCGTAGAAGGCGTAGATCAGCTCGTCGTCGACCAGCACGTCCTGCCGGCGTGCCTTGTGCTCCAGGCCCTCGATCTCGCGCACCAGCTTGCGGTTGGCCGCCAGGAAGGGCAGCTTGCTTTCCCATTGCCCGCCGACCAGCGCCTCGCGGATGAAGATCTCGCGGGCCGCGACCGGATCGACACGCCCGAACTCCACGCGCCGCCCGCTGTAGACCACCAGGCCATAGAGCGTGGCGCGCTCCAGCGCCACGACCTGCGCGCTTTTCTTCTCCCAATGCGGATCGAGCAGTTGTTTCTTGAGCAGGTGGCCCGCCACTTGTTCCAGCCATTGCGGCTCGATGTTGGCGATGCCGCGGCCGAAGAGGCGCGTGGTCTCCACCAGTTCGGCGCAGACGATCCAGCGGCCCGGCTTCTTCTTGAGGTGCGCGCCCGGATGGCGGTGGAACTTGATGCCCCGCGCGCCGAGGTATTCCGAACCCTGTCCCGAGCCTGTCGAAGGGTCCTCTTCCATCTTCCAGCCGACGTTGCCGAGCAGGCCGGAGAGCATCGACACATGCAGCGCTTCATAGCTCGCAGGCGTGGCGTTGATGCGCCACTTGTGCTCGGTGACCACCGTGAGCAGCTGCGAATGGATGTCGCGCCACTCGCGCACGCGGCGGACATTGACGAAGTTCTGGCGCAGCAGCTGTTCGTACTGGCGGTTGCTGAGCTTGTGGGTGGGCGTACCCACCCCGCCGCGCGCATCATGAATCCATTGCCACAAGCGCAGATATCCGCTGAACTCGCTCTTCTCGTCGTCGAACTTGGCATGCGCCTGGTCGGCCTGCTGCTGCGCATCGAGCGGCCGGTCCCGCACGTCCTGCACCGACAGCGCGCTGGCGATCACCAGCACCTCCTCGAGCGCGCCGCGGCTGCGCGCCTCCAGGATCATCCGCCCGACCCGCGGGTCCAGCGGCAGCTTCGCCAGCTCCGCGCCCATCGGCGTGAGCTCGTTCGCATCGTCGACCGCGCCGAGCTCGTTGAGCAGCTGGTAGCCGTCGGCGATCGCGCGCCGCTGCGGCGCCTCGAGGAACGGAAAGCGCTCCACGTCGCCCAGGTGCAGCGACTTCATCCGCAAGATCACGCCGGCCAGCGAGGAACGCAGGATTTCGGGGTCGGTGAAGCGCGGCCGCGACTCGAAGTCCTTCTCGTCGTAGAGCCGGATGCAGATGCCGTTCGCGACCCGCCCGCAGCGCCCGGCGCGCTGGTTGGCCGCGGCCTGGCTGATGGGCTCGACCAGCAGCTGCTCCACCTTGCTGCGGAAGCTGTAGCGCTTGACGCGCGCCGTGCCGGCGTCGATCACGTAGCGGATGCCCGGCACCGTCAGCGAGGTCTCGGCCACGTTGGTGGCCAGCACGATGCGCCGGCCGCTGTGGCTGTCGAAGATGCGGTCCTGCTCGGCCTGCGACAGCCGCGCGAACAGCGGCAGCACCTCGGCGTTGCGCAACAGCGGCTGGTGGCTCAGGTGCTTGCGCAGGTGGTCGGCCGCCTCGCGGATCTCGCGTTCGCCGGGCAGGAAGACCAGGATGTCGCCCGCATCGCGCGGGTCGCGCCAGAGCTCGTCGACGCCGTCGGCGATGGCATCGTTGAGGTCGTAGTCGCGCGACTCCTCGAAGGGTCGGTAGCGCTGCTCGACCGGGTACATGCGGCCCGACACCATGATGGTCGGCGCCGGCGTCATCGGCCCCGTCGCTCCGCGCTGCGCGTCGTCGCTGCCCCCCGAGGCGGCCGCGCCCGGCCTGGGGCGGCCCGACGCCGGGCTCGCCGACGCGAAATGCCGCGCAAAGCGTTCGGCATCGATGGTCGCCGAAGTCACGATCACCTTGAGATCCGGCCGCCGCGGCAGGATCTCGCGCAGATAGCCCAGCAGGAAGTCGATGTTGAGCGAGCGTTCGTGCGCCTCGTCGATGATCAGCGTGTCGTAGGCCTTGAGCAGCGGGTCGGTCTGCGTCTCGGCCAGCAGGATGCCGTCGGTCATCAGCTTCACGGAGGCGTCGCGCGACAGCCGGTCCTGGAAGCGCACCTTGTAGCCCACCACCTCGCCCAGCGGCGTCTTGAGCTCTTCGGCAATGCGCTTGGCCACGGACGAAGCCGCGATGCGCCGCGGCTGCGTATGGCCGATCAGCCGCCCCCGGCCGGGCGGCGCGTTGAGCTTGCCGCGGCCCATCGCCAGCGCGATCTTGGGCAACTGGGTGGTCTTGCCGGAGCCGGTCTCGCCGCAGACGATCACCACCTGGTGCGCGGCGATGGCGGCCATGATTTCGTCGCGCCGGGCCGACACCGGCAGGGACTCTGGAAATTCGATTCGAAGCGCAGTCGAGGACAAGGGCGGCAGTTCGGGGAAAATCGTCGATTATCTTGCGACCTGCCTTCCTGCCTGTCCGATCCCGCCCATGTCCACCGTTTTCAACTTCACCTTCGTCCCCTGGTTCCGCTCGGTGGCGCCCTACATCCACATGCACCGCGGCAAGACCTTCGTGGTCGCCATGGCGGGCGAGGCCATCGCAGCCGGCAAGCTGCCCAACATCGCGCAGGACCTGGCGCTGATCCAGAGCATGGGCGTCAAGGTGGTGCTGGTGCACGGCTTCCGGCCGCAGGTCAACGAACAGCTGCGCGCCAAGGGCCACGAGGCGAAGTACTCGCACGGCATCCGCATCACCGACGAGGTGGCGCTCGACTGCGCGCAAGAGGCCGCCGGCCAGTTGCGCTACGAGATCGAAGCCGCCTTCAGCCAGGGCCTGCCGAACACGCCCATGGCCGGCTCGACGGTGCGCATGATTTCCGGCAACTTCATCACGGCCCGGCCGGTCGGCGTAGTCGACGGCGTCGACTTCCAGCATTCGGGCCTGGTGCGCAAGGTCGATGCCGCGGGCATCCGCCGCGGGCTGGACTTCGGGGCCATGGTGCTGATGTCGCCCTTCGGCTTCTCGCCCACCGGCGAGGCCTTCAACCTGACGATGGAGGAGGTCGCGACCAGCGTGGCCATCTCGATCCAGGCCGACAAGCTGATCTTCCTGACCGAAGTGCCCGGCATTGCGCAGGACCCCACCCAGCCGATCAGCGAGGACAACCCCATCGACACCGAGCTGCCCCTGGACAGCGCGAAGAAGCTGCTGGCCTCGCTCTCGTCCCCGCAGAAGCCGACCGACACGGCCTTCTACCTGCAGCACTGCGTCAAGGCCTGCGAAGCGGGCGTGGAGCGCAACCATATCATTCCGTTCGCGGTCGACGGCTCGCTGCTGCTCGAGGTCTACGTGCACGACGGCATCGGCACCATGGTGATCGACGAAAAGCTCGAATCGCTGCGCGAGGCGACGGCGGACGACATCGGCGGCATCCTGCAACTGATCGAGCCCTTCGAGCGCGACGGCACCCTGGTCAAGCGCAGCCGCACCGAGATCGAGCGCGACATCGGCCAGTACACGGTGATCGAGCACGACGGCGTGATCTTCGGCTGCGCCGCCCTCTACCCCTATCCGGAAGCCAAGACCGCCGAGATGGCGGCGCTCACCGTGTCGCCCCAATCGCAGTCGCAGGGCGACGGCGAACGCATCCTCAAGCGCGTCGAGCAGCGCGCCAAGGCCAGCGGGCTCGAAAGCATCTTCGTGCTCACCACCCGCACCATGCACTGGTTCCTGAAGCGCGGCTTCCAGCAGGTCAACCCCGACTGGCTGCCCGAGGCGCGCAAGCGCAAGTACAACTGGGACCGCAAGAGCCAGGTGCTGGTCAAGAAGCTCTGAACGGCAACGACATGAATCCCCTGCTCTCCAAGCTGCAACCCTATCCCTTCGAGCGGCTGCGCCGGCTCTTCGCCGATGTCACGCCCAATCCGGATTTCGCGCCCATCAGCCTGGGCATCGGCGAGCCCAAGCATCCGACGCCGGAATTCATCAAGCAGGCACTGTCGGCCGGCCTGGGCGCGCTGGCGGTCTATCCGGCGACCGCCGGCGACCTGAAGCTGCGCCAGTCCTTCACCGCCTGGCTGCAGCGCCGCTACGCGCTCGAACTGGACCCGGCGACACAGGTGTTGCCGGTCAACGGATCGCGCGAGGCGCTGTTCGCGCTCGCGCAGACGGTGGTCGATGCGTCGAAGAAGCCGGGCCCGGTGGTGCTCTCGCCCAATCCCTTCTATCAGATCTACGAAGGCGCTGCCCTGCTGGCCGGCGCCGAGCCGTACTACGTGCCGAGCGTGCCGGCGCGCAACTTCGCGGTCGACTGGGACAGCGTGCCGGCCGCGGTGTGGGAACGCACCCAACTGGTCTTCGTGTGCTCGCCCGGCAACCCCACGGGCGCAGTGATGCCGATGGAGGAGTGGCAGAAGCTCTTCGCCCTGTCCGACCGCCACGGCTTCGTGATCGCGTCCGACGAGTGCTACAGCGAGATCTACTTCCGCGACGAGCCGCCGCTCGGCGGCCTGGAGGCCGCGGCCAAGCTGGGCCGCAGCGACTTCCGCAACCTCGTCGCCCTCACCTCGCTGTCCAAGCGCAGCAACGTGCCGGGCCTGCGCAGCGGCTTCGTGGCGGGCGATGCCGCGATCATCAAGTCCTTCCTGCTCTACCGCACCTACCACGGCAGCGCCATGAGCGGGGCCGTGGCAGCGGCCAGCATGGCGGCCTGGGGCGACGAGGCGCACGTGGTGGACAACCGCGCCCAGTACCGCGCCAAGTTCGCCGCCGTGACGCCTCTGCTCGAGAAAGTCCTGGACGTCCGGCTGCCTGACGCGAGCTTCTATTTGTGGGCCGGCATCCCCGCCGCGTGGCAGGGCGACGACGCCGCCTTCGCCCGGGCGCTCCACGCTCAATACAATGTCACGGTGCTGCCAGGCAGCTACCTCGCGCGCGAGGCCAACGGTGCCAACCCGGGCCGCGGCCGCATCCGCATGGCACTGGTGGCCGACACCGCCGAATGCACCGAGGCCGCGCAGCGCATCGTGAACTTCATCCAGAACCGAGCCCATCCATGACCCAGCAACTCCAGCAGACCATCGACGCCGCGTGGGAAGACCGCGCCAATCTCTCCGCCACCAGCGCTCCGAAGGAAGTTCGCGATGCGGTCGAGCACGTGATCGCCGAGCTCAACAACGGCCAGCTGCGCGTCGCGACGCGCGAGGCCGTGGGCCAGTGGACCGTGCACCAGTGGATCAAGAAGGCCGTGCTGCTGTCCTTCCGCCTCAAGGACAACGAGCAGATGCAGGCCGGCTCGCTCGGCTTCTACGACAAGGTGCCGACCAAGTTCTCGCACCTCTCGGCCAACGAGCTCAAGGAAGCCGGCGTGCGCATCGTGCCGCCGGCCGTCGCACGCCGCGGCAGCTACATCGCCAAGGGCGCGATCCTCATGCCCTCCTACGTGAACATCGGCGCCTACGTGGGCGAAGGCACCATGGTCGACACCTGGGCCACCGTCGGCTCCTGCGCCCAGATCGGCGCCAACGTGCACCTCTCGGGCGGCGTGGGCATCGGCGGCGTACTGGAGCCGCTGCAGGCCGGCCCGACCATCATCGAGGACAACTGCTTCATCGGCGCGCGCTCCGAAGTGGTCGAAGGCGTGGTCATCGAAGAGAACTCCGTGCTCTCGATGGGCGTGTACATCGGCCAGAGCACCCCCATCTACGATCGCGCCACCGGCGAAGTCTCCTACGGCCGCGTGCCCGCGGGCTCGGTGGTGATCAGCGGCACGCTGCCCAAGGACAACGGCAAGTACAGCCTCTATGCCGCGATCATCGTCAAGCGCGTGGACGCGCAGACGCGCGCCAAGACCTCGCTGAACGACCTGCTGCGCGACTGAGCCGGCGAGCCGCCACTTTTTTTTCACAACACGCTGGAGGAGAGAGCCGATGAAGACGATGGAGCGAATTCTTCGCCTGATGGCCGAGCGCAAGGCATCCGACATCTACCTGTCGGCGCAATCCCCGGCGCTGATCCGCATCAACGGCAACTGCGTGCCCATCAACGCGCAAGTGCTGCCGCCCGAGGCGCCACTGGCCCTGCTGGCCGAGGTGGTGCCCGAGCAGCGCATCGCCGAACTCGAACTTACCGGCGAGCTCAACATGGCGATCGCCCTCGAAGGCGCGGGCAACTTCCGCATCAGCGGCATGCGCCAGCGGGGCAGCTATGCGGTGGTGGTGCGGCATATCGCCTCGGTGATCCCCTCCTTCGACGAGTTGAATCTGCCCGAGATCCTCAAGACGCTCGTGATGGAGAAGCGCGGCCTGATCCTGATGGTGGGCTCCACCGGCGCCGGCAAGAGCACCACCCTGGCCTCCATGCTGGACTACCGCAACGAGCACGCCAGCGGCCACATCCTGACGGTCGAAGAGCCGATCGAGTTCACCTTCACCAACAAGAAATCGATGGTGAACCAGCGCGACGTCGGCAGCGACACGCAGTCGCTGCAGATCGCCCTGAAGAACGCACTGCGCCAGGCGCCCGACGTGATCCAGATCGGCGAGATCCGCGACCGCGAGACCATGACGGCCGCGATCGCCTACGCCCAGTCGGGCCACCTGTGCGTGGCCACGCTGCATGCCAACAACAGCTACCGCGCGCTCAACCGCATCCTGAGCTTCTACCCGGTGGAGGTGCGCCCCACCCTGCTGAACGACTTGAGCGGCGCGCTGCGCGCGATCGTCGCGCAGCGCCTGCTGCGCACGCCCAACGGCAGCCGCGTGCCGGCGCTGGAGGTGATGCTCAACACCGCGCTGGTGGCCGAGCTGATCGGCAAGGGCGACTTCTCCGGCGTCAAGGAGGCCATGGAGCAGTCCATGGCCGAAGGCTCGCAGACCTTCGAGGAAGACATCGCCCGACTCATCACCGAGAACCGCATCACCCGCGAAGAAGGCCTGTCGCAGGCCGACTCCCCGACCAACCTGATGTGGCGCCTGCAGAACCGCAAGGCCGCGCCGGCGCGCAAGGAAGAGCAGGCCTTGCTCGACCAGGTCGACGAACCCTCCTTCACGGACATCACGCTCGACGTCCGCCACTAGCTTTTTTATGTCCCGCACGCTGCAACTCGCCGAACAACTGATCTCGCGCCCTTCGGTCACTCCCGACGATGCGGGCTGCCAGCAGATCCTCGGCGAGCGGTTGGCGCGGCTGGGCTTCAGGCTCGAGACCCTCGAAAGCGGCCCCGCCGACTTCCGCGTGACCAACCTGTGGGCCGTGCGCCCCGGCAGCGCGGGCGCCGAGGCCGCGCGCACGCTGGTCTTCGCCGGCCATACCGACGTCGTGCCCACCGGTCCGCTGGAACAGTGGAACAGCCATCCCTTCACGCCCACCCACCGCGATGGCCGGCTCTACGGCCGCGGCGCCTGCGACATGAAGACCTCGCTGGCCGCCTTCGTGGTCGCCATCGAGGACTTCCTGGCCTTGCGGCCCGACCCGCGGCTCACGCTGGCCTTGCTGCTCACCAGCGACGAGGAAGGTCCCGCCGTCGACGGCACGGTGGTGGTCTGCAAGGCGCTGGCCGCGCGCGGAGAACGCCTCGACTACTGCATCGTCGGCGAGCCGACCTCGGTCGAGCGCTGCGGGGACATGATCAAGAACGGCCGCCGCGGCACCATGAGCGGCCGGCTCACCATTCAGGGCGTGCAGGGCCATATCGCCTACCCGCACCTGGCGAAGAACCCGGTCCATGCCTTTGCGCCCGCGCTCGCCGAACTGGTCGCGATCAACGACGCGGGCGGCTGGGACGCGGCGCCCAACGCCCACTTCCAGCCGACCAGCTGGCAGATCAGCAACATCCACGCAGGCACCGGCGCCAGCAATGTGATCCCCGGCAGCGCGGTGGTCGATTTCAACTTCCGCTTCTCGACCGAGGCGACGCCCGAGTCGCTGCAGGCGCGGGTCAGGACGGTGCTCGATGCGCACGGGCTCGACTACACCCTGTCGTGGACCGTGGGCGGCCTGCCCTTCCTCACTCCGCCCGGCGAGCTGGTGGCCGCGGTGCAGCAGGCCATCCGCGACGAGACAGGCATCGAGACCGCGCTGTCGACCAGCGGCGGCACCAGCGACGCGCGCTTCATCGCGAAGATCTGCAAACAGGTGGTGGAGCTGGGCCCGGTCAACGCCAGCATCCACAAGATCGACGAGCACATCGCCGTCGCCGAGATCGAGCAGCTCAAGAACATCTACCAACGCACGATCGATCGGCTCGACGCGCTGTTTTCGGCATGAGCGCCACGCAGAACCGCTTCAAGCGAGCTCGCGTCCCCTCGGGCGGCAGCGAGAACACGCAGTGCCGAGCGCGGGGGCTGTAGTGACCACGGTGATCGAACTGATCGAGGCCGGCGAAAGGCAGCTGGCCGCGGCTGGCGTCGCCTTCGGCCACGGCACCGGCAATGCCTTCGATGAAGCCGCCTGGCTGGTGCTGTGGCGCCTCGGCCTGCCGCTCGATGGCCTGGACGAAGCGGCCGAGCGCCCGGTCTCGCCGGCGGACGCCGCCCGCGTGGCCGAGTTGCTGGCGGCCCGCATCGCGACGCGCAAGCCCGCGGCCTACCTCACCCGGGAGGCCTGGCTGCAGGGCGTGCCCTTCTACGTGGACGAGCGCGCCATCGTGCCGCGCAGCTTCATCGCCGAATTGCTGGCCGACGGAACCATCGACCCCTGGCTCGGCGAACACACGCAACGGGTGCTGGACCTGTGCACCGGCAACGGCAGCCTGGCCGTGCTGGCGGCGCTGAGCTATCCGGACATCCGCGTGGATGCGGCCGATCTTTCGACCGAGGCCCTCGAGGTCGCGGCCATCAACCTCGCGCGCCACCAGCTGGACGATCGCATCACGCTCGTCGAATCCGACGGGCTCGCCGCCCTGCGCGGCCCCTACAACCTGATCCTCTGCAACCCGCCTTACGTCAATGCGCAGAGCATGGCCGCCCTGCCCGCCGAATACCGCGCCGAGCCCGAGCTGGCGCTGGCCGGCGGCGCCGACGGCATGGACTTCGTGCGCCGGCTGTTCGCCGACGCCCCGTCCCGCATGAGCGAGCACGCCGTGCTGGTGCTGGAGATCGGCAACGAGCGCGAGCATTTCGAGGCGGCGTTCCCGAACCTCGAGGTGGTGTGGCTCGCCACCAGCGCCGGCGACGACCAGGTGCTTCTGGTCACCCGCGATTCCCTGAAATGAAAATACCCCCACGCTCATTGCTTCGTGTATCGCTGCCCCCTCAGGGTGCGCTCAGCGCCCTTCGGGCGGCCGGGCGGACGCTGACATGATCACCTTAAGAAACGTCATCCTGCGCCGCAGCGCCAAGGTCCTGCTGAACGGCGCCAGCGTCACCATCAACCCCGGCGAAAAGGTCGGGCTGGTGGGGCGCAACGGTGCCGGCAAGTCCACCCTGTTCGCCCTCTTCAACGGCACGCTGCACGAGGACGGCGGCGATTTCTCCATGCCGTCGTCCTGGCGCCTGGCCCAGGTTGCCCAGAACATGCCCGAGACGGCGGAGTCGGCCACCGACTTCGTGGTCGGCGGCGACACCCGGCTGGTGGAGCTGCGCGAGGCGCTCGCGCTCGCCGAGGCCGGCCACGCCGCCGATCCCGACGATGCCGACATCGGCATGGCCCTGGCCCACGCCTACACCGACCTGCACGACGCCGGCGAGCACGACGCCGTGCCGCGCGCGCAGGCGCTGATCCTCGGCCTGGGTTTCAAGGTCCATGAGCTGGACCAGCCGGTCAACAGCTTCTCCGGCGGCTGGCGCATGCGCCTGCAGCTGGCGCGCGCCCTGATGTGCCCGAGCGACCTGCTGCTGCTCGACGAACCGACCAACCACCTGGACCTGGACGCCCTGGTCTGGCTCGAGGCCTGGCTGCAGAAGTACCCGGGCACCATGATCGTCATCAGCCACGACCGCGAGTTCCTCGACGCCGTGACCGACGTCACCCTGCACATCGCGCACGAGCAGCTCACCCGCTACGGCGGCAACTACAGCGCCTTCGAGACGCTGCGCGCACAGCAGCTCGAACTGCAGCAGTCGGCCTTTGCCAAGCAGCAGGACAAGATCGCCCACCTGCAGAAGTTCATCGATCGCTTCAAGGCGAAAGCGAGCAAGGCCAAGCAGGCCCAGAGCCGCGTCAAGGCGCTGGAGCGCATGGAGAAGGTGGCGCCGCTGCTGGCCGAGGCCGAGTTCAGCTTCGAGTTCAAGGAGCCGGGCAACATCCCGAACCCGATGCTCACCATCAGCGCGGCGAGCTTCGGCTATCTGCAGGACGGCGAGCCGCCCAAGATCATCCTGACGGGCGTCAACCGTTCGGTGCTGGCCGGACAGCGCATCGGCATCCTCGGCGCCAATGGCCAGGGCAAGTCCACGCTGGTGAAAACCATCGCCCGCGAGATGGGCACGCTCGCCGGCACCGTGACCGAGGGCAAGGGCCTCAACATCGGCTACTTCGCGCAGCAGGAGCTCGACGTGCTGCGCCCCCAGGACACCCCGCTGGAGCACATGGTGCGCATGGCACGAGAGCTCGGCCCCAACGCGCGCGAGCGCACCGGCGAGCAGGACCTGCGCGGCTTCCTCGGCAGCTTCAACTTCAGCGGCGACATGGTGAAGCAACCCGTCGGCACCATGAGCGGCGGCGAGAAAGCCCGCCTGGTGCTGGCCATGATGGTCTGGCAGCGCCCCAACCTGCTGCTGCTGGACGAGCCTACCAACCACCTGGACCTGGCCACGCGGGAGGCCCTGGCCGTGGCGCTCAACGAGTTCGAGGGCACGCTGATGCTGGTGAGCCACGATCGCGCCCTTCTGCGCTCGGTCTGCGACGAGTTCTGGCTGGTCGGCCGCGGCCGGGTCGGCGACTTCGACGGTGACCTCGACGACTACCAGCGCTACCTGCTGGACGAGGCGAAGCGCCTGCGGGAAGAAGCCAGGCTGGCCACGCGCGAGGCGGCCGAGACCGCGGCGGCCCCTCCGGCCACCGCGCCTTCGCCGCAGGCCGCGGCGCAGGAGCGCCAGCAGCGCAGCAACCAGGCCAGGCCGCTGAAGCGCGAGCTGGCGCAGATCGACGAGCAACTGGCCGCTGCCCATGCCGAAAAGACCTCGCTCGAAGCGCAGCTATCGACCCCGCTGCCCGCCCTCGAGATCGCCGAGACAGGTCGACGGCTCAAGGCCCTGAACGACGAGATCGGCCGCCTCGAGGAGCGCTGGCTGTCGCTGTCGGACGAGATCGAAACACTGGCCGCCACCTGACGGGACGTGGTAGCCTGCGCCGAACCATGCCTTCGGCCCTCGAACTCGCCCGCGGCGATCCGCAGCTGATCGCGGCCATCCAGCGCAGCCGTCGCATGCTCGGCCGCAAGGCGCTGATCGCGGCCGCCGCCAGCGCCGTGCCCATTCCCGGGCTCGACTGGGCCGCCGACGCCGCCCTGCTGTCGCGGCTGATCCCGCGCATCAGTGCGGAATTCGGCCTCTCCGTGACCCAGATCGAAGGGCTGGCCCCCCACCAGCGCGAACGCATCCAGCATGCAGCCGCCGCGGCCGGCGCCCTGCTGGTGGGCAAACTGGTGACGCGCGAGCTGCTGATCAAGCTGGCACGCCATGCCGGCATCCGCATGACGGCGAAGCAGGCCACCAAGTACGTGCCCGTTGCAGGCCAGGTCGTCTCGGCCGCGATCGGCTATGCGGCCCTGCGGGCGCTGGGCGAGCTCCATATCCGCGATTGCGTCAAGGTCGCGCAATCGGTCCGCCACTTGCTCCCGTTGTCGGAGGCCGAAGGGAAAGCGCCCCCCATTGGCGCACCGAGTACCCCCCGTCGCCGCTTTGGATGGCCACGCCTGCGCCCCCATTGAGCCGGCGCCGCCCGTCCGCCGTCGGTTTGCCCCCACGCGCTGATGGCATACCATCTTACGAAATCTGGCCTGGCCGACTGTCAAGCTCATAATGCCGGCCAAGAGACCGGGAAAAACGGCGGCCCAGTGTCAAGTCAGGGATCGAGGTGAGGAGTTAACAGATGAATGAGACAGATCTCGCAGCATCGTTGGAACGGCTCATGGCTCGGGTCGACTACTACCTGCATTGCGAGTTGGACGAAGAGTACGACCACGATCGGCCTGACACCGCGCGCCGTCAGCTGGAAGCGGCCCTTCGACAGGAACTGCTCCGCGCAAGTGCCGTTGGCCTCGTCTCGGCGATTGCAGGTGGCCAGCCGGTGACGGGCGGCAACGACCCCGACTGAGTTCTCACCGAATTCATCCCGTAGCCCGGCCGCCCTGTACGGCCGCCGGAAATTTCGCGTTCCGGATGATCCACTACGCGCGAAATGGAAGTCTTTTTCCCATTCCTGCGTCACTCACAGAGTGCTGATCAGACGGAACAGGATCGGAATGGAGACACAGAGAACACCGAGCATCACGTTGCGGCGCCAGGCCATGGCGTTCTCGGTGCGTTGGGCGGAGCGGTAGGACGCCAGGAAGGCGCGCTGCTCGTCAGAATTCGCCTGGTCCTTCCACCATTCATGGGTTGTTGCTGCTTGGGTGTCAGTCTTCATGTAGGTCATTGTGCTTACTTAATGCATTTCAATCTAGGTAGAAATGCACGCTTTAGTTTAATGATTCGACCTACATCAGCGAGAGGAGGGCTGTGTTATCCCGTTGCACTTGCGCAGGACCAATCGCGCTAGAGTTTTTTCCGTGGACGCTTGGCAACCCAATTTCAACTGGATCACCGAACTGCTGGCCGTCGGCGGCAGCTACCCCTCCGAATGCGCGGAGCTGCTCGCGCGCGAGCATCGCATCCAGGCCGTGATCGACCTGCGCGGCGAGGCCGTGCCCGACGTGCAGCTGTTCCGCCGGCACGGCATTGCCCTCCTGCACCTGCCCACCTCGGACATGCACCCGGTGGAGACGCCGGACCTGGAGCACGGCATTCGCTTCGCCAACGAGTTCCTGGATCAGGGACAGCGTGTGCTGATCCACTGCGAGTACGGCATCGGCCGCTCTGCGACGCTGGCGCTGTGCGTGCTCGTGCACCGCGGCCACGCTCCGCTCGACGCACTCGCCCTGATGAAGAAGCAGCGGCCCGTGATCGCGCCTTCGCCGCCGCAGTTTGCCTGCTGGTCGGCCTGGCTGGACAGCCACCGCTTCTCGAGCGATGTGGAGTGGGAGCTCCCGAGTTTCGAGGACTTCAAGGCGATGGCCTACGTCCGGCCCAAGCGTTGAGCTCCCGCGGGCTGGAGACCTGAAGCCTGCCTCGGAAGGATCGTTCGGAACGCCGGAGCCCGCCTTCCCGCCACCTCGCCTCGCCTTCATTCTTCGGCTGTTCGCCTACAGACGAGGCTTGACGCTTCCTTGATGCTGGAATTAAAACTTAAGCACTCAATTCAAGGCGAGGTCATGGACGCATGCGACCAGGCAGAGTTGGAACGGTTGCGCTCGAAGATGGTGAGCAGCAGGGCCGCCACTGTGGCTTGGCGCGAACTGCTGATTGAATCCGTGGGGGACCGTCTATGCGGGAGCGGCGAGGGCCCGACGCCCGACCAGCTCCGGACCTTGGCGTCTCTGGAGCGAGCGGAGCAACAGGCCGTGGAGCGCTACCTGTTGTGCCTCGTCTCCACCTCGATGAAGCGAGACCGGCAGCCGCGTTGACCCTCCTCGTCCATTTCACCGAGGAGCAGATCCGGAAGCTTCGCAGGCCGTCCTACCGCTGGGCCGTGACGCACTCCGGCGCTGCGCGATCGAGCGCCTTCACCAACTGCTCGGCGAGGCGTCTGCTGTAGGCCTGGGTGGGGTGCAGTCCGTCCTGCAGATCGGCAGGCGTCATGCCGACGGCACCCCAGTCCGCGAAGACCACGCCCTCTTCGGCCGCGATCCGCCGCGCCATGGCGTCGTAGGCGTCGCGGGCGCCGACCTGCGCGCGCGACAGCCCCGTGACGATGGGCGTCTTGCCGAGCGTCTTGATGCGCCGGATCATCTTGCGCAGCGGCTCCGCATAGTCGAAGCGCTGGCTGGCGTCGTTCATGCCGTGCTCGATCACCACGAGGCGGGTCATGATGCGATCGCGCAGGAACTCGCTGGAGCGGTAAACGATGAAGTCCCCCGGCACCGTCTTGTCGACCACGAAGTAGGCGGGGCGCAGGCGCTCGATCACCTCGGCCGGGTGCTCCTCCAGTCGCATCTTGCCGGCCGGATCCGCGACCCCATGCAAGATGCTGTCTCCGTAGAGGGTGACGCTGCAGTCGTGGCGCGGCTTCCGAGCGGCCGCTGGCTGCGGCAGGTCGACGATGGGAGGGAGTGGCTTGGAAGCGCTGCAGCCTGAAAGAAGGACTGCAGCGGCCAGCGCGAAAACGCGCTCGAGGTGTGTAAGTTTCATCCAGGCGGCACGATACATCAGATGCCGGGGATCGCAACGCAGTGCTGCTTGGCGATGTAGGTCGCTTTCGAATTCTCATAGGCAGCGCCAACGTGCCGCTGACGCTCGCCTCTGGGCGGCCATGCCTTCGGCTAGACTTCGCCAATGCGCCGCCGGCTCGCCTTGCTACTCCTGCTGATCTCTGCCTTCTGGCAGACCTTGGCCATTGGAGGCTATGCGCAGGCGTTGGGCGACGTCGAGGAGGCTGCGCATGCGGTCCTTCATTGGCAAGAACAGCCGCATCATCATCACGATGACGGTTCGGTCTCGCAAGACGACTCGGACGAGTCCGTTCAACACGTCGTGGCAGACGGGTGTCTGGGCGGTGCCGCCGTCATGCTGGCGAGCGCTTCGCTGTTCACCCCTTCGGCCATGGATCGGCCCTTCTTGGCAAACGAGCCCGCACCTCCCTGGCCGTATCTCGACGGCCTTCGACGACCTCCTCGACTGACGACTTGAAAACGCCTCTGCTCAGTGCCGCATCCCGCGTGCGCTGAGCCGTTTTCACGCAATCCATCATCGTTCGGATATTCCGCCACGCGCGCGCGTGAGCATGGCAGTCGGACCCCCCTTCAGGTCCACTGCCGCAGAGAGATGGCATTGCTGGATGTCGCTCAACGCCGTTTCACGGTGGTCCGTGTCGCCCGGCATGCGGAACGCGTTGCCCTGTAACAGACGCCGAGGCGCTTCGGGTCGGCGACAGGGTCTATGTCAACACCAAGGAATGCAAGGCACCTATGAAGGTGCCGGGCAGTCCCCCATCCCAGGAATCTTGTGAACCCAGTTCCATGGTCTGTTTCCTGCGCCCTTGCAGGAATTGTTATTGCCATGGCGGCCCCGGCGCTGGCTCAACAGCCGGGGCCGTCCGCGCCGCTCAGCAGCGCATCGGTCACCGTCACGCTTTCCCAGGCCAGCGAAGCCGCTTGGCAACGCGCCGTCCAGTCCCGCGAGAGCGACTCGCAGGCCCGCCGCGCGCGCGCCGAGCAGACGGCGGCCTCCAGCCTCTGGGCGGCGCCACCGTCGGTCGAAATGAATCACCTCAACGATCGCTTCCATTCCAGCGCCGGCCGTCGGGAAACCGAGGTGGGCTTGGTTTGGCCGCTTTGGATGCCCGGCCAGCGTGATGCGCGCGCGGCAGTGGCCGACGCAGAACTCAGGCTCGCCCAGTCGACGATGGACGCCACGCGCTTGCGCATCGCTGGGCAGGTTCGCGAATCGGCCTGGCGACTTGCGGCGGCGCTGGCCGAAGCGGCAACTGTCGCTGCCCAGGCGCGCTACCTGAACGGAATTGCCGACGACGTGCAGCGCCGCGTGAGCGCCGGCGATCTGGCACGCGCGGATGCCCTGGCAGCGCGCGGAGAACTGCTGGAAGCGGAAGCCGCGCGCAGCGAGGCCGACCAACGTGTGAACGCGGCGCGTGCCCAATGGCGAACGCTGACCGGGCTCGATGCGATGCCGGCGCTGACCCCGCCCTCGGTCACGGCCGATTTGAACGGCACTCAGCCCGCCGGCGATCACCCGGAACTGCTCGCAGCCACGCAGGCGGTGGAGCGGGCGCGCAAACGGGTCGATGCGGTCAACGCGTCGCGGCGAGATCCGCCGGAGCTCTCGCTGCGCTACCGGGAGGAAGCGCCCGGCCTGGGTGACGCGACCCAACGCGGCATCGGCATCGGACTGAAGATTCCCCTGGGCACAGAGGGCAGGAATGCGCCGCTGCAGGCGGCTGCCTTCGGTGAACTCGATGTCGCCGAGACCACCGAGCTGCGCCTGCGCGAGCGCCATGCCGCCGATGTGGCCATCGCCCGCGACGGCTTGCAAAGCGCAGCGCGGCAACTCGACAGCACGCGCACCCGAGCACAACTGCTGCGTGAGCGCGCGCAGCTCATCTACCGCTCCTTCAAGGCCGGAGAGAGCTCCCTGCCGGAGCTTCTGCGCGCCGCGAATGCCGCGGCCCAGGCGGAAGCCGCGCTTGCGCGGCAGCACGCCGCGCTCGGCCTGGCGCACGCCCAACTTCAACAAGTACTCGGACTCTTCCCATGACATCGCCCTCTTTCATCACCAGAGGCCAGCTGAGCCGACTGGTGCTGGCAGCCACGCTTCCTTTCATGCTACTGCTGGGCGCGGGGGCCGCGGCCGCGCCCGGAGCGCACGGTCCCAACGGCGAACATCTCGACGCCCCGGCCCAGGCAACCGCCGGCGGCAGCGGTCCACCTCGCATCGAGGCCAAGTCAGAAACGTTCGAGCTGGTCGGGTACCTGCGCTCCGATGAGTTCTCGATGCTCATCAATCACTTCGAGACCAGCGAACCGGTTCTCGAAGCAAAGGTCGAAGTCGAAACTGGCGGACTGAAGGCTGCCGCCAAGTTCCATTCGGACATGGGGGACTACGCTGTCGACGATGCCGCCTTCTTGAAGGCGCTGAGAGCGCCCGGCGAGCACGCGCTCGTGGTCACCGTGATCGCCGGCACGGACTCGGACCTTCTCGACGGAACTCTCAAGAGCGACGGCGCCGCCGCCGGCGCTGGCGGTCATTCACACGACGATGAGCACGGCCGCGGCCTTCCTGCAACAGCGTGGATCCTGTTGACTCTTCCGGTCCTGGGCGTGGCCATCTATTTCCTCAACCGCCGGTCCAAGGCGACGGCCGGAGCAGCGCAATGAACTCACGATTCCCTGTCTTTCTGCGCCACCCGACACTGCGTTCGTCGGCGCTGATCGCGCTTGCTCTTGCTCTTGTGCTGAGTTGCGCAGCGCTCGGATCGGCATTCGCATCCCCGGGCGCTCATGGACCCAATGGAGAGCACCTGGATGCGGCTGGAAGCGCCAGCGGCACCTCGGGCCTCGCCCGCCTGCCCGATGGCAGCGTGCAAGTGCCGATGCTGGCTCAACGTCGCCTTGGCGTGAGGACCATCCTGGCCATGCAGACCGAGGCAGCCGCCACGATCGAATTGCCGGGCCGAATCGTCGTCGATCCGAACGCCGGCGGCCGCGTCCAGGCCGTGCATGGCGGGCGCATCGAGCCCGGTCCGCGCGGCTTGCCCGTGGCCGGCCAGGCGGTGCGGCAAGGCGACGTGCTGGCCTATGTGAAGCACCATGCCGAACCCTATGCGCAGGCGAACCAGCAAGCGCAGCTGGCGGAGCTGCGCAGCAGCCGGCAGTTGGCGGCCCAGCGTGTCGAGCGCCTGCATTCGCTCGAAGGCACGGTGCCGCGCAAGGAGATCGAAGCCGCTCGCGCCGAGCTGCAGAGCCTGTCCGCGCGCGAGAAGAGCATCGGTGCAAGCCTGGGCGTGCGCGAAGCGCTCGCTGCCCCCGTCACCGGCGTGATCGCGCGGGCCGACGCGATGGCCGGCCAGGTCGTGGAGGCGCGCGATGTCCTGTACGAAGTGGTCGATCCGTCGCGTGTGCTGGTCGAGGCAACGACCGCTGACGCATCCCTGCCCGCACGCCTCGGGGACGCCTCCCTGCAGGGCATACTGGGCGTGAAGCTCAAGCTGCTCGGTGCCGCGCGCTCACTGCGTGACGGCGTGCTGCCGATCACCTTTCAGGCGCAGGCCGACAAGCCCGGCGCCGCGATGCCCCTGGCGGTGGGCCAGCCGGTCACGGTCCTCGCGTCGCTCGACGAGCGCATCAAGGGCTTTGTCCTGCCCGCTCAGTCCATCGTGCGCAACAACTCCAACGAGCCAATCGTGTGGATCAAATCCGGCGCCGAGCGCTACATCCCGCAGCCGGTGCAGTACCGGGCGCTCGACGCCAGCACCGTGATCGTCATCCAGGGCCTCGGCGCCGACAACCGCGTGGTGGTGCAAGGCGCGTCGCTGATCGCGCAAATCCGCTGAACGGAGCCGCCGAATGTTCAACTGGATCGTTCGAAGCAGCCTGCACAACCGACTCTTCGTGCTGGCCCTGGCTGCGCTGCTGCTGGTCTACGGCGCCGTGACGGCGTGGGGCACGCCGGTGGACGTGTTCCCCGACCTCAACAAGCCGCTGGTCACCGTGCTCACCGAGGCCGGCGGCATGGCGCCCGAGGAGGTGGAGCAGCTCGTCACCTTTCCCATCGAAACGGCGCTCAACGGCATGCCGGGCGTGACGCGGGTGCGTTCGACCTCGGGCGTGGGCCTGTCCATTCTCTATGCGGAGTTCGACTGGGGCACCGATGTGTACCGCAACCGCCAGCTGGTCGCCGAGCGCCTGGCGCTGGTTCGCGAGCAGTTGCCCGGCGGCATCACGCCCATCATGGGCCCGGTCTCCTCAATCATGGGCGAGGTGATGCTGATCGCGCTGCCGCTGGCCGAAGGCAAATCCGCGGCCGACCCGATGCGGGCGCGGGAATATGCCGACTTCGTGCTGCGGCCGCGCCTGTTGTCCATCGCCGGCGTCTCCCAGGTCATTCCGATCGGAGGCGATGTCAGGCAGTTGCGCGTGGAGCCCGACACGGCCCGCATGGCGCAGTTCGGCGTGTCGCTCAGTCAGGTCGAGCAGGCCTTGCGCGGCTTCGCAGGCAATGCCGGCGGCGGGTTCATCGATCTCAACAGCCGGGAGTTCCTGATACGGCATCTCGGCCGCACCAATCGAGTCGAGGACCTGCAGGGCATCGCCGTGGCGTGGAAAGACGGGCGCCCGGTGCTGCTGGACCAGGTGGCGACCGTGAGGTTTGCCGCCGGCATCAAGCGCGGCGATGCCGGCTACAACGGTGCGCCGGCAGTCATTGTGAGCGTGCAGAAGCAGCCCGCCGCGGATACGGTGCAGCTTACCAAGTCCATCGAAGCCGCCCTCGACGAACTCAAGCAGGGCTTGCCGCCCGGCCTGACCGCACCCAAGGTTCTGTTTCGCCAGGCCGACTTCATCGAAGCATCGATCCGCAACGTGAGCGAGGCGCTGCGCGACGGCGCCATCATGGTGGCCATCGTGCTGTTCGCGTTCCTGTTGTCGGCGCGCACCACGCTCATTTCGCTGGTGGCCATCCCGCTGTCGCTGGCGGTCACGGCACTGGTGTTCAAGCTGCTCGGGCAGTCGATCAATGTGATGACCCTGGGCGGCCTCGCGATCGCAATCGGCGAACTGGTCGACGATGCGGTGGTCGACGTGGAGAACATCCTTCGCCGGCTCAAGCAGAACCGGACCACCGGCGATCCACTTCCGACGCTGGAGGTGGTGCGCCGCGCCAGCGTCGAGGTGCGATCGGGCATCGTCTATGCGACCGTGATCGTAGTGCTGGTGTTCGTGCCGCTGTTCGCGCTGCCGGGCATCGAGGGGCGGCTCTTCTCTCCGCTGGGCATCGCCTATATCGTGTCGATCCTGGCTTCCATGCTGGTGTCGATGACCGTCACGCCGGTCCTCTGCCACTACCTGTTGCCCAAGATGGAGCGCCTCGGCCACGGCGACAGCCCGTTGGTCGCGCGGCTCAAGCGATGGGACGAAAAGGTCCTTGCGTGGTCTTTCGCTCGCGCCAGGCTTCTGATCACGATCGCCGCGGTCGCGGTTGCTGCCGCCGCGGCAAGCGTGCCCTTCTTCCCTCGGGCCTTCCTTCCCGCCTTTAACGAAGGATCGCTGGTGCTGGGCTTGGTCTTCAATCCCGGAACTGCCCTGGCCGAGGCGAACCGCATGGGTGCCCTCGCGGAGACGCTGATCGCCGACGTGCCCGAGGTGGTCCAGGTCGGGCGGCGCACCGGGCGCGCCGAGCTCGACGAACATGCCGAGGGCGTGCACTCCGCCGAGATCGATGTCGACCTGAAGCGTTCCGACCGCGGCCGTGAAACCGTGATGGCGGACATCCGGGCCCGGCTCTCGGTGCTCCCGGCGCAGGTCGCCATCGGACAGCCGATTTCTCACCGGCTGGATCACCTGCTGTCCGGCGTTCGCGCGCAAATCGCGCTGAAGATCTTCGGCGACGACACCGACACCCTGCGCGGCCTGGGTGAGCAGATGCGCCAAGGGCTGTCGGGCGTTCCGGGCCTGGTGGACCTGACCGTGGAAAAACAGGTCCTGATCCCGCAGATCACCGTGAAGCTCGACCAACGCAAGCTGGCGCAGACAGGGCTTTCGCCGGGCGAAGCGATCCGGATCCTCCAGGCCCTGACCGACGGTGCGCATGGCGCCCAGATCGTCGACGGCCAGCGCCGCTACGACCTGGTGCTGCGCCTGCCGGACGGACGCCGCAGTCCGCAGGATCTCGCGGCCACGCTGATCGATACGCCGGCCGGCCGCTTGCCCGTGTCCACGATCGCGACTGTCGAAGAAACCGACGGCCCCAACCAGATCGGGCGGGAGAACGGGCGCAGGCGCATCGTCGTCTATGCCAACACCGATGGATCCGACATGGGCAAGGTCATCGAGAACATCCGGGGCGTGATGGCCAGGACCTCGCTGCCACCGGGGACCTTCGTGAGCCTCGAAGGGCAGTTCCAGGCCCGGGAGCAGGCGATGAACCTGATCGTCGGCCTGTCGCTGGTCTCGCTCGCGATGATCTTCCTGGTGCTGTACGCGCGCTACAAGTCCGCCGTGCTGGCAGGCATCGTGATGGTCAACATTCCGCTCGCGCTCATCGGCAGCGTGGTGGCGATGTGGCTGGGCGGCGTGAGCCTGTCGGTGGCGTCCATGGTCGGCTTCATCACGCTGGCAGGCATCTCCGCGCGCAACGGCATCCTGAAGATCAGCCACTACATCAACCTTTGCAAGTTCGAGGGCGAGACCTTCAGCCAGGCGATGGTGGTGCGCGGCTCGCTGGAACGCCTGACGCCCGTGCTCATGACGGCGCTGGTGGCGGCGTTCGCGCTGACGCCGCTGCTGCTGGCCGCCGACGCGCCGGGCAAGGAGATCCTGCACCCGGTGGCGGTGGTGATCTTCGGCGGGCTGGTCAGCTCGACCCTGCTCGACACCTTGCTCACGCCGGTGCTCTTTTGGATGTTCGGCCGGCGCGGAATGGAGCGGCTGGTCGAGGACGACAAGGAGACCGAAGCCGGGCCGCGCCCGATCCCGCAGGAAACCTATTGAGCCAGCAAAGATTCCATAGGCTGTCGGCGCCGCCTGTCCAAGCGCGTCACAAACGAAATGAAGGAACTGACTCCATGAACATCAAGAGAAAATCCGTGGGCTATCTGGTCGCGGCGGTGGTGATGAGTACCTCGGCCCTGGCCGCCACGCAGGCGTTCGCGCACGGCGCGGCCAAGCCGAAGCATGGCGGCGTGGTGCAAAGCGCCAGCGACCTGTCCTTCGAGCTGGTGCCCACAGGCGAGGGCGCCACCCTCTACGTGATCGACCACGACGACGAGTTCGACACTGCCGAAACCAGCGGCAAGCTCACTGCACTGAACGGCGCTGAGAAGTCCGAGGCCGAGCTCAAGCCGGCCGGCGGAAACAAGCTCGAAGCCAAGGGCGTGAAGCTGGGCAAGGGCTCGAAAGTGGTCGCCGTGCTGACGACCCCAGCCAAGAAGGCGATCACCGTGCGCTTCACGATGAAGTGATGCATCCATGGGCGGCCATGCTGCTGCTCCTGGCCGGCGGCGTGACGCTGGTGCTCGACACGGGCTTCAGAGACGCATCGTTCGTTCAGTCGAGCGTCACGACCGCGACGTAGAGCTCCACCACCAGCCAGCCGACCAACGCCGCAGCGCCGATGGCCAAGAGCACCGAAGCGGTTGCGCGCCCGGTACGAAGAGACGCCTTGCTCGCCATCGAGCGACCAGTCCCCCAATAACTTGAAAGTCGCTTCATGAAGCGATTGTTGATCGCTGCGCAACGCAAAGGCACGCTGCGCGCAGGGTCTCGCCGGCGCGCCCGGGGCGCGTAGAGGACCGCCCTACTCCTTCGCCAGGAGCGGAACGCCAGCGCTCCTGCAAGCTTCGATGCCGCCTGCGACAAATCGCGCGTCGAAGCCTCGTGCGCGCAATGCGAGTGCGGTGGACCGCCCGATGTCCAGACCGTGCGCACAGTAAACGAGGGCCGGCTTGCTGCGATCGAGCTCGCTGCTCCAGGACGCCACGCGGGCGGGATCGCGCCAGGCAGCGCCAACCACTTTGTCGCCCGCCGCGAAGAAGGTGGCTGCCCGCCGCACATCGATCAGCTGGTCTGCGGCAGCCGCGGCAGCCGGGTCCGCAGCCCAAGCCGCGGCGTCTGCAGCGACCGCTGCGCCGTATCGTTCGTGGACGGCCTCCCACCGGATGTTCTTGAAGAACGCATCGACATAGGCGCCAGCTTTCGAGCCGAAGTCCATGTGGTATGCATGCTCGTACATGTCAAGCACCAGGACCGGCGTGGCCCCGGCCATCAAGTGCGTGTGGTCGGCAGCCCAGTGGTTCACCAGACGACCCTCGCGCGTGGACCACGACAGCAGCGCCCAGCCGGAGCCGCCGCCCATCGCGTTGGCCAGCGCCATGAACTCGGCGCGCCAGCGGTCCACCGAGTCGAAGTCGCGCTCCAGCGCGATCGACAGGCCGCCGTCCGGCAGCACGCCGTCGCCGCCCAGGTTGTCGAAGTACAACTCATGCAGCCAGGCGGAATTGAAGGCGATCAGTTCCTCTCGCTTGAGCCCGTTGACGACGAACACCGGCGTGTGGGCCCAGTCAAGCTGAGACAGTTGCTGGCGGATCGCGTTCAGCCGTTTCACCGCGCCGGCGTAGTTGTTCTCATGGTGGCTCGCCACCAGCCGCTCGGACAGCCCGCCGAGGCGAGAAAAGTCGACGGTCAAGGGACGCGGTTGCAGATCCATGGGACCTCCTTCAGACGCGGGTGACGATGGCGCTGCCGGCGTCCGCAGCTTCGGTGGTGACGATGTCGGTCATTGGACGTGTGCTTCAGGCTTAGGTGCGCGCGGCTTCGCGCCCGAAATGCGCGTACAGCGAATCCAGCACGCCGCCCATCTCGGCGAGCAAGGTGTCGTCGTCCGGCAGGCGTTCGCGCGCGCCGGCGAGCACGGCTTCGAAGCCCGCCCCCTCGGGCGCCGAGCCGCCTCCCGTGTCGAGCGAGCGCACCATCGCACCCAGGCGCATGAGCGCCGGGTCGTCCTCCAGCCCGAAGCTCGCCACCAGGGTTTCGAAAGTCACTCTCTCGCCGACATGGGTGAAGCTGGCGTCATCGAAGTCGAAGCCGAGCGCCTTGCGCGGGCAGTCGGCCGGTCTGGCGAGCCACTGGAAGCGCGCGGCGGGGTCGATGAAGCGGCGGATCAGCCATGCGCTCGCCACGCGGTCGACCCAGAGGCGGCGGCGTGTGGCCCACAAGCGGCCTTGGTAGTCGGCGATGTTCAGACGCGGGATACGGCCCTCGATTTCGTGTGGCTCGTCGGGCGACAGCAGGGCCTCGATTCGCCGGCTGATGTCGGTCCACGCGGCTTCGGCTTCAAGGCTCGCTTCGCCGGGGAAGAAGTCCGTGGCCAGGAGTGCTTCATAGTCGCGGCGCAACTTTTTTTGCAGGCGCGTCAGATCGTTGACGCCCATGGAGGCAAGCGTCGCACCTGCTTCCTTCCACGCCTTCAGGAGCGCCGCGTAGTCCTCGCTGCGATCGAAAAGCTGCGGGTAGGCGGCGGTGTCCGAGGCGTTCGCCGGCGCCGTCAGCATGAGCCAGGCGCTGCCGCCTTCGCGAGTGCATTCGTCGGCCAGTTCCTGCAAGGCATCCCGATGCATGGCATTGAACGGCAGCAGGTAGGCGCCGTCGCGCAGCGCAGCGCAGCCAAGCGTCTTGAGTGCGCGCCAGATACGCATGCGGGCCGTCGCGCCCTGGGTCGGCAACGAAACGATCAGCAACAGCCACCGCCCGGTATCGCTGGAGACATCATGAGATTCCATGTAGAGAATAATACATGCATGTCGCGATCGCTACAAAACAGTATGATCCCAAGCTTGGAGTCGCAGTGAATACGAAGTCCTTGCCTCGCCTGCCATTCGGATTCGGTTGGCTCCTGCCGGTGGATGTCGACCCCGTAGCGCTGCCTTTGCTCGTCGCCAGGGCGCTACGCGCTTTCGGTGACGGCTACATGGCGGTGCTGCTGCCGGCCTATCTGCTGGCCATCGGGCTTGGCACGCTGGAGGTCGGCATCGTGAGCACGGCGACGATGCTGGGCTCGGCGTTGGCCACGCTGGCGGTCGGCGCGTGGGGGCACCGCTTCCCCGGCGGGCGCTTGTTGCGCTGCGCGGCCCTGCTGATGGCGGCGACCGGGTTGGGATTCGCCGGCTTGTCCTCGTTCTGGCCTTTGTTGATAGTGGCCCTGGTTGGCACGCTCAACCCGAGCTCGGGCGACGTGAGCGTTTTTCTTCCGCTCGAACACGCGCGCCTCGCCTCGGCGGCGGAAGGCCACGCACGGACCGCGCTGTTCGCACGCTACAGCCTCGCGGGCGCGTTGTGTGCAGCGCTGGGTGCCTTGGCGGCTGCGGTGCCGGACTGGCTGATTCGACATACAGAGTGGGGGCGTCTTGACGCACTGCGCGGCATGTTCCTGGCGTATGCGGCCATCGGCCTGGCAGTTCTATGGCTGTATCGCGCGCTACCGTTACCCGATAGCCACGCTGGTGGGAACAACCTGCCTGCTGCTCCGGCGCCGCTGGGGCCCTCGCGTGGAGTCGTGATGCGCCTGGCGGCGCTCTTCAGCGTCGACGCTTTCGCGGGCGGCCTGATGGTCAATGCCTTGATGTCGCTCTGGCTGCTGGAGCGCTTCGGACTGTCGCTCGCGCAGGCCGGCGTGTTCTTCTTCTGGACCGGCCTGCTGAGTGCCGCATCCCAGCTCGCGGCGCCGCGGGTCGCTCAGCGCATCGGGCTGTTGAACACCATGGTTTTCACCCACTTGCCAGCCAACATCTGCCTGGTGCTGGCTGCGCTGGCGCCGAGCCTTCCGATCGCCTTGGGGCTACTGTTCGTTCGCAGCGCCTTGTCATCGATGGATGTGCCCACGCGTACCGCCTACGTCATGGCTGTCGTGACGCCGGGGGAACGCGGTGCCGCCGCGAGCTTCACGGCGGTGCCGAGGAGCCTGGCAGCGGCGCTCAGCCCGACGCTGAGCGGCGCACTTTTCGCGGCAGGCTGGATCTCGATGCCGCTTATCGCATGCGGCGTGCTGAAAATCGGCTATGACTTGGCGCTCTGGCGAGCGATGCGGCGCCGTCCAATCGACAGGCGGTGAGGGCGAGGCTCTACGACCAACGCCCGCTCCGCTTCATTGCGGACATTCACGATGACATCTCGGAAGATTGGAGTGGGCCCATAGCGAACCTTGGAGGTGCCACGATGAGGGGCCCTCTCAAGCCATTGATTCGCTTGAGGAATTTGGTAGGACGTACAAGATTCGAACTTGTGACCAACGGATTAAAAGTCCGCTGCTCTACCAACTGAGCTAACGTCCCACGCTTCTTTTTTGCTCCGCCGGCGTCAAATCCGGCAAAGCCCGAGATTATAGCGTCCCGCCGCGCGCAATCCGATCGAGAACCCATCCCGCCGCGCATTGCCCGAAGGTCGCCGTCACGCTGACCACCGAGCCGTAGCCATGGCAGTTGAGCGAGCCGTCGCCCGCGTCAATCGCGCAAGATGCATCGGGCGGTGCGACGCTTTCGCGGCTGAAGACGCAGGTCACGCCGATCTTGCGGCCCTCGCGCGGCGCGCCGTGTTCCTTGCGCAGCCGCTGGCGCAGCTGCGCCAGCAGCGGGTCGTGCGTGACCGCGGCGAGGTCGTCGATGTCGACCTTGTGCGCGAGCCGCTTGCCGCCCGCCGCGCCCACGGTGATGAAGCCGGCGCCGGTCTCGCGCCCCCAGGCGGCCATGGTCAGCTTGGCCCGTACCTGGTCGCAGGCGTCGACGACGGCTGCAACCGGACCGTTCGCAGCCTCGGCGCTCGCGAGCTGCGCCAACCAGTTGCCGGGCTCGACGAAATCGTCGATGGCCAGCACCCGGCAGGCCGGATGAATATGCGCGATGCGCTCGCGCATGGCCTCGACCTTGGCCTGGCCCACCGTGCTGTCGAGCGCATGGATCTGGCGGTTGATGTTCGATTCTGCGATGTGATCGAGATCGATCAACGTCAGCCGACCCACGCCGCTGCGCGCCAGTGCTTCCACGGCCCATGAGCCGACGCCGCCGATACCGGCGACAAGCACATGGGCGTCGCGGATGCGGGCAGCGCCCGGCACGCCATACAGCCGCTCCAGACCGCCGAAACGGCGGGCCAGGTCGGCGTCGTCCAGTTCGACGACGGGCGTGGCCGCGCTCACGTTCGCAAGCCCCTGCTTCAGCGCAGGCGCGAGAGGCGCTCGCGCCCGGCCTGTGCGGCCTCGGACTGCGGATAGGCCTTGGTCAGGTCTTCCAGCGTACGGCGCGCCGCGCGCGTGTCCTTCAGCTCGATCTGGCAATTCGCGATCGACAGCACGGCCTCGGGTGCCTTCGCATGGTCAGGCGCCAGCGACAGCATCGAGCGGAAGTTCGCGATGGCCTCGTTGTAGTTTCGCGTGGCGTACTGCGCATTGCCGAGCCAGAACAGCGCCGAGGCGTTGTAGCCGCTCTGCGGGTAGCGCTTCACGAATTCGGCGAAGGCCGTCTGCGCCTGCGCGAACTGGCCGCTGCGGAAGATGCCCAGGGCTGCGTCGAAGTCGGCCTTCTCGCGCGGATCGGCCGAGAACTCGCGTCCGTCGACTGTGACCTTGGTCGGCTCGCTCTTCTTCAGGCGGTCGTCGATCTCGCCCTGGCGCTGCTGCATCTCGGTGACCGTGCGCGTGAGCTGCTCGTTCTGGCCGGTCATGCGCTGCAGCTCGCTGCGCATCTGCTCGATCTGCGTCTGCAGCTCGAGCAGGCTGCGCCGCAGCTGCGCGTTCTCTTCGTTCTGACGCTGCTCGGCCTGCTGGCGCATTGCCTCGACCCGCTGGCGCAGATCGAGGATGGCCCGCCGTGCCTCGTCGTCCTCGAACAGCGCGGCCTGCGCGCCGAGAGAGGCGCACAGCAAGGCGACGGCAAGGGCCGCGCCACGCAGCGGGGCGGCGACTCGCATCATCGACGGTAGGTGATCTCGGCGCGGCGGTTCTGCGCCCATGCGTCTTCTCCGCTGCCCTGCGCGGCCGGCTTTTCCTTGCCGAAGCTCACCGCTTCGATCTGGTTGTCCGACACGCCGAGCAGGCCCAGCGCACGGCGCACGGCCTCGGAGCGCTTCTGGCCCAGCGCCAGGTTGTACTCGCGGCCGCCGCGCTCGTCGGTGTGGCCTTCGATCGAGATGCGGCGTTGCGTGTTCGCCTTCAGGAAGCGCGCATGGCCGTCGATCAGCGACTGGAACTCGGGCTTGATGGTGTAGCTGTCGAAGTCGAAATAGACGATGCGCGCCACGCCCACCGGTCCCTGCGCGGTCTGCGCGTTCGGGTCGATGGTGACCGGCGCCACCCCGCTGGCTGCACCGCCGGAGCCTCCCGTGCCGCCTGAGCGATCCACCACCGGCGCATCGTTGAGCTTGGTGCCGGACGAGCACCCGGCGATGAGCGCCACGATGGCCAGCGAATAAATCGTACGTCTTAACATTTCGAACTCCTCAGGTTGATCATTCATTCATTGCTTTTGAAACGGACCCCAGTCCGGTTCGCGGATGTCTCCTGCCTGCCCGGCCAGTCGTGCTTTTATTTTTCCGTCGAGCGTGGTCGTCATCAGCGCCTCGCGGCCTCCCAGCCGGGTGGCGTAGACGATCAGCTTGCTGTTGGGGGCGAAACTGGGATTCTCGTCGGCCGTGGTGTCGGTGAGCGCAGCCACGTTGCCGGTCGCCAGTTCCATCACATGGAGTTTGAAGGCGCCGCCCACCCGCGAGATGTAGGCCAACCACCGGCCATCGGCGCTGATGGACGGAGAAATGTTGTAGGTGCCGCTGAAGGTCACGCGCGTGGGATTGCCGCCGCCGGCACTCATCTTGTAGATCTGCGGCGCGCCGCCGCGGTCGCTCACGAAATAGATGGTGCTGCCGTCGGCAGAGTACACCGGCTCGGTGTCGATGCTGTTGCTCTGCGTGAGCCGGCGCGGCTCGCCGCCGCCCGAGGGAATGGTGAAGAGTTGCGAACCGCCATCGCGGCTCAGCGTGACGGCCAGGGTGTTTCCGTCGGGAGCCCACGCAGGCGCGCTGTTGGAGCCCTTGAAATTGGCCACCAGCCGGCGCTGCCCGCTGGCCACCGTGTGCACGTAGACCACCGGCTTGCGGGACTCGAAGGACACGTACGCCAGTTGCCCGCCGTTGGCGGACCAGACCGGCGAGATGATCGGCTCCGGGCTCGCGAGCGCGGCCTGCGCGTTCTCGCCGTCGGCATCGGCCACCCACAGGCTGTAGCGAGTGCCGCCCTTGGTCACGTAGGCGATGCGGGTCGAGAAAATGCCTTTCTCGCCGGTGAGTTTTTCGTAGACGTAGTCGGCGATGCGGTGCGCCGCGAGGCGCAGGTCGCCTTGCGGCACCGTGTAGCTCTGGCCGCCCAGGTCCTGCCCGCGCACCACGTCCCAGAGGCGGAACTTCACGTCGAAGCGGCCATCGGCCAGCCGGGTCACGCTGCCCGCCACCAGCGAGTCGGCCGTGCGCTGGCGCCACAGGCTCAGGTCGGGCCGCGAGCCTTCGTCGAGCGATTGCCCGCTGGCATCGACGCCGCGAAACTGGCCGCTGCGTTCGAGGTCGGCCTGCACGATGGCCGAGATCTTCTGCGGCGAGGCGTCCTCACCCTTGAACGGGACGAGCGCAATCGGCAGCTGCGTCAGACCCACACCCGAGACTTCGACCCGGAACTGGGCAAAAGCGGGAGCGAGGGGAGAGGCAGCCAGGGCCGCGATCAAGGTGCGGCGAACGGAGAACGATGAAGAAGGGGTTGGGGAGATTTCTTGCAACTGCTTTTTCATGCGGTTCGGAGAGCTTTCCGGGCATTTAGTTTCCTGCCCGGATGAAACGAGGCCACATGGTACACACTGCGATGCGCCAGCCGTCACAAAACGTGTATGTGCCGGCGCGGTCCTACAGCAAGGCGCCATCTTAGAATGCGCCGCCATGCAGCCTTCCCCCGCCGCCGAGACCGCGCGCCCCCCTCTCACGCGCCGGCTCGCGCGACTCATGACCTGGTTCGGAGGCTCTCGCCACTGGTGGGCGCTGGGCCTCGTCTGCGCCCTCATCGCCGCGGTGACCGAGCCCCTGATGGCTGCCATGCTGAAGCCCTTGCTCGATCGCGGCTTCACGCGCGGCCAACTCCCGCTGTGGGCCATTCCGGCCGCCGTCATCCTGCTGTTCACGGTGCGCGGCCTGGCGCAATTCATCTCGCAATACGCGCTCGCGCGCATCGCGAACGAAGGCATGCAACGCCTGCGGCGCGTGCTGTTCGAGCGCCTGCTGGCGGCCGAGCTCGCCCTCTTCTCGCGCCAGTCGGCCAGTTCGCTGTCGAATACCGTCGTCTACGAGGTGCAGACCGGCGCGATGCTGCTGGTGCAGGCGCTGCTGGGCTTGTCGCGTGACGGCTTCACGCTGATCGCGCTGCTGCTCTACCTGGTCTACCTCAACTGGAAGCTGACGCTGATCGTCGGCGTGCTGGTGCCGTGCGTGGGCTGGATCATCAAGGCCTTCTCCAAGCGTCTCTACCGCCTGACCCAACTCGGCCAGCAGGCGACCGACGAGCTGGCCTACGTGGTCGAGGAGAACGTGCTCGCCCACCGCATGGTCCGGTTGCACAACGCCGAGGCCAGCCAGACCCGGCGCTTCGACCGGCTGAGCCACGACCTCAACCGCCTGGCCGTGAAGTCCACCATCGCCTCGGCCGCGACCACGCCGCTGACGCAGATCGTCGCGGCGGTCGCGCTCTCCGCGGTGGTCATGATCGCGCTCTGGCAAAGCGGCAAGCAGGGCTTCACGGTGGGCGGCTTCGTGGCCTACATCACGGCCATGCTGATGCTGATCGCGCCGATCCGCCGCCTGGCCGACATGACCAGCCCCATCACGCGCGGCCTGGCGGCGCTCGAGCGCGGCCTCTCGCTGATCGACGAGGTGGCGCCGGAATCGCAGGGCAGCTTCGAGTCGCCGCGCGTGGCCGGCCGCATCGAGCTGCGCGCGGTGCGCGTGAACTACCGCGGCGTGGAGGAGGCACGCGCGCTCGACGGCGTCAACCTGACGATCGCGCCCGGCGAAGTGGTGGCCTTCGTCGGGCCCTCCGGCTCCGGCAAGACCACGCTGGTCAACCTGTTGCCGCGCTTCGTGCTGCCGAGCGCAGGCCAGGTCCTGCTGGACGGGCATGACGTCGGCGACTGGCAGCTCAAGAACCTGCGATCGCAATTCGCGATGGTCAGCCAGGATGTGGTCATGCTCAACGACACGCTGGCCGCCAACGTGGCGCTCGGTGCCGAGCTCGACCGCGAGCGCGTGCTCGCCTGCATAGAAGCCGCGAACCTGGCGGCACACGTCGACGGTCTGCCGCAAGGGATCGACACGGTGCTGGGCCACAACGCGACCCAGCTGTCGGGGGGCCAGCGCCAGCGCCTCGCCATCGCGCGCGCGCTCTACAAGGACGCACCGGTGCTGCTGCTCGACGAAGCGACCTCCGCGCTCGACACGGAATCGGAGCGCCTGGTGCAGGAGGCGCTGCAGCGCCTGATGCGCAACCGCACCACCCTGATCGTCGCGCACCGCCTCTCGACCATCCAGCACGCCGACCGCATCGTGGTGATGGAGCACGGCCGCATTGCCGAGCAAGGCAGCCATGCGCAGCTCATGGCGCTGGAGGGGCTCTACGCGCGGCTGCAGGCCCATGCGGTGCGCACGGCGCCGGAGGGCGGCGAGCCCAGTCTCTGACAAGCCTTCGGCATATTGCGCCCGCCGCATCGGGCGAGCAGAATTTTTCCTTCGACCCGGCTTTGAAACACGTCGGGCGGCACGCGCCCCGCGCCGCCTGCCCGACCTCGGAGAAGGAAACGCCATGTCGTATGCAGCCCCCTTCCGGCGCCGCTTGCCCGCACTGGCCGCCTGCGCTCTCGCTTCGTGTGGTCTGCTCGTTGCCGACGACGTCGGTGCCGGCCGCGACCGAACGTCGAGTTTCGACCCCCTGCTTTCCGAACCGGGCCGCGCCTGCGGGCCGGTGGTGGCCGGTCCGCCCGCCCTGCTCAAGGCGCTGGTGCGCGTCAAGACCGAAACCGCACCCTTCCAGCCGCAGCCGATGAAGGCCGCGGCCGGGGAGGTGCCGCTCTACAAGGACCTCGGCTCGCTCGCGTTCAGGATCAGCACGCGCTCGCCCAAGGCCCAGGCGTACTTCAACCAGGGCTTGCGCCTGTCCTTCGGCTTCAACCATGCCGAAGCCCAGCGTGCCTTCCAGGCCGCGCAGAAGCTCGACCCGGCTTGTGCCATGTGCTTCTGGGGCGAGGCGCTCGTGCTCGGCCCCAACATCAACGTGCCGATGATGCCGGAGGCCAATGCGCCGGCGTTTGCCGCCCTGGCCAAGGCGGTCGAGCGCAAGGCCGGTGCGACGGAGCGTGAGCAGGCGCTGATCGCCGCGCTCGAAAAGCGCTACGCCGCGCAGCCGCCGGCCGACCGCTCCGGGCTGGACGCCGCCTATGCCGACGCGATGAAGGCGGTGGCCGAGCGCTACCCGGCCGAGGACACGATCCAGACGCTGTTCGCCGAAGCCGCCATGGACACGCAGCCCTGGGATTACTGGGAGGCCGGCGGCGCCAGGCCGAAGGGACGCGGCGCGGACATCGTCGGCGCGCTGGAGACCGTGCTCGAGCGCAACCCCAGGCACCCCGGCGCGATCCACCTCTATATCCATGCGGTCGAAGCGTCCACGCAGCCCGAGAAGGCACTGCCCTATGCCAACCGTCTGGCGGCGCAGATGCCCGGCGCCGGGCACATCGTGCACATGCCGGCGCATATCTACTTCCGCGTGGGCATGTACCGCGAGTCGCTGGAGGCCAATCGCAAGGCGATCCAGGCCGACGAGAAGTACTTCAAGACCTCGCCCTCCGACCCGCTGTACAAGACCGCCTACTACCCCCACAACATCCATTTCGTGATGGTGTCGGCGCAGATGGGCGGCGATGCGAAGACGGCCATCGACGCGGCCGCGAAGCTCGACGCCTCGATGCCGGCCGAGCTGGTCAAGGCCTTCCCGATCCTCCAGCCCATCAAGGCTTCGCACTTCACCACGCATGCGCAGTTCAGCGATGCCGACACCATCCTCAAGCTTGCCGCGCCGCCCGGTGACGCGGTGATCGTGACCACCATGTACCACTACGCGCGCGCGGTCGCCTTCGCAGCGCGCAAGGACAAGGCCGGCGCACAGCAGGAGATCGATGCCATCGCGAAGATCGAGCAAGGCGCCGACTTCAAGCCCTTCGAAGCCTGGCAACTGCCCGCCAAAGAAATCGTTCGCACCGCCGGCCTGGTGGCCACCGGGCGGCTCGCCGATGCAAGCGGCGATCTCGACGCCGCCGCCAAGGCCTACGAGGAAGCCATCGCGATGCAGGACGGCCTCAGCTACACCGAGCCGCCCTACTGGTACTACCCGGTGCGCCAGTCGCTCGGCTCGGTGCGGCTGCGCCAGGGCCGGCTCGACGAGGCGCAACAGGCCTTCCGCGATTCGCTGGTTCGCGTGCGCAACAACGGCTGGGCGCTCGCGGGACTGGCCGAGGTCGAGCGCAAGCGGGGCGATGCGAAGGCCGAGCGGGCGGCGCGGCAAGCCTACCAGCGAGCCTGGTTCGGCCCTCGCGGCGGGCCGGAGCTCGCACGGCTTTGATCAGAGCAGGACGATGTCGTACTGCCCCTGCCCCATCGCCGGCTCCGCCTGCAGCGAGATCGGCTTGCCGATGAAGTCGCTGAGGCCTGCCAGGTGCTGGCTTTCCTCGTCCAGGAACAGTTCGATCACCTGCGGCGAGGACACGATGCGGAACTCGCGCGGCGTGAACTGGCGCGCCTCGCGCAGGATCTCGCGCAGCACGTCGTAGGCCACGCTGCGCGCGGTCTTCACGATGCCCTGCCCCCCGCAGGCCAGGCAGGGCTCGCACAGCATGTGCGCCAGCGACTCGCGGGTGCGCTTGCGCGTCATCTCGACCAGGCCCAGCTGCGAAAACCCGCCGGCAGTGGTCTTGACACGGTCGCGCGCCAGCTGCTTGCGGAACTCGGCCAGCACCTGCTCGCGGTGGTCGTCCCGCACCATGTCGATGAAGTCGACGATGATGATCCCGCCCAGGTTGCGCAGGCGCAGCTGCCGCGCAATGGCCTGCGCCGCCTCCAGGTTGGTCTTGAAGATGGTGTCGTCGAAGTTGCGCGCGCCCACATAGCCGCCGGTGTTGACGTCGATGGTCGTGAGGGCCTCGGTCTGGTCCACCACCAGGTAGCCGCCGGACTTCAGGTCCACGCGCCGGCCCAGGGCCTTGGCGATCTCCTCGTCGATCGAATAGAGGTCGAAGATCGGCCGCTCGCCCTTGTAGAGCTGCAGCTTGCCCGCCGCCTGCGGCATGAACTCGAGGCCGAACTTGAGCAGTGCATCGAACTGCTCGCGCGAGTCGATGCGGATGGTCTGCGTGTCCTCGATGGTCATGTCGCGCAGTACGCGTTGCAGCAGGCTCAGGTCCTGGTGCAGCAGCGACATCGGCGGCATGCGCGACGACAGCTCGCGGATGCGCGACCAGGTCTTGCGCAGGTAGGCAATGTCTTCCGCCAGCTCGGCATCGCTCGAATCCTCGCCGTTGGTGCGCAGGATGAAGCCGCCCGTGGCCTCGGGCACCACGCCGCCGCTGCCGGCAGCGGCGGCCGCATCGATCAGCACCTGCATGCGGGCGCGCAGCGCATCGCGCAGGTCGGAAGGGATCTTCTGCGACACGCCCACATGGTTGTCCTGCGGCAGGAAGACCAGCAGCCGGCCCGCGATGCTGATCTGCGTCGACAGGCGCGCGCCCTTGGTGCCGATCGGGTCCTTGATCACCTGCACCAGCAGCGACTGGCCCTCGAACACCTGCCTCTCGATCGGCACCACGCCGCCGCCGTTGCGCGGATCGCGATCGGCCGCCGCGGCGCTCGGCCGCGAGCCGGGGGTGAAAGGCGCCACGATGTCGGCCACGTGCAGGAAGGCCGTGCGGTCCAGGCCGATGTCGATAAAGGCCGACTGCATGCCGGGCAGCACGCGCGAGACCTTGCCCAGGTAGATGTTGCCGACCAGCCCGCGCTCCAGCGTGCGCTCCACGTGGAGCTCCTGCACGGCGCCGTGCTCGACCACCGCAACGCGGGTCTCCTGGGGAGACCAGTTGATCAGGATGTCTTGCATGTTTTTTCTACAGCGCGAAGCCGGCCTGGCGCAGCAGCTTGGCAGTCTCGAACATCGGGAGCCCCATGATGCCCGAATGCGAGCCGCTGATGTGCTCGACGAAGGCCGCCGCCCGCCCCTGGATCGCATAGGCCCCCGCCTTGCCCTCGGGCTCGCCGCTGGCGACGTAGGCGGCGATGCGGCGCTTCTCGACGGCGGCGAAGCGCACGCGCGACACGCTGAGCGCCGCCTGCCGGCGCTTGCCGTGCTGCAGCGCCACGGCCGTCAGCACCCGGTGCGTGCGGCCGGAGAGCATGGCCAGCATGCGCTGCGCGTCCTGCGCATCCGCAGGCTTGCCCAGGATGGCGCGGCCGAAGGCGACCGTGGTGTCGGCGCACAGCACCGGTGCCGGCGGCAGGCCCAGGCGGCGATGGCGCGCCACGGCCGCATCCAGCTTGAGCGCGGTGACGCGCTGCACGTAGGCGGTGGGCGATTCGCCCGGCTGCACGTGCTCCAGCGCCTCGGCGTCCTCCTCGGGGCCGGCCAGCAGCAGCTCGTGGCGAACGCCGAGCTGCCCCAGCAGCTGCGCGCGGCGCGGGCTCTGCGATGCGAGGTAGATGAACGGGTCCTTCATTCGCGGTGGTAGGGATGGCCTGCGTTGACCGACCAGGCGCGGTAGAGCTGCTCGACCAGCAGCACGCGGGCCATCGCGTGGGGCAAGGTGAGGTCCGAGAGCCGGATGCGCTCGTGTGCGGCGGCCTTGAAGGCAGGGTCGAGCCCGTCGGGGCCGCCGATCACCAGAGCGACGTCGTCGCCCTCGCCCTGCCAGGCCGAAAGCCGGGCGGCGAGCGCCTTGGTGGTAAGCGCCGTGCCGCGCTCGTCCAGCGCCACGATGCGCATGCCCTTGGCAATGGCCGCCTCGATGCGCTCGCGCTCGGCAGCGTGGAGCGTCTCCAGGGTCTTGGAGCCGCGCGGCTCGGTCTTGACGGTGCGCAGCTCGAGCTTGAGCTCGGGCGGGAAGCGCTTGGCGTAGTCGTCCCAGGCGGTCTGTGCCCAGTCGGGCACACGCTGCCCGACCGCGACCACCAGCAGCTTCATGCGCGCGCCGTGGCGGTCTTGCGCGGCGCCTTCTTCGCCGGGGCCGCCTTCTTCGCCGGAGCCGCCTTCTTGACAGCGGCCTTCTTGGCAGTTGCCTTGTTCACGACCACGGTCTTGACCGGCGCCTTCTTCGCAGGCGTTTTTCCGGCCGCCGTCTTCCTGGCCGCCGGCTTCGGCTTGGCGGCCGCATCGGCCGCGCGCTGCGCGGTCTTCGCAGCGCTGGAGCGCCTCAGCGAGGGGCTGGGGCTCTTCGCGGCCGGTGCCTTTTCCTCGGCCGGACGGGCCGAGACCGGCTTGGGAGCGCCCAGCTTGGCGCGCACCGGCTTGTCGCCCCAGATCTCCTCCAGGTGGTAGTACTGGCGGATGGCCGGCTGCATGATGTGCGCGACCGCGGCGCCGCAGTCGACGATGATCCACTCGCCGTTCTCCTCGCCCTCCACGCGCGGCTTGTTGAAGCCGGCATCGCGCACCGCGTCGCGCACGCTGGCGGCGAGCGCCTTGGTCTGGCGGTTGGAGGTGCCCGAGGCGACGATCACGCGCTCGAACAGCGGCGAGAGGTGCTCGGTGTCGAAGACCTGGATGTTCTGCGCCTTGACGTCCTCGAGGCCATCGATGATGGCTCTCTGGAGTTTCTGGGTGTCTTTCTTGGCGGCGGCTTCAGTACTCATCAGGTGGAACGGTAGAGGTTGTGTTGGTCAATATAGCGTGCAACCGCCGGCGGAACCAGTTGAAAGAGGTCCTGTGCCTGCGCGGCGCGCCTGCGGACCTCCGTCGCGCTGGTGTCCATGGGCGCGAGCGCGAGCGTCTCGAAGCGCGCACCGGGCGGAAGGCCCGGCAGCGCCTGGGGATCGAAGGGTCCGGCGCCGGTGGCACCCGGACGCTGCGCGACCGCGATGACGGCAAGGCCGAGGATCTCGCGCCAGCCGTGCCACCGGGGCAGCGAGGCGGCCTGGTCGGCGCCCATGATCAGCACCCGTTCAGCCTCCGGCCGCTCCTGCTGCAGCTCGCGCAGCGTGTCCAGAGTGTAGGTGGGTCCGGCGCGCCGAAGCTCCCGGGCATCGACGACGACGCCCGGCAGGCCCCCGAAGGCCAGCTGCGCCATCGCGAGGCGATGCTCGCCGCCGCTCAGCGCGCGCTGCTTGTGCCAGGCGTCGCCCGTCGGAAAGATGCGCAGCTCGGCCAGTCCCAGTTGCGCCAGTGCGGCCTGCACCAGGGCGACATGCGCGTTGTGCGGCGGGTCGAAGGCTCCGCCGAATACCCCGATCCGAGCGTTGTTCAGAGCCATTCGCGGCGCACGATGAAATCGCTGTAGAGCGCCGCTTCGGGCGAGCCCGGCTCCGGTTCGCGGCGGTAGGCCCAGCTGGCCTGCGGCGGCATCGACAGCAGGATGGATTCGGTGCGCCCGCCCGACTGCAGGCCGAAATGCGTGCCGCGGTCCCAGACCAGGTTGAACTCCACGTAGCGCCCGCGCCGATAGAGCTGGAAGGCGCGCTCGCGCTCGCCCCAGGGCATGGCGCGGCGGCGCTCGACGATGGGCAGGTAGGCCGGCAGGAAGGCGTCGCCGACCGACCGCAGCATCTCGAAGCTGCGCTCGAAGCCCAGCTCCGCGAAGTCGTCGAAGAAGATGCCGCCGATGCCGCGCTGCTCGTTGCGGTGCTTGAGGAAGAAATACTCGTCGCACCAGGTCTTGAAGCGCGGGTACTTGTCGTCGCCGAAGGTCGCCAGCGCATCGCGGCAGGCGCGGTGGAAATGCACCGCGTCTTCTTCGAAGCCGTAGTACGGCGTCAGGTCCATGCCGCCGCCAAACCAGCACACCGGCTCGCCCTGCGCCGGCAGCGCCGCCAGCATGCGCACGTTCATGTGGACCGTGGGCACGTAGGGATTGCGCGGGTGAAACACCAGCGAAACGCCCATCGCCTCGAAGGGCGCACCGGCCAGCTCGGGCCGGTGCTGGGTGGCCGAGGGCGGCAGCTGCGGGCCGCGCACCTGCGAGAAGCCGCAGCCCGCACGCTCGAACAGAGCGCCGTCTTCCAGAATGCAGGTCAGGCCGCTGCCCTGCAGCGGCTCCCCGGGCGCCTTTTGCCAGGCGTCGCGCACGCAGGCCCGGCCTTCGGCCGCCTCGACCGCCGCGACGATGCGCTGCTGCAGCCCGCGCAGGTAATCGCCGACGGCTTGGGGATCGCCGGGCATCAGCCGTGGGGCGTGCGCGCCTGGACGGCGCGATACCCGATGTCCTTGCGGTACTGCGCCCCATCGAAATGGATGCGCGCCGCCACCGCGTAGGCGCGCTGCTGCGCCTGCTTGACGCTGTCGGCCAGCACGGTGACGCACAGCACGCGCCCCCCGCTGGTCTTCAGCTCGCCGTTCTCGAGCGTGGTGCCGGCGTGGAAGACGACGGCATCGGGCGTCTCGGGAGAGATCCCGTGGATGGCATCGCCCTTGCGCGGCGCCAAGGGGTAGCCGTGCGCCGCCATCACCACGCCGAGCGCGACGCGGCGGTCCCAGTCGAGCTCGATCTGGTCCAGCGTGCCGTCGGTGGCGTGCCAGAACACCTCGAACAGGTCGGACTTGAGCCGCATCATGATCGGCTGGGTCTCGGGATCGCCCATGCGGCAGTTGAATTCCAGCGTCTTCGGGTGGCCGGCGGCGTCGATCATCAGGCCGGCGTAGAGGAAGCCGGTGTAGGGGATGCCGTCCTTCTCCATGCCGCGGATGGTGGGCAGGATGATTTCGCGCATGGCCCGTGCGTGCACCTCGGCCGTGACCACCGGTGCCGGCGAGTAGGCGCCCATGCCACCCGTGTTGGGGCCCTGGTCGCCGTCCTGCAGGCGCTTGTGGTCCTGGCTGGTGGCGAGCGCGGTCACGTTCACGCCGTCGCACAGCACGATGAAGCTGGCTTCCTCGCCCTGCAGGAACTCCTCGATCACCACGCGCGCGCCGCCCTCGTTGTGCGAGATGCCCAGCTTGTTGTCCAACAGCATGAAGTCGATGGCCTCGTGCGCTTCCTGCAGCGTCGTTGCCACCACCACGCCCTTGCCCGCCGCCAGGCCGTCGGCCTTGATGACGATGGGCACGCCCTTGGCGTCCACGTAGGCATGGGCAGCCCCGGGGTGGGTGAAGGCCTCGTATTCGGCCGTGGGGATGTTGTGGCGCTTCATGAAGGCCTTGGAGAAGGCCTTGGAGCTCTCCAGCTGCGCTGCCGCCTTGGTCGGGCCGAAGATGCGCAGGCCGTGCGCGCGGAACTCGTCCACCACGCCGGCAGCCAGCGGCGCCTCGGGGCCGACCACGGTGAGCGCGATCTTTTCCTTCAGGGCCCAGGCCCGCAGCGCGGCGGGCTCGGCGATGTCGATGCATTCGTAGCGCGAATCCGCGCGCGTGCCGCCGTTGCCCGGCGCCACATAGACGCGGCTCACGCGCGCGGCCTGGGCCAGGCGCCACGCCAGCGCGTGCTCGCGGCCCCCTCCCCCGATCACCAGTACCTTCATTCGCAGGCTTTCATGGGCGCCTTCATTCGGAGAGCGCGGCGTTGTGATAGACATCCTGCACGTCGTCCAGGTCCTCGAGCGCATCGAGCAGCTTCTGCATCCTGGCGGCGTCCTCGCCCGCCAGCTCGATGGTGTTCTCGGCCCGCATCGTGACCTCGGCCACCTCGGGCTTGAGGCCGGCGGCTTCCAGTGCATCGCGCACCGCCTCGAAGTCGCCGGGCGCGGTCAGCACCTCGATCGCGCCGTCCTCGTCGGTCACCACGTCCTCGGCGCCGGCCTCGAGCGCGGCCTCCATCACCTTGTCCTCGCTGGTGCCGGGCGCAAAGACCAACTGCCCGCAATGCTTGAACTGGAAGGCGACCGAGCCTTCGGTGCCCATGTTGCCGCCGTGCTTGCCGAAAGCGTGGCGCACCTCGGCCACGGTGCGCACGCGGTTGTCCGTCATGGTGTCGACGATGATGGCGGCACCGCCGATGCCGTAGCCCTCGTAGCGGATTTCCTCGTAGCTGACGCCTTCGAGATTGCCGGTGGCCTTGTCGATGTTGCGCTTGATGGTGTCGGCGGGCAGGTTGACCGCCTTGGCCTTGTCGACCGCCAGCCGCAACCGCGGGTTGGCGCTCAGGTCGCCGCCGCCTGCTTTGGCCGCGACCATGATTTCACGTATCGCACGGGTCCAGAGCTTGCCGCGCTTCTCGTCCTGCCGGCCCTTCCTGTGCTGAATATTTGCCCATTTGCTGTGTCCGGCCATGGCAGTCGTTCTCGCTCTCTCGTGTTTTCGAAGCAGGTGGGGAGTTTACTGTCCGTCGCGTACAACGGCCCCGCGTCCTACAGCGGGAGCGCAGATCCTTTTTGGGATAATCCGCCGCTGATGCGCCAGGCCAGCTCGGGCATCTCCGGTTTCCATCCCCCACAGCGCATGAATATTCCTCCAACAACGAATGCCGAAGCCGCAGTGCCTGCACCGGAGCACTGCGACGTGCTCGTGATCGGCGGCGGCCCGGCCGGCTCGACCGCCGCAGCGCTGCTGGCCCAGCAGGGCCGCAAGGTGGTGCTGCTCGAGAAGGCGCACCATCCGCGCTTCCACATCGGCGAGTCGCTGCTGCCCGCCAACGTGCAGCTGTTCGACCGCCTGGGCCTGCGCGAGGACATCGAGCGCATCGGCATGCCCAAGTTCGGCGTGGAATTCGTATCCCCCGACCACGACCACGTCGCCATGGTCGAATTCGCCGACGCCTGGGACAAGACCATGCCCTATGCCTGGCAGGTCCGGCGCTCCGAGATGGACGAGATCCTGTTCCGCAACGCCGCCGCGCGCGGCGCGCAGACCCTCGAAGGCTGCCGCGTGCGCGATGTCCGGTTCGACGCCGAGGGCGCCACGGTCAGCGCCCGCCTCGACGACGGCGCGGCACGCAGCTGGCGCGCCCGCTTCGTGCTCGACGCCTCCGGCCGCGACACCTTCCTGTCGAACAAGCTCAAGGCCAAGAAGAAAAACCCGAAGCACAACAGCTCCGCCCTCTTCGGCCATTTCCGCAATGCCGACCGGCTGCCGGGCAAGCTCGAGGGCAACATCACGATCTTCTGGTTCGCGCACGGCTGGTTCTGGTACATCCCGCTGGCCGACGGCACCACCAGCATCGGCGCCGTCTGCTGGCCCTACTACCTCAAGTCGCGCAGCAAGCCCCTGAAGGATTTCTTTGCCGACACCATCGCGCTGTGCCCGCAACTGGCCGCGCGCCTGTCGCAGGCCACGCTGGTGGACGATGCGGTCTACGCCACCGGCAATTATTCGTACACCAGCACGCACTGCAGCGGCGAGCGCTACCTGATGCTGGGCGATGCCTACACTTTCATCGACCCGGTGTTCTCCTCGGGCGTCTACCTCGCCATGTACAGCGCCTTCGAAGGCGCCGAGGTGGTGGCCGCCGCCCTCGACCGGCCGGCCGCCGCCGCAGCAGCAGCGCGGCAGCGCTTCGAGCGCGACATGCGCAGGGGCCCGCGCGAGTTCTCCTGGTTCATCTTCCGCGTGACCAATCCCACCATCCGCGAATTCTTCATGTACCCGCAAAACCCGTTCCGCGTGAAGGAAGCGCTGCTCTCGCTCCTGGCCGGCGACATCTACGGCAAGACGCCGATCTGGCGCTCGCTGCGCGTGCTCAAGGCCCTGTACTACCTGGTGTCGGCCGGCCATCCGCGCCGCACCTGGCAGTCCTGGCAGCGGCGGCGCCGGAACATCCGCGACCTCGGGCCGCTCGCCGGCGAAAACATCGTCGAGGCCCGGTG